>CAYXHM010000002.1:197690-570777 GCA_964464965.1 uncultured Flavipsychrobacter sp. | reverse complement strand
GTACAGGTGGTGCAATAGCTACACCGTTTTCAAGCAGCACATATGCTACACTTACCAATGCTAACCAAAACCTGATAACTGCTGCAAACCGCGGTGGCGACCAGAAATTCAGCGTGATGTACAAAGCTACTCCGGGTTTTGCATATCCTGCAGGTACTTATGCGGTAGATGTAGTTTATACTGCTACACAGCAATAATCTATCCTTCTATACGATATATAAAAAGCAGCCATAAAGGCTGCTTTTTTCTTTTAGTTGAGTTCTGTCATGCTTTGTTAATGTCTCGTTAACGCTTAACAGTTGTTTGATGTATATGAGCCAGAACACCATATTTGTAGCGCAATATAGCCGTACATTATAAAGGGAAGAATATTATTGTAAGGCATTGCGGAACAAGAGAAAAAGTCATCTTCCATGGGCAACTATGGGTACACCCCTCTGTAAAAAGTAAACAGCGTACATAAATGAGTCTCTCTCTTATCCCTTATATACAGAGGTCCTTTTCAGGGCCTCTTTTTTTTGGCACTACTAGCTGCATTTCAACCAGGCTTTACGCATATAAAAACCCGGCCCTGCAAAATTTGCAAGGCCGGGTAAAACTATAATTATGAAAAAAACTTACATCTGCTTGTTAGCAACCAGGTGTACCTGAAGATTTACCTCTGGGCGGATGAATTTATCGCCAAGGCTCTTATCGTTACCATAAACTATTTCCCACTGGGTACGGTCTATATTAAAGTTAGCATCTGCAGTAATGTTGCTTTCTGCAACCTGAACTTTTGCAGGAAATGTTATGCTTTTTGTAACCCCTTTCAGAGTAAGGTTACCTGTAATGGTATGTGTTGCGTCTTTCATTACCAGGCCGTCTGTATTTTGTACGCCTTCAGTTACATTTGTTATTTCAAACGTACCGGTAGGGTGTTTCTCAGCATCAAAAAAGTCTGCACTCATCAGGTGACCCTGTAGTTTTGCATTACCTTCTGCGTCCTGGTCATCAGGAGTTACACTCTTAATATCTACAGTAAACGTACCGCCTTTCAGCGCATTTTCAGACACTATAAGGGTACCATTCTGCAGTTTAAAAGTACCGTGATGCTGGCCTACAGGCTTTGTACCTATCCATTCTACTTTACTTTGAGATACATCTGCTGCATAGGTATTACCTGCTGTAGTTTCAACCTCCTGGGCTTCTGTTACTTCAGCGTTATCTGCCTCAGGCGCATCCTGGCAAGATGCAATAAATAGCGTACCGGCTACAATCGGGAATAATAATAAATTTTTCATGTACATACATTAATTGTTTAAGTAGCAAATATATGGGACTATATTTTATTATAACGTTAACTTGCGCTAAAGATTTATTTATAGCTATATAATGAAAACTATAACACCCCCCGAGTTAAAATGTTGGCAGGTGGACAATAAAAAGTTCATTTTGCTGGATGTAAGGGAAGATTGGGAGCGTAATGCATATAATATAGGCGGGGAGCACATCCCATTTGGAGAACTAATGGTGCGGAAAAACGAACTGGATGCAAAAGCTACTATTGTACTTTATTGCGAAAAGGGCATCCGTAGCGCTATTGCCATACAAAGGCTTGGTGAATATGGATTTAACGATTTGTATAACCTGGAAGGGGGTATGGTTGCGTGGCGTAAAAATGAGGTTCAACAATAACTGAATTGCTGAATAATATAAAAATGACGTACCGCCAGGGTACGTCATTTTTTATAAATATTATTCTACGGAGGCTTACTGTGCGGGGTGGCTGTTCAGGAAAGCGATATTTTCTTTTTCCTGCGCAGTAAGTTTTGAATTTACATTAGCTGATGACGGACTGTACCAGCCGAAGCCTGTAAAATGTTCTTTTAAATCCGGATCGTCAAATGTCATGCCATGGCGGGCATATATTTCATTCAGCATTACTTTATGTCCCCACTTCGTCAGGTAGCGCGTATCTTCTTCTGTAAGCGGCCTTGTGCTGGCTTCAGGATAGAAACCGGGTACTCCGCCCCAATCCATCTCATCGTGCAGGCGACGGTATTCACGCACCTGTTCGTCAGTATATCCCTGCAGGTTAAACATGCGCCTGTAGCGCTCATCATTTACTGCGGCATTACTTTCCGCTTGATTATTAACAGTTCCATCTGCTGCCGGTGCATCTACAGGAGTAGTAGCTGTTGCAGATGTTGTATCTGTCATAGTGCCGTCAGCAGTATCGTTGTTGTCGTTGCAGGTACAAGACGATATAAGGAGCAGGCCAAAGAATACTGATAGTGTGAAACCTTTCATAACATACATTTTTTTGTTGTTAACAGCTATAACAAAAAGATGCAGTAAATGTTTAAAAAAAATAAATCTGATGCGCTTTACCGATACCTTGCCTAGCCTTCCACGCGGCGGATATCCGCCCCCAGTGCGTTAAGACGCTCATCTATACGTTCGTAACCACGGTCTATCTGGTTAATGTTGTGTATGGTACTCTTGCCTTTGGCAGATAATGCGGCAATAAGCAGCGCTACCCCCGCCCGTATATCAGGGCTGGTCATGGTAATACCCCGTAGCGGCACTTGCCTGTCCAGGCCTATTACCACGGCGCGGTGCGGGTCGCACAATACTATCTGTGCCCCCATCTCAATCAGCTTATCTACGAAAAACAGCCTGCTTTCAAACATTTTCTGGTGCACCAGTACTGTGCCTTTAGCCTGTGTTGCAGTTACCAGTACAATGCTCAGCAAATCCGGTGTAAAGCCCGGCCATGGATGGTCGTACACAGTAAGTATAGAGCCATCAATAAATTTCTGAATCTTATATTGGTCCTGCTGAGGTATGTATATATCATCTCCCTGGATAGACAACTGTATGCCTAATCGTTGAAAAGTTTCGGGGATATTGCCAAGGTGCTGTACGTCGGCATTTTTAATAGTTATTTCGCTGTTGGTTACAGCAGCCAAACCTATAAAAGAGCCTACTTCTATCATATCTGCCAGCATACGGTGCTCGCAGCCGGCCAGTTTTTCAACACCTTCTACTGTTATGTGATTTGACGCTATACCGCTTATTTTAGCGCCCATGCGGTTAAGCATATGGCACAGTTGCTGTACATAAGGTTCGCAGGCGGCATTGTATATAGTAGTTGTACCCGGTGTCAGCACAGCGGCCATCAGTATGTTGGCAGTACCTGTAACCGATGGCTCCTCCATAAGTATGTGCGCACCGTGCATTTCACTGCCATCCAGCGAGAACAGGCTTTCATCATTATCGTATTCAAAACGTACACCCAGTTTTTCAAAACCACGTATGTGTGTATCCAGCCTGCGGCGTCCTATTTTGTCACCACCCGGCTGGGGTATGTGTGCTTTTTTATAGCGTGCCAGCATTGGGCCAGCCAGCATTACGGCGCCCCTCAGCTTAGATGATTTCCTTTTAAAAGCCGGGTCAACAAAAAAACTTTCATTTACACCAGTAGCGTGTAGGGTAACAGTATGTGCAGATGGACGGGTAACTGTAACACCCATGTCGCCGATTACCTCTATCAGGGTATTTACATCCAATATATCCGGCACATTGGTAAATGTAACAGGCTGGTCTGTAAGCAATGCCGCGCAAAGCACCTGCAGAGCCTCGTTTTTAGCACCCTGTGCTGTTATTTCACCTCTAAGGGTTTTGCCGCCGTGAATTTCAAAAGCACTCATTGCTGTCGCTTATCTATTTATTCCTGTTGTTCTTAAATTTCCTGTGCTTGCTGAATCCACCGCCGCCACTGTTGCTACTGGTGTTAGTATTGCTGCGGTTATTATTGTTTCTACCCTTGTTATTATTGTTACGGCCTTTGTTATTGCTGCTGCTGGCGAAATTTTGACGGGTGTCAAAATATACACGGTAGCCACCTTGCTCGTATTGCAGTTTGCCTCCTGTAAGTACAGACAACTCGTTCTTTATCATATCATCGTGCACAGGCTCCCTGTGCCAGTTGATGTATGCCAGTTTCATATAGTAACCTATAAGTTGCGTAAGACTGCGGCGTTTTTCTTCATCTGTCTCCGCCATCGCCTTTTCTATTATAGAATTCAGGTTTTTACCAAAGTGGCGTACCGCAACCCTTGTTTGGGGGTAAGGTATGGGGTCTGGTTTGCGGAACATTTCCTCGCGCGTAGGAGTAGGGTACGGGCTGTCAACATCCAGGGTAAAGTCTGAGATCATATGCAGGTGGTCCCATAGCTTATGCTTGTAGTCCTCCATAATTTTCAGGCCGGGATTGAGGGTAGCCATTAGCTCTATCAGCATTTCTGCATAGCGGGTGCGCTTTTCCCTATCCTCAATAGTAAGCATGTGCGAAACCATTTTTTGCACGTTTCTTCCATATTCAGGTATCAGCAGCTTATTGCGCGTAGTATTATATTCCATTAATCGTATTAATATAAAAGTAAAGAAAAGGTTTAAAAACAACTGTGTATTAGCGCCGGGGCTGTATTGATATATTGCGCATTACTGTTGGTACGTCTTATCCTGCAAAAAAGAGGAGGGAGGATAATATTACCGGGGGTTGTTACAACAAAGATAGGGATTTTTTATGAGTGAAAAATAAATTCAGTATATGCATGGCATGGCGCTGTAAATGCGGATATATATGGCGTTCAAATACTAAATTTGCAGCCTTATGATAGATAAGGATATACATATAGGCGTGTTGGGTGGCGGCCAGTTGGGTGGAATGCTCATACGCCACGCTGTAGATTTTGGCTTGTACGTACATGTGCTGGATACAAGCCTGGATGCAACCTGTGCCCGTTACACCAATAACTTTGTAGTTGGAGACACACTGGATTATGATGCTGTAGTAAAGTTTGGCCAGGGGTTAGACATCATTACCATAGAAAAAGAAGCGGTAAATGTGGATGCGCTGGAATACCTGGCATCAACAGGCGTAAAAGTACATCCCAGCCCTGCAGTAATACGAATAGTGCAGGATAAATACAGCCAGAAAGAATTTTTACTGCAACACGGGATACCGGTAGCACCCGGCATATTGGTAAAAGATAAAAAGGCACTGCAAAGCCATAAAAACCGGCTGCCCGCCTGCCTGAAAATGTGCCGCGATGGCTATGATGGAAAAGGCGTGATGATGCTGCACAACGAAGCTGATATAGCCAATGCCTTTGATGTACCCTGCGTGCTGGAAGAATTGGTGCAGATAAGAAAGGAAATAGCTGTGATAGTATCAAGAAATGAAGCAGGAGATGTAAACTGTTACGACCCGGTGGAAATGACCTTTGATAAAAGTAAAAACCTGCTGGACTATCAGTTGGCACCTGCAGAAATCACCAACCGTAACACTGCACAGGTGCGCGACCTGGCCATACGCATTGCACAGGCGCTGGAGCTGGTAGGCATAGTAGCTGTAGAAATGTTCCTGACGGTGGATGACGAAATAATAGTGAATGAACTGGCACCACGCCCGCACAACAGCGGACACCATACTATAGAAGCCTGCGTTACCTCTCAATACGAGCAACTGATAAGGGCAATAACAGGTATGCCACCCGGTGATACGACGGCGCATAAAAAGTCGGTAATGATAAATATCTTAGAGCCGGCCGAAGGGCAAAAAGCCGAACTTGAAAGCACCATCAAAGCAGCGTTGAGCACAAAAGATGCCCACCTGCACTGGTATGGTAAAAAGAACAGTAAAGAGGGAAGAAAAATAGGGCATATTACAGTAAACGGTGATAGCATATCGGAAGCGGTATCTAAAGCCCAGGCAATACGTAACGCAATAAAATAGCTAATATGAGCAAGCCGGTAGTAGGTATAATAATGGGCAGCAGTTCTGACAAAGATGTGATGAAAGCTGCTGCAGAAGTGCTGAAGAAATTTGGTGTACCATACGAATTTACTGTGGTATCGGCACACCGTAGCCCGCACTGGATGTATGAATACTGCGGCAATGCGCAGGAGCGGGGCCTTAAAGTAATAATAGCGGGCGCGGGCGGGGCCGCACACTTGCCGGGTATGGTAGCAGCACTTACAACCTTGCCTGTAGTGGGTGTTCCCGTAAAATCCAGCAACTCTATAGACGGGTGGGACTCATTATTATCCATCGTTCAAATGCCCAATGATGTACCTGTAGCTACCGTGGCTGTAAATGGTGCGCATAATGCTGGCCTGCTGGCAGTAGAAATGCTGGCCATAGCAGACTATGGGCTGATGCAGCAGCTTTACGAGCTGAAAAAAGCCAACAGGGAAAAAATAGAACGTCAGCAGGAAGAAGTCAAAGGGCTTTAATTACACACCTTTTAGTCTTCCTGGCATTGACAGATTAATTCTATTTTTTAAAATATGTTTAGAAATACTGTATAAATTATTTACTTTAGGTCACGATTGAATAAGTTGTAACAACACTTAGCTAAATAACCTTTTATGAAAAGACTGTTAGTATTGTCAATACTGCTTTTGGCATACAACGCACAAGCGCAAAAAGTGAGCCTGGCTGCAGGTGTGGGCGCCGCATTTAATGGCTCGCCTACAGACAATATGGTTTATAAATCTGAGCAATCATTGTTAAACTACGCTCTACAGGCCAAGCTTACACGCACTACTATAACTAACTGGCAATTTGGTATAGGTGGCCATATGCATGAGCTATCCGGCAAAACGACTAAAAAGTATGGCGGCTTTTATAACCGTCACCTGAAGATAGACTCCGTGGGTGGCGATGGTAAAAAACTGGTATATGCAAAACAAGCTGTATCTGCTACTGTTTTTGTCAACAAAAATTTCCCTCTGGGCGGACCTAAGGCATCTATATATGTAGGTGCGGCCTTGGGTTATACGTTTTCCAGGAATAATTCCTTGTACTACGCAGAAAATGAATCGTATAAAGGCCCCGATGGTGGCCGCGGACTATGCTATGGTGGGCAGTTAGGTATTAATGCTTACCTGTCAGAGTATGTATCGTTTTATTTCGAACTGGCACCACGCTATTACAACTATACTTTTGATAAAGAGGTAGAAGCACCGCAGATAAGGCCTTACGAGCGGTTGGAATATTCAGTGTTTGCCTTCCCTATAACAATAGGGCTTAGCTTTGATTTACACAAAAACCCTTCAACACAAACTAACTTATACAATCCGAAAAAGAAGAAATACTACAGGTAAAATCCTGTTTGGGGAATAGATTGTCAACGCCTTGTATAATATGCAAGGCGTTGTTGTTTCCGGTATTGCCGGGTTAATTATCTTTAATGCATGGACACTGCTGGCATAAGTGAACAAAAAGACTTTTACGACCGCTACTGGCAGGGGATGAAGCCACTTGGCCGCTATAAGCTTGCGCGTGCACAGTGGATTGCCAATACACTGCAAAAACTTTGCAGGCAAAGTACGGGCAAGGAATTTAAACTATTAGATCTGGGCTGCGGCGATGGCCGCCTGGCACCGTTTTGGCAGTTGGTTACCGGTGCCGGAACATACGCGCTGGACCTGTCACCTATGGCAGTGAAAAATGCACAACGATTATTTCCATCAGTAATTTACAGCGACGGCGATGCTACAGACACTCCATACGAGGATGGTATGTTTGACATAGTTGTATGCCAGGAGGTGCTGGAACATATAGAGCAACAGCATTTACTGGTAAAAGAAGCGGCACGTATCCTGCAAAAAAAAGGGAAGCTGATACTTACCACGCCCAATAAATTTTATTTTGACCATCGTACCGGGGGCAATTATTCGCAGCAGCCTATTGAACAACTAATAGATAAAGCTGAATTGCTACAGTTATTGAGCCCATTTTTCGACATATTATCTTATGAAACATTGATATATGCAAAAGGTGATTCCGGTATATATCGTTTCCTTACAAACAGGTATTGGCTGGCACTGCTTAGAAAAAGTCACCTGGAAGCATGGTGGAAAAAACTGCTGTTGAAATGGGGTTACGGGTTGCACATGGCCGTTGTATGCGAGAAGAGATAGCGCCTGAATACAGATTATGACAAAACTGCTATAAGTGTCATAATAATGTCTGCATCATAATACCTTGTATGTTTTTCCCGATTATGCAAAAGAAACATGATTCTCCCCTATACTTTTGCGACACTAAATTGAAACCTCAGAATAATGAAGAGAATATTAATGCCTGTAGTGGCAATAGCAACAATGTTTGCCGCGTCTTGTCAAAAAGATAATAATACTAACCCAACACCCGTTGTTGAACAGAAAATACCATATACAAGCCTGACAGCTACATCTGTATATAAAACAACTTTTACTGATGCGAGTGGTAAAACAACCGTTGACTATGCCGGCCAAACTACGCGCATAGCTATGCTGAAAGAACTGGACGCATATATGAAGACCGGTACGACAGCAAGCCTGGATGCGGTAAAAATGATTAACATGTTCCGCAACCAGAACACACCATTTACATCTGCAGACCTGAATGCAGCAACTGACAAAACCATATCATCAAAAACAGCACAATCTTTTGCTGCGAGTGAAGCCGATGCAGAACGCCAGCGTTTTGTTATGTGGTTTAATGAAATGGAAGCTAACAGTAAAGCGAACGGACAAACAGCAGCACAGGGCCAGGCAGGTGTACTGAGCAATCGCCTGTTGACAGAAAAAGGATTTGAACTGGGCCAGTTTATACAAAAAGGCCTGATAGGTGCTATGATGCTGGACCAGATAGCCAACATCTACCTGGGCACAGAGAAACAAAATGCTGACAACGATGCAGTTGCAGATGGTAAAAACTATACTCCATTAGAGCATCATTGGGATGAAGCTTATGGTTACTTTGCTACCAACGAAACATGGCCTGTAAAAGGTAAGGAATCTTACCTGGGAGAATACCTGCGCCAGGGTACATATTATAACGGTGGTAATGAGAACTTCTACCTCGCTTTCCTGAAAGGCCGCGCTGCCATAGTAAACAAAGACATGGCTACACGTGACGAGCAGATTGCTTACATCCGTTCTGAAATGGAAAAAGGTATTGCTACCGTAGCCATCAGCTACCTGAATAAAACCAATACCGCATCAGATGACGCAGCAAGGTTCCACTCCTTATCAGAAGGTATAGGCTTTATCTACTCCCTGCGTTTTGCACACAACGCTAAGGTGAATAAGAGCAAATCTGAACAACTGATGAACCAGCTGATGAATAAAACAAATGGCTTCTGGTCGTTAACCAAAGCTGATATAGATGCTGTACGCGATGAGCTGGCAAATACTTTCGGTATAGACAAAACAACAGTCGTAAATCATTAATAAAAACATCCAAGACGGTGGTTAATGGAGCGGCTCAACATTGTTGGTCGCTTCTGCCTTTAAAAGTTCTGACAGAATAATGAAAAAATGGTACTTGTATTCGGGATTGCTTTTGGTTGTTCTTACAGCGGCTTTATCGTGCAATAAAGAAAAAAACACGGACCCCGGGAACAATGCCCTCGATCGCAGCCCGATGCTGGCGCATTATGCCAACAACTATATCACACCCGCATATAGTGATATGGTTGTTAAGCTAACTGAACTGAAAACAAAAATAGACGCCTTTACAACAGCCCCTGGCCCTACCACTATGCAAAGCGCACAAATTGCCTGGCGTAATGCTTATATCACATGGCAGAAAGTAGATATGCTGGAGTTTGGTCCCGCAGAGGCTACGGTACTACGCGGGTATATGAACATATACCCCGTTACTACTTCTAAAGTAAACAACAACATAGCAGCCGGCAGCTTCGACCTGGAGCAGTTTGGCAATCGTGATGCGCAGGGTTTCCCCGCACTGGATTATTTACTGAATGGCGCTACGCTGGACATGTATGTTAGCGATGCGCAGGCAAACAACAGGAAACTATACCTGCAGGCGGTTGCCGCTAAAATGCTGGAAAAAGTAACGAGTGTAAAAAATGAATGGGATGCTTACAAAAGCACTTTTGTAAATGCTACAGGAACAGACGTAAACAGTAGCCTTTCGCAAATGGTAAATGCCTATGTACTGTATTATGAGCGTTACCTGCGTAGTGGGAAAATAGGCCTGCCCGTAGGTGCTATGACCGGTGTTGCAAAGCCGGAAATTGTAGAAGCATTCTATAGTCCCGACCTGTCAAAAGAACTTGCTGTAACAGCACTGAATAGCGTATTGAATTTTTATAGCGGGAAAAGTTATGATGGAACTACTACAGGCGAGAGCATGAAATCTTACCTGGCAGCACTTGGTACACAAGATGAAAATGGTGTACTGATGGCAGAATATATTGAAACAGAAATAAATGCAGCGATAACATCGCTCAACGGCCTGAACAATACTATATACAACAGCGTACAAAACAACCGTGCGCAGGTGCTGACTATATATGATGAACTGCAGGATGTGGTGCCTCTATTAAAGGTAGATATGGTATCAGCTTTCAGTATATCAATAACTTATACAGACAACGACGGTGACTAACCGATGAAACAAAAACTAACGAACACGAATTTTTTACAACAGTTAGAGAAGCCGGTATATTCGGCTTCTCTTGCTGTTTTCAGGATGGTGTTCGGTTTCATGATTTTGGTCAGTACTATACGTTTCTGGAGCAAGGGCTGGATTGAACAATTATATATCAAACCAGGTTTCTTCTTTTCTTATTACGGTTTTGAATGGGTAAAACCATTAGGGCAAAATACTTACCTGCTGTTTATTATCTGTGGTGTTTCCGCGCTGTTTTTTGCATTGGGGTTATTCTATCGTATTGCCGCAGTACTGCTTTTTCTCAGCTTTACATATATAGAGCTGATGGACAAAACAAACTACCTGAACCATTATTATTTTGTGTCGCTGGTATTGTTCCTGATGATGTGGCTGCCGGCACATGTCAACTTTTCAATAGATTCCATTCGCAAACCAAAACTCACAAGGCGGTATATCCCCTTATGGACAGTAGGCAGCATTCGCCTGATGATGGCTATTGTATATATCTATGCGGGGTTGGCAAAGCTGAATTCAGACTGGCTGGCAGAAGCTATGCCGCTACGCTTATGGCTGCCTGCTAATAATGATATGCCGGTTATCGGCTCTTTGTTCAATCACCTGTGGGTTGCCTACTTCTTCAGCTGGTTCGGCGCGTTATATGATCTGTTTATTGCGTTCTTCCTGTTGAATAAGCAAACACGTCCCTATGCCTACGCAACAGTTGTTATATTTCACCTGATGACCGCAGCGCTGTTTCCTATCGGGGTGTTTCCATACGTAATGATAGTATCCGCACTGGTATTTTTTGAGTCGGAAGAGGCGGACAAGTTTGTGCAGATGATGAAGGAACTCTGGCGGTTTATACCTATAGCAGATAATGAAACAAAATATACCTTTGCGCCGCGTTTTAGTAAGCCGGTATCTATCTTATTCGTTACGTTCTTCACTATACAATTGGTAATGCCCTGGCGGTACCTGCTGAACAAAGGAGAATTGTTCTGGACGGAAGAAGGCTATCGTTTTTCATGGAGGGTAATGCTCATGGAAAAGATGGGTTATGCACAGTTTGTAGTAGTAGATGCCGCATCGGGTACCAGGGTAGAAATAAACAACAACGAGTTCCTGACAAGAAACCAGGAAAAGATGATGGCCACACAGCCTGATTTTATACTACAATATGCAAAGCTATTGCACACACATTACAGCAAACAGGGCCTGAACGAGCCTGAAGTGTATGGAACTGTGTACGTAGCACTGAACGGCAGGCGCAGCAGGCCATATATCGATGAAACTGTAAACCTTGCTAAACAAACAGACACCTGGAAACACAAAAAATGGATACAGGATTTTAACGGGAACATTTATGGCTTATAAAAGGCTATTGATATATCTGGTACTTCTTTTACCCGCTACCTGCGTAGCGCAGGACAGTGTGCGCAACAAGCTGAACGAAGTTCATGTGACTGATAAACAAGGTACAGACTTCGGGCATCTCAACCAGGTAGATGGTATGAGAATTACAGCAGGCAAAAAAACGGAAGTAATAGACGTAAAAAACCTGACTGTAAATAAGGCCACCAATAACACCCGCCAGGTATATGCAAAAATTGGCGGCCTGAATATTTTTGAGAATGATGGCTCGGGCCTGCAACTAAGCATTGGTGGCCGCGGCCTTGACCCCAACCGTACATCCAATTTCAATGTTCGTCAGAATGGATATGATATCAGTGCAGATGCGCTCGGTTATCCTGAAAGTTATTATACGCCTCCCACAGAGGCTTTATCTAAAATTGAGATAATAAAGGGTGCTGCAAGTTTACAATATGGTACACAGTTTGGCGGCCTGCTCAATTTTGAAATGATACAGCCCGGCGCTGCAAAACGCTTCTCAATAGAAAGCAGGCAAACAGGAGGTAGCTTTGGCTTCTTTGGTTCTTTCAATGCTATTAGTGGTACCGTAGGGAAGCTGGATTATTACGCATATGCGCATTATAAACGTGGAGATGGCTGGAGGCCCAACAGCAATTTCGAATCGTTTAACGGATATGTAGATGTACACTATAGCATAAACGATAGGAATACGCTGGGCATAGAATATACATACCTGCGCTACCTGGCACAGCAACCCGGCGGCCTTGATGATAAAATGTTTGAAGAAGATCCTCGCCAGAGCAACCGCGCACGCAACTGGTTTGCCGTATCGTGGAAGCTGCTGGATGTGGAATGGGATTATAAAATATCATCGCGCACAAGCTGGCAAACAAGGGTAAATAGTTTATTGGCATCGCGAGATGCGGTAGGCTTTCGCACAAACCGCCCGTCGCAAATAGACAATGGCGGGCAAAGAGATTTGCTGAAAGGTACTTTTAAAAATACCACGGCAGAGAGCAGGTTGCTGCATAGATATGCCGCAGGCAACCAGTACCAGGTATTGCTGGCCGGAGTGCGTGCTTACAAAGGTACCAGCACATCGCAACAGGGATACGTAAATAACGGGCAAGGTGCAGATTTCAATTTCACCAATGAGACTTCTGAAATCTTTTCCGACTACACTTTCCCCAACCTGAACATGGCTGCATTTGCTGAGCATATTGTACGGCTTTCTTCAAAACTGAGTCTTACACCCGGCATACGCATAGAGCATATCCGCACAGAAGCCAACGGCTCATTCCACGACCGCGTGTACGACCTGCGCGACAGTATAGTCAATGATGTTGTAACAGTTGAGAACAGGCAGTTGCCCCGTACATTTGTTATAGGCGGGGTCGGGCTTAGTTATAATTACAGCCCAGTTGCCGAAGTTTACGGCAACTTTTCTCAAAACTACCGCTCTGTTACCTTCAATGATATACAGGTGGTAAATCCTTCTTTCGCAATAGATCCTGCTCTAAGTGATGAGCGTGGCTGGAGCAGCGACCTGGGCATACGCGGCAGTGTTTGGGATAAGTTTCGGTACGATGCCAGTTTTTTCTACATGCACTATGGCAACCGCATAGGTGAATATTTTGCCGTAACAGACCGCAACCTTGTAATACGCCGCAGGGCTAATGTGGGCGTAGCACAGATATACGGGCTGGAAACATTTATGGAAATGGACCTGCAAAGTTTGTGGAGCCCGTTGACTAATCAATTCAATACAACCATTTACAGCAACCTTACGCTGACAAAAGCAACATACACAAAAACCCCTATTGGAAATATCCTGAACAAAAACGTAGAGTATGTGCCACTCATCAACTGGAAAGGTGGTGTGCAAATGGAATACAAAAAATGGAAACTCACCTACCAGCTAAGTTATGTTTCTGACCAGTATACAGATGCCACAAATGCAGAGGCAGGTGGATACAGTGCAGTAAATGGAAAGGTACCGGCTTATATGCTGATGGATATTTCTGCAGGCTGGAGCCGCAAATGGCTGACGATAGAGGCCAGTATCAACAATGTTGCCAATGCTGCTTACTTCACTCGTCGCGCTACGGGCTATCCGGGCCCGGGTATCATACCGGGAGATGGACGCAGTTTCTACATTACAGCGGGCGTAAAATTATAGTGTTATTATAGGGTGAAAAACGGCGGGATTTTACCGCTCCCTATTCTATAGCAGGACGGTTGGGAGTAATTTCATAGGAAATCGCGTACTATGAAACGTTTTTCAACCGTATTTCTTTGCCTGCTTATTTCTTATGCTCTTTTTGCGCAGGACCCTGCCCGCAAAGCACTAATAGGTGCTATGGGGAGGTTTAGCGAAAAAGGCATGCAGGTAGATAGCGTTGTAAAAGGCGGCACCATGAATGCTGCAGGATTAAGAAAAGACGATATACTTACCGCCATCAATACACTAGCGGTAAAAGACAATACAGCGTTTAACAGTATCGCATCAGGCATACGCGCAGGCGATGAAGTAAACGTTACCTACATACGCGATGGTAAACAAAAAACTAAAAAAGTTAAGGCCGTTATGCGGCCACATGAAACTTCAGATATTGCCGATGTTTACTATGAATGGGTACCATATGGCAAATGCAAACTTCGCGCAATAACCCGCAAACCCAAAAATAAAACCAATGCTCCCGCTGTGCTTTTAGTACCGGGGTATAATTGTGGCACTGTAGAGAATTACATGAGCGGCATTTATAAAAACCTGATAACAGAATGGCTGAAGAATGGCTATGTAGTGGTGACTATAGAAAAATCGGGTATGGGCGATAGTTATAATTGCAGCCCGTGTTCACAAGTAGATTTGGCCACAGATATTCAAACCTTTGATGCCGGTTATAGATACATGGAGGCATTGCCTTATGTTGATAAGAACAACCTGTTCATCTGGGGGCATTCAATGGGTGGGCTTATTGCGCCTGAACTGGCGCGCAATCATAATCCCAAAGGGGTCATAGCTTTTGCAACCGTATTCCGTCCTTGGGCGGAGTTCCTGCCGGAGATGCACCGTGTGCAGTTTCCGCTGGATGGACATAGTTTTGAAAAAACAGAACAGGATGTGAGATTGATACACCGCATCTACGATGAATTTTTTACGGACAAAAAATCTGTAGAACAGCTTTACCGGGAAACACCGGAATACAGGGACATGCTCGTGCGCGAGTTTGGCTATAAAAAAGACAACGAAGACCTGTGGGGCAGGCACTACCGTTTCTGGCAGCAAATAGATTCCCTGGATATGGCGGCAGCATGGTCAGATGTAAAATGCCCTGTGCTATCTGTATTTGGCGGAGCAGATTTTATAGCCTGCTCAGAACTGGAGCATCAGCTCATCACACGCACGGTCAATAGTGTACGCCCCGGCAATTGTACACACATTACTATCCCGGACCTTGACCACCTGATATTACGCAACAATAATTGGGAAGAAGCGTATAAAACATTTAACGACAGGTCGTCGTGGCCGGGCAAATACCACACGGGCTTTCCTGTAACCATTACACAATGGATGAACGAACAAATAGCAAAGCCTTAGTAGTTTTTATACCTCTTTATCCCTGTTCCGCGTTCCAGGTTAAAGAAATAGTAAGTAAAGTGAAAATCGAAGTAAGATAGTTTAGGGTAAAAATTACCTTCGAAATAAGAGCCGTATATACCATTGGTTACAGTAGTAGAGACATTGTACCTGCCTGCATCAGATAATGGATAGTGATACCTTAAGCCGTAATCTATTATCCCTACTTTGCGGAGAATTGCATTTATTTTAAAACCTGCAATAATGTTCACCCAGCTATTAACGTGCCCTGCAGAGGGAGCAGGATTTTCAAATGTAGCTAAACCACCATTACCTGTACCGGTACCTACAGTTGAACCTATAGAACTATAACCAGAGGAAGTATAATGATCATAAGAAGCGCCCAACAACCCGAATATACTATATGTGGTAGTTGCCTTATGATCGTGCAGGTTATACCCCAACACCAATGGTACTGAATAAGCATAACCTGAGGCTCTTAACTTTATTTTGGCAGACAGGCTGCTATTCCCACCCAGGCTATTATATGCCAGGTTATCTAGTTTGGTTTTAAAAGCCACAGAGCGTGTACTAACCTGGGCACCTGTTTCTATGCATATATTCCTTACCCGTACATTTATCGTTAACCCACAGGTAGCATCTATGTTGAATCGTTGCGCTTTAATTACCTGTACCGCACTTGATTTTTTTATTAGGGGCATACTTATTATCGGACCTGCGTTTATTCCAAAGTTTACCTCCTGTGCATAAGAAGTCGCCACCCTTAGATAAATAAGAATAAATAAAGCTAGCAGCCTGTACTGTATCATACGTTGCATAAACGACTGCAATATTAGTTTATTGCGGCACCCGCTCAATAAGACCATCAAAACGTGCCTAACCTCTATTTTTTTCTATACACAAATAAGGTGTATTCCCCATTTGCCCACAACAATGATGTTTTGTTAGCCAGCTTATCCATTGAGTTGAGCAGTTTACAAACGCGAGGGAATTTCCTAAGCCAACCTGATTGAAACCATGCGGGATAAAAGATAGAGTACCCTCTTTGTTTTTGTAATTGCAGATGAGTATCCTTAAACGCTTTTTTTATTTCTGATGGTGTATAGGTTTTACTGGCAAGTTTATAATCGTTTGAATAACCGCTCCATATTTTGCCCCAACGCGCAGTGGCTTTGCCCGGCTGTAGTTTTAGCATATGAATAAAAAACTCGGACAGGTAGTATTTGTTTACAAATGTCAGTACTGCTTCGCCACCGGGATTTAGCAGGTCATCTATTCTTTTAGCAGCGTTTTCAAGAGAGCTTACGGTATTCAATGCTCCGAAGAAAACGTAAATTATATCAAAGCGCGTATCAGCTCCTATATGTTCATGCAGGTGTTCAATACCATCATTAATAAACATGGTATTATTTAAGTGCAATGACTTTGCAAGTTCTGCTGCACATTCTACCATTTTGCCAGACACATCCAGCCCATATACTGTTGCAGCGGGATATTTAGTTGCAAAATATGCTACATCCATGCCTGGGCCGCAACCTATATCTAAAATATTTTCAGGATTTTCGTGTGTTACATAAGTACGGAAAGAATCCCTCATGCCGGTTAGAATGGCGTTGTTGTCGCTCTTATCATGATGTTTCTTTGCAAAAATGTCAAAGTAGTCCCCTACCTTTTTGTAATACTCACCTGTTTTGTTTGTAGTCATTTTTATTTATTAGCTAGTTGAGCCAGGTACTTTGGCAAACATTTATATACAGGATTATAACTATCCATTATATCATGATAAGAAGTACCAAGCACTACTTCGCAACATATGGAGTTTTTAGATGTTTTTCCCATTTTTACTCTCATCTCTTTTTCAGCATATACCTTTGTAGAAGTACAATTGTATGCGCTCTTTATATCGTTAATAAAATCTTTATAGATTACATTACCGAAGGTGTAAATATTATATACCTTATTGTAAACGGCGTTATTTGCATAATGCCACAGCATACCAGCGCAATCTTCTACTGTAATCATCGACATACTTCTTTGAATATTGCCATATACAGGAACAGACGCGTGTTGCATAATATGACTGGTATACAACTGATGAAACCACGAACCGTTACCTAATACCCATGGTGCTCTTAACATCATTATTTCCATGTCGCCCTGATACAATGCATTTAAAATAGGCAGTTCAGCATGATAATAATATCTGGCATAACCGGCAGGTTGTATTTTTTCAGATTCGGTGAAAGAATATCCCGGCCTATGCCCATACATAAGTGAACCGGATAAATAAATCAATTTCGGCATTCGCCTTAATTTCTTTAGGGTAGTTAATAGTTTGTGGTTCGCTAAAGCTCCTTGTAAACCCGCATACCGTCTTCCTATGTCACCAAAACCTTTTCCTGGTATCCTGGCCAGGTGGAATATATAATCGAAGTTTCCTTTTTCTAAAAAGTTATAGTCAATGTTTTGTAGTGAGGTATTTACATATACAACATCACATTTTACACGTGGTTGCCTGTTGTGTATTATGGCAGTTGTATTAATATCTTTCATGCCAGATAAATAGCATGATAATGCAGTACCGGTAAAACCTGTTGCTCCAAGTATTAATACATTCATTCAGACACTAATTATATCAACATTTTTAACAGCACATGTTTGACCCTTCAATACTTTCTTCTGAAAATTAAGAGGGTGTTGTTTAGAAACATACCACTTTGTCTTCATGGCCAGGTCGTAATCTTGCATAGGGTAGTTTCTCTTCTCCCATTTTTTCCGCCAACGTTTGTCAGTAAATTTCATCAGTAATATATTCAACCTGCCCGGGCTCAATATATTAAAGAGTAATTCTGTAAAAGATTTTATAACCGAGGCCTTTTCTGACTCTACAAAAATACCATCATCTGCAGTTGTATTTTTAAAGTAATCCCTCATCCAATATTTATTCTCTTGCATTAATTGATTGTAAATTGTGGTATTGAATACAGGTATCAGCGTAGCTAGTTCTGTTGCCGTAAAAATATTTTGCTCGTCAAGTAACAACTTCTTTTCATCAATAAAATAATTCATGCAAAATGAGTGTTGTTTATTAACCAGGAATGTAAGCTTTTTAAATACATGCAATACTGTTCTGCATATCCACAATCGTTCGTGCTGGGTAACTATAAAAAAATCAATGTCAGAATCTTTATCTGCATATCCTTTAGAAAGTGAGCCGGAAATACAAACACATTTTACAAAAGGAAACGCTGCAATTATTTTGCCGCTTTTATAGGCCTCTTCCATTTTCCCTGATGCTTGTTCAGCACCGGAAAGTCTCCTTAAAAAAATATCATTACTGTTTTCTAAAGAGTATAAATCGTACAAAAAGTACAGTTGCCCGTTAGCTACCATTACATTCAGCAATTCACATAATTCATCGCTGGAAATCCGCACGCCTAAAAATTTATGTATTTCGCTTGAATAAAGCGGATGCCTGAACACATGAAAGTATTTCAATACTTCCATTACAGCTTCAGAGGCCGATATATTATCAGTTACAGTAGCTACATGTTTATTATCAACCATTATAAATAGTTTAAATACTATCCAAGGCGGAATAAACATAGAATGAACGGAAGTATAAAATTAAGAAAAATTACCACATAGCGTATGTTTCTTAAATATTTCAAATAAATGAAGAACCCGAGTCAATAATTTATATTTTTGCATAGGATATTTTTAATAGTTTTGAATAAGCATGGCAGATAACTACGATACTACTAACAAAAGCGCACCTGTCAATCTATATGATAAAATAATTGCATTTCTTCATGGCGTTTATGTAGACATTAAAGCTAATATTGTTATACTTCTAACTTGCGTTGTATTTTTTACAAGTGCTTTAATTTTTTCAAACATAAGAAAAGGAAATACATATACTTCCTCATTTACAGTCGTTTATGAAGAACTCGTAAGAAAAATATATGGTGATCGTATTAAAAAACTTAATGTATTGCTTAATACCAACAAGGCAAAGGCTCAAGCCTTGTTAGGGCTGGATAAAAAAACTATGGCCGACATTGAAGAAATTACTGCCACAAACATTTTAGGTGAAGATTTAACTAAGGATCTCAATACTGACCGCATACCATTTATTGTACATATAATTGTTACGGATACTTCTAATGTTACGAAAATTGAAAATGCGATATTGTCTTACCTGGAAACTGGGAATGATTACCTGAATGATAAAAGAAAATTAAAAATAGCCGAACTGAACAACGAATTGCTTTTCCTTGATAATCAGCTAAATATGTTGGATACATTGAAAAGAAAATATTATGGTGTTACCAATTCTTCAGAAAGTAGCGATATGTCTGAAGCGAATGTGTACCAGATCTCCTATGAGCTTTATAAAAAGAAGCAGGAATTGTTGAAAAAGCTTGAAATGCCTCAAAACTTATATATAATTGATGATGCTCTAATACCTACAAAAAATAACAGGTCGTATGTCATAATAACACTCGCCGGGGTTATTGCAGGTTTTATCGCTTATTTATTTATTGTGTATATTGTTCTGCCCGTCATAAGGTATAAACAAACGGCTTAGGGCATATCCTGGCATAGTTCTATCAATACACCATCAGTAGTTTTAGGGTGTAAAAAACATATGAGTTTATTATCAGCGCCTTTTTTAGGCTGCTCGCTTAACAATTCAAAGCCAAGGGCAGACAGCCGTTTCATCTCTGCTTCTATGTTTTCTACTGCAAATGCGATGTGGTGGATGCCCTGACCTTTCTTATCTATAAATTTTCTGATCGGACTTTCGGCTGTTGTTGCCTCAAGTAATTCAATTTTTGATTCGCCGGTCTGAAAAAAAGCAGTCGCTACGCCCTCATTTTCAACAGTTTCTGTCTTATAGCAAGGCGTGTTTAACAATTGCTCAAACAAAGGGATTGATTTTGCTAAATCGGTTACGGCTATGCCTAGATGTTCTATTTTCATCATAGTTCTCCAATAAGTTTTAAGTATGGCATTATTTAAAGCTACAATGCCTGAAATGCTACAATGCAGCTATTTGTATGTAACTTTGTACCCTTACACAATATTAAAGATAATAATTACCAGATGAGTTTGAAATTACCGGTTTACATGGATAATAACGCTACTACCCCTTGCGACCCAAGGGTAGTGGACGCAATGATACCATATTTTACAGAAAAATTCGGAAATGCTGCCAGCAGAAGCCATCCGTTTGGCTGGGTGGCCGAAGAAGCTGTAGACTATGCGCGTGAGCAGGTAGCCAAACTTGTAAATGCCAACCCTAAAGAAATAATATTCACATCGGGTGCTACAGAGGCTGATAACCTGGCTATTAAGGGCGTATTTGAAATGTATGCTTCAAAAGGCAACCATATCATTACCTGCACTACAGAGCATAAAGCTGTATTGGATACGTGCAAACATATTGAGAAACTGGGTGGAGAGGTAACATACCTGCAAGTACAGCCTGATGGTTTAATAAACCTGGAGGAACTGGAAAAAGCTATTACTGCTAAGACCATCCTTATCTCTATAATGTATGGCAATAACGAGATAGGTGTTATACAACCTGTACGCGAGATAAGCGCTATAGCTAAAAAGCATGGTGTATTATTTTTTACTGATGCTACACAGGCCGTTGGTAAAATACCGGTAGATGTAGAAGCGGATGGTATAGACCTGATGGCTTTCAGCGCACACAAAATGTATGGCCCTAAAGGTGTAGGTGTTTTATATGTACGTCGTAAAAACCCACGTGTAAAAGTCACTGCCCAGATGGACGGTGGCGGCCACGAGCGCGGCATGCGCAGTGGTACTATGAACGTACCGGGCATTGTTGGTTTTGGTAAAGCATGCGAAATATGCATGAACGAAATGGAAGCCGAAGGCAAACGCCTGAGCATCATGCGTGACAGGCTTGAAAAAGGCCTGATGGAACTGGAAGAGGCTTATGTAAACGGCAGTGTAGAACACCGTCTGCCACATGTTGCCAATATCTCTTTCAAATATGTAGAGGGCGAAGGACTGATGATGGGCTTTAATAAAAATATAGCACTATCAAGCGGTTCTGCATGTACATCAGCATCGCTGGAGCCTTCTTATGTACTGAAAGCATTAGGTTTGGGCGATGACCTGGCACATAGTTCTCTGCGTTTCGGACTGGGACGCTTTACAACAGATGAGCAGATAGAATATACAATAGAGGCAATAAAAGAAACTGTATTAAAACTCCGGGAAATGAGCCCCCTGTGGGAAATGTATAAAGAGGGTATTGACCTGGACGCCATAGAATGGGCGCATCACTAAACAATAAAAAATAAAACTAATTATGGCATATTCAGAGAAAGTAATTGATCACTATCAACATCCTAAAAACGTAGGAACGTTGGATAAATCTAAAAATAACGTAGGTACAGGACTGGTAGGCGCTCCTGAATGCGGCGACGTTATGCGCCTGCAGATAGAGGTGGACGAAGAAAGTGGCTTGATAAAAGATGCCAAGTTTAAAACCTTTGGCTGTGGCTCTGCTATTGCCTCATCGTCTCTGGCTACAGAATGGCTGAAAGGCAAGACTGTAGATCAGGCATTGGCTATAGACAATATGGATATTGTTGAAGAGTTAAACCTGCCTCCTGTAAAAATACACTGCTCTGTACTAGCGGAAGACGCTATTAAAGCAGCAATAAATGACTACAGGGTAAAAAATGGTTTGCCTGAACTGGTTGAAGAGAAGAAACATCATTAATTGAGGTAATAATATAACAGTGGTTAATAGCACTTAAGCTGTTAACCATTTTTGTGAGAACAGGTTTTTTATGATACACATCAGTGAAAAAGCAAAGAAAAAAATCGCGCAACTGAAGCAGGATGCACAGTTGGATGATAATTATTTTCTTCGTGTAGGGGTTGTAGGTGGCGGCTGTTCCGGCTTGTCTTACAAGCTGGACTTTGATAACGAAGCCCAGCCAAACGACCAGGTATTTGAAGAAGATGGCATAAAACTCGTTACAGACCTGAAAAGCTTTCTGTACTTGTGCGATACGGTACTTGAGTTTTCAGACGGCCTGAATGGTAAGGGCTTTCATTTTAGTAATCCCAATGCCAGCCGTACATGTGGCTGTGGCGAGAGCTTCTCTGTCTAGTCACAAAATTTACTTTACATAAAATGCCGCCAAATATATTGGCGGCATTTTCTATTATATATATTAAGCCTTGTAACTGTCTATCCTTTGGCTGTAAGCGTCTCCAGTTGTTTCTTCGCCTCTTCCAGTTTCTCTTTTTTATGCTCTATTTTATGCTCAGTCTGGGCTATAAGTTTTAGGAGGTGGTCCCGTAGTTCTGCTTCTTTTTTCATACCGGGAGTTATGTTCTCCAGCCCTTGTTTAAAATCTTCCAGTTTATCTTCCTCTTCCCGTAGCTCTGCAGCCATCTTATCTACAAATCCCCTGGTCTGGCCCACACGTTCCTGTTCCTTCTTTTCATATACATGTTTTCTTTTTTCGCGGTTGGCATCTTTACGTTCAAAGAATTTTTTTCTTGCACCTATGAAACGTTCCCATATCTCGTTGCTATGCTTGCGCGGTACAGGGCCTACTTTCTTCCATTCGGTCATCATTTCATTCAGCTCATCTGTAGCCTCCCGCCATTGTGTAGAGTCCTGCAATATTTCTGCCCGTTTTACAAGAGCGAGTTTCTGTGCGTAATTATCTTCCTGTGATATTTTGAATGACTCAAAATTTTGCCTTTTGTTGTTAAAGAAATGGTCACGGGCGGCGTTAAACCTGTTCCATATTTCATCAGATTTTTCTTTGGGTACACGTCCTGTTTTCTTCCATTCGTCCATCAACTCACTGTACACCGTGGTAGTTTCATTCCACTCTGTACTGTCTTTCAATGCTTCTGCACGCTCTACTATAGCTAATTTAGCCAGGTAGTTATCTTCCTGCTCTTTATGTATTACGTCGAAATGACTCTTCTTCTTTTCAAAAAAAACATTGTTAGCTTCCGTAAAACGTTTCCACAACTCTTCATTTTTATCGTGCAGTGTACGGCCTATGGCTTTCCACTTTTCCATCAGTGTTTTAAACTCATCGGTAGCTTTTTTCCAATCGTCGCTGGCTGCCAGTTGTTCTGCCCTTTCCACAACCTCCATTTTCAGGTCCAGGTTCTGCAGCATTTCTTTATTTATATCTTCCTGGTGTGTACGCTTGCGCTCAAAAAACTTGTCTTTTGCCGCTTCAAGTCTTGCCCATAGTGTATCATTTCTTTCCTTGTCCACATAGCCCGCCTGTTTCCAGTCTTCAGCCAGTTTCTTAAATGTTTCCGTAGCTTCTTTCCAGTCTTCACTGCTTCCCAGCAGCTCCGCCTTTTTTACCAATTCCTCTTTTTTGGCAAAGTTTTCTTCAGCCAGTTTAGAAACCTCCTTGTCCAGGTTTTCTACAATCTTATATATAGTATGAAAATCACCAACAGCATTTGTATGATGCAGGTATTCTTTTACACGCTCTACCTTTCCTATCAGTTTCAGCTTGTCCTGTTCGGCATTCCACTCATTTACCAGCTCTGTAACTTTTGCCTCTACCTCAGGAAATTTTTCCACCAGCAGGTTGAAGACCATATCCGGATTATCGGCATTCAGAGTACCTACTGTACGCTGCTTGTAGTCATTATACTCTTTTATTTGTAACGCTCCCTCTTCGGTAAGCGCAAAAAGGTTTTTGTGATCAAAGTTTAGTTGGTCCCACCATGCGGCCAGTGCGGATTGATTATTTTCTTGTGTCATAGCCTGTTACTTTATAGAACAATATTAGCCAAATATATACCTGAAGATACTGTATTTATTATCCGAAAACTTTTCTGAGCAAATCTGTAACGCGTGCTGCGGGGTTTTGCCTTATTTTATTTTCTTCCTGCTCAACAGTAATAAACAGGCCGTTTAGCGCTCTTTCTGTTACGTAACCCGAAAGGTCGGGGTTTATTTTATTAACCGTAGTGGGCAGCCTGTTATATATTGTAAATACCTGCGACCAGTATTTTGTTGCATTAACCTTAGCCAGCGAACTTTCAATAACCGGCCTGAAAGCTGTGGTTAATTCCTGTGTTGTCCTGCCCTTAAGGTAGTTGGTTGCAGCACCATTGCCACCTTTAAGTATAGAAACGCCATCCTGTATGGACATCTTTTTAATAGAATTGATAAATATAGGTGCTGCTTTTTTAGCCGCATCTTCCGCAGCGCGGTTCATAGCCATTATTGCTTTATCTACTTCCGCACCCATGCCTATAGAACGCAATGTACTTTCTACTTTACGTGCTTCCGGCGGCATAATGATTTTTATGAGTTGGTTGCCAAAATATCCATTCATGGCAGACAACTGGTTTCCTGCGTTGTTAGAACCTACTTCCAGTGCCTGCTTCAATCCGGCTACTATTTCATTATTCGTCAGCCCGCTGCCTGTATTGCCACCGGTGTTTTCGTTCACCGTTTTTTTACCTTTCTCTATCCATTTACTTATTTGCGCACTACTGCTGTTGATAGACAACACAGAAACCGCAAAGAATAACAGCCATCCTTTTTTCATAAGTTCAATTTACGAATTTTTCAAACTATTTATATATGTTACTTTGATGCGCCGCCACCATTGCCGCCATCATCGTCTTTGTCTTTGATGTTGTCGCGGTCTTTATTCAGGTCGGGCGTAACATCCTGCGGCTTGCCTTTTGAGCCCTTGCGCCTGCCGCTAAACCCTTTAGAATCAGCACCTCCGAAGCGGTAGGTAAATGTAATGTTACCTATACGTGTCTCCCTGTCGTAGTAATTGGTTTGCAGGTACTCGCCAAAGTCATAGTCATTAGTGTACTTGCGCGTATTGAAAATATCCGAAACATTTAACACAAGGTTAGCCTTGCCCTGTAGGAAACTCTTACGCAATGCTATATCAATCCAGTACACCTGTTGCCTGTACCCCTGCGCCACTACTTTTGGCCCTTCGTAGTTACCATTCAGTTGTAATGAAAAGTCATTGGGCAATTTGTAAGACGTATTCAGCTTTGCAAACCAGCCAAAACCGCTGTTATCTAATGCGGGGTCTATATTACTACCCAGTATTTTATTGTAAAAGAAGTTAGTGCTTATCGTCGCGTCCCATAGCTTCGGCAACAGTTGTACCTGGCCTGTCAATTCCACGCCATACGTAACTCCGGCGTTCAGGTTTCTGCGTTGGGTAAATGATGTACCATCACCATACAATATCCTGTAACGCTCTATCAGGTTTTGGGTGTACTGATAGTAAGTGCTCGCAATAAAATTATGGCCTTTGTCAAACATCTTATTGTAGTTCAGCTCTACGTTGTGTATAAACTCAGGCACCAGGTCGGGGTTACCTATGCTGGTATCCTGGGGGTTAGAAAGGTCCACATATGGTAATAACTCATGAAATCTTGGCCTGTGCGTACGCCTTGTATAACTCAGGTACACGCTCTGCTGTTTGGGCAATTCGTAAGAGATAAATGCCGATGGAAAAAGGTTCAGGAATTCATTTTTATAACGCCTCCCCTGTACCTGTGTAGCGGTACCCTCGTAGTATGCATACTCCATCCTTAAGCCTGCCTGGTAACGTATTTTACCTACTTTATCACTCCAGTTTGTGTAGGCTGCATATATATTCTGTATATAATCATAACCGTTCAGTAATATACTGTCAACCACCCGCGCCGTGCCGGGAGAATCTATTGTGGGTGTATTCTCACTTTCAAACTGGAACATCTGCGACTTAAGACCGGCTTCAAATTTCCCGTTTTTCGTAAGCATAGGCGATACATAGTCAGCCTGTGCATTTATGCTGGCATTATTGCTTTTGCCGGGAGCCGTCTGGTATATGGGGCCTATCTGTAGCTGGTCATCACCATCGTAGTTATATGTGGTATACTCCTGCTCCCTCTCCATCCAAGACTTTACGTATGTAGCATTCGCCGTCAGTTCCCTTTCTTTCTTTTTAAATTTATGTTTATAATCTAAAGATGTGGATGATGACAATGGTCCCCCACCGGCATTATTATATCGTAGTTGCTTAGATTCAAGTTCGTCATCCGCTGTAAATACGTTGAATGCCGATGCACCTTTACCTCCCCAATACATTTTATTTATGTTTTGTGTAAGTGTTATGCTGTTGTTGGTATCTATTGTGTATTCAGCACCAATAGAATTAAAAAAGCCATTGAACATGCGCAGGTTATCTTCATAACTGTCAGAGGAGCCGCTGTTCAACTGGTTATCGCGTACAGTGGTATTTCTCCTGTAACTCCGGTTTTGCCTGTAACTGCTGTTCAGGAATACATTCCACTTGTCATTTTTTATATTCAGGTTCAGGCTTCCATTATACTTGTCCCGGGTACCGGCGCCCAGCGTAACAGTACCATTCATGCCCAGTTTCTTTTCCCGCTTGGTAATGATGTTGATGATACCTGTCATGCCGGTCGCATCATACTTGGCAGATGGATTGGTAATTACTTCCACCTGGTCTATACTGGATGCCGGCAGGCTTTGCAGGGCCGTTGTTTCATCACCACCCAGCAGCGTAGCAGGCTTACCATCTATCAATATAGTCACGTTGCTTTTTCCCCTAAGGCTTACTGCACCATCTACATCTACTGATACTGAAGGCACGTTCTGCAATACATCTGAAGCACTACCACCTGATGATGTAATATTCTGCTCTACATTGAATATCTTTTTATCAATACCCATTTCCATTTTTGGGCGTGCTCCTGATATCTCTACTTCTTCCAGCATCTGGGTGTTGGTGGCTACTTCAATTTTACCCAGGTCTTTATTGCCATCCGCTATCAATACGCCGGGTATGTTTTTAGTAGTAAACCCTATGCCACTTATACGCAGAATATAACTTCCGGGTGAAACCGGCGCTATTTCAAATTGTCCTTTATCATCAGTCATTCCACCATTTACAACGCTGGAATCTTTATCAAGCAATGTCACAGTTGCATAGGCTATAGGAGCGTTTTTCGCCCCTATAATAATGCCTTTTAGCTTCGAGCCTTCCTGGGCAAACACAATTACTGGTATTACAAACGTTATAATTAACGCCACTAAATTTCTTGACACGCCGCTATAGTATAATATATAAAAAAATAAGTGGCAAATGTAGCAACAATTAAGCAGCTTTCACTTGTATAGCCTTAACGTAAATATGCATACATGCCGGGATATGGACAATAGCAGGCAATGAAGGTTTAATGTGAAAAAAACCTTTAACAATTTATATAGTTCTTCAAAGCTAATTAATCAGTTCGCCTTCGTCTGCAGGTCGCTCACTTTGTGTTTTTACATTTATCTCTTTGATAACTACATCCAGAGTATTAGCCGCCTCTGTAATACCCTGCAATACTTCTGTATTTATCGGGTCTTCGGGCTGCTGCTGGTTGAACAATTGCACCAGCCCCATGATAGAAGCAACCGGGGCTCTTACCTTATGAGATTGTATCCATGCAATATCCTTCAGGCGCTGATTCTGAGATTGAATTTTTTGCAGGTAAAGCCGCTGCTCTGTTACATCCTGTATGGTTCCTTTTACACCCGTGATGCTGCCTAATGGGGACAGTATCGCCTCTCCAATCACCAGCAAATGCTTTACCCCGCTTACAGGCGTATTAACCCTGCAATAGAAATTCGGGAAGAATTTCTTTATAAAAATGGTGTCTATTACCTTCTCCAGGTTTTTTAAATCATCCGGGTGAATAATTTCCGACAGCATCTGGTAAGTAAGCTTCTGTTCCCGCCCTACTTCCAGCAGTTCGTGCACTGCGTCAGAGTATTCTATCACCTCATTGGCCACATCCCATTTTATATACCCGAGTTTGGCCAGCCTCTCGGCTTCCTGTAGTTGTTCGTTTTTTAATTTCAGTTCTTTTTCTACTTCTATGCGGTGCTGAATTTCTGCTTTCATTTCTTCGCCGGAACTCAACGAAAATAATTTCGGGATATATTTTATAACGTAAAAAACCAATCCCCAGCTAAATATCCCTGCACAAAAACGCAACAGGGTATTCAACCTGTACATGGGCTTCCACAGGGTAAGCGCATCTGATAAAAAAATGCCTCCGCATATTAACGCAAAGGCGGTAATGATCACGTATAGCCTGCTGAAATGTATTGGCCTGTTTTTGCGCAGTGCATAAATAAGAACAATTGCCGGCATAATGAAAAAGCCGGACCATATCAAAAGGTCACTTACTATGTAGAGCCATCCGTGGAAAACCGACCAGGTGCCATTCTCCCAATGAGATTGAAACCTGTCGTGATTCAAAAGATATTTAAAGAAGTTCTCTACTTCTTGCATAAGATTCCGGGTTACTCAATACCCCCATTTTCTAACGGGTACGGTTTGTTTATCTGCTCAGTTTCGTTAAAGTATAACCCCACGAAGTTATATGATTAATGTACAGCCGCATCTGCTGGTGCATGCCGTTAACTACCTGTTAGTAAAATGCCTAAGAAAAAATATGAAAAGCGATGTAGGCGGTAATATAGGCCAGCCCCAGCATGTAAACGAATTGTAAAGCAGGGTATTTCCATGTGCCTGTTTCGCGGCGCACTATGGCCAGGGTGCTCATGCACTGCATAGCAAATACATAAAACATAAGTAATGACACCCCGCTACCCAGCGTATATACAGGGGTACCGTCGGGTCTGCGGGCCGCACGCATTTTTTCCCGAACAGTATCATCACTGGCATCGCTACCAACACTATATAGGGTGGACATGGTGCCTACAAACACCTCTCTTGCAGCAAAAGATGTTATGATGGCAATGCCTATTTTCCAATCGTAGCCCAGTGGACTTATGGCAGGCTCTATTGCTTTACCCATAATACCGGCATAAGAATTCTCCAGCTTCTCCATGCTCTCCATCCTTTCCAACTCTTTTGTCTGGCCGGGGTGCTGTTTTTTTGCCAGTTCATATTTTGCGGTAACGGCCTGCATTTTTTCCGTCGGGCCAAATGTAGCCAGCACCCACAGCAGCAGGGATATAACGATAATAACCTTACCGGCATCTACCACAAATATCTTCGCTTTTTCTACCATGGTGGTCATTACATTGTTCCACCGCGGTGCACGGTACACCGGCAACTCCATCAGGAAGAAACTGCGCTCTTTTGTTTTTATTATAATGGTCATCACCTTGGCAACGATCAATGCCATTAAAAAACCCATCAGGTACAGCCCCATCATTACCAGGCCCTGCAGGTTGAAGATGAAGAGCGTTTTGTCGGGTATTACAAGCCCTATCAGTATAGTGTAAACAGGCAGCCGGGCAGAACAACTCATTAATGGGGTTACCATAATGGTTATCAATCTTTCCTTTTTATTCTGGATGGTACGTGCAGCCATAACGGCAGGCACGGCACATGCCATACCGCTTATCAGTGGCATTACAGATCTGCCGTTCAGCCCTACACTACGCATCAGCCTGTCTGACAGAAAACTGATACGCGCCATGTAGCCTGTATCTTCAAGCAGGGTAATGAAACCAAAGAGTATCATTATCTGCGGTATAAAAATCACAATGCCGCCAATACCCGCCAGCAATCCATTTACCAGCAGGTCTTTTAAAAGGCTGTCGGGCAGCAGGCTGTTAAATATATTCGTCAGGTAGCCAAAACCCGCCTCCACCCAGTTCATAGGGTATTCTGCCAGCCAGAATATACTCTGGAACATGGTGAACAATACCAGTAACAATACAAGGTTTCCCCACCAGGGATGCAGCAGTACTTTGTCCAGCCTTTCACTCATCATGCTCTGCTTCAGCGGGCTGGTTTCCACTACGCACTTCTCTGTAATACCGCCTATTTTACGGTAGCGTTGCATGATCTCTTCAGCCTGCACTTTCGCCTTATGAAAGTCAGTGTTGGCAATGATGCCCCCTATAGTTTTTCGTTGGTTCTCTGTTAAAAACGATAGCTCTTTGTAGCTGCAGGCAACATGCAGCGCACTGTACCCTGTTGGCAGTTTCAGGCTGTCCTGTATCTGTTGCAGCCAGGTCCCTGCATACTCCTCGATGTCAATAAATGGTTTTGACACGGTATGTATTCCCGCTTTATAAACATCAGCTATTACTTTTTTCAGCTCCTTTATACCCTTGTTTTTTCTTGGGTTTATTTTCACTACGGGTATGCCCATCAGCCTTTGCAGGCCTTGTATGTCTATATCTATACCTTTCTGGCGGGCTATGTCATTCATTGTCAGCGCCATTATCACCGGTATGCCCAGGTCCATTATCTGCGAACAGAACAAGAGGTTGCGCCGCAGGTTAGAGGCATCTGCAATTACAATAATAATATCAGGCTTGTCTTTATGATTGGTATCCAGCAATACTTCATAGGTAACCTGCTCATCTGCACTTTTAGGATATAAGCTGTAGGTGCCGGGCAGGTCTAAAACGCTTGCTTGCAGCTTCTCTGCTACCAGGAAACTGCCCGTTTTCTTGTCCACCGTTACACCCGGGAAGTTGCCCACTCTCTGGTTGAGGCCCGTAAGGCTGTTAAAGAGGGAACTTTTTCCGCTATTTGGGTTGCCGGCAAGCGCTATAGTAAAAGATGGCCGCATGAATGAGGCGGCAAATTTACCGATATATAATGTTGTTTTTTTGGTAAAATGTGTAAACAGCTATATTATTCCCGAATATATAAATGTCACTAACGTAGCAGGGTTACATTGCCTGCTATTGTTTGTTTCTGCAATTTCCCTTTGGCTGTATATTCCACCACATACACATAAGTACCTACAGGGGCCCAATCATAATCGTACCTGCCGTTCCAGCCCTGATATACATCATTTGACTGATATACAAGGTTGCCCCAACGGTTATAGATGTGTATTTTAAATTCATTCACCGGGCATTTCAGCAATGGCCTGAATACATTGTTCGCCATACCCTTTACAGGAGTGAACGCATTGGGGAATACAATGCACTCTTCGCATGATTTATGGTATACCCATACAGAATCGACATATGACCCGCATTCATTGTTTGCAGCACGCTGGTACAAGCCTTCCCTGCCAGGCTTTACACAGCAGGCGTTTGCTCCGGTATTCCACTTATACACAACACCTGTATCCATTTTACCCAGTACCTCTATGTCATTTTCGCACATCACCAGTTTATTGCCCAATTCTTCATGCGGCGTATATTTTATGCGTACATCTACAGGTACCTTTTCACTCTCGCATTTGCCCACTGTAGTAGTAATAAACAAATGATATATACCCGGCTCGCCGGTAAGTATAGATGGCTGAAATTTACTGCCAATCCTGCCTTCTGCGTGTGTGTACCATAGTAAAGCGGTATCTCTTATATGCACTATTATATCCTTTACAAACTGGCATACTGTTGTGTCTACGCTTTGGGGAGGAGCAGTAGGAGGTTGAATAAATACATTTACTGAGTCTGATTGCACACCACACTTACCCGTAACAGACAATTTATATACCCCGGTTTTGGGTGTGGTGATTGTTTGTGTAGTATCGCCCGTGTTCCAGGTGTATTTATCCGCATTGAAGTTAGCCGTAAGTGTCACCGGCTGGTTCATGCAATTTATAACATCTTCACCCAGCGATAATTTCGGGGTGGAGTCATAGGATACAATAAAGCTATCTATATAGGTAAAACACCCTGCCTTACCTACACACCAGTAAACGCCGGTATCTGTAATTTGTAGCTTATCGCCTGTAGCGCCGGTATTCCATACATAATCTGCCAGTGGGGCAGTACTCTGCAGTGTCATCCCGGAAGAAAGGTTTTTGCAATAAAGCGAATCCTGCTTTGTGTAAAAGGTATCTGTATTTTTTATTTCAACAACAGACACATCGTCTATAAAAAGATAACACCTGTAATTGAATACGGGATTGGCCACTGCCGGGCTCACATTTACAAATGCGGGCACTGCGCCGTTATCAAACCAGCCTATATTCATCCACTCCTCACCGCCAGCGGCCGTGTAGGTCATGGTAAGTTTTGTCCAGTTGGTAGTATCAGTTATAAAATTGCCCGGGGTATTCTGCACACTGGTCGGTAGCGATAAAGTAAGGCCTGTTAACGCATTCGTTTTATTAGCTGAAAAATGGACTCCTATATTATCTATCCCCACAAAGTTGTAGCCGCTTAACGATACGCCGTTATGTACATAAAAGTTTACGCAATATTTTGCGCCCGCTACAAGAGGGCTTATCAGTTTACATTGTATATACTCTGCAAATGTAGTAGTGAGCGGGCCGGATGAGGTACCCCCCTCCCAGGCTATAATGCCCACGTAAGCGTTGCCGTTATGGGGTGGTTGGTAACCAAAGCCATTGCCAGGTGTAGATACGTAGGAATTTGACGCTGCGCAACTGTTAAAATAATCTGCAGAGGCAGATTGCAATGGATTAACCCAGGATTTTACTGTTGGGAAAGAATTATAACCCTGCGAGTAGCTTACACCTGAAATGCTGTTCGGGCAGTTATTATATAATTCAAAGGAAGGATTGGGCACAAGGTTCTGGGCGGCACAGGGAAAAACCTGTACACACGCTAATAATAGCGCTACCCCTGATAAAAGTCGCCTGAACATAATTACAACTAATCTCTAAGACAGGCCATTTAAGGCATGTGTTGGGAAAATGTTAAATAAATTTCCTTAAAATTTGTGACAGCAGCAAAAAAGGTAAGTCCCGCTAAAAAGCAGGACTGTTACGTATGTTCATTTTACATTTAAGTAAAAGAACATTACCCCTATTGAAACGAAAGCAACTTTAGCATCTTAGTCAAGATGAAAATACTTTAAAAGCGATACGATTTAGGAAAAAAACATATCATTTATAGATTTACTGCCGAAGCTAAATACATAATTGCTAAAAAACAAGAAAGCCACTAATAGTTTTGTCTATTAGCGGCTTAAATATAATAAGTTATCTTATTACTTCTTTTTCTTTATGGGTTGTTGCTTGGTGCGTTCCACCTGTGCCTTCTGCATTTCTTCCAGTTTTGCCTGCCATTTGCTTGGGGTAGCAGGTTTGTTTTTATTCTCCTGCATTTTGGCATGTATCGCTTTTTCGTCTATTACATACTTCTGTATAATAAACTGCTGCAGTATGCTGAGCATGTTTGAGAAGAAATAGTAGAAGGTAAGGGCTGCCGCCATTTTATTGAATACGCCCAATAACATGAAAGGGAATATAAATGGCAGGTATTTCATCAGCGGATTGTTAGGGTCTTGCGGTGTCATGTTCCTGTTATACAAAGCCAGGAACAGGCTTGATATGGTCATCAGGATAGTGAACAGGCTGACATGGTTACCATAAATGGATGTAATAACCGGTATATCGCCCGTCCAGCTTATGATACTATCATATGTAGATAAGTCATTTGCCCAGAGGAAGGACTCCTGCCGCAACTCTATTGAGGACGGGAAGAAGTAGAACATGGCAAAAAGTATGGGCAGTTGTAGCAACGTTGGCAGGCACCCACCAAGAGGATTAACCCCGGCGCTGCGGTACAGCTTCATTTGCTCCATGCTGAATTTTTGCTGGTCATCGCCATGTTTTGCGCGCAGTTCATCCAGCTCCGGTTTCAGCACACGCATTTTTGCAGAAGACAGGTAGCTTTTGTAAGTAAAGAAAGACAACAGCAGCCTTATGAACAGGGTCATCAGCATGATGATAATACCATAGTTGCCTATGAAACTGCTCAGCATATTGAATATAGGTATGATAAGCCATTTGTTGATGTACTTTACAAAGAACATTGGCCCATAACCCAATGGCACCATTTCTTCCAGGCCTATCTGGTAAGAGCGCAGGGTATTATAGTGGTTTGGCCCTATATACATTTGCAGGTGCGCCTGCCCGTTTTTTACAGGCACTTCAAAAGTGTTGCTGTTGCGCGATACATAGCTTTCTGTTTCTTTGCCCACGTTACCTTCTATGTTTACACGTGCCAGGCCCTCATCTGCCACTACAGCCATAGAAAAAAAGTGCAGCCTGTATCCCAGCCAGTGTGCAGACTTCTCCAGGCTCTCTTTCTGTGTATTGATAAAGCTGAAGTAGTCTTCATCCCTATCCATAAACCGGTAGTATATCTGGCTGTTGGTACGTTCTGTTTTTATATCCCTTTCAGTATGCAGGGCTTCTGTCTGCCAGGTCATGGCCAGGTTGTTAGCTGTCATACCGGCCATTTGCAGGTCATATTTCAGCATATGCCCGTCTTTGGGCAATGAATAGGTAATGGCGGTCTTCTTACCATCTCCCATATCAGCAACAAAAGATATTGACTTATTGCCTGCTGCATCAGATTTGGTTTCTGTTGTATAATACAGGTCGCTGGTAGCTGTCTTACCATTATCTATGGGCAACACAGCACTGAATTTATTATACTTACCATCAAACAGCAGCAGGGGCTTGCCATCGTAAGTTTTATACTTTTTCAGTACAGCCTTAACGGGGTGTGCGCCTTTAGTGCTAAAGGTTACAGCCAGGTCATCGTTTTCCAGCACCACTGTTTCGGCTACACCACGATAAGCAGGTGGTTTTGCCGCGGCAAGAGAGTCATTTACAGTAGCAACCCTGCTTACTGTATCTGCAATTGCAGGGTTTTCTACAGCCAGGGGTTTGGGGTGAATTTTAGCCTGTGCTATTGAATCGGCTATTTTTTTCTGCTCGAATTCTGTTTGAGAATAATTGTTATAAGCTACATAGCCTATCAGCAATAATACAAGCAGGCCAAAGCCAATGATTGAATTACGATCCATGAATCTTTAAAAATGAGGTGCAAAGGTAGCTAAAATGATATGTAACGACTAAACAAAGAGTGGAGAATTATTAAATAAATGGATAATGTATATGGTTTTATGGTTAAAAAAATTAATTTCGTTGTCTCCTTTTGCCTTGTTTACGGGATTGTACCTACCCCACAGAGAGAGATTATTAATATACTAAATCTAACAATCGACTATGTTTAGTAAAAAAGACGCTGAAAAAACCAGCTCTGCAAAAGTGAACCGCCATGCGGGCGTTGTAAGTACCATAGCTACAGGAACTACTATCAACGGCGATATGGAGTCTGACTCAGACATGAGGATTGATGGAAACATCATTGGCAATGTATATTGCAAAGCCAAAATTGTGCTGGGGGAATCAGGCATCATACAAGGGAACCTGCAGGCTGTTAATGCCGACCTTTTTGGCACTGTAAATGGCAACGTGGTTGCCAAAGACCTGCTTTGCCTTAAAACCAAAAGCACGGTAAACGGCGATATCAATGCGAAACGTTTGCAGATAGAGCCCAACGCTACCTTTAACGGCCAATGCAAAATGACAGATGAAACGTCTGCAACGGCAAAGTCTGACAAAAAGGTGCAACTGGAAGTACTCGAAAATTAACTACTGAAATATTCCAGCTCTTCGTTGAGTTGCAGGTAAGGGTATTGAGCCATCAATGCCCTTATTTTTTGTACATAACTATCCCTGAATTTTTTGTGCGCCTCTGTTTGCGGGAAGCGTGGCCTGTGCCCGCGGGCAATGGCTATTTCATATACCTGCTTCATCAGTTGCAGGGTGGGTTCATCCATACAGGCTTCTATCAGTCTTTGCCATACATGGTCTGTAGCCAGGTAGTTAGGGTGTACAAAATCAATATCATAATAGCGGTGGTCGCGCAGTATATCTATTACCAATTCGTAAGCAGGGAAGTAATACGCCTGCTGAAATTTTTCACATAGCTGGTGTACACTTTCTATGATGCGCGCCTTGCTGCGGTTGTTCTCTACTATACCATCCCGGTAGTGCCGCACAGGGCTTACGGTGAATATGATCTGCACCGAAGGATTTATTTCCAGCAGTGCATTGAGAGTCTCAGTAAACTTCCCTGTTATCACATCTATGCCCAGCAGCTTTTTTTCAAACCAGTTGGCAGGTGCACGGTGATTATTGCTGACAACCTTGCCTGTTTCCTTCAACACATAACAGTAAGCAGAGCCGAGTGTTATCATGACATGCGTAGCCTCTTTTATAAATGCAGCCGCACGTTTCTGCGAAGCATTAATACCTGCTAAAGCGCTTTGCTTGTCTATATGTGAATATTCACTGTGGTGCTCCCAACTGTTCCAGAGTTCGTTCAGGTAAAAGAGGTCGGCTTCGCTATATTGCCTGCCTTTTATATAACTGCCCAGGCTTTCTGCAACGCTTACAGGGTTGAACAATATGCCGTGCGGGTTGTCCACAACATTAAAACGATGCTGTTTCAGGCGTATGGCCATGTTCTCTGCAAAGCAGGAGCCTGTCAGGAACAACCTGCTTTGGTAAGTTACAGGTTGTGGTAGCGTATTGATATTTAGCTGTAGCGTATGCACGGGTGTAAAGATAGTATTTGATTTTATGACCTGACCCCTGGCCTCTCACCATCCCGACCAGTAGTGGGAGGCAGCAACTTAGCGTTTTGTTGCAATTTGTTGCGTTTTTCTGTTTGGGATGTTGCCTCGTCCTGAAAAAGGGTTACAGCTTTACACTGTTCAGATTTTACAACTTTCAAAAAGTTGTCAAATAGGGTTGGGCAACCTTGTGCAGTGACATAATTGTTGCGTTTTGTTGCAATTCCGGTTGTTTTTCCGTAGCAGGACTAATAACAAAAAATCTCCCCCTGGAGGAAGATTGAATATGCTTGTTGAGTTTAATTCGTTCATTATAATTTATTGCGCCTGTTGGCTGAATATGCATCATATATTCACACCTTGTATTACATGTAAATATACGTAAAATTGTGGTAATAAAAAATTAAAACCAACCCTTCCTTTTAAAATATATCAGCATCAGCAATGGTATGGCAAGCATCAGGGCAACGGTTATGTAGAACCCGTCTTGCTGGTGAGAGAGGGGAATGACATCAAAGTTCATACCGAATATACCGCCTATAACAGTAGCTGGCGCCATGAGTGTGGCCAGCAGGGTAAATACCTTCATTACCTCATTCATGCGCATGTTTATCTGGCTCATAGAAAGGTCCTGCAGGTTCATCATCATATCACGGTGGTTCTCCACATACTCATTGGCTTGTGTTATGTGGTCCAGTACATCTTTATAGTATTTTTCGTGCTCCTCTTCCAGCAGGTCGCTATCGCTTTTTATAAAACCATATACCAGGTCCCTTACAGGAAATATAGAACGTTTCATCACCATTACTTCGCGACGCAGTATGCTTAACTTACCAAGGGTAGCCTGCTCTTTTTGTTGCAACAGCAGCTTGTCTTCCAGTCGCTCTATACGTTCGTTTATCTTTTCTATAATACCAAAGTAGCTGTCCACTATAATATCTACCAGGCTGTACACCAGATAGTCTGCCGTGCCTTTTCTTAACTTAGGCATCCCCGTCCTGATGCGCTCGCGTATGGGGTCAAACACATCGCGCAGCGGGTCTTCCTGGAAGGAAATAACAAAGTCTTTTCCCAATACAATACTTACCTGTTCGCTTTCTACCTGCCCGGTGCCGTCATTATAATACAGCATAGGCAACAGGCAGAAAATTACATTTTCGTTATCATCCATCTTGGCGCGCTGGCCTGCACTTAATATATCCTCAACAATAAGGTGGTGCACCCCATAGTAACCGCAAAGGCGTTCTACTTCTGTTTTCTTTATACCATCTACATTTATCCAGGTTATCCTGCCGGTATTCTTGTATTTTATACAGTCTTCGTAGTTAATATTCTTCTTTTCTTCATACCCCGTACCATCATAATCAAAAACGGAATATACCGGCTCTACCTCCTTTTGCTCACGTGTTTCATTTATTTTAGTGGGGTTGAAAGATGTGAGTGGTATTCTTAGATCCAGGTTCCAGCTCCACTCGGGCAGTAATTTGGCTATGCCCCGCCGTCTTTGTTTTGTCTCCATTCCTGTTAAGTATTTTTATCTGCCTGCTGTGCCAACTTATTTATTAAGTTCGTACCTTAATCCTGTAAAAAGAATTTTTAAAGTTAATATTTATTGCACTCAATTTATGAAGAAGTTATTATTGGTACTATTAAGTTTTTGCATGGTTTCTGCCGCGGTAGCCAAAAAGAAAAAAGGCAATGACAACACGGTGGTAATAGAAACGGAATACGGGAATATGACCGTGCAACTGTTTGATAATACCCCTAAACACCGTGACAATTTTATTAAAATAACAAAGGACGGTTTTTACGACAGTACTTTATTCCACCGCGTGATACCACAGTTTATGATACAGGGCGGCGACCCTGAATCTAAAAACGCGGCACCGGGTACGCCACTGGGCGGTGGTGATATAGGCTACCGTATAGACGCTGAGATCAACGATACCAATTTTCACCGCTATGGAGCAATAGCCGCCGCGCGGGATAACAATCCCAACAAATCATCATCAGGCTGCCAGTTTTATATAGTAGTGGGCAAAAAATATACAGATGCCGAGCTGGACAACCTGACACAAAGAACAGGCAGGGTATATACCGCAGCACAACGCGAAGTGTATAAAACGCTGGGCGGTACACCACAGCTGGATGGCAGCTATACAGTATATGGCCAGGTGACGGAAGGCATGGATGTAGCGGAAAAAATAATCATGGAACCCCGCAATGCTATGGACCGCCCTGATAAAGACATACGCATGAAAGTAAGAATGGCGGATGGTAAAAAGATCAAGAAGAAAAAGGATAAGAAGAAATAGTGGACGAGCGTTTAACGCAAATAAAAAACTTACTGGATAGTAAAAGAAGGCTGTACAACCAGCCTTCTTTTATTAAAGACGACCCCATATCTATACCGCACCGTTTTACCGGGAAACAGGATATAGAAATAAGCGGGTTGTTTGCCGCGGTGCTGGCGTGGGGCAACCGTACCTCCATCATCAACAGCTGTAATAAACTGATGGGCTGGATGGATAATGCACCGCATGATTTTATCCTGCACCATAAGGACACTGACCTGAAAGGTTTCTTAGGTTTTGCCCACCGCACTTTCAATGCTACAGACCTGCTGTACTTTATACAATTCCTGCAATATCATTACAGGCAGCATGATTCACTTGAAGATGCTTTTGTACCTGGGAAGAAATACATGCAAGAAACGGTAGAGCAAGCACTGGTGCATTTTCACAACTATTTCTTCTCAATAGAGCATCCTGAACGGACACGGAAACATATTTCTACCCCACAACGCAAGAGCGCGTGCAAACGCATTAACATGTACCTGCGCTGGATGGTGCGCAAAGACAGGCAGGGTGTTGACTTTGGTATATGGAAGAAGATAAACATGAGCCAACTGGTATGCCCGCTGGATGTACACGTAGCCAGTGTAGCCCACAGGCTAGGGCTGATAGACAACGAAAAAAGCAACTGGCAAAACGCTATGCAACTAACCGCCACCCTGCGTGAGATGAACCCCCAAGACCCGGCGGTGTATGACTATGCTCTGTTTGGTATTGGTATGGCGGAAAGGTTGTAGAAATATGAAATTTTTATCTTAACTTAATTGTATAAACGTTATTTAATTTAGTAATTCTGTAATGATAAAATCAACATTACTCTTTATCGGGTTTCTGGTGTGTATTTCGGCATGTAATCAGGACCGTACTGAAAAGTTATCAATTGATATTTCCAGTATAAATAACAGCGAAGACAGTACTTTAACAATTATTCGAAATGCTGCAGATAGCAATTACATACTACTCAAATTTTATCCGGACCTAAAAATTAGGGAACTAACTGAATTTAAGGACGGAAAGGAGAACGGCAAAAACATAATGTGGCGGCAAAATGAAAGCATATGGGTTGACCGTTACTTGAGAGAGGGGAAAATGAATGGTGTTGTACGAGAATTTCGCCCTAATGGTCGTACTGGATTTGAAGGAGAAAGAATAAATTATGAATTTGAAGGAATAAACAATAGCTTTTACGAATCCGGTGCAATTGAAAAACGCTGGACAAGAAAAAATGGAAAAGATTTAGGAAAGGTGATTTATTATTATGAGAATGGACTTATAAAAGAAATAGGTGAAAACACTGATGACGGGTACAGAATATTAAAGTCTTACAATAGCATTAACGATACAACAATAGGGAAAATTTAATAGCAATAACATGCTCACACATATCCATCCCAAACTGCCGATGCGGGATAATACTGCCACAAAAAATTATTACCTCAATCAATTAGGCTTTGAACTGCAGGGTGAATATGATGATTACCTGATGGTAAAGAAAGATAAGGTAGAAATACACTTTTTTAAGTTCAAAGATATTGACACAAAAGAAAATTATGGCCAGGTGTATATCCGTGTTTCCGATATTGATACTCTGTATCAATCACTACTGGATAATAAAGTACTGATTCACCCGAATGGACAGCTTGGCACCAGGCCATGGGGGCAGCGCGAATTTTCGTTGCTTGATCCTGATAATAATTTGTTGACATTCGGACAAAGTGCATAATTTTAAAAAGGTATTTAACATGTCGAAATAATGAACAAGGATATCCAGGCATACCACAAAGCATTATCTGAAGAGGATAAAGCCATAGCAGATTTACTGCACGAGACTATAAGCACTACTCTGCCCGAAGCTGAAAGTAAAATATGGCACAGGCACCCTGTGTGGTTTTTGGAGGGTAACCCCATAGTTGGTTACAGCAAGCTGAAAGACAGCATGCGCCTGCTGTTCTGGAGCGGTCAATCTTTTGAAGAACCAAAGCTGCTGCCCGAGGGTACATTTAAAGCCGCTGAGGCGCGTTATAAAACCGTAAAAGATGTAAGCACCACTAACCTGAAACGATGGCTGAAAAAATCTAAGACGATACAGTGGGATTATAAAAACCTGGTGAAACGTAAAGGCAAACTGGAGTGGCTGGAGTTGGAACAACCTGCAAAAAAAGCTGCGCCTAAAAAAGGAAAACTCGCAGAGATAAAAACAAAACCAACAGCCTCAAGCGTGGAGGACTTCATCAACAACATAGCGGACGAAACAAAGCGTAAAGACAGCTTTGCCATACTGGAAATGATGAAGAAAGCGACAAAGGAAGAGCCCAGGATGTGGGGCAGCGCTATAATTGGCTTTGGAGATGTACGATATAAAAGCCCGAATACCGGCAGGGAAGTAGATTGGTTCAGGATAGGGTTTTCTCCACGCAAGGCAAACCTGTCACTGCACATGACTGTAAATATCAAAGACCATGCAGATGCCCTGGAGAAATTAGGCAAACACAAGACAGGTGTTGGTTGCCTGTACATCAACAAACTGGAAGACGTGGATATAAAAGTGCTGAAGGGTATGATAGACGCTGCTGCAAAAAGCAAATAGTATCATTATACAAGCTATCCTAACAGTTGCCGGACCTTCTTTTCATACACGGGCTTTGGGGCTGCACCTACCATCTTATCTACCACTACACCGTTGCGAATGAACAGCACACATGGCAGGTTACTAACGCCATAAGCTACTGACACCTGCGGGTTCTCATCAGTATTCAACTTGCCTACGTTTACCTGTCCTTCAAAATCTCTTGCGAGTGCATCTATTGTTGGCCCCAGCGCAACGCACGGCGGGCACCATGTAGCCCAGAAGTCTATGATGGATAATTTATCTGATTGCAGTACAAGGCTGTCGAAATTCGCGTCTGTAAATGTTGCTGACATTGTTTCTTCTTTTGTTCAAAATTAGACTGAACAATATGCTTATGTTTCAACCCTTTCCTGTTGTAAAGTAGTTTCCTGCAGGGAACTGGTTTGCAACCTGCTTTACGGTAAATTTGTACAGCGCATAAATAGGATGCAATGAGAAAAAAGGAACCCATAGTACTGGACATAAGCTGTACCAAAGATGACGAGCTGATAGCGGCTATGGATACTATTGCCATACTGAGCGGAAAGTGGAAGATACAACTCATCACTACGCTGAACTGCGGCGGTGCGTTACAGTTTATGGACATCATGCGCATTCTGGATGGTATAGGCACCAAGATGCTGACCAAAGAACTGCGCGACCTGGAAATGAACCTGCTGGTGAAACGCACTGAAATGGAAACAAATCCAACTACTGTAAAATATGAACTGACTCCGCATGGCCGTACGCTGGAGCGCCTCATCAACGAAATGCGCCTGTGGGGGCGGGAGCATAGGAGGGTTGTGATAGGCAAGTAAAATATACACCTAACGAGTTTCGTGTTGATACTACGCCTTCTTTACAAATTCTGATTTAAGCGCCATAGCGCCGAAGCCGTCTATTTTACAATCTATATTATGGTCGCTATCTACCAGGCGGATGTTCCTTACTTTGGTACCGGCTTTTATGCTTTGTGCAGAGCCTTTTACGGGCAGGTTTTTAATAGTCACCACGCTATCGCCGTTTTGCAGGATGTTCCCATTGGCGTCTTTTACAACAAAACCTTCTTCCGCTATAACTTCTTCATTGGGGTTCCATTCATGGCCGCATTCGGGGCATGCCAGCAGGTTGTCCATCTCGTAGGTAAATGTTGATTTGCACTGTGGGCAAGGGGGAAATTCAGCCATTATTATATCGGGATTTGAGTGCAAAGATAACATAAGTCATAAACTTGTGTAAAGGCAATTGCAAATCAGGAGATTTATTAGCATGCAACCTGGTCAGGAGTCTATTCTCTTTTCAACGCCTTTTCATACATAGTAATCCACTCTTCTGGGGTTATTTTCGATGCCAGTTCGCCTATCAGTGCATACGGGATATCATCCATGTACTTAAAGCGGATACAGCTTTTACCTATATCCAGCTTACGCCTGCAATGTTTCTGGTATTCATCCGTAAACCATTTCAGCAATTCAGGGTCGCTATAGATGCCCATATGGTAAACTGCTATGAAATTTTTTTGTGAGGCTATACTCATAAAAGGCAGTGGTTGTTCGGGATTGCAATGATAGCCCGGCGGATACAAACTATGCGGTACCGACCAGCCCAGCATACCGTATCCTATACCTTCGGCAAAACCTTTAGGTATGTTCTTTTTTATAGCCTTATACAACTTATCCATCGGCTCTATCCGCTCTTCGGGCAGTGTGCTTAAATATTCTATTACAGTTTTCGCCTCTGATCTCATACAAGTATTTATGGGCAAAAATAAAAAATCATTTACTGTTAGGGGCTGATAGCTTATTGTATTCTTTTCATTCCCTGAATTGTGTCAAGATACATTTAGCGACAACAGTGTGTCAGTAGTTTCCCCCTATCCCCCTAAAGGGGCGACTAAAATTGTAGCAGTTACTGTGTAACAGTGACTCTTGACAGGTCCGCGCCCATGCCTTTTAGCGCAGCGTAGGTAAGCTTATCCATAGTCGCACCCCGGAAGTTGATAGTTTTGATGGCTTTGTAATATTTATTGGTAAGCGCAAGCGGGGGACGGAAAGACACATTTTTGAACACTGCCCTGTTAAACTGTGTTTCGTTTAGTCCTGCTTTGTCAAATTTCACGTCTATAAAGGTCTGTCCTTCCATGTTTACGCCCCGCAGGTCAGAATGTTTAAAGTCCACACCGCGGAAGGTACAGTTTTCAAAGGCCGTTTTTCTCAGGTCGGTATTTACCAGCTTTACATCTACAAGCTCTGCATTGCTGAATTTTGCTCCATCCAGGCCCGACGCGTTGAATTCTGCGCGTACAAGTATCGTCTTGTTGAAAGTCGCATCCATCAGGGAATTTGCGGTGAAAGTACAGTCAGTAAGGTTTGTACCGTCAAAATTCGCGCCCTGTACATCGCTGCCTGAAAAGGTACTACCCGTCAGGTCTGCACCTGAAAAGTCGGAGCCGCGCAAGGCACTGCCGTTGAATTTGCTTTTGTGCGCAGTAACACCTGCAAAATCAGTATCCGGCAGGTTACTGCCGCTGAAGTTAGTGAGCAATTGGCGGTTGGTAGCATCCCGTGCGGGTTGTTCATTATTGACTATGTCCTGCATAGGTATTTCATTATCTGCCGATTGGAAATTTTCTGAAAAGTAGTTCAGGTCGACCCCCAGTATCTCTGCAAGGCGGTTGAAAGTGAGGATGTCTGGGATGGATTCCCCGCGCTCCCACTTGCCTACTGCCTGCGGACTGATAAAAAGGAGCTGGGCAAGCTGAGCCTGTGACATATTGATTTCTTTTCTTGCTTTGGCAATTTTGCTGCCGATGACTTTAGTATCCATTTTGATTAATTTTTTGATACTGCAAAGTTATACCCGTCCCTAAGCAGAACAGGCAAAAGTACCGCTACCGTTGGTTGTAAACGTACTACTTGTGGTTGTTTTCTGACAACCGGGGGTGATATGTATCTCCGGAATGGCTTTCTACTTCATATTTCTCTTCTTATCATCATTCTGTAGTGCCAATGTGCTGCCAGGCTAGGTAGAGCGATTTATTATGTCCTTTGAGAAACCTTGCTACTTTATTCTATCCAATATTCTTTCCCTTCCGGATAGGTCCGGTAGCAGAATGATATAGCGGCTCTTTTCATAAAAATATATAAACAATAATAACGCCGGCCTGTAAAAATACTTCTGTTCTAAGCCTCTCTACCATTGATGATAGAACACATAATAATGCGTAGGTTCTAAATCTCGCCCTGTTATTGCTTTTTTAACAATATGTGATACCTTTATAAAATTACATTAACTAAAACACCTATTTCACAAAAATTACGCTGTTTATGAAGTACATATTAACCTTGATGACCTTGTTGATAGTTTCCAGCCCCATGTATGCTCAAATAACATCTGTAAATGCTGCATGCCAGGGGAATCCTATAACATTTACATCTGTCAAAAATGGAATAACCTATACCTGGATAACTGATACGGTAAATATCGATCAGTCTCCCGGTACATTCTCAACAACCGGCTTATCGGCAAACAAGGCCACATTCGCATCAACAAATTATGACAATGGCACCTGGTACACATTCATAAACTCCCACCCGGACAATAAAATGCAGAGGCTTACATATAGCGGCACACCTAGCGGCTCATATACCGCAACTACTGTTGGGCTATATGGTACCTCAGGCCAGCTGGAAGGTATTGACATTATAAAAGATGATGCCAGTGGCAATTGGTATGGGTTGACTGCAAATGGCAGTGACCTTTATATGCTGTCATTCGGTAATTCATTGGCTAATGCCCCAACATCGGTAAAACATACTTTTCCCAGTAAAATGTTCTGGCCTCACCAGGTAGGACTTGCTAAATACGACAATGAATGGATTGCATTTATAGGCGACCGAAGCGGTTCTATTCTGAGAGTAGATTTCGGCACGTCACTATCTAACACGCCAATAATTACAACTATACCTAATGTTGGCTCTGTGTCTCAGCCTTGCAATTTCGCTATACATAAAGAGAACGGCAACTGGTATATGCTGGTGGCCAGCCTGATTAATGCGACCATCACCCGTTACGATTTTGGAACCAACATCAAAAACAATGCCCCGACAGGTAAATTACTTGGTAATCCCGGCAACCTTCTGGCACTACCCAGATCTTTATGCATATTATCAGATTGCGACCAGTTGATAACTCTTGTACTTAATGAAGATAAAAAATTGATAAAACTAAATTTCGGTAAGAGTATAACTGATACACCAATTGCAACCAGTGCAACCACCACCGGCATTTCACAGCAAAACGGGCTTAATACCTTTTTTGTTGACTCCATCATGTATGCAAATATTGTAAGCTTCGGTTCTAATTCATTATGCTATGGTAAGCTCATTACCTTCCCGGGCAATGACACAACTAAATATTACAACGATACATTCTCCCACAAATTTTCTACAGCAGGTACACAAAGTATGACCCTGTACATAAATCAGGGCTCACATATGGGCTCTGAAGCATTTTGCAAATCAGTAGAAATAGGCCCGCTTAAAATTCTGCGTGATACAGGAGCTTGTGAGGGTCAATCTTTGGTATTAGATGCGTCTGCTGCCAACGCCGCCAGTTATCTATGGAGTAATAAGGCAACTACACCAACTATTACAGTTAGTAACCCGGGCACATACTGGGTGACATATACAGGGTCGTCTTGTGGTACAAGCGATACAGCCAACTTTGTACTTAGGCCAATACCTGCTGCTGTTTATCAGGCATCTTCAACAGGGAAAGGCTATACCTGTATTTGCCCTACCTGTGCTACTTATCAGTGGTATAAAGCTGATGGCACACCGTTGCCGGGAGAAAATAAGGATACTTACTACCCGACTGATACCGGCTTTTTCTATGTAATAGCTACAGATAGTTTTGGCTGTGGCAAAAGAATGGAGGACATTGACTCAACTTATATACCAGCCTCAATAAAAGCCATATCCGGGCTTTCAGTAAATATATACCCGAATCCTTTTAATGCTCACATTGCCATAAACAATACTACAAACTATAGCCATTTTAAAATAGTCAATATACTTGGGCAGGACATGATTACCGGTAGTCTTCAAAAAGGGTTGAATAGTATTGCAACACAACAACTGCCAGCCGGGTATTATTACCTGGCAGTGATGAATACTAACAAGGATGCAAGAATTTTTAAAATAGTTAAGGTGGAATAATGCAATACATAGTTTACCTGATAATGCAAAATCAATGAAATCAGAATATATACATTTCTTTGGCGTAATAACTGGCTCCTCTCTATGTGGGCGCTTAGGCCGGTTGTGAGTTTTCAACCAGCGATTGCAATTCTGCAAGTTGATCCTTGCTTCAATCAAGAACTATAATTGAATCGGAAAGCATAAAAAAACCCACTCTTCGGAGTGGGTTTTTATTTCTTTTCTATTTTTTCAAATCTCATTTCCTTTATCAGGAACCGGTTTTCAGTCATCTTTATAACCACATATAACTGGTAAAGGCCGGCAGAGGTGTATAAATCGCCAATAGCATATTGAGAAGTAGTACCGCTATTGCCGCCCTGTGCAACGTTAAAATCTTTTACTACGTTCTTACTGAAAAAGTCTTTGAGGATGATCTCTGCCTGTGAAGAACTATAGCTGGCCTGGTTATTATTGATATTAATACCTACCATTTTATCAAAATACTTAGCCATGCCGGTAACATTACCGCCACGGATATATTGCACCACTTCCTGCAACGGCTCTTGTGCCTGCACATTAGCAGACAGAGAGAAGACAGTCAGTATGGTAATCAAAACTCTTTTGTAAAATTTCTTCATCAGCAAACTCCTCAAGTTCTAAATAACTTATACAGCAAAAAACCTGCCAAAATCAATCTGGTTTAACTATCTATTGGCAAATTAGGCAAAAATGATCATAAAAATACAATTTCGTATATTTTAAAAGATAAAATGATTACTTTAACCTATAATTAATAATGTAGTATATATAACATAGCCTGCCGATTTAAAGGTATCAGGTTAAGTTGTATTTTTGTGTCCATGTCAAAAAAAGTAATGCTCATCATTATGGATGGGTGGGGACACGGGCAAATCCCTGCTTCAGATGCCATTGAGAATGCAAATACACCTTTTGTAGATTCTTTATATGAAAAATACCCAAATACAGAACTGGTTACCTGTGGCGAAGAGGTAGGGTTGCCGGCGGGACAGATGGGTAATTCTGAAGTAGGCCACCTGAACTTAGGTGCCGGCCGTATAGTTTACCAGGAGTTGCAGCGCATACATGTAGCCGTAAGAGAGGGCGAGCTGGCTACTAACCTGGTATTGCTTAACGCATTTGAGCTGGCAAAACAACCCGGCAGGACATTACATTTTATAGGCCTGGTGAGCGATGGCGGGGTACACTCGCATATAGACCACCTGAAAGCATTATGCAGCCTGGCGCAGGAACATCACCTGCCAAATGTGGCCATACACGCTTTTACAGACGGGCGTGATACTGACCCCAAAGGCGGTTATGAATATATAAATGAGCTGGAACAACACATTGCCGGCACAAATGCTAAACTTGCCTCTATATGCGGCAGGTACTATGCAATGGACCGCGACAGGCGCTGGGAGCGTGTAAAACTGTGTTACGATGCCCTGGTACATGGTATGGGCCAATGCAGTACCAATATGCTTGAATCTATACAACAGTCTTACAATCAAGGCGTTACAGACGAGTTTATACAACCGGTAATAGCTGTTGATGCTGATGGCAAACCTTTGGCTACCATAAAAGAAGGGGATGTGGTAGTTTGTTTCAACTTTCGTACAGACAGGTGCAGGGAAATAACACAGGTGCTTACACAACAGGACTTCCCTGAATTTCACATGCAGCCGCTACAGTTGCATTATGTCACCATGACGGAATATGACAAAACCTATAAAAATGTCGGGGTCATATTTTATAACGACAACCTGGACAATACGCTTGGGCAGGTATTGGAACAATATGGTAAAACGCAGATACGCATAGCTGAAACAGAAAAATACCCGCATGTTACCTTTTTCTTTTCGGGCGGCAGGGAAAAAGAGTTTATAGGGGAAAGGCGCATCATGGCGCCCTCGCCCAAAGATGTAGCCACGTACGACCTGAAGCCTGAAATGAGCGCGTACGAACTGACAGCGGCCATACTGCCCGAAATTGCTGCACAATCTGCTGATTTTATATGCATGAACTTTGCAAATGCTGACATGGTAGGCCATACAGGCGTATGGAGCGCGGCAATAAAAGCCGTGGAAACAGTAGATAACTGCGTATCGCAGATAGTGCCGCTGGCATTGGCAAACGGGTACACTATACTGCTCACCGCAGACCATGGCAATTCTGACTACCTGATAAATGAAGATGGTTCGCCCAACACAGCGCATACGCTTAACCCCGTGCCGCTGTTTGTTATATCAAATGATTATCATGGTGCTGTAAGACCCGGCAAGCTGGGTGATATTGCACCTACTATATTGAAGATAATGGGGATACCTGTTCCGCCGCAAATGACGGGGAATGTACTAATTGATTAACGCGCTATCCAGGGCGCTGGGTCAACTTTGTGAGTTTCCACCCATATCTGGAAGTTGATAACAGACTCACCATCTTCATTTACCGCTGCGCTACCCAAGGATTGCTTGGTGCTTACCTGCTGGTCTGCTTTTACATTTACCTTGGCCAGGTTCATGTACAAAGTGGCGTACCTGCCGTGGTTAATGAGCACGTTCCATAGTTTGCCATCCATAGTAAACACTTTACTAACCCTGCCTTCAAAACAAGCGCGGACATTTGCACCGGCTGCTGTACTGATATTGATACCCAGGTTTTCCAGCGTTACTTTTTCTGCAATAGGGTGTTTGTACGGCCCGTAACCCAAAGAAATAAATCCCTTTTCTACCGGCCATGGCAGCTTGCCCCTGTTGGCTTCAAAGCTGTTAGACAATGCAGCAGCTTCCGGCGTAAGGCCGTAGCTGTTAACAGGCTTGGGTGTCGGCTTTGCAACAGGAGGTTTTGCAGCAACAGGTGTTGTTGTTTTTACAGGCGGAGTAGTAGCTGTATTAGAGCGTGTTGCAGGTGGCAGGGTGCTATTGTCTGTAGTAACGGTTATATTACTGGCCGGTTTGGACGGCGTAGTGTTAGCAGCCAGCGCTTTTCTTTTTTCTTCTTCCTCTCTCAATCTGCGTTCTTCCGCTTCTTTACGTTTTCTTTCTTCTTCTGCTTTTTTACGTACCAGTTCCAGTTCCTTGCGTATGATATCTTCTACGGCACGGTCCACCTGCTGCTGTATGCGGCGGTTCTTCATTATCCTGGCCGTTAGTTCCTTTTCCTGTCCCTTCAGTTCCTTCACTACCTGGTCGGTCTTGTTCTTATCTTCTTCAATAGCCTGTTTCTGCTGTTCCTCGGCAGACAGTAGTATATCCTTTTTAGCCTTCTCGTTGTTCAGGTTATCCACCTCTTCTTCCAGTTTCGCCTGTGTCAATCTTATCTGGTCTGCCTGGTCTTTGCGATAATCTGTATAGCGTTTCAGGTACTTCATGCGGCGCAGGGCCTCGTTAAAGTCGTTTGAAGAAAACAGGAACGCCAGCATATCATAGGAACTCCGGCTTTTGTAGGCGTAACGTACAGATTGTGCATAGCGGGCCTTCAATATGCCCAGGTTGCCCTTCATCCTCGTTATCTCTTTAGACGAGTAAGCTATGCTGCTGCCTATCTGTTCTATTTCCTGGTTGATATTATTAATCAGCTTCTGCCTGCCTGCAAGCTTGCTTTGCAAGGCACGCAACTGGCCCATAGTAGCCTTAGTGTTTTTTTTAGTTGCTGCCAGTTGGTTTTCCGTTTCTTTTATGGTTTCTAACAATTGCCGGCGGCGTTGCTCCAGCTCCTCGCGCGAGGGCTGCTGTGCAATGGCAGTAAATGTTAGTAATATGAATAATAAAGAAACAGTAAAACGCATCAGGGATCTCCTTGTCTGGCAAAAATAATTAAATATCAACCCCTTGTATGATTTATCGGGGATTTTAGCATGGTTTTATACATATTTTTTACGCGCAATTTATATGCTTTTTTAAAATGCGGTTTGTTTGTCCTTTCTTTGTTTCAAAGTTTACTTGCAGATGTTGTACTCGATGACCGGCTTTGGCCGTGCGGAAGCCCGCGTAAATAGCAAACAGATTGTAGTGGAATTGAAATCGCTGAACGGGAAACAATTTGAAATGTCAACCAAACTACCGCCCATTTTACGTTCTTACGAGTTAGACATACGCAACCTGCTCAGTAATACCCTGCTGCGCGGCACTATAGACCTGACTGTTACCATTAAACAGGAAGGTGCCAGCAAGCCCATGACTGTAAATACTGAACTGGCCGTGTTTTACTATAACAGCATGAAACAAATTGCCGAACAGCTTAATATCCCGCAGGACAACAGCCTGTCCACCATCATGCGTATGCCGGAAGTAGTGGCCGCAGACCAGGATATGCTGCCCGAAGATGAGTGGAGGGTGGTGAAAGAAGCCATACAAGATGCCGCAGACCTGCTGATGGTACACCGCAAAAGAGAAGGTGATGCACTATACACAGAACTGGTATTACGCATAAAGAATATAGAAGCCCTGCTGGAGAAAATTTTACCATTGGAGCCCGCCCGTATTGAAAAAGTACGTGCACGTATTAACCAGTCTATGAGCGAGTTTATAGGCAAAGAGAAAATGGACCAGAACCGTTTTGAACAGGAGATGATATACTTCCTGGAGCGTATGGATTTTACTGAAGAGAAAACCCGCCTCAGCCAGCACTGTGTATATTTCTACGAGACACTGGCCAAAGAAGATACGGGCAAAGGTAAAGTGCTGGGATTTATTATGCAGGAAATAGGCCGGGAGATAAACACGCTGGGCTCTAAAGCTAACGATGCTATGATACAGCAACTGGTTATAGGCATGAAAGATGAACTGGAAAAGGCCAAAGAACAAATATTGAACATCTTATAAACTGGAGAAATAAGGTAGTTTTGCAATTCAGGAAATAGTCATGCTGCGTATTCAAAAAATATTCTTTCCTTTTTTATTGTTATTGCTGTTAAGCAGTTGTCTTTCTTCTCCCTATTATCAAAAGGAGTATTCAATACCCGACAATAAGTGGGATTATAAAAACCACCTGTCTTTTAAATTTGAAATAACTGATACTACGTCGTTATACAACCTGCATTTTATCACCCGCCATACGGATGCCTACCCTTACTCCAATATATGGCTGATGATTTATACCAAAGCCCCCGGCGATACAATTTTTAAACGTACCCGTATTGAAATACCACTGGCAGAACCCAATGGCAAATGGATGGGCCGGGGCATGGGAGAAATATGGGAACAACGCATGCCCATCTCTCACGACGGGGACAGCGTCATGCTGCGCAAAGCGGGTATGTGGGAGATAAAATTTGCGCACAATATGCGTATCAACCCCCTGCCAGAAATGTTGCAGGTAGGTTTGCGCGTAGAAAAACGCGCAAAACAGTAACTTTATTGCAACATTAAAACATGTTGCACCCGTCATGCGTTTATTCACTACTGTACACCTTCTATTGTTTTTATATGTCGTGGCCGCCCTTGTTTTCTGGGGTGTCAGCCTATACCAGAAAAGCCAGACCATATATGAACTTGAATATGTGAACCTGCAACACACCGTTGACAGTGTAGCTAATGCTAATGAATACTATGCTATACTGGATGAAATAAAGGAGAAGCGCAGGTCGCGTTCAGCGCAATACCTGGGAGAGGGTGCTACAAACCTGCTCATCATCATCATAGGCGCTGCGGTGGTTTATTCTTCCTTCCGCCGTAGTATCAGGCTATCGCGCCAGCAAAACAACTTTATGCTTGCAGTAACACACGAGTTGAAATCGCCCATTGCTGCCATGAAACTGAACCTGCAGACAATGGCCAGGCACAAACTTGATGAAGAAAAGAAAACCCTGCTGATAGACAGGTGTATAACAGAGTCTAACAGGCTGAACGACCTGTGCAACAATATGTTGCTGGCATCGCAGATAGAGGGGCGGCAGTATAAACCCTCGCAGGAAAGGTTCAACCTGGCAGCATTGGTAAGTGACAGCCTGAATGATTATGCACATAGCTATCCTGGAAGGTTTATGGATATGCCGATGCCTGAACTATATATAATCGGCGACAAAACGCTGATACAAATGGCGGTAAATAACCTGTTGGGCAATGCAATAAAGTACACACCGGCAGACAAACCAATCTCTGTTAGCATTGTAGAAAAAAACGGCAAGGCAGTTATTATAGTAGCAGACAATGGTCCTGGAATACCTGATGCTGAAAAAAATAAAGTATTCAATAAGTTTTACCGGATAGGCAATGAGGAAACGCGAAAAGCAAAAGGAACAGGGTTAGGACTATACCTTACTGCTAAAATTGTAAAGCAGCATAAAGGGAGAATAGTTGTTAAGGATAATGAGCCTGATGGTGCTGTTTTTGAAATGAGCTTCCCGTTATCTTAATCTTCAATGGCAACTTCAACCTCACCCGCTACAACCTCTTTCCACTTAAAGGTCTTGCGGTGGTAGGGCGATGAGCCGTGCTGCATCATTTGCCTGCGGTGATGGATGGTGCCGTAGCCTTTATTATTGTCCCAGCCATAGTGCGGGTACTGCTGGTGCAGGTTCATCATAAATTCGTCGCGGTGTGTTTTTGCCAATATACTTGCCGCTGCAATAGACATATAAGTAGCATCGCCTTTTATAATGCACTGGTGTGTAATACCAAAGTAGGGCGAAAAGCGGTTGCCATCTATTAGCAAGAGCTCCGGCCTTATTGATAGCTGATCTACAGCCAGGTGCATAGCTTTAAAAGAAGCCTTCAGTATATTAATGCAATCTATTTCCTCGTGTGTACACATGCCCACAGCCCATGCAAGCGCCTTCTTCTCTATTATGGGACGCAGCTCATTACGCTCTTCGTGCGTAAGTTGTTTGCTGTCATTCAGCAAAGGATGAGAAAAACGCGGAGGCAATATCACAGCAGCAGCAAACACAGGCCCGGCCAGGCATCCACGCCCGGCCTCGTCACACCCCGCTTCTAATACTCCTTTTGTAAAATTGCGTTTAAGCATGCTCCTTTTTAGCTGCAATTATTTTATTAAAAAAATCTACCTGCTTTTTAGCCATGGCCTCAGCAGAATATTCAGCAAAGTTAGCCCTGTTATATTTAACAGCAACAGTTTCATGATTCAGCAGCCGGGTCAGAAAATCCTCACACTGTTTTATCATATCATCAGTGTACTGTAAAGACTCGTCAAAAGTAACTACTGTGCCTGTACGGGCTTTTTCCAGTATGGAGATCACACTGCTGCCCTTGTAAAATATTGCCAGCAAAGGCTTTTCAGACAAAACATACTGGTATATTTTTGAAGCTGTATAGCTGGTATCTATTGACCCCGGCACGAAAAATGCATCTGCATGGTCCAGTTGGTACAACGTTTCAAAAAACGCTACCCTGTCTGTTATTTCAGTCACCAGTTCACCTACCCCAATATCGTCAGCTATGGGTTTTATGGTCTTACCACCCTTGCCCTTCATAGCATAACTGGTACCTATAAACCAGCAGTGCAGCTTATCTGCCACAGATGGGTCTTTCCGCACCAGGTTGTTCAGCGCAGTAAAAAAACAAGTAACGGCCAGCTTCATATCGTGCCCGCCCCTGCCTATATATACAATGTTTATTTTCCCGCCCGGAATTTTCACTTCAGGCTGATGAAAGCTTTTTCTCATCACCTCGAAGTCTATTATACTATACCCGAAAGGGATAACGGTAAACTGTTCCGGCCTCATGTACGGGTACCTTTGCAGGAATGTATCTACATACCCCTGCGAAACACTGATGATACCATCCACCTTTTTCATGGTGTACATTTCCAGGTACTTGTCTATGTTATAAGACATCCAGAATTTTGGCGGCCTCTGGTTTTTAGGCTTGTCCAGGTAAAAATCATTGCGCCACGGGTCTTGAATATCCAGCACAAACGGCACACCAAATTTTTCTTTCCAGTACCGCCCCAGGGCCATTACATGAAAAGCAGTAGTAGAAAAATATACCAGGTCGTAATCCCCCGATTTAAGTAAGCGGTTACCCAGTTTTTTATAAAAGAAAAAAGACCTCATAGAAAGGCTGCCCAGCCCGTACTTGCGGGTTTTCTTCGCATCCCATGCTTTTACGTAATGTACTTTAACATCAGCAGGCACGGTTTCGTTCAGCAGTGTATCTATGCTGTAAGACTCTACATAATCCAGGTCAACCGTTATTACATCAGCTATCCAGCCATATTTACGAAAATAGGGCAGGCTGTGGCGCACGCGTTGCATATCAGCCGCATTCACGGGCGGGAAATGCGGGCTTACAATCAGTACTCTCTTCATTCAGTTTTAAAAATACTATTGTGCCAGTGGTTCATCTGCAGACAAGCCAAACTCCCTTGTCACCTCTGTCATCGGGCCATCCACTTTCTTGCCGTCTTTATCAGCGAGCGTCAGTGTTATATTAGATTTACCCATGGGCATATTATGCAGGAACTGTGCACGCCAGTCTTTCATAGTCATGGTAGTATCTACACCATTGCCTTTAATATGTGCCAGTACATGGTTACTATCATTGCCTAAAGTTGTATTCCATACATAATAGTCCAGCAGCAGGTTCTTAGTGTTTGCCTCGCCTACATAGTCACCTTTTGGCCTGCTGTAGAAAACCATAGGAGTTGCGGGGTCATCCATTTTCTGCACTTTGCCATTTTCATCTACTTTAAAATGATATACCAAGGCAGCGCCTTTTGTTTTTAAAGACTCATGATAGGAGCGCGACAGGAAAGCCATCAGGTAATGCTCGCTGTTTTTAGCAAGGCTTACAGTATGTGTGGGTTCGTACAGTGCAGCATAAGGCGCATTGTCCATAATGAAATGTATGTGTTGCCCCTGGTCTGAATTGTTACACATTTTGCTTGCAGCGTCAGCAGTCTGGCTTTTCAGCTCATAGTTTTTCACATCGAAGTTGAAAGTAACTTTTACACTATCCCCGGAAGGTTCAGCTTTCACATCTCCTATCCCGATGGTTGCACCATCATATTCAGGAGAGCCCTGTACATCACTTACTGTTACAGATGGGGGTGCAACTTCTTCTGTGTTTTCCTGTTTAGGTTCATCATTGCAGGCAGTCATCATCAAAGTTCCTGCTACTAAACAATACAATACATTTTTCATAACTGTTATATTTTAGATGGGTTCTACAAAACTACGTTTAATAAGGGGGCATACCGAAGCATTTTCACAAAATTTTTAGCATTTATTTCAGACATATAAAAACACTATCTGCTACATTTGTTGCCCGGAATGAACTGCGGAACAAGCATAATATTTTAAAGTTCATTTTTATCGTAACTTTCGACTTTGCACTATGCTAACCACATCAGAAATACTGAAAAGGGTAAGGCGGATAGAAATTAAGACCAAAGGACTGAGCAACCATATATTTGCCGGGGAGTATCATTCAGCCTTTAAGGGCAGGGGTATGTCCTTTAGCGAAGTGCGTGAGTACCAGCATGGGGACGATGTGAAGGCTATAGACTGGAACGTAACCGCGCGCCTGCGTACACCTTATGTAAAAGTTTTTGAAGAAGAACGTGAACTGATAGTCATGTTGCTGGTAGATATCAGCGGCAGTTCGCTATTCGGTACGCAGGAAAGGCTGAAGCGCGAACTGATAACGGAGATATGCGCTGTGATTGCTTTTTCTGCCACCACCAATAATGATAAAGTAGGCGTAATATTCTTCAGCGATAAGGTGGAGAAATTTATACCGCCTAAAAAAGGCCGTTCTCACATCCTGCGTATCATACGCGAACTGATAGCATTAGAACCGAGCCAGACAGGGGGTACAAATATTGCCGCTGCGCTGGAATTTCTTACGCATATCCAGAAAAAGAAAGCCATCACTTTCGCCATCAGCGATTTTATAAGTGAACAATATGAAAAACCACTGCAACTGGCAGCCCGTAAGCACGACCTGGTGGGCATACAGGTATATGACAAGCACGACCGTGAGCTGCCCGATGCGGGGCTGATACAAGTGACAGATGCTGAAACAGGACAGATGGTGTGGCTGGACAGCAGCGATAGTGCCGTAAGGGCCAACTATGTGCACCGGTTTGAACAACATAAAAAATATTGCCAGCAGTCGTTTCGCAAAAGCGGCGCATCACTGCTGAGCATACGTACCAATGAAGATTATGTAAAAGCGCTGCAAGGCTTCTTTAAAGCCCGGTAATACATGAGAAACAGTAATCGTACATATTATGTCATTACCCTGCTGCTGGCTATGCTGCCTGTAGTAAATGCCGTTGCGCAATCTGCCGTAACAGCAAAAATAGACGCAAGGCAGATAACCGTGGGCGACCAGGTGCGTCTTTTTATAGAAGCAAAACCTGCAAATAATGAAAGGCTGATATGGGCGGTAATGCCCGATACCTTTAATAACCTGGAAATAGTAGAAAAAGGTAAGATAGATACTGTACAGCAAGATGGCCTTACCCTGTACAAACAGCGGTTGCTGATAACAGGCTGGGATTCAGGTATGTTTACGATACCGTCATTCACCTTTACCTCTGTACCGCAAAACGGGCAGGCATATACCATACTTACAGATTCCTTTGCACTGATTGTGAATACCGTAGCTGTAGACACCACGCAGGCTTTTAAACCAATAGCAGACATCATTGCTGTAAAAATGACCTGGCGCGATTATATCTGGTATATCATTGGGGCGGTAGTTGCTATAGTGCTGATATGTTTTATCATATACTACTTCAGGAAAAACAAGAAGGCAGCCGTACCTGTGGCAGCGCCCCCGGTATATGTTGAAACTGTGAATGAAAAGGCAATACGCCTGCTGAATGAACTGGAACAAAAACAACTGTGGCAGCAGGGGCAGGTAAAGGATTATTATACTGAGTTGACTGATATACTGCGCAATTATATCGAAGAGCGTTTCCGTACACAGGCTATGGAGCTGACAACAGATGAGCTGCTGGCAATTGTGCGTAAGCATAAAGAGATGATGCGCCACCACGAGGCATTGAGCACTATATTACAAACTGCCGATATGGCTAAGTTCGCAAAAGCAGAGCCATTGCCGCAAGAGCATGTGGACGCTATGGAACTTACCCGGCAATTTGTACAGAAAACACCACCTGCTGTTGTAACCGAAAACACGACCAAACAATGATAAAGGGACTATTTGACTGGCAGCATATGAGCTTTGCGCACCCGTATTTCTTCGGGTTGCTGCTGCTTATCCCTTTTATGATATGGTGGCAGTACCGCAGGAAACGGTATGACAGTCCGTCTATAAGACTGACAACGGTATCTGGCATAAAAGAAGTGAAACCCACATGGCGTGTACGTATGCGGCCCGCAATGTTCTGGCTTCGTGTGGTGTCGCTTACATTCCTGGCTATCGCACTTGCAAGGCCGCAATCGAGCAGTGTATCAGAATCTATAGACAGTGAAGGTATTGATATAGTGATGTCGATAGACGTATCGGGCAGTATGCTGGCCGAAGACCTGAAGCCTAACCGTATAGAAGCCGCTAAAAAGGTGGCGATGAATTTTGTGGACGCACGCCCTACAGACCGTGTGGGCCTGGTAATTTTCTCCGGCGAGAGCTTTACACAAGTGCCTATTACTATAGACCACAGTGTACTGAAGGAGCAGATAAGCCAGGTGAAAAGTGGTGTGCTGGTAGATGGCACTGCTATAGGGATGGGCCTGGCTACAGGTGTTGACCGCCTGCGCGCATCCAAGGCAAAAAGCCGTGTACTGATACTGCTAACGGATGGTGTAAACAACACCGGGTTGATAGACCCCAGCACGGCGCTGGAAATTGCCAAGCGTTATAAAGTGCGTGTATATACCATAGGTGTAGGTAGCGAAGGGCAGGCACCATACCCCGTGCAAACGCCGTTTGGCATGCAGAAGCAAATGATGCCGGTACAGATAGATGAGGCCCTGCTGCAAAAAATAGCGAAGGAAACGGGCGGTAAATACTACCGTGCTACCAGTAATAAATCTTTGCAATCTGTATATACAGAAATAGACCAGCTTGAAAAAACCAAGATAGAAGTAAGCAGCTACAAACACTATGCAGAGCTGTTCTTCCCATTTGCATTAATAGCTATTACAAGCCTGTTGCTGGAAATGGTGCTGAGATATACTGTGTTTAAAAGTGTGACTTAGCGCGTTTCTCAAAAACATACTGTATCCCCAACATTATTGCAGGGTTTAACACATTACCCTCGATAGTTACATCTTCATAATAATTATCGCTTACCAGCCTGTAGTTATTACTTTCAAATACACGTATGTAGCCTACGTATGCATCTGTAGTCCAGTAAAGATTGCGCACCTTTAAACTACCTATGTAACGGAACCCTGCGTGTACCCCCGGGTATAAATAATTGATACCATCGCTTACTAACTGTAGTTCTGCGCTATTCCCGTTAGATGCTACATGAACAGAGTTTATAGATATCCCCATAGCATTTATACCTCCGTAAAAAATCAGTTCTCTCTTATCATCATTATGCAGGATGTAGTTAAGGCTTATTCCGAAGTTTTTATAAACAGATTCCGTACTGATTGCGTTTAATTGGGAATAAACAGGTTGCTGCACATAACTCAGGCTGAAACTACCTGAAGGATATACCCTGCCCGAACGCGGCCGGTACCCAACATTTACGCTGAACCCGGCTGAAGCAGTATTATAAAACCCTTGCTTGGTTAAGTCGAAGGGATAAGCAAAAAACGTGTTGACCCCTGCGTATGGTTGTGCAACAACATCACCGCTTACAAGTAATAATCCCGCTACCAATACCTTACGCCAAAACATGCAAGCCAATAACGCAATGGCAGTAGCAATATTGCATGATGCGTTAGAACATCTTTATGAAGCACCTTTTGCGCTTGTGCTGTATATGGTCGTAGTTCTTCCAGTGGTTGATGGCTTTCTCGTTGGTTTCGATGATGCCCGTGGTTTCAACATGGGTTACACCATGCTCCATCATTACCTTTTGCAGCTCTGTAATGAGAATAGCGCTTACACCCTGCGCCTGCCAGTCAGGGTGAATACCTGTTAACAGCAGGTCCACCACTTTGGGTTTCTTCAATGCCTGCATGATGTGGTACCAGCCTAGTGGAAGTAATTTACCCCCGGCTTTTTGCATAGCCTCGCTGAGCGATGGCAGGCTGATGATGAAACCTATCAGGTTGTCGTTCTCATCCTCTATCATTTTTACAAACTTAGGATTGAGGATGCTGAAATATTTATTGATATAGAAATCTGAAAGCTCCTTGTCCATCTTCACAAAGCTGAAGAGGTCGCCAAAGGCATTGTTCAGCAACTCGAATGCACGGGGCGCATGGTTTTTCATTTCCGCCTGTGTATTGAAATGCACCACTTTCAGTTTGTAGCGCTTCTGTATCATATCATTCAGCTTCAGCGCTTTTTCAGGTATGGCATCAGCCAGCTTCAGCCTGAACTCTACCCAATCTCTTTCTTTTTCATAGCCGGCGCTTTCCAGCAACTCTTTGTAATATGGCAGGTGATATTCCGATGCGATAGAAGGTAGGTGGTCGAACCCTTCTATCAGCACAGCCTGGTGGTCCAAGTTGGTGAAACCCAGCGGGCCATGCACACCTTCCATGCCATGTTCTTTTATCCATTTTTCAGCAGTGTCCAGCAGGGCTTTGCTTACCTCTTTATCATTGATGCACTCAAAACGGGTTATACGTCCCAGTTTTGTGCCTACCTGTTCGTTATATGCCTTGTTGATGATCGCTCCTATCCTGCCCGCTATTTTACCATCTTTTACAGCTATCCAGAATTGCGCCTCGCATGTTTTAAATGCGGGGTTGGTCTCCGGTTGTAAAGAATTCAGCTCGTCTTTTTTCATTGGCGGTACCCAGTACTTATTGCCTTTGTACAGGTCATATGGAAACTGCACAAATTTCTTCAGATCAGCAGATGTATCGCAAGGTTGAATTTTTACGGACATTCTATAGTATTTGAGGCTGTAAGATAATGCTTTATAAGAATTGTTTTAAACGTAACAAATATAGTTTAATGGGTACTTTGTTTGTCCTAACTTTATACCATGGGATTGAAAGTGATCATTACAGGGACTACCGGTATGGTGGGCAAAGGCGTATTGCTGGAATGCCTGGAACACCCCGAAGTATCGGAGGTGCTCATCATCAACCGTAGCAGCATAGGTATGCAACACCCTAAACTGAAAGAGCTTATCCATAAGGATTTTTATAACCTGCAACCTGTACAGGAACAATTGCAGGGTTATGACGCCTGTTTCTTTTGCCTGGGGGTATCTTCTGTTGGTATGAGCGAAGAAGCCTATACCAAACCTACCTACGACCTGACACTGCATTTTGCAGAAACCGTTATCAATGCCGATATGACTTTTATATATGTTTCGGGCAGTGGTACAGACAGTACGGAGAAGGGCAGTATAATGTGGGCGCGGGTGAAAGGCAAAACCGAAAACGCCCTGCTGAAAATGCCTTTTAAAGCCGCTTATATGTTCCGCCCCGGTGTAATACTGCCGGTAAAGGGCGTGAAGTCTAAAACACCATTGTACAACTTCTTTTACGTGATACTGCGGCCCTTCTTCCCGCTGATGAGTAAGATGAATTCTGTAACCGACTCCGCCAAAGTTGGGCAGGCTATGATCAACGTTGTTTTGCATGGTAGTGATAAGGTTCATTTGGAGAATAAGGATATAAATGAGGTGGTGGGCTGATTAGAACCGGTATCTTATTCCGATTGTAATTGGGATATGCGGTAATAATTCTCCCACCGTACCCAAAGTACCGTCATAGTACCATGCGTATACCGCACGAATGCCTACCTGCGAAGTGAATGAAATACGGCTACCCACGTTCAAAACATAACCACCTTGTAATCCCAGTACAATTCCCGTATGACCAGCATTAAACATAGTATTGCGCCCGATGAAGACACCTGTTGTTGCGCCCACATACAAATATGACTTGCTTTCATTAAACTTACGATTAGCAACAACTGCGGGTATAAAATAAACGTAATTGCCATTATTTAACCGGCTTCCTTCAACGGTCGCTCCAAATTGGTATCGTTCATTGTTAAATACATAGTTTAAAGCAATCATTGGACCTGGTGTGGCAGGGTTATATTTGGGAAGAAGAAAAGATGCCCCTGCGCTGACACCGATCTCATGTTTTCTTATTTTTGATGTATTCTGGCTGTATGCAGATATTGATAATAACATCAGAATGGATAATAATGGTCCTTTCATTTAGTAAGTATTGATTTTAAGACATATGATGTTATAGGATGGTTGGGTGTTATTTCTTCATTCCCTCCAACTCCTTCTGCATGGTCAGCATTTTATCCCGTAGCCTTGCCGCTTCCATAAAGTCGAGTTCCTTTGCGGCTTTTTCCATTTCCTTTTTTATTTTGGCTACTGCTTTTTCAAGCTGTGCATGGGTTTTGTATTCTACCTCATCTTCAGCAGCAAGTGGCGCCAGCTCTTCGTGAATAGCATATTTATTATTCTCATCATAGCCTTTTATGTCCAGTACTGACGTTTGTTTAAATACCTCTTCCGTACTTTTCTTAATAGTCATTGGCGTAATGCCATGTTCTGTATTATATTTTATCTGTCTTTCGCGGCGGCGGTTGGTTTCATCTATGGTGCGCTGCATGCTGTCCGTCATACGGTCGGCATAGAATATCACCAGGCCATTTACATTTCGCGCCGCACGTCCGGCCATCTGCGTCAGTGAACGTTCATTCCGCAAAAAACCTTCTTTATCTGCATCCAGTATGGCCATCAGCGACACCTCCGGCAGGTCAAGGCCTTCCCTCAGCAGGTTTACACCTACCAGTACATCAATAATACCCAAACGTAGCTCCCGCAAAATTTCCACCCTTTCCAGCGTATCTACTTCACTATGAATATATTTACTTTTGATGTCGATACGTTTCAGGTATTTATCCATCTCTTCGGCCATGCGTTTGGTGAGTGTGGTTACCAATACACGGTCGCCTTTTTTTATGCGTTTGTCTATCTCGTCCAGCAGGTCGTCTATCTGGTTGATGCTGGGGCGTATCTCAATAGGCGGGTCGAGCAGGCCTGTAGGGCGCACCACCTGTTCTACTACAACACCACCAGTGCGATGTAATTCATAATCTCCCGGGGTAGCGCTCACAAATACTACCTGGTTCAACAGCCCTTCAAACTCATGAAAGTTCAGCGGTCTGTTGTCCAGCGCGCTGGGCAGGCGGAAACCAAAATCCACGAGGTTCAGCTTGCGGCTGCGGTCTCCCCCATACATGCCACTCACCTGGGGAATGGTTACATGGCTTTCGTCTATCACCATCAGGAAGTCGTCCGGGAAATAATCGAGCAGGCAGAATGGCCTTGTACCCGGCATACGCCTGTCCAGGAAGCGTGAGTAGTTTTCAATACCGGGGCAGAATCCAAGCTCCTGTATCATCTCCAGGTCGTAGCTCACGCGCTCTTTTATACGTTGCGCTTCCAGCGGTTTGTGTATCTCTTTAAAATAGTCGTGCTGCGCCATCATCTCGTCCTGTATCTCGTGGATGATCTGGCCCAGCATATCTTTTGGCGCCAGGTACAGGTTGGCCGGGAATATGGCCGCGTTCTCCATCACCCCTATGCGCTTACCAGTTTCGGGTTCAAAGCTTTCTATTTCTTCCACCTCATCGCCAAAGAAGGTAATGCGGTAGCCGTAGTCAACATACGGTAGATTGATGTCCACCGTATCGCCTTTTACACGGAAGGTACCACGCGTAAAATCGCCCTGGCTGCGCATGTACTGCGAGCTGACCAGGTGATGCAGGAAACCATTGCGGCCAATATTATCCCCTGTCTTAAACCTGATGATACCGTTGGCATATTCAGTTGGGTTACCCATACCATATATGCAGGATACCGATGCCACTACTATAATATCCCGGCGGCCACTGAGCAGGTTGCTGGTAGCACGCAGGCGCAGCTTGTCCAGCTCTTCGTTAATGGCCAGGTCTTTTTCTATGTATGTATCGCTGGTGGGTATGTAGGCTTCCGGTTGATAGTAGTCGTAATAGCTTACAAAATACTCCACGGCATTGTCAGGAAAAAACTGGCGTAGCTCACCATACAGTTGCGCCACAAGCGTTTTGTTGTGCGTTATGACCAGCGTAGGTTTCTGCACCTCCTGTATTACGTTTGCCATAGTAAACGTCTTACCGCTACCTGTAACACCTAGCAGGGTCTGGAACTGCTCCCCCTCGTTGATGCCCCTTACCAGTTCTTTAATGGCATTGGGCTGGTCTCCCGCGGGTACGTATGGACGATGTATTTTAAACATAGGTTACAAAGTTACCGGTTTACAAGTGACAGTTTACAGTTAACAATTTTTGGAAACAGTGATTTCGCAGTTTAACTAAAAGCAATATAGCGCCTTTGTAAGTGTTTGGTAATAAATACGTTGCAATTTTATTGTTAAGTAATGTTAAGTAAAACAGGTTTTTTACAGGAAAGTTCTTTTCGACAAAAAATCCCGCTGTAGGGCGGGATTTGCTTATTATTATCAGGAACACAGTTAATCGTGTATGTTGCTTCATGGCATATTAATTATAATAACAAATATACGCAAAAATGATAAATAAACGCATTATCTTATGAAATATTGTGCCGATTGTGTAATAATTGTATAAGATGTTAAAAACTGTTAAAAGAACTATTTATCGCTAATAACAGATGTAAATTCTTCTAACTTTCATTATAATCTTTATGTCTTCTTGCTAAACAATTTACTTATGAAAAAAATCTCAGTATTCCTTCTTTGCCTGCCATTCTTCAGCTATGCGCAGAATAATTCAACAGAAAAAACTAAACCGTCCGTTCCGAAAACGGAAATAGGGCTGAGCGTTGGCTATGCACCGGATAATGCGATGAACAAATTGTCCGATTTCAGGGGAGGTTACCTGAGGAATGCCCTAACGGCCCTGCGCAATTTTGGCAATACGCAGATAGGATTGACTGTTGAAGGCGGTACCAATAGCAATGATTACATGTACATGATGCCGGGCGTGGTATTTAATCATAAGTTCCATACCGGAAAATCATATTTCTACGCCGGTGCTATGGGCGGGTATACTTATCAAAGAGACATGATGGGCTTCGGGAATTATCCCGGCGCTAAACCGTATAACCATGGCTATGTGCTGGGCCTGCAAGGTGGCTATGTGCTGAACCTTTGCAAGCATTGGGCATTTACCTCCGAGGTTGCCTTCCGCAGTGTGCAGACGTGGCAGCGGGGTACCACCTTTGTACCCAGGGATTTCACCCAGGCACAACCTACCGACTATGTAGCAGTGCCATATGTATTCAGAGACTTTAATACATACATACCGGTTACTATTGGTTTCCGCTACAGGTTTTAAAATTTCATAACTAAGGTGATAGCAGCACCACATCAGCGCTGCTCACAGCACCTGCAAGATTACCTTCGTCCCGTATCAGGTAAACCCTGATACGGGACGATTAAAATATGATGGCACTTTAGTGTACAACACGTATTCATTAAATGTGTCTGGCCTGCTTATAGGGCTGAATAAGCGTATCCTTGTTTGTTTTACTGAATCCCCGGTTTGCAGGTCGCAGTGCAGATGCCCCAGCCAGAAACCTTCGCCTGTATTTATCGTAGCTGCTATTTTTATCCATTTCTCACCCTTGCCGGCAGTGTTTAAAAATAGTGTCTGTTATGATGCCCGGTTGCCCTGCGGGTAAATTGAAATCTATATTTTGTTGTAACGATGTGATGGTTTAAACATGGTAACCTGTTTCATCTTTAAGTATCTCATCGTTGTCCACCAGGCTCATATCTGCCGGTGTAGGATTTTTGTCGAGAGTACTGTTGCAATTGAAAAATGTTTATTGCAATAATTGTATCGCGAAGTTCAAGGAACGTATAGTTTATGTTAAAAACAGATGATTATATGCTGTATTATTATGCTTGTAAACAATGAGTTATCTTTGTTAGTATGGCCGCTTCGTTTAAATTATCCATTGCTGCAATCGTAATATTTATCTTTTCAGGAACGCTTCTTTATGGTCAGAAACCGACTATGAAAGAAATAAGCCGCAGCCGCTGGGTGGACAGTGTGTATAAATCGCTGAGTGATACTGAGCGTATAGGGCAGCTTTTTATGGTGGCAGCCTATTCAGGTGGCAAAGATTACAATGAAGAAGTCATAACCCAACTGGTGCAGAGCGGGCATGTGGGCGGTCTGATATTTATGCAGGGCACCCCGGAAGCACAGGCTACGCAAAACAATAAATACCAGAAACTCGCGAAAGTGCCACTGATGATAGGCATGGATGCGGAATGGGGACTGGGTATGAGGCTGACAGGTGTAAAAGACCTGCCGAGACAAATGCTGATAGGCGCTACTATGGATACAGCACTTGCCTACAGCATGGGTGTGACTGTGGCCGACCAGTGTAAACGCTTGGGCGTTCACGTAAACTTCGCGCCGGTAGTAGATGTAAACAACAACCCGAATAACCCCATCATCAACGCACGCTCTTTCGGCGAACGTAAAGAGTGGGTGGCAAAACTGGGTATAGCATATATGCGGGGCATGCAGGATAATGGCGTGATGGCCTGTGCAAAGCACTTCCCCGGGCATGGAGATACAGAAACTGACTCTCACAAAGACCTGCCCACTATCAGCAAGACCATGCAACAACTGGAGGCGCTGGAACTGTACCCTTTTAAACAACTGATAGACGCAGGTATAAAAAGTGTAATGGTGGCCCACCTGAATGTACCCGCGCTGGAGAAAGAGCCGAAGATACCTACCACTTTATCTAACAGTACCATCACCGGCTACCTGAAAAATAAAATGGGTTTCAGCGGGCTGGTATTTACAGACGCACTGAACATGCAGGGCGTGGCAAAATATTATGAGCCGGGCGATGTGGATGTACGCGCATTTATGGCAGGTAATGATGTATTACTTTTTTCGCAGAACGTGCCGGTAGCAATTGGTAAAATACAAGCAGCCATTGCAGATAACAGGATACCTGAAAAAGAACTGGAACAGCGGGTAAAGAAAATACTGGCAGCGAAGTTTGATATGGGGCTGCTGGTAAGAAAAGATGTAAACCCGCTGAATGCTACCGCCGACCTGAACAGGAATAGTGAACTACTGCTGTACGAGATGGCAGAAGCCGGGGTAACTTTTGTGCGCGACAGGAACAAGTTAGTAAACGACCTGGTACGCAAAAATGGCGCTATAAGTTATATAGGGGTAAACGCGCAGGATGCTACAGAACTACAGAAAGCGTTAAATAAAGAAATACCTGCTATAAAAGCTACCTGGCTGGCAAAGGGTGCAGGGACAGCCGCGGCTACAGCGGCTATGAACGTGGTAAACGGCAGCGATATCTGTATTATAGCCGTACACAACATGAGTTTTTACCCCGGTGGCGGAAAATACGGGCTGGATGCACAGCAGCTGTCTTTTTTAGAGCAGGTGCAAAACAAGCCCAATGTAATACTTGTCCTGATGGGCAACCCATACCTGTTGCAGAACTTCTGCAATTTCAAATCGGTATTTGTAAGCTACGAAGACAATGCACAGACTGAAAAAGTAATGGCAGACGTGCTGATGGGTATAACACCTGCCAAAGGCAAGCTGCCTGTGACACCCTGTAAAGGCATGATAATGGAAATGACGCCCGAGCTGATGGCAGACAAACCTGTTGTAGTGAAGGACCCGGTGGTAAACAGGCTGCAACCTGTGATGTTTGTAGAAGATGCAGGCGTAGTTAACAAACCGGCGCTGGATAAACTGAACCTGATGCTGGAGCGTAGTGTTACGGATGGCGTATTTCCCGGTTGCCAGGTAGTTGCTGCTAAAAACGGCAAGGTGTTTTACAACCGTGCATTTGGGTATTATGACAATAGCAAAAAAGTAAAAGTGGATACCGGTTCTATTTACGATGTGGCATCGCTGACGAAAGTATTATCAACCACGCTGGCGGTAATGCGCCTGTATGAAAATAAACAACTGGACCTGAACAAGACATTGGGTAAATACCTGCCTGCCGTGCGCGGAACAGACAAAGAGAACATACTGATAAAAGACCTGCTGCTGCACCAGGCAGGCCTGAAAAGCTGGATACCGTTTTATACACAAACGCTGGACAGCACAGGGCAACCCGCAGGCCATATCTATCACAGCCAGCCTGATGTAGTTTTTAACCTGCCGGTGGCCCGCAATATGTACATGAATAAAGACTATAAAGACAGTGTATGGAATACCATCATTAATACCCCGCTGGAAAACAGGGGCAGGTATGTGTACAGCGACCTTGATTATTATTTCCTGGCAGAGGTAGTTGAAAAAATAACAGGGAAAAAACTGGATAAATATGTAGATGAACAGTTTTACCAACCTATGGGTCTGAAAAAGATAGCTTATAATCCCTTGGCAAAATTCCAGCCATCAGAAATAGTCCCTACAGAAAACGATAACTATTTCCGTATGCAAACTATACGTGGATATGTGCACGACCAGGGTGCGGCCATGTTTGGTGGTGTGGCAGGCCATGCAGGCTTGTTTGCCAACGCGTGGGATGTTGCAGCTATCTTCCAGATGCTGCTGCAGGGTGGCAGCTATAATGGCAGGAAGTTTTTCGATAAAGGCACCATAGCGTACTTTACAGCCTACAACAGCAGGCTCAGCCGCAGGGGATTAGGCTTTGATAAACCTGAGGCTGACGCTGCAAATGCAGGACCCGCAGGCGACAGGACCAGCGGGCAAGCCTTCGGCCACCAGGGCTTTACCGGCACTTGCGCATGGGCAGATCCGGAAAGCGGTGTGGTATTTGTATTCCTCTCGAACCGGGTAAACCCCTCTGCTGAAAACAAGAAGATCAATTCACAATCTACCCGCACGGTAGCACAGGACTATATTTACGAAGCGTTGGGTCTGCCTATAAACAGGGAAAGGCCGAACGTGAAGAATGTGCAACTATCTAAATCAAAATAAAAAATCACGCTGTTTATCACCCATATATTGTAGTTTTTTTAACAATAGTTTTTATCACATACAAGGGAATAAATTTAATATTTGTCACAGTATTGTAGATGCAGGTGCAACCTACAGGTTTTTTACAATGTCATTGCCATTATTAAACAAGCCCCTAAAAGTATATGCGCTATTCACTACTATTGCTATTACTGCTGGCCTTATCATCAGCAGGCTTTGCACAATCTTATATTGTAAAAGGCAAGGTTACTGATACGGTCAACTTTAACCCGCTGGTGAATGCGAGTATCACCCTGATACATGCGGAAGATTCTGTACTGGAAACATTTACACGTACTAAAGAAGATGGTACATTTTCGTTAAACGTCAGCAGTACAGGAAAGTACATCATGATGTCCGCCTTCCCCGGCTTTGTAGATTTTGTTGATAAGATAGAAGTGAAGGATGAAGTGCTGGACCTGGGCGAGGTGCCTATGATAACCCGTACCCACCTGATGAAGGAATTTGTTTTTACAGACCAGTTTGCAGCTATAAAAGTAAAAGGCGATACAATAGAGTATGTAGCGGACAGCTTTAAAGTAAAAGACAATGCTACAGTAGAAGAATTGCTGAAAAAGCTACCGGGCCTGCAAGTAGATAAAGATGGCAATATACAGGCGCATGGGCAGAAAGTAGAAAAGCTGCTGGTAGATGGCGAGGAGTTTTTTACGGATGACCCTGCCGTAGTTTCAAAAAGCCTGCAGGCAAAAGCTATAGACAAAGTACAGGTGTTTGATAAAAAAAGTGATGAAGCGGAATTTACAGGCATAGACGATGGTAATACGAAGCGAACGGTGAACCTGCAACTGAAAGACAATATGAAGAAGGGCTACTTTGGAAAAGTAGTAGCAGGTGGCGGTACCGGCGACGACCAGGAATATTTTGAAAACCAGGCAATGCTCAATTTTTTTAAAGGCAAGAAAAAACTATCGGCCTTCGGAATTATGTCCAATACCGGGAAAATGGGGCTGGGATGGGAAGACCGCGAAAAATTTGGGAGCAGCCTGGGGAATACAACCTATGGTGATGACGGCAGCATGACGACATACTATAGCGGCGACGACGAATTTGATAGCTGGAGCGGTCAGTACAACGGACGTGGATTTCCTAAAGTATGGACAGGGGGTATGCACTATTCTGACAAATGGAACGAGGACAAACACCACCTGGGCGCGAACTACCGCTATGCGAAACAAAACATAGAATCAATTGACAACACATTTACACAGGTAATATTACCGGAAGACCAGCAGTTTACCAACCAGACACAAGACGAATTTAAAACCGGGCAAAGGCATAAAGTGGATGCCCTGTACGAGTGGAAAATAGATAGCCTGACCACGTTGAGGTTTAATGCTTCGGGCAACTACAGCAATTCACAAAACAGGTCGGACTTCAGGATGCAGAACCTGGACAGTGATGGCGATACCTTGCTGACCAACGACAGGCTGGTAACTAATGATGCTACTACAAAAAGGGTCATCAGCTCATTATCGCTCATGAAGAAATTTAATAAAAAACGCCGTACGCTTATTGGTACATTATCCGAAAGGTATGAGGAATCTGAAAGCCTTGGATTTCTTAAATCGACCACCAGGTTTACAGCAAACGGTACAGAGACAACAGACCAGCGTAAAGACAATGCCAATAATGGACTGGTATTAGATGGAGGATTGACTTATACCGAGCCGATTACAAAAGCGATGGCTGTTTCCTTAGAGTATAAGCTTTCAGTAAATAACAGCTCCAGTGAAAGAAATACCTATAACAAGCAGAATAGTAATGCAGACGTATATGACAAACTTGATAGCACCTTCAGTAACAATTATGCTTACAATATTGTAACCAACCGGGGCGGTACTAACCTGAGTTGGGATTATAAGAAACTTGATTTTTCTGCCGGTGTAGCAGTTGCCAATACCAACTTTACACAGCATGACAGGCGGGCAGATACTTTATTTTCATACGGCGTAGTGAACCTCTTCCCAAAGGCAATGATAAAATACGAGCTCAGTAAACAGTCCAGCATCAGGCTGAATTATTATGGTAATACACGCCAGCCCACTATACAGCAGATACAGCCCGTGCAGGATAACACCAATCCTAATAATATAGCTGAAGGAAATGCTAACCTTACACAGGAATTCAGAAACAGTTTCAGCATCAACGGAAACGACTATAAAGTATTGACAGGACGGTGGATATATGTGTGGGGAAGCTTCAACCTGGTAGATAATGCGATAACCCGTGCTGAAACTATAGATTCTTCAGGTAAAAGAACATACCAGTATATAAATGTAGATGGTAACTACAACGGGTATTTTGGTGGAGGGATAGGCAAGAGGATAACAGGTACTGATATGTCTGTGGGAGGCAATTTCAATCTGAATGTTAACCGTACCAACAACGTGATAAACGGGTATAAAAACACCAGCAATTTCAACAGCTATTCAATAGGTGTAAACAGCGACTACACCAGTAAAGATGAAAAGTTTGAAATAGACCTGAACGTAGATTTTACTTATAATGACAATAAAGCTACCATCAGCACGGCTGCTACCAGTTACTGGACAATAGATAATTCATTTGACGTGTCTTACGACCTGCCGTGGAAACTGGAAGTAGGTACAGACTTTAACTGGTACATCAGGCAGCGTACGGTTGTGTTTGACAGGAACAACAATGTCTTCCGCTGGAATGCTTATGTAGCTAAAAAATTCCTGAAGAATGACCAACTGGAACTGCGTGCCATGGTATATGATATACTAAACCAGAATATTGGTTTTAACAGGTATGCCAATAATAACGAGATAACAGAAAACAACTATAATACAATCAGGCGCTATGGCATGATATCGTTGATATGGAATTTCACTAAAATGGCCGCCAAGACAGAAGAAAGCGCCGCAGACTTTATATCTAAATAAGCTACCCTTATGAAAAACATACTATTACTGGTACTGGTAACAATAACGTCGTTTAGCATTACTAACGCGCAACATACCATGCAAGGAAAAATTGAGTACGAGCGCCGTACCAATATACACAGAACTATAGACCAGATGGATGATGAACAGAAACAGTGGATTGAGAAAATGCGCTCGCAGATACCCAAGCATAGTGTCAGCTATTTTGATATGGCTTTTACCACGCAGCATAGCATATATATGCCGGGACGCGAGTCTGACCAGGTAACCAATTATTGGTTTGCCCGTTCTCCCGCAGCGGAAAATGTTGTTTACACTGATTTTACGACGGGACGTGTAACCGCCGAAAAGCAGATATATGAAGAGCGTTTCCTTGTGAAAGATACCATGCGCAAAATAAAATGGAAGATACAGGACGAGGTGCGCACCATTGCAGATTATAAATGCCGCAGGGCGGTGGGCCTCATGTACGACTCTGTATATGTTGTGGCATTTTACACAGAAGATATACCCGCCAGCGGCGGGCCTGAAATGTTCAGCGGGCTGCCGGGCATGATACTGGAAGTTGCCGTGCCCAGGCTGCATACTACATGGCTGGCGCTGAAAGTTGACTTTAATAAACCCGACGAGAAAACTTTTGCCATACCTAAAAAAGGCAAAGAAGTAACGCAGAAAGAAATGCATGCTACATTAAGTACCAGCCTGAAACGCTGGGGCAGTTTTGCAGACAGGGCTGTCTGGTGGTCGTTGCTGTAGCATTAGCGCTAAACGATAGTGTATTGCAGTAATTGTATTCAGTAGAATACAAATGGCATTGTCATATCCGTGATCATAACAATAAAAGGCTGAAATGCGTATAATTCAATCTACGTTAGTCACTTTTTTACATTTTATTATCTTTGCACTTTAAGGTTGCTTTTATTTTCACGCTCGTAAGGCATTTCTGATTTATTCCTGTTTTACATCTTTTAGTGTTCCGCAGCCGCTTTTAATTAACGATCCTTAAAATTAGCTGGCTTATGGCCTGGATAGACATTGTTATTTTCGTAGTTTATTTCTTAATAATGTTGGGCGTAGGTTACTACTTTCTGCATAAAAATGAAAACGAAAGAGATTACTATACAGGTGGTGGCAATATGAAACCTGCACACGTAGGGTTGTCGGTAGTAGCTACAGATGTCGGCGGAGGGTTTTCTATTGGCTTAGGTGGTTTAGGCTTCACTATGGGCCTATCGGGGTCGTGGTTGTTGTTTACAGGGTTGATTGGTGCATGGATAAGTGCCGTGTTGCTCATACCCAAGGTATTTGAATGGCAGAAGGCGCACGGCAGGCATTTTCTTACATTGCCGCAGGTATTCGGTTTTTTGTACAACAGGAAAGTTGCTGTTGTTGCAGCTATTATCAGCATTATAGGTTATACCGGTTTCACCAGCTCACAATTACTGGCCGGGGCAAAACTCAGTTCTGCAACCTTTCCTGAAGTAGGTACGCAACAGATGTTGTGGATAATGGGTGGCATAGCTGTGGTATATACCATGATGGGCGGCATGAAAGCGGTGATATATACCGATACCATACAGTGGATAATTTTACTGGTAGGGCTGATGGGTATAGCTATACCTATGACATGGATAACACTGGGCGGCATGGATGGAATAAGACCATATCTTACCGACGACATGCTAAGCCTCAGCAACCTTACCTGGCAGGACATAGTGAACTGGACGGTAACAGTGGTGCCTATATGGTTTGTAGGCATGACCTTGTACCAGAGGATATTTGCCTGCAAAGATGTAAAGACTGCAAAAAAAGCATGGTATATAGCAGGCGTGCTTGAGTGGCCTTTTATGGCCTTCACCGGTGTACTGCTGGGTATGCTGGCCAATGTAGCCGTACAAAAAGGCATAGTAGCCGTGCCGGGCGGTGTACTGGCAGATAGTGAACTGGGCCTGCCGCTGCTGATAAAAAATATATTGCCTGCGGGCCTGACAGGCATTGTGCTTGCTGCCTATTTCTCAGCAGTGTTATCTACAGCAGACAGTTGCCTGATGGCGGCATCGGGCAGTGTAGTGGGCGACCTGGTACCTGCCGGCAGAAAGACTGTGCATAAACAGGCCGTACGCCTGTCGCAATATGCTACGCTGGCTATAGGCATTGGTGCTATACTATTAGCATCTGTAATGGAAAACGTACTGGAACTTATGCTCTATGCCTATTCGTTTATGGTATCGGGATTAAGCGTGCCTATAGTAGCTGCTATCTTTTTAAAAAAACGTTCGCCACAGCCTGCTATGCTCAGCATGATAGCAGGCGGCGGAATAACTATTGCGCTGATTATATCAAAGATGCCGCTACCCTATGGGTTGGACGCCAATATCTTCGGGCTTACCGCTGCTACTATTACCTACATACTGGCAAACCAATGGTATAAGAAGCCAGCCGCAATAGCACAAGCTTAAAAACCAATTCCCGAATAACAAAATCATTTTCCTGATAATAAAACGCAACCGGCCGGAGCCGTTATACATTTGTATTGAAAAATAAGTAGTAGAAACTACTGCCGGTTGTTTTATTAGCTTGATAAGGTCTTTACCTGTTTGATATAACTTTCTTCATAAACGTTCCATTTACAGCTATATCTTAGTAAAACAACCGGACTAAATATAAAAAGGTGGCGTATCACATGCGTCACCTTTTTTTTAGAAATTGAAATTGTAAAACAAGATGTGTACTATACAAGCTGAATAATAAAAGCACCAACAAATATGTTGGTGCTTTTATTAGAAATTCCAGATTGCGTTGGGATTTACCAGTCTTATTTTTCTTTAGGTGTAAACTGTAGCGGCACAGTCATTTCCTTACCATCGCGTTTAAAAGTCACAGTGGTTTTTTCGCCTTCTTCAAACTTACCCAATGCTTCCATATAGGTTTGTATGCCGCGTATTTCATGCTCGCCTATTTTAGTGATGATATCACCGCCTTTCAGGCCTGCAGTAGCTGCAGGGCGATTGTCTGTAACACCATCTATGCGCAGGCCACCATCAGTATAGGCGTAGTCGGGCATAACGCCCAGTGTTACCTTAAAACGTACCTTACCCACCGTAGTTTGTTTGGTAGCAGTAAATTCAGGTTTAGGCATATCATCCATTTTCTTTGTAATGCCATAGATGTATTGCATCACCTGTGCCTGGCCTTCGTAGTTTATTTTATCCGCATCATCGCTTGGTTTATGATAGTCGGGGTGCGTACCTGTAAAGAAGAACATAACTGGTATGCCCTTGTAGTAGAACGATGAATGGTCTGACGGGCCTACACCTGAGCTGTCTGTCACTATCTTAAAACGTGCATCGTTAACATCTACTACCTTGCTCCATGCAGGTGATGTACCTATACCGCCCACCTGCAACGCATGTGTACTGTCATTCAGCCTGCCCACCATATCCATGTTCAGCATATAGGCGACGTTGCTGCTGTCCAGTCCCAGTGCTTCTACAGCCTTTTTAGAACCTATAAGGCCCAGCTCTTCTGCAGAGAAGTGCATAAACATGTAGTTGTAGTTTTTCAATCCTGCTGCTTTTATCCATGTAGCCAGTTGCATCAGTGCGGCTGTACCACTGGCGTTATCATCGGCTCCGTTGTGTATAGAATTATCTTTTGCAGCGTGCAGGCTGTTACCGTCCTCACCATGACCCAGGTGGTCGTAATGCGCACCCAGTACTACTGTATAGCTGGCCTTGTTGTCAATATAAGCCAGTACGTTATTACCGGTAAGTTTTGTGTCTTTCAGTTCAGTATTCAGTTCTATTTTCACCTCACCGCCATCGGCCATGTATTTGCTGAATGCCTCGTAAGGTATGTAGGCCACCGGTATAGACAGCGGTTCATACTCTGTACGCTTGTTGAATTCTGCGGGATATTTTGCATTGTACTGGTCGTAAAACACTACACCTGTCGCGCCTGATTTTATAGCTTGCTCCGTACGCTCAAAAGCTGATTTTTCCCAGTTGAAATGTGCGTCTTTTGCCTGGTCTTCATCTTCAAACATGGGTGTCAGCCATATTTTGCCTTCTTCCATCACGCCCGGCATGGCCACACCACTTACATTTTTATTAGCGCTGAATGATAACGGGAATGCCTGCTTATCTTTTCTCAACTCTGTACCATTAATAGTAATGGTTGTATTCTTACCCTGCGACCTGCCAACTGTAAATTCAAACGGGTACAGGAACTGGTCTTTATAACCACCAATACCTTCCATTGTATAAAACGCAGTAATGTAGTCAGCCGCCATCTTCTCGCCTGCAGAACCTGTACGGCGACCTTCCAGCTTGTCAGATGCCAGGTAACCGATATCCTTTTTAAGCTGTTTAATAACTTTTTTCTCAGAAATTTTCTGGGCAAAAGCGGGTTGCATACATGCAAGGGCCACCACGGCCAGCAACCATTTATTTAAGCGCATAATAGTAATTTGGGTGCAAAGGTACTAATAACAATAAAAAACCCTGTTCCTAAATACGGAACAGGGTTTTTCAAAAAAGGAAAAATAATAATTTATTCCCCGGCTTCGTGGCTCAGGCTGCCGTCAGCTTCCACCATCACCAGGGCCTGGGGCTCCCCCGGCTCTGCCTCTGAGGCATCTGTCGGTATTACTATATCAATGTTCAGTATATCTTTTAGTGCAGGCAAGTCAGAGGGGGTATTAATACCCAGGTAGTCCATAAAGTTTTTAGACGTAGCATACACCAATGGTTTTCCTACAGCGTTCTCGTTACGGCCGGCTATTACTATCAGTTCTTTTTCCAGCAGCTTTTGTATGCTGTAATCCACGCTCACACCACGTATAAATTCTATCTCGCTTTTAGCTATTGGTTGTTTATAGGCAATAATAGCCAGCGTTTCCATAGCTGCTACAGACAGCTTTTTTATATGCTTGTCGCCGTTAAGCTGCAACACCGTTTTGTGGAACTCTTTCTTGGTAAGGAACTGGTACCCGCCACCAATATCGCGCAGGCCAAAAGGATAATAATCCGCATCGTATTTTTCGCGGATAGCCTCAATACAGGCACTAATGCGCTCCCCTTCTATAGGCTCGTCAAAAGTCTGACCCAATAAGTCAACCAGTTCAAGCAATGTTATCGGGCGTTCACTGGCAAACACCAGTGCTTCTATATGCGGCATCAATTGTTCTATATTCATGTTTCCCTCCTTTTAAGGTTATCCCGAAATTAAACAAGCTGTAGCTGGCATAGTTGAAAAGAAATGCACAGGTGTGGATAGAAAAATGTTAAAGTTTCAAACTAAGGCTATTTGCTTATTACGCGGTATTCCTTTTACAGTTGCATTTTCGGCGACCGGACAAGGTAACGTGCGACGATAAGTGACATCAACAGGAACATGGCAAAAAGCTGGTGTAGTTCCGCCAATACTTCAAACGTGCCAAACTTTCCGAATACGATAAGCGGTGCGCTAAGGACTGTAATTATCCCAAGTATTACCTGCACCCATACCAATACAAGAGGCCACCATCTTGCCTTCTTAAGGTATGGGGCCTCCTGGGATATTGCTGCCTTTGTAGCCGCGCCAAACCATAGCATAATACAGGTAAACAGTACATAGGCTAGTGTGCGGTGCACAAAGTGGATGTTGATGGGATGATTGATCCAGCTTTCGGTTAATAAAGAGCCGGGCAGGTACATGCCATTTATATCCGGCCATGTAGCCGCGCTCATGGCAGCTTTCAAACCAGCCATAAAAGCGCCATATATAAGTTGTACGGTAAGAATAGCAAGGGTAATGTTGGTGAAGTTTTTCAGGCGGGTGCTATAAACGAGTTCTTTTTCGGGTATCAATAGTTTCAGTGCAAACCAAAGCGTGTAACACAGCAATATAAGCGCTGCAATAAAATGCAGGGCCAGTTTTATGTGGTTTACATACAGGTCCGTATCATTCAGGCCACTGGCTACCATTATCCAGCCTACCAGCCCCTGTGCCGCACCCAGTATAAAAAGAATGACCAGTGGTATGATCATATCCTTTTCAAAATACCGGCGTACTAAAAAGTATATGAACCCGATGGCAAACACTACCCCAAGCAACCGCGCCCACAGCCTGTGGAACCATTCCCAGAAGAAAATAAACTTGAAATCGTCCAGCTCAAAATGACTGTTGATATATTTAAACTGTGCTATCTGCTGGTATTTCTCAAAGGCGGCATGCCATTCCTTGTCCGTAACAGGTGGCATAGCCCCCATAATGGGCTTCCACTCAGTAATGGACAAGCCGGAGCCGGTGAGCCTTGTTATGCCGCCCAGCAGCACCTGTATCACTATCATTAATACCCCTGCCAGCAACCACCAGGCAACAGCTTTTCTTTTTTTACTATCCTGCACAGCTTGTAGATATTTAGCCGCTGCAAAAGTACAGCCGTAACCTTACACATCAAGCCCCTATTCCACAATAAATTGGCCCTGCATTTTACTGCGTGAACTGACTATATATTGTGCAATTTCTTTTATGATAATATATAACTGTGTTTTAAGAAATATTAAAATCTGCTTTAGTTTGTTGGTATTTAATAAGTTATTTCCTACCTTACTATGGTAGGTCTATATATAGAAAATAAGATTGTTGTTTTATATTTATATCCTGAACCAAAAAGAACTTTGTAAATTGGCAGTGAAAGTTGCCATCTTCTAAATAAATTATTCACTTTTCTAATTAAGACATTATGAGAAAAGCCGATGTTGTAAACAGTATTGCGGAAAAAACGGGCATACCAAAAGTTGACATTCTGGTGGCGCTCGAAGCTTTTTTTAAAGAGGTGAAAACATCTTTGATAGAGGGCGAGCCTGTTTACGTGCGTGGGTTTGGCAGCTTCATCCTTAAAAAGAGAGCCGCTAAAATAGGCCGCAATATCAAAAAGAACATAGCTGTGGAAATACCTGAACATTTCATACCGGCTTTTAAGCCTGCCAAGGAATTTGTACATGCAGTTAAAGATTCATCTCACGAGTTGTCGGAAAGTGCTGCTCATGACGATGGCGATGACGAATAATACCGCCCCAATCTCGCCTCTTATACGTACATTTGCGCAAATTAATTTACTTGCGCAAGGGTCATTATATAACATTGTTCGCAGCTGTAGCGCTGATTGCCGTATTATACTGGGGCGTTAACACCAAACCACCTAAAAAAGCCGCAGAAGGCCCTGTGCAGGCACAAACCGCAGCGGAAGAGCATACCGATGCGGTGGCGCCCGCTTCTACCGATTCCATACTGGCAGCTGCAGATAAAAACCTGCACGACCACGCCGCTGAAGATATTAAGACATTGAAAACCAGGCTGGAAAGCGAAAATTCTGCCACCGGCAAGGCGGCCATTTATACAGAAATAGGCAGCCTGCTGCAACAACATAAAGAGTTGCCTGCAGCAGCATATTATTATACAGAAGGCGCAAAGTTGGAGAATTCAGAAAAAAGCCTCAACTTTGCAGCCCGATTAAACTCAGAGTTGCTGCGCAGCGCTGAGTCGCCATCGGTAAGGGCGTGGGCAGCGCTACAGGCTATAGCAGCCTATGAGCAGTCTCTAAAGCTTAACCCCGACAATGATACAGTGAAGATGGCCTTGGCCGCCTGTTATATTGACGGTACAACACAACCCATGCAGGGCATACAGTTGTTGTTAGGCATCACGCGCGAACAGCCTGATAATATACCGGCCAACCTGATGCTGGGACAATTATCCATCCGTTCGGGCCAATTGGACAAAGCGGCAGAAAGGTTTGAAAAGGTAATAAGCATTGACCCTGAAAATACGGAAGCCTTATATTTCCTGGCAGAAGTATATAAGGGTAAAGGAAATAAGGAGAAAGCTATTGAACTGCTGGAAAAGTGTAAGAAGATCATCAACGACCCGAACTTCAGCAAAGAGATAGACAACTATATAAAAACATTTTAAGTAACTAAAAATATTCTGATATGCCTTGTGGTAAAAAAAGGAAAAGACATAAAATAGCAACGCATAAGCGTAAAAAACGTCTTAGAAAGAACCGTCATAAGAAGAAGTAATAAGTTGAAAGGGGCTTAAGCCGGTACCCACCGGCTTCCTGTTAACTTCATGAGCATTTCCTTACATCTTTTTTACATGATAATTATGTGAAATAAGATGTAGGGTTTTGTTATTAATGTTTCCTCTGTTATAGAAGTTATGTAATAATCATGCGCGCAATGATGCGGGCATGGTGTGGGTTATGGCCGGATAAATGACGGATTCATGAACAAAGAACTGATTATCAATTCTTCTGGCGATGGCGTGGAAATAGCCTTGCTGGAAGATAAAAAACTGGTTGAGCTCCATTTTGAAAAGGGGCAAAACGAATTTGCCGTGGGCGACCTGTACCTGGGCAAGGTAAAAAAACTCATGCCCGGACTCAACGCTGCTTTTGTTGACGTTGGCTACGAAAAAGACGCTTTCCTGCACTATACAGACCTCAGCCCGTATTTCCGCTCGCTGCTGAAATTCACCAAGCAATCCCTGGATGGTAATACTATATGGGGAAATGACTTTGGTAAGTTTAAAAACGACGCAGAAATACTGAAAACTGGCAAAATAACCGAAGTGGTTAACCACAAGCCCGAGGTGCTGGTACAGGTACTGAAAGAGCCTATATCCAATAAAGGCCCCCGCCTGAGCTGCGAAATATCGCTGCCCGGCAGGTTTGTTGTTATGACACCTTTTAATGATGTAGTAGCTATATCACGCAAAATACATTCTGCAGACGAGCGCAAGAGGCTGCAGCGAACGGTAGAAGCGATTAAGCCAAAAAACTTTGGGGTAATAGTACGTACGGCAGCAGAAGGTAAGAACACGGCAGAACTGCACAATGATGTGATGGAACTGACCAAGATGTGGCAGAACATACAGGACAACCTGAAAGGCTCCAGGCCGCCCAAACTCATCATGGGCGAGCAGGATAAGACCACATCTATATTGCGCGACCTGCTGAGCGAAAGTTTTCAGAAAGTGGTGGTGAATGATAAGAAGCTGCATGCTGAAACCAAAGACTACATTGCACGTATAGCCCCCCAGCAGGAAGATATTGTGACTTATCATAATGGTAGCGGCAATCTTTTTGATACCTACGGCGTTACCAAACAGGTGAAATCATCTTTTGGCAAGACCGTGAACCTGAACAGCGGCGCATACCTGATAATAGAACATACTGAAGCCCTGCATGTAATAGACGTGAACAGTGGTACACGCAGCGCAGAGATGGGGCAAGAGCAGAATGCACTGGTTACCAACCTGGAAGCGGCTGAAGAAATAGCCCGCCAGTTAAGGCTGCGCGACCTGGGTGGTATCATCATTATCGACTTCATAGATATGAAGTTGCCCAATAATAAGAAAGAGGTATTTGAAGCTATGGAGCGCTTCCTGGCTACAGACAGGGCAAGGCATACCATCTTACCGGTTTCCAAGTTTGGCCTGATGCAGATAACCCGCCAGAGGTTAAGGCCGGAACTGAATATATCAACCGCTGAAGTATGCCCTACATGTAAGGGTACCGGTAAAATAGGCCCGAGCATATTGCTGATAGACGATATTGAAAAAGACCTGAATTACCTCATCAACCAGGGGCACCGCCAACTGGCGCTGCATGTACACCCTATTATGCACGCCTATCTTACCAAAGGAGTATTCTTTAACTCCATACAATGGAAATGGTCGCGCAGATTCAAAGTAAAAGTGAAGATTGTCGCGGACAACAACTCACCTATTACAGAGTACCATTTCTACGACACAAAAACCGACGACATCATTAAATTATAATCCAAAGAAAGCCGCGCTTTAAGTGCGGCTTTCTTTTTGGCAAATAGTAAAGCCCGCCTGGAAAAGCGGGCTGATGCTTGGTTATGACAAAAAATTTGATGCTATTTTTTATTGCTGAAGAAATCTTTTAATTCCCGGCTCATTTCTTCACCTTTCTTTTTCAGGTCTTGCAGTTCTACAGTCATGTTCTTTTTCATGGTTTCAAAATTCATGGGTGCCGTGCCTGTCATCTGGTATATTTCCTGTGGCGTACGTGCAGCAGGCACTATAATCCAAGTAAGTATATACGCCAGCAAACCTATACCGGCTGTGAAGAACATAATGGCGAATATCAGCCTTACCAGCACAGGGTCTATATCAAAATAGTTGGCTATACCGCTACACACACCACCCAGTATTTTATCATTAGTGTTCCTGTACAGCCTTCTTGTTGTTGGTTCAAAATTTGGCTGTGGGTAGCCTGTATTATACTGCTGGTGGGTGCGTTTATAATTTGGCTGCGGGTTGTCATTCAACTCATTGGCATGCCCCAGCGTAGCAATAACTTTCTGTACATCGGCAGAGTCTATAGCCTGCGCCCCGCCCTGCAGTTTTACGGCAAATAACTCCGCCATCCGGCTCTCAATATCCAGGATGATTTCATCCATACCGGTTTCACTTGCAAATTGTTTTTCCAGCGCGGTGATGTAATCATTAAGCTGTGCATAAGCACGCTCTTCAATAGGTATTACCCTGCCCCCGATGGTTATTTGTATGATACGTTGCATAATTTATTATTTATATAGTTGTGGTTAAATGATTTACTGAATTACTTAATTCTGCCCAGGCTTTTTTTAGTTGCTCATAAGCCAGCAGCCCTTCAGCAGTCAGGGCATAGTATTTTCTTGGTGGCCCTGATGGTGACTCCTCCCACCTGTAGCTAAGCAGAGCAGCATTTTTCAGCCTCGTAAGCAATGGGTATAAAGTACCCTCCAATACAACCAGCTTACTCTCCTTCAACTGCTCCAGTATATCACTTGGGTATGCTTCTTTTTCCTTCTGTATTATACCCAGGATGCACAACTCCAGCAAGCCTTTCTTCATCTGCGATTCTGTGTTCTCAATGTTCATCTGCTCATATTTGCATTACAAATGTATAACAAATTTGGTACTATGCAAAACAAGGTACTGTAATTATGCAAAATATTTTGTTAAACAGGGTATTGTAAGAATATGTGGCAGTTTTAGAACTTTACAGGATGGATTTCAGGAAAATTGATACGGCAAACGTCCTTTATTTCAAAACACTGGTAGGTGCAGCCTGTGTATTAACAGATACAGACAGCCTGAAGCAAGCAGCAAGCGATGAAACCGAAGACCTGGTATATATGCCGGAAGTTGTTATAAAGCCATCTACCAGTACAGAAATAAGTTTGATACTGAAATACTGCAATGACAACAACATACCCGTAACACCACGCGGAGCGGGGACAGGGCTAAGTGGCGGTGCGTTAGCCGTGTATGGCGGCATTGTGCTGGACACTGCACGTATGAACCATATACTATACATTGACAAGGCGAACTTCCAGGTAATGACAGAACCCGGCGTTATAACGCAGATCTTACAGGAAGCTGTGAAAGAACACGGATTGTTTTATCCGCCGGACCCATCAAGCAAGGGGTCGTGTTTTATAGGGGGGAATGTTGCAGAAAATGCAGGCGGGCCAAGGGCTGTAAAATACGGGACAGTAAAGGACTATGTACTGAACCTTGAAGTAGTATTACCCAATGGGGAAATAATATGGACCGGTGCCAATGTGCTGAAGAACAGCACAGGCTACAACCTGACACAATTGCTGGTAGGTAGCGAAGGCACGCTGGGCATCATTACAAAAATAGTATTGAAACTGGTACCTGCTGTAAAGTACGATTTGCTTATGCTGGTACCATTCAGGTCTGCCCTTGCAGCCTGCGATGCCGTAAATGCCATTATGCTGGCAGGTATTACACCCTCGGCTCTGGAATTTATGGAACGTGATGCGCTGGAATGGGCCATGCACTATACAGACAATAATATTATAGCACTACCGGCAGATATACAGGCCCACTTGCTGATAGAGTTAGATGGTAATGATATGGATGTGTTGTATCAACAGGCAGAACTTATTACTGCAACACTAAGCAGTTATGATACAGATGAGATATTGTTTGCTGATACCGAAGCCCAAAAGAGTACACTGTGGTCGCTGAGAAGAAAGGCAGGAGAAGCTGTAAAGTCAAACTCAATATATAAAGAAGAAGATACCGTAGTGCCGCGCGCAGCACTGCCACAACTGCTGGCAGCTGTAAAACGCATAGGGCAGGAATATGGTTTTAAGTCTGTATGTTACGGCCATGCGGGCGATGGTAACATGCATGTGAACATTGTTAAAGGTGAAATGAGTGATGATGACTGGAGCAATAAGCTACCCATTGCCATAAGGGCGTTGTTTGCAGAAACAGTAAACCTTGGCGGCACCTTATCGGGCGAGCATGGTATAGGGTTCGTACAAAGAAAGTACATGGATATAGCCTTCAACAACACGCAGCTTGAAATAATGAAAGCGATAAAAAATATATTCGACCCGCGGGGTATCATGAACCCCGGCAAGATATTTGCATAAGTTTTTGTGAAAACTTTTACAGTTTCGATACGTTACACGCTATAATAATATGCAGCCCTAAAACGTTTTGAGTTAACTTTGCTTTAGTCCCCTTTGTAAGAATTGATTATGAAGCACAAACTGTTTACCATACTGCTGGCATTGATGATAAGTGTTGCTGCTACAGCGCAGGACGAAGTGTACAGTAGCTCCGGCAAACCCCTGAACAAGTCTGAAAAAAACGTAAAAAGCGACAAACTTATAGACCCTGACCGGCTTATATTTGGCGGCTGGGGTTTATTTGCTGTTGGTGGGGGATTTACTAATTTGGGTGTAACACCTATATTTGGCTACAGGATTACAGATGGGTTTTCTGCCGGTATCGGGTTTGGATATCAGTATCTGCGCATCAAAAATTACAACAGCGTAATTGTTGACCCGAACTCCGGCGCTTCAGAATACCGACCATTAACTGCACACATATATTCACCCAGTGTGTGGGCGCGGCATATTATATGGAACAACATATTCGCTCATGCAGAGTATGAGCACAATATTTTTTCTCAAACCATATATACTAACGATTTCACGCAGTACGGGGTGCTTCCTATTATAAAAGAGAAAGAAGTTATTAATGCACCAAGGTTATTTTTAGGTGGCGGGCTGCGCCAGCCTATCGGCGACCGTGCATCAATCGTTGTGATGGGCTTGTATGATATATTGCACACTTCTAATAGCGTGTATATAAGTCCATTTACTATAAGAATAGGTATCAACGCAGGTTTCTAAAAACATACAAAATTTATTTCGCGGTACATAACAAGGTGTTACTTTTAGTAGTGCAACACACCCGGTTATGGAACAATTACAACATATCATACAGGCCTTCGGGCAGATGACGGAAGAGCAGTTTATACTCTCAGAAAATATGTGGCTGGAAAAGTCTTATAAAAAAGGAGACTTTTTTAATGAGTATAAGAATGTTTGTAAACACCTGGGCGTAATTATGGATGGTGTGTTCCGCACCTACTATATAGATGAAAAGACCGGGGAAGAAAAGAACATGTACTTCTACTCGAAAAACCAGGTGGTGGTAGCCTACAAAAGTTTTGTAAGCCAGACACCCTGTAATTACTACACGGCCGCAGTTACAAATGCTGTAATATATTACATTCATATAGAGCAGTTGCAGAAGTTATATAGCACATCGCACCACTGGGAGCGCCTGGGGAGGCTCATTGCAGAAACTGCATTTTCTATCGGTAACGACCGCATGGAAAGTTTTATGTTTCAGAGCCCTGAAGAGCGTTACATTGCCATGGTCAATCAACATCCTGATATATTTAACAATGTCCCACTATACCATCTTGCATCCTACCTGGGCATACAGGGTCCCTCCCTCAGTCGTATAAGAAAAAGAATGGCGCTTCATAACCGATTTTAACCCAGGTTAAAATTATTGCCGGTTGGCCGATTGACCTTTGTATCATAATAATCACAAACTAAAAAAGATACAATTATGAAAAGCATTCAATCAAAAACCGTAGTATTTGTAACAGGTGCATTTGTAACACATCATGGCTGGGACAACTGGAAAACTTATTTTGAACAACAAGGTTATAAAACACTGGCACCCGCATGGCCATACAAAGAGGGCACTGCAAAACAAGTAAGGGACAGGCAGCCAAAAGACGTACAACTGGCAAGGCTTACACTTACTGAACTGGTAAACCATTATGCCGATATCATTAAACAATTACCTGAAAAGCCAATAATAATAGGGCATTCACTGGGCGGGTTAATTACCCAGATATTGCTGAACCGTGGGCTGGCAGAAGCTGCAGTAGTAATACACTCTGTACCACCGCAGGGAGTAATACCCTACGAGTTCTCTTTCCTCAAAAGCACCTGGCGCGCATTAGGTTTATTTACGTCAACAGACAAAACATACCTGATGGGTTTTAAAACCTGGCAATATGCTTTTACCAATGGCATGAGTTTATCGGCACAGCAGGCAGCCTACGAAGAGAATATCATCCCTGAATCTAAAACCGTAACAAGAGGAGGATTAACATCTGCCGCGCATGTTGATTTCAGCAAGCCACACAACCCACTGTTATTCATAGCCGGGAAAGCTGATAATATTATTCCGGCCTCGCTCAACCAGCGGAACTTTAAAAGGTATACCGACAAGAACTCTGTCACAGAATTTAAACTAATGGATAACAACCACTATGTACTGGGGCTGCCTAACTGGCAACAAACAGCAGGTGAAGTATTGAACTGGATAAGAAAATAGTAAAAATAAAACTCATTGCAGGCACAGATGCCTGCGATGAGTTTTTATATGAACCTTACCTTACCAACTTACATTTTCCCTATTTTCACACCATGAGCACATCGGCCATACTGTTAACTATCATATTATCTTATTTCGCGCTATTGCTGGGCATAGCTTTTTACACAGCACGCGGTTCAAATAATGAGTCTTTCTTTATAGGCAACCGCAGCAGCAAATGGTGGGTGGTAGCCTTTGGTATGATAGGCACATCATTGTCGGGTATGACCTTTATATCTGTACCGGGCACAGTGGGTACCGGAGGCTTTGGCTATTTCCAGGTGGTGATAGGCTACTGGCTTGGGTATTTTGCAGTAGCCTTTATACTGCTGCCTATCTATTATAAAATGCAGCTTACTTCTATCTATACTTATCTTGACCAGCGGCTTGGCACTGCATCATATAAGACAGGCGCATTATTCTTCATACTATCCCGTACACTGGGCGCGACATTGCGGCTGTACCTGGTAATAAAAGTTCTGGAACTATTTGTGTTGCAGGACATGGGTATCCCTTTTGAATTTACCGCTGTACTGATACTGGTGCTCATACTGCTATACACCTATAAGGGCGGTGTAAAAACTATTGTATGGACGGACACACTGCAGACCACATTTATGATACTGGCACTACTGGTTTGTGTCATATATATCATGAACACCCTGGGGCTTGATATTTCAAGTACATGGCAGGCTATGTCGGCTAAGGGCTATACCAACATGGTGAATACAGATATCCTATCGGGTGGCAATTTCTGGAAGAGTGTTGTAGGTGGGGCTTTTATTACCATTGGTATGACCGGGCTGGACCAGGAGATGATGCAGAAAAACATCAGTGTGAGCAACCTGAAAGATTCGCAGAAAAACATGATCACTTTTTGTTTTACCCTTCTGGTGGCTAATTTCATCTTCCTGCTGCTGGGAGGCCTGCTGTACCTGTATGCAGATGCACAAGGTATAACTGTAGCGGGCGACGACCTGTTCCCCTATATAGCGCTGAAAAGCGGCTTGCCGTTTTTCATTACAGTATGTTTTATGATAGGGCTTATATCTGCACTCTTTCCAAGTGCGGATGGGGCGCTGACAGCCCTCACATCTTCTTTCTGCATAGATATACTGGGCATGAAACGCCGTGCCGACTGGGATGAGAAGCGCAGGAATAAAATACGCCTTATAGTACACAACACTTTTGCAGTAGTATTTCTTGGCTGTATCTTTTTCTTCCGCGAGGTGGATAACGGTTCGCTGATAACTACACTGCTTGTAGTGGCCGGCTATACATACGGCCCGCTGCTGGCGTTGTTCTCTTTCGGAATATTTACCAAACGGCATGTAAACAACAAATTCGTACCACTTTTGTGTATAGCTGCACCTGTAATATGCTATATCTTAAAACAGAATGATAAGGCCTGGCTGGGTGGTTATGTTATAGGCAACGAAATGCTGCTCATCAATGCTACCATCGCATTCATCTTTCTTTATATTTTTTCTAAAAAAACACCACCTACCCTCTATAAATAGTATGTAATTTTGCGTTGGATAATTTTGAATTCATCAAAAAAACGACGCCTTTTATGAGTGACTTTTTACATTCACCAAATATTAACAATTACATAGAGACCCATACAACACCTGAAGATCCCGTTCTTGCAAAACTTAACAGGGAAACAAATTTAAAAGTCGCACTGCCCGTGATGTTGTCAGGCCACTTGCAAGGCGCTGTTTTACAGGCACTTAGCTACATGCTCAGGCCTCGTCGGATTTTAGAGATAGGAACATATACCGGATATTCTGCTATATGCCTTGCTAAAGGACTTACTGAAGACGGGCACCTGCACACTATAGACATTAACGAAGAGTTGCAAGAGATGTGTTTTCGTTATATTTGTGACGCAGGATTAGAGCGAAAAATCACACAACACATAGGGGAGGCAGAACACATTATACCTACACTGGACGAGGAATTTGACCTGGTTTTTATTGATGCTGACAAAACTAACTACGGGTTGTACTACGACCAGGTGTTTGACAAAGTGCGTAAAGGGGGTTTTATATTGGCCGATAATGTGCTGTACGATGGTGAAGTAGTTTTACCTGTGGAAGAACAAAGTAAAAACGCGAAAGCAATTCATGCATATAATGAAAAGCTACGCAACGATGATAGAATAGAACATGTATTGCTGCCCGTAAGGGACGGCATTATGATTGCCAGAAAAAAATAAGAACACAAAAAAACACCGGTATGAAAAGAATGTTACTGATATGTGCCCTGGCGTTGGCATGTGTGATGAATGTAAGCGCACAGGCGCTGAATAATGAGAATGTGCTGCGCTACATAGACCGCTACCGTAGCCTGGCCATGAGCGAGCAACAGCGCACCGGTATTCCCGCTGCTATTAAACTGGCGCAGGGCATACACGAAACCGGGGCAGGCAGCAGCAAACTGGCGGTAGAAGCAAACAACCACTTCGGCCTGAAATGTAAAGCAGGATGGCAGGGTGAAAAATATGCTTATACAGATGATGCGCCTAACGAATGTTTCCGCAAATACAAGTTGGATTTTGAATCATACCAGGACCAGTCAAACTACCTGAAGTCAAACCCGCGTTATGCTTCTTTGTTCACACTGTCTGTTACAGATTATGCGGGATGGGCTATAGGCTTGCGCAAGGCAGGTTACGCTACTAATCCTAAGTACTCATTATTACTCATTAAAATTATTGAAGATTACCGCCTGCAGGAATATACCTATGCCGCTATGGGGCTGGGTAGCGGAGGTGAGGCAGAAAATATCGCGTCTGCAGCACCTGCAGATAACTACACTGCGCCCGTACAAAATCAGAACCCGAGGTACGTTCCGCAAACTAACAATACAGTTCCGGAGCCTGTGGCAGCAGCAGCACCGGCAGACAACTATACTGCGCCCATACAAAATCAAAACCCGAGGTATGTTCCGCAAACTGATAATGCTACAAATACAGCACCGCAGCCTGTAGTGGAAGCAGCACCTATGGTAAACGCACCTGCAATAGCTACTGTGCCTGTTGCAAATGTTGAGGTAATTAATACCACTCCACCTGCAAGAGAATCAAAGTATATAGACACACGTCCAAGGGACAGGAAAACAGTTGAACGCACTAATGAAAGTGGCGTGGAAGCTGAGCAACCTGTAGATGATAATTATAACGTTTCGAAGGTGAACAACCTGAAGGCTGTATATGGCAAAAAGGGCGACATGCCTTTGCAATATGCCGTACGCAATAATATACGGTACGAAAAGTTCCTGGAAATGAACGACCTGAAAGAGGAACCACTGGAAGCAGACATGCCATTGTACCTGGAGCGTAAGCACTTTTGGGGCATCAGGCCTATGCACCTGGTAAAGCCGGGTGAAACTATGCTGGTAATAGCACAGAAAGAAGGCATACAGCTAAAATACCTGCGCGACCTGAATTATATAGAAGAAGGTGAGGAACCTATGCCGGGTGTTACGCTTGAGTTGCAGGCACAGGCAGGCACCAAACCTGCTGTACAAAAAAATGGTGCAATAGTAGCTGGTAATGCTGCAACGCAAAACAATTCCACCGAGGCTCCGCGTGGTACATTCCGTGAAAATCCCGCTCCTCCACATGAAGAGGAAAAACCGCTCTGGATAAAAATGAAGGAAGCACGCCAGGCGCGTAAAGAGGCAAGGGAAGCGGCTACGCAAGCTAAACCAGGACCTGCCGGCACCCAAAATTCGCAAAGCAGTGTAAGCCCATACCCAAACGTACAGGCTCATAGCCAAAATAAACAGGCTGCGGCGATACAAACACCTCCTGCACAATCTTATAGCGGGAAAAACGAGTCTTCTTACATTGCAACTAAACATGCAAGACCGGCAGCTGTACAAAATAATGCCCCTGCACAAATTAGCAGACCACAGCCTGTGCAGCAGCAACAGCAACAGGTAGCACAACAACCCGTGCAGTCTTACAGCAGTAGCCAGTATTCTTACCGCACTACAGGCAATGTTAAGCCTGAAACTACTACTGAAGAAGAAGAGGAAGAAATCTCGAAGCGTGAAGCGAGAAGAAACAAGAAAAAAGAAGAAGAAAAAACTGAGGTAGTAAATACAACACCTGAACCAGTGCAAAATGAAAAATCTGAACTGGATGCATTAAAAAAGCAGTTTGACAACGTAATATATGCGCAAAAGGATGCACCCGCCCCACGCCAACAGCAAGCTGTACAACAACAGCCTGTATTAGCACAACAAACGTTACCCGCAGCTGCTGCACAAACTCAGCAACCTGCGGCAGCACAGCCAAAAACAGATGCGGCTAAAATGTACACGGTAAAACGCGGAGACACAGCATATACTATCGCAAAAAAACATGGCATCACCATCCGCCAGTTGATGGATTGGAACGGGCTGGATTTTGACACGATACGTGAAGGGCAAAGCCTGCGTGTAAAGCAATAGTTGCATATATGGATAAGGTAAGCGTAGGCGATAAAGATTTTCACCTGTTTATAGATAGCAACCGCATACAACAAAAAGTAGCTGAAATAGCGATAGAAATAGCAAAGGAATACCGGGATAAAAACCCGCTATTCCTTTGTGTGTTAAACGGGGCATTTATATTTGCGGCAGACCTGTTCCGCTACATAGACTACCCGGCAGAAATATCATTTATAAAACTGGGTTCTTATAACGGTATGCAATCTACCGGGGCAGTAAAAACGCTGATGGGCCTTAACCAGGATATAAACGGAAGACACCTGGTAGTGATAGAAGATATTATAGATACCGGCAAGACTATGTTTGAACTATTGCCAGTATTAGCTCAGCAACAACCGGCAACAGTAAAACTGGCCAGCATCCTGTGCAAACCGGAAGCGCGCACGCACGATGTATGTGTGGACTACACAGGCTTTGAAATACCCGATAAATTTGTTGTAGGCTATGGGCTTGATTATAATGGCCATGGCCGCAACCTGCCGCATATATACATGCTGGCAGAGCAACGCTAAGCCGTAGCCAGCAACCGCACACTTTCTTCCAGCAAGGTCTTTTTATCAATAGGAACTACGCCCACCTCTTCGCATACCAAGCCACCGGCTATATTAGATATCTTAGCCATTAGCGCAGGGTCTTTTGTAAGTGCGTATATTATAGCAGCGGTAGCTATAACAGTATCGCCCGCACCGGATACGTCAGCAATAGTGCGCAGGTGCGATGGCAGCAGTTCAGAACTTGAATTGCCGTAATACACCCCTTTCTCAGAAAGGGTTACAAAAGTTATCTCATGGTGCAGTTTTGCCCGTAACTCTTTGTGCACCTTATCCATTGCAGCTTTATTAATGTTGCGCAATGGTATGTTTAGTCCTTCTTTTACCTCTTTCAGGTTTGGTTTAAAAATGGTCACCCCTTTATAGGCCAGGAAGTTTGATTTTTTTGGGTCAACCGCCATTACCAGTCCCAGTTCCCTGCAATGCGCTATGGTCCTTTCTATTACATTTTCTTTCAGCACGCCTTTGTTGTAATCTTCAAAAATCACAACATCCGGTTTCTGTATTTGTAAATACTTCAGCAATTTGTCTATAAACGGGTGCTCATCTTTTACACTTAACTCTTCGCTCATTTCATCATCCATGCGCAGTATATGCTGGCTACGGCTCATGATGCGTGTTTTGGCAGTGGTTATACGGTCGCTGCTCAGCATTAGCAGCGATGTGTCTATACCTTCCTGCCCGGCCATATCTTTCAGTAAATGTCCTTCGTGGTCATTACCTACTACACTGGCCAGTGTTACTTTGGCACCCAGCGCCCTGCAGTTCATGGCCACATTGGCTGCGCCGCCCATACGGCTTTCGCGCTTCTTCAGCATGACTACAGGCACTGGCGCTTCCGGCGATATCCTGTCCACCTCTCCCCACCAATAGTTATCTATCATTACATCGCCCACTACTACTACATGCAGGTTGGCAATGTTTTTAAACAGTTTTACCAGTTCTTCTTTCTTCATTCAGTAGTCGTTATTCCACGCTTTTTCAGCGCATAATATATGGGTATGCCTATCAGTACAATAATGAATCCCGGCCAGGTAAAAGCGGGTTTGAACCATATAAGTAATACGCAAAATGAAATACCCATTACAATATACAATGCCGGCAACAGTGGATAGCCAAATGCTTTGTAAGGCCGTTCTGCATCCGGTTTCTTTTTACGCAGTATAAATATTCCTGCTATGGTCAGTACATAAAATATCACTACTACAAAAGATATCATGTCCAGCAGGTCTCCGTACCGGCCGCTGAGGCATAATGCAGATGCTACTATACACTGCGCCCATAGTGCCCACTGCGGTACGCCATTCTTATTCAGGTTGCCTGCTTTATTAAAGAACAGGCCATCTTTTGCCATGGTATAATATACACGTGCCCCTGCAAGTATCAGGCCATTATTACAACCAAATGTAGATATCATGATAAGCGCTGCTATGGCAAATTTACCATTGTCTCCAAAAACCTGGTTGGCTGCTGCCACTGCCAGCCTGTCTTCTTCAGGGAAGGCTACCTGTTCCAACGGCAGTACGTTCAGGTACATCAGGTTGGTAGTTATGTACAGCAGTGTTACAATAAATGTGCCCAGGAAAAGACTCAGTCCGATGTTCCGTTGCGGGTTTTTTACTTCACCTGCGACGAAGGTTACATTGTTCCATGCATCACTGCTGAAAACTGAGCCTACCATTGCAGCCGCTATAGCACCCATTAATGCCGGGCCACCTATTGCTGTCCAGCCCGAAGGTATCAGCCTGCCGGTTTCATCTTTCGTACCCAGGTCTTGTGCGGCATTAAATGCATTCGACCAGTTTTCTGCAAAGAAGCTGTGGTCAACCAATATAAAACCAAATACAACCAGGCCAAATAGCGCCAGCATTTTAGAGAAAGTAAATACCAGTTGTATAGTTTTACCTTCTTTTACGCCGCGCGAGTTTACATACGTAAGTAATATAATAATACCTATAGCTAAAAGATGCGCGGGATATACTGTTACCGGCCCCAGTGTAAATAGAATATTGTCGTTTGTAAGGTTGAGTACAGGAAAGAAGTAACCCGAAAATTTAGCGAAGGCTATTGCTACTGCTGCAATAGTAGCCGTCTGTATCACCGAGAAAAAACTCCATCCATACAGGAAACCTACCAATGGATTGTATGCTTCTCTCAGGTACACATATTGCCCACCCGCTTTGGGATACATACCACTCAGTTCTCCATAGCTTACAGCTGCAGTAATGGTCATAATACCGGTTATGACCCATACAGCTATCAGCCATCCGGCACTACCTACGTTGCGGGTCATGTCTGCACCTACAATGAATATACCGGATCCGATCATAGAGCCGATAACCAGCAATGTGGCATCCAGCAGGCTTAAAGACCGGTGAAATGTTTCTTTATTTTCCAAAGCAACCTAGTTTTGCTTAGAAAAATACTACTTATTTTTCTTCTTTGTGCCTTTATCTGCGGCTTCTTTGCCGCCCTCTTTTTTATACTGCTCGTTCATTCCCGCTACTACGTCTTCTGTAATATCCAGTTGGTCGTTAGCCAGCATAATGAGGCCAAGGGCTTTGCTGTAAGAAAGTATATAATCAAAGTTTTTGTCTTTGTTGTATTCTGCCAGGAATTTATCCAGGCGGTTTTGCAAATCTTTGTTGAATTCGTCCTGCTCTTTCAGCAGTTTTTCAGTAAGAGCTGCTTCGCGGGCTTCCAGGCTCTGCTTCATTTGTTGCAGCCTTTTAGCTGTTGTTTCATATTCGGCCTGTGTCATAGTACCGGCCTGCGCCTTACGCTCTGCAGATATGTAATCCTGTTCAAACTGTTTCTGAGAACGCTCCAGTTCGCTCCCCATACCCTTCTTACGTTCTTCAAAGTCAGTCTTTTTATTTTTCAGGTATTCATATCGCGCTTCCAGCGTGTCTATGTTTACATACGCTATCCTGCCTTTTGTATCAGTTAGTTGCTCTTTACCAGATTTTGGTAACGATGCTGCCGGCTTCTGTTCAGACATTTTCATGCCAAACAAGATGATTACACCTACTAAAGCCAATGCGCTTAAAACTACTGCTAAATTCTTCATGTGTACCCTGTATTAAAAAAATTGTGTGTATTGTAGGCAGCAAAAGTAATATCTTATATTCACCCGCTACAACATTGTCTCTTAAAACTTTTAAAAAGAATAATTATTGCATAAAAAAACTCCCGTTTTGCGCGGGAGCTTTTTAGTATGAAAATCCTTTACAAAATTACTCTAACCTGAAGTTTACGGGCAGCGTGTAGTACACTTTTACTGCACGTCCGTTTTGCTTACCGGGTTTCCATGCCGGCAGGCTTCTCACCACCCTCATGGCTTCATCTTCCAGGCCTCCGCCCAGTGTACGGTTACCTACTACCTTTACGCCTGATATACTGCCATCTTCATTTACCACAAAGTTGATAGCTACACGGCCTGATATGCCATTTTCTTTAGCAACCGGCGGGTATTTGATGTTTTTTGCCAGGTATTCGTTGATGTTGTATGGTGGCTCAGGCATTTGCTCAACGTATGTAAATACTTCAGGAGCTTTCTGCTCTACCACGCCTGTACCGGGTCCTGGGTCAACTATACCCGGGTCCAGTGCATTGGGGTCACCTTCTATATCTTTCAAACCGGCGCTGGCATCTTTCAGTTCTTCCTGTTCCGGTGGTGCCTCTTCTTCTGCAACATCTTCATCCTTTTCTATCACCGGTGGTGTAAACTTCACCGTTGGTTTCACCGGCGGCGGTGGTGGTGGTGGTGGCGGTGGTGGTGGCTCATTAGGGTCTATCGGTGGTGGCTCAGCCAGCACTACTTCTTTTGTTATAGCTTCCCTCGGCCCGTCTTTCGGCTTCATATTAGAAACTATAGCAGCAGCGGCTACAGCAACACCTATGCCCAGGATGACAAACATCGACCTCATCATCCGGCGGGGATAGTTCTTGCGCAGCTCATAAGCACCGTAGGTTTTATTACGGCCCTCGAAAAGGATATCGAGATAATCGCTGTTCAATATTTTATTAACATCCATTGCTAATGTTTTTATTTAAATAAGACTCAGAAAAGGTGTTTTTCCATAACCACATTACTGTGCGTTAGGGTTAGCTTGCTCAGTTAACAATATAAACTCCCTGTCCACATCTGTAATATCCACTATGGCATATACCCTTACATCGTTTATAGCCATTTCATCCAGTATATTCACCAGGTCCTCATAGGTACTGTTAGTATCCGGCTTTATCAGGACAGTGGTTTTGTCTTTTTCGCCTAAAGCGCCGGTACGTTTCAAGTCAGCTACTTTTTTCTGCTTGTCTATTATTACATCGCGTATGCCTTTCTGCTGTTTGAAGGAAGTAACCTTTACATCCGGTGGCATTTCCGGGTTTGTCGCCATGCCCTCATAATAATATATCCTGTGCTTTTTGCTCAGTAATACCGTCAGTGCAGTGCTTTCTTTGATTTTGGTTTCATCCTCCTCCTGTATCAGCTCATCCTTATAGGGCATATTTATCTCCATGGTCTTTGGTTTGTTCAGTGTTGTCGTCATCATAAAGAATGTGATCAACAAAAAACCCAAATCCACCATGGGAGTTAAATCTACACGCGTAGATAGCTTCTTACCTTTCTTGACCCCCGGGCCTTTCTTACCGCCCTTATCGGCGACCTCCATTTCTGCCATGGAACTAAGCTTTTATTATTAAAATGTACAATAATTTTTACTTCGCCTTCATACCACCCATTACTTCCTCATACGCAGCCGTGCCCGGAGGTACCGCCTTCAAGCCTGTTATCAGGTTGAATTTGAATATCTTCCAGCCTTCAAGCGTTCCTATCACCTTTTTTATATCAGGATAAGACGCTTTACCATCTGCTTTGATCGTAATCCTCAGTTTAGGGTTTGAATACCTGGCCTCTTTTATCCAAAGCGCCAGTTCATTCCTTTCTGATGTTACAATAGTATCAACCGGTATGCCGGGGGCTTCTTTATCCATTTTTTCCTGCACATCCGGTGCAGCGGCCAGGTAGCTTTTCAGTTGACTGAAAGGTACACCTACGGAAGCGCCGATAGCGAATTTCTTTTTCTCATCAGCCGTCAGGTTCAGGCCTTTTTGCTCATCCAGCTTGCTTATCAGGTCTTCACGTACCTTCTGGTTGTCTATAGAGAAAAATATGCGCCCATCGGGGTCAACAGTTATCAGCATGATATCTGCATCCGGCAACGGTATTTCCGAAATAGAATTCGGCGTAGTTACTGTAACCGGCTCATCTGGCCTGAATTGTGTTGCCAGCATGAAGAATGTCAACAATAGAAACGCCACGTCGCACATGGCGGTCATATCTACGTTGGTACTCTTCTTTGGCATTGAATGGTTTGCCATCTGTTATATTTCTATACGGTTCAATTAAATAAGATCCGGATGCGGCAATATTCCACAACCCGATACAAAAAAATTTTACGCTGAACTATTATTTATAGTTAGCGTAAAAGTTTTGTGTCAACGTAAACCCGCTTTCGTTAATACCAAAAGTGATATTATCAATGATAGTTGTATAGAAGTTGTAAGCGATAATTGCTATTGCAGATGTACCGATACCCAGTGCAGTGTTGACCAGTGCCTCAGATATACCGGCTGCCAGCGCAGCGCTATCAGGTGCACCACCGGTTGACATCGCATCGAACGCACGAATCATACCCAATACCGTACCAAACAGACCTATAAGCGTAGCTACAGATGCGATAGTAGATAAGAACACCATGTTTTTCTCCATTACCGGCATTTCCAGCGCAGTTGCTTCTTCTATTTCTTTCTGGATGCTGGCAATTTTCTGCTCGGTTTCCAGCTCCCTGTTGTCTATCATTTCGCGGTATTTGATAAGGCCGGCACGCATTACGTTACCCACGCTACCTGCCTGCTTATCGCACTCAGCCATAGCCGCATCTATATTTTTGTTAGCCAGGTGATATTGTACTTTACGTACAAATTCAGTAGCGTTTACTTTACCTTTTGCTTTAAACACTGTCATTGCACGCTCAAAAACGAAGAATATCAGCACAAGAAATGTTGACATAAGTATAGGTACAACCCATCCGCCCAGGTACATGGTACCTAACAGGTTGGCCGGTACGTGCTTTTCTTCGTCCCTAAAGTTGGCGGCACTACCAAAAAACATGTGGAAGATGACCTCCGCAATTGCAATCATTACTACAATAACCAGGAAGTTCTTCAATAAATCACTGGAAGCCTTTGGTTTACCTGCACTTGACCCTTGTGTCTTAGCGGCTGATTTTACTTCTGCCATAATTCTGGATTTTTATTAGTTTTTAGTTTAGTTTACTAATTTATACAATATAATATCGAGTGGTTGCAAAGATATACGGTCACTTTAAAAAACCAACGGGCACCTGCAAATTTTCTCATAAACTTAATAGAGAGTTACAAGTACGTGACATATTGACTTCTTACAGCTTCTAAACCCCTATATGCAACGAAAAGTTTACCAAGGTATTGTTTTTTATTAAGTACTGTTAGCCTCTTTACTGATTTTTAACATTTACCTTTGCACTTTAAATTTGAGACTACATGAATTTTAATCCCTGGCATTCAGTGAGTTATGGCGACAATGTGCCCGAAAGTGTGACTGCTGTAATAGAAATACCCAAAGGTTCTCGGGCAAAATATGAATTAGATAAAGATACCGGCATGCTGAAACTTGACCGTGTACTGTACTCTTCGGTGTATTACCCCGCAAACTATGGTTTTATACCACGTACCTACTGCGACGATAAAGACCCGCTGGATATATTGGTACTTTCACAGATAACCATGCACCCTATGACCCTGGTGGAGGCTAAGATAATAGGCGTAATGCGTATGCTGGATCAGGGCGAAGCTGACGATAAGCTGATAGCTGTATGCGCCAACGATATGAGTGTAGCACATATTAATGATATAAGTGAATTACCTTCACATTTCATAAATGAACTGCGTCACTTTTTTGAAGAATACAAGAAGCTGGAGAATAAAGTGGTGAAGATTGAGGAATTTGAAGGGCAGCGTTTAGCTAAAAAAATACTCATGCACAGTATAAATGACTACAATGCTAAGTTTGGCGTGCGTGCAGATGAACAGGTTGTAAGCAACTAAAACGAAATAGTTATGAGCACTGGGTACATTTTAGGCATACTGGCCATAGGCCTCATTGCAGGTTTTATGTCGAGCCTGGTAGGCATAGGTGGGGGCATTATTATAGTGCCCGCACTGGTTATGATATTCGGTCTGTCTCAAAAAATGGCGCAGGGTACGTCGCTGGCTATGCTCAGCCTGCCCGTAGCTTTCATAGGTGCTTTTAACTATTATAAAGAAGGCGAGGTAAATTGGAAGCTCGCCCTGATGCTGGCGCTCACGTTTGTTATAGGGGGTTTCCTGGGTAGCAAGGTAGCGCTTGACATGAGCACCAATGTCATAAAAAAGGTATTCGCCATATTTATGATCGTGGTAGCGATAAAATATTTATTTTTCGACAAATAATAAAGCCTGTGTTGCAAAAGACACATGGTGCAGGTATATGAAACGCACAAAAATTAAAGAAATATTACAGAGCGGTAAAACAGATTATGCTGTTGTTGTAAAAGGCTGGGTACGTTCCTTTCGCAACAACCAGTTTATAGCCATGAATGATGGCTCCTGTATTGATAACATACAGGTAGTGGTTGACTTTAATAACCTGGACGGGCAATTGCTGAAAAACATTACTACCGGAGCTGCTTTAAACATCAGCGGTACCGTTGTAGCATCGCAGGGTAAGGGCCAAACAGTGGAAGTAAAAGCTGACACTGTAGAGCTATATGGCGCCTGCGACCCTGAGAAATACCCATTGCAACTGAAGAACAGGCCCAGCCTGGAGTACCTGCGCGAGATAGCGCACCTGCGTTTCCGTACTAATACTTTCGGCGCAGTATTTCGCGTACGTCACTCTTTAGCCTTTGCTATACATAAGTTTTTTAATGAGCGTGGTTTCGTTTACCTGCATACACCTATCATTACTGCCAGCGATGCCGAAGGTGCAGGCGAAATGTTCAGGGTAACAACCCTGCCTTTTGATAAAACGCCCCGCAAAGAGGATGGTACGGTAGATTTTGAAGAAGACTTCTTTGGCCGATCTACCAACCTGACAGTGAGCGGGCAACTGGAAGGGGAACTGGGTGCTACAGCACTGAGCGAAATATATACTTTCGGGCCTACCTTCCGTGCAGAAAATTCTAACACAGCCCGCCACCTGGCAGAGTTCTGGATGATAGAACCCGAGGTTGCGTTTGCCGATATCAATGACAACGCCGACCTGGCAGAAGAACTGCTGAAATACCTGATACAGTACGCGCTGGATAATAACCGCGACGACCTGAACTTCCTTGCCAGCAGGCTGCTGGAAGAAGAAAAGCAAAAGCCGCAGAACGAGCGCAACGAAATGGGCCTTGTTGAAAAACTGGAGTTTGTATTGAACAACAAGTTTGAGCGCATCACTTATACAGAAGCAATAGATATACTGCTGCAATCGCCGCATTACAAGAAAAAGAAATTCCAGTACGAGGTGAAGTGGGGTATTGATATGCAGAGTGAACATGAGCGCTACCTGGTAGAAAAACATTTTAAAAAACCAGTGGTAGTTACCAACTATCCCAAGGATATAAAGTCATTCTACATGCGTATGAACGACGATGGCAAAACCGTAGCAGCTATGGATATACTGGCACCGGGCATTGGAGAAATAGTGGGCGGCTCTCAGCGCGAGGAGAGGCTGGATATGCTGGAACAGCGTATGCGCGAGATGCACATACCTGTAGAGGAGATGAGCTGGTTTTTAGATACCCGCCGTTTCGGTACCGTGCCGCACTCGGGCTTTGGGCTCGGCTTCGAGCGTATGGTGCTCTTCGTTACCGGTATGACCAATATACGGGATGTAATACCATTTCCACGTACGCCAAAGAACGCAGAATTTTAATAAAAGAAAACGACCCGGTACCGGGTCGTTTCTTTTAGTGTTACGGTTGTATGTTACTGCCCATTTTGGGGATATTATACTCTTCAAGCAGTGTGGTGTATTGAGGTTTTGCTACAAGTTCTGTTGATACACCTCCTGGTATTATCACATAACGCACCTGGTTGCTGGTAGAGGGTGACCCATTTGGTAATATGTCACATACTATTCTTATCCGGTTAATAAATAACCCATATTGGAAGCGGTATTCTGCACTGGTGCCTCCCAGGTTATAATAGACACTTGGTAAGGCTTTAATAATCCCGGTACTATCTGGATCAGCCAGGAATTTTGCATAGACTAATACTGTCCCTTTATCAAGAATCTCTTCCGATAGTTTGGGGACAGAAATGTCAAAATAGTAGGTTTTTTTACCCACACCTGTAGATGTTGTGGATGCTATCCACAAACTTGTATTCATCCAATCAGAATAAATAACATTAGCAGTTCCGGCATCACCCTTATCACCTTTACTGCCATCAGTGCCATCTTTACCATCTGCTCCCTGTTGTCCCTGCAATCCTTGTTCTCCCTGGGGACCTATGGGCCCGGTTCCGGCTTTTTTACAAGACAAAATTGTAGTGGTCAATGCCACAGCAATAATTGGAATCATTTGCATCACCTTTTTCATAAAATATCAATTTTATCTAAAGGTGGTGCTAACCAGTACATTAATAGAACTAGACTTCACCAACAGTAATATTGGGTTTACAAATGGGTGAAATACAGTGGCTGATTACTCGTCTTTTTTCATTTGCTCTATTACTTTATCGCCCAGATTTTCAACCGGAGCAATAACTTTTTCATCTAACTGCTCTTTCATCTTGTCTTCTATCTTCTCAATACGTTTTACAGTTTTCTTTTTCAATGTAAACCGCTTTGCAAATGTCAGGCGGATATTGCCCGCCTGTAGTTGTTGCCAGGCATCATTTACAGTAGTATTGTTGCGGCTTACAAAATTCATGTACTGCAGGCCTATAAAATATTTCTCATTATTATAACCTGCTGCTGCCCGCACTATGCCATGCAGTTGCGTACTCATTTTATTATCCCTGTCGCCGGTCGCATCGGTTTTCAAAGCCGTATAGTTAGCCCCTGCACCCAGCAACAAGGCACCGGTTATAAAAAAATTTGTTTTTATGACCTGCGTGTAGGCATACCCGCCATTTATGGCCAATGCGAACGTACCGCTTTTGTTGAAGCGATGCCCCCCAAAGAAATTATTATCCAGGGTGTGGTCGGGTATCACGGCAGAGTCTGCCCTTACCCGGGTATAGTGTATCGCACCACCCACTATAGGTGAGCCGGCACTGATCATCTGGCATTCGTTTTGTACAAATGCCGCCCTGTATGAAAAACGTTTACTATTAAAAATATACTGCAGGTTGACACCGTAATTCCCGGTATGCAAGTCACTTCTTACCATATAATCACGGTCAGCCGGTGGATTCTTCAATATATCACTATTGGCCAGGTAATACCCCTTATAAGAGAGTATAAACAGGTCAACAGCTACTTTTTTCAGGTACAGGTACGATTGCAGGTCGAAGAAGCGGGTGTTGCCATATTTACTGTCATCACTGTTCACCAGTGGCATCTGCACGGAGAAATTTACCCCAAGCCATTTATAGTGGGCTCCAAAGCCAATATTGTAGTTATCATTAGCCCTATAGGTAACATTACGTGCAATGCCCTCATTTCCCAGGGTGTACTTGTTAAATTTCTGCATGACAAACGTGCGCACCAGCAGCTTGTCAGATTGATCGCTATAGCAGGCAGAATCTGCGCCTATACTTATTCCATCCAGTAGCTGGGCATTGGCAGGTATTCCTATAAACCATAAAAATATTACACATAACACAGATCGTCTCGCCATAATATTTAAACACCTTTCCATCTATATTGTTATTACATCAACTTGCCTTTATTTATTAACTTGTAATATACAGGCAGATAAGCAAAAAACATGCCCCTTTAGTTATGACCCGATTTTTGAGAATTTCCGCCCGTGTGGTTGGTATTATACTTGGCTTCTGCATACTTGCCTGGTGTGGTATCATGCTTTTTGTACATTATAATAAAAAAACATTTGCGAACATCATCACCAAACAGATCAATGAACAGATAAGCGGTACTATTGAAATTAAGGCTATAGATGTGACTTTTTTTAAAGGTTTCCCCGATGTGGCTTTCGAGCTTAAATCGGTGACAGTAAAAGATAGCTTATGGGACCTGCATCATAAGGATGTATTGAATGTAGAGCGTGCATATGCTTCTATCAGTCTCAGTTCTATCTTCAATAAAGATGCATTAATAAAGAAACTGACGATTGAAAATGGCAACATTTACTTATATACAGATGCAAACGGGGTAAGCAATTCCAATATTTTCAGGAAAAAAGAAAAGAAAAAAGACACGGATAAAGAAAAAAACAACCCACTGAATAATGTAGCCATCAAAAATGTTACGCTCACCATCAAAAATATTCCCAAAAACAAAGACTTTCTGCTTGTTTTTAAACAATGTGATGTACAGGTAAAACATTCAGATACAGGATGGGCCGCAAGAGTATCTACAGAAACAATGCTCAAGAGTTTTGCGTTCAACGTTACGAAGGGTAGCTTCCTTGAAGACATGGAACTGGTTACTACGTTGGAGCTTTTTTACAGCGAACCCAGGAATGAGTTGTCATTTCCGCTACAGACACTGAAACTGGATGGCGAATCGTACAAGCTGGGGGGCACGTTTTTTCTTGCAGACACACCTTACAGGTTCAACCTGGATGTTGTTGGCACAGATGTGAAGTATAAAAAAGCTGTGGCGATACTTACACCTGCCATCAGGGAAAAACTTAAACCTGTCAATGTGGATGTGGTGGATGATATACACGTAAAAATAATAGGGAAAATGAAGTACCTGGATACGCCATACGTAAAAGCTTCTTTTGCTGTCAAAAACAAAGATTTAGATATTCCGCAGGGTACTATTACCAACGCCAGCTTCAAGGGATTTTTCCTGGATGAAGTAGTAGAGGGCATGGGTCATGGTGATGCCAACTCAATGGTGTATATAGAACAACTTACAGGAAATTATTATGGCATAGATTTTAAAGCAGAAGATGCATCAGTAACCAACCTGAAAAACCCATTATTAAAAGTGTTGATTACATCAAACTTTGCATTGCCAAAACTCAATAACATTATTGGCGAAAACAGCTTTCGGATAAATAAAGGAACTGCTACCGTAAAAATGGATTGTGTACTGGGGTTGAGCAGTGAATATAGAATTCCACCTTCCATAAATGGTAAAATACATTTTGAAAAAGCTGCATTTTCGTACCTGCCCCGCCGGCTGAACTTCACCAATGCCAGCGGAGATATTGTTTTTAATGAAGCCGATGTAAACATCAACAACCTCCTGCTGCAAAGCGAACGTAATAAAATAGAACTGAACGCAGATATAAAAAACCTGCTGAACCTGTATTATACCGCACCTGAAAAAGTGGTGATAAACTGCCGTGTCAACAGCAATAAAATTGACCTGAATGAGTATGTATCATTCCTGGACCAGAGAACAAAGACCCCTGCGGAAAAAGCGGCTACCAATACACCAGCCCAGCTACGCAAGTTTGCCGCCCAGTTTGATGCGATTATGGAAAACAGTGTAGCAAAATTAGATGTGAACATTAAAGAGGTAGCGTACAGGAAGTTTAACGCTACGGATATACGTGCCGGCCTGGTACTTACACAGACTGATATACAACTGAACAAAGGACATATAAACCATGCAGACGGCACACTTTTACTCAGTGCACTTGTAAAACCACATAAGAACTCTAACACATTTTCGGTAGATGCAAACCTGGATGATGTTAATGTGAAAAAACTATTTCACAGCTTTGGCAATTTTGGCCAGACGGCTATACTTGAAGAGAATATTGAAGGTGTAATCTCTGCTAAAATAAATGCTACTGGTGGCATTCAGTATACGGGTGATATAGTGCCTAATTCCCTGAATGGTAAAGTACAATTTACACTGGAAGAAGGCAGGTTAATAAACTTTGAGCCTTTAGGTACCATCGGTAAGATTATATTTTTCAATCGCGATCTTTCCAATATCAAAATTGAAACATTGTCTAATACGCTTGATGTTACCAACAGCAATATCGTTATCAACCCTATGTTGATACAAACTAATGTCATCAACATATTTACAGAGGGGGTGTATGGCATTCCTACCGGTACAGACATACTTATACAGGTACCACTGCGCAACCCCCGTAAAGACCTGAATAAAAACAATGAAAAAATGACTGAGAAAGACCTGAAAAAAGGTATCGTCATTAACCTGCGTGCTACAGATGATAATACCGGTAAGGTGAAAATAAAACTGGGTAAGAAGAAATAGATATAACTTATTAATATAGCTACAGTCCATAAATATTTAGAGCATTACATGTGGCAACGCATATGCATGTGTACTACTTATTGCACCGTGTTTCATATATTTCATAGAAGCGATTTTCCTTCGAGGTTGGATACTCAGCCGGCGCAGAAGTAAGTAGTATTAATAAAATTTATATAAATTTTAACCATTCATTAGTGCGGATGTGGCTACCTTTGCGAAAATTTAACGATTATGAGGAGAAGAGTATTACTCACATTAATATGCGCAATCGGTTTAACAGCTTTTGCGCACGCAAACATCAGTAAAAAAGAACCCGGGCGGCCTGAGACAGGCTTTATTGAAAACAAAGGGCAGATAGTTGACCAGAATGGTGCACGAAATAACACTGTTCGTTATTTACTGAATAAGCCCGGTCTCAACGTGCAGCTGCGCGACAACGGATTTAGCTACGATGCATACACCATTACAGGTTCGTTATCTAAAATTACCCGTAAAACCGATGCTGTAACTACTACGGCCTGTGTTTATAATTTCCACCGTATAGATATAACTTTTATAGATGCTAACACAAATGTCGAAATATCGACAGAAGGCGTAAATGCGGATTACCTGAACTACGCCAAAGCAGATATGAATGTAACAAGCATACACCATTACAATAAAGTCACGTACCATAATATATACCCATCCATCGACCTGGAATTTACCACCAACCTGAAAGACGGGAAGCTTGTTGAATACAACTTTATAGTAAGGCCCGGTGGAAATCCTGCGCAAATAAAAATGTCTTACGCAGGAGCTAATAGTACCAAACTGGAAGACAATCGTATTAAGATGAACACCAGGCACGGCGACCTACGTGAGCATATACCCGCCAGCTTTTTACAGGATAGCAAAGACCTCGTGGAGGTGAAATACAAACAACTGGATGAAAATACCTATGGTTATGCAGTAGCAGCATATGATAGAAACAAGACTCTTATAATTGATCCCACACCGGACCTGGCCTGGGGCACTTATTATGGGGGTAGTGGTTCAGACCTGGCTTCAGACATAGCCGTATCAGGAAACAATGTTTATTCAGTTGGCTACACCGCATCAACTAATAATATAGCAACATCCGGCGCGTACAGCAGTAGCATAATAGGTGGTGTTGACGCCTTTATCGCTAAATTGAACAGGCACGGCGTTCGCCAATGGGCTACCTACTACGGGGGTTCGGGCAATGAGATAACAATGTCGGCCAGTGCAACTGCAAACGGTGATGTGGTAATATGCGGACAAACATCTTCCGTCTCAGGGATAGCAACTTCGGGCGTGTTAAACCAAAGTATCCGCGGTACATATGACGGATTCATTACCCGTTTCAACGCAAATGGTGGCCTGGTATGGGGTACCTATTTTGGTGGCTCGCAGTTGGACAACGTATTCAGTGTAGCGTTTGATAACAATGGTGATATAGCATATTGCGGGGTAACAGGATCATCTGATAACATCGCAAGTATCAACGGTATCAAGACCAGCCCAGTGGGTGGTGCAGATGCCTTCGTCGGAAAGCTTGCAGGTAATGCGACAGGTGTGTACTGGTCGACATATTTAGGCACAGACAACCTTGACGAAGCATATTCCGTAGCGGTTGATGCCAGCAACAACGTATTCGTTTCCGGCATAGCCTATGCGCCGACAGCTCAGCAGTTTTTAACAACTACTGGCAGTCATCAACCGTTTCATGCGGGTGATACAACCGATTATTTCCTGGTAAAGTTCAACTCAGGTGGAGCTATACAATGGGGAACATACTTTGGCGGCAACCAGGGAGAAGAACGTGCGTCTAATATAGCCGGTCGCAGGATAGCAACAGATGCCTCCGGCAATGTATATTTAGTTGGCTGTACGCTTTCCCCCAACGGTATTGCAACAACCAGCGGCGGTTCTACACCGGGTTTTGGTGTAGATGGTGGTTTTGTAGCTAAATTCAGCGCTGGCGGCGTACAACAGTGGGGTAAATACCAATTCATTGGTAACAGTGCAGGTACTTACTGCGTGGCTGCGGATGCTAATTCCAATGTATATACCTTGGGGTTCACCAGCAGCAGCAGCGGCGAAGCAACAACAGGCGCTTACCAGGCAAGCGCTGCGGGCAGCTTTAATATGATACTAACAAAAATGAACACTAATGGTCTTACAGACTGGGCGACATACTATAGCGGTGGCAATGGGGTGTCTGTACCAACAGGTATTGCTATCGATAATGCCAGTTCCGTATATGTAGCGGGCTATACAAATACAACGCTAAACGGACACCAGAGCCAATGGGCACACCAATCATCAAACGGTGGCGGGGTGGATGCTATTTTTGCGAAATTTATTAAATGTAACACAGTTACTGCTAATACTACTGTTACGCCGACCTGCTTTGGGCAAAGTAATGGTAACATCGTTGTAAATGCTACAGGTGGTATTGCTCCATACATTTATGCTTTAGGCACAGGTACTCGTCAGCAGTCTAATACGTATGCAAACCTTGGAGCCGGCAACTATACTGTATATGCGGTTGACACAATAGGCTGTAAAGCACAGGCAATTGCAACTGTAACGCAAACAGCACAGATGATAACGGCTATTTCGGGTCCGACAACATCGGTTGTGTTTGGTACCAATACGTACAATGTTCCTTCACAGTCGGGGGTGACTTATACATGGACAGTAAATAATGGTACAATTGCATCGGGCAATGGCACCAATAGTATTACGGTGAACTGGGGGCCTAATACACCCGGTGAGGTGAAAGTAAGGTTAAGTAACTCAGCTGGCTGTACCGATTCTTCAACATTAGCTGTAACACTCGCTCCTACCGGTGTGCAAGAAGTGGCGGGTAAAGGAGTGGTGGTTGCATATCCTAACCCTACAACAGGGCTGCTGTATATTAAAACAGACGACAGTAAACAGGACATATCTATCCTGGACAGGACCGGAAGAGTTGTATTTAACCGCACGATTCAAGGAGAAAAGGCAATTGATATAAGCCATCTGCCGGCGGGCATTTATATCCTGAAAATGGGAGATAAATACCAGGAAATAGGAAAGCTGTAAAGAAGCCTATTCATAAATAAGTAAGGGCATCCTAAACGGATGCCCTTACTTATTTTACCGTATAATAGAATTCTAAAACATCAGTGAGCCTTTCTTGCTATTGAAGAAGAAAGTAAACCTTGGTGTTATCATCCACTGGCGGTACAGGCCTGATGAATAAACATCCCTGCGTACCACTGGCGTAGAACCAGATACATCAAGCTTCATTTGCCCGTAACGGCCAAAACGGATATAAGCATTACCGTGGATGTTTACAGTAAGACCCTGTGTGCCATCTATCTCATGCCACAAACCGGTATTGCGGTCTTCATACAGGTCGTCTTTCAGATGGTAGATACCAACAGCGCCTGCGGTAAAGCCTATACGCTGATTGGGTATAAAGTGCCCTTCAAGGCGCATCATTACATCGCCCTGGCGGTACAGTTTACGTGCAATAGTATATACATCCCTGCTGTAAAAAGTATCATTTACCTGGTTTGAGGCAAAAAAATCATTTTCGTTGTACCTGTAAAAAGGCTGCTGGTACCCTACGGCTGCAGTAACCCATTTCTTCCACATGATACTACCTCCTACCATTACATCTGTACTGCCACGGTTGGGTTGGTATGCCATAGGTAATGGCCTGGGTGCGCCATCGGTAATATTGGCAGTGCCCATACCTATCAGTAAACCACCTGTGCCTTGTATGGTCCAGTCTTCCAGACCTATAAACATGTGGGTGTATGAAAAAGACATATCACCAAGCCCCCAGGTATTGGCTAATTCACCACCTGCAGCAAATATGGGCAGCTTCAGGTCAAAGTATCCACCGCTGTATAAACCAAACATAGGTGCCCTGACCTCCAGTTGGGAGATGTTAAGCTTTATATCGCGTTCTCCCTTTGCAAAGCTATGGGCTACACTAAAATGCGTCCTTTGATTCTCATAGTCGTCATCATCTATCTTCAAACCAGATGTAGTACGCATAGACCCTGTAGATGCAAAACCAGGGTCAGCCTCGCCCTGCGCATATACGGCAGACCCGGCAAAACCCAATGCCAAAAACAGGCAGACGGCAGAAATATGTCTCATGTTAATCATTTAACAGATAAGCTTCAAATATACTTTTCTAAAACTTAAAAATACATGCCCTCCTGTACAAATGCAATAAAAAAGCCCCTTTTCTGATAAAAAAGGGGCTTTACATATTCTTTAAATCTTATGTTCAGGCTTTTTCTGTTTCTGCTGTAACTATATTGATACCTTTTTCTTCTTTGATTTTTCCATAACCGCCCAATACATTACGCAGGTTATTGTAACCCTGTCTTTTGAATAAGGACGCCGCAATGACAGAACGGTAGCCACCTGCACAATGTATATACAGGTTTTTGTCAGTGTCTATCAATGCTATGTTAAAAGGGTCCATTAGTGTGTCCAGTGGCGCATGAGTAGCACCTTGTATATGTCCTGCATCAAATTCGCCCTGTTTGCGCACATCAATTATCTCCAGGTTTTCGTCGTGCGGTATATCCATAGCCAGCTCGTCGGCCTCTATGTCAATGATCATATCTATTGCCTCACCAGCATTTATCCATGCATCCATCCCACCTTCCAGGTAGCCCTGTACGTTTTCAAACCCTACCCTTGCCAGCCTTATTACGGTTTCTTCTTCCTTGTCGGGCGCGGTAACCAGCACCAGTGGCTGGTTGAAGGGCAATAAACTACCTGCCCATTCTGCAAAGCGGCCTTCAAGCCCTATACTGATGGCACCGGGTATAAACGCTTGTGTAAAATCTGTAGCATTCCTTGTATCCAGCAACAATACATCGCCAGCCATCCTTTCTTTTAACCCTGCTACTGAGAGCGGTGTTAATGATGTTTTCATTAAAGCATCCATGCTTTCATACCCTTCCCTGTTTATTTTGGCATTTACCGGGAAATATGCCGGTGGTGTTGACAAGCCGTCTGTAACAACGGTTACAAACTCTTCTTCTGTCATATCCTGCAGGGCATAATTTGTTGCCTTTTGTTGCCCTATTGTACTAAAAGTTTCCGCACCCAGGTTTTTGCCACAAGAAGACCCGGGGCCATGTGCAGGGTAAACGATTGTCTCATCGTTTAAGGGTTTAATTTTTGTATTCAGCGAATGATACATTTTTGCAGCAAGCTCTTCTTTGCTCATTTCTCCGCTAAACAGGTCGGGCCGGCCCACATCACCCACAAACAAAGTGTCCCCTGTAAATATGCAATGCTCCTTTCCGTTTTCGTCAAACAACAGGTAGCAGGAGCTTTCCAGCGTATGCCCGGGGGTATGCAGCACTTTTACCTTCAATTTTCCTATGGTGAACTCTTCGCCATCTGCGGCTACATGCACATCAAATTTTGTTACTGTGCCAGGCCCGTATATGATAGGCGCACCGGTTTTTTTAGACAATTCCAGGTGGCCACTAACAAAGTCTGCGTGGAAATGGGTTTCAAAAATATATTTGATCTTCACACCCATTTTTTCTGCCTTTTCCAGGTATTCATCCACATCACGTAGTGGGTCTATTACAGCGGCTTCTCCATCGCTGGCTATAAAATATGCCGCTTCGCTCAGGCACTTGGTGTATAACTGTTCTATCACCATTTGTAGTAGTCGTTTTGGCAGGAATTAGTCGTCCCTGCGGTTCATAAATATTGAAATATAATACAAAAGCATAGCTAAAGAGCTGAGCGCTGCCACTACGTAAGTTCTTGCTGCCCATTTTAACGCGTCTTTTGCTTTATCATGTTCGTTGCGCGATGTCATGCCGGTATTTTCCAGCCATGCCAATGCACGGTTGCTCGCATCATATTCCACAGGCAATGTTATAAAAGAAAATAATGTTGTAGCTGCGAAAAGTATAATGCCTATCAGTAATAGAGTTTGGTTGCCACCTCCGAAAAACAAACCGACACCAGCCAGCAATACCCACTGGCCTAATGTAGAGCTTACCTTTACTATAGGCACCATAGCACTGCGAAACTTCAGCATACTATACGCTGTGGCGTGCTGTACCGCGTGGCCACATTCATGGGCTGCTACTGCAGCAGCAGATATACTTCTGCCTGCATATACATCCGGGCTCAGGTTTACTGTTTTATCAGCAGGGTTATAGTGGTCTGACAAGAAGCCGTCTGATGCGTTTACCTTAACGTCGTATATACCGCTGTCGTGCAGCATTTTCTCTGCTACTTCTTTACCACTCATGCCATTGCTCAGCGCTAGTTCACCATATTCCCTGAATTTGGACTTCAGCCTGGAGCTTACTACCATACCCAGCAGCATAAAAATTCCGATGATCAATAAATATCCTATTCCCATAATGATAATCTATTATCAAATTATCGACCAATGTAATAATGGCAGATATACAAAGTTATTTCTTTGCCCCGAACTGACCATTATACAGGTATAAATAAAATAAGTGTGCCCTGCATGACAACAGGGCACATTATGATTATAAAATGCTGTTCTTAGAACTTCAGCGTAAGCCCTAATAAAAAGTTAAAACCGGCCTGTGGGTAATAGTAATTGGCAGTAGTCATAGCACCGCCCGATACGTAGCTGAATGTATAACCGTTGCTTACGTATTGTTTGTTCAGTATGTTGTTCAACGCAAGGTTCAGGCCCAGTTCCTTAAAAGGTTTTGTTTGTATAGAGTACCTGATGCGTATATCGCATAGCCCGTAGGGGTCTATGCTGCGGCTGCTGTAGCCTGTATTGTCTAAATACTGCTGACCAACATATTTCCCCAATATATCCAGTTCCAGTACCTGCTCTTTCTGCATATACCTGAACGGGCTGAAAGTTACCCCCGCTGCACCGATTATGTTAGGCGAAAAAGCTATATCGGTGGTGCCGTGGTTTACAACATCCTGGGCACCTGTGGGGTTGTCATAATTATCTATGTATTCTGTAAAATTCTCTATTTTATTCTGAGAATAGGTAGCGTTGGCAAATACCTTCAGCCAGTAGTTGGGTACATATGCTGCCTGCGCTTCAATACCTGTCCTGTAGCTGTTGGGTACATTGGTACGGGTGTATGCGCCTACGTCATTTATCTGTCCGGTAAGTACCAGTTGGTTACGGTAATACATGTAGAAGTAATTGGCATTCAGGTGCAGCTTACTGATGTTCCTGTCGTAACCAACCTCAACATCGTATAGTTGTTCATGTTTAGGTTGTGTAATGGGTGAAGCCTCAAAATCATTCCGATTGGGCTCTTTATTGGCAACGGCAACTGAAGCGTATATTTTTTCTACCTTATATCCATTTTCGGCTATCATATAAGTAACGCCGGCCTTGGGGTTAATGAAGTTGTAAAGTGCGATAGGTTTTACACCCGGGTTATCGCGAAACCCGTAGATATTATACGCAACATTACGGTATTGCAGGTCTCCGAACAGCAGCAGTTTATTGCCTGCACGCTGCTGTAGTTTTAAGTATATGTTCAGGTCGTTTTTCTGCGCGTCTGTATTATACCAGCGGTAATTGTCCGGCACACCACCATCCAGCGCCCACAATACATCGCCATAATGTTTGCCTGTATATTGGTTCCAACCGCCCCCAAGGGTCAGTTGTGTTTTATTTTTTTCATACATCAGCGAGAAAACAGAGCCATAATAGTAATTGTCTAACCACAGTTGCCTGATGAGATCGGTACTGGTGAAGGTGTCTGTACCCCGTATATTGTCAGGCAGCCCATAAGTTGCATAGTCCGCTCCCAGTTTGTATTCTTCATAATATCCCTTGCCCCTGGTCAGGAAAGTGGCTATATGCCCTGTCAGGTATTGGGAGAATTTATGATCAACAAAAAATTGGTAGTAATCCTGCTGGTAGTTGTCTGTCTGGTTGTTGTAAAAACTACCGTCGGCCCTCATGCCCAGCTCATTATAAGTACGGTTTGTTTCCAGCGAATCCTGTGGTACACCATTCCATGCCTGGCCGGTTTTCTCCTTTCCGGTCATCAGCATAAAACGTAATTGTGTTTTATCACTAGCCTTCCAGCCCGCCAGGAACTGCATGGCTTTCAGGTCGCTGTTAGAACGGTCTATATACCCGCGCGAGTTAATCTGCGACAAGCGCACATCAAACTGTAAGCCATTTTTCAGCAGGCCCGTACCGGCTTTTACAGTATGCCTCCAGGTGTCGAAAGAGCCGTAACTATTAAAGATTTCTGCACCTGCCTTGTCCATTTGCTGCAGGTTGCTTATGCTCATGGTTGCTCCGAATGCGCCTGCACCATTTGTAGATGTACCCACGCCGCGCTGCAACTGTATGGAACCTGTAGAAGAAGCGATGTCGCCAAAATTGACAAAAAATGTCCCCTGCGATTCCGCATCGTTTACAGGCATGCCGTTCAGTGTAACATTCATACGTACACCATCTGTACCGCGCACCCGCAGGCCGGTGTACCCTATACCCGTGCCGGCATCTGAAGTAACCACCGCAGATGGTGTGTATTGCAGCAGGTACGGCAGGTCCTGCCCGAGGTTTAGTTTTTCAATGTCTTTCTGGTTGATCTCCGTTTTTGCGAAGGGAGCGTTAGAGCCCGCCCTCAATGCGCGTATCTCTACCGGCTGCATATACTGCGGTTGCAGCAGTGACCGTTGAGCAGCTTCTGTAGAGTCTGACTGTGCGTAAGCGGATATGCTTACGGTGGTTGCCAAAATAATGGCTACATGTTTGTTGAACTTGTGCATGGCATTAATAATTCATTTACGTTAACGAATTGGGGCCATTTGCGATTTTTTTCTTTGAAATAAGCGTAAGTACATAACACGCAAGGCCTTAGCGCATATATAGCCTACGGGTATTACAAAGATGTACTCAGCTGAATTTTTTATTTCCCTAACCGGCATTACCCGGTCCAGGTTCAGCGGGTATGATCTCAGCCTGTTTTAAGGCACCCCGATAATTGGCTGCAAAAGTAGAGAAAAGCACAGAACACTGCAAATTCTTGTCAGGAAATTATGACAATCGAATATTCTTCAATATTAATCCGTAATTTGTCTGGCTAAAATTAAAATAAACGTTTATGAAATTATTTTCTACACTTGTTGCAGCAATGCTGTTAGGGGTAATTGCTCCTTCATATGGCCAGGTTGCATATGAAGAAGACTTTGAAGGTGTTACTGTGCCTGCATTGCCGGCAGATTGGCAAAACAAAACCGCAGGTGCCGGTGGCTGGAAAACTAACAGTGGCCAGGTGAATCTTGTAAATGCCAATTGGTTTATCCCTGCGCATACTAAATTTGCCGTAGTTGATGACTATAACAACAGCACTCATATAAATAATCCTAGCAGGCTTGTTACGCCAATTATAGATGTGTCTGCATTAACAACACCAGTAATTGGTTTTCAATACTACTTTTCATCTGCTGTGCTTACAGGTTCCGGCATTGGTGAAGAGTTTACCCTTGAAGCATCTGTTGATAGTGGTAAAACATGGACATCATTAAAAAAGATCTCGGCGAGCGGTGCTGCCAGATGGATGGGAGATACCGTGTCATTGACAGACTATGTTGGCGAGGATTCTTTAATGATAGCCTTTACATTCACCGACAAAGCATCGCGTCTGGTGGGTGCAGCTGTAGATGATATTGAAGTGTTTGAATATGATACAAAGCATGATGCTGCGTTACAAGCCATTACCCCTGATCCTAAACTTGGGCTTCTGGTGAATTCTGGTATTGCAGGTAACACAATTACAATAGGTGGTACAATATACAACAATGGTGCATTCCCAATAACATCAATTAATGTACACTACCAGGTAGGTAGTAACCCTATTGTAACAAGTAATATTACCGGAATAAACATTAAAGGATTTGAAAGCGGAGAATTTACAACCAGCACTCCTTTTACATTCCCATCTACAGTTGGTGAATCTCCATGCAAAATATGGCTGGAACTGGCAAGTGATGTGAATGCAACTAATGATAGCGGCAATACAACTTTTTATACTGTAATGTTCAAGCCACAAAAGAGATTACTGGCTGAAGAAGCTACAGGTACCTGGTGCGGCTGGTGCCCACGCGGTCATGTTTTTATGGATTCTATAGCTGCAAGCTCTACACATAAAGGAAGTTTCAGCCTGGTAGCTGTACATAATTCTGACCCGATGGTAGTACCTGCTTATGATGCAAAAGTAAGCGCATTGGTGGGTAATAGTTATCCAAGTTTGATGATAGACCGGAGACTTGATGTTGACCCATCTGCATTGTTCCAGGTTTATGATCTTGAAAAAGATTATTTCGGTTTTGTTGATATTACCTTAACAGAAGTAGCGGCATCAGGTTTCAATTATTCATTAAAAGCAAGTGTGAAACCAGGATATGAATTAGGTGGTGACTACAGGCTGGCGATAGCCCTGACAGAAGATGATGTAAGAGGTGGTCCTGATGGCTCTGCCTGGGACCAGGTAAATTATTATAGCTTCCAGACTGCTAATTCGCCTTTAGTTGGTTCAGGATTAAACTGGCAGCAAGAACCTGCAAAAGTTCCGGCTTCAAAAATGCACTATAACCACGTAGCAAGGGGTATATTCCCTAATGTTGACGGCGCAGCGGGTAGCTTACCTGCAATGATGATACCCGGCACTACGTACGATTATACATTCAATATCCCAATGCAGCCATGGTGGCACAGGGAAAATATGCATGCTGTAGTTATGCTGATACGCAATTCTGATGGCCATGTGCTGAACAGCAACAACCTAAACGTAAGCGTAGGCGTATCTGACGTTGCTGCCGGTGTTAATGAGTTAACAGTAGCTCCTAACCCTACAGTCAACAATGCGTATATCAATTTCTCTTTAACTACCGCCAGCAATGTTGACGTGGTTATAACAGATATGATGGGCCGCACTGTACAGACAATCAATAAAGAAAACTTTGGTGCAGGTGCACACAAGCTGAATGTTGACCTGTCTGGTGTAACAAGTGGTGTTTACAACGTAACTGTAAAAACTGATAGCGGCAGCGTTTCTACACGCCTGTCTGTTGTGAAATAATAAACTGAACTATAGTTCAATAAAAAACCCGCCTTTCGGCGGGTTTTTTATTGCTCAAAATAATTAATAACACATTCTTTCAGCAAGAGTTCCTGCAGTAACAGTCCTTGCTCAGGGGGCGCTTTTACCATGCGGTAATGCGGCCATCCATCGCCATCGCGGCCTGTAAATTCGTAATAACCTTCCCTGCTCAGTAATGCACACACTGCTACGTGCATCAGGTCTTGCTTTTGCTCTTTGGTGAATTTGCCGGCGGGGTTTACACCTACCTCGTTTATGCCTACCAGGTATAATATACCCTCCAGGTCGGGCACCTTGCCAAAGCGTTCCTGCAACAGCGCTTCTACATTCTTCCAGCGTTCAACTATTCTTTCCATATTACCTGCGAAATTAATCAGAATTTGGTTTAACGGAGTTTTAACAGGCATTTATAGTATTCTGATAATATTTTTGAGGCCACGATAATTTTACTTAATACAGTTTTCGTAAATTGAACCTGTTATGACAGATATGGAATTACCTTCTTCAACATCAGTTGACATCAGGGAACTGAACGAACGCATCCACCGCGACAGTGCATTTATTGATTTGCTTACCATGGAGCTAAATAAGACCGTAGTAGGACAAAAACACATGGTAGAACGCCTGCTGATAGGCTTACTAGCCAACGGGCATGTGCTGCTGGAAGGTGTGCCGGGCCTGGCAAAAACACTGGCTATTAAATCGCTGGCATCGGCTATACATGCAAAATTTGCGCGCATACAGTTTACGCCCGATCTGCTGCCTGCCGATGTATTGGGTACAATGGTGTATAACCCGCAGGCACACGAGTTTGCAGTGCGCAAGGGCCCGATATTCGCCAACTTTATATTGGCCGATGAGATAAACCGTGCCCCGGCAAAAGTACAGAGTGCCCTGCTGGAGGCTATGCAGGAGCGCCAGGTAACCATTGGCGACCATACATATAAACTGGAAGAACCTTTCCTGGTGCTGGCAACGCAGAACCCGATAGAACAGGAAGGTACTTATGAACTGCCTGAAGCACAGGTGGACCGCTTTATGCTGAAGATCATCATCACGTATCCTAAAAAAGAAGAGGAGCGGCATATTATCCGTTATAACCTTAATCCCCAGGGTGCTACAAAAATCAATGCTGTAGTAAGCCAGGAGGATATCATAAAAGCCCGCCACCTGGTGCGCGAGGTGTACATGGACGAAAAAATTGAACAATACATACTGGATATAGTATTCGCAACACGTTTCCCCGAAGAATACAAACTAAAAGGACTAAAGCCTCTGATTAGCTATGGTGCTTCTCCACGTGCCAGCATCAACCTTGCACTGGCCGCAAAAGCATATGCCTTCATCAAACGCCGCGGATATGTAATACCGGAAGATGTGCGCGCTGTATGCCACGATGTAATGAGACACCGCATAGGTGTTACCTACGAGGCGGAAGCAGAAAACGTAACCAGCGAACAGATACTGAACGAAATACTGAATGCTGTAGAAGTCCCATAGGTCAGTTTGCAATTTGGCAATATATAGTTGACAATATTTAATCCGACATAAAAATCCCGCTGTACAACACAGCGGGATTTTTATGTTATAGATTTAACTAATGCAGTAATTTGAGGTATACAACTAAACATATGTAATTTGCAGCATTAATGTATCAACAATGGAAATAGGTATAGATAGTTTCGCATCATCCTTTAATAAAAATGCCAACGCTACAGCTGCGGAGAATGCCAATGCAATAAACCTGCTGCTGGACAGGATAGAACATGCGGACAAGATGGGCCTGGACTTTTTCGGTATTGGCGAGCACCATCGTAAAGATTTCCTGGACGAGGCCCCGCCTGTAATACTGGCTGCTGCTGCATCGCGCACCAAACGTATAAAATTGGGCAGCGCGGTAACCGTACTCAGCGCTATGGACCCGGTGAGGGCATTCCAGAGTTTCTCTACGCTCGACCTTATTTCAAGAGGGCGGGCTGAAATGGTAGTAGGCCGTGGTTCATTTACAGAAGCCTATCCCTTGTTCGGGCTAAACCTGCATGATTACGATGAGTTGTTTGCAGAAAAGCTGGACCTGCTGTTGCAGATACGGGCAAATGAATATGTAACATGGTCAGGTAAATTCCGCCCTGCCTTAAAAAACCAGCCTGTGTACCCGCGCCCGTTACAAGACCCGTTGCCTGTGTGGCTGGGGGTAGGTGGCACACCTGAGTCTTTTGCACGTGCCGGGGCACTGGGCCTGCCGCTTATGGTAGCTGTAATAGGCGGGGAAACACACCGTTTCCGTCCGCTGGTAGATCTGTATTGGGAAGCGGGTAAACGTGCTGGCTTTGCAAAAGACCAGCTAAAAGTGGGCCTGCACTCATTGGGCTATATAGCAGACACTACGGAAGAAGCGATTGAAGATTTTTATCCCGGCTACGCCAGGAGTTTTACTGAAATAGGCAAAGAACGTGGCTGGGCACCGGTAACACGTGGGCATTTTGATGCGCAAAATGGTCTGCGCGGCGCACTTGTAGTAGGCAGCCCGGAAGAAATGGCTGAAAAAATACTGCGCCACGGCGAAGCTTTAGGAGGTATATCAAGGTTTACTTTCCAGATGGATGCAGCATCTGTGCCCCACGAGAAACTGATGAAAGCTATTGAGTTGATAGGCACACGGCTGATGCCTCTCATCAATAAATGATACATACTATTATTGTTTGCATTTAACATTTTTGCTTGGTTTATTGCTTTAGCTTTGCACCGCAAACTGAGCAACAGAGATACATGCAGATAAAAAAACATACCGCTATACAATTAAGCCTCTGCGGGGTTGTTGTGGCAGTATGTATCATAGGCTCATCATTATTGGTAAGACGCGGGCAGGCACAGTCTGCCGGCCTTTTCAGCATTGCCACGCAGGCTACTTTGCATATTTCAGAACACCAGGAAAAGCCTGTTGAGTCTTTACATAGTGCAGCTGCAAATCATACTGATGATGGCCACATCACTACAAGGCAAAAAGTAAAGATGAAATTGCCTACAGCAATATTATCTTATGATGTCGTGCAACAATGTAACTACCCTATAGTTAGTTCATTAAATAAAATTATTCCCCATTTCCGCATAATACGCCCTGCCTATTATGCATTCCTGTTTCGTTACACATTGTTTTAGCGTCAGTGCAAAACATACTATCCTTTAGGTAATAGGAAAGAACATTTCCTTAATTAATAATTAACGCAACGCGTGCGCATATATCATGCATCCGCTATAAGCGTTGCATCATTTCCATAAATATCAATACAAACATGTCAGAATTAGTAGCATTTTTACACAATCTTACCAGCCCTGATTGGATCATGGCGCATGGTGGCTTGTATGTAGTATTATTTATCGTATTTGCCGAAACAGGGTTGTTTGTCGGCTTTTTCCTGCCGGGAGATTCGTTGTTGTTCATCACGGGCATGATCATTGCCAATATACTCGCGCCTGATGTCGCTCCTGTACTTAATTTGCTATACTGGGTGCTGCTTATTTCCCTGGCCGGTATCATAGGCAATTTTGTAGGCTATTGGTTTGGCAGACGATCGGGCGATATTTTGCTGAAAAGGAAAGATACCTGGCTATTTAAAAAGAAATACCTGCATCGTGCAAAGGAATTTTATGAGAAGAGAGGTGGCGGTGCGATAGTGCTGGCGCGTTTCCTGCCTATAATAAGAACATTTGCACCTATTGTAGCCGGAATGGTAAAAATGAACAATCGCAAGTTTTCTTTGTATAACATAATTGGTTCATTTGCATGGGTAGGAAGCCTGGTGACTGCAGGTTTTCTTTTAGGAGAAAACGCATGGGTAAAAGACAACTTGGAAAAGATTGTACTGGCTATTATTGTATTGCCACTACTGCCTGTTATCATAAAACTGGTGAGTGGTAAAAAAGAAATAGTAATACCTGTACCAACGGCTGACGAAATCACCACAACGAATGATAAGGTATAATCATAAGAATACTGTAATATGGAATTTGTAATGCCAGATTTTGCTGACCCGGGAGTCTGGGTCAGCTTACTTACGTTGTGCTTCCTGGAAATAATACTGGGTATCGACAACATTATTTTCATCTCCATAGTTGCAGGTAAATTGCCGGAAGAGGTGCAGCGAAAAGCCCGTAACACAGGCCTGTTGCTGGCTATGGTATTCAGGGTTTGTTTATTGTTGGCAATTAACTGGATCATCGGGCTGAAAGACCCTGTTGTTACCCTGCCGGCTATACGTGGCTTATCCGAAACAGGTTTGGCACTTAGCTATAAAGACCTGATACTGATTGCAGGCGGCCTGTTCCTGATAGTAAAGAGTACCCTGGAAATAAACCATAAACTGAGAAGCAACGAGGAAACACCTGAGCAAAAAACTACAAAAGTAAAGGTGAAGCTGGGGCCTGTTTTATTACAGATCATACTTATAGATGCCGTCTTTTCTTTTGACTCTATACTTACCGCAATAGGACTGGTGGACAGCGTTATCATCATGATAATTGCCGTAATCATCTCAATAGGTGTAATGATGCTTTTTGCAGGGCCTGTTATGAGGCTGGTGAACAAACAGCCTTCATTGCAGATGCTGGCACTCACATTCCTTATTGTAATAGGCGTGGTACTGATAGCGGGAGGTTTCCACCAGGAAGTAAGCAAAGGCATTATTTACTCATGCCTTGCCTTCTCTCTTACCGTAGAATTTTTAAATATCAGGTTGAGGGGGAAACAGAAAAATGTACAACTCAACATCAAAGACTAGCAACGCATTTCATACAAAACATACAAATAGAAAAGCCACTCGTTTTTGAGTGGCTTTTTATGCACTATGCATTTTGTAAATCGGCTATTACCAGTTTTTTGGATTTTAATACCACCTGCATCACACGTTGTCCACTTTCGGGGTTGCTCATCAACTCGCCCAGCATACCAGGCACTACCTGCCACGACATACCGTATTTGTCCTTCAGCCAGCCACACATGCTTTCCTGGCCGCCATTTGCAGTAAGGCTGTTCCAGTAGTGGTCTATATCTTCCTGCGTATCACATTCTATAACAAATGACACTGCTTCAGTAAAATTAAACTCAGGCCCGCCGTTCAGTCCCATAAATTTCTGGCCATTCAGTTCAAAGATGACTACCATCGGGTTTTCAGAAATGATCTTTGAATCTTTAAAAATACCGCAGTAATAGTCTGCCGCTTCTTTTGCTTTGTTGTCATACCAAAGGCATGGATATATTGGCTTGCTCATTGTCTTTGTTTTTTAAGTGGTTATTTAAAATAGTGTAACTGTTACAATACAAAGGTGTGATATGCATTTGTAAGTGTTGCTGTGTAAAAACGACAATAAAAAGGGGAGTTTGCGACTATAGTTATTGTCTACTAAATCGCAGGTTTTATATCTATGATGCGCATCTGCAATGATGTTTTGCCATTGTATTCATTCTCGTCCAGCGTATATACAATATCAAAAGGCCCTTGTGTTACAATGGGGTATTTATCCGCCATGCCAAAACCTATGCCATCAATGGTTATTCCGCCGTGCTGATGTATTACCAACCGCAGGTGCTGTTCTTTCACAACCCGGGAATTACCCCTGAAATCGTATACGCGGCGGGTGAGAAATACAGGCCGCATATTAGCAGGGCCAAATGGTTCCAGTTGTTTTAAGATATTGTAAAAAGGCTGCCTGATATCTGCCAGCTTTATTTCTGCATCTATTTCTACCTCGGGCACCAAAAGATGCGGCGCTATACTGCCTGATACTACTGTCTCAAACTTCTGCACGAAGGCGGTGACATTATCCGGGTGCATAGTCATACCTGCTGCATAAAAGTGACCGCCGTAATTTTCAAGCAGGTCGCGGCACTCATGTATCGCATCGTATATATTATAACCGCTTACAGAACGTGCAGAACCCGTTACCTTTTCATTGCTCTTGGTAAGCACTATTGTGGGGCGGTAATAATGGTCTATCAGTCGTGAAGCCACAATGCCTACTACACCTTTGTGCCAATGCGACTGGTACAGCACTGTTGATTTACGCTGTTGTAAAACCATATCGTTTTGCAACATGGCCAGCGCTTCTTCCGTGGTGGTCTTATCTACTTCTTTCCGGTCGAAGTTGTCTGAGTGCAGCGCTTCCGCCAACTCAATAATTTTAGTTGCATCTTCTTCTATAAACAGGTCAACCGCTTTGCGGGCATCATCCATTCTGCCGGCTGCATTCACGCGTGGCCCTATTACAAACACAAGGTCTGATATTGAAAGGTTACGCTTTACATCTGCCAGTTGTTTTAAGGTGCGTATCCCCGGCGATGGATTTTCATTAACTTTCTGTAAGCCGAAATGTGCCAGCACGCGGTTCTCGCCATCTATAGGCACTATATCTGCCGCTATGCTGGTGGCTACCAGGTCTAAATATTGATAGGCTTCTTCTTCAGGAAGCTTCCAGTGTTTTGCCAAAGCACACACCAGTTTAAAACCTATGCCACAACCGGAAAGCTCTTTGTAAGGATAGTTACAATCTTTTTGTTTGGGGTTCAGAATGGCAACTGCCGGGGGCAATACATCATCGGGCGTGTGGTGGTCGCAGATAATAACGTCTATGCCGCATGTCTTGGCATACTTAACCAGCTCAGTAGATTTTATACCACAGTCAAGTGTTATCATTAAAGTATAGCCATGTTCTTTAGCATATTCAATACCTGCTTTAGATACACCGTAGCCCTCCCGCTCGCGGTGTGGTATGTAATATGCCAGGTGGCCTGTATAATTTTTACGCAGGAAGGAATACACAGTAGCCACAGCCGTGGTACCATCTACATCGTAGTCGCCATACACCAGTATCTTTTCATGCCATTCTATAGCATCTGTTATACGCGCAACCGCTTCTTTCATACCCAGCATCAACATGGGGTCGTGCAGGTGAGAAAGTGACAGCCTGAAATAATTTTTTGCTGTATCGTAGTCAGTTATACCTCGCAACACCAGCAGCCGGCATAATATCGGGCTTACCCCAAGGGCTGTATGTAGTTTTGCTACATCCTGCTCATTAGCGGTTTTAACTGTCCATCGTTTACTTATTGCCATTACCAAAGTCCAGTTGCTGCACAGACTTATGATAAGCTGCCATCCAGTTGTCTAGTTGCTGTGAAAAAGATTGTTGTGCTATATTTTCAAAAAAGTCACCTTTGTCCATAATAGTCCCCAGCAGTTCATCCTGCGCTTCTATGCAACTGATGGCCGTTTTGTAGGGTGTATGGCTGAAAGATACCATTTCATAGACTGATATGAACTCTTTAGGGTAGCGTTTTACCAATTCCTTTTCTATTTTCTTACGTTCAAGGAATTTCGGGTCGGCTACTTTATCCCGCATTTCTATAAAATTCTTCAGTGCCAGTTCAGCTACCGAGTCACCATTGGGTTTCCGGGTATCATCATACTTCTTCAGTATCGTTGCCCAGTCGTCTTTGTATTCATCTATCAGTCCTGATAATATAGTGCAATCTTCAAAACCGGCATTCATGCCCTGCCCGTAAAACGGGACTATAGCATGTGCAGCATCTCCTATCAATGCACTCTTATCTTTATAGTGCCAGGGTTCAATATGCGTGGTAATAAGCGATGAAGTTGGATTAGTAAAGAAATCCTCCACCAACGTAGGCATTTTAGGCACTGCGTCAGGAAAATGTTCTTTGAAGAAAGCCTTTACATCGTCTTCTGTCTGCAGTTGTTCAAAAGAAACTTCCCCTTCAAAAGGCAAAAAGAGCGTACAGGTAAAATTACTATCAGTATTGGGCAGGGCAATCATCATAAAATTTTTGCGTGGCCATATATGCAGGCCATTTTCTTCCAGTTGCACTTTACCATCTACCGGTGGTATAGCCAGTTCCTTATAGCCATGCTTCAGGTAAAAGTGGCGGGCATCTACCCTGTCCATATAGCTATAGCTGTTGCGCAGAGCGGAGAAGGCGCCATCCGCTCCAAACAGCAGTTCAGCTTCCACTACAGTACTGCCGCCATCCAGCCTGTCTATATGCAGCCTGTTATCGGCCACATCCACTTTATTACACCTGTGCTCAAAATGTATTTTCACACCTTGTTCTTCCGCAAGGCTCATTAATTTTTTATTCAGCTCTCCGCGACTCACAGAGTATATAGCTTCGTTATTGGTACCATATTGCTGAAAGGCAGAACTGCCATCGGCCTGGTGCAGGTAGCGGCCATACATGGGTATGGCTATCTCTTCAATATCTTTCCTCAGGCCTGCAAGGTCCAGTGCACGCCATCCACGCTCGCTCATAGCCAGGTTTATAGATTTGCCGGCAGATAAATTTGCACTCCGCATGTCGGGCCTGCGTTCATATATAGTTACCTCATGTCCTTTCTTTTTCAGAATGATGGCCAAAAGAGAGCCAACCAGTCCGGCACCTAGTATTGTTATATGACGAGCCATAATTTGCCTGTTTAGGGCGACAAATTACTAAAGTATTTACAAACACCCTGTTGCTGATTTTAACCGTCTTTAAGAAATCTTATTGTTAAAATTAATACTGTATTGTACTGTACACCATTGAAATGAGGCGGAAGTTGTTACTTTTGACCTTCTAAAACACTCCTTACCTCATGCGATTAGCATTCTGGAAAAAGAAAGACCAAAAAGAGAAGAAAAAGAAAGGCATATTCCGCGAATGGTTTGACGCTGCTTTATTTGCTATAGTAGCAGCTACGCTTATCCGTACTTTTTTTATAGAAGCATATACTATACCTACAGGGTCTATGGAAGGCAGCCTGCTGGTAAACGATTACCTGTTTGTGAGCAAAGTAGCTTATGGGCCGCGTGTACCCAATACGCCCCTTGCTGTTCCATTGGTGCACAACACCATATTCGGTGGGGAATCTTATACCAAATCAGTACAATGGGACTATCGCCGTTTTTGGGGTGTAGGTAATGTGAAGCGTAATGATATAGTGGTCTTCAACTTTCCCAATGGCGACACGGTGGTAAAGGAAGCACCGGAGCAGGACTATTACGCGCTTTGCCGTGAATATGGCAGAAATGCTGTGTTGGGCATGAATACAATAGTGGTACGCCCTGTAGATAAAAAAGATAACTATATAAAACGCTGTGTTGCAGTAGCCGGAGATAAGCTAGAGATACGCGATGGTATTGTATATATAAATGGGAAAAAGGGAGAAGTATTCCCCCACGCGCAAAGTACCTATAGGGTTGTGACCAGCGGATTGGGGCTGTCAGCAGATTTCCTGGAAGAAAACGATATTGACCAGCCTGCTATTTTTGGTAACAACCAGTATATATATACACTGCCAAATGATAAAGTGGAACTGGTGAGAAAACAACCGCAGGTAACTGATGTAGCCGCATTGAATGACCCTAAAGGATATATTCCGCAAAGTCCTGGTGCATGGGTATTCCCTTACGATACGGCTAACTATAAATGGAATAAAGATAACTATGGCCCCCTGGTGATACCTAAAGAAGGTGCTACAGTACAGCTTACACCGCAAAACATAGCCATATACCGCCGCCTGATACAGATATATGAGAAAAATAATTTTGAAGAGCGAGGCGGTAAATTTTTTATAGATGGTAAAGAGATTACATCTTATACATTCAAAATGAACTATTACTGGATGATGGGTGACAACAGGCATAACTCTGCCGACTCACGCTATTGGGGTTTTGTACCTATCGACCATGTAGTGGGTAAAGCATCATTCGTATGGCTGAGCCATGAAAATGGCCTGAGGTGGAACCGCCTGTTCCGCAGTGTGAAACACTTAAGTGAATAGTAATATGAGATACGCCTTATTGTTGCCTGTGATGGCAATATTATTCCTGTTTTCATGCGGGGAAGAAAAGCCTGCAGAAGAAAGTACAGCAGACATACAAAAGCCAAAGGGCGAACAGTTGTTTAACAACTACTGCATGCAATGCCACGGTGTGGCTGAAGACCGGATAGGGCCCGCACTTAAAGGTTCACTTGCACGTTGGGATAATGATACGGCACGCATCACTAAATTCATCCGTAATGCCCGCGAAACCATAGAAAGTGGTGACCCGAGGGCGGTGCAAGTGGCTAAGGAATGGAACAACGCGTTAATGACGCCTATGCCGCATCTTACAGACCAGGATATCCGCGACATATTGGGATATATAGCAAAATAGCGTGTTAGAATTATTGTGTTATTTTTGAGGGATTATTGATTTGAAAGCTATGTCTGAAACAATCGCCCCTAAACCGGGACTATTTGAAAAAGAAAAGCGGTCTGCACTGGACGCTATTTCTCATGCTCAATTTATTGCTTTTGCACCCTATATATTCAATGCCTCCGTCATATTGCGCGATAGCGGTATTTTAAGCACTGTAGAAGCAGCCAGGCAGGATGGGATAAGCCTTGAAGATGTAGTGGGAAAGGTAAATATGTCGCATTACGGCGTACGTATATTGCTGGAAGCTGCTTTGGGCATTGGCCTCGTGTTGTGCAAGGATGATAAATACTCCTTATCAAAAACAGGGCACTTTTTCCTGAATGATAATATGACCCGCGTCAATACAGATTTTATGCGCGACGTATGTTATGAAGGGGCAAAAGAACTGGACAAATCTATTGCCAACAGCAAGCCGGAAGGTTTAAAATATCTTGGCGAATGGCCTACCATCTACCAGGGGCTTTCTATGTTGCCGGAGCCTGCAAAGAAAAGCTGGTTTGACTTTGACCATTATTACAGCGACCACACTTTCCCCGAAGCGATGCCCATGATATTTGAGCATCAGCCCAAAAAAATAATGGACATTGGCGCCAACACAGGCAAGTTTTCGCTTACCTGCCTTAACTATAACAGAGAAGTGGAACTGGGCCTGGTTGATCTTGGCATACAACTAAAAGTAGCAGAGAAGAATATTGCTGAAGCAGGATTTAGCAGCCGGGTACAGTACCACGAACGTAATGTACTGGATAAAAATTCAGAATTGCCAACAGGTTACGACATTATCTGGATGAGCCAGTTCCTGGATTGTTTTTCTGATGATGAGGTGGTGTTTATACTGGAGAAATGCTACCGCGCATTGAACGATGGTGGCCGTGTATATATAAATGAACTGTTCTGGGACAGGCAAAGGTTTGAAGCTTCTGCCTTCAGTTTGCAGATGACATCCCTCTACTTCACCACTATGGCCAATGGCAATAGCCAGATGTATGACAGCAAAGTGTTTCTACAACTGATTGATAAAGCAGGTTTTGAAATAGTAACACAAAAAGACAACATAGGCCAGGTGCATACTATACTTGAGCTGAAGAAGAAATAATGCAGGTTTACCACTTATTCTGAATATTATGAGCATTAATAAAGAGGTTGATGTTTTAGTCATTGGTGCCGGGCCTTCAGGTACTATTGCCGCATCTATAGTTAAGCAGGCAGGTTTGTCTGTACAAATAGTTGAGAAAATGCAATTCCCCCGGTTTGTGATAGGGGAAAGTTTACTGCCCCGTTGTATGGAAGCCCTTGAGGAAGCGAAATTCCTGGATGCGGTAAAGGCAAAAGGATTTCAGCAAAAGGACGGTGCAAAGTTTGTGATGGATGGTAAGGTATGTGACTTTACATTTTCTGAGCAGCATACAAAAGGCTGGACATGGACATGGCAGGTGCCCCGTGCCGATTTTGACAAGACACTTGCAGATGAGTGTGAGAAAATGGGCATCCCAGTTCATTATCAAACTGAAGTAACGGACATAAAAATATCTGACGACCACTCTGTAACCACCGTAAAAACTATTGATGGAAATACGGAAACCATCAGGGCGAAATTTATTATAGATGGCAGCGGTTATGGCCGTGTCATACCACGCATGTTCGGGCTGGAAAAAGATTCGCAGCAATACCCCCGCAAAACTTTGTTTTGCCACATGTCAGACCCTAAACGCCATACCGTATTCGAGCCAAACCGTATCACGGCAATAGTGTATGACGCTACTACATGGATATGGGTAATACCATTTTCAAATGGCAACACATCTGTAGGCTATGTAGGAAACCCGGAGTTTTTCGACCAATTTCCCGGTGATACTCCTGAAGAACAATTCCGCGCATTGCTGAATGCACAACCTGACCTGGCTTACCGTTTTGGTGAGTCTGAAATGGCTTGGGAGCCACGCACATTACAAAGCTGGAGCGCCACTACCGAGACGTTTTATGGCAAAGGGTTTGTGCTTACCGGCAATGTTACAGAATTTCTCGACCCGATATTTTCATCCGGAGTAACACTGGCATCTGTATCGGCGCAACTGGCAGCTAATCTCGTGGTAAAACATCTGAATGGTGAGGAGGTAGATTGGGAAGGAGGATATATGAAACCAATGCAACAAGGTATAGATGTGTTCCGCACTTATGTGAACAGGTGGTATGATGGTACACTATATAAGATATTCTTCAGCGAAGGTCGCCAGCAGGAGATCATCGGGCAGATATGCTCTGTACTTGCAGGTTATGTGTGGGACCAGTCTAATCCCTTTGTAGCAAACAGGGAGAAAAACCTGACCACCCTGGCGCGCTTTTTAGAAACAAAAAATAAAACCACAACTTAGGTTACAGAATATAGAGACTTTGAATTTATCAGTAAATAGTTGGGTACATTTCAATAACACATCTGCAAAAAAAGACGGTTCTGCTTTTTTGACTGATACCTATGCCGGTATAAAGGAGCCACAAGACTTGTACCGGGAATTGCAGTGCAACTATATGAAGTTCTTTAAGATGGACCTGCTATGTAAATGGGCATGGTTGGGCGCTGAAACTTTATTGAAAACCGATAGCGGATATGTTTACGACGGTATTGATAAAAGCAAAATAGCCGTAGTGCTGCAAACCGGCCATGGGTGCATAGATGTAGATAAGAAATACCTGGCTACGATGCAGGATATTCCCAGCCCGGGGTTGTTCGTATACACACTCCCCAACATCATGCTGGGTGAAATATGTATCATGCATGGCTTTAAGGGTGAGCAACTGTGCACTGTGAGCGAATATCCCAACACTGAAGAATTACAATTCTGGGTAAGTGATCTGCTAACCAAACGTGGAATGGAAGCCTGCCTTTGCGGCTGGGTAGATGTGTATAGTGACAATAAAGATGTCTGCCTGTTTTGGGTGACCAAACAGGATGCGGGCAATAGTTTTTCCGTTAACCGCCTTAATGAATTGTATCAACTATAACTCATGGGTACACGTGCATATGTAGTAAATACCGGCATCATTACAGCTATTGGCAATAACACAGCTGAATGCCTGCAATCACTGTTGCAGGGCAAAGCCGGTGTAGGTAAAGCTGAATACCTGGCTACACACTGGCAAAGTGAGCTGCCCATAGCTGAAGTGAAACAGGACAATAAGCAACTGGCCGCGATAACAGGCGTTGCGACTACATGGCCACGCACGGCATTACTTAGTGCTATTGCCATGCAGGAGGCATGGATGCCTTTTAAAGATAAGGCACAGGGATTACGTACAGGCTTCTTCTCTGCCAATACTGTAGGTGGTATGGACCTGACCGAAGGCGTATATCAAGACTTTGTTGCCGATGCAGCGCATGCTGATTTTAATAAGATAGTAAATCATGAATGCGGCGCTGTAACAGAACTCGTAGCCGAGCATTTTGGAATAAATGATTTTATTACCACCATCAGCACCGCATGTTCATCTTCTGCCAACAGTATTATGATGGCAGCGCAGATGATTGAAAAAGGTATGCTGGATATTGCTGTCGCCGGTGGTGCGGATAGCATGTCTAAGTTTACACTGAATGGTTTTAATACACTGATGATACTGGATAAGCAACCCTGCCAGCCTTTTGATAATAATCGCCGCGGGCTAAACCTGGGCGAAGGTGCGGGTTACTTGTTGCTGATGAGTGAAAAAGCAATGCAGCAATGCGGTGGTACTGCTATATGCACTGTGAGCGGTTATGCCAATGCTAATGATGCATATCACCAGACAGCCTCGTCTCCCGATGGAACAGGTAACAAACTCGCCATGGCCAATGCTTTGAAAAAAGCATGCCTGCAACCCGCGGATATTGATTATATCAACCTGCACGGTACAGGCACAGCCAATAATGATAGCTCTGAAGGCAAAGCAGTGGCAGCTATATTTGAAGGCAATATACCCAAGGCATCTTCTACCAAAGCATATACAGGACATACGCTGGGTGCAGCAGCAGGTGTAGAAGCTGTTTTTTGTGCATTAAGTATAGAGAAAGGTATTGTGTACCCCAACCTGCGCTGGCAGACACAGATGGAAGATATAGACTGGCAGGTGGTAACAGAATTGCAACAAGAGCAGGATATACAGCATGTATTGTCTAACTCCTTCGGGTTTGGGGGCAATTGTTCATCACTGGTTTTTTCAAAATGCTGATCATGGATTTGTATATAAACAGTGTAGGGGTAATAAGCGGCGCGGGTAATAGTATGTCCGGTAGTTTTTTGCAGGTACAGCCTGAATATAATGCCACAACAATACCTGCAGCTGAGCCGGACTATAAAGAGTATATACCGGTGATGCAGCTACGGCGCATGAGCAAAGCAGTGCGAATGGGTGTAGTGGCAGCAAAAACTGCCATGCAGCATGCAGGTGCAGAAAAACCCGATGCCATCAGCGTAGGTACAGCTTACGGTTGCCTGCAGGATACAGAAACATTCCTGGGCAAGATGATAGAACAGGATGAGCAGATGCTTACACCTACCGCTTTTATACAATCTACCCATAATACAGTCAGCGGGCAGATAGCACTACTGGCCGGTTGCAACGGGCACAACCTTACTTTCGTACAACGGGGCCATTCATTTGAGCAGGCCCTCATCAATACCATGCTATACCTGGATGAACATCCCGGCGAACTCATGCTGGTTGGTGGGATAGATGAACTTACGCCAACCGGTACTCAAGTTTTGCAACGATCCGGCCTATATACAAAACAGGAATTGTCATACAACGATATGCTAACCTGCGATAATGATGCTGCAATAGGTGGGGAGGGCGCTGTATTCTTTTCTGTCACACAACAGCCCTTGTCCGGCAGGTATTTAAAAATAGAAGCGCTGGAAATATTTAAAGCAGACGAAGCTATAGCTTTTCAGAAAATAAAAGCATTTGCGAACAATAACGGCTCCTGCGACGTTTTTATATCAGGCATGAATGGAGAAAGAAGAAACAGAGCATTTTACCAAAAAGTGAAAGACGAAATTTTCAATGCTGTTCCCCACGCAATGTTTAAACATCTCTGCGGGGAATATCCTGTGTCTGCATCCTTTGCCATCAGCATGTTATTTCACGGATTACCAGGCTTTGCATACACGGACAATATTCCTTCAGGAGTAAGCAGTGCAATCCTTGTGAACAATCATTGTGACTATTATACTTGCTGGAAGATACAGGTAGCAGGCTGATAAGCTCATTTAAATTTATCCCGGTACGTCTATGGCAAAACATACTTATGAATCAGGAATAATAGGTAACTGCGCATATATAGCGCATGTAAATAAGAACACGAATATTGCGTGGCTGTGCTGGCCAAAATTTGATAGTAGTTTTATATTCGGCAGCCTGCTGGATGACGAAAAAGGCGGGGAATTCTCTATCCTGCCAAAAGCTGATTTCACTTCTGAACAGTGGTATATTGATAATACAAACATACTGGTTACTGAGGTTACCTGCCAGCAAGGCAAGTACCGCATAACAGATTTTGCACCTCGTTTTATTTTGTATGAGCGCTATTATAAACCGTTAATGCTCATCAGGAAAATAGAACCTATACAGGGCAATCCACAGGTAAAAATATCCTGCCGGCCTACGGGGCAATATGGGGAAATTAACCTGGAACCTGCTCCTGGTAGCAACCACCTTGAGTTTGTAGGTATGGAACGATCTGTCAGGTTGACTACCAATGTGTCGCTCAACTACATTATGGACGAACAGTACTTTGCGCTGAACGAAACAAAGTATTGCATACTGACCTATGAAAAACCATTGGAAGCGCCATTGGCACATACCGGGGAAGATTTTCTTTCGCGTACAGTGAATTACTGGCGGTCGTGGATAAAAAATACCGGTATTGGTAATCAATACCAGGCAGAGGTAATACGGTCTGCACTGGCACTGAAAATACACCAATATGAGGATACAGGTGCTATTATAGCAGCAAGCACCACCAGCCTGCCGGAATATGACCAGAGTGGGCGTACCTGGGATTACAGGTTTTGCTGGCTGCGCGATGCTTATTACATACTAAATGCACTGAATAACCTGGGCCACTTTGAGGAAGCGGAACATTATTTCCAGTTTATAGCAAACATCACTGAACTTGAGAACGGCAGATACTCACCCTTATACACCGTTACCGGCAGGAATGATTTTGTAGAAAAGATTATACCCTTAAAAGGATATAAGGACAATACCCCTGTACGAATAGGTAACCAGGCGGTAGAGCATATACAGAACGATATATACGGGCAGGTACTGCTATCATTGATACCACTGTATGTTGACAAACGTTGCGTGTACGAGAACAGGCACCATCCGGCTGTATTTATTAACAAAATGCTGGATAAGATAGAGATGACCATAGACGAGCCGGATGCGGGTATATGGGAGTTCAGGAACATAGCGCAAAAACATTGCTATACTAATCTTTTCCAGTGGGCAGGATGCAAAGCCGCCATTAAAGTAGCAGGCTTTATAAATGATGGCGCGCTCATGCAAAGGGCGGGAGCCCTAATGAATAAAGCAGCGGCAAATATAGAGGCTTGTTATGATCCCGAACGTAAAGTATATACGCAGGCAATAGGTGTGCCGCACCTGGATGCAAGTACGTTGCAACTTATCATGATGCGGTATCTGGACCCTGATTCTCAAAGGGCGAAAGACCATCTGACGGCTGTAGAGAATGAACTGAAAGCAGGCAATGGTTTGTTTTACAGGTACATACATAAAGATGATTTTGGCAGACCTCAAACCACGTTCCTGATAACTGCCTTCTGGCATGTAGAAGCACTGGCCTGTGTGGGCAGAATGGATGAAGCCATAGAACAGTTCAACCATTTGCTGAAGTATTCTAACCACCTGGGCCTGTTTAGTGAGGACGTAGATGCTAAAGATGGCAGCCAGTGGGGCAATTTTCCGCAGGCATATAGCCATGTTGGCCTGATGAATGCGGCATACCGGATATCCAAAAAGATGGACCTCCCCACATTTGCCTAGGTTACAGGTTGTATGCTCCGGTTTTTATTGAAACTGGTAGCGTTGCAGAAGCCCTTTAGCAAATTTCGCACCTCTGTATAATCTTTCACCGTGTAGCGTGCTACAGAAAGCTTATCACCTACTTTAATACTAATGGCATGTTCGGGCATGGCTTTAAAAATATCCTCGTCCGTAGTGTCGTCGCCTATTGCCAGTATAAAATCATAATAATTATTTTCCAGCCAGCGGGCACATGCCAGGCCTTTGTTTACAGCAGCGCTTTTTACTTCTATCACTTTGTCACCCTGTAATATCTGCAGGTTGTTTTCATAAGTGAAATGCCGCAAATCATTTACCAGCTGTTGCGCTCGTACAATGCCCAGGGCTGATTCTACTTTGCGGTAATGCCATGCCAGAGAATAGGTTTTTTCCTCTATAAAAGTGCCCGTTGTCCTGTCTGTATGCAGCATCATGATGCTTTGTATATCTTTCTTCCAGTCATTGTTAATACCCATGATATGTTGCCACCTGCCGTTGTCGGTTTTATGCCATATGCCATGTTCAGCCACCATATCCACATCCAGTTCTCCAAGCCATGCTTCCAGTGTAGCATGGTCGCGGCCACTTATGATAACAACCCTGGTATCCGGTTGGTTGGTGAGTTCTTTCAAGAGGTCTATTAATTCGGCATCAGGCAGGGCATCATTCACTTCTTTTTTAAAGGGAACCACTGTGCCATCATAATCCAGTAAGAATAAACGCTTTTTGCTATTGCTGTAATTGTTGTAAAAATCAGACCGTAGTTTATCAGTAACAGCTTTTGTCAAGGAATTATCCTGTTTCTGTTTTACCTCTTCCAGTTTTTCCCTGAAATTTTTAACCCACCTGTAAATATCAAACCGGGATACGGTTTGCTGCAACTGCGTCATGCGGTTAATTCTTTCTTCTTCAGGCAATACAAGGGCTTCGCGTATCTTGTCGGCAAAGCTCCATATGTCATTGGGGTTTACCGTTAGTGCTTCAGACAATTCTATGGCAGCACCTGCAGTTTCGCTTAAAAGCAGCACACCTTTCTTATCAGGTTGGCTGGCTATGTATTCTTTACTTACAAGGTTCATGCCGTCGCGCATAGGTGTTACCAGCGCTACATCTGCAGCTTTGTACAGTGCGGATAAAAGATGGGGTGGAAACGACCTGTAAAAATACTGTATAGGTTGCCACGATAACGTAGCATAATTACCGTTTATCTCGCTTATCAGTTTGTTCATTTCTTCCTTCAGTTCCTTATACTTTAGTACAGAGTCTCTTGAGGGAACTACAAGGTGGATATAAGTTACCTTGCCATGAAATTCAGGGTAGCGTTCAAGGAAAAGTTTGTATGCATTTAGTCTTTGTAAAATACCTTTACTGTAATCAAGCCTGTCTATCGAAATGAGAAGCTTGGTATTATTTGTCATCTTTTTCAGTTTGACTTCATTTCTGCGGGTCAGCCCGCTTTCAGCCATATTCGCAAACTTGTCGTAATCTATACTTATAGGGAAGGCATCTGCAACTACTATTCTTCCATCTACCTTTATCTCGTGCGCGTTAGCTTCCAGTTTGCTGAGCCTGGTTACAGCGCTCAGAAAATGCCGTACATCATCATAAGTATGAAAACCAACCAGGTCTGCTCCTAATACTCCTTTTAGCAATTCTTCGCGCCATGGCAGCAATCTGAACAACTCTTGTGATGGGAATGGTATATGCTGGAAAAAACCTATCTCTGCGCCGGGCATCTGTTCGCGCACCATTTGCGGTACCAGCATCAGCTGGTAGTCGTGTATCCATATTGTATCGCTTTCATCTGCAACATCCAATATGGCATCCGCAAATTTCCTGTTCACCTCTTTGAAGCATGTCCAGAATTCGGGGTCGTATTTTGTGTAGCTGGGAAATGAGTGGAACAATGGCCATAGTGTTTCATTTGAAAAGCCTTTGTAAAAACAATTCACTTCATGTTTTGTAAGAAATACAGGTTGAAGATTATCTTTCGCAAGTGCTGCAGTAACTTCTTTCCTGTCTTCATGCGGTAGTACATTACCTGTCCACCCTATCCATATATTGTCTGCTTGTTTGTAAATGCTTCCCAGTCCTGTGGCTAAACCACCTTCACTTGCTTTATATTCAAATCGGTTATCCTTTTCAACTATTGTAACAGGCAACCTGTTTGATACTATTATTGTTTTCTTGTTCATATCAGTGCACACTTCTTGGTTGTAGCAACGCTTGCCACTTATGACTATTAACAATTTATACCATTAATAGTTCAGATGACAGATATGAATAAGGGTTGAAAATCAGCCGTATAGCTCCAGGTGAATGTCCTTTTTGTCATAGCCCATAGCCAGCAGGCGTTGTTTGGCCTCATCCACCATTACTTTCCAGCCGCACAGCATAAAGTGCGCATGTGGATGCGCTTTGCAGGCTTCTTCGTAAATAGCATGTACATAGCCTTTGTGGCCGTCCCACTCTTCTCTCGACAATACGGGGTGATAATGAAAGTTGGGCAGGTCTTTTTCCATCTGGCGCATCTCATCGTAATACAGCAGGTCTGCCTGGGTGCGTGTGCCGAATACCAGGTGGATGTTACCATGAGGCACGTTATGCGTTTTAATATAATTGAGCATGCTCCTGTATGGGGCTATACCTGTACCGGTACAAATCAGGAAGAGATTTTCCGGTATCTGTTCAGGTAGCACAAATACACCCTGTGGGCCGCGAAGTGTTATTTCAGCACCTACTTCTATATCCTTAAATAAATATTCAGTTCCCAAACCGCCATCCATGTACACAATAACTAATTCTATAACATTGGTACCGTCAGGCATAGAAGCGATGCTGTAGCTGCGCCAGCGTTTGTTACGCTGCTCGTGTATGGGTAAATCCAGTGTTACAAACTGCCCGGGTTTAAAATCGAAATTTTCTGTTTCGGGCATTTGCAACCAGTAGCGGCGTGTATTAGGTGTCGCCTGCTCTATTTTAATTACTATTGATTTTTGCCATGGTTGTAGCATAGCTTAAAGTTAATCAAATTAATCAGTACCTCTTGGATGCACTTTAATTTGTTTTTCTTTATCTGCCCATAGCTTGAATTGTTGGCGTATCCACATGGTAAACTCTATGTAAGATGCATCACGCACCAGTTCAATATCTGCCGGGTTTGCATTAATAAATGCTACGGCAGAATCGTAAGTAGTTTTGGTGGCGGCCATTACAGACTGCGGGTTGTAGCGCAATGCTATGTATTTCTCATTTTCCAATTGCTCAAAACTATTCAGGAACCCTTTATCCTTTTTTCTTTTGCCTGAAACGCGTCCGGCAATACCTGAAATAGCGCCATCTATCGTAAAGCCTGGACTTGTGCCTGCGTTGGGATGGAATTTTGGTTTACGTTTAGCATCAGAAATCGTCTTGTCATACATCAGCAGCAATTCTTCATGCTCTTTTTCATGACGTGCTATGTCTGATAAGATTTCTACTTCGTCAAGAGAATAAGTTGTGGCTACCATTTTTATATCCTCCACACGTTTAGATACAGCTGCCCTAAGGGTATTGTGCGTTTTTGATAAGTAAATCAACGTGTCGCCTGCTTTTGCCTGCAACATGTAGAAGCCACTGTCATTGGTATGCGTATAGGCATGGGTTCTTTGATTGACCACCATCACCACAGGTATTTTTTTGTTGGTTTCCTTGTCGCTTACAGTACCTTGCAGCAGTTGTGCCTGCACATGCGGTGAAAGTATCAACAGGAGACATATAGATAATAACACGCGCATAAGAATCAGAATTTTTGCAATAAGGTATCGTTAATTACGGGTATGCCTGTTGTATCTATCATCTTCAGCCATTGCCGGTAGTGGTCGCGTATCCACATCTTCATTTCCAGCTCCGTCGCTGCACGGGCATAGTCGTATGGCATAGGGTAAGCATTCATGAAGTGCGCCAGGCTATCGCCATCCAGCCCGGTCATTTCATTAGCCAGTTCGGGTGTATAACGCGAATCTATAAAACGTTCATCCTCCCATTGCCCGAACTTTTTCTGGAACTTGAATATCTGTTTGCTGCGTTTGTTGAACTTTTCCGCTACGAAAGATACAGGGCTGCTGAAGGGGCTGCTCTTCGCCCGTGAAAGGAATGGCCGGTATGTTTTCACTCTTTCTATGGAATCAACCTGGTATTGGGTGAAATCAGGCATGAGTACCAATTCTTTTAACTGGTAACTGACACGCACCATTCTGATACTGGTTGTTTTCCCTGTATTCTCCCCCGTTACCGGGTATTCAATAGTCTTATAGCCCACATAGGAAAATGCTACTTTGTCGCCTGCCTGTGCAGCAATATTGAAGTTGCCACCTTCTGTTGTATAGGTGGCCTGCTGGGTACGTATATTTACAACCGTAACAGGGTACAACGGCTGCCCGGTGGTAGCCTCTGTTACTTTTCCTGAAAATGTTTGCGCAATGCCCTGTAAGCCCAAAAGGCACAATAATATGAAGAGTATTAACCTCAATACGAATAATGTATAAGATACAAATGTAACGCGCATATAGTGGTTTGTAGCTGCTCGTGCATGGTTTTTGCAATACTTTATGAACAATTTTCCCGCCGGTATGGATAAATAAGCCGTTTGCATTTATTTTGCTTTAAATTAGAGATTATGTCAAGTCCATCATTTTATACAAGGTTGCAGGAAGAACTGCAGGAGATACAGGAAGCCGGTTTGTTTAAGAACGAACGCATTATAGAAAGCGAGCAGGGAGCGGAAATAACAGTAAATGGCAAACGAGTGCTGAATTTCTGTGCCAACAACTACCTGGGTTTGTCATCTCACCCTAAAGTGGTAGCGGCTGCCCATGCCACTATAGACAACCGTGGTTATGGTATGAGTTCTGTACGTTTTATATGCGGTACGCAGGATATACATAAAGAACTGGAAGACAAAATATCAAAGTTTGTAGGTGCGGAAGACACAATCCTGTATGTGGCTTGTTTTGATGCCAATGGTGGTGTATTTGAACCATTGCTGAACGACCAGGACGTTATCATATCAGACGAGTTGAACCATGCTTCAATTATAGATGGTGTACGCCTGTGTAAAGCACAGCGCGCACGCTACAAGCACAACAACATAGAAGACCTGGAAGAGCAGCTGAAGGCTTATGCAGGAGCACGTACCCGCCTTATAGTAACCGACTCTGTGTTTTCAATGGATGGAACCATAGCGCAACTGGATAAGATATGCGACCTGGCCGATAAATATGATGCACTGGTAATGATAGATGAAAGCCACTCATCGGGCTTTATGGGCAAAACCGGCCGTGGTGTGCATGAGCTATGTGGTGTCATGGACAGGATAGATATCATTACCGGTACGTTAGGTAAAGCATTAGGTGGTGCATCGGGTGGGTTTACCAGCGGTAAAAAAGAAATAATAGACATGTTGCGCCAGCGCAGCCGTCCATACCTGTTTTCAAATACTGTGGCACCGGCGGTAGTAGGCGCCACCATAGCCGTGCTGGATATGCTGAGCGAAACTACAGAGCTGCGCGACAGGCTGGAAGATAATACTATGTACTTCCGTCAGCAGATGACCGCGGCGGGCTTTGATATAAAACCCGGCACACATCCTATAGCGCCCATCATGCTATACGATGCGGTACTGGCACAAAAAATGGCGGCCCGTATGCTGGAAGAAGGAATTTATGTTATCGGCTTCTTCTACCCGGTGGTAGCCAAGGGGCAGGCGCGTATCCGGGTACAGATATCTGCCGCTCATACGCGCGAGCACCTGGATAAAGCAATAGCAGCCTTTACCAAAGTAGGTAAAGAACTTGGTGCTTTGAAAGGAGTGAACGCTTAATACTAAGCAATCAATTTATGATATGATGCCGGGGGAAAACTTCCGGCATTTTTTATGGTTGTTAGTCTACTGCTGGCCGGATCAGGTCCCAGACAATTATAAAACCGGCAGGGGGATAAAAGGAGGTAGAAAATAAGTCGCAGTACTGTTAAAATTAACGCAATCTCTCGTTGAGCCTTATATTTTCGTAGATTGCCATTACTTTATAAGTGTGTAAAAATGCTGAAATACATAAAAAATAAAATACATAAATATAGAGGCTTTGTTGCAGGTATAGCCCTAGCTACAGTATCATTTGTATTCATACAGGCCCGTAATACAGATTCTTATTTCGAGATATCGAAGAACCTGGATATATTCAACACTGTTCTGAAAGAACTGAATGTTTATTATGTGGACGATATTGAACCGGGCAAACTGATAAAAACCGGCATAGATGCCATGCTGAAAAGCCTGGACCCATATACCAACTATATTACCGAGTCTGATATAGAGGAATATGAATTCCAGACTACGGGCAGGTATGGTGGTATAGGCGCCAACATGCGGCGCATAGGCGATAGCGTATATGTTGGGGATGTGTATGAAGGCAGCCCGGCAGACAAGGCGGGCCTGCACCCCGGAGACCAGGTAATAGCTATTGCAGGCAAAAAGGTAGATGGGAAGGATATAGAAGATATGAGCATATTGCTGAAAGGTTCTCCCGGCACGCAGTTAACTATTAAGATAAGGGAAAGTAGCACGGGCATCGTTTCTGATAAAATGATTACCCGTGGAGAAATAGAATTATCCAGCGTGCCTTATGGTGCATTGATGGGAGCAAAAAACGATATTGCTTATGTAAAGTTGACGCAGTTTACACCACACTGCAGCAGGTTGGTTAAAGCACAACTGGATAGCCTTAAGAAAATACAGCCTGCATTGAGTGGTGTTGTTCTGGACTTAAGAAACAATCCCGGCGGCCTGCTCGACGAGGCTGTAAATGTATGCAACCTGTTCATAGACAAAGGCCAGCTGGTAGTAAGTACCAAAGGTAAAATGAAAGAATGGGACCATGATTTTAAAACAACCGCTGCCCCCTGGGATTTGAAAATACCCGTAACCGTACTCATCAACCGTTCCTCAGCATCAGCATCAGAAATTGTAGCAGGTACCCTGCAAGACCTGGACAGGGCTTTGGTAATTGGCGAACGTTCGTTTGGCAAGGGCTTGGTACAAACCACACGCCCGCTGGGTTATAATGCACGCCTGAAGCTGACTACGGCAAAATACTATACCCCAAGCGGCAGGTGCATACAGGCACTCGATTATTCGCACCGTAACGAAGATGGCAGTGTAGGCGATATTCCTGATTCACTAAAGAAAGAATATAAAACCGTCAACGGCCGTAAGGTATTAAGTGGAGGTGGAGTAGAGCCCGATGTAGTGATACCCGGCGATGAAGCCAGCAGGCTGGCAATTACCCTGTACATTAAAAACTACTTTTTTGACTACGCGACTGTTTACACGCGTAAGAACAAAACCATCGCTCCGGCAGCAGATTTTAAGCTGGATAACACCGCTTTCAGTGAATTTACAAAATGGCTGGATGGAAAAGATTATTCTTACAAAACTGAAACTGAAGTTGCACTGGACTCTTTAAAAAGCACAGCGCAAAGAGAAAAATATTTTGCAGATATAGAAAGCAGTTACAATGCACTGCAAACGAAGTTGAAACACGATAAGCAGCAAGACCTTCAAAAACATCGTGCGGAAATTACAGAACTACTGGAGAGTGAAATCGTATCGCGCTACTACTACATGCGCGGCAGGATAGCGCATAGTATTCGTAATGACAAAGATGTAGAAAAGGCGCTGGCAATGATAGAAAAGCCGGGTGGCTATAGTGCATTGCTGAAACCATAGGAACTTCCGATGGTATGTGTTTAATAACCCTGTTATAACCATTTATCTCTGATAGACAAGGTTTTAACCTTCTGTTACAATTTATAAATAGGTTACATATATGTTTCTCGCTACCTTTGCGCTTCATAATAAATGAGCATGAGAAAAGGTATACTTAGGATGGCCTGGTTTATGGCTGCAATATTTGTAACAACTACTTTAAATGCACAACCCTGGACACCCGCAGGCCCTGACGATGGTAATCAGCCTCTGGTATATAGCAGCTCTGCAGATCTTTCCATGGCCTCAGACAGGGGCAAGGGATTTTATGTAATGCACAAGCAATATGTATGGGCATCGCCAACAGTTGTAGAAATGCGTGCCGGGGTAAGACACTGGGATGGCGCAAACTGGTCAACTGTAGGCACTCCCGGATTTTCAGCGGGTGCAGTAGATTATATGCACATTGCAGTTGCGCCCGGCGCAGTACCTTATGTTATTTACCAGGATCAGACCATAGGCCGTGCGGCGGTAGTAAAAACATTCAACGGCACATCATGGGTGAGTGTGGGTTCACCTGTATCTTCCGCCCGTGCGCTGCATTGCCGCATTGCTATAGACAATACCGGAGCACCGGTTGTCGCTTATGTTGACGATGCCATAGCGCCAAATATTGTGACAGTAAAAAGGTGGGATGGTACTGCATGGCAGGCAATAGGCGCTAATATTGCGCTAACTTCAAACATACAAGACCTACGACTGGCTGTAGGTGCTACAGGCCTTCCACAAGTGCTGATACAATACAGTGCGGCAGGTGTACTTTCTGCAGAAGTGTACCGCTATACCGGCACTACCTGGTCCACATTAGGAATAGTAGCACCGGGGATACATATTGAGTCTTTCTCGCTGGCATTAATGAAGAACGATACTACACTGGTAGCCTACACAGATATAGCTGCCGGCAAACGCTTAAATGTGCGCAAATACAATGGCAGTAGTTGGGTAGCGGTAGGTGCAGCCAACTTTTCTGAAGCGGCGTGTAATAACCTGCAACTGATAGTGGATACAGTAAAGGGCACATATCTGCTGAGCAACACAGATTTCAAAAATGGCTCAACTCCCACTATGCCCATGTTGCGCCGTTTTGATGGCGTTAACTGGGCGGTGGCTGGTCCCGATACATTTATCGTACGTAAAGTGGCTCAGTCATATCCTCAATTAGGCCTTGATACAGCAGGTGTTCCGCATGTACTCGATATATACATTAAATCAAGCCTGCTGAAACTGAACAATAACTCATGGGTGCACCAGGGTACAAGCCCGGGCATTACTAATGGAAATGCTACAACTGTAAAGGTGGTGGCAGCGCCCGATGGCAAAAAAGCTTATGGCATCACAGGGGGTGACTATTTCCTCGATGAGCCTTACAATACCCGTATATATGAATACGATGTAAACTGGACGGAGATAGGCCGTTCAGGACAGGGAGGCTTAAAAGGTATGGCTACAGATATAGCTGTACACCCAAATGGCGAAGCGTGGATAGCGCTACGTGATTCAGGCACCTACAGCAGCTATGAGATATGGAAGCGTACCGGTAATACATGGATGAAAGCCGGTCTGCGCGACACAGCTCAGCAAGTTAAAATAACAGTGGCAAATAATGGAGATGTCTATGTCTCTCTAATACCCATGAGCCCTTCATATGGCATACAGATACATAAGTACAATGGTTCATCATGGAGCCAGCTACCCTCGCTAAAACCAAATGGCGGGTTTCGTTATTTCAATCTGAAAGTAGATAGTAAGGGTATACCCTATATACTTGCAGGCAGCCATTTCAGTACACACCCCAATTATCTTTACGCCTTTGGGCTTTTCAGGTATGATGGTACACAATGGCTGGACGAGGGCCCGATATTTAATACCGCGAACGGAACTTATTATGATGGAGATCCCGACCTGGAAATTGACAGCATGGATATACCGCACGTAGCATTTCTTAACACCAGCCAATACGAGTTGAGGGTACAGAAATACGACGAGCCAAATTATCAATGGCTGGATGTGGTACCTGCTGTAGCTTCACCTACGCGTGCCAGCTATCCGGATATCCAGTTTGCGGCAGATGGGACTTTGTATGCTTCCTATTCCGACAGGTCTGTTTCTGCGCTACCAAGCCTTACTGTTAAACGCCTCTCGGGTGCTGCATGGCAAACGGTGGGCAATCCGGCTTTTGCAAAAGCTACGCCGCTGATGAGCCATTCACTGGCCATCATGAACAACCGTATGCTGGCAGCTTTTACAGATGGTGCTATTTATGCTTATAAGTATGAGTGCGCACAACCTGCCATAGTGTTATCTCATCCGCGTGATACTATTGCTTGTGCAGGTAATGGCGCTATGTTCATTATATCGGGCACCGGAGCAACGGCCTACCGCTGGCAATATAATAATGGCAAAGGTTGGGAGAATGTGCAGGAAAATGCAACATATTCCGGTGCATATAATGATACGCTTTTGCTTAGCAACCTGCAACGCACACTTGATGGCTCACGTTTCCGTTGTGTACTTACCAATGCTTGTGATGGTACAAATCTTACGGAAGAAGCTGTATTACGCGTAGATACAAACAACTGGGCTAACCCAGCAATAGGTGTATCAACTAATGTAGCTTATGCATGTGCGGGCAAACCTGTTACTTTCCGTGCTACACCAGTCAATGCCGGCGTGTGGTTTACTTTTGAGTGGTTCATTAACGGAACACTTGTTAACGGAGCATCTGATTCTTTGTTTACAACAGCAGTTCTTGTAATGGGTGATGCAGTGACTTGCAGGCTTACCCGCAAATCCGGATGCGGCCTTGCCGATGTGAGTGTTACATCCTCTCCTGTCAGTATAGCCATTAACCCATCTCAACCTGCCGGAGTGAACATTTCTGCCACACCAGGCACATTCATTGCGCCGGGGCATACTGTGACATTTACCGCAACTGTAACAAATGGAGGAGCAGCACCACAATACCAATGGATGGTGAATAGCAGTGCTGTAGCAGGCGCTACTTCCACTATCTATACCAGCAATACTCTGGCTAATGGTGACGTAGTATCGCTGCAGGTAAAACGTGCAGATACCTGTGCAACACCCGCTACAGTTACATCTAATACTTTGACCATAACACACTGGGGGAATGATATAAAGAATACAGAAAGCGGGCATAATATTGTTATTTATCCCCAGCCTGCATCTGATCATATCATGATATCGGGCCTGGAAGGATTACCGGCAGGTGTGTACAGCTTAAAATTGTCAGATGTACTCGGTCGTATAGCCTACGAAGAGGAAATTATCGTAAATGCAAATACGTCAAAACATACAGCGATATTACCTGCTTCAATACCTGCGGGCGCCTATCATCTTATATTGAATGGTACGCATAAGGTTGCCACGGCAACAGTGCTCATCACACGGTAAACATCAGCAATAACAACATAAACAAGGCTGCCCGCATATGCGGGCAGCCTTGTTTATGTTAAACTATTTGTGCCTGATTCCAGTTCATCTATAATCCTGGCTTTAACTAATGTGTAAATATGGTCTTTAGCCTCGGCAAACGAGATTTCGTATTTGCGTTCAATATCCTGAAGGTGAAGTGGAAATGCTGAAAGCAGCTTGTCATAATATTTATCCAGTACTTCAGCAGCAGGCATCTCATATTCTACTACACATTGAAAGCGCCTTATCAGGGCATGGTCTAAAATGTCCAGGTGGTTGGTGGCAGCCACCAGCAGGGCTTTTTCAGGGAAATAATCTATCAGTTGTATGAGTGTATTCACCAGCCTTCTCATCTCGCCAACATCCTGGTCGGTACTACCACGCATTTTACCTATCTGGTCAAACTCGTCAAGAAACAACACCGCTCCTTCCCGTGAGGCTTTATCAAAAACCAGCTTCAGGTTTTGAGATGTTTCACCTATACGTGCTGAGATAAAATTGCTGAGATTAAGAATATAAATCATTTTGCCCAGCGAGTGGGCAATAGCTTTTGCCGTCATGGTTTTGCCACATCCGGAACTACCATGCAGCAAGAGCTTATTATTTACAGGCAGGTTATATTTTTTTAGTTCTTCCAGGTGCCGGTACTCTTTTATAAGCTGGTCAATCACTTTCCGGCCTGCCTCGTCCATCAGCACGTCTTCCCAGTTTACTTTTTCCCTGTCGTGGATGATAATATCGTATGCGTTCATTATGAAATCTACTTTGCTATCCAACGGGCTATTTCATCTGCTATCCTGCGGTCGTTGCCCAGGCGGGGTACTTTATTTTGCCCTCCTAGTTTACCCTGTGTTTTCATGTATTCTATAAAGGCGTGGCTCTGCATGGGTCTTATCTTCAGCGGTTGCAGTATATTCCCTTTTATCAGGTCGTCGTAGTACGTATTCTTGCTGCGCAGGTGACCATCTATTGTTTTTGAGAATTCTTCTATATTGGCGGGCTGTTGTTCAAACTCAACAAACCACTCGTGGTAGGGCAGCTCATTATTCGTCTGCACCATGGGCGCTACTGTGAACTCTACAATATGCGCATTATGTTTTTTAGCAGCCTGTAGCATGGCATATTCCACCTCTTCGCCTATTACATGCTCGCCAAAGGCAGATATAAAATGTTTGGTCCTGCCGGTAACCACTATCCTGTACGGGTCCGTGCTTACAAAGCGTATGGTATCTCCTATATTATAACCCCAGAGCCCGGCGTTACTGTTAACTATCAGCGCATAGTTCTCGCCCACTTTCACATCCTTCAGCGATAGGCGGGTAGGGTTTTCGTTAAATATTTCGCCTGCCGGTACAAACTCAAAATAAATACCTGAGTTGGTATTAAGCAGCAGGCCTTCTTTATCCAGTGTATCCTGGAAGGCAAAGAAACCTTCAGATGCCGGGAAAGTTTCCAGCATATCTACATGTTCTCCCAGGCTTTGCATCATCCGGGCTTTATAGGGCTCAAAATTTACACCCCCCTGCACTATTACCTGCAGGTTTGGGAATAGTTTTTTTATGCTTTCCTTTCCGCTCTTTTCCAGCAGCCAGTCAAAGTACATCTGTATCCATGGGGGTATGCCGCTTATCAGGCGCATATCTTTTGTAATAGTTTCTTCCACTATCTTTCCCAGCTTGGTTTCCCAGTCTTCTATGCAATTGGTTTCGTAGCTGGGCAGTTGGTTGCCTTTCAGGTAGCCGGGTACAAAATGGTTCACTATACCGCTCAGCCTGCCGGTGGGTATGCCTGCTACCCTTTCCAATACCGGGGATCCGGACAGGAATATCATCTTGCCATCAGCAAAACCAGCGTTCCCACTTTCTATCATATAGCATAGCAGGGCATTTTTCGCAGTATCAATATGGTTATGAATAGAATCTTTAGATATGGGAATGTATTTTGTACCACTTGTTGTGCCCGATGTCTTGGCGAAATACATAGGTTTCCCTTTCCACAATACATTCTGCTGGCCGGCCTTTATCTTTTCTATATAGCCGTTTAATGCTTCATAGTCCCTTACAGGAACGGCTTGTGAAAATTCAGCATGAGTTTTTAGATCTGCAAAATGATGTTCTGCACCAAATAAAGTTTTGCTACCCTGCTTTAAAAGGTACTGCAAAATTGCCTCCTGCTGTACCAACGCATTTTCCGCATCTCTCCTGGTGCGGCTATGCACCAGTGCTGCGTAAGGTTTCGCCAAAAATGATTTTATCTTCATTACAGTCAATGCAGTAAGGGTCGTAAAGTTAGTATTTATTCAGGCAAGGTGTTTTTTATACCCTATTTTAGCAAAACAACCACATATCCATTTTATCAATGAACCCCCGCATACGTTTTATTGGCTTAATTGTAATAAGTACTTTAATGGTGATGTGGTATGCTTTTTATAATGGATATCCGCTTGTAACCAGCGATACAGGGGCATATATCAGGTATGCATTCGATTTCCAGGTGCTGAAAGACCGTTCATCATTCTACAGTGTATTTGCCGCTGTAGGCGGTTTACGTACGCTGCACTTTGCAGGTGTACATGGTAGTGCATGGCTGCCCGTCTTTTTTCAATGTGTCATAATAACCTGGCTGTTGTTAAGGTATTACCGGCTGATAGCGGGTCGCATGCCGGGTGCCGCGAGTTGGTTAACGGTTGTTGCTGTTATTGTTACCACTACCGGGCTGTCATGGGTAGCTTCTTATTTTATGCCAGATATATTTGCAGGTATACTCTTGCTGGCATTGCTACTATTCACCCTCGACAAAAATGCCTCAAGGTTTACCCGTATAACATACCTTGGAATGATAGCCGGTGCAGTCTTGGTGCACAATTCACACTTTCTTATTCTCCCAATGGCTACAGGTCTTCTGCTGGTTACCGCCTGGGTGCGTGGCAAATATGACATAAGAAACAATCTGGCCCGGGTACTGCTGCTGACAGCCTGTTGCTGGATGTTTATGTGTAGTATCAACTATAGTAAAGGCCTTGGTTTTACATTATCGGCTGCTTCTCATGCCTTTATGGTAGGCAAACTGGCAGAGACGGGAGTATTACAACAGTACCTGTCTGAAAACTGCGACACAAAATCCAACAAGCTTTGTCTTTATCAAAATGAGATACCTGGCATTGCCTATCATTATTTATGGGACGACTATAGCCCCTTTTACAAAATAGGTGGCTGGGATAGCAGTGCTACAGTGCATAACCCTATCATCAAAGACATCTTTACCAATCCAAGGTATGCATACCAATTTGCCAAACAGTCTGTACGGCATACCGCCAAACAGCTATCTTTTATAAGCATACCGGAAGGTGAGGTATCGCACGGTGTAGCATCTTCGCCTTTTAAATATATCAATATATTTATTAAGCCGGAAATGCCTCAATACATGAATTCGCACCAGATGAAGGGGACTATAGATAATACTGCCTGGATAATAATACAGCGTTACACCTTTCTGTTGTCCTCTATTGCTGTGCTGCTGCTCATAGGAAATATGCCTGGAAGGAGAAAAATAGCATACATATACCTGGTAGTGTGCATGTTTATAATCAGCAACGCATTTGTTACAGCTACCTTTGCCAATGTACTGGACAGGTTACAGATAAGGGTATTTTGGGTACTGCCTGCTACAAATATCATAGTATTATTACAATACTTTATAAGCCGGAAAGCAATGCCTGAAAAGAAGTAGCCTGTTATATATGGGTTGATTGAAAACAGATAATAAAAAAAGTTGTTTAATTTGGAAAATCTGCATTAACTTTGCGGAAAATATTTTAGGAGCATCATGTTTGCAATTGTAAATATAGCGGGTCAGCAATTTAAAGTGAAAAAGAACGATGAGTTGTTTGTACACCGCCTTGAAGGAAATGTAGGTGAAAGCGTAGAGTTTTCTAACATACTAATGACAAGTAGCGAAGGTAAGATAGACCTTGGCGCGTCTATAAAAATTAAAGCAGAAATAGTTGACCATCTGAAAGGTGACAAAGTGATCGTTTTCAAGAAAAAACGTCGTAAAGGTTACCAAAAATCAAATGGCCACCGTCAATACCTGACAAAAATCAGGATAAACGAGCTTGCTTAAATTATTTTTTTACTAAATTTGAATAACAGTAGCATAAACAATGGCACACAAAAAAGGTGAAGGTAGTGTAAAGAATGGCCGGGACTCGCAGAGCAAACGGTTAGGTGTTAAAATATTTGGTGGTCAACCTGCTATTTCGGGCAATATTATTGTTCGTCAGCGCGGTACAGTGTACCACCCAAGCAACAACGTAGGCATAGGCAAAGATTTTACTTTGTTTGCGTTGACTGATGGTGTTGTAGAATTTCGCAAAACCCGTACCAAGACCCTGGTATCCGTTAAAGAAGTATCTGAAGTCGCCGAAGCTTAACCCGCTCGGCGATTTTCGCTATAAGGATTTTTTTTAACCCTTAAATTCACAGTTTATGGCAACAGCGAAAAAAGCAGCCAAAAAAGCAGCAGCTCCTAAAAAAGCAGCAGCAAAAAAAGCAGCGCCTAAAAAGGCAGCGGCAAAAAAAGCAGCAGCTCCTAAAAAAGCAGCAGCAAAGAAAGCGGCTCCTAAAAAAGCAGCTCCTAAAAAAGCAGCAGCTCCTAAAAAAGCGGCAGCAAAGAAAGCAGCTCCTAAAAAAGCAGCAGCTCCTAAAAAGGCAGCAGCAAAGAAAGCGGCTCCTAAAAAAGCAGCAGCTCCTAAAAAGGCAGCGGCTCCTAAAAAAGCAGCAGCCCCAAAGGCAGCTAGAAAAGCAGCTCCAAGGAAAGTTGCTACTAAAAAGAAAAAATAAGATCCATAAAACGATCAAAACTCTAAGAAGAGGCTGTATATACAGCCTCTTTTTTTATGCCCCCGATTTTATGATTTCTTTTTATGGAAATCAGCCCGGCCCACATCTTATCATAAAGACATTACGGGCTTAAACAATTAACTTTGCACAAAAAATTAACCCCCGATGAACATTGAGGAAAGAAATGAAAAAGGCAAAACTTACAACAACTTTCGGGGCTCCCTGCATATAGGTATGGGTGCGGTGTACATTGCCCTGGGTATTGCTGTAATGTATTACAGGGTTTTCGGCACCATAGAGCTTCCTCTTGCCGTTTCAGTAACGCTTGGTGTAGCTATGCTTTTGTACGGCGCATTCAGGATATGGAGGGGCTATATGGACTTAAAGCAAAACCGGAGATAATATTACATTGTAGTGACGGTGCTGTTAAATTAATGTTACAAGATAAATGAATATAACCTCTTTCTATAAAATAATGACTAAAATTGCGGATATGAGAGTTGCCGGCCTTTTAGGGATATGCCTGATATGTATGTTTGCGGTAATGAGCTGCGGCAACGATAAGGGCAGCAAAGCACCGAAGGACACTATGATAAGCGGTACGATTGACATATCCGTAGATGAAACCTACAGGCCTGTAATAGAACAGCAATTGAAGGTGTTTGACAGCAGTTTTCCAGAGGCTCATATTAATGTAAAGTACAAGTCTGAAAGCGAATGTATTAAGGACTATATGGATGGTAAAGCCAGGCTGATATTAATAACCAGGGATTTATCACCTGACGAAATAAAGGTGCTGGAGAATAAAAAAGTTGTATCTACTGCTATGCCGATAGCTAAAGATGCGGTAGCCATAATAGTGAACAACAGTAATACCGATACTGTATTCAGTAAAATAAAAATACAGGGAATACTTACAGGGCAGTATAATAAAAGTTATACTGTTGTGTTTGATAATACAGGCTCAAGTACGTTGAGGTATATGATGGACTCGCTGATACCAGGCGAAAAACTCGCGCCCAATGTATATGCTGCAAAAGGCAATGACTCAGTTATAAAGTATGTGGCTGATAATCCTGGTGCAGTAGGCTTTATAAGCGTGAGTTATGTAAGCGATTTCAACGACCCCGAAGCACTGGCGTTTATAAGCGACGTAAAAGTAGCAGCTGTATATAACGATAGTCTTGAAAAAACGTATAAACCTTACCAGGCGTACATTGCGCCGGACTGGTATCCTTTTACCCGCAAGCTGTATTATGTACACCGCGAAACATACCCGGGACTGGCATCGGGTTTTGCAAAGTTTTTAAGCAAAGAGCGCGGGCAGTTGATATTTAAACAGGCAAGGTTGTTCCCCACAAAGGTGAACATCATCTTCAGGCCGGCAGAAGTAAATAACTAATAACTAAAATCAGATACTATAACAGGAATTATACCTGAATAACAAGGACAAAAAATGAAAATGAAACAATTTATTGCAACCATTGCTGCAGTAGCGGTAACAGTAAGTGTAACAGCGCAATCGTTGGACGAAGGGATGAAAATGTACAGGTATGAAAGATATACCAGTGCAAAAAAGATATTGCAGCCACTGGCCGCAACAGATGCCACAGCCAACTATTACTATGGCCTGGCCGAGCTGGAACTGGGTAATACAGAGGCCGCCAGACAGGCATTTGTGAAATTCCCTGACGATTATGCCAACATTGGAGGTATGGTAAGGGTAAAATTTGCCACAGAAGGCGAAGCCGCCGGTATGCAGGCTGCTAAGTCGCTGGCAGATCTGGGCAAGAAGAAAGACTTTATGAATAAAAAATACGCGGCAGACGCTGTTAATTATTCAAAAGGCGGCGATAAGCAGCAGGCGGTGAACTGGTACACAGAAGTACTGGAGAAAATGAACACTCCTGAACTGTTGATAGCTACCGGTGATGCATACCTGCAGATACCTTCGGGCGGAGGGCAGGCTATGACGCATTTTGAGAAAGCAATAGAAAAAGATCCCAAGAACTCATTGGCTTACTCGCGTATTGGCAAGCTCATGTACAATGCTAAAAACTACGAGGTAGCGCTAGACAACTGGAAGAAAGCACAGGAAGCTGATCCTACCAACCCGCTGCCATACTACGACATGGCTAACGCATATACCTATGTTGGCAAGTTTGACGTTGCAAAGCAGAACATGGAAAAATATATGCAGTATTCTGATAACTCTACAGAAGATGTGATCAGGTACGCGGAAATATTATACCAGTCTAAAGACTATGCTGGTGCAATAGCTAAGATAAACGAGCTGAAAGCAAAAGGAGTAGATAAAGTAAACTTCTACGGCATACTGGCATATAGCTATCTTGAAGATAAAGACTCTGTAGCCGGTGTAAAGGCGTTGGAGAATGCAAGAATATACTTCAGCAAGCAAAATCCTGAAAAAATATACGCGCAGGACTATATGAAACTGGGCCAGGTGTATATGCGTAATAACATTGCAGATTCTGCAAACATGGCTTTTAATAAAGCGCTGGAAAAAGAAACCCCTGAAAATAAGATCAATATCTACAGGGATATAGCAGAATCTTTCAGGTTGAACAGGGATTGGGTAAACGGTGCTGTGTGGTATGATAAGATTGTTACTGATTTTCCTGATAAAGCTACCGCTAACGATTATTACTGGGGCGGTATCTGTTATTACTATTCATCTTCAAACTCTAAAAATGTAGATGCAACTGCACAGCTGAACAAAGCGGTGGCTATATTTGACAAAATGGTGGAGAAGTTTCCCGAGCAGCAGATAAGCTACTACTGGAGGGGAAGGTCTTATGCTGGCCTTGACCCTGAAGGAGAAAAAGGGCTTGCTGTGGCAGACTTTGAAAAATGGCTGACTATGGATGCTGAAGCTGCGCAGAAGGCTGATAAACTGATACCTTTCGCATATCAATATCTTGCGCTTACCGCTTATAAGAAAGATGATAAAGAAACCGCGATAAAATATGCAGACCTGGTGTTGGGCATAGACCCCACAAATGAGTTTGCGAAACAAGTGAAGGATTATTTTAAAAAGAAAGCATAACCTCATAAGGTTTATAATGAAACAGGCGGCCCGCAGGCCGCCTGTTTTTATTTACGTGCTATACCAAAATCTACGCGATAGTAAAACAAGGGCAGAAAGCCCAGCTGGTTTTGGGTAACAAATGGATATTGCCCCTGCGCGGCAAGATCATAATTATAGCTCATAGCTAAGACGTTCTTTGTATTCAGGATGTTTACAAGGTCCAGTGCAATTTCGTGCGTCAGCCTGCGGGCGTTGATGCGTACCCCCAGCTTGACATCGGCCCTGAAATAGTTTTTGTACTGCAGGGTATTTCTTAAAGAGTCAACTACTACAAGGTCGCCGGTGGCGTTTGAGGCCGTAATATCAGCAGGTGAATATAACCTGCCACCTGCATAGGTGATTTTTAAACCTGTAAGCAAGGTACTGTTCTTGCCAAGTTTATATTCATAACCGGTAAGCATGTTGGCGGCAAAGCGGCTGTTATAGTCCGTACTTCTGTAAACACCATCGTTACCTTTGGCCTTCGAGTCGAATAAAGAACCGGATAGCAGTATGTAATAATTATCAGAGAAAGTTTTTTCTATGGTGAGTTCTATACCATAATTGTAACCTGTGCCTTTATTCACCAATGTATCCGGAAACAACCTGTCGAAAGATGAGCCCTGGTTTAATCCGGAGAAGGACGAGCCCGCCCTGTTTTCTATAGGAATGTTATACAGGTACTGGTAATATACTTCTGACCGCAGGCGCAGCACCTTTGAAAATATGTGCTCATATCCCGCTATTGTATGATGGCTCCTCGTGAAGTCCATATTGTAATTGTGCATGGCAGTAACAGGCACAGGCGGCTGTACGGCAAAGTATTGGTACAAAGGTTGCAACTGGCTGTGCAAACCATATCCGAGTGTGAATATGTTTCTGTTGTCAGCAATGTACTTCATACCCAGGCGTGGCTCCAGGGATTTAGACCCATTGTGTGTGAGATATTGGCTGTGCAGGCCTGCGGTAAATGTAAGGGCATCTGTAGGGCGGTATTTATATTGCAGGTATGCCTGTAGCAGGTTGGTGCCACCATTAAAATTAAGCCTGTACAGCCATGCCTGTTGTGTAACGGGATATTGGCGGCTGCTGTCCACCATGTTCAGATGATAATAGTTATTGAGCAGGCCAAATTTTACTACATGCCTGTTTGAAATTTTCTTGTTGATGAACCAATGCGCTACCGTGGCATTGGTAATAAAACGATAGCCCAGTATATACTTCAACGAGTCCACCGCGAAATCAGCATCGCGGAACACTTTGTAGTGCTGCGCATATACATTTGTCGTGGTTTGTGCTACGGTGATTTTTGAATAGGTAGATGAATTGATAATATAGCTGAATGAACTGCCCAGCACACCTGTGTTGCTGCCAAAGTACTGGTCGCGGTCAGATTCGCCATACAGTTCTTCAGGCTGCTCTGTCAGGTTGCTGACAATCAGGTCAATCTTGCTGATGCCCCCAATGCCAAAAAACGACAGGTTAGCTTTTTTGCCTATGGGGAAGTTGAGTTTCATAGCTGCATCCTGGTAGTTGGGCACAGAGTTGGTACCTATTTTTATGTTCAGACCTTCAAATAGTTTCAGCGTAGAATAACGGTAGGTAAACAGGAATGACGATTTGTGTTTGCGCGATATAGGCCCTTCAGCCGCCAGCTCTGTACCCAGGAAGCCTAACTGGCCTGTAAATTCGTAGCGGTCTGTATTGCCATTGCGCATTTTTAAATCGAACACACCGGCCGTAGAATTTCCGTAGCCTGAGGGGAAAGCGCCCATAAAGAAATCACTGTTGGCAAGTGTTTTATTGTTGAGTATAGATACAGGCCCGCCCGATGTGCCGGATACTGCAAAGTGGTTGGGATTGGGAATGTCTATATCTTCCAGCCGCCATAAAACACCCTGCGGTGAGTTGCCCCTGATGATGATATCATTCCGCGAGTCATCGGCACCTACCACACCCGCAAAGTTTGATGCCATCCGCGCAGGGTCTGCACGGCTACCTGCATATCTTTCGGTTTCCTGCACATCAAATGTTTTGGTGCTGACTACCGCCATCTCATTTATATGCTCGCGTTTATCACTGATGACCACTTCGTCAAGGTTTGTAGCAGACTCTTCCATTTCAACATCCAGCACTACTTCCTTTGCAGATGTAAATAACACACCCTGTAGCGTAACGCTGTTGTAACCCAGGTAAGACAACTGCACTGTATGCTTGCCTACTGCTACGTCTTTGATGATAAACGCCCCGTCCGCATCTGTTGCTGTGCCTGCACGGGGTTCTGTATCTGTTATTACTACAGATACACCCGCCAGCCTCATCTTCGATTCCTTATCTGTAACAATACCCTTAACCGTCTGCCGGTGCTGTGCATTTGCAGTAAACGAGACCAGTAAGAGTATGAATATGTACAGCGGAACTTTTTGCATAAAGCCGGCATTAATGCGTTCTTTAAACTTACTTCTTTTAAATTAAATACGTAAATTTCTAACATGGCATATATCAACCATTGCCTCTGATATTTTGTTGTAGCACTATTATGAACCGTCAGCAATTTCTAAACCTCTCAAAGATTACGGCATTAGGGCTCGCAATAAATGGTACACCGCTCAGATTGCTTGCAGGCAACAGGCAGGATGAAGGAAATGCGCTGGTGCTCATACACCTGAAAGGAGGCAACGACGGTTTAAACACCGTAATACCATTAGACCAGTACGATGTGCTTGCAAATGCGAGGAGGAATATACTGCCCGCACAAAAAGCGATAATAAAGCTGGATGATAACACGGGGCTTCACCCCTCAATGGCGTGCATTAAAAGCATGTATGATAAAAGCATGCTGAATATTGTGCAGGGCGTAGGATTTGAGTATCCATGCTTTACACATGCTGCCGCTACCCGTATATGGATGAATGGAAGTGACACCGCTGATACCTTGTTTTGGGATGATTGCAGGATTATGAATTCAGATCATCCATTGGAAACACAATTGAAGAAAGTAACACATGCTATATCTGCCGGCGATGACACGAAGGTATATGTGGTAACGTTGGATGGCTTTGATACGCACACAAACCAATATGATAAACATGCAGCATTATTAGGGGAGCTGTCCGCCAATATTCAGTCGTTTTTCAAAACAGCAAAGGCCAAAGGTTTTGGTAACAGGGTACTTGCCATGACGTTTTCTGAATTTGGCAGGCGCATTAAAAACAACGCCTACGGTGGTACAGACCATGGCACTGCTGCGCCGGTAATGATGTTTGGAGAACATGTAAATGCAGGCATAACGGGTAGTAACCCGGAAATCCCGGCTACTACAACCCTAGAAGATAACCTGCAGGTACATACGAATTTCAGAACTGTCTATTCCGGCATTGCAACCAACTGGCTGGGTGAAACTCTTGCTACAGAAACGCCATTGCAGTTATTTGATAACAACTACATGCAATCGTAGTATTACCAGTCTTTCTTACGCATTTGTTTCTTCAGCGATTCGCGTTTCTTATTATCGCGGCGCTGCTCTTTTACTACTTTGGGTATTTTAGTAGGCTTGCGCTTTTTAGGGCGCAGCAGGCTTTTCTCAACCAGTTTCATCATCTTTTCCCTGGCTATTTCTTTGTTCTCCAACTGTGAGCGTGTGTCTGTAGCCTTCACAATAAGGAAACAATCCTTGTTGATACGTTTCATCAACTTGCCCAGTATCAATATTTTTTCCTCGGGGGTAAAGAATTTAGATTCGTCAACATTCCACCAGGCTTCTGCCGCGGTTTCTACCTTGTTTACATTCTGTCCTCCTTTGCCGCCGCTACGCGATGTTTTATAACTTATTTCAGAACTAAAATCTTTCATCTGCTTACTGTATGTAACAACTATTTAATTGCTTTGCCTTCTTCAAAAACTATACCAGTTTATAGTTAGTATTCCTCGCTGTCTGTATCGTTTTCAAAACTCATGTCCATCATACTGCCCAGTATATCGCCAAAATTATAGCCGCGTGTCTCTACGCCTTTCTTGCTGATGAGCGAATATTCTGCAAGGCCATGCAGCAGGAACTCCATAAGCAGCGCGGTTTGCTGCTCATCTGCCTTAGGGTAGTATTGCTTTACAGCACCGTATAGTCCATCTACTTTGTACAACAGGCTACGGTATTGCTCCTCGTTAGCATCATTCAGCATTACTAAATCGTTACCATTTCCAAACCAATCAATGATCAGTTGGTAGGGGTTCGATTTCACTTTCGCTGTTTCAGGTTTCCGTCCCGCTTTTTTAAACGATTGCGGGTCGGGGAAGTATTCTGTAAACAATGTACGTATAGCCTTGCCCAGCAGGCTGTATGCTACATGCGTGGGGCCTTCCTGCTCGCCTTCATACACCAGTTCTATCTTACCGGTGATGGCAGGTATAACCCCTGCAAAGTCTGCTATGCGCACCATGGTCTTTGCATCATCATGCAACAATGCCCTGCGCTCGGCAGTGCTCACCAGGTTTTCATATGCGGCAATTGTCAACCTGGCAGATACACCGCTTTTCTGGTCAACATATTCACTTTTTCGGGCTTCAAAAGAGATGTGTTCTACCAGCATCCTGCACAGGTCAGGCATTTCTACTTTGGCCAGTTGCTCATCTGTTAGCTTGGCTTCCTGCTCTGTTATAGCTTTTGATATCTCTACTGTTTTAGGATAGTGGGTCACTATCTGGCTTTCAATACGGTCTTTCAGCGGTGTTACAATGCTGCCGCGGTTGGTATAGTCTTCAGGGTTTGCGGTGAATATGAACAGTATATCCAGCGGCAGGCGCAGCTTGAAACCACGTATCTGTATATCCCCCTCCTGCAATATATTGAACAGGGATACCTGTATCCTGGCCTGCAGGTCGGGCAGCTCATTAATCACAAATATGCCCCTGTGCGACCGGGGTATGATACCAAAATGTATCACCCGCTCATCTGCAAAACTCAGTCGCAGGTTAGCTGCTTTTATCGGATCAACATCGCCAATAAGGTCAGCTACGGAAACATCTGGCGTGGCCAGCTTCTCGCCATAACGCTCGCTCCTGTGCAGCCATGCTATAGGTGTATCATCACCTTTTTCGGCTATTAGCTCCCTGGCATAAATAGATATGGGTGCGAATGGGCTATCGTTTATTTCGCTACCCGCTACATAGGGCAGCCACTCGTCCAGCAGTTTTACCATCTCGCGCGCCATGCGTGTTTTCGCCTGCCCGCGCAAACCCAGGAAGAGTATATTGTGGCGGGAAAGTATAGCGCGCTCCACGTCAGGTATCACGGTATCTTCATACCCCAATACTCCTTTAAACGTTTCCTTCTTATCCTTAATGGCATTTACAAGGTTGTCCCTTACTTCCTGTTTTACAGTTTTAGAAGAATAACCCGCCTGTTTTAGTTCTCCCAGTGTTTTTATATCCGGATGTTGCATGTTTATAAAGGTACATGATGAAACAATGTTACCTGCAAGGAGTTAATAATAGGCATATAAATAAATTCTTATCGCAGAAATAATCTGTCTTATGTGTATTTTTAGTGCATGAATCGTTTACTGCTTAATATAGCCGCCGGTCTGTTATTATCATTGCCACTTTCAGTTGGGGCAAAGTCCGTTTATTTTAAGAGTATGAATGCCACTATACAAGTGGCAGATAGTGCGGACGCAGCAAAGTTCATTACACAAAACGACGGCCATGCGGACAGGTTTTCACAGTTCGATTTTAATGGCCGCTTTAAGGATACTAAACCACATACTACCGCAGACTACCTGGCATATGCTGGTACGCAAATGCGCAGCTGGACAACGGAAGAAACGGCAGACATAAAAAGCCATTTTAAGGCTATTGAAGAGTTTGCCCGTGCAAACGGCTTGAAGATATCACTGCCTGATACAGTTGTTTATATCAAATCTACCTGTGCAGAAGAGTTTGGCGCGGGTGGTTATACACGTGGCAATGGCATTATTATAAACGGCGGAGAAAACTTAAGCACCGGCCTCACGGCCCATGAGTTGTTCCATGTAATCACCCGTAGTAACCCCACCTTGCGCGATAAGCTATATGAGAATATAGGCTTTAAAAAATGCAACCCCATAAGCGTTACTGAAGCGCTGAAAAGCCTGAATATTACTAATCCAGACTGCCCTGTTATCAGCCACAGCATTAATATTGACGGTGCAGATATGATACTGGTACTGCATAGTAAAAAGCCCTACATGGGTGGCAATGTGTTTGAAGCAGATTATGTAGCCGTAAGCCTGATGGAACTTGAAGATGTAAATGGCATAAAACAACCTAAAATGGTCGATGGCTTGCCTGTACTATACACTTTGGAACAAAAACCCGCGTTGTTCTCCATAATTGGTACCAATACCCCTTACATACTGCACCCTGAAGAGGTTTGTGCGGAACATTTTGCAGCATTGGTAACCGCTAAAAAAGTAAACCAGCCATCGTACCTTGATGCTATGAAAGATGATATGAAATAAGTAATATTATTTCCAGCGGATTTCTTCATACGTGGTATCGAGCTTGTACAGCTTCCGGTCCCGCACCTCCTGCTTTTCTTTCAGGTAGGTTTCATATTCCGTTTTGTCTTTGTTAGATATCCAGTTGCCTGTAAAAGTATCGCCATGCAGTTTCAGCTCCATAATGCCTAGATCAGACTCGGTAAAAACAAATGTACCATCGGGTTTGCGCTCTACATCCAGTAAGATAAAATCCTTTGTGTCTCCAAACCTGTACATAGCCTCCCAGGCGCATATACCCGAGGGGCAGCCGCCTTTTATATAGCGTATATAAAGCTCAACTTCTACCGTTTTATCGAAAAAACCTGTGTATAGTTTCCTGTCAGCAATGTCTTTAACCATAGATTCCGCCTCTTCTTCGTCTTCTTCATCAGAAAAGGCTGATTGCTGTTTTTTCCTGATGCTGTCCCTTACTGCCATGATGCTGTCCAGCACGCCTGCCTCTTTTGCCAGCATCAGCTTTCGCAGTTCCCGCTCTTCAATCATCAGTTCTTCTTCATACTCCACAGCGCTGCTTGCCTCAAGGATGTTTAATGTAAGCCCGCCATACCATTTGTCATTTATGAGAAAGATATCCCTTACGGCTATAGCGTAGCGCCTGCGGGTGAGTACATCACGTATAAAGATAAAACCCTGCATGCGCAGGGGCGCTATCAGTTCAAAGCCGATCAGTTCCGGCGGCAGGCGTTGTTTGTCCAGCTCATATTTAGCTATCAGAATATCTCCCCAGTGTACGCCGGAGTCCGCACCCTTTTTCCGCACGAAGTTCATCATGTCATAAATCCGCGGGGTTTGTTCTGGGTCGAACTGTGCCAGGTGATGTATGTTGCCTTTTAGCCTGTTGATACGGCTTAGCTGGAATGAATCTTTGGGTTGAAACGCAGCTATGGCCTCATTCATCACCTCCATATTCGGGAAGAGCTTACCGTAGGCAGAATCGTCGTTTGCCTGCAGAATGGAGACTATTTCCTGTACCAGTTCTTTCTCGGTGTTGGTTTGCGCCGCGCCGCGTTGCACCACAGTGCAAAATCCCACAACTAATATTAACAGGCCGGCAAACCTCATCTGGATAATTCAATTACTATCTATTAAAAATAGCAAAAAATAGCCTGAGGAGCAACCGATAATCTTAAACTATAACAGTTCCAGCGCTTTTTCTATGGGGCGGCACAGTACCGCTTTATCACCTTTTATCAATATAGGCCTGTCTATCAGTATGGGGTTTTCAGATAGTATCTTCAGCCATTGTTGTTTGGTAAGCTTTTTCCCTTCGTAATTTTCTTTGTACAATGGCTCCTTTGCCCTGATGATACTTTTGACACGGCCATCCATTTTCTTCAGCAGTTCATTCAATTCGGCTGGTGTAGGCACATCTTCAAGATACAGGCGCAGCCTGGGTTTTACACCATGCTGTTTTAAAAACTTCAGTGTTTCAAGACTGGTGTTGCAATTTGGCTTATGGTACATGATGTACTCGTCCATAACTAAAACTGTACTTCTTTTACGTTGTCAGCAATGGTCAGCCTGCCTTCTGTCTTCGCCTTTATCTCTTCAATAGTAACACCGGGTGCATACTCCACACAGAGGAAACCGTTCTCGTTTATTTCAAACACACCCAGGTCGCTTACTACTTTTGATATGCAACGTACGCCCGTCAATGGCAATGTGCATTCACGCAGCAGTTTGCTTTCGCCGGCCTTGTTGGTATGCTGCATGGCTACGATAATGTTCTTAGCCGCAGCTACCAGGTCCATAGCCCCACCCATTCCTTTTACCATCTTACCCGGTATCTTCCAGTTGGCTATGTCACCGTTGTCTGCTACTTCCATAGCTCCTAATACGGTCAGGTCAACCTTGCCGGCACGTATCATGCCAAAGCTCATAGCGCTGTCAAATATTGCAGAACCAGGCAGTTTGGTAATGGTCTGCTTCCCAGCATTGATCATATCCGGGTCTTCTTCACCTTCAAAAGGGAAAGGGCCCATGCCCAGTAGTCCGTTCTCGCTTTGCAACACAACATTTACACCTTCAGGTATATAGTTGGCCACAAGAGTAGGAATACCAATCCCCAGGTTTACATAATATCCGTCTTTTAATTCGCGCGCTATACGCTGCGCTATTTGTTCTTTGTTCAGCATGTATTACTTTCTTTAATGCGGTAATGTGATAATACGGCAATGCGATAACCCTTTTTACCTTTCCCCAATTAACCTATTGTCTTTTCCGTACAGTACGTTGTTCGATACGTTTCTCGTAGTCCTTTCCCTGGAATATCCTGTGTACATATATGCCCGGTGTGTGAATGAAATTTGCGTCCAGCTCCCCGGGTTGTACCAGTTCCTCTACTTCGGCAATAGTTACTTTGCCGGCCATAGCCATCATGGGGTTGAAGTTGCGGGCTGTGTCCTTGAATATAAGATTGCCCATAGTATCGCCTTTCCATGCCTTTACTATAGCGAAGTCCGCATCAAATGCTTCTTCCAGCAGATACTCCTTACCATTGAACGTACGGGTTTCTTTACCATTGGCTACCTCTGTACCTACACCTGCCAGCAAATATACCGCCGGCATACCATAGCCTGCAGCCATACAGCGTGTAGCAAGCGTACCCTGTGGTACCAGGTCCACCTCTAGTTCACCACTTAACAACTGGCGCTCAAACTCTGCGTTCTCGCCAACGTAAGAAGCTATCATTTTCTTTACCTGCTTTTTTTGCAGCATCAGTCCTATGCCAAAATCATCTACGCCTGCATTGTTTGATATACAGGTAAGGTTATTGACACCTTTACGTACCAGCGCCGCTATACAGTTTTCAGGAATTCCGCATAACCCAAATCCACCCAGCATCAGTGTCATGCCCGATTGTATATCTTTTATCGCCTCGTCTGCATTGGCTACTACTTTATTCATTTGTCTGTGGAAATTTGTGCTAAAATAGGCAATAGTTTACAGTTTATCAGGTAGTCTATAGCCTTAAAATATCAAAACTAATACCTGCATTTTACTTTCTAACATTATGCTTTACAGCATTTTATGAGTTTTTAGCAAAATTTTGGGAACAATCTGCAAGTGCTTTTGTTAAGTACCTTATATCTTTAGACTGCCGGATTGTGTTTATGAAAGTAGTGAGGTGATACCCGGTAGTTTTAAACTAACGTAAACATTCTTACAAAACACAGATTTATGAAAGGAACATCGGTATTAGTACTGGCATTAGGTGGTTTACTGGCCACAGGTTGTGTCAGCCAGAAGAAGCACAAGGCGTTACAGGCCAGGTACAATTCACTGCAAACATCATCGTCCAGCAGGATAAATGAACTGACTGCCAAAAGCCAGGAATGCGAATCTTCCCTGTCGTCTGCACGTACACGTATCAGCAGCCTGGAAGACCAGCTGGCTTCAGAAAAGGCAACACTGGCCTCCTTACAATCAGCACTGGATAAATGTCTTACTTCCAGCAACCAGGGTGGCGTGAACATAGCCAAACTGGTAGATGAAATAAATGCATCGAACAAATACATACAGCACCTGGTGAACCTTAAGAACAAAAGCGACTCGCTGAACATGGTGCTGACCAACAACCTGACACGATCTCTGAACAGGGAAGAGCTGCAGGATGTAGATGTGAAAGTTTTGAAAGGCGTGGTGTACATATCACTGTCTGACAATATGCTGTATAAATCAGGCGACTACCAGATATCTGATAAAGCAGGCGCTACGCTTGATAAGATAGCCAAGATCATAAAAGACTACAAAGAATATGACGTACTGATAGAAGGTAACACGGATAACGTGCCCATCAACAAGCCCAACATACGCAATAACTGGGATTTGAGTACGCTGCGTGCATCATCTGTAGTACAGGCATTGCAAAACCAGTATGGTGTTGACCCTAAACGCCTGACAGCAGGCGGACGTGGTGAGTACAACCCGATTGCAAGCAATGCTACTGAAGATGGTAAAGCTAAGAACAGGCGTACACAAATCATCATCACTCCTAAGCTTGACCAGTTTATGGACCTGATAGAAAAAGCACCGGATGACAAAAAGAGCTAAGCATTCTCATCTATATTGATATATATGCACTGCCCGGCCCGTAAGCCGGGCAGTTGTTATTTGTACTTTATTTGTACGAACGCCGGGTTTGAAATACTAAATATACCGTGGCCGTTTTTGACGTTGCTGTACACATTTACAGGCTCAGCAAAAGGATTGCCATCTGACTCCTGCGCTTTTTTATATGACTGCAGGTACCTGTACCTGGCCTCTGAAATGCGGTTAAGTTTAAAGACAGGGTACACACTATCGCCGCCCCCATTGGGTTGAGGGAAAAGAACGTAGGGCGATACAGAAGATGTTATATACTTAGACCTGCCATTAAATAATACATCATTAAACACGATATCCCCGTTAACACAACTTTCCCCGTTTATCACATCCAGTTGGCCATCTATGCTCGGGTCCTGGATATTCAGGCATTCATGTGACGGTTCGGGTTGTGGGCTAAATATTAACTGGTCGGCAGAATAGAAATTCAGTTGATAGTAATCTACCGTAGCTGCGGGGTCATCAAATTTTATTTTAACAGCAGTGGCCATTGTAAACCCACCAAACCTTGAAGGCATAGTGGTATCAACAACTGACTCAAGAATAAGCGGTACTCTTTGCGGGGCGTCGGCTTCTGCCTCTATAGTAGCATAGCCCGGGGCCTCTACAACCAGTTTATAATGCTTCCCCTCTTCTACTATGCCTTCAGATAAATAGAATTGCAGGCCGTCATTATATTTCAGTGTTTCCGTTAATACACCATCAGCATACAATTTCACAGTGGCATCTTTTACAAACAGTTCCTGCTTGCGATTGTATTTCAGTATGCTCATACTTTTGCCTACCACTACCGCCATTTGTGTGCCGGTTTCGGTATTGCTGAAAAGCGTGAGGCCTTCTTTTATTTCGGGCACTTTTACTTTAATCGTCTTATCGCAGGAAGCCAATATAACGGTGGCAAGCAAAGGCAATATGTATTTGTATATCGGTTTCATTGCACTAAAATTTGAATTGATAACTGATAGATGGGATAACCGGGAACAGGCTGATCTGTTTGAAAACAGTATAACCGCCCTGGTCTTCATCTGTTGTAATATAGAAAGGGTTTTGCCTGTTATAAACATTGTACACACCTATTATCCAGGCACGCTCGTACCGTTTACGCTGCTTCATGAATTTTATACTCACATCTCCACGATGGTAGGAGGCCATCCTGTAAGCATTCCGATCACCATATATTATAGTGTTGCTACCGCTGCCCGGTACCTGGTAGATGCCCACGGGCAGGGTAATAGCGTTGCCGGTTCCATATACCCATTCAGCGCTCACCTCTATACGTTTGCTAAGGCTATACACACCCGCTATCTTCAAATCGTGCCTGCGGTCGTACCTGTAGGGAAATTCCCTGCCGTTGTTCAGGTCGTCAAACTGCCTCTTCGTCCACGATAATGTGTAGCCCAGCATACCTGTAAATTTTCCCTTCTTCTTTTGTACGAACAGTTCCCCCCCATAACTCCTGCCTTTACCTACGGTTACTTTGTCTTCCCAATCGTTGGCGCTGTTTATGAAGCTGGCACCCTCTTTATATTCAATAACATTCTGCATGGTTTTATAATAACCCTCCAGGCTTACCTCTATACCTGTACTGTGCGTATATGCAAGACCGGCAGCACCCTGGTGTGCTACCTGCATGGGCAACTTGTCTGTAACCGGTATCCAGAGGTCTGTGGGCAGGCCTACTGACGAATTGGTAAGCAGGTGTATGAACTGGTTCATTTGTACATAAGATGCCTTCGCACTCAACTCGTCTGTAATAAGGTATCTTACCGCCACACGCGGCTGGAAGGCATTGTAGAAATTGTTTTTCACAGTAAAGCCTGTCCAGTGTACGCCAATATTTGCTTTCAGTTTTGATGTGATGCGTATATCGTCTTCTATGTACGCGTCTATTTCGTTTGTAAAGATCTTATTGCTGCCAATGGTTGTATCCACGTTCTCATTCAGCGCAGTTACTTTGGTATGCAGCGCACCGGGAGAATAGGTATGGTTGATATAGCTTACACCTGCTTTAATGAAATGACCGGAACCCGGCAGGTAATCAAAATCATATTTGGCGGCCAGGTCTTCTATGCCCGAAAAGTACCTGATACGAAACACATCTTTTTCATTATTAAAGACCTGCGTACTCTGGTCTTCATTCATGATGTCAAACAGGTAACGGCTGTAGTAGGTAGTAAGGTTACCAAACAGCTTTGGGCCAAACTCGTGGTTCCAGCGACCTACGGCGGTGGCATTGCCCCATTTCAGATTAGTTTTGTTTTCCTGCAGGGACATACTGGATTCATATTTCTCTCTTGCATAAAATTTATCGTTACCAAAGTAGCCGCTGAAGTAAATATGGTCTTTTTTGCCCAACTGGAAATTGACCTTGCCATTCAGGTCGTAGAAATAATAGCCCGTTGTCAGCCCGTCTGACTGGGCTTTGATAATAGGCCTGGCTATCAGGTCTATGTAAGTACGGCGGCCTGATATCATGAACGACGATTTGCCTTTTTGTATCGGCCCTTCCAGCGTGAGGCGTGAAGCTACCAGCCCAACAGCCCCTTCGCCATGCAGTTTATTCTTATCGCCCTCTTTCATGCTGATATCTATTACCGAAGATAGCCTGCCGCCATAGCGCGCAGGAAAACCCCCTTTTATCACCTCTACATTGCGAATGGCGTCTGCATTGAACACGCTGAAGAAGCCGAACAGGTGACTGGCGTTGTACACAGGCACGCCATCCAGCAGTATCAGGTTCTGGTCGGTACCACCGCCGCGTACATACAGGCCTGAAGAGCCCTCGCTGCCTGCCTGTATGCCCGGCAGCAGTTGTATGGCCTTCATGATATCTGTTTCGCCCATAAAGGCCGGCAGTGATTTTATGGTTTGAATGGGCAGGTCTATACTGCTCATTTGTGTTTTGGTTTGCAGTGCGTCCTTTTGAGATGTGATAACCACCTCTTCCATCGTATTGGTTTCCTCCAGCCGGAAGTTGAGCTGTGTATCCTTCTCGGCCCTCAGGGTTTGAACCACGGGGCTGTACCCAATATAAGAAACGCGGAGCGTTATCTGCCTGGCGGTATCAGGAATTGTGAGTGAAAAGAAACCATAGGTATTGGAAGTGGTGCCAATGTTTTTCTCCGGCACTACTATCACCGCGCCTAACAGCCTTTCTCCGCTTGATTTTTCTGAAATGTAACCGCTGACGGTAATATGCTTTTGCGCACCCGCATATAACGCGTTTGCCAGCAGTAGCAACAACAAGGAGTATTTTGTCATTTTTTGAGGGGATAATGTACATTAACGCCCTACAGGCTAGCTTTATTGCAGTTGATGTGTCATAAAAACCATTATAACTTACGGTTAATAATTTGTGCCGGATTTTGTTGTGTTTTGTTGCAGGTTTTGAGGTTTTCAATTTCGTGGAGCATATCATTTATAATGCTGACTCCTGTTGGATGGAATTGTTGCTCCTCCATAGCGGGTTGCAATTTTCCACCTCACCCCCGGCCCCTCTCCACAAGTGGAGAGGGGTGGTCACATTTGTTGTGTTTTGTTGCGGAAATGATGCTTCTTTCATTGGCCGCAAAGAGACCGCTTCGCTAAGTTGTTGTGATTCAGGCAGTTTTTCAACAAGGGGTTCTTTTAGCTGATTACCGGCTGTCGCTTCCAGGTTGGGTGCTGTGAACTGCCTATTGTCTGCTGACTGCTTTACGGGATAGTGGCCGGCCAGTTTGCTGTCCAGGTCTATGGCTTTGAGCATCTGGTTGATAGTGGGGCGCACCATCTGGGTACATTGGTTACAGTCTTTGCCTTTGTAGTTTTGCACGGCGTACATTTCTCCCGTGGCTATGTTGGCCAGTAGCTCACGTTTGCGTTGTACGGTCAGCAGTTCGGTTTTTAACTCCGCCCTTATTTCCTGCTCTACCTCGTAGTGTACATGTTCCAGTACCGAACGGATGAGGCCGCCAACGTCGGGGTCCTCCATCAGTTGCTGAGCGGCAGCCATGATGCTTTCGTATTGGGACTGGTCTTCTACATTGTAGGCAATGCAATAGGCGGTGTACACACTGCGGTGGCGCAGGTAGGTGGTGATGAAGGTTAACTGATTGTTGTCCATGAGAAAAGGGATTAAGACCTCTCCCGGCCTCTCTGAAGGAGAGGGGATGGTGAGGGAAGTGAAGAAATAACAGCACCTGGGTGGCGCTGTTTTACTATAACAAAAATAAGGATTAATAATTATTTTTGCAAATAATATTTTATAGAATTTGTGTAGTTATCCAAGGTTAGCAATTTTCAGAAATTGCCATGTTATTACTACCGTATTCTGGTAAGATGGCCTGTATAAGAAATCCAACTTGCCTTATAACTGTCGCCAATAGGAAGCTCAATTGAATTTAACCATAGATTATATTTTGAGAATGAGGTTATTTTGTGCTTATTGACAATGTAGGAACGGTGAACCCGTAAAAAGCGTTCGTCCAGCATTTTCTGAAAAACTGATATGTTGCATTTAACATGAATGTCCGGAGCATTTTCAAAGTGAATAGTAATATAATCCTTCAGGCTTTCAACAAACAATACATCCTGTAATATTAACCTGATATGCTTGCCACCACTTTGAACGAATAGGACATCTTCTTTTTTTCGGGCGATAGTCTGCCGACAAAGTTTATCGACAGCGTTAAAAAAACGATCAAATATTATTGGCTTCAATAGGTAGTCAACTACCTTCAATTCATAACCTTCAAGAGCATATTCCCTGTATGCGGTGGTGATTATTACTGCCGGGGGTGAGTTGAGCCCTTTTAAGAAATTATTCCCTTTCAATACTGGCATTTCGATATCAAGGAACATCAGATCAACACCGCTATTTTCCAGGTGCACATACGCATCCATTGCGTTTGCACAGGAAGCGACCAGTCGCAATTGCGGTAGCCTTGCAATATAAGATTCCAGTAGTTCGCGCGCCAGTGGTTCGTCGTCAACTATGATGCAGTTAATGTTCATCCAGCACTAAATTAATTATAAATGAGGCACTGTTATCATTGATGGTCAATTTATATGATGACCCATAGAGCAAATCTAATTGCTGTGTTATATTCTTTATGCCAATGCCGTTTGTGTTACTCTTCCCTTGCTCTTTTGTCTGCGGCTTAGAATTCTCGATACTGAACATCACCTTGTTGTTCTCCGTACGCAATGCTATATTGATATAGGCTGTTCCTGTTTCATTTGTGACGCCATGCTTAAAAGCATTCTCCAGCAATGTAATAAGAATAAGCGGGGGCAGCTTATAGACCTGCTCATATTGCCTGGAAAATGTCACCTGTAGTCTGTTTTGGCCGTACCTCAAATTCTCAAGAGCAATATAATTTTCAAGCAAGGTAACAGCGGAATCAATGTCTATCAGATTGTCATTGCAACGATACAGAGCAAAATCAAGTATTTCAGACAATTTAGCAATGATCTCTGGAGCCCGGTCGTCTTTCTTTAAGGCCAGGGTATACAGATTATTAAGGGTATTAAAAAGGAAATGCGGGTTAAGCTGGTTTTTAAGAATCCTGAGTTCAACTTCTTTCTTTTCTTCGGCAACTTTCAACAACTTCAATTGGGTACGATAAAATTTAATAAGCCCCATGAATGCTGCTGGTGTAAACAGCCAGGGTACAGCATCAAGATAAGCATCAATATCCTTTAGCCTGCTTAAAGCAGAATGTTTTAATATGTCGGTATGCCGCTCGCTATTACTAAAAAAAGATAGAAAAGAAGGCTCGAGATATACAGCGCGGCTTATCACCAGTAATGTGTATACCATGTACGTCCAGAAAAACAGCATTAAGGCAAATGCCAGGTACCTTTTCTTGTTGAGGAATAATGGCATCAGCAGATATACCAGAACATAGGCGGCTATTGCCTGTACAGCTAATTTGCCAATATAGATGATTGCAACCGCGTTCCAGTCGGGGTAGATAACTAGACCAAGCTTAATATACAGTGCGTAAAATGCAAGCCAGAATAATAAGTGTGCAGCGAAACGAGATTGAATAACAGATGACAAACCCATGTATCTATACTGTATAATACCTAAAGCTACGGGGATTAAAATAAATATTCAGAGAATGACTTTTCGTTTGCTGTATTTGCCTATACGTCTTCTGTGACAGGTTGTTTACCGGTATCACCTAAAGAAAGCAGATTTTTTATTTTTACTTTAGAAAGAAATATATTCTAAAAACGATAATGAAGAAGTGGTTTTTATTTGTTGTTATAACAGCCGGCATATTAAGTACTAAACTTGCAGCACAGGTGCTGGTGCCCAATGGCGGTTTTGAACAAGCCAGTCCGCCGTCGAAAACAAAAACGCTGCACTGGAAGGCTGAAACTGATGATTTTTTATGCATTGCAGACAGCAAAACAGCATTTAAAGGTAAGTACAGTTTAAAGTTGTCCGGTACAACGGGCGGCAACCATTTTTTCAATGAAGAATTCCCTTTTGAAATACAAGGGTTAAAAAAATACCGGATAAGATGCGCATTCAAAACAAAAGGTCTTAAGGGCAGGGTGCAGTTAGGGGCAAGAGTTTTTGATAAAGACGGTGGCACAATCACTAAAACAGTGTTCACGCTGACTGAAGATATTGATAAAGACTGGACTATGGGTGAAGGAGTATTTGTTTCTGACAGGGCTGCTGCAAAATTGCGTGTGTTTGGCAACCTAGCCGGCACCGGGGACGCATGGTTCGATGAAATTTCAATAGAAGAGTTTCCGCAGCCTACAAGGTATCCATCGACAGAAGTTATGTTGTACATCCACGAGTTTTTTGACATAGTATATGAAAATTCGATTATTTCTGACAAAAACTTCCTTGCTCACCTCAAATCGAAGACGATGTACCTGTGTGCTGATAGCATTGAAAAAAAGGACGCACAGCATATTTTACAATACTACACCACGCCTATGCTCAACGATGGCCATTCGTTTTTTACCAGCGCTCATGATTGGAAAATGATGATGGCACAAGGCCGGCACCCGTCTACAGGCCAAACCCATCACGAACTGCCAGAGGGGCAAATGCTGAAAGGAAACATCGCCTATATAAATATTCCGTCGTTTATATCGTCTGATGAGCAACTAATGCAACGCTATGCGGATAGCGCGCATAATATTATTGCGAGATTTGACACACAAAATGTAAAAGGTTACATAGTAGACCTGGGTAAAAACGGTGGCGGCAACTCGCTGCCGATGATTGCAGCCATAGGCCCGTTGATAGGTGATGGTATTTGCGGCTATTCATTTTCCGGTGATGGGGCGGTAATGGCAAGAATATACAAAGACGGTGCGGTAGGTTGGGATACTAGTTTAACCTTCAGGAAAGTAAACCCATACAAGCTGAAGAATACGGGTAGGCCGATAGCGGTAATTTATAGCGGTAACACAGGCAGCTCAGGCGAAGTAACAGCAACGGCTTTTATAGGCTTGCGCAATGCCAGGAGTTTTGGACAGGCAACATCTGGCGCCACAACCAGGATTGATAATTTTGAGATGAGTGACGGCTCCTACCTGAACCTTGCTTCCGGCACCAACGCTGACAGGAACAAAAAAGCGCACGACGGCCCTATAAAGCCGGATATTGAAACCGAAAATGCAGAAACGGCAATATCAGAAGCAATAAATTGGATACTAGGATATAAGTGAGCAAGGAGATGGCACGCAATACCAGGTTTTATATAACTGTGATAATGTGCCATCATCTTTGCTTTATCTTTATACTATGAATAAGCGTAGTATTCATTTATCCGTACCTGAGCCATGCAATAAAAACTGGGAGCAGATGGCACCTGCCGGAACAGGACGGTTATGCAATGCGTGCGATAAAGTGGTGACTGACTTCACCGCAATGAGTGACGCGGAACTGATTAGTTTTTTTGCCAAACATGCTGCCGGTGAACATCCCTGCGGACAGTTCAGGGCCGACCAGCTGAACAAAACAATAACTGTATCGCAGCCATCTAAAAAATTTAAGTTATTTAAACTGGCTGCATCGTTCTTACTGGCGCAGGTACTCTTTTACCAGGGGAAAGCTTTCGGAAAAATAAACCCGCAAATAGAAGTTGTAAGCCACAGCGATGCACCGGCCGGCGGTAATATAAAAATAACCGGGCGTGTACTGGACTACCACTCCAACAAGCCCATAGGTGGACTAAAGGTATATATAGACCATACTGAACACTACGCTATAACTGATAAAAACGGAAGGTTCAGCATAGTGGTGCCTGGAACTATGAATGGCGCAATAACGCTGCTGACAGAATACGTAAACAACAAAAACTATGTGGCGGGGTCGATAATTTTAGCAAAGAAGGGTGGTGTTGAAGAGCTTTCCCGATCAGAATTAATACTGTACAGGTACCCTGAAGAAGAGCTTAACGAAATACAGTTTATAGAGTACAAAGTACCATTGATATCAGGTGGGTACATGACGGGTGCCCCGACACAGGTTGCGCCCGTAAAAAAAGAAACTTTCTGGCAGAGGATAACCAAAGTATTCAGGAAAAAATGAAAGGAGGGGTAATATATGGCCCATTGCTGCTTTTGGTGCTTTTATCCGCATCAATAACATTGCATGCGCAAACTGATACCATACATGCTGAGAAGAGACTGATAGATGAGCTGACCAGTCAGCCCAAATTTCCTGGCAATGTAAATGAGTATTTAGCAAGAAAAATCAGGTATCCGGCTGTGGCAAGGGAAAATAGTGTTGCGGGTAAAGTTTATGTTCGTTTTTTAATTGACGAAAATGGTAACGTGACGGATGCCTACCTGCCATATACGCGCAGGCTAGGGGCCGGCCTTGAAGACGAAGCATTGCGCGTAGTAAAAACTATGCCCGCATGGCAACCGGCTACTTATAAAGGTAAAGCAGTAAGAGTGGTATATACACTGCCTGTACATTTCAGGCTGGAGTAAGTTCTCCCCCACTAAACGTAGTAATAAAAACAAAAAAAACGGCCCTGAAAACCAGGGCCGCTCTGTAATATAAATAATCTCTTTTAGCAGCCGCCCCGTCCTGCTACCCGGGCTTTATGGTCTTTAACTATCACCTGGTAATTTGCCATACTTAAACGTACGTTTATTGGCTGTCCGTCTTTTAGCGCAGGTTTAAATTTCAGCGGCCCTTCAAGAATTTCACCGATCTTTTTATTAATGCTGGTCAGCGTACCCATGTTCATTACCGGCCTCTTTTCATTTGTGCCCATGAACAACTGTAAGCCTTTATTCTCATAATAGGCTATCTCACCTTTGTCATTAATCACCAGCCTGTTTATGTTCACGGTATAGCTACCATCTTCAAGTTTGTCCAGTTCATTTTTAAGCTGTGCATAAACGTACTCCTCAAAACCGGCGGTGGTACCGCTTAATACAGGGGTAGTATATTGCGGCACCTCGTCGGGCAACATGTACAACGTTTCGCTGCCTAACACAGGCTTGCCGTTAATGGCTACCGGCATAGTGTCAACCCGTACGGGCATCATAAAAGTTTCATTTGTAGCCCAGTTTTTCATAGGTACTGTATCAGGTAATGACCAGTACATGTACATAGCTTTCTGTCTTTGTATAGACTCCCGATATTCAAACGGTATTACTTTAAGCCCTGCAAATTCTATCTCATTGCCTTTAAAATATACCTTGTTTGCCTGCACCATTTTGCCTGCACCTGAGAAAGATACCTTTGTGCAGAAAAGTATCAGCATAAATGAAAGCGGGATAACAGCCAGGTACTTTAATACTTTAGTTCGTTTACTTCTTGCTCCTGTCAGCATAGCAATCCTTTTTTTTATGGGTGAATAATTGAATGAATGTGTGAGCAGGGGTGCCCCTTTTAACAGGCACTGCTCCAGCACAAAGGTGCCGTAATGATGTATATCTGTAGCCGCGGCACTATCTGCCTGGAACTCGTGCACAGCCCTGAGCCTTGTAAAATAAATATGCGGCAGCGGATGAAACCAGAATAGTATGCGGAGGATGAGCAACAGGATATTATCTGCGGAGTGTAACTGCCTGCCGTGCTCTTTTTCATGCGCCATCAGCAAAGTCCATTGGTCTTCATTATATCCGGCCTTACTGCTCACAAATACTATATTAAAAAAGGAGAATGCGCTGTGCGCTTTACCCGTTTCAACTACCAGGCTATTGCCCTCAACAGATTTTCGCCCCCGGTTGTATAAAGAAAATAAATGCAACCCTTCTCGTGCTATAATTGCCAGGCCTGCCAATACCCCAAGCAGGTATATAGCCCATAGCACGGGTTCAATATTATAATTAGGCGGCTGGGCAGATATTGCGCCTTCTTTTGCCTGTATCGTGTTCCTTATTTCATATACCTGTTTTGTAGGTTCAGAAAAAGTGGGATTAGTAGTTGCAGGCAGTACATTGTCCAGTTGAACAGCAGGCAGTAACAGTCCAATGGCAAGAGCCGTAAGCAGGTATATACGGTTGTATTTATGAAAGCTTTCTTTGCGCAGCAATACTTCATATATCAGCAAACACGCCAACCAGATAATCGTTGTATTGATGAGGTACTGTAGCATAATATTCCGATTTGAAGACCTGTTACTGATTTTGTAACGTAAATTTACGTCATGAAACGTAATAAACAAATTTATTTTACTTAGGCTTTGTTAATATCTGTAGTTAATGTATTACACCCCCAATATTGTCGCATATACACCGTAGTTGGTATGATGTTTTTCGCAACTTTTGTATTGCAATAAACAACAAATGCTATGAGAAAGATTATAGTTCTATCAATGATCACCTTAGATGGAGTAATGCAGGCGCCGGGCGGACCGGGAGAAGATACACAAGGCGGTTTTGAATACGGGGGCTGGGTAGCACCCTATGGCGATGAAGTTTACAATAATGCAGTAGCCAAAGAACTGCAACCTGCTGATTACCTGCTGGGTAGAAAGACGTTTGATATATGGGAGGGCTACTGGCCGAAGCATAAAGACAGCTGGGCGGGCATTAGTGAAGGCACAAAATATGTATTGTCAAACACCAGGAAAGATACAAGTTGGGAAAATACGGTTTTCATCCGGAGCCTGAACGATATCAAAAAGCTCAAAAATTCAGAAGGCCGTGACATCCATGTATGGGGCAGTAGTGAGCTGGTGCAACTGCTGTTAAAGTATGACTTTGTAGATGAACTGAAACTAAAAATCCACCCGCTGACCTTAGGTAAAGGCAAGAAGCTGTTTAACGATGAAGCAGTTCCGGCAGCGTTTACATTAATGGAAAGCATAGTGACACCAGGTGGGGTTATTATAGCGTACTATAAAAGGGCAGGAGATGTAGAGACCGGGAATGCGGGGGCGTAATGTTTAATAGACTCAGGGTGTTGTTTTCATGATGGCCAGCTTGCCGTTGCTGCCGGCAAGGAACATAAGGCTATGGTCCCTGGATGGTTTAATAACATGGAAGCCTTTTTCATCAGACAAAGGTTTCCAGTTTACCCCGTCATCGGTAGAAATATCTATACCTGAAGGACCTACGGCAAACATTGCCTTAGGTCTTTCCCTTTTTGATGTATGTATATCATATAGCACAGCCAGGCATTCGCGGTAGCCGCGTGTGGTAGTTTCGGGTGCCAGCCATTCCTTCCCTTTATGCGGGCTGTAAAAGAAGTTATTCTGTCGCAATGTATCGTTGCGGTAATTGCCACCTGCTACAAGCCAACGCCATGCGCTGCCGCCATGCATAAATGAAAAAATGCCTGTGCTTTCACCACCTGCCAGCATAGGGGTAGGTATGCTGCGCCAACGCCTGCCCCTGCTGCGCGACATGTAGAGTTTAGACGTTTTGCCACCGGCGGCTACTACTACCGCCCCATGCAGGAAGCAACTGATATTGGTGCCGCTTGCCGCAAAAGATGCTTCACCCTTGTTCATTTCAGGGCTGTTCCGTCGCTCTTTCCAGCTCTTGCCGCCATCCTTTGTATAGAGCAGCAGCATACGCCCATTAACAGGGTCGCCATACATCATACCATGTTTATTATTCCAGAAGTCTGTGCCATCTATAAACGCTGCGCTGTCTGTGTTTTCATATACCTGCTGCCAGGTGGCGCCGCCATCGCTTGTGCGGAGGATATAAGCCGGGCTGCCTGCATTGGCTATGATGGCATGCCGGGCATCAAATGCATACAACGTGCGGAAGTCGCGGGTTTCGTGGCCGGGCACCTGTTTGAAGGTCCAGTCTTTACCGCCATTTATACTGTGGCCCACCCAGCCTTTGCTACCGCTTACCCATATTGCATTGTCGCTGGCCACAGACAGTCCGCGGAAAGAAGCATCGGTTTTTGTGTCCACATATTGCAACGGGTACAACTGGCTGTAAGACAGAGCCGGTATCAGTATTAGAATAAGCAGGAGAGTGGAGCGTGACATAGGGCAATTTACGGATTTTGTGGAGAGGTGCGTTATACCATTCATGCTCTACTCCTCATCAACTTTTGTTTCTCTACTTACCTTCTTTACTGCCTGGCTAGTGGCCCTGATTTATCACGGTCGCACCAAGGCAGAGGAGAGTGATGAATATCATTCTACAGGCAAACCTGCATCAGCAACTTAACATTCCGAAGGGATTAATTTTAGTTCATAAAAAAGTATGAAAATGATGACTCCCTTAACATCTCACGAAGTGAGAGAGATAGCCTGGCCGGCTAAAACTTACATTACAAAGCGCGCCACTATGCCATTTGATAAGCTGACCGACTTTTTTAAAGAGAGTTACGGGGCTGTATATAGTGCATGCGCCCAACACCAGGTTCAACTGACTGAGCCGCCGGGCGCTATTTATTACAACATAGATGAAGCAGGTGGGAAAACGGATTTAGCTGCTGTTGTACCCGTGCCCGGGCATTTGCCTTTTATTGATGGATTTGAATATGTAGTGGTGCCTGCTTCAAAAGCAGTGACTATTACGCATTATGGCGGTTATGACAAGATGGCTGAAACCTATGCGGTGATTGGTAAGTATATGGAAGAACACAAACTAAAGCAGAAATGGATGATAGAAGAATACCTGTCTGACCCGGATATAGAGAAAGACCCCACTACCTGGAAAACCAATATCTATTTCGTTCTATAATTTAAGGATATGTCAACGATAGTACATTTTGATATCAGCGCCGAGAATACAGAGCGGGCCAGGCTATTTTATGAGGAACTCTTCGGTTGGAAATTTCACAAGCTGCCTATGGATTATTATATGATAAGCACTAAAGCGCTTGATGGCACTGAGGGTGTTGGAGGAGGTTTATCTCTCCGCGATACAGCAGCAGGTAGTGCGAGGCCGGTGGGAATCATTAATTATATAGGCGTATCGTCACTGAGCAAATCGCTGAAGAAGGTGACTGCCCTGGGGGGAAAGGTGCTGACAGAAGTGCAACCTGTGGCCGGCTACGGTATGCTGGCTGTTTGTACAGATACTGAAGGCAATGTTTTTGGCATGTTTGAAGAAGAAGATAATTAAAGCAGTTTGCCACCGGCAGAATTTGATGAGTGGAAAGCCTGTAAGAAGTATATCAATAATTATCAGCTCCGTACCCGGTAGGTAATGTGTGTCATGTTACCCGGTTTGGATGGGGTTGATTAAAATTAAAAAAAATGAAAACAAATAATGCTACCCTGATGAACATGGCCTTAGATGCCTTAAAGGGTAAATGGCTATTGGCTATCGGTACTTTTCTGGTTTATATATTGATCATGTCGCCGTTTAGCGCAATGAAAACATTCGGCGTGTTGTCATTGTTGATAGCAGGCCCCATGATGCTGGGGGCGGCAATGTTTTCATTATCCATTGCAAGGGGGCAAAATGCCAGGCTTGAACAGATTTTTGATGGCTTCAGGTTTTATAGTTCTGCTTTAATTACCCACCTGCTGTTCCTGCTCTACGTCATTTTATGGACGTTGCTATTAGTTATCCCGGGCATTATTGCGGTTCTGTCCTATTCTATGAGCTTTTACATCCTGGCAGATGACCCATCAATAAAACCACAGGATGCCCTGAAAATGAGCAAGGAGATGATGGACGGGAACAAAATGAAGCTCCTAGGATTATTGCTCTTGTTGCTCCTGCTGGCTTTGCTTTGTGTTTTAACAGCGGGCATTGGCTTTTTATTGCTGATACCCTTTGCCAATGTTACACTCGCAAAGTTTTATGACGACATCCACCAGAACAGGTAAAAGAGTTTTGCATTGGTACTGTGACTTATTATGTAGCAGCACTCTGCCTCATGCGCATATAGCGGCTACAGTAAACCAGCAGTAGCGGCAGCATAAGGTTAATCTCGTTGTCAAGGGTATTGTTGTTTACTTCAACCTCGTATTCGTAACTCAGCGATTTCCATTTGAAATTGACATCTACAGTGGCCATTTCAGTATCGTAGTCATCTATTACTTTATAATCAGTACTGAACGTACTTTTTTTCTTAAACATGAAAGATTGTGCGGTACCGCTGAAGGTAAGCTGAAAGCCTCTGCCCAAGACAGGTTTTATTTCAGCAAAGGCAATGTCTCCTTTAGTGACTGATATTCTGGTTTGCCAGAAACCAACACCTGCCAGTTGATAAGTAAAGCCTGCGGCAACAGATATCTTTGCCTTGCGGGTCGCCCATGTCTCGTATTCAAGAGTAGCTACCACATTGTTGGACTCATTAAACGCTTCATAAAACCTGTTACCCTTACTTGTAATACTGTAGTGCATGATCTTCGTTCTTCTATGTAAAGTTAGCAAATTGCAGCACTGGAACATTATGCTGACAGGCACACGGAAATCATGTCACTGACCGGCAATGTTTTGATGAAACTGTAAGCAAGGCTGCTGTAGCTATCCATCGCCTTCGGAAAACTTCTGCCAGACACAGTCTTGCTTTTATTATTGATTTAAGCTGCAGACTTAAACCAGTCCGTGGGGACAACACTTCCAAAGGGAACAAAAAAGCATACCACATTTAATGCGCTATCTCTATATTTGAGTTTTAAGGCAGTTCAAAAATATTCAAGAGCATGAAAATGACCTATAAATTAATCGGGGCTATTTTAGCCGGTGGGTTTATTTTAACAAGTTGTGCAAATAAATCAGCAGCACATAATGAGCAAATAGATGCAAACGAAGATACCACAATGCTAAATGAACGCAGTACAGAAGAAAACTCTTTTGAAAGTTTAAGAGCTAATGCATTTGCAGTGACACCGGAACAACTGGGACTTACCCTACCGCAGGACAGGATTATTTTATATGGTGTGATAATGGACTGGGAAATGGGGGAAGGAGTTGCAACAACGGTATGTTACCAAACAGGTGATGCGAGCGTTTATTTAAGTACAGGTGGCGGGATTATTGGCGGTGGACAACATCAAAAAGTAAATAGTGCAGCCCAACAGTTTGTAAATTTAGCCCAATCATTTCTTGACAAGACTACTCAAACAGAGTCCACTACGCTTCCTGCGACAAACGAAGTATGGTTCTACTTGCTAACTAATAGAGGTGTATTTCTTGGCAAAGAAAACATCCAAAACTTTGAAAACAATACTTCAAGCTGGATTGAACTATTTGAGAAAGGGAATGAAGTCGTAACAGTGCTCCGTAATATAAGTGAGAAATAAAAATGCTTTACTGGTTTAGGTTTGCAAATTAAATCCTGAATAGGAAGTAGGTCTGCGACCGGGAAATTTTCGATGACGCTCAACCAGGCTATTGCTGCTATTCATCAACTTCGGAAAACTTCTGCCAGACACAGTCTTGCTTTTATTATTGATTTAAGTTGCAAACCTAAACCAGTATGAGTTATCATATTCGTAATTTTGGGAAACGGGAATGTTATCGGGCGATACAATCGCGGTTTCATTACAACCTCGTTGCAAAACGAAGAAGAGGAGGTTTAAGGGAATTGTATCTTTGGATATATTTATCTTTCGATTGAAAGACAATACCATTTACATAACAGGACCAGTAATGATAGAATCTATTGAAGATTATAAAAAACGTATTAAAAGCTATGTTGCAGACAGCGACCCGCTAACATTGCAGCAGGAAATGCCTGCTACGCTAAAAAGGCTGTTGGCTACGGTTAACCCCGACAAACTGGATGTAAAACCAGCAGCAGACAAGTGGTCTATACGGGAAATAGTCGCGCACCTGGCAGATGATGAGTTAGTTGGCGCTTACAGGATACGATTAATATTAAGCTCTCCCGGCACGGAAATCCAGGCCTTTGACCAGGCGCAATGGGCTATAACAGGCAAGTACACGTCTATAGATGTAAATGCTTCACTTGAATTATATACCCTGCTCAGGCAGTCAAACCTTGAGTTATTTAAGATTCTGTCTCCGGAGCAGTGGAAATTATATGGTGTACATGCAGAACGTGGAATTGAAACCATAGAAGATATAATGGTTTATTATGCCGGTCACGATATAAATCATCTGAAGCAAATAGAGGCGATATTGGGATGATTGGCTTAGTGTAGGTTTCCGCACCATTTTAAGGTTTGCAATTTCAATCCCGGATAGGATCAGGTCTCTGACCGGCAATGTTTTAATGAATCTGTAAGCAGGGCTACTGTAGCTATCCATCTACTTCATAATTCTTCTGCCAGACACAGTCTTGCTGTTATTATTGATTGAAGTTTGCAAACTTAAACCAGTGAGGGAAATATTTATCTCCGTTTTGCCTCAAACCATTCATAAGGGTCACCATTAAAATCAAAATCTTCTACATAACAGAGGCCGACACTTTCCAGAACTTTGCGGGATGCAATATTATCAATATGAACTATGCCGCAAAGCTTTCCTGCGTTCAGCACATCCCATGCGTAGGCAGCTGAAGCTATTGCCGTTTCTTTGGCATAACCTTTACCCCAATATTGCCTGATAAAACGATAGCCAAGGTCTAAATAATTATTGTGGCCGTTGATAGGCTCGGTAATTAATTTCAACCCTGACCACCCTATGAATATTCCTGTATGCTTTTCTACCACTGCCCAGCGGCCTATTCCGTTGGTTTCGTATTGCTGCCTAATAAATTCAATCACCTCCCTGCTCTGTTCAATATTCTGTACAGGCTTGCGCCCGACATAAAGATGCACATCAGGATCTGAATCCAGCAAAAACATGCCGATATCGTCAGTAGGCAACATATCCCGCATTATCAATCTTTCCGTCTCTATAAAGAAGCGCATAACAAAATAAAAATACACAATAATCGAAGGATATTTTTCGGTTTAACCAAGTCTACGTGGATGCTTAGACCAGTGGTAAAGCCAAATGTTTCGGGCAGGGCCGATTCTTAGCTTTGTCGAAAAGATGCCATGTAATAAACTCGTAACATACTGAGCTAAGAAAGAGATTGAAAATCGCATTGAACAATTTTCTATTATGTTTCTCCCGAAAAATCCGCTATTTTTACCCGCAAATATTATAACATGAATTTTCCTGCAAATTTGAAGTACACAAAAGACCACGAGTGGGTACTGGTAGAAGGTAACACGGCTACTGTAGGCATCACTGATTTTGCGCAGCGCGAACTGGGCGATATCGTTTTTGTGGACATTGACTCTAATGGTAAAACACTGAACGAGAACGATATATTCGGTACGGTAGAAGCTGTAAAAACAGTGTCTGACCTGTTCCTGCCGGTATCAGGCACTATCAATGAAGTGAACCGTGACCTGGAAGGTACGCCCGAAGCGGTAAACCAGGACCCTTATGGCAAAGGCTGGATGATAAAAATGACTGTTACTAATACTTCTGAACTGGATGGCCTGATGGATGCCGCTGCTTACAGCGCATTGGTTGGGGAATAGCTCCCATGCGGACTATTTTTACAGAAGCGTCAAAATATAAAAAAAGAGCAAGGTTGCTGGCCACTGGCTGGACTTTGCTCATTTTTGTTTTGTGCCTGCTGCCTGCCAAAGAGATACCGGATGTGGACATACCATTTATAGATAAATGGGCGCATGTGCTGCTGTTTGCGGGCTTCTCTTTTTCCTGGCTGCTGGGCTACCCTACACGCAGGCTGTTACCATTGCTGTGGTGGCTGGCGTTATCAGTATTTGTAGGCTGGCTGGTAGAATATATACAGGGGCACTACGTACCCGGCCGCTTCCAGGACAATATGGATACACTGGCAGATGCTGTTGGCGGACTGCTGGGGATAATAATATTCACGGCTATTTCGTTTACAGTAAGCAGGAAAACACAAAACAACTAATACTCAATATATACTACTACAGATGTTCAGGAGCAAAGCACCATTGCGCATAGGGTTGGCAGGCGGCGGTACGGATGTAAGCCCGTATGCAGATATGTATGGCGGTGCGGTACTCAACGCTACCATATCGCTCTACGCACATGCCAGCATACTGCCCACTACCGATGGCAAGATAACAATTGAAGCGGTGGACCGTGGTGAAACACAGGTGTTTGATATGGCCGATATTTTACCGCTTGACGGGCAGCTGGATCTGGCCAAAGGTGCATACAACCACATCGTAAAAAAATACGGCCCCGTACCTTCGGGTTTCAGGCTGACCACAAGTGTAGACGCACCTGCGGGCAGCGGCCTGGGTACATCTTCTACACTGATGGTGGCTATAGTGGGCGTATTTGCAGAATGGCTGCAACTGCCACTGGGCGAGTATGATATAGCCCACATGGCATACGTGATAGAACGCGAAGAACTGGCTATGGCCGGCGGCAAGCAGGACCAGTATTCTGCCACCTTTGGCGGTGTAAACTTCATGGAGTTTTATGCCGACAACAGGGTGATAGTAAATCCGCTGCCGGTGAAGAAAAAAGTACTGGCAGAGATGAGCAACAACCTGGTATTGTATTTCACATCTACCAGTCGTTTATCATCTACCATCATCGAAGCGCAGACGCAGAACGTACATAACAAGAACGAACAAAGTATAAAGGCCATGCACCAGTTGAAGAAGCAGGCGGAGATGATGAAGGAAGCACTGCTGCTGGGCAAAGTAGATGATGTAGGCCCGATACTGGACTTCGGGTTCAGGTTTAAAAAGCAGATGGCCAAAGACATATCTAACGACAGGCTGGATGGCATATATAACATAGCACTGCAACATGGTGCTACTGGTGGTAAAATAACCGGTGCGGGCGGTGGTGGCTTTATGATGTTTTACTGCCCCGGCAATACACGCTACGCGGTTACAGAAGCATTGAAACAATTTGGCGGGGAACTGAGCAGGTACCATATTACAGAACAAGGACTGTTTACCTGGAGCATATAAAAACTATGGAGTGCATTGTACTGGCAGGAGGATTGGGCACGCGCTTGCAAAGCGCGGTGGCAGACGTGCCCAAGTGCATGGCCCCGGTTAACGGGCTTCCATTTCTTCATTATGTATTTGATTACCTGGAACAGCAGGGTTGCACAAGGGTTATATTATCACTGGGGTATAAGCACGAACATGTATTGCAATGGCTTGCCACACAGCAGCGTGGGTTTAGCGTTGATTATGTAATAGAGCAGGAACCCCTTGGTACGGGCGGTGGCATACAACTGGCGCTTACCAAAGCCAACAGCAATGATGTGGTTATACTGAATGGTGATACAATGTTTCGTGTAGATTTGAATGAGCTATTACAGTTTCATACTGATAAAAATGCGGCAACAACACTGGCATTAAAACCCATGACCAACTTTGACAGGTATGGTGTTGTAAGTATAGATGATAACGGGCGCATCAATGCCTTTGAAGAAAAGAAACATTATACAGAGGGACTAATAAACGGCGGTATTTATGTAGTAAACAAAGATGCATTGTCGGCTAAAATACTGCCTGCGAAACATTCTTTTGAAAAAGATTACTTTGAAGCCTTTGTGCAAGAGGGTAATATGTATGGGTATGTGAGTGATGCATATTTTATAGACATTGGCATACCTTCGGACTACCAACAGGCACAACAGGATTTTAAACCACTGCAATAGAAATGAAGATAACCATCATAGGCTCGGCACACCCATTGCGCGGCGGCGGCATTGCCACCTTCAATGAGCGGCTGGCTGAAGTATTGCAGGAGCAGGGCCACGAGGTTGTTATCTATTCTTTCTCTTTGCAATACCCGTCGTTTTTATTCCCGGGTAAATCTCAGTTTACAGATGAGCCCGCACCTAAGGGACTGACTATACACAGCGTTATCAATTCCATCAATCCGCTGAACTGGATACAGGTGGGCAACAGGATAAAAAAAGAAAAACCTGATGTTATCATCGTACGTTTCTGGCTGCCGTTTATGGGCCCGGCCTTTGGTACTATTTTAAGGCGGGTAAAAAAGAACAACCATACCCGCATAGTGGCCATAACGGATAATGTTATTCCCCACGAGCCCCGCCCGGGAGATGTGGCATTTACAAAATACTTCCTGAAAAGTGCAGATGCCTTTCTTGCTATGAGCAGGGATGTGCTGAAGGATTTGAAGAACTTCACCACAAAGCCATCTGTATTCAGCCCCCACCCGGTGTACGATAACTATGGCAGTGCTGTAAGCAAAGCAGAAGCATGTAAACACCTGGGCTTAAAGCCGGATGAAAAATACATCCTGTTCTTTGGGTTTATCCGCAAATACAAGGGGCTGGATATATTGCTGGATGCTATGAAAGATGACCGCATCAAAGCAGCGGGCATTAAGCTGATAGTGGCAGGAGAATTTTACGGAGACAGCGAGGCATACTTGAAGCAGATTTCGGACAACGGCATAGCAGAAGATGTGAAACTGTTTACAGAGTTCATTCCCAACAATGAGATACGGTATTATTTTTCTGCTGCCGACCTGGTAGTGCAACCCTACCGCAGCGCTACGCAAAGCGGTATCACGCAGGTAGCTTATCATTTTGAAAAGCCTATGGTTGTAACCAACGTAGGCGGGCTGGCAGAAGTGGTGCCCGATGGCAAAACAGGTTTTGTAACAGAGTCTGACCCAACACAGATAGCTGCTGCCATCCTGAAATTCTTCAGCCCGGATTCCTTACCTCAATTGCAGGAAAACATTACCCGTGAAAAACAAAAATACAGCTGGGATACTTTTACTGCCAACCTGCTGGGTGTAGCAAAATCATAACTCGCTGAACAGGCCGCCGGCTTTGCCACCATAGTTCCGGTTCAGGTGTTTGTATGCTTTTTCAGTTGCTTCCCTGCCGCGTGGTGTCCGCATAATAAAGCCCTCCTGTATCAGGAATGGTTCATATACTTCTTCAATCGTTCCTGCTTCTTCGCCTACTGCCGTTGCAATGTTGTTGATACCTGCAGGGCCACCTTTAAATTTATCTATCAGCGTTACCAGTATTTTATTGTCCATATCGTCAAGGCCGTGGCTGTCTACATTCAGCGCGCGCAGGCCGTGCTCCACAATGCCCATATCAATAACGCCATTGCCCAGTACCTGTGCAAAGTCGCGCATGCGGCGCAGCAGGCCATTGGCTATACGGGGCGTACCGCGGCTGCGGCCTGCTATCTCCATGGCTGCGTCAGATGTGGTACGTACATTTAACAAAGATGCAGAGCGCAGGATGATGCGTTGCAATACATCCTTGTTGTAGTATTCCAATCTTGACTTGATGCCAAAGCGACTCAGCAACGGCGCAGTCAGTAAACCTGAACGTGTAGTAGCACCCACCAGCGTAAACGGGCTCAGGTTGATCTGTACAGAACGGGCGGCGGGGCCGCTGTCTATCATAATGTCAATCTTAAAATCCTCCATTGCAGCATACAGGTATTCTTCCACAACAGTACTCAGGCGGTGTATCTCATCTATAAATAATACATCCCTTTCTTCCAGGCTGGTGAGTAATCCTGCCAGGTCGGCGGGTTTTTCTATAACCGGGCCGCTGGTTTCTTTTATGTTTACCTTCAGCTCGTTGGCTACTATTCTTGATAAAGTTGTTTTTCCCAAACCGGGAGGGCCATGAAACAATACATGGTCCAGCGCCTCGCCGCGCAGGTTGGCTGCCTTGATGAAAATCCTCAGGTTTTCTATCAGTTGCGGCTGGCCGGAGAAGTCTTCAATCGTCTGCGGCCTTATGCTGTTCTCATAATCCCTTTCCTGCGGGCTTAAATCATCACCGGGACGTATGTGAGCGTTATCCATTGCCTAAAATTAGCTAAATCTTATGATGCTATCAGCCGAAAATATCACTGTAATTATTCTCCCTATCAGAAATAGTTACCTTTGCCTCGTTAAAAAAACCGACTAATGGATAATAAGAAATATAAAATAGCTACGAAAATGATACATGCTGGTGTAGAGCCAGACCCTACTACCGGTGCTATCATGACCCCGATATATCAGACATCTACTTATGTGCAGGCCGCACCCGGCGACCATAAAGGTTATGAGTATTCCCGTACTCAAAACCCTACAAGGCACGCACTGGAAAAATCTTTAGCAGCAATAGAAAACGGCAACCATGGTTTGTGCTTTGGCAGCGGTATGGCTGCTACAGATGCTGTTATAAAATTATTATCCCCCGGCGATGAGGTGATCGTGGCCAACGACCTGTATGGTGGTACATACCGCATCATGACAAAGATATTTGTCAACTACGGTATTAAGTTCCATTTTATAGATATGACCAATGCTGAGAACATCCGTGGTTATATTAATGGTAATACAAAAATGATATGGGCTGAAACACCAACCAACCCCATGCTGAACATAGTGGACATAGCAGCCTGCGCAGCCATGTCTAAAGAACATAAGCTGCTGCTGGTGGTGGACAATACATTTGCTACGCCTTACCTGCAAAACCCACTGGATCTGGGTGCAGATATCGTACTGCATTCTGCAACCAAATACCTGGGTGGCCACTCTGACGTGGTACTTGGCGCATTGATAGTAAATGACGACAACCTGCAGGAGCGCCTTGCATTTATACAAAACAGTTGTGGCGCCGTACCCGGCCCGCACGATAGCTGGCTGGTACTGCGCGGTATAAAAACCCTGCACGTACGTATGCAGCGCCATTGCGAAAACGGCGAAAAAATAGCCAACTTCCTGCGTAACCACCCCAAAGTGGGCAAGGTGTACTGGTGCGGTTTTGAAGATCATCCTAACCACGATATAGCTAAAAAGCAGATGCGTGGCTTTGGCGGTATGATGTCTTTCACATTGAAAGGTGACAGCCTGGATGCCGCTATGGAAGTATTAAAGAAAACAGAATTGTTTGCACTGGCAGAATCCCTGGGCGGTGTGGAATCTCTTTGCGGGCACCCGGCCAGCATGACACATGCGGCTATACCAAGGGAAGAGCGTATAAAGAACGGCCTGGCAGATTCGCTGATACGCCTGAGTGTGGGCATAGAAGACGCAGACGACCTGATAGCAGATCTGAACAACGCCATTGGCTGATATTGCCGCTGGTTTAAGCATATTGAAAGAGGGTGGGTTATATACTCACCCTCTTTCTTTTTACACGCATCTTTAAGAAATCCTTGGCTAATTCTCCCCCTTAGTAATCAATACTTTAGCCTTATATTTGAATACTGTGAGTTTTATTTACCCCATATTCCTGGCGGCGGCTGTTGCATTGGCTATCCCGGTACTGATACACCTGTTCAACCTGCGCAGGTATAAGACCGTGTTCTTCCCGCATACCCGCTTTTTAAAGAATATCCAGCTACGCTCACAAAAACAATCGCAGGTGCGGTACAAATGGCTGCTGGCTTCCCGGCTGCTATTCCTCATCATGCTGATACTGGCTTTTGCACAACCTTTCTTTTCAAATGACAACAAGCAAAATACCGGCGACAGGCTGCAGGCTATATATATAGACAACTCCGGCAGTATGAGCCTGAAGAAGGGAGCCCAGCGCCTGCTGGATGTGGCTAAACAAGCGGCACGCAGGCAGGTAAAAAATGCGGCGCCGGGCACTAAGTTCCTGCTGCTGACCAATAACAATCCCGTAAGCTATCGCCCGATGCCGGCTGATAAGGTATTGCTGGAAATAGGCAGTATAGAAATATCGGCCGCAGTAAAAAATGCGCAGCAGGTAGTTTCACTGCTACAGGGCATAACTACTTCAGAAGCCATGCCCGGGGCCGACTTGTATTATTATTCAGATTTTCAGCAAAATGCGGTATCCGCTCCCCCTGCAAAAACGGAGGATGTTACCGTATATGCTATACAGGTAAAAGGTAATACTCCAGCTAATGTATATATAGATACGGCTTTCATGACCAGCCCTGCGGTGCAGGCGGGCGAAAGCAACCAGTTGGTGGTACGTACCCGGCTATATGGAGATGCGCCTGAACAGGCTCCTGTACTGAACCTTTTGGTGAATGGCCAGGTGAAGAGTGCAGCTACCATGGGCTTTAACTCAGAAAAAGAAAGCGTAGATACCCTTACTTTCAGGGTGAATGATGCTGCATGGCAAAAAATAGAGTTGGTGGTTGACGATGAGTCTGTACGGTTTGACGACACCTTCCGCATTACGGCACGCAGCGCCCCCAACCTATCTGTATTGGCATTGAACGAAGGCGCCCCCAGTCCTTACATACAGGCGGCCTTTCGTGCCTACAATGGTTTCAGGCTGAATAACGTGAGTATAGATAATGCACCGGCCGACTGGAAAGAGTACAGCCTGGTACTGCTGAATAACTGTACCCGCATCAGCGCTGCACTGGGTAAGCAACTGGCAAAAGCTCAGCAGTCAGGCCAGTCTGTATGTATATTCCCCGGTAAAACAACAAATATCGCCGCCCTGAACGAGGGCTTAAAAGAAATAGCGGAAATAACCATTACCGGTATTGATACCGCAGGGCAGGCAGCAACGGCATTGCAGCAGGGCAGCCCGTTGGTGCGCGACCTTTTTGAAAGTATACCCGAAAATGTACAGTTGCCTGTAGCCAATTGGCATTATATAATAGATGCAGGATTGACAGCTAACAGGCAGTCAATTCTCAGTTTCCGCAATGGAGACCCGCTATTGGCACAATACAGTCCATCGGTAGGGCAGTTATATATATTATCATCGGGTATAGACCAGCAATCGGGCAATTTCCCGTCCAGCTATTTCTTTGCTCCCTTCCTGTACCAGATGGCGGTACAGTCTCAGGGGGGTAATGTATATGCGTTAACACTCGGCCGTCGCCAGCCGGCATACCTGCCACTGAACAATGCCAATGAGCGCAATATGGTGCACCTGTATCATAACGGTACAGATGCTATTCCACCACAGCGCACCTATGGCTCCGGCTTGAATGTTATGATGGATGGCATGGTGGAACAACCCGGCTTTTACACGCTTGCAGCCACCGGCAGCGATACGGCAATAGTGGCTGTGAACCAGGACAGGGCAGAATCTATGCTGGGTACCATCAGCCCGGGAGACCTGGACAATATGTGGCCCGGGATAGATATAAAAGTTGCGGAGGCCGATACTATAGGCACTACAGGCAGTTACAACACTTGGGGCAGTTTCCCGCTTTGGAAAGTTTGTGTTATTTTAGCCGTGATAATGCTGGCTGTAGAAACATGGTTTCTGGCAGGCAGTCTTCGCAAACCAACTGCCGCTACTCAATAGCTTATGCAAGTGCACATCCGACAGGCCAGGGTAACTGACACAGCGTCAGAATTCCATAACAAAATTGTTGATATCATCATTAAAGACGGTATTATCAGCAAAATAACTGCGTCGGCAAAAAAATCAGGAGTAAGCACGATAGAGGCAGATGGAAAAAATGTATTCACATCTGCTAAAGGTGATGGCCAACTTTGCGTAAGTGTGGGCTGGATGGATATCATGGCAGACTATGCTGAGCCCGGCTACGAACATAAAGAAACAATACAATCAGGATTGGCAGCGGCCGCAGCGGGTGGCTTTACGGATGTTTGCGTTGTGCCCAATACCAACCCTGCAGCCAGCACCAAATCTGTAATAGACTATATACTAAAGAAAGCAACCGGCAGCGTTGTAAGCCTGCACCCATTGGGCAGTATATCCCAGAACATAGAGGGTAAAAACCTGGCCGAGATGATGGATATGCAGGCGCATGGCGCGGTTGCATTTACAGACGGATGGAAGCCGGTGCAGAATTCAGCGCTGATGCTGAAAGCGCTGGAATATGTAAAAGCGTTTAACGGCACACTGATACAAATACCGGAGGATGCATCTATAGCTGCTACAGGGCTGATGCACGAAGGCATAGCCTCTACAAGACTGGGCATGGCGGGTATCCCTCCCGAAGCGGAAACCATTATCATAGGCAGGGACCTGCAACTATTACGGTACAGTAACTCAAGGCTGCATTTTACGGGCGTTTCTACTGCCGATGGTGTGGATATGATACGGAAAGCCAAAAAAGAAAAACTGAACATAACCTGCTCAGTAACTCCGTACCATCTGGCACTGACCGACGAGGTGCTGGCAGGCTATGACAGCCTGTACAAAGTATCACCACCATTGCGTGGGGAGAAAGACAGGCAGGCATTAATAAAAGGGCTGAAAGACGGCACGATAGATTGCATAGCTACGCACCACCACCCGCACGAGTGGGATGCTAAGGTAAAAGAATTTGAATATGCCGCCTACGGGATGAACATACAGGAGATCGCATTCAACATAGTATTGGCAGGCGTAGCAGACAAGGTAGAGGAAGAACGTATGATAGCGGCCTTTACATCCGGCCCAAGAAAAGTGCTGGGGATAGATGGTATAACAATCGGCAAAGGTGCCAGGGCTGCATTGACACTTTATACAACCGCAGGCAATACAACAATTGCGGCAATGAGATCAGCCGGAATGAACAACCCATACCTTGCTAAAGAATTGCCTGGTAAAGTAACAGGCATTATCAACAACGATAAAATTTCAATAAACAAATAGTTATGGACAATACAACACAAGAGTTTAACAGGTTTTCAATACCATTAAAATGGGGGTTGATCATTGGTCTTGTATCCATGTTTATTACTACCATTTACGGACTGTTTATCATGCAATCGCTCGGCATGATGGGTATGGGCATATTTGGCGTGATATCCTTTATCATTTTCATGCTCCTTTTGTTATACATGGCTACAGAGCAAAGAAAAGCCATGGGGGGGTATATTACTTTCAGGGAAGCATTCTCCGCGATATTTGTATCTATACTTATTATCGTTTCTATTACTACAGTTTATACGTATATATATACCCATTTTATAGACGATACTTATTTTGAGAAAGTAAGAGATATGTCTGTAAACATGGCTGCATCCTTTGGTGGAGACGAAGCGCGCGAAGCCGCTGAAGCTGCTGCTGATGAACAAATGGAGAAACAGAAAGGTATAGGTGGAACGATGATAGGTTTTGCGACTTCTATAATACTATACAGTTTGTTTGGCTTTATCATTGCAGCAATTGTAAAAAGAAACAAACCTGAACACCTGGCATAATGCATACAGACATCAGCATAGTAGTACCGCTTTATAACGAAGATGAATCGCTGCCTGAACTGGCAGAGTGGATAGAGAAAGTATGTGGCGAACATGGCTACAGTTACGAGGTGATTATGATAGACGATGGCAGTACAGACAATAGCTGGGATGTCATTCAGAAATTATCGGCTGCTAACCCGCATATCAAAGGCATTAAATTCCAGCGCAACTATGGCAAAAGCGCTGCACTGAATGAAGGCTTTAAGGCGGCAAAAGGCAACGTGGTCATCACCATGGACGCCGACCTGCAGGACAGCCCCGATGAGGTGCCTGAACTATACCGGATGATAACCGCTGAAGGTTTTGACCTGGTGAGTGGCTGGAAGAAAGTGCGTTATGATAATGCTTTTACCAAAAACCTGCCTTCAAAACTTTACAACTCTGTAAACCGCCGCATATCGGGTATAAAACTGCACGATATGAACTGCGGGCTGAAAGCATACCGCCGCAACGTGGTGAAGAGTATAGAAGTATATGGGGAAATGCACCGCTTTATACCTGTACTGGCAAAGGCTGCAGGCTTCCGTAAAATAGGCGAGAAGGTGGTTATTCACCGTGCGCGTAAATACGGTGTTTCCAAATTTGGCTGGGAACGTTTTATCAATGGCTTTCTTGATTTATTGTCCGTGCAATTCATCAGCCGCTTTGGCAAAAAACCTATGCACCTGTTTGGCACGCTAGGTACACTAATGTTTTTCCTGGGCTTTATTATGGTGGTGTACCTTGTCATACAACGTTTATGCAGTGGTGCTGAATATGGCCTTACCAATAAGGTGACATTTTACCTTTCATTAGTAACCATGGTATTGGGTACACAATTTTTCCTGGCGGGCTTTCTTGCAGAACTGGTATCACGATCTGCAGCAGACAGGAACCACTACCTGGTTGAAAAGAAAATAGGAATTGACGAGTGATAAGAATTGAATTGAAATACAAAGGCTGCGGGAAACCGCAGCCTTTTCTCTTGTAGTTTATTGTATAAATAATCAACTTATTTATGAACAGGTGCAGGTAGTGTGGTAACAGTAGTTATTGAGGAGGATTGTTTTGCAGATGCCTGTGCATCAGGATATGGTTTCTTTAATGATACCATAAGAAATTGTACAGAAAATACACCCACCAGTATGATACTGGTAATGATTGTATTCAGTTTGGTTTCCGGCTTGCGTATGCCATTGAAGAAATACAATGGCAGTAGTACAAACAGGATAATGCCCAGTGTGCTGAACAACATGACGTTTGCGCCCGGCCAGTGCTGCACTTTGAAGAGTGAAGCCAGGCAATACAAAATACCTGAAAAAGTGCCTATACCCAGTATCAGCTTTTCTGTGCCGGTTTTCAGTTCTTTCGATTTCATAGCGAGCAGTATAGGCAGGAATATCATGCTAAAAAATACGATGCCTAAAACAAGTAATACCGCTGCTCCCGGCCAATGCATAAACTTAAAGAAAGAACCTGTTAACAACAAAAATGCAGCAGACGCCCCACTTATTATCATTGATCTTTTCATTACATAATAGTTTTTAAATGTTAGTAAATTGATTGTTTCCTCTTCTATCTCCTTCAGCCCGGTATTATAAAACCTGCTGATGGTTTGCTGATAGAAGCTCTCGAAGTTTCCGCCCTCTTCGAGGTTTTGCTCAATGATGCAACAAATATGATCCAGGAGGTTCAACTGCAGGTCCTCCATTTCAACGCCATTACGTCTAATGTCGTTGAGGATATATGTTACTTGCTCATCAGTAAGTTGATACATACGCTAAGCGGTTTTGGGTTTTATATTCATAAGTACAGACATGGTTTCCATAAAGTCGGCGAGCTCATTCACTTTTTCACCGGCCTTTGTTTTGCCCGTCTTGCTTATTTTATAATACTTGCGCATGCGTTTGCCTATGTATTCTGTTTCAGTAGTTACCAGCCCTTCTTTTTCCAGCGCGTGTAGGGTTGGGTATAACGCCCCTTCCGTTATCTGTACTTTCTCGCCTGTCATTTCTTTCACATGCTGGGTTATCTCGTATCCATACATTTTCTCTGTGTCAGACAGCAGCTTTAATACTATTGTCTTCAGAGTTCCTTTTATCAGTTCTGTTGAAAATATCATCATTTTCTTATTTGCCTAAGACAAAGATACATAAGAAACCAATGCATAACACACTTAAGTTGAATTATTTTTTCTAAAACACTATAACTATTAGCTATGGCCGTTGTTATAATGCGAGAAACACTCAAAAAACTATGGAAAAAAGAATATTTGGCGCCGTACTGACTATACTGGGTATTATCGGATTGATTTACGCAGCTGTTATTTTTTCCGAAGGCAGCAATTACAAACAATTGGCAATTTATGGCATCTTAGGCGCTATATTTTTCTTTGCGGGTATAGGGCTGATACGGTCTACCAGGGATAATGTTTAATAATTACATAGGGAGGACACCCTGGGCTGTTATGACAACTCCCTGGCTTTGAAATGTTTGTCCATGTAACGCATGCAGCCTATCAATAGTATCACGGCAACAACAAAACCGGTAAAATAATAGGTAACTGCTGTTTCGTCAGCCAATGACAGTCCGTCAAATTCAGAATAATATCCGGCAATAGTCCCGCTGATGTTTTTTACCGCATGCAGCATCATACAAGGTAATATAGAACGGGTACGCACATACATCCACCCATATAAAAGTCCGTCTGCACCGGCACCAGTAAACTGCCAGATGTTCATATGAACAGCACCAAACAATACTGAAGATATAAAAATGGCCATGCCTGGTTTGTAACGTTGCATCAGCCCGTCCAGTATTATCCCCCTGAAGATGAGTTCTTCAAATACTGGTGCCAGTAAACAGGCTGTAATAATAAAAAACGGGCGTGGTATAAGAAAATTTTTGAAATGCTCTTTCCAGTCTTCTGACATCGGGAAGAAATAAGTTGTAGCATCGGTAATGTAAACGATACAGAATAATGCACCGATACTGACTATTGAAGGTATGAAGCCAATAGGCTTTAAAGGAAATATTTCAGGGTTGGACCCTTTTCTTTTATAGTAATAGCCTGTAAGAAATACAATAACCACAACCAACAGGTAGCGTAGCATTGCCGTAAGACCATAATCTATACTCTTTTTATCTTCATCAACAATAAATGAAATGACTACCGGAGATAAGAATATTAACAGGATAATGAACAACAGGGTTAGCCCTGCGCTGTCTACCAGGTTTGGATATGGTTTCTTCTTATCCATATTACATAGGCAGGTCGCCCTGCTCAGTATTGATGATTCTTTTTCTTGCTTTAAAATACCTGTCCAGGTAGCGCATGCAGCCTGCCAGTAATATGGTCATTACTAATGAGGCTATCATGTAATTTGTCATCCCTAAATAGTGAATAAGTGTAGGATACTTGTCCATATCTATTACCTCTGCTTCTATGGATGCAATGCCATTGTTACATGCGTGCAGCAGTATGCACAGCCATAAGGATTTTGTTTGCCAATATAACCAGCCCAATATTAATCCTGCTGCGAAACCTGCCACAGCCTGCCATGGGTTAAGATGAAAAACACCGAAAATTATTGCTGACCATATTATTGCTTTAGAAGGACTATAGTTTTTCAGAAATCCATCAAGTATAATGCCCCTCATTAAGATCTCTTCTAAAACAGGTGCTGCTACTACAGCTGTAATAACGGAAAAGATATTATTGGTAAGCATCTCTTCCATCAATGTTGCGAAACTATCCGGTACGGGCAACACGTACTGGAATAATTCTAGCAGAAAACCTATGCAAAAGACTGCAACCAAACCAACTATAAAAACAGAAGGCGAAAACGACTTGAAACTTAGTGATGTGGTATTACCGGAAGCTCTTCTTTTATTTTTTGCATATACTATCACACCTATCATGGGTAGTACGTAACTGAAAAATGTTATTATCCCTTTATACTTTTCATCGCTGAAAATAACCTGCTTTATCAGCACTAGCTCTATTAGGCCGATAATCACTGCAATCAGCATTGAAACCAATATAATGATAAATCCCTGTTTGATACTTGGATATAGTTGATGTTCAGTCATAAAGAATAGTTAACCCATACTAGGATTGTGGAGGTAAGAATTAATGTCTAACAAGCTTTTTACGTGACACATAGCCATGAGAGTCAACAATATTTATAATATAAGCACCACGCGGTAAACCGTTATTCATCATAAATTCAACAGTTTCATCATTTTTCACATGTGCTTACATTAGGTTGTGAAAAAGTATAGATAGCTGAAGAAAGAAATAATATAGTTAAAGAATATTTTATCACGATTCTATGTTTGGATTATCTGAATATATAGCACAAGATAGAGAATATTTTAAAGTAATATCCGACGACAAATAGCCATATTTGCATCATGAACTGGACTGACTTATACAGCACAAGGCGCACTGCTGATGCGCCTGACAAAAAGGTTAATCCTGATAGTGTACGCACGTCCTTTCAGCGCGACTACGATCGTATCATATTCTCATCTGCCTTCAGGCGGCTGCAGAATAAGACACAGGTATTTCCCCTGCCGGGTGCGGTGTTTGTACACAACAGGCTTACGCACAGTTTAGAAGTAGCATCAGTAGGCCGTTCTTTGGGCAAAGCTGTAGGAGATAGAATAGCAGAGAAGTATAATGAGCAGGGAGATGATTTTAAGGAATTTTACAAATACGAATTACCATCTGTAATAGCTGCAGCTTGCCTGGCGCACGATATTGGTAATCCCCCTTTCGGGCATTCCGGTGAATACGCTATACGTGCGTTTTTTACAGGTCTGAATGAAGAGCAGAAACAAGTCGTTCACAGCGCAATGACTCCTGAACAGGTAAAAGACTTTGAACTGTTTGAAGGTAATTCTAACGCATTGCGCATACTTACCAAAGACAATGGTGGAGAATATAACCTGACCTACACAACACTGGCCTCAATTGTAAAGTACCCCAGCAGTTCTGCTTCCGGGTTTAGTAAAACAGGACTGATTGCAACGAAAAAATCAGGCTTCTTTGATAGCGAGTTGTCCGGATATAGGTCAATCGCTGACACATTAGGCATTCCTGAAAAAGAGGGATATGATAACGTTTATGCCCGCCACCCTTTTGTGTACCTGACAGAGGCTGCTGATGATATCTGCTACCGTATCATAGATATGGAAGATGCTCACCGTTTAGGCATTGTAAGCATAGAAAAGATAAAGGAATTGTTCCTGCCATTTTTCGATAACTCAACCAGCTACCTGACGCGTGAGTACGTGGAGCGTAAAATGGATGTAATACCTGACGCTAACCGCAGGATAGGTTACTTACGCGCTGTCTGGATAGGGCTGATGACGGAAAAACTGGCGGAAGCTTTTATAGAGAACGAAACTGAATTGCTGGAAGGCACCCTGGAAAAAGACCTGCTGAAATGCCTGCCCGGAAAAGAAAGGCTGTTGATAGATGCTATCAACGAGTATTCTTACAAATATATTTACAACTATAAATCGGTAGTGGAAATAGAGATAGCGGGCTATACCGTAATAGGCGGGTTGCTGAAAGAATTTATACATGCGGTGCTAAACCCCAACGATACAAAATCGCTTAAGATGCTGCAGCTTGTATCATCACAATTTCCCATCACAAAGCAGCCGGAGCAATTGTACAACGATATACAATCAATTGTGGACTTCATATCCGGCATGACCGATCTGTATGCTATAGATATGTATCGGAAAATAACAGGAATCACCATACCCGAAATAAGATAGCCATGCATCCGAAGGAATTAAAAATAGAAGACTATACTTACGATTTGCCGGATGAGCGTATTGCTAAATATCCTTTGGAACAACGTGATGCTTCTAAACTGTTGATATATCGTGACGGACAATTAACAGGAGATATTTACCGCAATATAGCTATGCATATACCGGAGGACAGCCTGATGGTATTTAACCGCACTATGGTAGTGCAGGCAAGGCTGCTTTTTACCAAAGCAACAGGTGGAATAATTGAAGTATTTTGCCTGGAACCACATGAACAATATGGTGATGTGCAAACAGCCATGCTGCAAACACAACGTGTATTGTGGCGCTGTATAGTAGGCGGCGCAGGTAAATGGAAAGACGGATTGGTATTAGAGCAGCAGCATGAAACATTTACACTACATGCTACTATGGTAGAGCGTGGTGCGGGTTCATTTGTTATAGAACTGGCATGGAACACAGACGCAAGCTTTGCAGAAGTGCTGCACACCGCGGGTAAAATACCACTACCCCCCTACCTGCACAGGCAAGCGGAACATGCTGATACTGAAAGGTACCAGACGATATACGCCAAAGAGAAGGGTAGTGTAGCGGCACCAACTGCCGGCCTGCATTTTACAGATAATATTATGCAGAGCCTGGGGCAAAAAAGTATAGATACTGCTTTTGTAAACCTGCACGTAGGGGCAGGAACATTTATGCCTGTGAAGAGTACCACTATGCAAGACCATACCATGCATGCAGAATGGATACATGTAGATATTGACACCATACACCAGTTAATAGCCCACCTGGATAAAGGTATAGTGGCTGTAGGTACTACTACCATGCGCACACTGGAGAGTTTATATTGGATAGGCGTAAAACTGCTGAACCATACTGTGCCCGATTTTGCAGGATATGCCGTCAGCCAATGGGACCCTTATGAAATAACGACAGATGCTGATGCTGAAACCGCACTGACTGCACTGGTCGACTATTTGTTGTTGAATAAGCTATCAACGCTGGTTACACGCACGCAGATATTAATAGCGCCCGGATATACCAACAGGATTGTAAAGGGGTTAGCCACCAATTTTCATCAGCCGCAAAGCACGCTGCTGTTATTGGTAGCATCTATGATAGGTGATAACTGGCGTGAAATGTATAAATATGCACTGGATAATAATTACAGGTTCCTGAGTTATGGAGACGGGTGCCTGTTATGGCCTGAGGTTAAGAAATAGTTACATCTGCTTAGTACGTCATGTATTTAGTAGTTTTGCACACAATTCAATATAATAGCTGGTGAATAATAATGAATTTATAGCGGCAGCATTGCAGGAAGACATTCGTGAAGGAGACCATTCTACACTGGCGTGTATAGCGGCCGATGCTACAGGGAAGGCTGTATTGAGAATAAAGGAAGATGGCATAATAGCGGGAATAGAGCTGGCACAGCAGATATTCCGCTACCTGGAGCCGGCGGCACAGTTCACATTATATAAAAAAGATGGCGATAGTGTAACCAATGGTGAGGTGGCTTTTGAGGTAACTGCGAAAGTACATACTATATTACAGGCAGAGCGCCTGGCACTGAACTGTATGCAGCGTATGAGTGGTATTGCAACCCTTACCAGGCAATATGCAGATAAGATAAAGGCTTACAAAACCAAAATACTGGACACCCGCAAAACCACTCCGCTGTTCAGGGTATATGAGAAAGAGGCTGTGAAGATAGGCGGCGGGTTAAATCACCGCATGGGGCTGTACGATATGGTAATGCTGAAAGATAATCATATAGATTTTTGTGGTGGAATAGAAGAAGCCATCACAAAAACCAACGCCTATCTTGAAGACAACGACCTGAACCTTAAAATTGAAGTAGAAACCCGCAGCATAGATGATGTAAAGAAGGTGCTGGCGCATGGGGGTGTACACCGCATTATGCTGGATAACTATACACCGGCCCAACTGGCAGAAGCTGTAAAGCTGATTGACGGTAAATATGAAACAGAAGCATCGGGCGGCATTACCATGGATACAATAGAAGAATACGCAAAGACCGGGGTGGATTATATTTCTGTAGGCGCTATCATACACCATGCTGTAAGTATGGACCTGAGCCTTAAAGCTCAACTGGCATGAGTAAGAAGCACCTGGTATTCGTCATCAACCCCAAAAGCGGTGTAGAACGTGAAAAGGTGATACAACATGCTATAGACGACCGGCTGGACAAAGACTTGTTCACTTATGAAATAGTACATACAGAATATGCCAAACACGGTACCATCCTGGCAAAAGACGCTGCAAGTAAAGGTGCCTATGCTGTAGTAGCCGTGGGTGGCGATGGTTCTGTAAACGATATTGTAGCCGGGCTGCTGGGTAGCGATACTGCACTGGCTATTATTCCCAAAGGCAGTGGCAACGGCATGGCACGAACCATGAATATCCCCCTGAAAGAACATGCAGCAATAGATGTCATCAACAAAGGGAACACTGTAATGATGGATATAGGTTACGCCGACGACAGGGCCTTCATCAGCAATGCAGGTGTGGCTTTTGACGCACTCATTTCTAAAAAATTTGCAAAGAGCGTACGCAGGGGTTTTGCCATTTATAGCTGGCTGGTAACACGCTATATGTGGACATATAAAGAATGGGAATGGACCATTACTATAGATGGGAAAGAAATAAAGGAAAAGGCATTTATCATCAGCGTAGCAAATGGGAAACAGTTTGGCTACAACTTCCAGATAGCACCCAATGCCAGCTGGACGGATGGATTATTCGATGTTATAGTAATAAAAAAGTTTCCGAAAATATTGGGTGGTGCCTTAGTGTTGCGCGCTATGAACGGCAGTATTACTAAAAGCCCCTATGTAGATCACTACCGTGCTAAGGAGGTAATCATCAGCCACCCACGGCTAGACCTGATGCAAACTGATGGCGATGCCCATGCCTGCAACAGTACCGTACATTTCAGGATAGAACAGGGCGTACAAAAAGTGATTGTGCCCTAACGGCTATGCTTCCAGCGGTTGTGGGTCCACATCCAGTTTTCAGGTTGTTCTCTTATTTGTTGTTCTATAAACGATACGTAGTCGGCCATCATTTTACCGGCAGGCAATACAGAAGCATCATCTATATAGCGTTGCAGGTCAATTTCATAATAGCCACGTTTTACTTTCTTTATTCCTGCAAATATAACAGCGGCCTTTGCACGTTTTGCCAATAGTTCCGGTCCGTTAAAGAAAGGCGCTTCCCTGTTCAGGAATATGTGCCATGTAGCTGCTTTTACTACGGGTGGGTTCTGGTCGGCCATCAGGCCAACTATATATTGTACACCATCCAGTTTGCTGAAGCCTCTTTTTGCTTTCATAGAAATAAGCCATGCCCCGCTGCGTGTGCGTATGCGTCGCATTACCCGGTCAAAGGCATTACTTTCCAGAGGCATATACACACCCGCAAATTGCTGCCGGCTGTTATACTGGCAGGCAACATTAGCCCATTCCCAATTGAAGGTATGGCCCAGGAGTGCATATGTATTTCGCCCCTCATCGTACAATTGATGAAAAACATCCCAGTTGCCTTTTATCCTAATGTTCAGTTCCTTTTCAGATATTGATAAGAGCTTCAGCGTTTCTATCCATTGGTCGCAAAAGCTGTGGTAGAACTTTTTGCAGATGTAGTCAATCTCTTCTTTTGATTTTCCAGGGAAGGCCTGCCTTAGATTATCCAATACCAACTGTTTCCTGTAGCCAGTTACATAATACAGCAAAAGGTACATACCACTTGAAAAAAGGTAGAGTATGCGTAACGGTAGTAACGACAACGGATATAGAATAAAAAGCAGCAGGTAATACATCCTGCTGCAAAATTATTCAATTGTCGGCTTATGAACTATAACTCACCCAGTTCTCCTGTCAGGTCGTATATTTCCTGTATTTGCTTCAGCATGGCGTTGAAGTCTATATTAAGATCTTTCAATGCACCCGTTTTTAAATCGAATACCCAGCCATGTACAATAGGATAGCCTTTTTTAATGTAAGAGCGCTGTAAGGCTACTGTTTTTATCACGTTAAAGCATTGCTCTTCCACATTCAGTTCTACCAGCCTGTCGTAACGTGCATGCTCGTCTGTTATAGCATTCAGCTCATTTTTATGCAGGCGGTACACATCACGTATATTACGCAGCCACGGGTTTAATATACCCAGGTCTTTTGCTGTCATAGCAGCCTTTACCCCACCGCAGCCGTAGTGACCGCATACTATTATATGCTTTACGTTGAGGTGATTTACACCATAATTAATGCAGGACATCACATTCAGGTCCACATTGTTCACCAGGTTAGCCACATTGCGGTGCACAAATACATCGCCAGGTTCCAGCCCCATTATCTCGTTAGCGGGCACACGGCTGTCAGAGCAACCGATATACAGATAATCCGGGGTCTGGTCACTCGCCAGTTTTTTAAAGAAGTCGGCATCTTTATCCAGTTGAGTTGATGCCCATTTCTTATTATTCTCAAACAATTCTTCGTATGTAGCTGCCATATACTTCGCATTTTTAGATTATTGCAATAATAAAGAAATGTGCCTATTTCTGCATTTAAAAACTGTTAAGACTACATAACGGTTTCTAATACGGGTTATATCAGTTAATTTTACGCCCTCAAACAATATAGGACAAATGAAACTGGTAACATATTCCAACGCAGGACACGAGCAATTAGCTTTTTTGATAGACGGTAAGTTGTATGACACCGATAGCGCAAACAAGAACCTGCCAGGTACTATGAAGGAAATGCTGAACGACTGGGAGACATTTTCTGAAGAAGCACGTAAAACAGAACAGGAGATAAAAACCGGCAAGAATGTCAATGTTACAGGCATCCCTTTTGAAACAGCTACCATTATGGCACCCGTGCCACACCCTACATCCTGCCGCGATGGTTATGCCTTCCGCCAGCATGTAGCATCTGCCCGCCGCAACCGAAAGGTGGATATGATACCCGAATTTGACCAGTACCCGATATTCTACTTTACCAATCATAATGCCATACAAGGCCCCGGAGATATTGTGTGTATGCCGGACCACTTTCAGAAGCTGGACTTTGAACTGGAAGCATCTGTAGTATTAGGTAAAAAAGGCAGGAACATAACCGCTGCCGAGGCTGATGACTATATAGCGGGCTATATGATCATGAACGATATGAGCGCGCGTACCCTGCAAATGGAAGAGATGCTGCTGAACCTGGGGCCTGCAAAAGGTAAGGACTTCAGCACGGTGATAGGCCCTATGCTGGTAACACCCGACGAACTGGAACCCTATAAAGTACCTGCCAAAGAAGGGCACACAGGTAACAGCTATAACCTGAAGATGCGCTGCTGGGTAAATGGCGTACTATTGAGCGAAGGCAGTATGGGTGATATGGACTGGACCTTTGCCGAGATAGTAGAGCGTTGCGCCTATGGTGTGGATATACTACCAGGCGATGTGATAGGCAGTGGTACGGTAGGCACCGGTTGCCTGCTGGAGCTGAACGGTACCGGCCTGCTGAACGACCCCAACTACAAAGTACAATGGCTGCAACCCGGCGACGTAGTAGAAATGGAGATAGAAGGACTGGGCAGGTTGAAAAACACCATAGTGAAAGATAAGAGCGACATGAGCATACTGGCACTGAAAAAGAAATAAGCGACAATCTTCAGACGCTGCAGAAGTTGATGTTTTATATGTTGAAGAAAATTAATAATTCTCTTCTATAAAACTACTGGGTAAAGCATTAGCTTCCTGAAGTATGGATAGTTCCTGCTCGTCAAAATAGATGTATAAACTTTTCAGATATTCATCTTTTGGAGTGTCAGCGCCCAATATGGATGTTGTTATAGAGCGTAATTTTGTGAGCAGCCCTTGGTATTCATATGTGTTTGTCATAACCGGTTATAATTAATTATAGTGTTCAGAAACCTGTAGTTATAACTGTAAAAATACCGTGCCAAGGCAACGTAAATGCTCATGCCAGGTTAACTTTTTGTATATTTTGTAGCAGCAAATTGATTTAATATGGCACCATTCAATTTTTTAGGTAATATCATCTGGCTGGTTTTTGGCGGACTTATCAGTGCGCTGGGGTACTTTGTCGGCGGCCTTGTACTCTGCGTTACCATTGTGGGTATCCCGTTCGGGCTGCAATGCTTTAAAATAGGTGCAGTGGTACTGGCGCCATTTGGCAGGGAGATAGTAAGCAGTAGTAACAATACCGGGTGCCTTTCATTGCTGTTCAACATAATATGGTTGCTGTGTGGCGGCATCTGGACTGTCATAAGCCATATTGTATTCGGCGTACTGCTTTTTATCACCATTATAGGCATACCATTTGCCAGGCAGCATTTTAAACTGGTGGAAATAAGCCTGATGCCTTTTGGCAAGAAAGTGCTGTGACGCGTTACAAAACCTCACCCCCTGCCCCTCCCCACTTGTGGAGAGGCGAATTCGCTTTTTGTTGCGAAATGTTGTAATCCGGGTGCTTTTTCTATTTTTTGAGTGTCAACCTTCTGTATAATTGTTGCATTTTGTTGCGTTTCTGACGTGTTTTCTGTACTACGCGAGTATTCAACCCCCGTCCTGTGGACACCCCCGCCTGCGAGGGACAAGTCAGTTGTTGCATTTTGTTGCATTTCTGACGTATTTTCTGATTTTGTCAACTGCAAACTGTCAACTGTTGCCTGCCGAACTGAATAGTGTCCTGCCATTTTATTATCCAGGTCAATGGCTTTGAGCATCTGGTTGATGGTGGGACGTACCATCTGGGTGCACTGGTTGCAGTCTTTGCCTTTGTAGTTTTGTATGGCATACATTTCGCCGGTGGCTATGTTGGCCAGCAGTTCGCGTTTGCGTTGTACGGTCAGCAGTTCGGTTTTTAACTCTGCCCTTATCTCCTGCTCTACTTCGTAGTGCACATGTTCCAGTACAGAACGGATGAGGCCGCCCACTTCAGGGTCGTCCATCAGTTGCTGCGCGGCAGAGATGATGCTTTCGTATTGCCTCTGGTCTTCTACATTGTAGGCTATACAGTAGGCAGTGTATGCGCTGCGGTGGCGCAGGTAGGTGGTAATGAAATTCAGCTTGTTGTTGTCCATGATAAAAGGGATTTAATAGACCCTCCCGGCCTCTCCTTCCGGAGAGGAGATGGTGAAGGAAGTGAAGAAATGCAGCACTTGGGATGTGCTGCTTTACTATAACAAAAATAACGTTTTATAACTATTATTGCAAATAAAATTTTATAGCGTTTGTGTAGTCATCTAGCCCGACAATGTCAATTTAAAAGTTTTATTATATTTACTCTTCTATTTATAATGTGATACGAATCTGTAAATATTATGCGCTTCTGCCTATTATTGTTTCTATTTATTGCTATTGCTGGCACTTCGCAGGCAGGAACAGGCAATGACCGAATTGCCACCAGCAGGGCAGACTACCTGAAGAATAAGATTGCCGGTGGTGATGGCCATACTATTGAGATACGCAATGGCCAGCTATGGGCATGGGGGCGTAATGACAATGGCCAACTTGGGGACGGCACAACGACCAACAAAAATACACCTGTACAGATAGGCACGGCTGATAACTGGATATGTGTGACAGCGGGGGCATACCACAGCCTGGGCATACAGGCAGACGGTAGCCTATGGGGATGGGGCAGCAATAACAGCGGCCAGCTAGGTGATGGCACTACCACTTTCAGGAGTGCACCAGTAAGAATTGGTATAGACAATACATGGGCGGCAGTAGTTGCAAATGGAAGCCACACCCTTGCTGTGAAGGCGGATGGTACGCTTTGGGCATGGGGGAATAATGGTAACGGGCAGTTGGGCGACGGTACAAACACCAACAGGAACGCACCTGTGCAGATAGGCACAGCCCGCGATTGGGTAACTATAGCGCCCGGTGACGCCCATAGCCTGGCTATAAAGGCAAACGGTACACTTTGGGCCTGGGGAAATAACACTGCCGGACAGCTAGGTGATGGCAGCAAAACCAACAGGAACACCCCTGTACAGGTTGGGACTGCAAATAACTGGATAAATGTGGCTACAGGAGCCCAACATACTATTGCATTGCAAGCTAATGGCACGCTTTGGGCATGGGGGGAAAATAATGATGGCCAACTGGGAGACAGTACATACAACGATACATCCAAACCTGTACAGATAGACACTGCCAGGAACTGGGCATACATCTCAGTAGGTGCATACCATAGCCTGGCATTGAAAGCCAATGGTACAGTCTGGGCATGGGGAAATAATAATGACGGCCAGCTGGGTGATAGCACCAATACAAAAAGAAATATACCTGTACATATAGATACCGCTAACAGGTGGAAAAGTATATATGCCTGTACAATGCATAGCCTGGGTATAAAGGCAGATGGCGCGGTAATGGCATGGGGAGATAACCGGTATGGCCAATTGGGGAATGGTGCGAATATTGATAAAAACTATGCAATACAATTTAATACAGCTGACGAATGGCTTCATATAAAATCACATCGATTTCACAACCTGGGTATAAAAGCTGATGGCAGCTTGTGGGCATGGGGCTCCAATGGATATGGACAACTTGGTGACAGCACTAAAATTCCAAAATATACCCCAGTGCAGATAGGCTCCCAGGGAGAATGGCTGAGTTTTGCTTGTGGCTCAGAGCATTCTGTTGGTATAAAGGTAGATGGCACACTTTGGGCATGGGGCTCAAATTACATGGGACAATTAGGAGATAGCACATTTACTGATAAAATATCGCCCGTACAGATTGGATCCGATAGCAATTGGATAGCAATATCCGGCGGAGAAGAACATACGCATGGCCTAAAAAGCGATGGTACACTCTGGTCGTGGGGGATAAATGATTATGGTCAACTTGGAGATGGTTCGAGTAGCACATTGGCTACTAACTTCCCTGTAAGAGTAGATACCAGTACTAATTGGGTGTATATAATTGCCGGCGGATGGCACGGAATGGGTATAAAGGCAGATGGTACATTATGGGGTTGGGGCGATGGGCAAGCAATGGGCAATGGCACTTTTATACATAATACCGTGCCGGTACAAATTACCACATCGAATAATTGGGCACATGTGACCGGTGGAGAGGGTTATACCCTTGCAATAAAAACAGATGGCACACTTTGGGCGTGGGGGTATAATTATTTTGGGCAACTTGGCGATAGTTCCAACGTTACCAAGGCTTCCCCAGTGCAAATCGGGACTGCTAATGATTGGGTTATGGTTACAGCAGCAGGTGTACATACGTTAGGAGTAAAGTCTGATGGCACACTGTTGACATGGGGTTATAATTTTCATGGGCAGTTAGGTGACGCGACACTAATTGACAAGAATACGCCGATAAAGATAGGTTCTACGAACGACTGGGTGGGGATTGCTGCCAGTTATTATCATAGTCTTGGTTTAAAATCAGATAGGAATAGGATTTGTGCGACTGGTGAGGCAGGGAAATTAGGCGATGGTAGTACTCAAAACCGGACGGTATTTCAATGTTACTGCATCCCCATTAAAGTACTCAACATATTTAATGAACAAAATGTATGCCCTGGTAACAATACACATTTCAGAATTGAGGCAAAATATGCCACCAGATACCAGTGGCAGGGAAATGACGGTAATGGATGGAGTAATCTGAATAATGATACTACATACAGTTACATTAATACTAATAAGTTGATACTTTCCAATATAGATACCAGTTATAAAAAGAATTGGTACCGATGCATAGCGTATAACTCATGTGGTGATTCTACCATATCAGACTCGGCACAAATTGCTTTTAACCTTTCAGTAATATCTACACACCCGCAAGACAGTAGTGTGTGCGCCAATACTAAAGCAGGATTTACCGTGGTGGCAGCGGGCGGCCCATTTACTTACCAATGGCAGGTAAATGATGGCAGCGGTTGGAGTAATGTTGCCAACACTGGCATGTATAGCGGCGCTGACAAAGATACCTTGTTATTAAAGGCAGCACCAACCACTGCAAACGGGTATAAATACCGTTGCATAGTAGGTGGTATATGCCCGCCGGGTGATACGAGTGATGAAGCTGTTTTAACCATCACCACCAAATACAACGCACCGGCAGTTATAGCACAACCGGCCAGCGTGCGGATTATGGAAAATTCCGACACCACATTTACTGTTGCCTCTGCAGATCCTGACCTTAGCTATCAATGGCAGGTGAACGATGGCATCAACTGGACCGATATAAGCAATGCAGGTGTGTATAGTGATGCCACAACTGATACCCTTAACCTGGCAGGTGTACCATATACTATGAACGGTTATCAATTCCGTTGCCTGCTCATCCTTCCCTGCGCACCCATTACTATTTCATCTGTTGCAACATTAACAGTAGATACAATCCCGGCAGGTATCGCAACAACAAACACAGCTTTCAAAGCACTGAACCTGCACCCTAACCCTAATAACGGGACATTCATTATTGAAGGCGAATTAGCCACGGTAAGTGCGGACGAAGTAAACATAACCATACTGAACGGGTTGGGACAAATTGTCTACCGCACGTCGGTACAGCCGCGGGCAGGTAAACTAAACCACACCATAATCACAGGCAAAGACCTGGCACCCGGCAGCTATATGTTGAAACTGGACTATGGCGGAGAGCAGGATTATAAACGGTTTGTGATTATGAAGTAAATTATATGTAAGCCAGTCATTTTATAAAGGCTCTATGCCTTTATAAACTGGCATGCGGTCATTCAATATTGAGATATTTGACGAATATGAATGACCATTTTTCGATAATATTTCTAATCCAATTAATTCCTCCAAATCTCGAATAAGTGTCTTGTCTGGAATTGTTGCATAAGTTAATGCTATATCAACATTAAGTTTTTTAATCTCACTCAAAGTGAAATTGCCTTTCATCGGAAAATTTAGAGCTAATGTTCTTTTCCTTTTCACTACTTCTTTTTGACCAGGTAATTGTGAAAATTTGTCATATATATAGTTCTTCCAAGTCAATTGTGTTTGACTTTCTTGAATTATTTGAAGAGTATCCTGCAAACCATCTCTCAATCCAGTAATTGCATAGCTTATAAAGTTTGTCAAATCCCTTTTTTCTGCAATTTTTTCAAGTTGTTTATAATATTCTGGTCGAGTTAAATTGTAATGGTTAGATAATATTTGTAATGTAATGTTAGGTAATCCACCTCTTAGCAAAATGTAAAACTCTAATAGTCTGCCTGTCCTTCCATTCCCATCTCCAAATGGATGTATCATTTCAAGATAGACATGTGCGACGATTGCTTGTATAACAATATCACTAAATTTTTGATTACCCTTATCAAATTTAAAATGTTCTTTCATCCACTGGCAAAACATATCAATAAGGGGGACAACATCTACATGATCCGGACATCTATATCTTCCTACAACGACTTCTGCTTCTCTAAAACGACCTGGAATAGCTTCAAAATGCTCCCCTAAATCCTTTCCCACTAATTTGTGTAATTTTAATAATAATTCTGTGCAAATTAGCTGAGATTTTCCATCGACTACGGCTTCTCTAAATAGCACATAAAATGCTTCGAGAATGTTGTTAACCTCTTTTTCCTGATACTCTTTGCTAGGTGGTAGTTTTTCCCCTTTATTGACTTTTTCTATCTCTTCAAAGGTTAAGGTATTCCCCTCAATAGCTGTTGTAGCTTGAGCACCTTTAATTAATGAGACACCTAAAAGCTTACTAAAATACTGAGGTTGAATTGGTGTTTTTTTTATTGCTTGTATAAGAGCTTCACACTGACCTAAAACAAAATAATCTCTTGCACTTAATGACCAATGTTCTCTAAAAAGTAAATGTGGATATTCCCTTGTTAAACTCATAAATATGCAATTTAAAAGTAAAAAACTATGGACAAAACTATGGACAAAAACATGGACAAAGAAATTAAATATTTTATAATTCAATTACAAAATAGAAAGCACGTCCGTACCTGTACACTGGTATCAGTTACAAGGTATGGACGTGCAGTTATGTACAACAGGCGCTATTAATGCTGCCCTTCAGCTATTTCTTCTACCATCTTGGTGCAGAATGCAGGCAGGTCGTTGGGGTTGCGGCTGGTAACCAGGCCGTTGTCCACCACTACTTCTTCATCTACCCAGTTGGCCCCGGCATTTTCCAGGTCGGTACGTATAGATGAGTAGGAGGTAAGTTTCCTGCCTTTCAATTTTCCTGTTTCTATCAGCGTCCATGGGCCATGGCATATTGCGGCTATGGGTTTACTTTCTTCAAAAAATCGGTTTACAAAAGCTACGGCATCCTGGTTCATGCGTAGTTTGTCAGGGTTCATTACGCCGCCGGGCAGAACCAGTGCGTCATAATCCCCGGCATTTGCCTGGTCAACACGCTTATCTACCGGCACCTCATCGCCCCAGTTGCCACCTTTCCAGCCTTTTATGGTTCCGTCTTTCAGCCCTATTATGTGTACTGTGGCGCCCGCCTTCTTTAAAGCTGCTACAGGCTGGTCCAGTTCAGATTGCTCAAATCCGTCAGTTGCCAGTACGGCTACGTTTTTGTTCCTTAATTGTTCCATTGCGTTTCTGTTTTTTGTTCGCTTAAATAAGAATTACAGGATACTAACGTTAGCTGGCTCAGATTGTTCAGAAGACTGTGGAATGTGTATGTTAATTACTTTTTTGCGAAAATTTTATTGATAATCAATGCGTTGCAAAGAAGACATAAAAAAACTTAATGATTTTTTTGGCGTAATCGGGGTGTAGATTTACCTTTGCAGTCCCTAAAAACATTATGGGTGCCATAAACAGCTGAAAATCAGCACGGAAATGGTAAAAAAAGAGTAAATAACAGATAGAATGAGACATCTTAGTTTTAAAACACAATCGGCCAACGAAAAAATCGTAAAGCGTGACTGGTATATAGTAGATGCTACCAACCAGACAATGGGCCGTATGTCATCGAGGATTGCAACCATCCTGCGTGGCAAAAACAAAGCTTACTATACTCCCCACTTCGATTGTGGTGATTATGTAATAGTTATCAACAGTACCAAAATACAAATGAGCGGTACTAAAATGGAAACCAAAGAATACCAGACATTTTCAGGATACCCCGGTGGCCAGAAAATAGAAACTGCAAAGTCTTTGCTGGCACGCCGCCCCAACGTAACTATAGAGCGCGCTGTAAAAGGTATGCTGCCTAAAAACCGCCTGGGCCGTGCTATGTACAAAAAACTGTTTGTGTATGAAGGTGCAGAACACCCGCATAAAGCACAGCAGCCTAAAGAACTGACTTTCAATTCTAAACAATAATTAGTAAATAACATTCATCCGATATATAATGGAGAAACGTAAAAATACCGTAGGCCGCCGTAAGGAAGCTGTAGCAAGGGTTTACCTGGGCAAAGGCACCGGCAACATAACGGTTAACGGCAAAGATTATAAAAACTACTTTCCGCTGATGTACCTGCAAAACCAGGTAGAGCGCGCAATGCTGGTTACTGAAACTACCGGCAGCTACGATGTGGCTGTAACAGTAAGGGGCGGTGGCCCGAAAGGCCAGGCAGAAGCTATAAAGCTGGGTATCGCCCGCGCTTTGATGCAGGAAAATGCCGAGCAATATCACGATGCATTGAAAAAAGAGAGTATGCTTACCCGCGACCCACGTTCTGTAGAGCGTAAGAAGTTTGGTAAACGTAAAGCACGTCGTAGCTTCCAGTTCTCTAAACGTTAATCGTGTTGTTGTAATTATTTTATTAACCGTCAAGAAAAAATTAAAATGGAAGATAATAAAAGCTTGCACCAGTCGCTCCTCGAAGCAGGCGTGCACTTCGGCCATCTGAAGAAAAAGTGGAACCCAAAGATGTTGCCTTACATCTTTGCCGAAAAAAACGGTATTCACATTATAGACCTTAATAAAACTATTGAGGGTCTTGATGAGGCTGCTGCTGCCATGAAATCTATCGCGAAGAGCGGTAAGAAGATCATGTTTGTAGCTACCAAAAAGCAAGCAAAAGAAATAGTTGCAGATGCAGCAGCACAGATCAACATGCCGTTTGTAACGGAGCGTTGGTTGGGTGGTATGCTTACCAACTTCAGCACGATACGCAAAAGCGTAAAGAAAATGCAGAGCATTGAAAAAATGCTGGAAGATGGTACAATGGACAGCGTTACTAAAAAAGAGCGCCTGACACTGACACGCAGCAAAGAGAAAATGGAAAAAGTGCTGGGTGGTATATCACAAATGGGCCGCGTACCTGCTGCGCTGTTCATAGTAGATATCACGCACGAGCATATTGCACTGGCAGAAGCTAAACGCCTGGGTGTAACTACCTTTGCAATGGTAGATACCAACAGCGACCCAAGCAAGGTTGACTTTGCAATACCAGCTAACGACGATGCTACCAAATCTATAGCTATCGTTACGCAATACCTGGTGGCATCTATCATGGAAGGCCTTGAGGAGCGCGCAACATCTAAAGACGATGAAGAACACGACGAAGATGAAGATGCTGGTAAAGACCGTGGTGTAGTAATGACTGAAGAAGAAGAAGGCGGCCGCCGCGGCGACCGTAAAAAAGGACCGGGCGGACCGGGTGTCGGTGGACCAGGCGGTGCAAACCGCGGACGCCAGGGCAGCGGCGCACGTGGCACACGCAAAACTACCGGTGGTGGTAGCGGTGCTCCAAAACGCTAATGAAGTCTTTTGAAAGATAATATATGTTTAAAGCCCCAGACTTGGGGCTTTAAACATGGTTTCAGAATTTTACGAATCAATAATTTTCAACCTTTAAAAAGGATATAATAATGAGTGTTACAATATCTGCTTCAGATGTAAACAAACTGCGCCAGCAAACCGGCGCCGGTATGATGGATTGCCGCAAAGCGCTGGCAGAAAGCGAAGGCGATTTTGAAAAAGCGATAGACTGGCTGCGTAAACAAGGCCAGAAAGTAGCTGCTAAACGTGAAGACAGGGATGCCAAAGAAGGTGTGGTGATAGCAAAAACTTCTGCTGATAACAAAACAGGCGTTATAGTTAACCTGAGCTCTGAAACTGACTTCGTGGCTAAAAACCAGGATTTCATCACATTTGCACAAAGCATTGCAGACATAGCACTGGATAACAAACCCGCTACTATAGAAGAGCTGAAAGCCCTGCCTATGGACGGCGCTACAGTTGGCGACAGGCTGATGGAAACAGTTGCCAAAATAGGCGAGAAGATAGATATCATTAAATATGAGATCGTTTCTTCTGAAACTGTTGTAGCCTACATACACAGCGGCTACCGTATAGGTGTACTGGTAAGCATGAACAAACCTGCCAACCAGGCCGTAACAGACGCAGGCCGCGATGCTGCCATGCAGATAGCTGCTATGAACCCGCTGGCTGTTAACGCTGACGGAATATCGCAGGAAATGATAGACCGCGAGAAAGAAATAGCTATCGAGCAGATAAAAGCTGAAGGCAAACCTGCTGATATGGCTGAGAAAATTGCCGTAGGTAAGCTGAATAAATTCTTCAAAGAAAATACATTGCTGGATCAGCCTTTCGTAAAAGATGCAGGTTTAACGGTAGGTAACTACCTGAACTCTGTAGAAGGTGGCCTGACTGTTACTGCCTTCAAACGTATTGCAGTAGGATAATATTTTAAATATTTCAAACAAATGCAAGCCGCCTGTTGTTCCACAGGCGGCTTTTGTATATAAGTGCGGCACTGATTCAGCATTACCACATTTTAGGTATTAAAATGTGTAAGTTTGGCATTATATTTGCTTATTGTGTCAAAAGCTGTTAATTATTACTTAAAGCTGAAAAACATATTAATTCCTTTTTTTAATTGAAAAAATGTCATTCCTTTGCGAAATTAAAGAGAGGTTAAATTACAGAGAAGCAGGATATATACATCAGTAAGCTACAATACGCAACGCACATATTTTACAAAAGCAAATAAATCAACCCCCAAATATGAGAAAAATTAGACTAATTTTTATCCTGGCTGTCATGCTACCTATGATAGGTCAGGCACAGCGTTACCTGGGTGTATCCACAGGTAACTGGAGTGGTACATCAGGCATGTATCTGAACCCTGCAAATATTGCAGACAGTCGCCACAAAGTTGTAATAGACCTGTTTTCGGTAAACCTGGGTTTTAACAACAACTCTGCGTCTTTGAAAAATGGCCTGAACGGTTTAACTAAAATAGGCGACAGCAGCATAGGTTCTGCCCTGTCATTTAAAAACACCAGCCAGTTCAGCGCTCTTGCTCCATATTTTGAGCTGCGCGGGCCGGGCCTGATGGTGGCTATTAACTCAAAGCACAGCCTTGCGCTTACTACGCGTGTACGTGCTATGAACCAGTTGCATAACATCAATGGTGATATTTATCGTTTCATAGCAGACGACCAATACACGATAGATGCCACCAACAACAAGCCAGTAACATTACAGGCAGACCAGTTTAAATACACTACACACGCCTGGAGTGAAATAGGACTGAGCTACGGTGGTGTAATATATGATGGTGGCAAACACTTTATAAAAGGTGGTTTGACACTACGCTACCTGATGGGTGCGGCATACATAGGTATGACCAGTACCGGCATTGATGGCGCTTTATATCCTGCTAACGATTCTTTAAGAATTACTAATACAGACATTTCGTTTGCCAGTAACATAGCAAGTGGTGATGGTATCAGTTCAGACCCTGCCGACTACCTGGGCGGCGGTGGTTCAGGTATTGGTGGTGACCTGGGATTCGTTTACGAGTGGAGGCCAAATGTTGAAAGCTATAAATACGATATGGATGGCAAAACGGGTATTCCTAACCGCGGTGCTAACAAATACAAACTGCGTATTTCTGCTTCAGTAGTTGACCTGGGCTCAATAAAGTATGACGAAAACAACTTTGTTGCCAATATCAGCACTATCAACAACCAGCCTGTAACAATGAAAGGTGAAGATATCGCCGACAGCATTGGTAACTACCAGGACTTTAAACGTTATGCACGTAACCGTGGCCTGAATGTAGATTCAAACACAGGTGTAACTGCAACTAAAGTTTATATGCCTACATCTTTTATAGCTAGTGTTGATTATCATGCCGTAAAAGGTTTGTATGTAAATGCATTGTTTACAGCCAACATGGCCAGAACAGATGAGCTTGGTACATCATTCTACAACCAGCTTACAATTACTCCACGTTGGGATACACGTGTATTCAGCGTAGGTGTTCCTTTGTCTTACGATTTCCTGAGCAAAAGCATTAAATATGGTTTGGGCCTTCGCGTAGGTGGCTTCTTCCTGGGTAGCGATGACCTGACAGGTATCATAGGCAACAATGGCTACGGCGCTAACTTCTACTTCGGTGCGTTTGTTCCTATCAATGCCAAGAAACCAAAAGACAGTGATGGCGACCTGGTATCAAATAAGAAAGATAAATGCCGCAATGAGAAAGGTGTTTGGGAAGAAATGGGCTGCCCTAATCCTGATAAAGACGGCGACGGCATACTGGATAAAGATGATAAATGTCCTGATGTTGCAGGTTCTAAAACTGCGGCTGGTTGTCCTGATACAGACCTGGATAGCGTAGCTGATGCTGAAGACCGTTGTCCTTCTGAGGCTGGTGCAGTAGCAATGCAAGGCTGCCCGGACCGTGATAATGACGCTGTAGCTGATATAGATGACGCTTGTCCTGATGTAGCCGGCCTGCCACAATACAAAGGTTGTCCTGATACAGATGGTGATGGTATAGCTGACAATGAAGACCAGTGCCCTCAGGCAGCAGGTCCTGTGGCTAACCAGGGTTGTCCTGATACTGATAATGACGGCATACCAGATAACCTGGATAAATGCCCGACTGTACGTGGTACCAAAGAAAACCAGGGTTGCCCTGAAGTAAGTGTTGAAGTGAAAAAACGCCTTGCGTTTGCAGCTACAGCTATACAGTTTGACCTGGGTAAAGCAACTATCAAGAAAGCATCTAACAAACTGCTGGATGAAGTTGTGAAAATTCTGAATGACTACCCGGATTATAACATGACTATCGAAGGTCACACAGATAATACAGGTACTAATGAAAGAAACCTGCAATTATCTAAAGACCGTGCTGCTTCTGTTATGAACTACTTCATAAGCAAAGGTATCAGCGCAGACAGGTTAACTTCAACCGGTTACGGTGAAGAAAAACCAACTGCTGATAACAAAACTGCTGCGGGACGTGCTAAAAACCGTCGTGTGGTTATGGATCTGAAATTGCGATAAGCAAGTAATAGAATTTGAATAAATACAAAAGCAGGGCACATGCCCTGCTTTTGTATTTACAATTGGACTATTCAATCTTATGAATTGCAAAACGAGAGACAATATATATCCGGTAATTTGTAAATTTGGGTTTTAACCATCTTGAGCATGGCATATGGACAGGTAAAATAAGCCTTTGCCCATCGAAAAGCGCCGGTTAATAACATCTGTACGCAAACTATAACTGGAGCATGAAAAAGCACCTTTACCTGCTTTTTACAATAAAGCGATATATTGAACAGTTGATCATGTTTCCCTTCATACTAATGGGGAAATTATATGCTTTTTTAAATCCACTGCATGAGCAATATGACTATTTCTTCTTCTTTCCTGCATATAGCATTGGCGGTGCCGAACGGGTGAATGCTGAGATCGTTCACGCTATGAATGACCGGAAAATAATTATATTCTTTACAAAACGGTCTCACAACGACGGCATGTTGCATTTTTATCAGCGACCGAATGTACATATAAGGGAAATAGGCAAATATGCTGACAATAAATTTCTGTATTTCCTGAACCTCATTTGGCGGGGCATCATTTCACAATATATAAATACGCAAGCTGAAAAGCCCACTGTATTTATCGGCCAATGTAATTTCGGCTATAAGCTGTGTCCGCATATAAACAGGAAGATAAGAATAACTGAACTACTACATGTGCACGAGCTGAAATTCCTTTGGATATGGGCGCCTTTTATAAAGTTTATTGATACTCGTGTTGTTGTCGGCGATGTTTTTATCAAAACATTCCGCAAGGTACATGCCGAATATGGAATTCCCCTTAAGTACATGGACAAATACACAGTGATCAGGTATTGCCTGGAATATTTACCGGATACTTTAATTCAAAAAAACTTCGATCTGCCGCTAAGAATTTATTATGCCGGCAGGGGAGGACGTCAGAAGAGGTTATGGATATTGTTTAGAATCATAAGAAAATGTAACGAACTGAATCTGCCCCTTCAATTCTCTTTAGCAGGACCTTTTCAGGATGAACTTCCTACAGACCTTGGAGAAAATGTATCCTATTATGGAGAGTTGAAAGGAGGAGAGGCTATGTATAATTTTCACAAGAAAAATGATATTCTTTTAATGACCTCCCTTTTTGAGGGATTTCCAATTGCGATGATGGAAGCCATGTCGTTTGGTTCTCCCGTGATTGCACCCGATATAGATGCTATCCCCGAAAATATTGTACACGGACAGAACGGCTTTATCATTCAAGAACATATAAACGAGGATAAAATGGTTGAAGAGGCAGTATTAATAATTAAATCCATTTTAGCTGAGAAGAACCATCTTGCTGAAATATCTTACAATGCCTACAATACAGTAAAACACAAGTTTTCAAAAGAAAACTTTGTTGAAGCCTATAGGGAATTGTTAACTTAACGGAAAAAATTTCTATTATTATACTACCTGAAATGAAACCTGGCGAACAAAGAAAAAAATTGCTTATTATCACATACTACTGGCCACCTGCCGGTGGTATTACAGTGCTAAGATGTCTGAAACTGGCTAAGTATATTCGTAAGTTTGGGTGGGAGCCAATAATCTACACAGTATCAAACCCCTCATACCAATTTACCGATGCCAGTAACGATAAAGACATTCCTGAGAACATACAAATATTAAAGGGCAAAATCCTGGACCCTACGGAAATTTTTAAACGTATCAGTGGACGCAAAAAGTCTGAAGCCCTTGTAAACATTACAAATATAACCGACAGGAGGAATAGCATAATAGATAAAATAGGTATCTGGATAAGGGGCAATTTTTTCATACCCGACGCAAGAAGGCTATGGATAAAACCTTCTGTCAAATACCTGTCTGAATACCTGCAGGAACATCCTGTTGATGCAATTTTCACTGATGGGCCACCACATACAAATACGGTAATCGGGCTCAGGCTGGCGGCCAGGTTTAATATTCCCTGGCTGGCAGACTTCCAGGACCCGTGGACACAAGTGGATTATTATAAGCAAATGATGGTAGGAAAGAGGGCGCATAGGATACACAGCAGACTGGAACAGGAAGTGTTTAAAACTGCAGACAAAATAACAATTGCCAGCCCCACCTGGAAAAAAGAACTGGAAAGCATTGGGGCGAAAGATGTCTCTGTATTTTATTACGGGTTTGATGAAGAAGAATTTAAAACCTACGCTAAAAAAGAGAACACTGTTTTTAAAATATTCCATGGCGGCCTGCTGGGCGACGATCGTAACCCGGAAATATTATTTGAAGTTATCTCAGAAATAATTAAAGAAGATCCTTCACGAAAAAAGCGTATCTCTATTGAGCTTGCCGGGCAAATAGATCACAAGGTAAAAAACAGCATCAGCTACTATGCGCTTGATGAAAATACAAAATATCTTGGCCAGCTAACAAGGCTGCAGGTTTTTAAAAATTATGAAGATAGCGCGCTGCTTCTGCTACCCATTAATAAAGCTGATAATGCCGCGGGAAGAATGCCCGGCAAACTTTATGAATACCTGCGTGCGCAGACCTCCATATTAGTTTTTGGCCCTGAAAATGGGGATGTAAAAAATATAGTTGAATCAAAACAATTGGGAAGGTCCTTCCCTTATGACGTTGAAAAATCGATATTAAAAGAATATATATTATACTTACTAAGGCAGCACGATAATAATAAAATAACCGCGCTAAATGTTGATGTATCAGAGTTTTCAAATGAAGAGCAGACAAGAAAAATAGCCCAATACCTGGACGATATAACTCGTTAATTAATTCTTCCCGTACTGAATTGAAACAGACGTGTCTATGAATACTGCTGTTTTTTCTGCAGATTAAGGCTTAATGCATCACAAAACTGGAAACTGTCATTCTCTGGGATATCTTCATCATTTTATGCGCAAAGGCTTTTTGGCAATCACAATAATATCATCACACAGTCCATACTTACGATAATCTTCTTTCGAAAACTTATCAGCATACCTGTTCATATCCACATCGAATCCTTCTTTTTCAAAACGATCTTTTATATCAAGCCCGTACCATCTTACATGATCCCATTGTCCAAAATGTTTCTCTCTTTCTTTGGGTAATGTGATGGTAAAATCTTCGTAAGTACGTTCTGCTTTTTCGTCTATGGGCACTGTAATAATGGCACTGCCTCCTGGCTTTAATACCCTAAACATTTCTGAAATAGCTGCTTTGTCGTCCGGAATATGTTCCAATACATGATTACATATCACATGATCAAAAGCATTGTCCTCGAATTCCAAGTCTGTAAGGTCTATATTTTTAATACCTTTCTGGTTAGAATATCCTTCTACCATTTTATCGCCGGGTATGTAAGCTAAATTCTCCTGATTGCGTAATATGCCTATAAATGATAGTTCGGGTGCTACATGAAGGACTTTTAGTTTCTTTGTCAGAATACCCAATTCCTGAGTCAGGTACAGCCATACTAATCTTTGTCTCATTCTGGCACCATTAGACGGTGTCATTAAATCATCTTTAAGTTTGACAAAGGCTTTGTATTCCTCTTTTGCAATAGGGCAATAGACTTTGGGAGCAGAGTTTGAAATAAATAATGTCTGCTGAATATAAAACCGCCTCCAGTTAACCCACCTGAGGAATACTCTTATATCATTCGGGATATACCTTTTCGCAATATTTACAATTTCCTGTTTCATTATACAAAAACTTGGGCCTGGTAATAGCTATAAGACATAAATATAAACGAATGGCCCGAGATAAAAAAGCAACTACGAGGCTTAATTCATTACTGCTTTATTTTCAAAGTGCCCAGAACAGCAAAATTTTCGAAATTTTTAGCGGATGATTTAAAGAAAATATCAACATTAAAGCCTGAGTAAAGTAAAATCCATACATCGAACTGACAAAAGTTTTAGATTCACTAATGATAATTAGAGTTCATATCGGCAATTTTATTAAAATATTCTGCCAATTGATTAGCAGGAACTATAACATCTTACAGCATGGTTTTAGATAATATAGTACCGATTATTGTCATTTACCGAAAGCGGAAATGTAAACCTTGCATTCGATTTATTGCTACCAGCGTATGCATTAACAATTAGATTTCGTGCAACTACTTTTATGGCATACTTTTTTGGTATATATATATTAGCGCACGTAACTATAGTATTCAAGCAGATAAAAATGAACCAAGAATTTTTTCACGAATAAATCGATTACAATGATCTATTATTTAATATATTCTAGCACGATGAGTTTGAACTGTACTGAACAAGAGTTAGAAAATATATTAGCAGTGAGCAGAAAAAACAATGTTCAGAAAAATATTACCGGGATCTTAGCATATTACAAAGGGAACTTTATACAGTTAATTGAAGGTGAACAAGAAGTTATCAGGAATTTATACAATACTATTTCAAATGATTTCAGACACTGCTTTATTGAAAAAATTTTGGAAGGCTATGCCTCGGAAAAGCAGTTTCCGAATTGGTCTATGGCTTTTAAGCACCTTTCTCCCGAAGAATATCGTGAATTCAATGGTAAAATACCGTTAGATATAAATGTTATTACTCACCATGTAATAAGTGGAGAGAAAAAACACAGCCCTATTTTGGCAGCATTAAAACGATTTATCTCAAACTAACTAACGTTCGCTGATGAAAGTTTGTGCATCTATCTTTTTGATTGTACTGTCTAGTTTGAGCCCTGTGGTTTTGATTCCTTGCAGTATCTCATTTTGCTCAGATGCAGACAGATTATTGCCTGTTAACAGTTCTATTAATCCAAGTATGGTCGCAACCTCACTTCTTACCTCGTGAGATTGCATCCAGGCAATATCCTTTAATTGTTTGTTTTGCTTTTTCAATAACTCCGATAACTCCCTTGCTTCAGACACGTCTTGAATAATTCCATAGCAAGAAAAGCTTCTAGAATCAATATTGAACTTAATCTTTCCATTAATGAAAACATGCTTGACTGCCTGATCACTTAAAAGTCTGACATACAGTTTAGGAAAATGTTCAGTCTTAATTAATTGCCGGATTACAGATAAAAAGAATTCCATATCATCGTCATCAATATGATTTAAGACGGAGCGCAAACTAAGAGACGAAACATTATATTCATTATTATTCGTTGCTGAGGACAATATAACTTTGTTGGTTTCCGGATTCCAACGCCAAGACGAAATATTGGCTAAAAATTCGACTTGTTGCTTTGTTGGCTCTTCTAACATTTTTTTCATTCAGGTTTGTTTGTGTTAGATATGCTAACAGAAGTGTACTTTTTTAAAAAACAAACGACAAGTTCTACAGGTATTGTTATTCCTGAAACACCAAAATAATGAAATTCCTTTATAATTATGGCCGAAGTTCAACCGGCACAACTATGGCCGTATACCTCAGTAATTTTCCTAATCTGGATAGCACTGATAATTATCCTTTCTTCACAAAAAAATCACTCGTCAGTTTGGATCGAACATGGATAACGCTCTAAAATCGCCATAATAGTGGCTCTTAGTATTGTGTTTCTTAGTACATGAACTAAAAAAAATGATTATCAGGTGCACCTTGAGCTATAGGTTCGAAATTCCTGTTAAGTACGAAACAAAAAAGCCGCTCACAGAGCGGCTTTTTGTTTCGTGTGCCCAGAACAGGAATCGAACCTGCACTCCCTTGCGAAAACCAGATTTTGAGTCTAGCGCGTCTACCAATTCCGCCATCTGGGCAAATCAATCTCCTGTATGAAGAATGTCCGTTGGCAACCTGAAAACCGTTAATTAGTAATCAGCGGGTTGCAAAACTATTCATTCTTTCCTGAATGCGCAACAAATATTTTTTCCTGAAATACTGCTCTTTTATCTGCATCAGCAAAGCTTCGCTGTGGTCGCCGTTGTCAAACTTTTCGGTAAGTGGTTGCACCTGAGCTTCCCATACCGAAAGGTTGTCGGCCAGCATTTGCGCGGCGCTTTCGTACAGGTTTGTCTGCCCGGGGTCCATTTCAAAATCGCTCAGTTTTTCATTCAGGTCCATCATCTCCATCAAAAAAGCAGGCGGCAGGTTATATTTCTCTTCATCTTCCAGAATGTTGTGCAGTTTCAGTACATAAGCCATTGTTGCATAGGGGTCATTAAGGGTTTTGTACGCCTGGTTGTTGGCAGATGACATCTGCAGCACCTCCGCCTGTTTATCACCATCGGCAAGGGTAAACCTGTCAGGATGATTGGCACGGCTCAATTCGTAAAACTTTGCCTTAACCCTTACCTGGTCCGGGTGGAAACTTACCGGCAAATCGTACAGTTCAAAATAGTTAACCATGTGGCAAAATTGCGTATGTTATCTTTGATAAACAAAATGAATACTTGATGGTACGTATTGGCCTGATAAAAGAAAGAAAGACACCTGCCGATAACAGGGTAACACTCACTCCTGTACAGTGCAGGCACATCATGGACAAATACCCCGGTGTGGAGATAGTTGCAGAACCATCTGACATACGTTGCTTTAAAGATGACGACTATATAGCAGCAGGCGTGAAACTGACAGACGACCTGGAAAGCTGCGATATACTATTGGGTGTAAAAGAAGTACCCAAAGAAATACTTATTCCCGGCAAGACCTACTTCTTCTTTTCTCATACCAAAAAGAAGCAACCCTATAACCAGCCACTGATGCAAGCGCTGATAGCCAAAAACATACGCATGATAGATTATGAATGCCTGACTTTTAAAGATGAGCAGCGCATACTGGGCTTCGGGCTGTTTGCAGGCATAGTAGGAGCACACAATGGCCTGCTTACTTATGGCAGGAAGTTTGGGCTTTACAATCTGCCGCCGGCACATACTGTTGACGACTTTCCTGAACTGATTAATACCTATCGTAAAAACAGGTTGCCGTCTATAAAGATAGCCATCACCGGTTCGGGCAGGGTAGCGGCTGGTATAGTAGAAGTAATGACGCACCTGGATATAGAATCTGTAGAGCCCGAAGATTACCTGACACACCAATACGATTACCCTGTATATACCCACCTGAAAGGCAGCAACCTGTATGCCAGGAAGGACAACAACCTGTATTACCGCGACGATTTTCATGCAAATCCCGCTATGTACAAATGCCTGTTTACCAACTACGTATCTCAGACAGATATACTGATGAACGGCATATATTGGGATGAGCATATAGCACGCCTGTTTGAAAAGAGAGACATACAAAGAAAAGACTGGCGCGTAAGCGTAATAGCAGACATCACCTGTGATATAGACGGCTCTGTGCCCATTAACGTAGGTGCCAGCACCATTGCAGACCCTGTATATGGTATAGACCGCAAAACATTTGAACGGGTTGCCCCATACCAGAATACGCCGGACGTAATTGATGTAATGGCCATAGACAACCTGCCTAATGAACTACCCAAAGACGCATCGCACTACTTTGGTGCACATTTTGAAAAATACGTGCTGAAGGAGCTGCTGAGCGGCGACAGCGATATCATACGAAGGGCGACAATCTGTGAAGGAGGTAAATTAACCAATGACTATGAATACCTGGCAGACTATGCCTACGCTACTTAGCCCTTTTACTGTCTTTTGGTTTCAGGATGTCCTTTACCGCGGTTTCAATATCGCGGAAGTCGAAACGGAATCCCGTTTCTGCAATCTTCTCCGAACTGACTGTACAGCTTTTCAGCACTTCCGTGCTCATTTCTCCTAACATCAATTTTACCAGGGGAGCAGGCAGCGGTATGGGTATTTTAAGCCAGCCCTTGTTTTTAGCCATAGTGTGCACCATATTAGAGTGGGTTACAGGCAAGGGCGCTACAACGTTATAAATACCCGCAAGCTCAATACGCTCTATAGCAAAGCGCATAGCCCTTGCTACATCTTTTACATGCACCCAGCTTACTATTTGTTCTCCTCCGCCCAGTATAGGCATGATGCCAAAATTCAGGGGTTTATTAAATTCGTGGAAAGCGCCGCCCTCTTTAGCCAATACTATACCCAGCCTTAATATCACCCGGCGCATATGGGTTTCTACATCTTCAGATGCCGCCTCCCATAGAGCACAGGTGCGCCCGAGGAAATCGTCTGCAGGCCGGGCATTTTCCGTAAATGGTTCCCCATCCCTGTCTTTACCATAATAGCCTATTGCAGAAGAACAGATCAATACTTTACACTTTGCTGCATGTTGTTTTAACTGTTGCACCAGGAATTTGGTACCCAAAACCCTGCTGTCTACAATGTCCGTTTTGCGCTGCTCGGTCCATCTTTTATCGGCTATACCCTCGCCGGACAAATGTACCATCGCGCTAACCTTAGCCAGTTGGGCGGTATCTATTTTACCTTTCAGGGGGTTCCACTCTGCATAGGTTGTATTCCTTATGTATTTATATTCTTTACCGGGCTTACGGGTAAATACGATGATTTCATAGCCATCATTTGCCAACAGCCTTGCAAGATGCCTGCCCACCAAACCTGTACCTCCTGTAATACCTATATATTTCATCAACTAATTATGGCTCTAAATTTAGAGATTAAAAATAAATTAAAAATCTCCTTTTAATAATATTTTACTTATTAATAGTTTGACAATATTTTTTTAAACATACAATAAAATTAATGCAATATCGTTTTTGATGTAAAGCCGTTTTACATGAACAAAACTTTACTTAAGCATTTTACAGTTATTCATCCAATACAGCACGACACAGGAGGGAAGGATATGATCAGGGATGAGAGTCTTCATGAGTTGGTACTTGATTTGAAACATGTGTTGCTACAGGCAGAGAAAGAACTGCTTTCTCCAAGGCCTGAAGCTATAAAACAATTATTGCAAAGAGCTTTACACTAGTTCAATCACCGTTATTTCCGGTAAGATACCTAATCTGCCGGGATAACCCAGGAAGCCAAAGCCACGGTTTACATACAGGTATTGTTTACCCTCGTTGTACAGCCCGGCCCAGTTTTTATATACATATTTTACGGGGCTCCATTTAAAGCCAGGTATATCTATGCCAAACTGCATACCATGCGTATGGCCGCTCAGGGTGAGGTCAATGTCCTTATAATCAGTAAGTACCTGGGCATCCCAGTGCGAGGGGTCGTGAGACAGTAATATCTTGAAAGGCACGTTTTTATCGCCGAGACCTGTATAGGCAGCGCCCATATCTCCGTATTTGGGGAAGCCGGCTTTGGCCCCCCAGTTTTCTATACCTACTACAGCTATACTATCACCGTCCTTTTGCAGTACCACATGCTCATTCATCATCAGCTTCCAGCCCATTTCTGCGTGGGTGCGTTTCAGCCATTCCAGGTTTTCAATTTTGGCCTCCCTGCTATCCCATTGCACATAATCACCATAATCATGATTGCCCAGCGTAGAATAAACGCCCAATGGGGCTTTTAGCTGCGAAAAAATATCTTTATAAGGCTGTATTTCATCGGCTTTGTTGTTTACGAGGTCGCCGGTAAAGAATATCATATCCGGCTTTTCGGCCATGATTGTTTCCGCACCTTTCTCTACTGCACGGTGGCTGTCGAAGCTGCCGGAATGTATATCTGATATCTGCACGATTTTAGTACCGCGGAAAGCGGCAGGCAGGTTATCAAACTTTATCTGTACGCGCCGCACCTTATAATTATACCGGTTGGTAATACCATACAAGAACCCACCTAATACAGAGCCGCCCAGAATAAGTGCCGTTCTTTTCAGGAATACGGAACGGGTGATGCCCGCACCAAAGCCCAGGTCAGTATTCATTTCTTTTACAGACGGACTGAGGAAACTGCCTATGGCCAGCATAAAAAGCCTGCGCACATCATCTACCACCATTATGGCCCCTACCAGTATTTTACCTACCCAAAAGCCAATGGTAAATGCCACAAAGAAATTGCGCAACAGGTGCGGCATACCCGCCCAGTTTAGCTGGCGGAAGAGTATGAAACTGCTCCACGTAGCTATAGTTGCCACCAGGTAAAGCGTCATCAGGGTTATGCGCCATACATTGGGCAGCGGGCGCAGGGCAGAGCGTACTGCTATAAAACTATAAATCTCTGCCAGGCCGACAACTACAAGAAATACCAGGAAACGTGTTCTCATTACAGTATGCGAAGTTAGAATTTCAGGAATTCTTCCACCTGGTTATTAATAAGTTTAACAGTTTCCTCTTTCAGCAGATTGCCGTCTTTATCTATCTCGTCGTTAATACGGCTGAGTGGCACCTTGTTATAAAACACGTTTATTTTCAGGTAGTTGAGTATGTTGGTAAGGTGATCCATACCACGCAGGTTGCCTGCACGGCCATCGGCCACTCCTGTCAGCATGGCCTTTTTAAGCCACCAGCAGCGTTTTATGTCAGTGTTGTCAAACATCAGCTTTAATATACCCGGCAGGCTGCCGTTGTATTCGGGCATGATGAACACAAACTTTTCAGAGGGTATCAGCAGGCGTTGTTCTGTTTCTTGCAATTTTCCACCTTTCTCCCATACATTCAGCCCCTCCAGGGACAGGAGGTGTACCTCTTCTTCAGTCTTTTCACGCAGCAGCCGGGTATAATAAGCCGCTACCCTTAGTGTCATGCTGTCTTTCCTGTCTGTACCTGAAATTACTGTAATCATAAAAATCGGGGTAAAGGTAAGGGGTTTGACATGTATCTGATATCGGGAATGTTTAAGCATTGATTAATAGCCCTTATAATGTGGACTTAGGTTTGCAATACTAACCACCACCTCTCTCTATGCGCCCAAGGCAGCAAATGCTATGCGAGACCTGAAATAAATAAGGGTGACGGGAGGTGCTTAGTAAAAACTATGCTCACGTGGCAACCAGTCATAAAAGCAAAGCAAATAAGAGTAGTAAATACCTGCCTGTATATTTCAGGCTGGAGTAATGTGACATTTTATTAAAAGTCAATAGTTCGGGTTAATGATCAACTTACTTCCGTATATGCTTAAACACCCCACCCTGCCTGTAGAAAAGCAAGTGTGATACAGTGCCATCCTTACTTGTTACAAAATGAATAGCCCGCCCACTTTCATCATCATAAACAAACTTATTAGCATCGACAGGAATAAGACGAATGTCCTGAGCCCCATTGCTCAAATGCCTGTATATATAATCGCCTTTAGGAATGATGAATAGTGTCATTGATGAGGTAGTGGGATCTGCCGGATTATATTCACCGCAAAATTTGTGTAACGCCTCTGTTGTAATCTTTATGTCGTTTTTCTGAAGCTGGTTGACCAGTCGTGCTTTATTATCCATACTGGTCAGTTGCCACTGCCACATCTCTTTCTCCCGTTGGTCGGTTGCATGAGAGAGAAACTCTGTGAAGATCAATGCCTGCGCTTTTTCCAGGGCATGTGCCGACGATACCGGAACATCTGGCCATATACCTGTGCCATCCCAATCGGTGCCTGTAACTATATTTGGCGAACGGTGTGTAGGAATATGTACAACAAAACCCTGGCCAATGCTGAAAGGACGAGTGGGGTGTGCGCCTCCACCGGTAGTATCTCCTACTACCACTGCACGTTTTACACACTGCAAGCCATATGTAAAATCTTCAGCCCCTGAAAAAGTACCTTGGCTGGTTAAAATATAAACCGGCATATTCAGCTTGAAACTTGTAATGGCAGGGTCTGCCCAGCGTTTCAGTGTATCATTATTTCTGTCAATAATATCATTCATCCGTGTCTTTTCATTGAAGAAGTAGCTTTGTGTTTGCAATACCATAGGAGGGGCACCACCATAATTGTAACGCATATCAATGATCAACGCCCTGCAGTTACTTACAAATTTAAAAGCAGCATCCAATGTTGGTAGTGCTTCATCTACAAATCCCCAGAATCCATCCCACCGCAGGTAACCGATATTGCCCTGTAATATTTCTGCTTTTTTAAAGGCGAAATTATTTTCCCGTGCATTAAGCAGGTCCATTTCATAAGCCCGGCGGTTGGCGGCTGTATCATTACGCGGTGTTTCAATATCTGTGGCCATTTGCGGATGATAAACCAGTTGCATGTGCCGGTCTGTATATGCCTGCTGCAAGTCATCATTCAATTGCCTGCTTAGTTCAGCCTTGTCCGCGACATTATTGTATGCGCCGCGCGTATAATTTTTCTCTACAGCTTTTGTCATTTGCGCAGCTTTATCAGGATATATATACCACCTGTCCAGTGTACTACCCAGACTGTCTATAAGTACTTTTATTTCCTTTTTGCTCATTTTTTGCACGGCATCCTGCGCCTGGACGAAACAGGGCGTAACAAGCAAAGAAAAGAATATGCACAACGCACGCTGTTTAGGGTTCATAATTTATCCAGTTTTAATTTGAAGCCTAAATGTATAGTAGCAATTCTTAATGTTTTTGTAAAATCTCTATAAAGTGCAGCCTGAAAACAAGGCTGCTCAGTAATAAAAAATATGTCTTTGGCAACCTCCCCCTTTCCTAGTGTCAGCCGTATTGTTTTTTAATCCCTAAAGACGCCAACTATATTATCGTTGTATTAATGAGATATTGGAGCATAATATTGCTGTTTAGAAATCCATCATTTATTGGTAAGTGATAGAATGGCTCTAGCATATTTTTTGCATTTTGCATTTTAATTTTTGAATTTGCAGGATGTTCTATTCATTCAAAGGGTTTATACCCGTGGTTCATCCATCTGCATATGTGCACCCGCAGGCTGTGGTGACGGGTAATGTGATCATAGGTAAGGATGTGTACATAGGCCCCGGAGCGGCGCTGCGTGGCGATTGGGGCGGCATTGTAATAGAAGATGGCTGCAATGTGCAGGAGAATTGTACCATACATATGTTCCCCGGTGTTACAGTCCTGCTGAAAGAGAGCGCACATATAGGGCATGGCGCTATTATACACGGCGCTACCATTGGCCGCAACGTGCTGGTGGGGATGAATGCTGTAATAATGGATGAAGTGGAGATTGGCGATGAAAGCATTATCGGTGCATTGTCATTCATAGCCGCTAATACCAAAATACCGCCCCGCTCTCTGGTAGTAGGCAACCCCGGGAAAGTGATAAAAGAAGTGAGCGATGATATGATAGGCTGGAAAACAAAAGGCACTTCATTGTATCAAAGCCTGCCCAAAGACCTGTATGAAACGCTGCAACCCTGCGAGCCATTAAGAGAAATACCCGCAGACCGCCCCACGCAGGAATCTCTGTACGATACATGGAATAAGATAAAGAACAGCTAAACTTTACAAGCAGCTATCTTCTTTCGCAATAGTGCCTTATCCGCATCAGCCTGTGTCATAGTGATAGCTGTTTCAAAATGTGCTGCTGCTTTTGCATTGTCTATATCACGATATAGTTCTCCCAGCAGGGAATGATAAAAGCGGTTGTCTGTCAGTTGTAGTTTTTCTGCTTCTGTTATAGCCTCTTCCTTGGTCCTTGCTTTAGATAAGGCATAGGTGCGGTTGAGCGCTGCTATGGGTGAGTATTCAATTATCAGCAGCCGGTTGTATAGTTGCAGTATATGTTCCCACTTCTCTATGGTATCTGCCTTTTGCGTATGGCAGCATGCTATACCTGCCTCCAGGTGGTAGCGTGTTATTTTAGTGTCTCTAAAGGCTATGTCCAAATAATGCTTTCCCTGCTCTATTACATCATGGTCCCATAGCGTTTCGTCCTGGTCTTCGTAGAGGATTATTTCACCGTTGCTGCCGCTCCTGGCCTCAAACCTCGATGCCTGGAAACTCATCAGCGCAAACAAAGCGTTTACGGGGGGCAGGTTGGTAGCAGCGTTTTCCAGCAGCAAGTGTGTCAACCTCATGGCTTCCGCACACAGGTCGCGGCGGATGATGGCATTATCATGCGCGGAATAATAACCTTCATTAAACAGCAGGTACAATGTGGTCATAACCGTTTCCAGCCTGTTGGCTATTTCCGTTTCGGGTGGATATTCTATCCGCACATTTTCTGTACGTAACTTTTCTTTTGCCCTGAACAATCTTTTGTTGATGACTTCTTTATTGGTAAGAAATGCGTCTGCTATTTCGCTGATGCTGAAACCGCACAATATGCGCAATGCCAACCCCACCTGCGCCTACTGCGGGATAGACGGATGGCAGATGGCGAACATCATCTGCAACTGGCTGTCTGTTATATTCTGTACAGACAGGTCCAGTTCTGTTTCTTCTGACGTGTCTGCACCGTGCTGAAGGTCTGCAACAATTTTCCGGTTAAACAGGTCTTCACGTCTCAGGCTGTTCTTAGCCTTGTTCTTCGCAACGGTGTATAGCCAGGCCACCGGGTTTTCAGGCAAGCCTTTTATGCCCCATGTTTCTGATGCCTGCAAAAATGTTTCACTGGCTATATCTTCGGCCATTTCTATATGGGCTATCCCAAAGGTCTTGCACAATACAGAAGTTATCTTCCTGTATTCTGTACGGAACAAGTGCGGTATAAGTTCTGCCTGCTGCATATAACATTAAAGCCTCTGCAATGATACAAAGGCTTTAGTAATTAATGTGTTTGGATGCTTACATCATGTTCAGCTCGCGCACTTCTACATTGCCGCCGCCCAGGAAGATAGGGCAACCTTTTGCCAGTTCGGCAGCCTCTTCTATTGTTTCTGTTTTTACTACGCTATAACCCCCTATCAGTTCTTTTATTTCTGCATAGGGCCCATCTGTAATTATACCATCGGCCTTAACTACCTTGCCAGCTTGCTGGAGGCTGTGCCCCTGGTCAACAAGTTTGTCCTGTGCCGCTATAGAACCCAACCAGTTCATCCAGCGGTTCATGTTTTCCTGCATTTCTTCAGGGCTTGGTTGTTCTCTGCCGGCCACAAACCGGTAAACGAATAAGAAATTTTTCATTGTACGTTGTTTTTAGATTGTTTTATAAGGGTATGACAAATGAAAATCCCTGTATTGGACAAACTTCGCAGAAAATTTTTAAAATTCTTTCCAAGGATTATTACAAAGTAAAAGCCCTGTTCTGACGGTTGTCAGAACAGGGCTTTTAAATAATATAGCTAAAGGCTTAGCTTGCTTTTTTATCTTCAGCTTTGCTGTCTTTATCGCAACCTTTTTTCTCGCCTTTTTTGCAGCACTCTTTCTTAGCGTCTTTCTTGCAACACTTCTTGTCTTTTCCACCGTCGCCTGCAAATGTTACACCTGCAATCATCAGGGCGCAAAGTAATAATGATAATTTTTTCATTGCTTCTGTTATTTTAGTGATTAATATTTATCTCAATATGAATTACAAACTTAAGGTAATTCAGCCAAAACAGTTACACCACCTTGCGTTATATCACCAATTTTAACATTTACAGGAGTACCCACAGGCAGAAACACATCTACCCTTGAGCCGAAGCGGATGAAACCAAACTCTTTAGTCTGCTGTACGCTGTCGCCCTCTTTTACATAATAGGCTATGCGGCGTGCCAGGGCTCCCGCTATCTGGCGGCTGAGTATATCTACCTTGCCATTGCCTATAACATAGGAAGTACGCTCGTTCAGCGTAGAAGATTTAGGGTGCCACGCTACCAGGTATTTACCCGGGTGGTATTTAAAATATTTTACCACGCCACTTATGGGGTTCAGGTTCTGGTGTACGTTGATGGGCGACATGAAGATAGACACCTGCAGGCGCGTATCTTTAAAATACTCCGGTTCAAACACTTCTTCTATCACCACCACTTTCCCGTCAGCAGGCGCTACTACCAGGTTTTCACCCGTTGTATGCACACGGCTGGGTATGCGGAAAAACCACAACGTCCAGAACCATAACAGGAAAGCTGCAATAACTATGGGATAGTGCAGGAGGGGCAGATGGCCCAGGTATTTTCTGCTTAAAAAATATATAACAGCAAGTAAAACAGTAGCTATAATGATGGAAATGTATCCTTCGCGATGAATTGTCATGTCGGCAAAATTATTCTAAAAAATGGTCAATGGTAAATAATGCATGAATATGTATGCGTAAACAAATGCAAATGGCGTTGCCACCAGCAGCGAATCGAAGCGGTCGAGCGCACCGCCGTGGCCGGGCATCATAGTGCCGGAGTCTTTAATGTTGGCAAGACGTTTCAGTTTCGATTCTAACAAATCGCCCGCTGTACCGGCTACCGCAGCACAAAGGGCCAGTGCCATCCAGTCTATCATGGAATAGTAGGGTGTGTAATAACCCCATATAGCTGCGCCGCCAATGGTGAGCAAAGCTCCTCCGGCTGTGCCTTCCCATGTCTTTTTAGGGGATATTGCAGAAAAGGGCGTTTTACCAATAAATGAGCCCACCAGGTAGGCCATGGTATCGTTCATCCATATCATCAGCACCAGCGAAAGTGGTATGACGATTGATTGCAGCCTCATACTATACAGCAGTATCATGGGCAACATAATGTAAAGCATACCTCCCAGCGATATCATGCCCGCAAGCAATGCTGTTTTTTTAGAAAGGGTTGTAAGTAGTAATACCAGTATGGGTACAAACAGTAAAATCTTAGAAAAATGCACGCCATTCAGTACAGGGGTTTCCATCAGCAGCCAACCCAGGCTTATGACCTGTATCAATACAGGCAACCAGGATGGCCAGTACACTTCAGGATATATCTTCTTCATCAATGGGAAATACTCCCGCAGGCACAACAACTGTATCAGCGCCACCAGTGCTATGAAAGCATATTCATTCCACAACAGCCCCACCATCATAATAGCAGAAAAGACTATTGCGCTGCCTAAGCGTGTAAAAAATGTAGGCCAGTGTAAAGCCATGCTTAAAATAATTTGTTTTCCTGTGATCTTTGTTGCAACTCTTCCGGCGTAAAATCCTCTGTCCAGTTTTTAGGTAATGGTGTCCTTACCTTCCATAGCCAGTAAAATGATGCTGCAAATATCGCGATGCCGGTTAAGAACAAACCCCATGGTGTTTCATTGCTTTCCATCATCTTCACCAGTTCATCATTATTCCGCCCGAAGTATATCAACGCTATTTGTGTTCCATTCACTATTAAGTGAGCAAATATACTCAGCAGCAAAGAGCCAGTCAGGTAATAAATGTACCCTAATATCAAACCTGAGATAATTAACGATATAAAACCTACAGGATTGCCATGCATTAGTGCAAAAAATGTAGCCGTTAGCATAATAGGCCAGAATATATTGCCTACCATTTTTTTAGCCACAAACTTCATCATAACACCCCTGAAAAGCAATTCCTCGCCAATAGGGGCTATTATTCCACCCATAACTAATGCGGCAATAAACTCTCCTGGTGTCTGCAGGTTCATCAGCGCTTTTTGTTGTTGGGCAAATGTCTCTTTCATTTTTAATAAGTCGCCGCTAAGCGGTATTTTGTCTATAAGACCTGCAATGCCTGATACAGTAGGTATGGCCCCGAGACTTAACAGCAAGACGATGAGCCAATGCATATTGTTAGCCGCAGGCCTGATACCCAGGTATTGCAATGGCCGTGGGTGTACCGCGTATGCAAACAATGCACATGGAAAAAAGAATATAGCCAGTTGCGCCACACTGTTAAAAATAAATGAGGCAATACGCACCGCAGGGCTGCTTTCTATACTCAATGCCCGTATATCCGCTATGGTTACCCCCGTTACAGCAGGTATTATATAGCTTGCCAGGAATATGAAAAACGAACTGCAGATAAATATCAGCAATACAAACTGAAACAACTGAAAAAACCAGGGGTACTCCCGCCAGTACTTGTTAAACATAATTAAATATTGCCTGCAAAGTTAATGCTGTGGCAGCACTTTGGCTTGATTGTTGAAAGATATAATGGCGTTCCGGGCACGAATCTGCCATTTTACAGGTGTAAACAGCCCCATATCGTTATATTTTAACTATTTTTGACGGATTATTGCTAACAATTGCGCATGAAAGAAATAGAGGCGGGGCCGCTACTCAGTAATATAGATATACCTGCAGACCTGAAAAAGCTCAGGAAAGAAGAGCTGCAACAGGTATGCAATGAGTTGCGCCAGTTTATTATTGACTGTGTGAGCGTACATGGCGGGCACTTCGGCGCCAGCCTGGGCGTGGTAGAGCTTACCGTGGCCCTGCATTATGTTTTAAACACCCCTTACGATCAGTTGGTGTGGGACGTAGGCCACCAGGCTTACGGGCACAAAATACTTACCGGACGCCGCAAGGTTTTTCATACCAACCGTAAATACAAAGGACTGAGTGGTTTCCCTAAACGCAGCGAAAGCGAATATGACACTTTTGGCGTAGGGCACTCTTCTACTTCTATATCAGCCGCGCTGGGTATGGCCATCGCATCTAAATACAAAGGCGAGACCGACCGCCAGCACGTGGCCGTAATAGGCGACGGCGCTATGACCGCCGGCTTACCTTTTGAAGCGCTGAACCATGCGGGCGTGAGCAATGCCAACGTACTGGTGATACTGAACGACAATAACATGTCGATAGACCCCAATGTGGGGGCGCTGAAAGAATACCTGACGGATATTACTACTTCTCATACGTACAATAAGCTGCGCGAGGATGTATGGAAGCTGCTGGGCAAGCTGCCCTATGGCGACTACCAGCGCGACCTGGTGCATAAGCTGCAGGCGAGCGTAAAAGGCATGCTGTCTAAAACCAGCAACCTGTTTGAGGCGCTGGGGTTACGCTACTTCGGGCCAATAGATGGGCATAATGTACTGAAACTGGCCGAGGTGCTGGAGCACATGAGGGATATACCCGGACCAAAGCTGCTGCATATAAAAACAGTAAAAGGCAAGGGCTACGACCTGGCAGAAAAAGACCAGACCCTATGGCATGCCCCGGGTACGTTTGATAAGATAACCGGTAAGATCGATAAAAAGACTTTTGATGCACCGCAGGCTCCTAAATACCAGGATGTTTTCGGACATACAATTATAGAACTGGCCAGGCAAAATGACAAGATAATGGGCATCACCCCGGCTATGCCATCGGGCTGCTCATTAAAGTATATGATGGACGAAATGCCCGACCGTGCTTTTGACGTGGGTATAGCCGAGCAGCACGCCGTAACGGTGAGCGCGGGGCTGGCAACGCAGGGCATGAGGGTATTCTGCAACATATACAGCTCCTTTATGCAGCGCGGATATGATATGGTGGTGCACGATGTGGCTATACAAAAGCTACCCGTGGTTTTCTGCCTGGATCGTGCCGGCCTGGTGGGCGACGATGGCCCTACACACCACGGTGCATACGATATCCCGTTCATGCGTTGCATACCGCACATGATAGTAAGCGCGCCTATGAACGAGGCCGAGTTGCGCAACCTGATGTACACGGCACAGCTGGACGAAATAAAAAATCCGTTTGTGATACGCTACCCCCGTGGGCAGGGTGTAATGCCTGAATGGCGCACACCCATGCAGAAAATAGAACCGGGCAGGGGCCGCCTGATAAAAGACGGTGAAGATGTAGCCATACTGACACTGGGCCACCCCGGCAACTTTGCCGTGGAAGCCTGCAAAAGACTGGCTGCCGAAGGACTGAACCCCGCGCACTACGATATGCGTTTTGCCAAGCCGCTGGATGAACAACTGCTGCACGAAATAGCTGCTAAATTCAATAAGATAATAACCGTAGAAGACGGAACCATAGTAGGTGGTTTTGGTAGTGCGATATTAGAGTTCTTTGCAGCGCACAACTACACGCCCGAAGTAAAAATGCTGGGCATACCGGACTCCATAATAGAACATGGCAAACCCGAAGAGCTGCACCGCGAATGTGGTTATGATGCGCAGGGCATAGCAGAGGCTGTGAGGGAAATGGTGAGCGCTAATAGTAAATTACTGGTTTAATCACATCCATTAAAGCGGGATGCTTATTTATCTTAGGTCTAAGCGAGACACTTTGCCCGGGAGAGAGCGGTGTTATTGAGCATAGTTATTACCACCTGGGGCAGATTTCCCTGGTGAGGAAGATGGTAGTGGGAAAGGCATTATAACATAAGACTGGTACGGTGGCAGCACCGCCAAGGGAGAATCATATGCCATCCAGCCTTAAAATAGTTTCCTCTATCTCTTCATTTCTTGCTGCAGCAAATGCACGGTCGGTACCTGTCTTTTTGAAGCCTGCACGTTCAAGGATTTTGATGGAGCGGATATTGTCTGACGCGGCGCGGCCGTAGAGTGGCCAGGTGTCTACTTTTTTCAGGAATAGTTCTACTGCTGTGGTGGCCAGGCCCTGCCCCCAGAATGGTTTGCCTATGCCGTAGGTAAGCTGTGGTTCGTCGCCCATCATCCATTTGCCAACGCTGCCTACTATAACGCCATCCAGGAGGATAGTCCATGAGTCGGCACCATCCTGCAACAGCTTTGCCCATTTGGCTATGTAGGCATCCCTGTCTTTCCAGCTGGTGGGGTTTACAAATGCTGCCATATACCCTGCTTCATCATCTGCCTGGTAGTCGAATAATGTATCGAGGTCGGACAGCTGCGTTTTTCTTAGCTCTACTGCTTTCATTGTTTATGAATTTAAGACAAGTTACGGAGGGTTGGTGACAAGGGTATGTCAGCAGTGTTTCGCAAATCGGGAGATTTGGTGGTGGGGAGATGTAGGCGGAGAGACTATGGCGAACAGATTGGTGAGAATACCATAGCATTGTAAATCAATGTACAGAATGTGTATTTTGTAATAGAATAGCCGTTAAAAAATAAACGACCTTATGAAACACCTGTTATCCCTTGTATCCTGTTTATTTATAGCAGCTGTTTGCTGTAGTGCGCAATCTGCCATAACTGTAAGCCTTGACGGTGGCCACGTATTATATGCAGGAGCGCAGGTAAAATATACCCATGCATTTAAGAAAATACAAATAGGCGCTTTTGTAACACCTACTCACTACGACCAGGACTATATTACCCGTGCGGGTATCTGCATCAACTCTGTTCCTGCCAGGAAAAAAGATGCCTCGCTTTATTACGGTTTTGCAGCAGAAGGATATACAGAACATGGGAAGCCGCAATATTATAAGGACAAGGCAGTAATGGCAGGGGTGCACCTGGGTGTGAATGTGAAACTAAAGGAGCGGCTATACCTCAATTCTGAATGGGGCTACAGGAGAGGGGTACTTTTCACACAGCAATATAATCAAAGCCCGGGCGCTTACAGCCAGGGGTGGCCAGGCACATATTCAGAAACGAGAGAGACGATATTTTATTTCCCTGCTTCTATTGGTATAACCTATGTATTTGGGAAGAGGAAGGATAAGGTGGAATAAGGGTTTATGCAAAGCGGGAGATTTGTTGGTGGGGCACGGGTAGCACAAGTCAAAAAGACTTGCGCTAATGGGTATAATTAATACTTTACGTATTTTTATATTGCAATAATATAAAGATATATGAAGATAATCAAGGTAATGCCGAAAATGACGGTCTTTAATTTAAACAATAAAGAGAAATTGGAGGGTAAATATATTCTTCAAACACAGTATAAGTATAGGCTAGCACCTCATCATCCTGAACATAAGGCTTGGTTCTCGGTATGGACTGAGAACCATTTCGACAACATTAACGATAGTGGCATTATATATAATGTAGAAGTACACATTCAATTTGATAACGACGAGAAAAAACCGACCGTAAAGCAATTATTAGAATTGGCTAAGGTGGCTAATGCAAAAATGAATGAACTTTTAGATGAGCTATTAATAAAGGCCAGTGTCGTAACTACGACTCAAATTGGCCCAGTTAATGATGATGACGATACAAGAGAAGTATTACAAGAATGTATTCATAGTGCTTATCCAGAAAATTAAGAAAATACGACACCTAAAATGTTGTTTCAGATGCCAGTTAGTCCGAAAGAGGTAAATCAGTCAGTTTGCCGTCTGCTAGATTTTATGCGGGTAGAGTTCGAGCCCGAAATTGTAGAGGTTAGGGTTGAGGCAACTGCTAAATTAGCATCTTGCTTCTATAATGTACAGGACAAAATTAATCGTGATGGCGGAACAATATATTATGGATGGGCCGTATGGGAGCATACCCACTTTATAGAGGCGGAACATCATGCTGTATGGGAAGATTCCAACGGAAATTTGGTAGATGTTACTCCACAAAAAATACGTGCTAATTCCATACTATTTATACCAGATAATGGCAATGTATTTGATGGGCAAATGGGCAAACCCAACGTTCGATTGAATATAACTACAAATAAATTGGTCGATGACTTTATTACATACGCTGGCACCATAGATTTATTATATGGCTTGGCAACACGTATTGACGATCAAAATCTTTCCCTGCCTGAACCCATAGTAATGGCAATTCAATCATTGGAGCAGTGCAAGCAAAACGTATATCAATTTTATATGACAGGGAACAAATATAAAAGCAAATGTTTTTGTGGGTCTGTACAGTCCTATGAGGCTTGTCATGGAGTCGGTGTCTATGGAATCCAACAGGAGCTCTTAACAAAGGCTAAAGCTCTTATACAAAACTCACGCTAGTTGAGAACCTAACTTTTTCCATGACACCTTTTATATTTTAACCCACTTCTGCAAGGACAAGGATCATTTCGACTAATTTTATCTTGAGAAGTGTGTGACTTCCCTACTTGAAATTTATCCGGCTGATTGTTCTTTAATATTTGTGGATAGTACAATTGATCAATCATCGAACCATAATCACTATCAATCATCATCTTACTATTGTCATCCAGTTTTTTAAGGTCGTTTTTAAGATAAAAGCCTAGATAACAGCTTTCATTTTCGGAATGATATGATCTGCAATTATCAATTCTTTTTATTAGGTAATCGCTCAACCTTTTCGGAGTTTTAAGGAAGTGACATATTGCATCCAGATCAAATACCGTTAAACTCAATGCAGATTCAGTTTCACTCTCATATAATAAAGAGTGGGTTAGATGCGATATAGCAGGATATGCATCTAAGACTATACAAATAACATATGTTTTTTTTATCCTTAATAACTTATTATTTACTTTGATTCCTTTCTCTTCAAAAATGTAATCTTCATGAGAACTGATACAATCACGGCATTTTAGACCTTGAAGAAAAGCGCTTTTAACTGCTTTATCAAAGTCAATCAATATTTGACTTATACTGCCCTGCTTTGAAAGAGCAGTTAGTTTTTTCGATTTAACCTGAACAATAATAGATATGTCATTATGCAAGCAAAGCACATCTATATCCGTTATTGTATTTGTACTGTTCTTCTTTATTTTAACGCCCGCTAAAGTATTTGATGTCCCAAATACTTTAGAAAGCATGCTATAAACCATATTTTCTGCTGCCAGACCTCTATTTTCAAGGCGTTGAGTAGTGTATGCACTATCTTCTGCCATCCAGTAAAATGGTGACTCATAAATAGCCTCAGCTAAGAAGAACGGAACTCCTATAAAGTAATTATTCTCATCTAGCTTAATTAAGGGCTTAGTTTGATATTCATTATAATCTCCAATTTCATTCAGATTTGCAATGGCATTTTTTTCAAGCTCTATTGTAAACTGCAATGCTATCTGTTTGAATTCAGTATTCCCGTTGTACAATTCATCTGATGTAAGGCAAACAACATCCAATAAGTCTTCCCTTTTCTTAAATCCACTCCGAACCTTAATATCCAGCTTTTTTTGCATTGTTTTTCTTACATGAACAAAAAACGTCTTGAAAGAGTCTATCGAAAACCTTTTGTTGTCTTTTATCCATTTTTCATCATATCTATATTTCTCAATAGCCTTATCTATATATTGATAATCATATGCACCAGTTGAACTATAAAAGAATGCCTCTTTAAAGCGCGCTCCACTTACCAAAAAATTAGTGGGGTCTTGATCTATATCCGGCAGTTTGGGCATCTCCTCCAAAACAGCAGTGTGAAGTTGTTCCATAAGTTCATGGATTTGCTTCGATGTAGCATTAATATCAAATTCAAAATCGGTTTTTTTACACTTTTTAACCCATAAACCAATTAAAAACGCCAGTTCGCCGTAATTTAATTGCTCCCAATAATTCTTTTTATCAAGTTTATTAATTGGGCTGCAAAAATCATTTAGTATAATAGCTGCTAATACGTGTATAAAGTCATAATGACTTGTGATTGCCTCTATTTTGCCTATAACTTCTTTTTGAGACATAACTTAAAGCAGATTTATATGTTGGTACATTTATTCGATTAACCAAAAAAACATGTTTACTATTATAAAAATAACATTAAAAAGCCGCCCCTTCGAGGCAGCTTTCTTACTCAAACTAAAAAACTATCTTCTACACAAACAACACTTCCTCTTCCACACCGCTCTCCACAGGTACCTGTTCTGCAAAGGCATCGGGGAGTAGTATCAATGATACGCCCTGCTGTTTCCACCAGTCGTCTTTTTGCAGGTCTTCAAAGCTGATGATGCCGGTAACGTAGCTGCGCTTTTTGGTGCTGCTCCATTCTTCTATATGCACAAACCTGTGGGTAGGCACCTGTGGCCTGTTCTCAAAGCTTACATATACGTTCAGCAAAAAGTTGCTCTCAAGTGCGGGTATGTTTTCTCCATGCAGCTTTTTGTATTCGTACCGGTAATCGTAGCGCAGGGCAGATATATCACTAAGCACGGCAGATGCCGTAGGGAAGCTGCCCGCACCTTTGCCGTAAAAGAACTGTTCTTCGGCCAGGCCGCTTTCTATCACAACGCCGTTGTATTCGTTCTTCACGCGGTGCAGCAGGTTGTTGCTGCGCACAAACTGCGGCAATACAAATGCAGCCACGCTCTGCTCACTTAGCTTCTGCGCCTGCGCCACCAGTTTTATCTCGTAGCCTTTTTCGCGGGCGTAGGTAGCGTCGCCCTCCTGCAGCAGGTGTATGCCGCCATGCACTATATCCGTTGGCGCGGCTAAAATGCCATAGGCGTGTGCCAGCACTATGGCCAGTTTGTTCACCGCGTCTATGCCTTCCACATCCAGCTTTGGGTTGCTTTCTGCAAAGCCCTCGCGTTGTGCAGCTTTCAGCGCATCGTTGTAGGTGCTGCCATTCTCAAATACTTTGGTGAGTATGTAGTTGGTGCTGCCGTTGAGTATGCCGCTGATACCCTGCAGCAGGTCGTTATCGTAATACTCCTCCAGGTTGCGGATGACGGGGATACTGGCACAACAGGCGGCCTCGTACAGCAGGGGTGTATTGTATTTCTTTTGCAGCTCCAGCAGCTCGGGCAGGTGCTCTGCTATCATCTTCTTGTTAGCGCTCACTACTGCCTTGCCCGCCTTCAGTGCTTTCTTCGTTATTTCAAATGCAGCATCCGCATCGTCTATCAGCTCTACTATAACGTTGATGCTGCTGTCGGCTAAAAGTATCTCCGGGTACACCGTAAATAATTCCTGCGGCGCGTTCCTCTTTTTTTCAGGGTGCTTGATGCATACCTTCTTAATATTTGCATTCAGAGATTGTGTCTGGTTCAGCACTTTGTACAGGCCCTCGCCCACTACACCAAAACCAAATAATCCTATGTTCAATTGTTGTTTAGACATGTTTGTAAAATTTTAAAGTTGTTAGACAATGATGATCTTTTGTTATGACTACTGGTATTCAAAAGCTGTTGGTTCCTGTACTGTTATCTTCAGCCTGTTCAGCGCCTGCGCTATATCCGCTTTCAGGTCGGCCACGTCTTCCAGTCCTACGCTCAACCTTATCAGGCTATCCTGCACGCCTGCGCTACGGCGCTTTTCTGCGGGTATAGATTTATGGGTCATCTGCGCAGGGTGGCACAGCAGGCTTTTCACACCGCCCAGGCTTTCTGCCAGTTTAAAGTATTGCGTGTTGGTCACCACTTTTATCGCAGCATCTTCTGTATCATTCTTCAGCGTGAAGGATACCACGCCGCCAAAGGCTGATTGCTGCCTTGCTGCTATGTCGTGGTTCAGGTGTGTTTTCAGGCCCGGGTAGTACACTTTATCTACCAGCGGGTGCTCCTGTAAAAACTGCGCTATCTCCAGTGCGTTCTTACTGTGCTGCTGTACACGCAGGTGCAGGGTTTCTATACCGCGTATCACCAGCCAGCTATCGTGCGGAGAAAGGATAGCGCCGCATGCGTTCTGTATGAATTTTATCTGCTCGCCCAGTTCTTTGGTTTTGGTCACGACCACGCCTGCTATCAGGTCGCTGTGGCCGCCCAGGTATTTTGTAGCGCTGTGCACAACGATATCGGCGCCCAGCTTTATGGGCTGCTGCAACGCGGGCGATGCGAAGGTGTTATCTACACACAGCAGGATGTTGTGCTGCTGCGCTATTTTAGCAATGGCCGCTATGTCACTTATTTTCAGCGTGGGGTTGGTGGGCGTTTCCAGCCATATCAGTTTTGTATTCGGGGTTATGGCTTCAAACACATTTGCGATGTCTGTAGTATCCACATAGTTCACGCTGATGCCAAACTTCTGGTAGATGTGTGTGAACTGCCTGAAGGCACCTCCGTAAATATCATCTACGGCAAGTATCTCATCTCCGCTTTGCAGCAGTTTCACTACCGCGTCAATAGCTGCCAGTCCGCTGGCGAAGGCTGATGCGTGCGCGCCTCTTTCCAGTTTTGCAACTATGTCTTCCAGCGCCTGGCGGGTGGGGTTGTTGCTACGGGCATAATCGTAGCCCTTGTTTACGCCGGGCGCTTCCTGCACATAAGTTGATGTCTGGTATATGGGAACTGATATGGAACCTGTAAGCGGATCTACGGGAATGCTATGGATTAGTTCTGTTGCTGTTGTACTCATTGTCCTGGTTTTTTTAGAATGTTAAGAAAATCGTTCTGACACGATTACTTACCAGGACCTTACCGAAAGAACTTGTTAAGAGCACAGCATCCCGCGTCCGGGACCTGGTGCAAATAAAAAAGCTCCTCCGATAAATCAGAAGAGCTTTGAGTTATATGAAGCAACACACGGGTGTGTTGGTATCTGCAAACTATTGCACCTGACTTATCTTTCCCACTTTCGTGAGATGGAAGTAGCACCTTTCAAAGTTTTCACCTTGATGGTTGCTAAGACGTCAACGGGCCATATCCCTCGGTCTTTCTTGATAAGCAATACTGTAAAGAACTGGTGCAAAGATATACGCGCTGTTTTCAATTCTCCAAATAAATTTTTCATGACCCCATCAAAAAACCTTATTTAACGGGCTTTTAAAGGCATAAATAGTTTTATTTACGCTAAATTGCAGTCCTGTTTATGAAGTTACCCGAAGGCAAAAAAGTCTACTTCGCTTCAGATTTTCATTTTGGTATACCTGATCGCGCATCGAGTATTGCCAGGGAAAAACGTGTATGCAGATGGCTGGACGAAATAAAGCACGATGCGGAACAACTGTACCTCGTCGGAGATTTGTTTGATGCCTGGTTTGAATACGGTAAGGTAATACCCAAAGGCTACACCCGTTTCCTGGGCAAGCTGGCAGAACTTTCTGATAGTGGTTTGAAGATAGAAGCATTTACGGGCAATCATGACCTGTGGATGCTTGACTATTTTATGGATGAACTGAACATACCCGTACATCATGAACCCATAGAGCGTGAGTTCAACGGTAAGAAGTTCTTCATTGGTCACGGCGATGGCCTGGGCCCGGGCGACCATGGTTATAAACTGCTGAAAAAAGTACTGCGCAATAAGCTGGCGCAATGGCTGTACCGCAGGGTGCACCCGGATACAGGTGTGGGCATGGCAGAATGGTTCAGCAAGCGCGGGCCCAAGCATGTGGATAGTGAAAAGGAAAAGTTCCAGGGGCCGGATAAAGAATACCTGGTGCAGTTTTGTTTGCAGAAGCTGAACGAAGAATACTTTGATTTCTTCATATTCGGGCACAGGCACCTGGCGCTGCATTATCCATTACCGCAAAACAGTTTGTACATCAACCTGGGCGACTGGATAAAATATGATAGCTATGCTGTGTTTGACGGCAAAGAATTAAAACTGGAATATTACAAGCAATAAACAAATGGACGATTTGCGACGTAGATTATTCATGATAAGGCATGCGAAATCCAGCTGGGTAAACCCATTGCAGAGTGATTTTGACAGGCCGCTGAATGACAGGGGAGAACATGATGCCCCTATGATGGGCAAAAGGCTGAAAGAATTGGGTATTGCGCCTGGCCTTATCATCAGCAGCACTGCAAAACGTGCGCAACAAACCGCCAAAAAAATAGCGAAAGAAACAGGCTATGATACCGATGCTATAAAATGGTATGAAAAGCTATATCATTGCATCCCCGCTGTTTTTGAAGAGGTATTGTACGAAGTAGATGACAATATAAAAACAGTGTTCATAGTAGCGCACAATCCCGGTATTACAGAATTTGTAAATGAATTGTCGCCGGAGTTTGATATTGATAATATGCCTACCTGTGGCATTGCAGGCATCGAGTTTTTTGCAGAGCAGTGGAATGAGTTTAACAGGATTGAAAAGAAAGTAATTTTATTTGAACACCCCAAGAAGAATATATGACCGTATCTGTATCAGATAACATGACCGTGCTGCAAAAGCTGTTTGAAGAACATTTTGAAGTAAAACCGGAATATATAACCGCATTGCCCGTATCGGGTTCTGACAGGCGCTACTATCGTTTAACCGCCGGCAAGATATCAGCCATCGGCACCTATGGCTCTAACATAGCAGAAAATAACGCTTATTTTTATTTTACTGACCTCTTCCGCAAACACGAGATAAATGTACCTGAAGTATATAAGGTAGGAAGGGAGAGAAGGTATTACCTGCAGCAAGACCTGGGCAATACATCATTGTTCGACCTGATGATGGAAAAAGGCCATACAGATGAAGTAAAAGAATATTTTCATAAAGCCGTAGAGCAGCTGGTAAGGGTACAATGGATAGCTGGCCGGGAATGCAATTACAACCAGTGCTTCGCATCCAAGCAGTTTGATGAGAAAGCCATCATGAGCGATTTGATGTATTTTAAATACTACTTCGCAGACCTGCAAAAGATACCTTATGATAAGAATGCGCTGATGGACGAGATGGAGTCGCTGAGCAGGGACCTGGGGCGCATACAGCCGCAAACCCTTATGTACCGCGACTTTCAGAGCCGTAACGTAATGATACACGAAGGCAAAGTGTTTTTCATAGACTACCAGGGTGCAATGCAGGGGCCTCCCCAATACGATCTGGCATCTTTACTATGGCAGGCAAAGGCGAAAATTCCACAGGCATGGAAAGAAGATATGCTGAACAAGTATGTAACAGCCATGGAAGACCTGAAGATAAGCCGTGTGGAAGAAATATACTTCCGCAAGGGCTACCTGCAATTTGTATTGCTGCGTATGTTGCAGGTATTGGGTGCTTATGGTTTCCGCGGACTGCTGGAAAACAAACCGCATTTCCGCACAAGCATAGGCCCTGCACTGAAAAACCTGAACAGTTTCCTGAATGAGCATACGCAAATACCAGCTTATTCCGGGCTACGCGCGTTGCTGGAAAATATATCATCGGCAGCTATGCAGGAGCATTATGCAGTACCTGAGTTGTCTTCTGATGTAAAACTGAATGTGCACATCAGCAGCTTTTCTTATAAAAAGAACGGCATGCCAAAAGATAAAACAGCGCATGGAGGTGGTTATATATTCGACTGCAGGGGCATTAAAAACCCCGGCAGGTACAAAGATTACAAATTCCTGAGCGGGACAGATGCACAGGTAAAACTCTTCCTGGAGCGGGACACCCGCATGCCTGAGTTTATGCAGCATGTAGAAAGCCTTGTATCGCTAAACGTGGAAGATTACATCACCCGTGGCTTCGACCACCTGAGTGTGGCCTTCGGTTGCACCGGCGGGCAACACCGCTCCGTATATGCAGCAGAGCACCTGGCAGCCTACCTGGAAAATAAATATAAAATACCCGTGCACCTGACACACGTAAATAAAGAAGGCTGGGTAATGGAGTAAACACACGCCCGGTAATATTTTAAAATCCCCCGTTTTGCTCTGCATCGGGGGATTTTTGTTCTATTTATAATCATTAACTTCACAACCATTTTTTGAACAAAATTTATAACATGAAATATTTACCAATACCGTCAAAATTGTACGAGCAAAACAGGAAACGTTTTATCAAAAAAATGAAACCCAATTCAATTGCCATATTCCCGGGCAATCCTGTTTTCTCAACCAATGGTGATGCTGTTTATACTAATCAACCTAACTCTGATGTGGTATGGCTGTCCGGCATAGTACAGGAAAAAAGTATGGTAATATTATTTCCTGACAATCCTGATAATACAGCGAAAGAAGTATTGGTGTTGCTTCGCCCCAATGAGCACCTTGAAAAATGGGAAGGCCATAAATTGCGCAAGGATGAAGCAACAGCAATATCGGGCATTCAGAATATACAGTGGCTGGATAGCATAGACCCTATATTGCAGGTAATGCTGCACCATGCAGATAATGTGTACCTGAACAGTAATGAAAATGACCGACTGGATACATCACTGCTGCGTACCGACCTGAATTTCGTACACGATTTTATGAAGCGCTACCCACTGCATAATTATGAGCGTGCTGCAAAAATCATGAAAGAACTGCGTGGCATAAAAACAGCGGAGGAGATTGAAGTAACAAAAGTAGCCATAGATATAACACACAAGGCTTTCCGCAGGGTGATGCAGTTTATAAAACCCGGTGTGATGGAGTACGAGATAGAAGCGGAAATAACACACGAGTTCTTGCGCAACCGTGCTTCGCGCCATGCATATGATTGTATCATCGCATCGGGAGACAGGGCAAGAGTGCTGCACTATGTAGAGAACAGCAATGAATGCAAAGACGGAGAACTGATTTTGATGGACTTTGGTGCATACTACGGTAACTATGCCGCAGACATGACGCGTACTATACCGGTGAATGGTAAGTTCAGCAAAAGGCAGAAAGAAGTTTACAACGCAGTACTGCACCTGCACAACTATGCCAAAAGCATACTGAAACCCGGCATTAGTGTTATTGATTACACCAACAAGGTAGGAGCTGAAACAGAAAAGCAATGCCTGAAACTTGGCCTGATAACCAAAGCAGATATTAAGAACCAGGACCCTGCTAATCCCGCATACCGTAAATACCTGTACCACGGTATATCTCACCACCTGGGTATAGATGTACATGACCTGGGCACACGTACAGAGCCGGTACAGGCAGGCATGCTCTTTACTGTAGAACCCGGGTTGTATATAGAAGAAGAGCAGATGGGCATACGTATAGAGAATAATATATGGCTGACCAAAACAGGGCATATTGACCTGTTTAAAGGCATACCCATAACGGTAGAAGAGATAGAAGCCGCAATGAAACCCGGCAGGAAATAATGACAGGCGCGTTGAATGTTCAACGCGCTTTTAGTTTATATTTGGTTACAAACTGACTGTGATGAAGAAACTATTAATACCTGTACTATCATTATTTGTACTAACTGCTGCTGCACAGCCTAATAAAACACAGAAGAAGAAGACCATACAGCCAAAAGGATACTTCAGGGCGGGCCTCGGGTATGCATTATCCCATGGTGGAGCTGTACAGGCCCCTGTACCCGGCTATAGTTCAAGATTGCTGTTGCCTGTAAATGGCAGCAATATTGTAAACAGTACATCGGGCAGCTATTCCGAAACATTTGATTTGAGCAGGGGTTCTTATACAGCGGGAGTACATGGTGCGCTTACTTTCGGGCTAATGGTTACAAAACATATAGGCGTAGAAGTAGCCGCCAATGTTGGCCTGAGTACCAAAACTTTAAAGACCTCCTTAACCGCCAACGACCCGCAGGACAGGGTAGTATTTAATGCAAGCCAGCAGGCTATGAGGCCTGTCATGATAACGCCATCCATAGTACTGGAAACCGGTGGACAGATAAACCTGTACACACGTGGAGGCCTGGTTATACCTGTACTTTCTAAAATAGAGCAGGTGGCGGACTATACACAAGACAGGTATAATGAGCAGACGCAAACATTTATACGCTACCGGTCCATACAATGGACAGAAGAATTCAAGATGCGGATTTCCCCGGGTTTTTCAGGAGCAGTAGGTGTAAAGTATAAAGCCGGCAAGCGCATTTCAGTATGGGGAGAACTGGGTATATTGTCCATGTCATTATACTACAAAACATCGGAGCTTACCAGCTTTGAACTTACAGACCTGACCGGCCGGGCTAGCCTGGAAGATCTGACCCCCGCACAAAGAACCACACAGTTTGAATTTACGGGCACATTGACCAATAACAGCAATACGGTACCCACATCGCAAGTGCCATTCAGTAATTTCAACTTTGCTGCAGGTATCGCTTTGGACTTATAGATTAGCGCAACCTTTCCAGCGACTTTACCAGCTTATTGTCTTTCCGGATGCCGTGCATGGCCAGGAATAAAAATATTACAGACAGTACAGGCATGAATGATGCTACCCCGAATGCACTGCTGCTTACAGGTGGTACATGCGCCGTTTTGTATGACTCAATACTCATCAGGTAAAACGCAATGAAACCTACATTCAATACCAGTGCCAGCAGTGCAAGATTCATTTGCAGCTTCCTGTTTTTAAACATGAATATAGCTATAAGCGGTAAGGCAACTACCGCTATCGCTATGATGGCTAACAGATAACCCATCATAGTATTCAATTCCAGCAGTTTGATGCTTTTTGTTACTTCTGCACCGTCCACTGTATAGGTAATGCTAAGTATGCCAAACACGAATAAACCTGCGCTTACCAAAGCCGCCAGCAATAACCATACTGATTGTATTCTCTGTATCATATTTCAAAGGGTTAAATCCCAGATATTAAATTCCGAATCCCAGTTTTCAAATCCCTGGTACTTACAAATTACAACTCTTTAGTTAATTATGTTCTTTCCGAAGTAAGGTACCAGCGCCGCGGGTATTTTTATTCCTTCGGGCGTTTGGTGGTTTTCCATAATGCAGGCCATGATGCGTGGCAGGGCCAGGGCGCTGCCATTCAGTGTATGGGCTATCTGCGCTTTACCATTTTCGTCCCTGTAGCGTATTTTCATACGGTTGGCCTGGAAGGTTTCAAAGTTAGACACTGAACTTACCTCCAGCCAGCGCTCCTGCGCTGCGCTGTACACCTCCAGGTCGTACGTGCGGGAAGAGGTGAAGGTCATATCGCCGCCGCACAAAAGCAATACGCGGTGCTGTAATCCTAAAGACGTGAGCAGTTTCTCCACGTGGTTTACCATTTGCTCCTGCACATCATAACTGGTGTCGGGGTGCACTATCTGCACTATCTCCACCTTATCAAACTGGTGCACACGGTTCAGGCCGCGCACGTCTTTACCATAAGAACCGGCCTCGCGGCGGAAGCATGGAGAATATGCGGTCATCTTCACAGGTAGCTCAGCGGCGTTGATGATCTCATCGCGGTAAATATTGGTAACCGGGACTTCTGCCGTTGGTATCAGGTACAGATCGTCAGCAGGCATATAGTACATCTGGCCTTCTTTGTCTGGCAGGCTACCGGTGCCGTATGCCGAAGCCTCATTGACCATATAGGGCGGATAATATTCCTTGTAACCCGCGTTGATATTATAATCGAGAAAGTAAGAGATAAGGGCACGCTGCAGCTTTGCGCCCTGGCCTATATATACAGGGAAGCCTGCGCCTGTTATTTTATTGCCCAGCTCAAAGTCTATCAGGTTGTATTTGGCAGCCAATTCCCAATGTGGCAACTTTTGTGCAGACAGGTCTGGCGTAGTGCCTGCTTCCCTCACTGTTATATTATCCTCCGCAGCTTTGCCTGCCGGCACGCTGTCGTGCGGCATGTTGGGCAGTTTTACCATCAGGTTATGCTGCTCAGTTTCCAGGTCTGCAAGTTTTTGCGTCAGTTCCTTTGTTTTTTCCTTGTATTGGGCCACTTCAGCTTTCAGTTGCTCAGCTTCTTCTTTTTTACCCTGGCCCATCAGCTGACCTATGTTTTTTGAGGCAGCGTTTACTTTAGATGCCAGCTCATCACTTTCTACCTGTACACGGCGGCGCTGTTCATCCAGCGCTATAATGGCGTCCACCAGTTCCGGCTCTTTAAAATTCTTCTTCTTTAGTCCTGCCAGTACCAGTTCCTTGTTCTGCCTTAATAATTGTATCTGAAGCATTTGAGTATTTGTATTTCGGTGGCAAAGATAACTAACAGTTTTCAGTCGGGCAGATAGTCTTTGGTTTTATCATATATTATTCTGTTATGTATAACTGTATTTACCTGCCGCCTGCATCATTGTACCGTTTTGTGTCTTTTTGTGTTATCCTGTGTTGTTTTTGTGGGGTAGTGGGGCAAACAATTTTTCCAGCTTGAACACAATCCGTTGGTAAATAACAGGTTGTGAAAAACGGTTGTGTAACAGGATTATTTTCATTTTTACAGGGCTTGAAATGCAGTGATGCATTATGGTAATTGTGATATTTTTGTATAGTGCATGCAAAATACATTATAACAAATATACGCAATATTATTGTTTTGTGCAAGAAAAATAGCGCTTGTTATAATAACAAGCGCTATCAGCTATTAATATACTCCGATTATAATTTCACAAATTTCTCAACACATTTCTTACCATCTATATCTACAAGTTGTATATAGTAAACTCCCGGAAGCAGTGAAGCCGTATTGATGTGGTATATTCCATTGTTAAAATCAGCCTTTCTTTCAAATATTGTTTTTCCTGAAACATCTGTTACTGTGACAGTATTGGTATGATTTGCTTTATTTGAAACGGTTATTGCAAGTAAATCGTTTACCGGGTTTGGATAAATACTGAACCAGCTATCATTCTTTGTAATATTCTTAATTGTAGCTGGCTTGGCAGGTTTCGATTCTCCTTCCGATGAAGGGATATGAATAGCATAATTTACTGCACTATGCACTTTCTCAATATTTACCGGGATTGTTGTACCGTCGCCATTGTCATAATATTCGACCTCAGGTGAAATTAATCTGAGATGCAGTAAATCGTTTACTTCATATGGAATATTTGGTAAATTCTTCATCCGGAATTCTAGTTTTACCATATGTCGCTCGCCTTCATTTAATACGATATTTTCGAGCCGAAGGAAATTCTGCATATCCCAGGTTACTGATTTGTCAATATCACTAAATGAGGTATGATTGCCAATACCGCCACCGTTGTTCCAAATGTCATATAAGTCTCCCATGTGAACCACAACATCCATGTACGTGGCCAGGTGACCATGCATATAGGGTTGTAATTGGTTTTCAGTAATTAATTGCATACTGAATGTGCCCGGACCTTTTGTCGGGTTTCCACCCGTGCCACCGCCACTTGGATTACCTATTATAACTGGAGTGATAACTACGGGCGGTATGGGCCCCGGAGGATTTAGATTGATTGATTCAAAATTTCGAGTCACCACATTATTATTATTTCGCACATTCACTTTGGTAGTATCAATTTCACCGAATGTCATGCCATATGGTGGCCCTTGATTACCGAATATCCTTGCCAAAGCACAAACAGCCATTCGATTTAAAGTGCTGTCAAAATCTTGTGGAATAGGAGGTTGCCATGGATAAGATAGAATAGCCTGTCCTCCGGGAGCTATTGCTCCAATCGCGATTCCATTTCCTGGTGTTATTCGTCCGCCCGCATTAATGCCGTTAATCTTGGTTTGACCTGTCCAGTCATCAGGCCACGTTTCTCCAGTGGAAGCTATTGTCCAGTACATTTCCAAGCTAGCCTCCTCTGGATTACTTGGAGATGCAACACAACCTACATTTTTTACCCTCACATACATATGGTTATGTGTTTGCGTATGATCGGGATTTTGGTGGGTTGTATCCCAATCCTGTTGTAATCTGTTCCAAATATCCGGGCTGCTCCAGATGTCCCAATCCAAAACGCTACGTGTCAACATCTCATTTGGTTCATCATAAAGATCGGCGTATGCATCCTGCATCGCAAGATCCCATGTAGCATTGGTATTCAGTTTGAACGTAATAACCTTACTTGCTACTTTCTGGATTTCCGAATTGTCATAAACAGTAAGCCTGTAATTGAAAAAATTATTGGAAGAATTTTTTAGCGATGTTACAGTGGCAACAATGTTATTCGTGCCCACTGCATTGGTCATGGGTGTGATCACAACACCGTTTGCATTGGGCATCTCCTCCCATTTATAGGTATAAGGTGCAGTTCCGTTTTCCAATATCACCTCAACACGTGGGTTTGGTACACCAGGATATGCACCGGGAGCACATTTAGTATTTAGTTTTATACCCTTTATGCGGAAGGTGTAAGCATCTGGATGGTTCTGGAAGAAACTGTCCACATCTGTCATTTGCAAGGCGGCTTCTGCATCAAGCAAGCCCGCTCCCAGTCGGCCAGTCCAGCGGGTGGGGCCTGCGTACCGTTGATTATATGAAATGCTATTATAGGTGACGTTATATACATCCACAGATGACTTTTTGAGTATATACTCTACTTGATAGGGCGTAAACCATGGTCGCTTTGACAGAATAAGCCCCACAGTACCCGCAACAAGTGGAGCTGAAAACGAGCTGCCGGAATTCTCCCTATAGCTATAGTATTTAGCATTAAGCACATCGTTATAATGACTGCTTACTTCGTACCCCGGCGCTGCAAGGTCAACACGATAGTTGTGCTGATAACACCCGCTTGAAGAATCACCTACATTATACTCATGTATGTACTGTATGTTTTTAGTACCGGAAGTATTGAGATGGCCCACAGTGGTGATAGAAAGAACATGATTATAAGAAGCGGGAAACTGGTAGACTCTTGGGTTTTCTAGGTTGTCATTAGGATCATTTCCATTGCCTGCAGCACATACTGCGACAATTCCTCTTTCATACATTTCATGCAAAAATTGTTGATCACTAAAATAACCAATTGGTCCTAGTGGGTTTAACGTTGTAGAATATTGATATGGCGGGGCGCTCCAGCTTGCGCTCATTACTCTTACTTTCCCTCTGGAACTATCCATAGCCAAATTATACCAAGGCTCCACCCCTTTCTTAGTAGATACATGTAGTTTACAATCATAACACATACCTGTAGTGCCCGTAGTGCCATTATTAGTTCGCGCTGCAATTAACCCGGCTACAAAAGCTCCATGATTTAACTTTGTAGGATCGCCTTGGTCAGAGTTATCATAAACATGTCCGTAACGACCATTCATATCTGGATGTGCAAGTCCAAATGGACGATCTGTAATACCAATAATGATATTAGTGTCGCCTTTGCTAATATCCCATGCTTCGGGAGCTTTTATAAAGTTGAACAAATCCCTATCATTGTGGGTACTGTTCCAGTCGCTGGGAAAATGTGCCAGATATTTACTTGTATCTTTCTTCTTGTACTCAATGAATAATGTGCTATCATAAGCATACAAATCTTTTGCTAAGCCTATAGAATCGCAATGCACTTCATACCATTTGCGCAGATATTCATAACCAGACAGTGGCGTAGACTTGGCAAAATAAGTGATGGTGTAATTGCTGAAGATAGTATTGATATCCGGGTCGTCAAATTCAGGTACACCGCTGTTGTAACCGATAATTCTGTTCGCATCAGCAATGCAAATGTAAAATGCAGTATCCTGCGCTCTTGAGTTGTTAAGCACCAAGCATAGCAATAGCATCATGAGTGTGTACTTCATGTCATATATTGTTTTATGAGTTGTTAATCTATTTTATAATCATGGATTTTACAATGGTGTTTCCATTACTTGTAAACAACTTTATAAAGTAAAAACCAGTAGAGACATCCTCAATATTTATACTCTTTATTAACTCTTGTCCGGAATACTGTTTTAATATGGTGCCCGTAGGGCTTATAATGATTGCTTTGGTAATTTTATGGTTTGTGTTATTACTAATATTTATTTCGCCAGATGCAGGTTGTGGATATAGAGAAATATCATTTCCTAATTCATCAAGTCTTTCTGAATTACTAAACATCCAACATGCGCCAGCATACTTCCTATTCTGATATGGTGTTTGTATACCATCTTTATAAGAGCATAATAAATAATATCCTCCTGAAAAAAAGTTAGTTGGTTGAATTGCAAACTTCCAAAAAATACCCATATTCGGTCCTACTCCTTCTATAATAGTATAAGGTTCATCTTTTGCTCCTGGGGGGCATATAATCCCTTAAAATAAATGTGCTTTAACCCGTTTACATTTATAATACTATCAACTATATTAAAAGAATCAGGATAGCTACCTGTAGGTAGCCTAAAATTACTTATGTCAAAAGTGTCCCCAATATCCAAATCCATACGCATCAATATTCTCTCAACTGTGTCATCTGGATGACCTAGCGGTATAATACTTCGACACCACACAGTATCTGCATCCTCTCTTACTAAGAGCCAAGGGGTTTTATAGTAATATGATTCGACTACTAATTTATATGTCTTATTATTTACCAGAGTATACTTAAGTACAAATGCCGTATCATTATGATTACCAAACTCATCTTTATGTGTATATACCCACTCCGTAGAATTATTGCCGAATATAGATTGGTAAGGCTGGGCTACAGTAATGTAGCATTGCGCAACTAATAATACTATAAAGAGTAGCTTTTTCATATTGTCATTAATTTATAATCATGGATTTTACAATGGTGTTTCCATTACTTGTAAAAAGCTTTATAAAGTAATAACCAGCAGGAATACCTTCAATTTCTAACCCTTTTATTAACGTTAAGGACGAATGCCGTTTTATTAAAGCTCCCATCGGGTTAATAATTTCTACCTTGGTTATTTTGTGATTGGTACTATTATAAATACTTACGATACCTGTTGCTGGTTGAGGATAAAGAACGATATTTCTTTCAGCATCAATAGTCTCAACATTGCTAAATGTACAATCTCCTTTATAGTACAAGTTCTGATAAGCCGTTTTCTGTCCATCTTTATAGGAACAAAGCAAATAAGGGTACCCATCCAGAGACCATTGTTGAACTTGCTTCCAACGTATTCCTAGATTTGAGCCTATGCCTTCTATCATAGTATAAGGTTCATTATAAGCATTATACTGAGCCCTGAGATAGATGTGTTTCAGACCATTAATATACTTTACACTGTCTACCAATGCGAAAGTATCTATTTGGTAATATTTTAAGACTTTATAAATGTTGAATGAATCTCCTACTTTAAGATTCATATTTAGTACCATCATTTCAAAAGTGTCTTTGGGGGAGTAACCACTAATATCTACATCCCTGTACCATACAATACCTGTGTTGATCTCTTCTCGTAAAAGGCCTCCCGCCCAATCCGAATTGCACCCTACCAACTTCTTATAAAGTACGTTATTTACTATGGTATCTTTTTCAATACAGTACCTTAAATCCACAAGGTCATTATCTGTTTTTACTTTGCATCTCCATTCCGTAGAGTTATTACCAAAAATAGATTGGTAAGGTTGGCCACTTACATAAAGTTCAGCTTGTAACAACAGTAATAATATAAGCCATGTAGATTTCATAGTATCTAACTTTTATTTTTAAAATAAACGCCTGCATTTAAGCAGGGATAGGCGGCATGGGTTTGCCTTGAAGGAAGATGAAAAGAATAATCCCCTTTAGAAAAAACTTATGCTAATGTAGTAATTATTTCAATATTATCATTATTCCCGATATTTATACCATGAGAAAATACTGTTTCATATTCATAACCGGCTGGCTTGTTGCGTCGTGCAGCGGAGATACCGCCAAAAACAGCCAACAGGATAACTATGTGATAACACAGGCTGCTATGAAGAAGATAGAGGTGGGCAATGGAGAAACAGTGTACCAGGCAGAGGGAAAGAACCATGGTATGAGCACCATGTCTTTTGTAATAACTGAAACCCAACCCGGTGGCGGCCCGCCACTGCATACACACCCTGTAGAAGAAGCCCATGTAGTGCTGAGCGGCAGGGTAAAATATACCATCAATGACAGTGTGTTTACAGTACAGGCACCATATATAGTAAGGATACCGCCCGATGCGCCACATACATTTATGAACGTGGGCGATACCGTACTGAACCTGGTAGGCGTTTTCGGGCAGGACAACTTCGGGCCGTATAAACCTATTGGCGATAATCCACTAGGGGGTAAATAACACGTCCTTTGTTTTCAGCAGGCAGGCCTTCAGCTCGTCAGACTGCCGGGCTATCAGCAGCATGTTGCTGATGTGTTTGTCCTGGCTGGTAAAATACCTTATAGGTACAGACAGGTTTACCTGCATACCGCCATCGTTTTCTTTGTCTATCTCTTTCAGTTTTATTAGCTGAGACGTTAACGACTGCGCCAGCGAGTTGAGCGTAATACACTTACCCGGCGCTATGGCATAGTACATGTTGCCCACTACGTTTACCTGCGGTACTTTATCATTTTCTTTTGCCAATTTGCGGTTCATATATGCATCATAATACCTGTTGCTCCAATGTTCTGAACGGGTCAGTTTTTTCAGTTGTTGCACGTCGGTAATAACACGCGGGGCATTGTTGCAAAAATAAAAGGCCGTACCCGACGAAAGTTCAGAGGGGTCGTTAGTAAGGTTGGGGTATATCATATCCAGGTCGTCGCGCTTTATAAAAACGGTATCGGGCTGGTTGTTGCATATTACCAGTTGCAGGTCGTATTTAGGATGCACCTTATCTGCATTTTGCGCAGCACCTATGTATAAACTGAGGTTGATAGCCTTTGCAGTAACAGTGGCAGCCAGCAGGCAGGCTGCCAATAACAGTTTTTTCATCTTATAAATTTAAGGGTTTTTCCGTATCTTAATATTATGATCATAAGCAAACACCCTAAAGTTAAGCCGGTATTTACGACCGCAGACAACCGCATTGTGTGGCTGGGCAGGGCATTGCTTGTAGCCATGTGGGGGCTCACCATTTATTACTATATACAATCCCCGGATGTTGTACCGATGCATTTTAATGCTGGGGGCGCAGCTGATGGTTATGGCAATAAAATAACGTTCTTCATTATACCTGTTGTTGCCAGTTTTATATATGCCTTGCTGGCAGTGCTGAACAACTATCCTGAAATGCTGAACTACCCCGTTGCTATCACAGAAGCCAATGCTGCAAAGCAATACACTATAGCCACAAGGTTTATACGGATACTGAATGTTTTAATTCTGTTATTGTTTATATCTGTAGGTTATATCGTCTATCGGTCATCGCAGGGAGCAATGCCCGGTGGCGGTACCTGGATCGTGTTGTTGTCAATTGTATTTATCGTACCCATTGTCATTTATATGATAATGGCGAGGCGTGCCGGATAGCTGCATTGTTGTACCGCTGTTAACTTATTGTTTCTTAATTTTATAGCATGCTTACGCTTACCTATACGGAAGAAAATTACATAAAGGCTTTATATACTATACAGCATAGGAATGACACCGGGGAAGTGTCTGTAAACGAAATAGCGGAGCGTATGCAAACCAGGCCCGCTACCGTTACCGATATGTTTAAAAAGTTATCGGAAAAGGCGCTGATCAATTATGAAAAATACAAGAAGGTACAACTGACGGCGGCAGGGGAGAAAATTGCACTATCCATATTACGCAAGCACCGCCTGTGGGAAACCTTCCTGTGCAATAAGCTGAATTTCTCTTGGGACGAGGTGCATGAAGTAGCAGAGCAACTGGAACATATCCAGTCTGAAAAACTGATAGACAAGCTGGACGAATTCCTGGAATTTCCTGAATACGATCCACATGGTGACCCTATACCAAAACACAACGGTGACCTGCCTCTTACCAAGGCCGTACCACTTGCCGATATTCCTGAAAATACTGTTTGTAAATTTGTAGCGGTAAACGACGCATCAAGCGCTTTTTTACAACAGCTGGAACGTTTTAACCTGCAGATAGGCGCTGTACTTACTATTACTGAACGTATGCCTTATGACAACAGCCTGTGGGTAACGGATAAGAAGGGCCACAGTTTTCAACTATCTGAAAAAATAGCCTCGAATATAATGGTCGTCTAGTCTTTTTTTAACGGCTGCTTGTATATGGGCACGGTAGAGCAAGGCTCACCATACATCAGTGATTTTACAACAGATTTCAATTTTTCCGTAGCAGCTATATAGGCTATTTCAGGTATATCCTTATCCCCGCACCCTTTCAATACTACACGTTTGTCTATATACTCATCTGTGCTGATAGCAGCAATATTCTCCGCCACCAGTTTTTTTGTAAGCTCGGCAGTTGTACCAAAATAAACTGTCGTTACGTGCGGTTGCAGGTAAGTTGTTACCAGCATATACGCCCATACGGGTATTACGGCATCTACCGTGCAATGGATGGCCACACTTTTCCCATCGTACTGGTTCCAGTCATGGTTTTTCATGAATTCACGAAAATCCTTTTCTTTTAAAATCATTTCGCGAAAAAGGAAAGGCTTTATATCAAACAATACTACAGCATCCTCCTGCGGAAGATACTGAGCTAAGTCCAGCGTTATTATGCCGCTTTCTGCTACTTTGTTTACAATAATATCCATACTCATTTTTCTGCTGCTACTTTGCAAAGTTACGAAGAGCAAAACGGTAATAGTAAAAAAGCCGGGCGTGCGGCCCGGCTTTTTTATCTATACTGCGTTAACGCTTTATTATACTAGAAATTTTCAGCGTTGTATTTTATTTTCGCTTTTTTCTTCAACTGGTTAGGCAGTTGGTTGGCTATCGCGTTTTTAGCTTCCATCATCATCATGTTCTGCTCGCTCTCCATAAATGTCTGGTTTGAGCCTTCCGGTTGAGACCACCTGCTCTTTACCGTTATGTAAAATACGCCCTGCTGCTCTTTCAATGCTTTTGAAACCGTATTAGGTTTAAAATCTTTATTAAAAGTGTAGCCCACTACCCTGGGTACATAGCCCATATTGCCGGAGAAAGAGTTGTTTGCCCTGAAAGAGTCGTAAGACTGTACCTGGCTGGTAGTTGCTGCTGCTATTTCTGCCAGAGACTTTTTGCCATCCAGTTTTTTAACTATCAGTTCCGCTTTTTTATCATTCCTTACCTGCTGTTCCAGTTGTTGTTTCAAAGCATAGTCCAGCGCTATCGGGCCTTTCTCCCTGATGCTGGTAAGTTTGCCTACAACATATTTACCATTTAAAGCAAAGACGGGCGATACATCATTTAATTCAGCGTTATACATCCAACGGATGATTTCGCGGGACGGGCCTATGCCACTCACCGTAAAGTCTGAAACTTTTATATTGTCCGCATTTAATTTTTGCAGGTTATCTTCTTTTATTTTTTTATCAAATGCTTCGGCATTAGTGCTCTCACTCGCAAATTCTGTGGCCTTTGCATAAACTTCGTTTTCAGTTTCATCGCCGGGAAACAAAGCTTTGCTGATGATACCCATCTTAACTGCGGTAGCAGGGTTACCTTGTTTCAGTATTTCTATATAGTGGTAGCCCGAATAGTTGCCGCTTTCTGCTTTTACAACTTTGGTTTCTCCGGGTTTGCCTTCAAATATAAAATCTCCGAAAGGCTTTACCAGTCCGCCTTTTTGTTCAAAGGCAAAAGTATATTCGCCAGCTTTTTCTTTGCTTCCGTCGTCGCCGCTATATTTCTGCACCATTTCTGCAAAAGACGCTCCGCCTTTTATTGCAGCTACTATACTATCTATTCTTTGTTTCGCAACACTATCGTCCAGCACAGCCTGACCACGGTCTTCTGTGTTAATTAATATATGGCGGCATGTAACAGAGTCCGGAAAACTTTTCTTGTCTATCACTTTCACCATCATAAAATTTTCCTGCTCGTAAACAGGGCCCAGTACGCCGCCTACAGGCAGGTTAAAAATCGAATCAGCGTATAACGATTTGAAAGAGGTCTTCATTACATACTGGTCAACAAACGAAGATTCTGAATTTCTGTTTACAAAACTTTCATTATCCGTAGTGGTAGCGAATTCTTCTTTTATACTATTCAATGCACCCAGGGAACGCGCTGTATCTTCTGCAGTTGGCAGTACGTTGAAAGCAACGTATTCCATACTACGCGTGTTTTCTTCGTTGGTATAATCCACAGCATGCTTCTTCATGTAATTTTTATAATCATCATCGGTAAGCTTTACCTCTTCATCTTTTATAAAATCGTAAGGCACGTTTACATATTCTATGCTGGCCATTTGCTCAAACTCTTTTGCTTTGGCAGCTGTCAGAAATTTTGGAGCATATACCGCTGCAGCAAACATTGTGTTGTATTTCTTAGCAATTGCAGAACGCTGGATGTAACTTTTCATTGTTTCCCAGTGCTCGCGTGCTTTACCGGTCGGGTCCAGCTGGTCTGCCTGTTCTTCGAATAGTTTTACATATTGTGGGTTGAAGGATTTTGTGTTAGGGTCTGTGAAAGCCTGGTAGTTTCTCACCATCATATCAGGCTCATTTCCATAGATCATATCTTTCCTTTCCGCTTCGGTAACAGTAAGGCCCAGTTTTTCCGCCTGCTCTGCTATCAGTTGCTCTTTTATAAGATCCTGCAGCGCCATATCATTAATCTGCGCACGCATGTTATCATCTACAGCCTGGGTATTACTGTACAATATCTCATATTCCTGTGTACGTTGAGAATAGGCTATGTAGTCTATTTTTTCCCCGTTTACTTTGGCTATACTGTTGTCATTGCCAAATAGATTTCCGGTACCGCTACTAAACGCATCCATCAAAATAAAACCAACTAAGGCCAGGGCTATGACACCACCGGCGAGTTTCGCGTACTTCGTCCTGATTTTCTGTATTACAGACATATTAATATAGGTTCTTACTATTAAATATAAGGAGGGCAAATTTATAGGAAAAAATGTGATTTCAACTACTATTGCCTTTTAAAACAATTTATTTGCTGTATAATACTATATAAAACCGGTGTAACATTAAAAAATGATAGTTATTAGATAGTTGTGTGGGATTTTTGGGGATAGCTATCTAATAACCATAGCGGTTATCCCGTATTTATAAAATTATTAATAGACGGTTAAGTTTTTGTTATGTTGATAACCCGGTTTTTCCACAGCCATCTACCATATTCACAGGCAAGAACTTTTCCCGATATTGATTATCAACATGTTAGTCATTTTATGTGGGTTTCCCCATTTATCAATAAGTGCAGCTGTGGATAATGAAAGAATAACCGGGGTAAGAGTAACAATGTTTAATTTTGCAACAGGGACAAAGAATTTATACCCCCATATTCACAGTCCTAATTAATAATAGTCTATTTTTAAAAAGCTTTTTTTATTATTTATTAGATTGGTTAATAAGTTGAAAAAGATGGAGATTTCAGAAATTGAGAAGAAAGGATTCCTGGATATGGAGGTTGATCCCTCGCTGGATTTGTTTGAAGAGATAGCCCGGTTAAAGAAGGAAAAAAATGCTGTATTGCTGGCGCATTATTACCAGGAGCCTGATATACAGGACGTTGCAGATTTTATAGGGGACAGCCTGGGCCTTGCTCAAAAGGCTGCTACCATAGATGCTGATATTATTGTATTTGCCGGTGTACATTTTATGGCAGAGACAGCCAAGATTTTAAATCCGGGTAAAAAAGTACTGTTACCGGACCTGAAAGCTGGCTGTTCTTTAAGTGATAGCTGCCCGCCCCCGGTTTTTAAGATGTTCAAGGAAAAGCACCCCGATCATATTGTTATATCCTACATAAACTGCTCTGCTGGTATAAAGGCGCTGAGTGATATAATATGTACTTCGTCGAACGCAAGGCAGATAGTGGAAAGTCTGCCTGCAGAACAAAAAATAATATTTGCGCCGGATAAGAACCTGGGGGCATATATTAATAAGGTATCAGGCAGAAGTATGGTATTGTGGAATGGTGCATGCATGGTTCACGAACTGTTTTCTATGGAACGTATAGTAAAACTGAAAGAACGCCATCCTGAAGCATTGGTCATCGCACACCCTGAATGTGAAGAGCGTGTTTTAAAACATGCGGATTTTATAGGTTCTACTACTGCTATGCTGAATTTTACACAAACAAGCAACGCGAATAGTTTTATTGTGGCCACAGAGCCGGGTATTTTACACCAGATGGAAAAGTCATCTCCGGGTAAAACTTTTATTCCCGCTCCGCCTGATAATTCCTGCGCTTGTAACGATTGCCCCCATATGAAGTTAAATACGCTGGAGAAATTATACCTCTGCCTGAAGTATGAACAGCCTGAAATACTGATGGATGAAGACATACGTATTGCCGCGAAAAAACCAATTGATAAAATGCTGCAATTAAGTGCCAGCTTCGGCTTATAAATGATATACTAAAATATGATTATAAAACTATACCCCTTTTCGGGGTATTTTTGTTTTAATGTTTAGAAATTGTTATTTTAGTAAACTCTTATAGTTTTATTTTTATAGAAAATCAATCGTTTATGACAAAATTCAACACTTTTTCATTATTGTTATTTGCAGTAATAGCAATGCCGTTGCTATCGCTGGCTCAACCCAAAATGGGGGCCTGGCCTTACCCGTCAGATACTACAGGTCACAACTATTATATAAACTACGTTGGCGGCCGTATTATCGTTAACAGCCCGGCAGCAATTCAAGGTCCGTTAACACATACAATTTCTAACGACGGTGTTCTTTCCGGCGCATGGGGTGGTAGCATTAAAAACCTGCCGAACCCTATCAATGATGTAGAGATAGTAAAAGCCGCCCCCTATAATGCTTGTGGCGCTTTAACGAACGCTTCGGCTATTAATGGTAAAATAGCACTGATAAAAAGGGGTGACTGTGAATTTGGTACAAAGGCGCTGAATGCACAAAACGCTGGTGCAGTGGCAGTTATCATTGTGAATAATATTCCGGGTCCACCCGTAGGTATGGGAGCGGGGGACAATGGTGCTTCTGTAAATATCCCGGTTATTATGATAAGTGATGTTGATGGCGCAGCTATAGATGCGCAATTGGCCAACAGCGTGAAAATCAGCATGTCCACATGGGGTAATGGCTATAATGAAGATTTAGGTTTCGTAGATCGCGGATTGGGTACATGGCATGCATTCTCTATACCATTGGCACAATTAAATGGTTCTACAGCTGTTCCCTACAAAGGATTTAACACAGCGGTTATTGCAAACTACGGGTCAACCACGGCTGCAACTGTTAAGTTGAGAACAACACTTAGCTGGACGCCTACAGGTGGTAGTACTTCCGTTGTCAGGAAGGATTCAATTACATTTACCAATTTTGCTGCTATAGATTCTATAGCTACACCTTTTGTTGATAATTTATATGACCTGACTGCAACTACTACAGGACGTTATGATATGGATTATGAAATCATACCAGATTTCGTTGATCAATCTCCCGGCGATAATAAAGCACGTCATACTTTTTATGTAGATAATTCTATCTATTCTAAAAGCAGGTATGATTTTACTAATGGCAAGTCTTTTTCAGGTGCGGGTTACCGTATGGGCGATGGTGCTGCTTTTACATGGGGTAATTTCCTGTATTTTGATAAAGGAGGCTACCAGGTTGAAAACGTACAGGTTTCATTGAGTAAAGAAGGTGCCTCTACTAACAACAGTATGGTAGGCATAGACCCTGTACAGATTATTGTGTTTAAATGGGTAGATGGTAATTCTGATACTGTTATTTCCGGTCCGGAACTGGTTCCTGTAGGTTTTGGCGAACATAAGTTTGTAGCAGGCGATACTTCAGGCCAGGTACATGCTATTCAAATAGCGAACATCACCAGTAATGGTGTTTGTACTACAGATGCTAATTCATGGTATTGGATAGCTGCTGCTATGCCGGCCAATGCGTTCTTGCAAGTAGATGGTGTTACTAACTATTTCCCAAGGGCCTGGGGACGTTCTCATGCAACAGCAGAATTGCGCGAACCATATTCTCCATTATTCCCTGAAATATTCAGCAATCTTGCTTCAGCTACCAATCCTTTGCAACACTTTCCTTTTGAATCTTATTTCTTCCTGGAAGATTCTATAAGGTTCTCTCAACAGAGAAAAGGACTGGTGCCTTCTTTGCCTGTAAAAATGTCATTGTTCAAAGTTGGCGTAGAAACTGTAAATGAAGTTGCAGGTATTGATGTTAGCTTGTATCCTAATCCTGCTACCTCTGTTCTGAATGTTTCTTTGAATCTTGAAAAAGAAGCTAAAGAAGTGTACTATACACTGATGAGCATTACCGGTGTAAGGGTTAGCAGTGAAAAACGTACTAATGTTAAAAATGACACCTATACAATTCAAACAGACCAATTGCCGGCAGGTAGTTATATGTTGTTTATGAATGTTGATGGTGAAAGCTTAGTTCGACAGTTTTCTGTGGTTAAGTAGCCATAAACGTATAATTTTAGAAACGGGACCGATTTTCGGTCCCGTTTTTTTATTGTACAGCAATACACGTTATTTTTTTAATTTATTGATTATCAGATAATTGTAAGCAGATTTCAGTGAAATAATAAGCCGTATAAGCCCTGAGATTTTAATATTATTCCCGATACTGTACTATGGTATATACCATGACAATTCTGATGGGTTTTATTTTTCCTTTTCGGAAGACTTTTTGTATCTCTTAGCAGTTTTAAAGTATCAGACTTTTTGGTGTTCTACACTCAACTTAGTTTTACATTATTGCACATACATTCTTGCTTAAGTACTACTAATATATCTCTACCGAAAGTACATCGATCACTTATATTATTTGGAGCTTTCTAGAGGCGAAGGATTAGTTGCTAAATATTTATTAACCTCTTTATCACCCATGCTTGTTTTTAGAATTTTAGATAAGATATCTTATTTATATCCTGGCACAACATCTTTTATTTATATCAAGCCTTACAATTCATTTATTCTTCTTCTACTAATAATATTGTACAGCTAAATTTATTAACGATGTTTCACGTGAAACATCGCTTAAATATATTGAGACAGAAGGTTCCACGTGAAACCTTCTTATCTATTCAAACAGCTAGCTGACTGTTTCACGTGGAACTTATCCTCGTAGCATAACATATTGAACATCAATAAAAAAGCCCCGCATTGCGGGGCTTAAAAGAATAAATTTGGATTAAAACTTGTAACCGACACCTGCGGTAAGAGATAACCTCGCATTAGAATGTGCCGGCATACCATCAAGGTAGCTACTACCAATGTCGCCCCATGGGTCAATCATAAAGCTTGCGCTACTGATAATGAAGATCTTATTAAAACTATAAGTAGCCGTATGGCTTAACCCAAGATATACATCACTCCAACCGTTGCTTTGTTCATTACGTTTCGTCAACATTCCGTCAGAAAGGCTTCTGTTAAGAATTTCATGTTTTGCATTATTCATAAGGAAGTTCATATTCACACCAATGTAGTTTTTGAAATTTTTAAATAGTGGGCATTTCTCTTTAAGAGCAGAACATGTAACATCATACTGGGCGGATAAGCCTATATCCCACACATTGTGCCTGGTATAAACATTCAAAATCTCGTGCGTGGGAGGCATATAATATTCAAACTGCCGGGGAGTCTGGTTATAATCATAATTATATTGAGTAGCAGTTAATTCAAATGCAAACCTTTTCTTTGTTTCATACCGACCAAATACCTGTTTGTTCCAGTAATTCTGTTTTACACCATCAGATTTTAGGTTCGCAATATCCATATTAGCGCCTATGCCCGTGCGTACACCGGCTGCTATTCCTTGTGCATTTATAGATTGCATCATGAGGAAAGCACTTATTGTTGTAAGTATAAATTTCATATCGCTTTGTTTATATAATAAAGTTAACGAAGAAACCCTATCCTGTAGTATTGTTATGATATTTTAATTCTATCCTTCGTAACTTTGCGCCCTTATGTTTCCAGAATACGATGTTATAGTGGTAGGTGCCGGTCATGCCGGTTGTGAAGCTGCGGCGGCTGCAGCCAATATGGGTTCAAAAACTCTATTGGTCACCATGAATATGCAAACCATTGCCCAGATGAGCTGTAACCCGGCCATGGGGGGCATAGCAAAGGGCCAGATTGTACGTGAAATTGACGCTTTGGGCGGTTATAGCGGCATCGTGAGCGATAAAAGCATGATACAGTTCCGTATGCTCAACAGGTCTAAAGGGCCGGGCATGTGGAGCCCACGTAGCCAGAACGACCGTATGCTCTTTGCCAGCCTGTGGCGTGCTATGTTGGAACAAACTCCGAATTTGGATTTTTGGCAGGATATGGTAACAAGTGTTATTGTTTCACGTGGAACAATCAAGGGGATAGTTACAGGAATGGGGCAAAAAATATACGGCAAGACGGTTATTTTAACCAATGGAACCTTCCTGAATGGCGTGATTCACGTAGGCGAAAAGCAGTTTGGTGGCGGCAGAATGGGCGAAAAAGGGGCTACCGGCATTACAGAACAACTGGTGGAAATGGGTTTTGAAAGCGCCAGGCTAAAAACTGGCACACCGCCAAGGGTTGATGGGCGTAGCCTTGACTACACAAAAATGGAAGTTCAGCTGGGAGATGAAGAAATAGTTGGGTTTTCTTATCTGCCCATAGAAAGAATACAACCACAGCAACAACGCTGCTGCTGGATAACCTACACAAGCCCTGAAGTGCATGATATATTAAAGACAGGTTTTGAGCAGTCGCCAATGTACCAGGGCAGGATAAAAGGAAGTGGCCCAAGATATTGCCCCAGTATAGAAGATAAAATAAGCCGTTTTGCAGAGCGCGAAAGGCACCAGCTTTTCGTAGAACCCGAAGGCTGGAATACTGTTGAGATATATGTGAACGGTTTTAGCACATCGCTCCCCGAAGAAGTTCAGTACAGGGCATTGAAGATGGTACCGGGCTTTGAAAATGTAAAGTTCTTCCGCCCCGGATATGCTATAGAATATGACTATTTTCCACCAACACAGCTCAACTTTACCCTTGAAACCAAGCTGGTGAGCGGCCTTTACTTTGCAGGGCAGATAAATGGTACCACCGGATATGAAGAAGCTGCCTGCCAGGGATTAATGGCAGGTATAAACGCCAGCCGAAAGGCACAGGATAAAGACCCTGTGGTATTAAAAAGAAGCGATGCCTATATAGGTGTATTGATAGACGACCTGATAAACAAGGGCACAGACGAGCCATACCGTATGTTCACCAGCAGGGCAGAGTTCCGCACCCTGCTCAGGCAGGATAACGCAGATATACGCCTGACCCCCCTGGGCAACGAAATAGGTCTGGCATCAGACTATCGTTTGAAACTGGTAGAGCAGAAAGTAAAAAGCGTTGAAAGAATAAAGAAAATTCTTGCAGATTTTCCTGTACAGCCGGGCATAGCCAATGAATACCTGCAGGCATTGGGTTCATCGCCCATAACAGAAACAACCAAGGCGCTTAAAATATTGCTGCGCCCGGATGTAAAGCTGAAGGATATGTGTATGTATATAGCCGGGCTGAGCGATGCTATTGGCGAGGTGAATGTGCTCGCATTGGAAGAGGCGGAAATACAGGCTAAATATGAAACCTATATAGAAAAGGAAAAGGAACTGGTGAAAAAAATGGCCTCGCTGGAGGATGCTATTATTCCCGATTCATTTAATTATGAGAAACTGACGGCACTATCTACTGAAGCAAGGCAGAAATTAATAAAAATCAGGCCTGCAACATTGGGCCAGGCCAGCCGCATCAGCGGAGTGAATCCCAGCGATGTACAGATATTGATGGTATATATGGGCAGATAAAAAGCCCCTCCTCCCTGAAAGGGAAAGAGGATAACTAAAATATCTATTTGCAATTACAGGAAAGACATACAAAACATCTCTCCCCCCTGGGGGGAGCCGGAGGGGGCAGCAGTATTCTGAACTCCATTACCCATTATTGTGAATACCAGCCACGCAGTCATAAAGAAGTGCGCAATAAGCTATATGAGTTGGGCTGTACAACCCCCGAGGTAGAGGATAATATATTGAAACTGATTGAAGCAGGCCTGCTGAATGAAGAACGGTATGCACGGGCTATTGCCCGTGGTAAGTTCAGGATGAAATATTGGGGGCGAAACAAGATCATTGAACAGTTAAGACAGCAACAGGTTTCCGCACAATGCATAAAGCTGGGGCTTACCGAGATAGATGAGGATGAATATCTGCAGATGGCCATTAAACTGGCAGAGAAGAAATGGCAGGAGTTAAAAACCAGCCGTACAAGTAGGGTTCAGCAACAAAAAGTTTACCGCTACCTGCAGCAGAAGGGCTATGAACACGCAATTATAACAGAAGCAATTAACGAAACATTAAAATAAGTGCTACACGGTTTTCACGTAATATTGTGTTATATTTACATAAACCGTGCATATAAATGGTACAGGAAGTAACCCAGGGTGTAAGTATTACAGTTGAGAGTTTTTACCAGGAGGAACAATCTACTCCCCTGAAAAATGACTACCTGCATGCCTATCGTATAACGATAGACAATCTTAGCGCCGTGCCTGTTCAGCTCATTAGCCGCCACTGGTATATATCAGATACATTTTACGGTACGGAAGTTCGGGAGGTAATGGGAGAAGGCGTAGTAGGCGAGCAACCCATAATACAGCCCGGTGAAAACTACCAGTATATATCTGCCTGCAACCTGCGCAGCGATATAGGCAAAATGCGTGGCACCTACGAGATGGAGAACCTCTACAACAAATCACGTTTCACGGTAAACATTCCGGAGTTTATGCTGGTTGCGCCGGCCAAGCTGAATTAAGAAAGCCAATAACAAAAATTTACTATTTATAACGTTGAGTTAACGCTTTGCGCATGTATTTTCCGTACCTTTGCGCGCGAATTGGAAATGCCCTTCCTTTTTACGTTTAAGAGGAAGGGTAATTTTTTTTAAGAAAGAAGCATTATGAATATACGTAATATAGCAATTATTGCACACGTTGACCACGGTAAAACTACACTGGTTGACAAGATCCTGCACGCGACAAAAGTGTTCCGTGACAACCAGGAAACAGGGGAACTGATAATGGATAGCAACGACCTGGAACGTGAACGAGGTATCACCATTCTTAGTAAAAACATTTCTGTAAACTACAAAGACGTTAAGATCAACGTTATTGATACACCCGGTCACTCTGACTTTGGTGGTGAGGTAGAGCGTGTGTTGAAAATGGCAGATGGTGTACTGCTGCTGGTAGATGCCTTTGAAGGCCCTATGCCGCAAACACGTTTTGTGTTGCAGAAAGCCCTGGAGCTGAACCTGCGCCCGATAGTGGTAATAAACAAAGTAGATAAACCAAACTGCCGTCCTGAAGAGGTGCACGATGCGGTGTTTGAATTGTTCTTCCAGCTGGATGCTACAGAAGAGCAGTTGAACTTTACTACCCTTTATGGTTCTTCAAAACAAGGTTGGTTCAATACTTCATTAACACAAACAGAAGATATCACTCCGCTGCTGGATACAATCCTTGAAGTAGTGCCTGAGCCTAAAGTTTCTGAAGGTACTGTGCAGATGCAGATCACATCGCTTGATTATTCTTCTTTCCTGGGCCGTATTGCCATAGGCAGGATAGTACGTGGTGTGCTGAAAGAGGGACAACCCGTTCAACTATGTAAGGTGGATGGAAGTTTTGTAAGAAGCCGCATAAAAGAACTGTACACTTTCGAGGGTATGGGCAAGAAAAAAGTAACTGAGGTTGCAGCAGGTGATATCTGCGCGATCGTGGGTATAGAAAACTTCCAGATAGGTGAAACAGTGGCTGATTATGAAAATCCTGAAGCACTGGAAATCATACCGATCGATGAGCCTACGATGAACATGCAGTTCAGCATCAACAACTCTCCTTTCTATGGCCGCGAAGGTAAATTCGTAACCAGCCGTAACATACGCGACCGCCTGTATAAAGAGCTGGAGAAAAACCTGGCATTACGTGTACAGGATACAGACGATGCTGATAAGTTCCTGGTATATGGCCGTGGTATCCTCCACTTGTCTGTACTTATAGAAACTATGCGCCGCGAAGGTTTTGAATTGACAGTAGGTCAACCACAGGTTATTGCCAAAGAAATAGATGGTAAAAAATGTGAGCCTTACGAGATACTGGTGATAGATGTTCCTGCTGAATTCAGCGGTAAAGCTATTGACCTGGTAACACAGCGCAAAGGTGAAATGCTGATCATGGAAAGCAAAGGCGAAATGCAACACCTGGAGTTTGAAATACCTTCCCGTGGTTTGATAGGCCTGCGTTCAAACATGCTGACGGCTACAGCCGGCGAGGCTGTGATGGCACACCGTTTTAATGAATATAAGCCATGGAAGGGAACTATACCCGGTCGTAGTAATGGTGTACTGATATCTAAAAACACAGCTTCTACTACAGGATATTCTATGGATAAACTGCAGGACAGGGGTTCATTCTTTATAGACGCGGGCGAAGAGGTTTACTCTGGCCAGATAATAGGCGAGCATATTAAACCGGGAGACCTGGTAGTAAATGCTACTGAGCCTAAAAAACTGACTAACATGCGTGCAAGTGGTACGGATGATGCTAACCGCATTGCGCCGAAAATACAACTGAGCCTGGAAGAGTGTATGGAGTACATACAGCAGGATGAGTGTATAGAGGTGACGCCGAAAAACATAAGGCTGAGAAAAATACAGCTGAATGAGGAAGACCGTAAGAAATACGATAAGATGCTGAAGTCTGAAGCGTAATTGCTTTGTATAAATATTCATAGCCCGTCCTGATAACTATTGGGACGGGCTATTTTTTTGTGGCATATCATGATTAATATTCAAATCCCTTAATTTTGCATTATATGACGAAAGAGCAACAATTGCGCGATTTACTGGCCGAAAGAATACTCGTAATAGATGGTGCTATGGGTACCATGATACAGCGTTATAAACTAACGGAGGAAGACTATCGCGGAGAAAGGTTTAAGGATTATCCAAGCGACCTGAAAGGAAACAATGACCTGCTGGTAATAACACAGCCGCAAATAATAAAAGAGATTCACAGGGAGTACCTGGATGCTGGTGCTGACATAATTGAAACCAATACATTCAACGCACAGGCAGTGTCGCTGGCAGATTATGATATGCAGGCACTGTCTTACGGAATGAACCTGGCGGCTGCAAAAGTAGCACGCGAGGCTGTAGATGAGTATATGAAGGAACATCCCGGCTCAGCGAAATTTGTAGCAGGTGCCATTGGCCCTATGAATAAAACATTGTCTTTATCTCCCGATGTAAATGACCCCGGCTACAGGGCCATAAGCTTTGACGAAATCGTAGATGCTTATACTGAGCAGATAAGCGGGCTGGTAGATGGCGGTGCTGATATTATGCTGCTGGAAACAATATTCGATACGCTGAATGCAAAAGCGGCTATCTACGCTATCAATACTTATTTCCAGGACACTGGTAAAGAAAAATTACCACTGATGATCTCGGGAACTATTACTGATGCATCGGGCCGTACATTGAGCGGGCAAACGCTGGAAGCGTTTTATATTTCAGTAATGCACGCAGAGCCGGTAAGCATAGGGCTTAACTGTTCCTTAGGTGGTAATGAAATGAGGCCTTATATAGAGGAGCTATCTGAAATGGCAAACTGCTATGTAAGCTGTTATCCTAATGCAGGCCTGCCTAACGCAATGGGTGAATATGATGAACTGCCTAAAATGACGGCAGCTATTGTGGAAGATTTTGCCAAACAGGGCTGGGTAAATGTGGTAGGCGGCTGTTGCGGTACCACACCCGACCATATACGCGAAATAGCAAAAGTTGTAAAAGACTTAGCCCCCAGGAAATTAGAACCAACCGAAGCAACTGCAACTGTTTAATCCAACGAGTTATTTATGGAAGGGTAGGCATAGCCTACCCTTTTGTTTTTTTATGGGTATGTGTACTTCGCTGTAATGATATTTCCGGGAAATAAGTACATCATTTCGTCATGCTTCGCGCCGGTGTTTTTCTCTTTTCACGATGCATATTACCCCAGTGGCTCATAGCAGTAAGCACGGGTTCAATACTGTTGCCAAGTTTGGTCATACGGTATTCTACGCGTGGAGGTACTTCTGCATAAACAATACGTTGTACCAGGCCATCTGCTTCCAGTTCGCGCAGTTGCGCTACCAGCATCCGTTCCGATATTCCTTCAATATCTTTCTTCAATTCCCCAAAGCGCATAGTACCCTCCTTCAGCCTGAAAAGTATAGCAGGCTTCCAGCGGCCACCTATAATATTCAGCGTGTATGCCATGCCGCAACTGTTATTGATGATGCCTTCGTTGCGCAAATTAGTGGAGCTTTCTTTTCTCATACTTACTTTTTTGTTAGTACCTGACAATTGGATGCATACCTGCAAAGGTAACATGCAAGTCGATACTTTTGAAAAAAGAAAAATTATGAACAAACTACAAAACAAGACAGCCATGGTTACAGGCGGTAGCCGCGGTATGGGTAAGGCAATAGCTAAAGCATTGGCGGCACAAGGTGCGAACGTAGCGCTGACCTATGTACATTCAAAAGAAAAAGCAGACAATGTTGTGGCAGAAATAAAACTTGCGGGTGGAAATGCGATAGCAATAAAAGCAGATAATGCCAGCAATAGCGAAGTGACCGCAGCGGTAAATGAAACCGTGCAACACTTCGGCAGTATAGATATACTGGTAAATAATGCAGGTATAGCTATAGGCAAACCGTTGAGCGATTATAAGATACAGGATTATGAAGATACGATGGGTATAAATGTCAGGGCTGTGTTTGTGGCGGCACAGGAGGCTGTAAAACATATGCCCGATGGTGGGCGCATTATTACTATTGGCAGCAACATGGGCGACAATGCAGTGAGTGAGAATATGACCTTATATACAGCCAGCAAATCTGCGCTGCAAGGGTTAACACGCGGTATGGCGCGCGACCTGGGCACCCGTAAAATAACGGTGAACCTGGTACAACCTGGCCCTGTAGATACTGATATGAATCCGGAAAATACTGAGCTGGCAGATTTTTTGCGCACCCGCATGCCGCTGGGCGAATACGGTAAAACAGAAGATATAGCTGCGATGGTATCTTTCCTGGCGGGTGATGAAAGCAAATTTATAACCGGCGCAATATTAACAGTAGATGGGGGCTTCAATGCTTAAAATACGTGAATAGCTGAAATGAAAACGGGCGGTATCGAAAGATGCCACCCGTTAAACATTATTTCACATGCTTATTTAGTTACATTCAGTTTGAATGAGTAGTTCACAGCAGTGCCTTCAAAACGTATGATGTACTGGCCGCTCATTTTAATACCTGAAAGTGAAGTATGAATATTGTATAAGCCTTTGGGGAATTCTTTTTGCGGAACAAGAACTGCAACCTTTCTGCCCGATAAGTCGTAGGCAACAATCTGCATGATACTACTGTACTGTAATCCGATTTGCAGGTATAAGTCGTTACCGGCCGGATTAGGGAACAGCCCAAACAATACCATATTGTCGTCTTTATGTTGAATACCGGTGGCAGGGGGTGCAACCGGCGTTGGTATATCCTGCGTAGTTTTTGCGGGAGCAGGGCCAGTGGCTGTGTGTATTTCGTTCGTGTCTTTCAACGTTTTATAATTTGAGGAATTGTTGACGGTAGCGAAGCTTGTATCAATGCGGCTTACATAATAGAAGTCTGCATGAACAGAGTCCTGTTTTACATCAAGCAGAAAATAGCCGTGTTTGTCCAGGTCAACAAAACGCAGATGTGGGTTATAAATAGTGCCGGCAGGAAAAGGAGCAGGCAGCGGGTTGTTCATTGAGTATTCAAATTGTGCAGTAACCGCAGCACCTACCGCTTCGTCAAAGTTTGGCGAGGAAATAGAAGGTGTGCCATATTCAACAGCCCAGGAACCTTCCTGGCCTACCCTGTTGTACCCTTTCTTTGTAACAGTGTTGTACGTATTAGCCGTGGGGATATTGCCTTTCAGAGGATTGGGATAATCTACAGGGTCTACCGGAACATCAAATGCCCAGCTACAGTGTGAATCACCTGTAACGAACACGACATTCTTTACATTATTATCCCTTATGCCTGTTAATATACGCATGCGTTGCGTGGGGTATGATTCCCAGTTGTCAATAAAAAGGTCTTCAGCACCACGTATAGAATCAATATTTGTAGGGTCGGGAACACCATCAGAAAAACCGCCGGCAAAGCCAACGTTGAATGCCGAAAACAAAACCTGATTGCCCACTATTTTCCAGGTGGCGGTAGATTGTTGTAGGTTGTTCATCAGCCAGTTTTCCTGTGTAGAAGAAATCATAATGCGCGCCAGTGTGCCTGTGTCAGGCGTATCAAAATGTGCCGGCGGACTTTGTCTTCCTTCCAGGCGGGTATCCAGCATCAGTATATCACACAGGTTTCCATAAGATATTTTTCTGTAAATGTTTTTCTGAGTGTTTTCGCGGATGGGCATCCATTCAAAATAAACCCTTTTGGAAACAGCCTTTCTTATGTTCCAATCACCTTCTCCGGTGTTATGGTTTTCCGCTCCATCCACGTAAGAATCGTTGGCTGACTCGTGGTCGTCCCAGATGGTAATGAAAGTGTGCTGCTGGTGTAAGCGGATTAATTCAGCATCGAGACGGTAGAGAGAATATCTCGTACGGTAATCAGCCAGCGTAAGTATTTCAGTTGCCGGCTCATTTTGACGGCTGCTAAGGCCAATTCCATAAGCACCTTTTTCATATTCATAAATATAATCACCCAGGTGGATGACTGCATCCAGGTCGTTACGCTGAGCTATGCTGCCATACGCATTAAAATATCCGCCTTCATAATTGGAGCAGGATACAATGGCAAACTTCAGGTTTGTGACATTTGCAGCGGGTATGGTTTTAGCACGGCCTACCAGCGAGGATATACCGCCGGTTTTAAAACGGTAGTAATATGTGGTACCTGCCGATAGACCGGTAACATCGATATTCACTGTAAAGTCTGTGCCTGTATCTGCTGTAAAATTTCCTGACTTCACAATGGTTTTCATTCCTGTGTCAGTTGCCACTTCATAAGTACCGTTTATTTTGGTAATGGAAGGCGTTTCCGGTGTTATACGTGTCCATATTATAACGCTGGTAGTTGTGGGATCACCACTCGCCACGCCGTGGTAAAATGGTTTCAACGCGGGGTTGTACACCAATGCTGTTGTTTTCGCAGCAGCGCGTCTTTCGTTTTTTACAATGTTATAGGGCGTTATGGGCTGGGCAATAATATTGGCGCTGCTCAGTATCAATAACGCAAAAAGGATAAACTTTTGCATAAGGGTATTTTTTTCAAACTACCGATATTGCAATTAACCCATTGTTAACCCCCCATTAGGGTATTATGAAATATGCATCAAAATAAAAAGCGGGCATTATTGCCCGCTTTTTCACAAAAAAACTATTAATGATTATTATTCTTTCGTTTCCGCACTCTCATTTTTCTTGGCAGAAGGCCTGTCAATTTTAAAAGTGATTTTCTGTTCCTTCTCATCAAAGTCGGCAACAACTGTATCGCCTTCTTTTATTTTCTGGTTCAGCAGCTCTTCTGCCAGCGGGTCTTCCAGGTATTTCTGTATGGCCCTGTGCAGTGGCCTTGCGCCAAACTGCTGGTCGTAACCTTTTTCTGCAATGTATTTTTTAGCAGCAGGTTTCAGATCCAGTGAGAAGCCAAGTGCGCTCAAACGTTTTATTACAGCCTTCATTATAATGTCTATAATAGAAGCGATATGCGTTTCGTCCAGCTGGTTGAAGATGATCACATCATCAATCCTGTTCAGGAACTCCGGAGAGAAAGTACGCTTCAGCGCTTTTTCAATTACACCCTTGTTGCTGTCTTCTGCACTTTCTACCCTGGCCGATGTTGTGAAACCAACACCCGCACCGAAGTCTTTCAACTGGCGGACACCGATGTTTGATGTCATGATGATCATCGTATTCTTGAAGTCAACCTTGCGGCCCAGGCCATCAGTCAGTTGTCCATCGTCCAGCACCTGCAGCAGTATGTTGAATATATCCGGGTGTGCTTTCTCAATCTCGTCCAGCAGTACTACGGAATATGGTTTGCGGCGTACTTTTTCAGTAAGCTGTCCACCCTCTTCATAGCCCACATAGCCGGGAGGCGCACCTATCAGCCTGCTCAGGGAGAATTTTTCCATGTACTCACTCATATCCACGCGTATCAGCGCATCATCACTGTCAAACATGTGGCGGGCAAGAGAACGGGCAAGCTCAGTTTTACCTACACCTGTCGGCCCCAGGAAGATGAAGGAACCTATCGGCTTACGTGGGTCTTTCAATCCTACCCTGTTACGCTGTATGGCTTTCACAACTTTAGATATAGCCTCGTCTTGTCCTATTACAGCGCCTTTCAGGTCGTCGCCCATGCGGCGTAGCTTATTGCTTTCAGCCTCTACCATGCGCATTACGGGTATCCCCGTCATCATACTGATAACTTCGGCAATATGCTCCTCGTTAATAGGATATCGCTTGCTCTTCGCTTCTTCTTCCCATTCTGCCTTTGCTTTATCCAGTTCTTCTCCCAGGCGCTTTTCTTTATCACGCAGGGCCGCAGCTTCTTCAAAACGCTGGCTTTTTACCACCTTGTTTTTCTCCTGCTTTATGTCCTCTATCTTTTTCTCCAGTTCCAGTATGTTCTCTGGTACATTTATGTTTTTCAGGTGTACGCGTGCGCCTACCTCGTCCATTACGTCTATCGCTTTGTCGGGCAGCAGGCGGTCGGTCATATACCTGTCGCTCAGCTTCACACAAGCCTCAATAGATTCCTGGTCATAATTTACATTATGGAAGTCTTCGTATTTTGCCTTGATATTGTTCAGGATGGTAATGGTTTCTTCCACGCTTGGTGGTTCTACCAGTACTTTCTGGAAACGACGGTCCAGTGCGCCATCTTTCTCAATATACATACGGTACTCATCCAGTGTAGATGCACCTATGCATTGCAGGTCTCCACGGGCAAGTGCAGGTTTAAATATGTTGGAAGCATCCAGCGAACCGGAGGCGCCACCCGCACCTACTATCGTATGTATCTCATCTATGAAGAGTATTACGTCGCGGTTTTTCTCCAGCTCGTTCATGATAGCTTTCATACGCTCTTCAAACTGGCCACGGTATTTTGTACCGGCTACAAGTGCTGCCAGGTCCAGGCTGATAACGCGCTTGTCAAACAATACACGCGAAACTTTGCGTTGTACAATACGCAGTGCAAGGCCTTCCACTATGGCTGTTTTACCAACACCGGGTTCACCTATCAGTATAGGGTTGTTCTTTTTCCTGCGCGACAGTATTTGTGAAACACGCTCTATTTCTTTTTCGCGGCCTACTATGGGGTCAAGATTGCCTTGCTCTGCCATTTTAGTAATGTCGCGGCCAAAGTTGTCCAGCACTGGTGTTTTTGATTTGGCATTGCCTTGCTGGCGGCGCTGCTGAAACTGGCGGCGTTCATCATCCTCTTCAAAATCTTCGGGCCCGCCACCGGGGTCGCTGTAGTCACCGCGTGGTGCTTCGCCCTGTACTATGCCCAGTTCGCTTTTAAACTTGTCATAGTCCACTTCATACTGGTGCAATATCTGTGTAGCCACGTTTTCTTTGTTTTTAAGAATTGATAGCATGAGATGTTCTGTTTCTACCGTAGGGCTTTTCAGCGCTTTAGCTTCCAGTACAGTGATGCGGATCACCTTTTCCGCCTGTTTGGTCAGGGGCAGGCTATTGATGTTCGCCAGGGGTTTGTTGCCTTTATCGCGAATAGCCATCTCCAGTTCTTTACGCAGGTCAAACAGGTCAACATGCATAGTTTGTAATACTTTTACAGCCAGCCCTTCCCCATCTCTTATCAGGCCCAGCAGCAGGTGCTCGGTGCCTATAAAATCATTACCCAGCCTCAGAGCTTCCTCCCGGCTATAGGATATGATTTCTTTTACCTTGGGTGAAAAATTTGAATCCATCGAATTATGTCCTTGCTTTTTAGTTTTTATAAAATTAAAGATAATACAGGTAGCTGGTTATTAAGATTAGCTATATCGGCATTTGTCAGAACTCTTTCTATAACTAATATAAACAAAAAAAGTTACAGATACGTTATGTTTGCTTATGCTAATTTACACCTCAATTACAAAACTACATTTACATGGAGTTCAAATTTGATACCAAAACAACATATACGGTAATTACACCCCTGGTGGATGTGCTGGATATGGACTTAACTGTAAAGTTGGCTGAAAAAATAAAGCTTGCAGGCGATGATAAGCCCGGGAACTTCATAATAGACCTGCAGGAATGCAAAAAAGCAGACAATAAGTCATTCGCAGAAATTGCAGACCTGCACGACTGGTGTTATGAAAACCAGCACTCACTGGTGTTTACAGGCATCCAGGCTGATGTATTGCAAATGATGCAGGAAGAAGAACTGACAGAATCGCTGAATATTGCCCCGACTATGGTAGAAGCGGCAGATATAATCAGTATGGAAATACTGGAAAGGGACCTGATGGCCGAAGAAGATGGCGAGTGGGCTGATGAGATATAGCCGTTTCGCATATTTATTTAAAATAAACCTGCTTTGTTATAGTATAGCTATACAATCCTGTCTTAGAAACACCATGATATTTATTAGCTGAAATGAACGTTACAATTCTTGGTAATAATTCTGCATTGCCGGCCTATGGCCGCAACCCCACCGCGCAGGTAGTATCTGTGTATGGTGAAAGCATCATGCTGGACTGTGGTGAAGGGGCGCAACTGCAGATGCAGGTACATGGTGTGAAGTGGAGCAAACTGACCCATATATTCATCAGCCATATGCACGGCGACCATTATTTCGGGCTGCCGGGGCTTATCAACAGTATGAGCCTGCTGGGCAGGCAGGCGCCGCTGCATTTATTTGGCCCTGCACCCATCATGCCCATGATGCAGCAGATAATAGAGCTGGCTGGTGCGCCTTTATGCTACCCGCTGCATTTTACACCATTGCCCGAGGGGGCCGGCGTGCTGGCCGATACTGAATTGTTTAAAGTAACCTGCTTCCCGGTTGAGCATCGCATAGCCTGCCACGGGTTTTTAATAGAAAGTAAAAACAGGGGCAGGAAGATATTGCCTGTGCCTTGCCGCGATTATGAAATTCCCCGCTATTATTATGATAAGCTGAAAGCGGGAGAAGATTATGAACGAAAAGATGGCACCATCATTAAAAATGAAGTACTGACCACCGAGGGGCCATCCATAAAAAAATACGCCTATTGCGCGGATACCCGCTATACAGAGTCAATCCTGCAATACATACAGGATGTGGATACGATTTACCACGAATCGACCTACCTGCAAGCCGATGCGGAAAAAGCCGCCGCCCGCTACCACAGCACCCCTGTACAGGCAGCCATGATAGCGAAAAAAGCAAATGCCAAACAACTATTGCTGGGGCATTACTCATCCCGGTACAGGGACCTTGCCCCCTTCAGGGAAGAAGCAAGGACGGTTTTCCCAAATACACTGGTCACTATCGAGGGCAGTATTTATGATGTGTAACAATAAAAAATAATAACATACCGCGCATATTTTCTACCTTAATCTTTTAAGTTTACAGTGCTATATATGTATGCTGTGTAAGGGATAGTGAAATTGGCGGTATTGCTGTTAGTTTAGAATAATTACTCATGAAAAAGATACTGCTCATATTCCTGTTTTTGTTGCCGGCGCTGCTCCGTGCGCAGTCAGGCCTGCAGGTAACCGCGGCGCTTAACGGGGAAGAGATGCTGCATCTTATGGACTCGACCTGGCGGTATATAAATGCCGATGATACAGCCATGGCGCATGCAGATTATAATGACAGCAACTGGGCCACCGTTAACCCCCAGCTGAAAGGAGATACCGGTATAGCACTGTTCAAAGGGATTACATGGTTTCGCAAAAAGGTGTATGTGCCGGATAGCATTCAGAAGTTGCCGCTCGCTATCAATATGGGCCAATACGGTGCCTCAGAAGTTTACATAGACGGGAAACTGATGGGAGAGTTTGGGAAGATAGGCGAGAACGAAGACAGCACGGAGTACCATAACCCCGTTATGCAACCCATCCTTTTTCATTTTGATGATACGGGCGTGCATACCATAGCTATCAGGTATGTTAACCACCGCACCAGGCCGCAGGCTGAAAATGACGCCTACTTTCATGGGTTTAATATAAACATCAACGAGGCCAATGAGACCTATGAAACGCACGGAACGATGCGCATGATCATGTTCGGTATTTTTATAGGCCTTGTCTTTATGTTTGCTACACTGGCGGGCTTACACTTTTTATTATGGTTGTTTCGCCGGAGCGATAAGTCGAATATTTTCCTGAGCATACTGTGTGGTGTTTTTTGTTTTTATTTTATCATGAGCAGCTACTGGTCATTTTCTACAGACCCGGATACTTTTATACACCGTAAAAATAGCACGGTAGTGCTGTTTGCTATAGCGCTGGTAACGCTTAGCGCGTTACTCAACTACCTGTTTGCCCGTATCAATTACAGGCTGCTGGTTGTTGTGGCTTTGTGTATAACATCTGTAGTATGTACGTATAACGATGTGCCTCACCAATCGGGCATAGCTTCACTGGTGATGCTTCTGATTATGGGCGAGGCATGCGTGCTGGTTATAAAAGCTGTCAGGAAAAAAGTAAAGGGTGCTAAAATACTGGCATTCGGTATCGTGCCGCTCACTATAACCAGCCTGGCTATGTTTATAATACGCCTGTTTGCCACTGCCGAGGGATTGACTGCTGCGGCGCAGCAATCCAGGCCGGGTTTCCTGATGGTATTGGCCCTGTTCTCATTCCTGCTGCTGCTTTCGTTTTCTGCCATACCATTTTCTATGTCTGTATTCCTGGCATGGCGGTTTGCATCTGTAAGCAAAGACCTGGGAAAACAACTGGAACATGTAAAGGAGTTATCTGAAAAAACACAACAGCAGGAGGCGGAGAAAAAACGCATACTGGAAAACCAGAAAGCAGACCTGGAAAAAGAAGTAGCAGAACGTACCCGCGAGATAATAGAGGAAAAAAAGAAATCGGACGACCTGCTGCACAACATCCTGCCGCAGGAGGTGGCCAGCGAACTGAAAGAACGCGGCGCCACTACCGCACACCATTTTGACCATGTTACGGTGCTGTTTACAGACTTTGTTGATTTTACAATTGCGGGAGAACGGATGGGCTCTGAAGCGCTGGTAGAAGAACTGCACAGCTGCTTTAAAGTATTTGACGAGATAATGAGCAAATACGGTATTGAAAAAATAAAGACGATAGGCGATGCGTATATGGCTGTATGTGGCCTGCCGAAAGCAGACGACCACCATGCTGAAAAAGTAGTAGCCGCAGCTGCGGAAATACGCTCTTTTGTAGAACAACGCAGGGCGCAGTTAGGCGACAGGACTTTTGATATACGCATAGGCATACACAGTGGCGAGGTGGTGGCCGGTATAGTGGGTGTTAAGAAATTTGCCTACGATATATGGGGCGACACCGTAAACACAGCAGCCCGTATGGAACAGAACAGCGAACCTGGCAAAATAAACATCTCGCAAACCACCTACGACCTGGTAAAGGACAAATACACCTGCACCTACCGCGGAGAACTGGATGCTAAAAACAAAGGGAAACTGAAGATGTATTTTGTGGAGTAGAAACATACCCAACAGTGCACTTACTGTTAGCGCTTTCGTATTAAACCCAAACAAATAAAACTATGCAATACACGTTCAGATATTAATCTATCAATCGTAAGTGGATTCGATATGCCATGGCATATATTGTTTCGTATATTCCACCCTACCTTTTCATTATACAGAACTTTGAAATAAGTAATAATATCCTCATTTATTTGTGTATTTAGCTTTGCATTGTTTAATAAGCCTGTTAAATTGATATATTCATTAACGTAGTCCGAATCTTTATATGGTACATCCTTAAGAATATTTTCACCCAATAGCTCTACTAAGTTTCTAATAGTTGCCTCAAATTGCGGAACAAATAAATGTACTGCCTCTATATAGCGCTTTTCAAAATGATGATTAATAGCAAGCTTAATAACATCATGTTGATTTTCTATTATAGCAGGTGAACCTAATATCCAAGAAGTTAGATGTATCTGGAAGTCTTTATGATCTGAAACAGCTTTATCAAATACATGGTTTAGAAAGCCGCCTTGAAATTTCATAATAAAAGACAAATGTTGAATAATGTGACCTTCTAAGTCGTTATCTACTGACCCGATTTTTGCAATAACAATTCCGCGTTCATCTAAAAGGTTAGTGCCAAATAGTGACATGAAAGAATTTCTTACAGATTTATTAATGTGATTTACCGCTTCTTGTTTTCTAGGAATGTAATAACTGGCAATTTTATGCAAAGCATCTTTTGTACTACCGCTAACTACATCATTAACAATCTCGTCAATTACATCTTTTGTTATTTGTGATTCTACAGCTATTGTTTTAAGCTCTTTAAATACTTCTTTACCAATAGTTTGAATACGCTTCAATACTCTCTTATAATCTTCTTTAAAGCCATATTCTTTATAATGAGCACTCAACGTTTTTAACCAAGCATCTATTTGCATAGCAGCAGAGCTTTCTTCAATTGCCTCATATGCTCTTTCCATCAATGTTAATATCCTTTTTATCTCATGTTTTTCATTTTTCTTACTATAATACTTAATTAATGCTTTATAGGCTCTATCTGCTGCATTTAAGTCTAAGTTGCCTTTATCAGTAACCCTCACTAATCTGTTCTCTAAATCGTCTATTATCCCTTTTTCTTCTGTCTCAGTAAGAGTTACATTTTTATTAAAAACCAAATTATCAAAAGCACGCCCCCACAAGCCAGGCCATTTATCTTCTCCAGTTTTACTCTCATAAGAAACTATTGCAACTTTGCAGGCTTCAATAAGGTCTTTATTATTCAGAGAGCACGCAATCTCAAGAGCGCGTTCAAGTTTGTCGAATACATAAACTGGTACGATGTCTTTTCCCTCAAGGTGTGATATTTCTACATAAGATTTTACAACCTTTTCTGCAACCAAATGTGATGGTTTTTTACCAGTTGTAAGTATTGACAAATCCCAGACAAGGTCTGCATACCTTCCAGCTAATATTGGATTTGAAGTTTCTTCTGATCTGTTATTCCAGTAGAGAATCATATCTGCAGTAATCTCTTCGATGGGAGGATACTTAGTATCTCCAAAAAAAGACATAGGCCCGAAAAAAGTTCCCCATCCAGATTCTCTATGATGATAGTTTGGAAACATATCGAAAGCAAGAATTTCACTTTTTAGTTCGAACTCAGCATCAAGGACTTTTTCGCCTTTCTGCAATTCTTTAGTTAACCTGCTTGATATGTTATGTTCACTAGTGTAAGTTGTTTCAAGTTCTTTCAGGGTTTCTTTAAGTGCCATTACAGAATGATTTATGTAAAGTTATTAATCTAATTACTTCCAAAACAGGGGAAAAACACCCTATCTCTGTTCGGCGTAGTCTGACTGACTACGTCGCAGAAACTGCCAAGGACTGATAACCCGATTGGCGCAAGTCTTTTTGATTTCCACTCAATACAACGTTTAGTTACTCTACATCACCATGGAGACAAGTGAAGTACAAAGCCAGGCAGCGCAGTAGTAATACAGGTACATCAGGGTAACAACCGAAATCAATGAAGCTTTTGATTTCGGCCTCTTTTTCTTTGGTTCGTTTCTTTTGGAGGAGCAACAAGCAAAGCGACTCATTGAGGCCATTGAAATATGTTGTACGCGAAATAAAAGAAATGAACAAAGCTGACGTGAGTTACTGCTCCCTCTAATTTGCAACTAGTGGCGTGCAAATTCCCAAATACCGATAATTTTATTTGCAAAAATAATTTATAATACTTATTTTTGTTATAGTAGAACAGCACAACCCGCGTGCTGTATTTCTTCACATCCTCCTCACCATCTCCTCTCTTTCGATGAGGCCGGTAGAGGTTTTAAATTCTTTTCATCATGAATATTGAACAACACAATTTCATCACAGAGTACCTGCGCCACAACAGCACCTACACGGCATATTGTTTAGCTTACAAACCGGAAGACGCATCGCAGTACGAAAGCATCATGTGTGCCGCACAACAACTGATGGACGACCACGAAGTAGGTGGCGTTATCCGTTCGGTGCTGGATGGCGTCCGCCACGATGTAGAACAGGAAATAAGAGCGCAGCAAAAAACAGAACTGCTCACCATACAGCGCAAGCGCGAACTGCTGGCCAACGTAGCCACGGGAGAAATGTATGCCATACAAAACTACAAAGGCAAAGACTGTAACCAGTGCACCCAGATGGTGCGCCCTACCATCAACCAGATGCTGAAAGCCATAGACCTGGACAGCAAACTGGCGGGGCATTATTCAGCTCGGCAGGCAACAGTTGACAGTTTGCAGTTGACAAAATCAGAAAACACGTCAGAAACGCAACAAAATGCAACAATGGAACAAAGCCCTCTCCCAGGGAGAGGGTTGGGTGAGGCCTACCCGCAAAACACAGAAAATACCGCCATGCTGCAACAAAATGCAACAACCCAACTGTCCCCCGCAGGCAGGGGTGCCCGCAGACAGCCTGTCCCGCAATCAGAGGGAGGGGTGGATCACTCGCATTGGACAGAAAACACCCCAGCAACACAACAAAACACAACAATTTTGCCCCCGATATAGCCTTAACGGCTATTCAAAGCACAACTTTGTCCGGCACTATTTAATATTTCAGGATATTTAATGGCGGCATTAAGACGCAAAAGCGTTATTAATTATTACATTTACGCGCATTTTTTTTGAGAAATGAGTGAAGCTATGCAAAGACCGGTAAGGGTATTGGTCGCGAAAATTGGCCTTGACGGGCACGACAGGGGCGCAAAGGTGATAGCCACCGCCCTGCGCGACGAGGGTATGGAAGTGATATATACAGGACTGCGCCAGACTGCCGAAATGGTGGTAAACACTGCATTGCAGGAAGATGTGGATGCTATAGGTGTGAGCATATTGAGCGGTGCGCATATGACCGTATTCCCAAAGGTAATAGCCCTGATGAAGGAGAAGGGGCTGGACAATGTACTGCTTACCGGCGGTGGAATTATCCCACAGGAAGATATGGCCGAACTTAACAAACTAGGCGTTGGCAAACTATTTGCACCCGGTGCCCCTACCTCTGAAATAGCAGGATATATCACCGGATGGGTGCAGGAGCACAGGAAAGAACTATTATAATAATTACAAACGAATTATACTGATTTAACATGTATCAAACATTATTGACTGATTTGCAGGAGGGTATTCTGACTATTACAATAAACCGCCCTGATAAGCTGAATGCATTAAATAAAGACGTAATAGGCGATCTGTCTAAAGCTATAGACGAGGCTGTTGGTAATACAGAGGTAAAAACCATATTACTGACCGGTGCAGGCGAAAAAGCCTTTGTAGCAGGCGCTGATATATCTGAATTCACGTCTTTGGATGCTGCAGGTGGCGCTAAACTGGCGCAGGTGGGCCAGGATGGCGTATTCAGTAAAATAGAGAATTGCCCCAAACCCGTGGTGGCTGCTATTAATGGCTTTGCGCTGGGTGGCGGTTGCGAGTTGGCTATGAGCTGCCACTTCAGGGTAGCGGCAGAAAATGCAAAATTCGGCCAGCCGGAGGTGAACCTGGGCCTGATACCCGGCTACGGTGGTACCCAAAGAATGACCCAACTGATAGGCAAGGGAAAAACAATGGAACTGATGATGACAGGTGATATGATAGGCGCTGAAGAAGCCAAAAGCCTGGGCCTGGTAAACCATGTATTTACCCAGGCAGAACTGCTTGGCAAAACCAAAGAAATTCTGCAAAAAATTCAGTCAAAAGCTCCCATTGCTATTTCAAAAGTTATATCTTGTGTTAACGATGCTGCGAAAGCAGACCCGAATGGCTTTGCCAACGAGGTGGCGCGTTTCGGCGAATGTTTTGGTACAGAAGACATGCGCGAGGGAACTACTGCCTTTTTGGAAAAGAGAAAAGCCGTTTTTAACGGTAAATAATTTTTTATATCTTCATCGTTCTAAAAAAATTTGAGCCCATGCGGAAGAGTTTGATCCGTAGCCTTTTGGTAGCAGGAATAAGCGCCACTGCCTTATCAGCAGTAGCACAACCCGCCATACCCAGGAAATATGTAGAGCACCCCGGCGTATCTGTAGGTGTAAACTTCGGATTGTCTGACCTTTGGGGTGATGTAGGCACGCAAAATGCTATTGGCCACTATGGCAATGAATACTACTGGACAAAACCACATTTTATGGGTGGTATTTTCATGCGTTTCAGTGCACACCCCTCTGTTGCGGCAAGGATAAACCTGAACTACGGAACGGTGTATGCCACAGACCAGTGGAACACGCAAAAAGCGAAGGAAGCCAAATCTATAGAAGAAGACGTTTTCCAGCGCTATGCACGCAACCAGGATGCAAAAGCCAATATCTGGGAAAACACCCTTTTTGTAGAGATCATGCCCTTAAGGTTCAACTCTGAAAGCAAAATGGCGCAGCGCTCTATGCAGCCCTATGTTGGTTTTGGTGCGGGTGTATTTCACTTCAGGCCATATACCTCACTCATAGACCCGCTTACCGGTTACAAAAAATGGGTAGAAACCAAAGAACTGAGGCTGGAAGGAGAAGGTTTACCAAACTCAGGAGCTGTGCAAACCAGCCTGTGGCAAATGTGTATTCCATTGGGCGTAGGTTTACGCTGGAATCTTGGCAAAGACATGAACATAGGTGTTGAATGGATGTACCGCATGACAACAACCGACAGGCTGGACAATGTGAGCAGTTACTATTTGACTCCTGATTATTACGACAGGCACCTGAGCCCTGAAGATGCGGCTATTGCAAAACAGGTGTACGACAAATCATGGTATGTAGAACCGGGTTTAAAGCATGGCTATGAAGAAGTAAGGGGTAACAAAGATGTGAAAGACGGTTATTCCACATTCTCTATACAGTTTATATACAGGCTGGAGACTAATAAAACCCCATGGTGGTATTAATAGTATTCTACTGAACAATATTGTAAAAAGCGGCATGAATTTCATGCCGCTTTTTTTATGAACTATCTCTCCGGATTTTATAAAATAACCCGTTAGTCATTTTAATACCCTCATCTATTCTTACTATATTTATTATCCCGCATGGCGGGGTTTTATTTTGCGCCAACTCTGCTGCACCATATTAATTATTCTTTTTCCCCTTGCTGTATTCTCGCAGCAGGATACCACACGTTCTATTTTTAAAGATACCATGCAACTGGGCGAGGTGGTCATCAGTGTAAAAACGGCCGTATTGGTGCATGGTGATACTGTCAGTTATCGCGCCGATTCATTTATAACAGACCCCCTGGCCAGTACGGAAGATGTTCTGAAACGCCTGCCGGGTGTAGAGGTTTCGCGCGATGGTAAGGTGACTATACAAGGCAAAGAGGTAAATAAGCTATTCATAAATGGTAAAGAATACTTTGCCGATGATATACGCGGGGTGATACAAAACCTGCCCGCAGAAATAATTGAGAAAATACAAGTGGCCGACTGGCGCGATGAGGACGCGCAATTCACAGGTAATAAAGAAAACACGGCGGAAAAGGTCATAAACCTGCAACTGAAGAAGAAATACAGTGGTGGTATATATGGCCGTGCTGCTGCGGGTTATGGCACTAAAGACCGTTACCAGGGAGGCTTGTTTGCTAACTATATGGATGGTGATGCGTTGCGTTTCACCGTGATGGGCAATGCGAATAACACCGGCATGTCTGATGTAAGTAATGACAAGGGTGGTAATGTAAACAATACATCGTGGCGCAACCCCGGTGTACGTACAGAGCAGCGCAGCAGTGTTAACTTCTCCTACGATAAGAACAAGAAATTTCAACTGAACGGCTCATATAGTTTTGCCAACAACGACAATTTCCTGCAACGTTCATCTTTCCGCACTACGTACCTGCCGACCGCGCCTGGAAGCTCGCCAGGCGACAGCCTGCTGTTACAGCAACAGGATAATGAACAACGCAGTAAAGGACAGCAACACAGTGTGCACATGCGTTCTAAATACAAGTTCAGCGATAAAACAATGCTACGCAGCAACCTGAGCCTGAGGCAAGGCACGCAAACCGGTACCACAAACGGGGATGACCTTACTTACAATGCTGATGCGGAATCCATCAGCTTCAGGCGTATGTCTGTAGTGAATAACGAGCGGCAAAATACATCGGTAAACCTTTCCAACTCATTTATGAAAGGCTTTACAAAAAAGGGCCGCAGCCTGCTGGTAAACCTGAATCTTGGGTATAATGCTAATAAAACAGAAGGCAATAATTACAACAACAATATATATTACAACACGCAAACAAATAACGAGGTAAGAAACCTGTTGGAAGAAAATGGTAATAGCTTTACAAGTACTGCAGGTTTTAAATACACTGAACCTATTGGTGAGCGAAACAGCATTTCATTAAACTATCACAATGTTTATTCAAGCAGTAGTAATACACGTAATGTGGCGGTTGCAAATAATGGCACTTACAATACAGATACCAACCAAAGCCGGGGATACGAGAATATCAACAGCAATAATAAAATAGGGTTGGCGTACCAGTATAGCGATGATAAACTGACAGGTGGGCTGGGTATTGACGCAGAGCCATACAGCAGGAAGAGCCTGCAAACATCGGGGACAGGTACAGATGTGCGGCAGAATGGTATTAATTACTTCCCACGCATGTTTGCACGGTATAGTTTTTCTAAAGTATCATCGCTGGAGCTGGGATATGATGGCGGTATAACACCACCATCTATCACCCAACTGCAACCCATACCCGACTATACAGACAGCCTGAATATATTTACAGGCAATCCAAACCTGCGGCCCGAGGTGAGCAATAACATCAGGCTGAGGTACAGTAAAAACAGCATCAGCAAAGGCAGGAATATGTGGGTAAACCTGCATGGGGGATGGATGAACAGTAAGATCATCAACAACACGCAACTGACCGGCAGCAAACGTACTACCACGCCTGTAAATGCAGATGGGAATTATACACTGGGCTCGTCACTTAACTATACTGAGCCTTTTATAAAGAAACTGCTTACGGGTACTTTCTCTATAAACGGTAATGTAAGTAACAATGTGACCATTGTAAACGGGCAGTTGCAAAAGATAGCCAACTATACTATTGCTCCTTCCTTCAGGCTCACTTCCTATTCCGGCAAGTGGTACGAGGGTAGTCTTAATTACAGCTACAGGTGGAATAAGGTAGAAGGTGCGGCACAGGCCAACAACCTGGTACAATCGCACGACCTGGCGCACGATGGTACATTTATTATACCGGGTGGTTTCAGGTTATCGTATTACTTCAGTTATATGGTCAACAAAGGATTGTCCCAGGGATTCCAGCAGCAGTTTTTCCTGGCCAATGCCATGCTGGATAAGAAGTTCAATAAACCGAGAGGCTTATCGCTTCGCCTGCAGGCTTTCGATGTATTCAACAACTACCCAACCGTGCAGCGCAACATAGCAGATAATTACTATGAAGATGTAAGTGTAAACCGTATAGGTAGTTACTTTATGTTTTCTATGGTATATAAGTTTACATCATTTCCTGCTAAGAAAGATGCGGAGGGAGAGGAATGATGATAACATCATAAACAACCTCTATCCCTTTTATCCCGAAAAACCATCACCTTTAATATTCTTAAAAGAGAACTACTATGGAATACAGGAATATGGGCAAGACGGGTTTGCAACTCAGCGTGTTGTCATACGGCTCGTGGGTGACCTTTGCCAAACAGATAGATGATGGCGTGTCTGACAGGTTGATGAGTATTGCCTACGACAATGGGGTCAATTTTTTTGATAATGCTGAGGTGTACTCACGCGGGGAATCTGAAAAAATGATGGGCCGTGTGCTGAAGAGTAAGAACTGGGAACGTTCATCTTATGTGGTGAGCAGCAAGGCGTTTTTTGGCTGGCGGGGCGAGGCGAATAAGCCAAACCAGACCGGCCTCAGTCGTAAGCACCTGGTAGAAGCCTGTGATGAAGCGCTTGAACGCCTGCAGCTGGATTATCTTGACCTGTTCTATTGCCATCGTCCCGACAAGAACACGCCGATAGATGAAGTGGTATGGTCAATGAACCAACTCATCAATCGCGGTAAGATATTATACTGGGGTACCAGCGAGTGGAGCGCTGCTGAAATAATGGAGGCGCATATGGTGGCTAAAGACCTGCGCCTGATAGGCCCTGCTGTAGAGCAGCCGGAGTACAACCTGTTTAAACGTGATAAAATGGAGGTGGAATATTATACCATCTTTAAAAACATAGGTATAGGCACCACAATATGGAGCCCCCTGGCGTCGGGCCTGCTTACAGGTAAGTATAACAATGGTATACCGGAAAACTCCCGCCTGGGGCTGGAAGGCTTTGAATGGCTGAAAGACCGTGTGATGAGTGAAGAGCGCCTGAACGGGGTACGACAGCTGGAAACCGTTGCAAAAGACCTGGGTACATCGCTGGCTACTTTATCTATAGCTTGGTGCATTAAAAACCCCAACGTTACATCGGCCATATTGGGTGCTACCAAAGAGGCGCAGCTGCTTGAAAACCTGGAGGCGCTGGATGTATTACCCAAACTGACTACCGAAGTAATGGATAGAATTGATACTGTTATGGGTACAAAGCCCGATATGCCTCAGTATTAACCCTGATTTTCAATGTTTAAAGGGTGGTTTTGTACAAAACCACCCTTAGTTTTTATATTTTTGCCCCCTTTATAGTATATCCCCAAAATAGAATATGATTGCACTGGGCGGAAAACCGTTGGATTTGGATGCATTTGAGCAGATTGTCCTCTATCAGAAAGAGGTCAACCTGACTGCCTCTGCTGTTAAGGAAGCTACGCGTAGCTATGAGTTCCTCCGTACTTTTTCGCAGGATAAACTGATATACGGTATCAATACGGGTTTTGGCCCTATGGCACAATACCGTATTAACGACGAAGACAAACGCCAGCTTCAATATAACCTGATACGCAGCCACAGTTCTGGCATGGGCGAAAAGCTGAATACCATACAGAGCCGTGCTATGTTGCTGGCCCGCCTGCACACATTGGTGCTGGGCTATTCAGGCGTGCACCCCGACCTGGTGCAGCTTATGGCCGACCTTATTAATAACGAGGCATACCCTGTAATATATGCGCACGGCGGTGTTGGCGCCAGCGGAGACCTGGTGCAGTTGGCACATCTTGCCCTGGGCCTGATAGGCGAGGGCGAATTCTGGTTCAGGGGGGATGTTGTACCTGCGGAGGAAGTATATAAAGAACTGGGTATAACACCATTGCAGATACATGGCCGCGAGGGCCTGGCGCTGATGAATGGTACATCGTCTATGACGGGTATAGGTGGCATCAATGTAATACGCGCGCACAGGCTGGTGATGTGGAGTATGTTGCTGTCGCTGATGGTGAACGAGATGATGGAAGCCTATGACGACCATTTCTCTGCCGAACTGAATAATGTAAAGAAACACAAAGGACAACGCGCTGTGGCAGAATGGATGCGCATATTGGGTGACGATAGCGGCCTGATGCGCAAACGCCACGAACACCTGTATGATAAGAAGGTGACAGAAACGGTAGTAGAGGATAAAGTGCAGGAGTACTACTCGCTGCGCTGTGTACCGCAGATACTGGGGCCGATATTTGACACGGTGCTGAATGCTGAACAGGTAATCATTGACGAACTGAATTCTGTAAACGATAACCCTGTTGTTGACTACAAGAACCAGAATATATTTCACGGTGGCAACTTCCATGGCGACTATGTAGCGCTGGAAATGGATAAACTGAAGATTGCCATTACCAAACTATCTATGTTGTCTGAAAGGCAGCTGAACTTTTTGCTGAACCCGGCGCTGAATAAAAAGCTGCCTGCATTTGCCAATGCGGGAAAATTAGGACTGAACTTCGGCATACAGGGTATGCAATATCCTGCTACATCTACCACAGCAGAAAACCAGATGCTGAGCAACCCGATGTATATACACAGCATCCCTAACAATAACGACAACCAGGATATAGTAAGCATGGGTACCAATGCAGCTATGATATGCAGCCGCGTGATAGACAATACTTATGAAGTGCTGGCTGTAGAAGCTGCCGCACTGGTACAGGCTATAGATATACGCGGCATTGCCGACAGGCTGGCACCGGCCACCCGCTGGATGTATGATGGTGTGCGCACGCATTTCCCTTTCTTCAAAGAAGATTTTTCAGCATCATCGCACCTGCAGGCGGTAAAGACATGGATGAAGGATACGGACATAGTAGCGCAGTTTAAGAAGAAGATATAATTTTATTAATGCGGCAATACGACAATGAGATAACATCCATGGCTGCACTTTTAGGTTTTCACTTTTGAATTTTGACTTAATATGAAGTACGCATTAGTTACAGGTGGTTCTCGTGGTATAGGTAGGGCCTGCTGTGTAAAGCTGGCAGAGATGGGCTACAATGTTTTAATCAATTATAAAGGCAACAAAGCCGCTGCGGAAGAAACCATAGCACTGGTGAAAGCGCATGGTGTAGCGGCTGAAGCATTGCAGTTTGATGTAGCTAATAAAGAAGAGATACAAACTGTAATAGGCAACTGGCAGGAAGCCAATAAAGGCTCACTGGTAGAAGTACTGGTAAACAACGCCGGCGTGCGCCAGGATACGCTGATGATGAGCATGACTGATGAGCAGTGGGACAGTGTATTAAATACCAGCCTGCAGGGTATGTACCATGTTACCAAACAAGTGCTGAACCAGATGCTGATGAACCGCTACGGCCGCATCATCAATATGGTTTCACTCAGCGGACTGAAAGGCCAACCGGGACAAGTAAACTACTCTGCCGCTAAAGCTGGTATGATAGGCGCTACCAAAGCACTGGCGCAGGAAATAGCCAAACGTAACGTAACAGTAAACGCCATAGCCCCCGGTTTTATAAAGACCGATATGACCGAAGAACTGAACGAAGCCGACCTGAAAAAAATGATACCCATGCAACGCTTTGGCGAAGTGCAGGAAGTAGCCGACCTGGTAGGTTTCTTAGCTTCAAAAAATGCAGGTTACATTACCGGGCAGGTAGTGAGTATTAATGGGGGTTTGTATACGTAAATCCGAAGAATGATTTTTTAAAATTACTCCCATCCCAGCATGGGAGTAACTATTTTATAGGACCGTTGTTTTCAATGCCAGCAGAAATATTCTATACATTTACATATGGCAAGTGTTAGGAGTGTTATACTGCTGTTACTTTATATTGTACTGGGCATGGCGATACTGATTGCAGGCCAAAAAATCAGGTTGCCTTTTCATACTGCTGTTCCCATTTTTATACTCTTCCTGTTACTTAACCTCGGCATCAATAAATTCTTCAGGCTACGAGCCATACAGAAATATTGGTCGTTAAGGAAGTCCTGGTATTTTATCCCTGCTATGGTTACTGGTGCGGTTTTAGCATTTGTGCCATTGGGCTTGTCATTAATAGCAGGCGTTACTGCAATGAGTGATATAACGGTTAATACCCGCTTTTCAGCAGCACCCCTCTTTATCACATTTATCATTGTTTGCTGGGAGGAGTTGTGGTTCCGTGGAATCATACTCAACTATTGTGTACGGAATATACCGCATGTTGCACTTTCAATTATAGTCGGTATACTGTTCGTATTGCTGCACGTACTCAATCCTGAAATAGACCTTGTAAAGAACGGCCCTGCATTGTTCACTGCCGGCGCATTGCTCACCCTCCTTTATTTTTACTATAACACCATATGGGTCCCTGTCGGTCTGCATTTTGGTAACAACTACTTTGGAGGTATGCTTACCACTGCTTCGGATGGTCATATCTTTTTTGGTACTGATGGATATGTCGGAACCATGGTACTTTTACTGTTGTTTGTTTTTTATATCGCCATGTACAACAAATATAGAAACACTAACTTAGCTCACGATGAAATACCTACTGGAAGGACAAGAAACAGAACGCCTTAAATTCAGGTTGCTGCAGGATAGCGACTATGATGCGTGGATACATTTGTTTAAGGGTACAGATTTCGGCAGGTTCCTGGGCATGGCACACTTGCAAACCCCGCAAGAACAATGCAACCTGTGGTTTGAGAAAGTAAAGACACGTTACGCTAAAGACCGTGGCGGTATGAATGTACTTATAGAAAAGCAAACCGGCGACCTGGTAGGCCAGTCCGGCTTGCAGGTGCAGGATGTGGATGGTGAGACCATTATAGAAGTAGGCTACTCGTTACTGCCACAACACCACGGCAAGGGATACGCCATTGAAGCCGCGAAAAAATGCAGGGACTACGCTTTTGAACAGGGTTATGTCGATGAATTATTTTCCATCATTCACATTGAAAACCAACCATCGGTAGAAGTTGCCCTGCGCAATGGTATGCAATTGTATAAAGCAACTGATTTTTTAGGTATGCCTGTAAACTTATACAGGATAACGAAGGAAGAATGGGCAGAACTTATAAAGCCGTTAACTTAACGTAAAAATACTATCTCGTTATTGGACTTTCTAAAAATTAATATTACTATTAATAAACTAAAAGCTTAATAATTATGAATAGTAGTAATTCATCTAAATTAATAGCAGAATTTATTGGTACCATGGTATTGGTATTAATGGGTTGCGGTAGCGCAGTTATAGCCGGTGCAAGTGGCGAAACAGGTGTAGGCCTGTTAGGTATTTCTTTCGCATTTGGCCTGTCTGTAGTAGCTATGGCGTATGCAATAGGGCATATTTCTGGCTGCCATATCAATCCCGCCATTTCTATAGCCATGGTGCTGGTTGGCCGCATGAAAATAGGCCAGGCATTAGGTTATATAGTTGCGCAGATATTGGGTGCAATAGTGGGTGCGGGTGTATTGTACTTTATAGCTACTGGCAAGGCGGGGTATGATATTAGTGTAAACGGCCTCGGCCAAAACGGCTTCGCAGAGCACTCTCCGCAGCAGTACAGCCTTATTTCCGGCTTTGTGGCAGAGGTGATATTGACGTTCATCTTCCTGCTGGTGATATTCGGTTCTACTTCAACTAAAAACATACACGGTGGTTTTGCGGGGTTATCCATAGGCCTCTCGCTGGTGCTCATACATATTGTGGGTATACCTGTTACGGGTGTATCGGTTAATCCTGCACGCAGCATAGGGCCGGCGATATTTGTTGGTGGTGCTGCCATCAGTCAGGTATGGATGTTTATTGTTGCACCGCTGGTAGGTTCGGTACTTAGCGCTATCGTATGGCGTTATGCTTTAGAGCGGGAATAGTACACCTGAAAATTATTTGTCAAAAAATACTAAATTTGATATTGAATATTTGCACGGATTTCATGCATTATGGCTGTATCAAAAAATTTCATTACAAAAAAATATTTATCAGAAAGCCTCCTTGTAAATGGGAGGCTTTTTCATAATTTTCTGCACCGGTAAAAACTGTAAATCACAAACAAATACCTATCTTAAGGTCATGAAAAAAGCTGTAATAGTTGCATGCGCATTGGTCTTGAGTTGTATAGGGACAGTAAAAGCCGTTGGTGTAAAACTATATGTGGGCTCGGTATCAATTGCAGCGGAAGATACCAAGGCCACTTATTACCTGCAGCTGGTGCTGTGCAACAATATGGCAGATACTATTTATATCCCCGCGCAGCAGGTAGAACGTTTGCAGCCATCTATCACCAGCGATGTATCCCTGCTTACGGAAGGCGGCAGCTATACTATGCTGACCAATGTGCCCGGCCTGGTAAATGATATGAACGAATTGAGCAGCGTAATACCGTCGCCAGGCAAGTATAAAGCCCCGGTTATAACAGAGCTGGATAAAAAACGACTGGCAGAAAATGCATTGCTTCCGCATAAAGAGATGAATGGCGTAAGCTGTTATGTATTTGCGCCTAACCAGTGCCTTACAATTCATAGCCTGATGCTGACATTCCCTCCTGAGTTTTTAAAGCTGGGTAAGATAAGAACGCAGGAAGCAGACCAGGTGGAAGCCTACCTGGTGATGCCGGTAGAATATTTTACAAACAGGAACAGCACCGGTAAAGACGTGCTGCTTATCTCCCGTGCTTCAGAAGATTTAAAGAATAACATCCTGGTTTCAGCGGGAAAAAAATAGCCCTTCCCGGGTAACGGAAAGGGCCATGAGTTATTTGAATTATGTTCTTTAGATATCAATCTTAGCGTACTTGGCGTGGCTTTCTATGAATTCCCTGCGCGGGGCAACTTCATCGCCCATAAGCATAGAGAATACCATATCAGCCTCTGCTGCGCTTTCAATAGTCACCTGTTTCATCAGGCGTGTATCGGGGTTCATGGTCGTGTCCCACAGTTGGTCAGCGTTCATCTCACCAAGGCCTTTGTAGCGCTGTATGTTCACGCTGTCTTCTTTACCATTACCCAGTCTTTGCATGGCGTCCTTACGCTGTTCTTCCGTCCATGCATACTCCTGTTCTTTACCTTTCTTCACCAGGTACAGTGGCGGCTGTGCCAGGTACACGTGGCCCTGCTCTACAAGAGCCGTCATATAGCGGAAGAAGAAAGTAAGTATCAATGTGGCAATGTGAGAACCATCCACATCGGCATCCGTCATGATGATGATCTTATGATAACGCAGCTTGGCCAGGTTCAGTGCTTTAGGGTCTTCTTCTGTACCTACAGATACACCCAGTGCTGTGAACATATTCTTTATCTCCTCGTTCTCGTATATTTTATGCTCCTGTGCTTTTTCTACGTTCAGTATTTTACCACGCAGCGGCAATATAGCCTGGTAGCTACGGTCGCGGCCCTGCTTGGCTGTACCACCTGCCGAGTCTCCCTCCACCAGGTACAGTTCGCAACGTTCAGGGTCTTTGTCAGAGCAATCTGCCAGCTTGCCGGGCATACCACCACCGGACAGTACGCTTTTACGCTGTACCAGCTCGCGTGCTTTACGTGCTGCTGCGCGTGCCTGTGCCGCTATAATTACCTTGTCTATGATGAGCCTTGCCTGCTTGGGGTTTTCTTCCAGATAAGCCTCTAATACGCGGCTTACAGATACATCTACCACACCCATCACCTCGTTGTTGCCCAGCTTGGTTTTGGTCTGGCCTTCAAATTGTGGCTCAGGTACTTTTACTGATATAATAGCGCTCAACCCCTCGCGGAAGTCATCGCCCGTAATTTCCACCTTTGCTCTTTCAAACAGTTTGTTCTTATCTCCGTAAGACTTGAACACACGGGTAATAGCCCTGCGGAAACCCGCTACGTGCGTACCACCTTCTATGGTGTTAATGTTATTTACGTAAGAGAAGATATGCTCGCTGTAAGATGTGTTGTAGTTCAGTGCGACATCGACAGCCACATTTGTTTCCTGGTCGTGCGCCTCAACATATATGGGTTGCGCCAGCAACGGGTTACGGTTGGCAGATGCATCCAGCATTTGCACAAACTCTACTATACCACCCTCGCTGAAGAAGATATTAACAATGTTCTGGCCTTCCTCATCCTGCTCACGCTCATCTGTAAGTGTAATATGGATGCCTTTATTCAGGTAAGACAGTTCGCGCAAACGCCCTGCCAGTATTTCCCTGTTGTAAACCGTGTCTTTGAAGATGGTACCATCCGGCTGAAAGTGCTGGTGTGTACCGCGTTTATCACTCACGCCTATTTCACGCACAGGATATTTTGGTATGCCCTCGCTGTATTCCTGCTCGAATATTTTACCCTCGCGGTAAACGGTAGTATGCATCATGCTGCTCAGTGCGTTTACGCAACTTACGCCCACACCGTGCAATCCACCCGATACTTTATAAGAGTCTTTATCAAACTTGCCACCTGCGTGCAGTACAGTCATTACCACTTCCAGCGCGCTACGCCCCTCTTTGGGGTGCATGCCGGTAGGAATACCACGGCCATCATCAGTTACGCTGATGGAGTTGTCGTGATGTATAGTAACAGTTATGAATTTACAATGCCCGGCCAGTGCCTCATCTATAGAGTTATCTACAACCTCGTACACCAGGTGGTGCAATCCCTTAACTCCGGTATCGCCTATGTACATGGATGGGCGCTTACGAACGGCTTCCAAACCTTCTAATACCTGTATACTGGCAGCGTCATAACCAGTTTTGTCGGGTATATTAACAGCAGTGTTTTCTGTACTCATAAATTTGTTGAAAGGCCTGTTATGTACAGGCTGAATATCGTTTTAATCACAGGCGGAATACCTGCAATAAATACATTATGCTAAAGATTAATGATAACCCCACAAAGATAACAAAATTACCTTGATGTAACAAGTAAATAAAGGGTTTTTAACAATACGTGGAATGCACTGTTTTCAAGGGTTTCAGCCATATTGCCAGCGGTTGATGTTACTTGCCCGCTACCACACTTATTTCCACATTAACACCTTTGGGCAGGCCGGCAACCTGTACCGTTTCGCGTGCCGGAGGATTAGCCGTGAAATAACTGCCATACACTTCGTTTACTTGTGCAAACTGGCCCATATCCATCAGGAAAATAGTGGATTTAATTACATTGGAGAAGTCCATCCCGGCTTCTGCCAGTACAGCTTCCAGGTTTTGCATGACCATGCGGGTCTCGGCCTGTATATCATCCTGTACCACCTCACCTGTAGCAGGATTGATAGCTATCTGGCCGGAAACAAACAGCATATCGCCGTACTGTATAGCCTGGTTGTACGGCCCTATGGGCGCGGGTGCATTATCTGTGCGTATTACTTTCTTTTCCATACTGCAAACCTACAGGAAACCCTTGTATTTTGAAAGATGGTGTATGACGTGTGAAATAATGCTTTAGCTGTACATTTGCACATTCATATCATGTCTTATATACTACACATAGATACTTCCGCCGAAAACAGCCTGGTAGCTCTGGCAAAGGATGGAGCGTTATTGTCTGTGATAAATAACGATGACGCCCGCAACCATGCGGCGACGCTTAACCTGCATATTGGCAGCCTGATGGCACAGAACAATATCACATTGCAGGATGTAGGAGCTTTTTGTGTGTGTGGTGGCCCGGGGTCTTATACGGGCCTCAGAATTGGGCTGGCTACGGCAAAGGGATTTTGCTATGCATTGGACAAGCCATTAATGTTGCATCACAGATTATTACTGATTGCAAACAGTAATGTTGAAGCACACCCGCTGGCTGAATATTTTATTGTCGTATTACAGGCACGGGAGGGGGAATATTTCAGTGCGATTTTTAACCGTCAGTTATTATTTGTAAAAGAGCCACAACACCTCACTGAAGCCGACTTTGAAGAGTTCGTTAGTAATTTGCCCGGCAGGAAATTATGTGTCGGTTACATAGATGAACATATAAAAACCATAATGTCTTCTGACGATTGCTCGTATGTGGAAAGCAGTACAATTAATGTAGCCACATGGGTAAAGTACGCATATGCCCAATATATTTGTAATGAATTTGTCATTCCGGCTAATTCAGAACCTTTTTATTTAAAACAAGTTTATACTCATAATAAAAAGACAATCAGCTAGATACACATTAAATAGCGCATTTTATAAATAGTTTTTAACGCTGGTTTAACAGAATTCATGAATATATTGTTGTTTCATATTTGCATTAGGCGTATGTTTGCAACCAATACTACTATTCATAGTATATAATATCATATTAATAGTTTTTTATTATTCATTAGTAAATTTAATTGTAGATGGAAACGACTATGTCAGCAAACACGCTGGTTATTCGTAAGGATGAAGGTTCAAACGAACAAATTAAGCTGGATTACATGGCTGTTAAAAACGCAGCTATGACCTTGAGGGCAATTAACCACAAACTGCGTCAGCAGATTGTGAAACTGCTGGAAGAAAACAGGCGTATGAATGTTACCGACATTTATGTGAAACTGCGTCTTGAGCAATCAGTTGCTTCTCAACACCTGGCTATTTTGCGCCGTGCCAACATTGTAATTACGGAACGTGATGGTAAATTTATCCATTATGCTTTGAATCATGCTCGCATAGCTGCTGTAGCAAAATTCGTAAATGAGCTGGTTAATTCTGACGAAGGTTAATCGCTCTGGTAATAACATTTTAAACGCAGAAGTGCCGCTCAACAATGAGCGGCATTTTTTTATGCCCGATGCTCCCATATGATTTTTGTCTATACCGCCATTACCGTCTTTCTTCCGGATAGGTTTAGATTTGGTATATGTTGAAAGGTGTTATACTGCTGGCGGTAGTTGCAGCTATCATTTTCCTTACCTACCTGTCGTGGAGGAAAAGAAAAAAGAAACTTGCGGCTTATCAATTACCACAGGTTACAAAATTCCTGTTGTACAATTATGTACCATTTTACCGCAACTTACCGCGTGGGGATAAAGAACGGTTTGAAGAACGTATGCGCGACTTCCTGGCGCGGACCAAAGTGACGGGTGTAGATGGTGTGACGGTGTTTGATATAGACCTTGTATTTATAGCTGCGAGTGCTATTATTCCGCTATTCGGTTATGATACCTGGCGTTACAATAACCTGGATGAGATACTGCTTTATCCTGATACATTCAGCAGGCAATATGATGTAGATGGCCCGGGCAGGAATGTATTGGGCATGGTGGGCGATGGTGTTTTACACAGGCATATGATACTATCACAACCGGCACTCAGGGCAGGTTTCCTTTATCCTGACAATACCCACAACACAGCCATACACGAATTTGTACACCTGATAGACAAGGCCGACGGCATAATAGATGGCGTACCGCGGTACCTGATAGATAAGGAGCATGCACAGCCCTGGAAAGATTATATGCAGATGTATATACAGGCCATTAAGCAGGGCTATACAGACATCAACCCGTATGGGGCTACCAACGAAGGGGAATTCTTTGCAGTGATATCAGAATATTATTTCAAACAGCCTGAATTACTCAGCCATCAATATCCTGAATTGTACGCTATGTTGCGCAAGATGTATGAGCCTAAAGCAGCAGCGTAACTATTGTTTTTCATATTGAAAATCCAACCGCTCTGTTTTTCCATTTACCTCACCTTCTATATATGCCAGCACTTTTGTGTCAGACTGTCTTACGTAAGCTATGCGTTGCGGGAAATCGTGGCCTTTATTTTCAAATACAACCATACTGTCTGTAAACGAAATTTCACTGAATGATACCGGTTTGCCCATGTTCTGGTTGCTAACGGTGGGTATGTACCATAGCTTGTCCTTGCGTAGCACTATGCGTATCTCCTCTGTAGTAAGCACTTTGCCGGCAGCATCTGTAAACTTGCCCACACCTGCCAGGCTGCTGTCATTTGCCTGCATCCACGATTCTGTCATGGTCCCTTGCGGGCTGGTCATTTTCCAGAAGCCATTTATCCAGCCTATACGTTCCAGTTTATTTGCTTCTTTCTTTGTTTCGTTGCAGGAAGACGCCAGCAACGCAACTATAAATATCAGCGCTATGTTTTTCATATTATATCCTTGCCCTCCATGGCATATCTTCTACGCCGTTAATGTGTGATATATACCTTGCCAGTACAAAAAGGAAATCTGACAGGCGGTTCAGGTATTGTACTATCAGCTCGGGCACTACTTCATTATCCTGCTGCATGGCTACGCATATACGTTCTGCCCTGCGGCACACACACCGGGCTACATGTGTTGTAGATGCCGCCAGGTTACCGCCCGGTAGTATGAAGGAACGCATCTCCGGCAGCGACTCGTTCATCTCGTCTATCTTCTGTTCGAGGAATATTACATCGGCCTCGTGCAGGTCTGGTAATTTCATTTTTACTTCCTTATCAGGATTGGTAGCCAGTACAGAGCCTATAGTGAACAACCTGTCCTGTATTTCATGTATCCAGTCGTTGATGAGTGTGCTGTTGGCCAGGTCGCGTACCATGCCCATGTATGAATTCAGTTCATCCACGGTGCCATAGCTTTCTATGCGTATGTGGCTCTTGGGTACACGTACACCGCCTATCAGGCTGGTGCTGCCCTTATCTCCTGTTTTGGTGTATATTTTGAATGACATAATTAACCGTTTGTTTTTTCAACCAAGGGCAACGCTGTTTTACGGGTATCACTTTCTACCACGCCATCTCTTATGCGCACTACCCTGTTGGTATAGTTGGCAATATCTTCCTCGTGCGTTACCAGCATTACTGTATTTCCCTGTGCGTGTATGCTGCTGAACAGGTCCATTATCTCTACAGATGTTTTGGTATCGAGGTTACCGGTAGGCTCATCGGCCAATATGATAGAGGGGTTATTGATCAATGCACGCGCAATAGCTACACGCTGGCTCTGCCCGCCCGATAGCTCATTTGGTTTGTGGTGCGCCCTGTCTGTAAGCCCTACTTTTTCCAGTATGGCACGTGCGCGTTCTTCACGTTCTTTTTTGCCTACTCCTGCATATATTAAAGGCAGTGCCACATTTTCCCACGCGGTAAGCCTTGGCAGCAGGTTGAATTGCTGAAACACGAAACCTATCTCAACATTCCTTACATCTGCCAGTTCATCATCACTCATTTTGCTTACGTCCTTACCGTTCAATACATATTGCCCTTTGCTCAAAGTGTCCAGGCAACCGATAATATTCATCAAGGTAGATTTACCCGAACCCGAAGGCCCCATCAGTGATAAGTATTCATTGTTCATTACTGTCAGGTCCACACCTTTCAGTACAGGCAACTCCTGCTTACCCAGGTAATAACTCTTATGTATATCTTTCAGACTGATTACTTCTTTCATGTATTGCTTTTCCTTCTGTTGCGCTGATTATCAAAAATACAGATAATTTTACGCTTAGGTTTATATACTTATGATCTGTTTCCCCAATTGTAAAATCAACTTAGGCTTATACATTACCAACCGGCGTAACGATGGTTATCACGACCTGGAAACGGTTTTCTATCCTGTAACGGGACTGACTGACGCGCTAGAGGTAGTGCCTGCCAACGGTAGTACAACCCGTTTGTTTACAGAGGGGGCAGGCATTGCCGGCGAAACCGAACAAAACCTGGTATGGAAGGCATATGAACTGGTAAAACAACGTTTCCCTGCCAAGGTACCTGCAATGGATATACACCTGCTGAAAAATATACCTATGGGTGCGGGCCTGGGTGGCGGCAGTGCAGACGGCGCTTTCATGCTGAAACTGCTGAACGACTATTGCAGCCTGGAGCTAACAGGCAAAGTATTGGCAGAGATGGCTTTGCAACTGGGTAGCGACTGCCCGTTTTTTATATACAATACACCGCAGTTTGCACAAGGGCGTGGTGAACAGATGACCCCACTGTCCTTATTGGACCTTTCAGCATATACCATACAGGTTATCTGCCCAAAGGTGCATGTTTCTACTAAAGAAGCCTTTGGCCTGATAACACCACGCAAGCCTGTATTTGATTTAAGGACGATACTGGAATTACCCGTTTCACAATGGAGAGATGTTATCAGTAACGATTTTGAGGCGCCTGTGTTTGCACAACATCCGGGTATGGCAGATATAAAAAGGGAATTGTATGCGCAAGGCGCTGTCTATGCTTCTATGACGGGCAGCGGCAGTGCTATCTACGGAATATTTGAAAAAGGAATGAGTGCAAAGATTGAATCAGTTATACCTTTTGTCAGCTATCTAACCGGGGCAGCTTTTTAGTCTTGATCTTTCCTTCATAGCGTATTTCAGATTTTACAGTACCATCGGTATTATACTGTTTCCAAACACCCGTTTTCTTAAACTTGAAACGGTTGCCCTGCCTTATTACTTTTCCTGTTTCACAATCGTACCAGGTGGCCGTGCCATAAGGCCTGTGTTTATATTCTATACCCTCGTAGCTAAGGTTGCCATGCTGGCAATATTCTTTTACCAGGCAGAAGCTGCTATCCTCTGCATACAACGAGGAATATCTTAGCGTTTTGTTGGCATCCGTTACTTCATATTTCACAGGCCTCTTTTGGTAGTAGTACCATTTTTCAAACATACCCGTATTCAGGTCTATATGTTCAAAGGTACTGTCGGGAGTTTCGTCTGCCTGGCTTAGAATCTCTTCTTTCGTTTCTATGTACCACGCTGCCACCTGTTCATCACTGCTTTTATTACTACAGGCACTCAACGCCAGGATAACGAAAATGAACAGGTAATATATGTAATGAAAGCGCATCCGGGCAATAACAAGTAATGGTTAACGGTTGTTCACATTTATTATTTCCAGCTGCTTGCTGCGCGATATTGCACCTGGATTGATACCTTTTTCACCTTCAGGTATTTGCAGTCCCAGTTCTTCATAGTAAGTTATCCAGTAAGGGATAAATTCGTTAGTTCCCGGCGCTTTAAAAGTCATCGTGTTCAGCGGAAAGTAAGGCTTGTTATTATTGGCCGTTTTAAAGCACTCATACACCAGCTCAGAGCAATAATAGATATCGTCGCCCAAGGTAAATGCCTTGTCGTAACCCTTACCTATGTATGTTTTAGACAGTTCAGCACTCTTAATAGCCAGCCTCTTATCGTTGCCTTTCAGCCTGCCTATCAGTACTTTGGGCTGGCCTTTATCATTATGGCTGCGTGCTAAGAAATCTGCAATGTTTACAGCCTGTACTTTGCCATAAGCCTCAATCACTTTCAGCTCACCATCTATCTCTGCCACTATACCGCAATGAGAGAAGTCCATACCATTAACCCCTTCCGTCACGCTTTCTATGGCGTTGCAGGCATCGCCACAGTCCAGGTCCTGGAACAGGATATCACCCTTTTGAATATTATACTGCTGCGCCATGCAAGTGGCAGGAAGCAGTAAGACAGTAAGAAAGAAGTATAAAATATTCATCAGGTAATAAAAATAGCCGCCATCGGTGAGATAGCGGCTAATATAATTAAAAAGTGAGTGTCTTATTTTACTTCTGCAACCAGTTTCTTGAAAGACTCAGGCTCATTCATAGCCAGGTCAGCCAATACTTTACGGTTCAGCTCTATGCCTTTGGCACTCAGCTTACCCATAAACTGAGAGTAGCTCATACCCTCTTCGCGCACTGCTGCGTTAATACGTGCTATCCACAAAGTGCGGTAATCGCGTTTTTTCAGTTTACGGCCTACATATTTGTAGCCTAAACCTTTTTCCAATACGTTTTTAGCAACGGTATATACGTTTTTACGTTTACCGTAGAAGCCTTTAGCTTGCTTCAGTATCTTTTTCCTTCTTGCACGAGACGCTACTGCGTTGACTGAACGTGGCATAATTTTTACTTTTTTATCCTAGCCCTCAAATGAAGGATAGTACTATTAATACTTATTTTCAGAACCTCAACCCTGTGGGCTTACGGTATAATTATTAACTTCTTTGGTTATTAACCTTTAAGGCCCAGCATACGTTTCACCAGGTTCTCGTTAGCAGGGTGCACGAAGGCAGCCATGCGCAAGTGGCGTTTGCGTTTGGTGGTCTTTTTAGTCAATAAGTGGCTTTTAAAAGCCTTATATCTGCGAATTTTCCCGCTCGCTGTCACTTTAAAAGTTTTCTTTGCGCGGGAATGTGATTTTACCTTAGGCATGCTCTAAATTTTGGGATGGCAAAGGTAGCATAAATAATAAATCCGTCAAAAAAATATTAAAAACAATTTATAGGACGTTTTCTTTTCCCCATTTCCACATTTTTTGGGGATAGCCTTTAATTGGGTAAATATATGAGGGCTACACTTTTACAAATTTGCACTACAGGTACTATATTGGTTTGCAATACCGTCTATCTGGGATAAATCTATTACTTTTATGCCCATAGAAACGAGGAAATACAATGCCGTTATTAAGATTCAGAGCTTATTGGGAAGAAGATGACCAGGTGTACCGTGATATAGAAATCAGACCATCACAGTCATTCCTGGATTTGCACAAGGCTATACTGGTAGCCTACGAATTTGACGGGAAACATACCGCTTCCTTTTGGGAGAGCAATGAGAAATGGGAGAAGGGGCTGGAACTGAACTCTGAAGTGCTGGTAAACAAGAAAGGCGCTCCTGCCCTGTCTATGTCCCGCACACCGGTTTCCGCGCTTACCAGCACGCCCGACCATAAATTCGTTTACGAGTACGACCCCGCTAAAAAATGGACATTCTGGGTAGAACTGATAGGCGTATCGCAGGACGAGAATCCGCGCATTACCTACCCGCATGTTTTTCGTAAAGAAGGCGTGGGCCCGGCACAGTATGGTGTAAAAGGGGTAAACCTGGATAAGCTGCTGGAGATAGAAGAGAAATACGACCTGGGTGCTGATGCAGAGGGTTTTGGCAGTGAAGGGGAAGATTTACCACCCATGGAAGATGTTGGTGGCGGAGAGGAACTATAGCAACTTTGACTTCCAATAAAAATACGGTGTATATAATAGCAGGCCCTACAGCTGTTGGCAAAACCGCTATTGCCATACAACTGGCTCAAAAGCTGGGTACTTCAATTATATCTGCCGATAGCAGGCAATGCTACCGCGAAATGACGATAGGCACAGCCAAGCCTTCGCCCGAAGAACTGGCTGCAGTGCCGCATTATTTCATCAACAGCCATTCTGTTACAGAGCATATTTCCACGGCAGACTATGAAAAGCTGGCCTTAAAATATCTTGATGAAATATTTCAACATACCAATACCGCTGTGGTATGTGGCGGCACGGGGCTTTATATAAAGAGCCTGTGCGAGGGTATAGACCCCATGCCCGCTGTGGATGAAGATATAGAGGCCGGTGTAAATGAGCAATACAGAACACTGGGTATAACCTGGCTGCAGCAAGCGGTTGAAAAAGAAGACCCGGAGTTTTTTGCAGTGGGGGAAGTACAAAATCCTGTAAGGCTGATCCGTGCATTGTCCTTTATGCGCAGCACAGGTAAGAGCATTGTGCATTACCGCACCGGTGCTAAAACAGAACGCCCGTTTAACATTGTAAAGATTGCATTGGAATTACCACGCGAAGTTTTATACAACCGCATCAATAAGCGGGTAGATGTTATGATGAATGAAGGGTTACTGGAAGAAGTAAAATCGCTCTACGAATTGCGCCAACTTAAAAACCTGCAAACTGTAGGCTATTCAGAACTGTTCGATTTTATAGATGGTAAATACACGCTGGAAGAAGCTGTAGATAAGATAAAACAACACAGCCGTAACTATGCCAAGCGCCAGCTAACCTGGTTCAGGAAGGATAAGGAATTTGTGTGGATGGATGCGGGTAGTAAAGATGTAGTCAACAACATTGTCACTACAAAAAAATAGCTCCCGCTGTGAAGACGGGAGCTATAATATTTATATCACAAACTACTAGTGATGATGGTGCTCATCATGAGCGCTTTGCAGTTTGAAGAATGATTCTTCATCTATGTCTTTGTCTATTACTACGAATTTTGTTTCCAGGAAAGTGAACAGCTTGTCAAACAACAGGCGGCGGTAAGTCTCGTCCATTGTTTTATCGTCTTTCACCACTTTGGCCATATAGTCATCCATCCATGGAGTATCTTCCGCCATTTCAGCATTTATACCAAAGTATGCCAGTACACGGCCTTTAATATCTTCCAGCACCTCTTCGCGTGTTACATTGATGTCATTCTCGATGATCAGCTTGTCTGATATCAGTGTCCAGCGCAGTTGGTGGTCAAAACCCGGGAATTCATTTTCTACTTCCTGTGCAGATTTTGGTTTCTCGTTACCTTCCCTCATCCAGCGTTTCAGGAAATCTACCGGCAGGTCCAGGTTAGTAGTATGCACCAGTATCTCGTACATTTCGTTTTGCAAACGCTCACGGCTCATACGGTCGTACTCTTTGCTCAACTCGGCACGCAGCATATCGCGGAAAGCGGCTTCGTCTGCTATTTCAGCGTTCTGAAAAACCTGTTTGTAGAGTTCTTCATTCAGTTCAGCAGGTATCAGCAGGCTTATTTTGGTGATGACCATTTTGTAATGGTTATCAGCAGCGTCAACCGGCAGTTTCAGTGAATCCTTCATGAAAACAGGCAGCTCTTCTTCAGTACATACCGCTTTTGGCTGTATGATAACTGAATCGTCAGCTTTCTTACCCATAATCAGCTCCTGTATTTTTACAGGCAGCTTATCCATCAGTTCTGTATCTTCTATTGGCGCAGCGCCTTCGGTAACATTGCCGTCTGCGTCGCACTGTGTAAAAGTAGAGTAGATGATGTTTTCTTTTGTAGTAACGGTATCCTGGGGCTCTGCTTTGCCAAAACGGCGTTGCAGGCGCACTATCTCATCGTCCAGCAGCTTTTCAGATACCTGTACTTTATAGCGTGTCAGTTCTTTCTTGCCATTCAGTGCAGCTATTTCAAATTCGGGTTTCAGGCCTATTTCAAAAGCAAAGTCAACTTCGGCAGGATTGTTCATATCCAGGTTTGGTGCAGTACCTTCCCTCATAGCCATAGGCTGTGCAAATATCTGCACCTGCTCTTCTTTCAGGTATTCTTCTATTTTAGTACCCGCAGCGCGCAGTACCTCGTCTGTAAAAATAGACTGACCATACATTTTGCGCACCATACCGCTGGGCACCATGCCCTTGCGGAAGCCGGGTATATTTACATTCTTAGCGTATTGTTTTAGAGACTTTTCGAAAGAAGGCACGTAGTCTTCTTTCGTCAACTTTACGGTTACCTTGTCATGCAGTTTACCAATCGTTTCTCGTGTTACCGTAGCCATCTGCTATAGTTTTTTAATTTTAAAAAAGCCGATACAAGTATCGGCTGTTACGTTTATGTGTGCGGGTGGAGGGACTCGAACCCCCAAGCCTCGCAGCACTAGATCCTAAGTCTAGCGTGTCTACCAATTTCACCACACCCGCTTTTGGGACGGCAAAGGTAGTATTTTTTTATACTCCAACTGTTTTCATGGCAACATTTCTTTCAGGCGGATGGAGGCATACTAAACCATGTATATTAACCGTTTTTTCCATTATTGTCATGACAATACCATTTTTGGGCTTATGTTTCCGTTCATTATGAATTGTCATTAATTTCATGTTTAGAAAATCAAAAACCACCGCACAATGATACGTAAAGAAACAAAAGCCAGTATACTGGTAGTAGAAGACGAAGAAAGCCTGCGCGAAGCGCTAAAACTGAACCTGGAACTGGAAGGGTATGAAGTAACCACGGTTGATAACGGGCCGGATGTTCTTAAGGTTGTAAAAAATGAATATTTCGACCTGATTATACTGGACATCATGCTGCCCGATATGGATGGTATCACCGTTTGTGAAACCATACGCATGCAGCACAACGAGGTGCCGATCATGTTCCTTTCTGCCCGTAATAGCAGCGCAGACAAGGTAGAAGGCCTGAAAAAAGGCGGCGATGATTACCTGACCAAACCCTTTAACCTGGAGGAACTGTTATTAAGGGTAGATAAACTGATAGTTAAAAATAAAAAAATGCACGACCCTCATTCCGTACCGGATGTGTACGAATTTGACGGCTGTAAAATAGATTTTGCCGCACATGAGTGCATAGACCATAAAGGCGCTCCGCAGGAATTGAGCAAAAAAGAGGCCGCACTGCTGAAACTACTGATAGAACATGAGGGCCAGGTAGTGTCTCGCGAGCATATATTACAGATAGTCTGGGGCTATAACGTGTACCCCACTACCCGCACCATAGACAACTTTATACTGAACTTCAGGAAATATTTTGAGACCGATAGCAGGAACCCCAGGCACTTTCATTCTGTGCGGGGTATAGGATATAAGTTTACCGCATGATTGCACCTTTAAAACTTTTTAGTATTTTCATAGCCGATTTACTTGAAAGAAATTAACCTGACATGCGTAAATATATCTTTTTTGCCCTTATGCTTGTTGTAGTTGCGGTTGCCTGCAACAGAGACAAGAACCTTACAAAGGCCACCGTAGTTGACACCGGCGACATAGCTGCGGGCGGTTGCGGCTATTTATTGAAACTGGAAGGTGATGAAAAAATGGTACGCCCTTCAAACCTGCCATCTGCATACATGCACAATGGCTATAAGGTAAAGGTAAAGTTTGACAGGGATGGTGGCGGCGAGCCTTGCCAGGTATATCCTAAAAATGAATTTATTGAGATAGTACAGCTTACTATTGTTAAGGCAGATATAGATTAACGCCTGCTAAAATAGTCTTAGATAAATGAGGGTGCCTTTTTTAAGGCACCCTCATTTATTTACATCCCACAGGGGTGTTCATTGTTCCGGGCTAAGATAATATTGCTGTCACCTGTACCCTGTTTTGATATTGCCAGATTTACTGGGACAAACAACAGTATAGTAATGTTTAGTTGACTATATGTTCAAACAGGCTTAACATAGCCCAATTACTTTTGCCGCTATTCAAAAGTAATTTTATGAGAAAAACCAGGCTTATTCCAATTCAATTACTGTTATTGTTATTAATAGGTAATTCAGTTGCCGCACAGCAACTGGTTCATTACTGGACCTTTAATGATAACAGCAGTGTGGCTAATTTGCTTACACCCAGGATATCATTGGTAACAGGTGCATCTATTACACACATTACCGGTGGTACCAGTGCAATAGATGCAGCAGGTGGTACAGGGCAGAACTTTAGTGTTACTAACCCCAATATCCGTAATGCTGATACTTCCGGCACACACCTTCGTTTTAATACCCCTATAGGCGGCGAGTTGGTTTTTGCACTACCCACCACAGGTTATAAAGACCCTGTTGTAAAATTTGCTACCCGCAGGTCGGGCTCGGGTGCGGGGTTGCAATATTGGGCCTATACAACTGATGGTACCAATTATGTACCGTTCGATACGATAAGCCCTGTAGATAATGACCCTGTGCTGGAAACACTGGATTTCAGTGCTGTTTCCGCGGCAGATAACAATCCGTCCTTTAAAATTAAAGTAAGTTTCGCAGCAGGTGCCGGTGGTACAGGAGGCAATAACCGTTTTGACAATTTCACCTTAGATGCCAGCACATTGCCCGTATTGGCCCTGGTACATTACTGGAACTTTAATAACAACAGCACTGTAACCAACTTACTTACACCGGATGTATCTCTTGTTACCGGTGCCGCAATAACGCACATAACTGGAGGCAGCAGCGCTATAGATGCGGCAGGTGGCACAGGACAAAACTTTAGTGTATTAAACCACAATGCCCGCAATTCTGATGCTTCAGGCACGCACCTTCGCTTTAACGACCCCATAGGCGGACAACTTGAATTTGCTTTGCCTACTACAGGTTATGAAGATATTACAGTAAAGTTTGCCACCCGCAGGTCGGGTTCGGGTGCCGGTACACAATACTGGTCTTATTCTACTAATGGTACTACATATGCCCCTTTCGATACAATTGCGCCTTTTAACGGCGATCCTTTGTTAGAAACCCTCGATTTTACCAACCTGACGACTGTTGACAACAACCCTAACTTTAAACTCAGGGTAAGCTTTGATGCGGGAAGTGGTGGCACAGGCGGTAATAATCGTTTTGACAACTATACGCTGGATGGTTACTCTATTGGCGGCGTAGATACTACAGCCCCTATTACTGCATTTGCACCCTTAAATAACGCCGTGAATATTGATGTCAATGCAAATCCAACTATTACTTTCAACGAGCCCGCACGTCTTATCAACAACAGTGCTATAACTAATGCAAACGCAGCTTCCCTGGTAGAACTGAAGTTGAATAACGCTGCAGGCGCTGCAGTGCCGTTTACTGCTACTTATGCGGGTAATATCATTACTATAGTACCTACTTCAGCCCTGCAGAATAACCAGCAATACTACCTGGCCCTGAAAGCTAATATGGTAGAGGATAATAATGACAATGCTATAGCAACATTAAGGTCTGCACAGTTTACAACCATAGCATTGCAGACGCAATTTTCTGCAGGAGATATAGTGCCAGTGGCATACCGCATGAATGCTACCAATACCGAGGATGAAGTAGCACTGTTAACACTGGTGGACATACTGCCAGGTACATTCATCAACCTGACTGATGCTAAGTACACATCAAACGCACAGCCACAATGCCCGGGCGGTATAGTATGGACAGCACCTACCAATGAGTGTATTCCGGCCGGTACCGTTATTGCTATACAAACAGATGCGTTAATAGCCAACAAAGGCACAGTGACAGGCTCAGGCTTTGGTTTAAGCTCAGGCGGCGACCAGGTAATTATTTATACAGGCACTCCTGCTGCTCCGAATCATATCACGGCTTTAACAGCTAACGGCTGGGCAACTACCAACACATCATGCAGCGGTAGTTCATCACTTATACCTGCTACCCTTACAGACGGTACCAATGCTGCAAACCTCAGCACTGCACCGGGCAATGTATCGGGCCTTAGCGTGAACGCCTACTACAATGGCACGCAAACAGGTACACCTGCACAGTTAAGAACTGCAATATTGAATCCTGCTAACTGGGTAATTGCGGGTGCCGGTACAGCACCGCAAACATGGCCTGTGTTTAACTTCCCCGCACCACCAACAGTAATCAATGCAGCAGTAACCAGCAGTACTACTATCAGGCTGATATTCAACAGCGACCTGAACGCTACTACAGCAGGCAACATCAGTAACTATACCGGTATTACAGGTTTAACATCTGCAACCGTTACATCAAACGGTACTGCTATAGACACGGTAACGCTTACTTTCAGCACGCCATTTTCAAATGGTACAACTTACTTCCTCTCAGTTGATAACATTGAAAATGCAGCTAACAGGCCTATGGCTTGCGAATACCGTTTCAACTTCACTTATACTACACGTGTATCTTTTGCATCTACGTTTGTAGTTGCGCAGGAGAATGCAGGTACTTTAAACTTTGTTTTAAACATTGTGAACCCCGGTGTTTGCAAAGTTGATTTAGCGGTCTTAGGGTATCCTTTCAGCACTGCATCTGCCAACGATTTTACGCTGGCTACACAAACGCTGAACATTACCGGTACATCTACTACAGTTAATGTAGCTATCCCAATAATAGACGATAACAACGCAGAGCAGGCAGCAGAGTATTTTGCTTTGGTACTGAGAAACCCGGTAGATGCGCTGATAACAGGCGATACGCTGGCCACTATATATATTAAAGATAATGACGTAGCTGCACCAGCCGCGGCTAAAATTATAGAACTGCAGTATGTAGGTAGCTTCGACCCATCGGGCAGCAGCAACAGCACTTGCGAAGTAGTAGTTTACGATTCTGCTTCAAAAAGGTTGTTTACTAACAGCGCTGTAGAGGGCAGGCTGGAAATCATCAATTTCTCAAATCCTGCTGCGCCAGCTATTGTTAAGTCTGTTGACATGAAACCTTACGGTGGTATCACCAGCGTTGCCGTGAAAAATGGCATTGTAGCTGTAGCTTCTCCTGACAGTGTCGAGCAGAAAGATGGCAAGGTAATATTTTTTGATGTGGATGGTGTGTTTCAAAAGCAGGTTACTGTAGGGGCGTTGCCTGATATGGTAACCTTTACGCCCGATGGCAAAAAGGTACTGATAGCAAATGAAGGCCAGCCAAGCGCTGACTATACAGTTGACCCTGAAGGAAGTGTCAGCATTATAGATATATCAGGCGGTATTGCCAACCTGGCACAGGCTAATGTAAAAACACTGGATTTTACAGCGTTTAATAATGCTGAAGCAGTTTACATTGCGGCAGGTATCAGGAAGACATGGGCTGCAGGTACCTTGTCACAGGATTTGGAGCCTGAATATATTACAGTACACAGCAGTTCTGCCAAAGCATGGGTAACACTGCAGGAAAATAATGCCATAGGCGAAATAGACCTGCAGAGCGGAACCATCATTGATATATGGCCATTGGGCACTAAAAACTTTAACCTGCCGGGCAATGGTTTTGATGCGAGTGATAACAATAATGAAATACTGCTTGCCAATTGGCCGGTAAAGGCATTTTACATACCCGATGCTATGGCTACTTATAATGTAGGTGGTGTAAACTACCTGGTAACGGCAAACGAGGGTGATGAAAAAGAATATGACGCACTTGAAGAACGTACAACCATTACAAATGCTGCATATATACTTGACTCTGCACGTTTCCCGCATGCGGAAATGCTGAAGAAAAACCACAACCTGGGCAGGATGCGTATTACCAACCTGAATGGGGATATAGACAACGATGGCGATTTTGATGAGATATACTGTGTAGGTACGCGTTCTTTCTCTATATGGAATGCTGATACAAAATCGCTGGTGTATGATAGCGGTGATGATTTTGAATTGTACACCTCTACCGCGCCATCTATCAATCCGCTGTTTAATTCTGACCACGAAGACAATTCTCTGAAAGGGCGCAGCCGCTCAAAAGGTCCTGAACCGGAGGGTGTTACTATTGCAGAATTGTCAGGCAATAAATATGCGTTTGTATCCCTGGAGCGTGTAGGTGGTGTAATGGTATATGATATAACCAATCCTGCTACCCCTGCATTTATGGATTACAAAAACAACAGGAGCGTATCTGCCTATACAGGCGACCATGGCCCTGAAACACTGGTGTTTATACCTGCGGTTTCAAAAACAGACAAAAACTACCTGGTAGTTGCCAACGAGATAAGCGGTACGCTGACGGTGTTTGAAGTAGTAGATAATAATCCCAATGGCATAACGGGCATAGGGAAAAAACAGGTGACTTTTAATATATTCCCTAACCCGGCTGACGGCAGTACTGTTTATTTTAACAGGATGGCAGATGTACAGGTAATGGACATTATGGGAAAGGTTGTTTATAAAGGAGAAAATGTACTGACACTTAACGTGAACAATTATGCCCCCGGTGTGTATATGGTACAAACTACCGACGGTGCAACCGCACGTATGGTAATAGTGAAGTAACAGCACAAATAACTAATCATAAAAGCAGGCTATCAATCAGGATAGCCTGCTTTTTTATAGAATGCAATAGAATATGCCTATAGGTTTATGACTGCTGCTTCATAACTTAGTCCTGTTTTTATTGTTATACTGTATATGGATTTACACTCGGGCCTGCCCTATTGGATTGTCAAAAATGAATTGTTTAATTATTATAATCCGCTGCAAAGCGATTATAAAATAGATGTAGCCATCATAGGTTCAGGTATTACAGGCGCACTGGTAGCGCATGAATTATGTTCGGCAGGTATTTCCTGTGCGGTATTTGACAAGCGCACACCTGCCACAGGCAGCACCGCGGCCAGTACATCGCAATTGCAATATGAAATAGACGTACCCCTATGCGAGATGATGGACATGGTGGGCGAAGAAAATGCAATCGACGCATATCATGCAAGCCTGCAATCCATCAGCGATATTGAGAAAATATTCATGCAATTACCGCTCAATGCCAACTTTGAAAAAGTATCCAGCATATTCCTGGCGAGTAATAAAAAGGGATTAAGGCTTATTGAACGGGAATATGAAACAAGGCAGAAAGCTCAGTTGCCCGTACAGTTCCTGGATAAAAAAGCCCTGGGAGCAGTACATCACATTGATGGATATGGCGCGTTGAAAAATACCGAAGCCGCGCAGATAGACTGTTATACCGCCACCGTGCATTTATTGCAACATCATCTTAAAAACAGCGGGTTAGAATTATATACTCATACCCTGATAGAGGACTATAAGGAAACCCAAACAGGCTATGAGTTAAAAACAGGCAATGGCCATATGATACATTGCAAATACGTAATTGTAGCTGCGGGCTTTGAGGCCGGTAAATTTCTGCCCCGGCAGGTAATGAATTTGAGCTCTACCTATGCCCTCATATCAGACCCCGTACCACCGGAAATACTGTGGCCGGAACGCAGCCTGGTATGGGAAACTGCACAACCATATTTTTATATGCGTACCACGGCAGACAACCGTATGATTATAGGGGGAGAGGACGAAGAATTTAAAGACCCCGTGCGCAGGGACAAATTACTACCCGTCAAAATAAAGAAGCTGGAAAAGAAATTTTCGGAGATATACCCGGAAATACCCTTTAAAACTGACATGGCATGGTGTGGTACCTTCAGTTCAACTAAAGATGGCCTGCCATATATTGGTGCCTGGCCGGGGAAAGATAAAATGCTCTTCGCCCTGGGTTATGGAGGCAATGGCATCACCTTCAGCATGATAGCTGCACAGGTAATAAGGAATAAGCTAACGGGTGTAGAAGATAAAAGGGAAAGAATATTTGGTTTCGACAGGAAAAGAACCAGCTAATATAATTGAAAATCAACCATATAATGTTAAACCCGGCGCTATTTAAGTGCCGGGTTTTTGTTTAGTTGCAGGCAGCGCAATAAATTTTCAATCTCTCATAGGGGTATTGCCCCCTTCGGGTGTCTTTTCCGTATGCAGGCGTTAACACAAGCCGTTATCTTTGCAGGAAAACCACTAGCTACCGGGATGGATAATGGCCATACTACTATACTGAATACGGGCACTGCTGCGCTGTTCGAAAAGGTTTTTAAAGAAAACTTCAAAAACCTGCATGCATACGCCTGCTCCATACTGAAAGATCGGGACGATGCGGAAGAGATGGTGCAGAACGTGTTTTACAAGCTCTGGGAAAAAAAGGAGAAGATTGACGAGCTGCAATCTGTACAGGCATACCTGTATCGCTCTGTTTACAATGAGTGTATGAACTTTGTAAAGCACGAAAAAGTAAAGGCATCCTACGAAGCCCATGCTGTGCACCACGGCGATATTGCCGGCAGAGCGCAGGATACTGCATCGGCTAAGGAACTGGAACACAGGCTGCAACAGGCCATGAACGACCTGCCGGAACAATGCCGCACCATTTTCCAGATGAGCCGCTTTGAAGAACTGAAGTACCGGGAGATAGCCGATAAAATGGGCCTTTCGGTAAAGACAATAGAAAACCAGATGGGTAAGGCCCTGAAGATATTAAGAACGAAACTGGCAGACTACCTGGCTGTGGTAGGATTGCTATTAATAACCCTGTTTAAATAAGCGGATGTGAGCAAAGAAAATTTACAAATAGAAGACCTGCTGGTAAAGCAGATGCTGGGCGAGGCTACAGATGCTGAAATGGCAGAAGTGGAGGATTGGCTGAAGGAAAGTGAAGCGAACAGGAAACACTATGCACAATTTCAAAAGATATGGACTGATAGCAAGAAACTTGCTGTAAATAGCACTGTGAACGAAAATGAAGCATGGGAACGTTTTCAGCACAGAACCAGGTCGGCGGAAACTTCTGCACGCACTATTGAACTGGCACCACGCAAAACCAACTGGATGCGGGTAGCTGCAATACTGGTAGTGTTAATAGGTGCCGGGTGGATGATAACCCAGACAATGATGAACAAAGAGCAGGTATATGCTTCGGCTGATGCTACCATGGTGCAGGAATTGCCAGATGGCACTGTAGTAACGTTAAATAAGAATTCAACCCTTGCTTATTCTGATGCAGGCAAGACACGCGAAGTAAAACTGACGGGGGAAGCGTTTTTTGACGTAACGCCAGATAAGGATAAGCCATTCGTCATTACCGCAGACGATGCGCGAATAAAGGTGGTGGGCACGTCTTTCAACGTAAAAAGCTCTGCTGCAAAAACAGAAGTTATAGTAGAAACAGGAATTGTAGAGGTGAGTAAAAAGCAGAATACGGTAAAACTGCTGCCGAAAGAGAAAGCTATCGTTTTGCAAAGTGATACCGTTCCCCTGAAAGAAAAAGTAGCTGATGTATTATATAATTACTATCGTACAAAAGAACTGGTATGCGACAACACACCGCTCTGGAGACTGGTAGATGTACTGAATGATGCCTATAATGCCAATATTGTAATAGCAGATGCAAGACTGAAAGACATGCCCATAACCACCACCTTTAAAAATGAGAGCCTGGATAATATATTAGCGGTAGTATCAGGCACACTACGCATAAAAGTTGAAAAGAACGGAAAGGACATTGTACTGAGGTAATAAAACACAACATGCGCAAAGCACTATATATTGTCACTATATTATTAATGATTGCAGCACCGTATTTATGCGGTGCACAGTCTTATTTAAGCAAGGGTGTATCTGTAAAGGCGAAGCAGAAGACCGTGGAGGAAGTGTTGAACATCATCAGTAAGCAGGGTGGTTTTTTCTTTTCTTACAACAGCAATATAGTGCCTGCCGATAGCGTGATAGATATAGATGTATGGAATAAAACAGTGAAACAAGCTTTGGATATTATTTTCAAAGGCAGGTTTGAATATAAAGAAACGCCTAACCATATCATTATACAATTACCCTCTTCCGGGCAATACTGGTATGTGAGTGGATATATAGTAGATGAAAATACAGGCGAGCGTATGCGGGATGTGAGCGTATTTGAATCCGGGCAATTGGTGGCCTCTCTTACTAATGATGCGGGCTACTTCAAACTCAAACTGAAAGATAAAACCCCGGCTACTGTAATCAACATCAGGAAGTCGATGTACAATGATACGCTCATAACTATTAAACCCGGCGTTGACCAGGAAGTGAAAGTGAGCCTTAAACCTAAGAACTATGAACTGGATGCAGTAGTCATCAGCAGTAAGGATAATATAGAAGGTACATGGTTCGGCAAAGCGTTCCTGTCATCCCGCCAGAGGATACAGAGCATGAACCTGAACAAATTTTTTGTGGATATGCCGGTACAGGGGTCTGTAGTGCCGGGCTTAAGCTCACAGGGCAGGATGAGTTCCCAGGCGGTTAATAAGTTTTCATTCAACATGCTGGGCGGATATACTGCCGGTGTTGAGGGTGCAGAAATTGGCGGTGTATTCAACATGAATAAAAAGGATGTACGCTATTTGCAGGTAGCCGGCGTCATCAATATAGTAGGCGGCAATGTAGCAGGCACGCAGATAGCGGGAGTGCATAATAATGTGCTTACCGGGGTAAAAGGAGTGCAGGTAGCCGGTGCCAGCAATTTGGCACGGGGGATGGTAGAAGGGGTGCAGGTATCAGGCGCATACAATCATGCAAGTAAAAGAGTAACAGGTGGGCAGGTAACCGGCGCTGTAAATTATGCTAATGACACAGTGGATGGTGTACAGGTGAGCGGTGGCGTAAACATTGCACGAAAAGATATAGATGGCGTGCAGGTAACAGGTGCTGCAAATCTTGCAAAAAATGTGGACGGTGCACAAATAAGCGGCGGCGCTAACATAGCCCGTGGCACAGTTGACGGTGCTCAGATATCAGGTGGGTTTAATTTTGCAAAAAAGCTGGATGGAGTGCAGATAGGGCTGGTCAATTATGCGGATAGTTCATCAGGGACCAGTATAGGTTTGTTTTCTTTTGTAAGAAAGGGTTATCATAAGGCATCTGTCTCAGCTAATGAGGCTATGTGGTTTAATCTATCCTTTAAATCCGGTACCGCGAATCTCTATAATATTTACACTGCCGGTGCAGATATTTCGGGCGGAGATAAAGCCTTTAATTTCGGGTTCGGTTATGGTAGCGAATTCAGGGTGGCAAAACGAATCTCGCTCAGTCCTGAATTAACCGGTAATATTGTGTACCTGGGTAATTGGGGAGAAGTAAACCCAATGATAAAACTGGCCATGCATGTGAATATTCATATCACTAAATACATAGCCGTCTATGGCGGCCCTACATTCAATATGTACTGGGATAACCTGCAACCAAAGGTAGAAGGTTATAAGGCCAGCCTGTTGCCTGCGGGTTATAAGATCAATTCTTACAACGCCAACCTGAGCAGTTGGGTAGGTTGGAATGCGGGCATAACATTTTTTTAGCAGGGTAATAGGGGTACAATTCCGGGTAGGTGTCATTCTATCAAATAATAAAACATGACATCAAAGATTTTAGCGGGATTGGCCTTGGTATTTTCAACCACAGCAGTATTTGCACAACAAGGTGGCGATGTAAAAGAAAGCCATGTACATATAGGCCTGGTATATCCATTAAGCACAAACGGCGTTCAGGCATTCAATTATAAAAACCAGGTTTCCCTGCATGCTATAGGCGGCGCTTCGGCATCTGAGGAGGGATTTTGCGCATCAGGCTTTGGCAATGTTATCAGGTACAACGGCAATGGTTTTATTGCAGCGGGTTTTGGTAACATCATTCTGGATAATGCAGAAGGTGTGCAGGCAGCGGGTTTTCTCAACTATGTAAAAAATAAGACACACGGTTTCCAGGCCGCTGGTTTTGCCAACATCACAGGTAGTTTCGAAGGTGTGCAGACCGGAGGTTTTGCCAACATCAATACAAAAGCAACACGTGGTGTGCAACTGGGTGGCTTCCTGAATATTGCAAAAGACATGGATGGTTTCCAGGCAGCAGGCTTTACTAACCTTGCAAAAAATGCCATAGGTGCGCAGGTGGCAGGCTTTGGTAACAATGTGAAAGATATAAAAGGTGCACAGGTGGCAGGCTTCTATAACATTGCCAGGGATGTAAATACACAGGTTGCCGGTTTTATAAACATTGCCAAAAACGTAAACGGTGCGCAGGTAGGCTTCATCAATATTGCAGACAGTAGCGATTATCCGGTAGGTATTATCAACATCAGCAAGAAAGGCGAAAAAATGATAGGTGCTACCATAGATGATAACCTCACTACTTTAGTAACATTCCGCTCTGGTGGTAAATACCTCTATGGTATTGTGGGTTTGGGTGCCAACTTCCGTTATCCCACAGCGGTATATGCATCTGAAGCAGGTATAGGCGCACATATTCCATTGGCTAAAAGTTTCAGGATAAATCTGGAGGCTGTATCTACATCCCTTTCCGATTACTGGACCACGGTACAGATCAATTCAACCTTCCGTGTACTGGGCGCAGTAAAACTGGGGCAGAGAATGGAGTTGTTTGCAGGCCCTGCCGTTCACTACACTTTCTCGAACGACCTGATGTTTGCTGATAGCCGTACCAATTACCTGTGGAGTCACAACCAGAAAGGGTACTATCAGAATATATTTATAGGCGGCCTTGCAGGTCTTCATTTCAATATCTAATCACAAAAACTCAACTACACAAAAACTAATAACTGATGAACAATAGCTACTTCATGGGAGTGCTAAACGGCAGCTTCTACCTCGGAACAACTAAACAAATACTGCGGGCTATGCTATTAATAATGATACTGCTGGGTATATACGCTAAAGTAAAAGGACAAAGTAACGAACCAGGAACCTATACACAAAAGGTAAGGGGACGTGTGCTGGATGCAGAATCGAAACAACCGCTTGCAGGTGTAATAGTGGTTGCAAAATCTGATAATCAACTCAATGCCACTACTGATGACGACGGTTACTTTACCATCAGTAATGTGCCGGTGGGTAGGCAGTCATTCATGTTTCAGTACATGGGTTACGAACCTACGGTTGCCAGCGAGGTAATGGTAACATCGGGCAAAGAGCTGGAACTGAACATGTCTATGACAGAGAGCCTTAAAAAACTGGAAGAGGTTGTAATAAAAGCCAATAAAGACGGGGACAGGCCATTAAATGAATTTGCAACCATCAGTGCGCGCAGCATATCTGTTGAGGAAACCAAACGTTATGCCGCGGCCTTTGCAGACCCCGCCCGCATGGCCCAGAACTTTATGGGTGTTTCCAATGGGGGAGATCTGAACAACGGTATAGTAGTGCGTGGCAACTCTCCTAAAAATGTATTGTGGAGGATGGAAGGTATAGAGATACCCAACCCCAACCACTTTAGCGGGCTTGGCACAACAGGTGGTGCCATCAGTATGCTGAATGCTAACGTATTGGGTACATCAGACTTTTACACCGGTGCTTTTCCTGCAGAAATGGGTAACGCTTTGTCGGGTGTGTTTGATATGAAACTCCGCAATGGTAACACTGAAAAATACGAGCATACATTCCAGTTGGGCGCATTAGGAACCGAGGTGGCAACTGAAGGGCCTTTTAAAAGAGGTGGCAAGGCTTCCTACCTGGTCAACTACCGTTACTCCACACTGGCGTTGCTGGATAATATTGTAAGCTTCGGTGGTGTACTACCTAAATACCAGGATGCATCTCTGAAGGTGAATATACCTACAGAACGTGCAGGTACTTTCTCTGTATGGGCATTGGGCGGATATAACACTGCGTACAAAGATCCTGTGAAAGACAGCACCAAGTGGACGGATGAAGACCCGAACTTTGTACTGAAGGCTGACAACATGATGGGTGTAGCCGGTATTACGCATACCTATTTCACAGGTAAAAATTCTTACATCAAAACCATCATTTCAGGTTCTTATGAAAAAACAAAAGAGAATGTGGATACGCTCAACCCGTCTGACGGGTACAGGGATGTGCATGTCAGCAACCAGTCTTATATCAACAACTCGTACAAATTTTCTATACTGTACAATACCAAGCTGAACAATAAAAACACCGTGCGTGTCGGAGCGATAGCGCAACAACTGGGTTATGAGTTGAGCAACAATTTCTATGATGACGACGATAAAATATGGAAATCGTTTATGAACGGCGACGGCACTACACAATACTACCAGGCCTATGCGCAATGGAAACATCGCATGACTGAAAACCTTTCTATAACAAGTGGTGTACACGGTTCTTATTACGCATTGAATGGTAGCTACAGTATAGAGCCACGCATTGCAGGCGTTTACGCTTCAGGCAAAAATACCTTCTCATTGGCAACGGGTTTACACAGTAAACCGGAACATATCTCTACCTATATGTTCCAGACAAAACAGCAGGGCCAGGCGGATACTTACCCCAACAAAGACCTGGGCTTATTGAAAGCATATCATGCCGTTGCAGGTTATGAAAGACAACTACCCTTAAATATCCGTTTCAAAACAGAAGTGTATTACCAATACCTGTACAACATCCCTGTAGAGAAAGACAGTTCAAGCGGATTCTCTATTATCAATGCAATGGATGTTTATTCACTATTTAACACCAAAGAACTGGTGAGCGATGGTACAGGACAGAATTATGGTATAGACCTGAGCCTGGACCGCTCATTCCTGAACAATTATTACTTCATGGCAACAGTATCTGTCTATAAATCTACCTACACAGATTACCTGGGCGATGAATACAATACAACATACGACAGGGGATACCAGGTAAATGTGTTGGGTGGTAAAGAGTTCAGGCTGGACAATAAAGGCAGGAAGATACTGGGCCTGAATGCGAAAGTATTGTACAGCGGCGGCATGAGGGAATCACCGATAGACATCAACCAATCTATAGCAGCCGGTGAAACAGTATTGGTAACCAAACAATACTTTACCAAACAGGTGCCTGCATACTTCCGTACCGATGTGGGGGCGTACTATAAAATAAACGCGAAGCGTGTAACACACAGTTTCCAGCTGGATATACAGAACGTAACCAACCGCGAGAATATGTACTACTCTTATTTTGATAACAAGGCAGGAGCTATAAAAACTGTAAACCAACTCGGCTTTTTCCCAAACATTTCTTACCGTATTGATTTCTAACAGTTGTAAAATTCAACTACGCAAACTGGCCGTGCAGTATTCTTACTGCGCGGCTTTTTATTGCCAACCTTTTTCTGATTATAACCGTCTGCTTTTTTTTAACCTGCCGTTTATGAGATTAATCCTATTGTTATTTCTTGCTATATGTACAACAAACTCTTTTGCACAACCAACTATACAGTGGCAAAAAGCTTACGGAAATTCTGCCGGAGGGGAAAATTTCCAGCGTGTGCTGCAAGCAACTGATGGGGGATTTATTGCTATTGGCAACGCTACTGCGGGTGGCGGGGATGTTACCGGGCATCATGATTCGCCTAGTGGTGGTGATATATGGGTAGTGAAAATGACCCAAACGGGTACTATAAGTTGGGCGAAATGTTATGGGGGAATGAATCTTGACCAGGCATTATGGATAGAACACACAAAAGACAATGGTTATATCTTTTGCGGAGAAACCCGCTCGAATAATGGTGATGTAAGTGGATTTCATGGCACCAGTTCTCAATTCGGGGATGCATGGGTAGTGAAGATTGACGATACCGGTAAAATAGAATGGCAGAAATGTCTGGGCGGCTCATTGGCTGAAAGGGGCGATTGCATAAGGCAAACTGCTGACGGGGGATATATCATGGCAGGGTATACTTCTTCTACAGACGGAGACGTGAGCGGGCAGAAAGGAGGGAATGATTTCTGGATAGTAAAGTTGACTTCAACCGGTGCAATAGACTGGCAGAGATGCCTCGGGGGCACCAAGTCCGAAAATGCAACCTGTATTATACAGGCTGCTGATGGTAATTATGTGGTGTCCGGCAATTCAACATCGTCTGACGGCGATTTGACGGGTAATAAAGGCTCTGGTGACGGCTGGATTTTAAAACTAAATAGTACAGGTGGCATTATATGGAGTAAGAACTACGGTGGGACAATGCATGATGCATTATATGGTGTTGCCGAACTGGCCTCATCGACAGGATTTGTGTTTGCGGGTATAACTAGTTCTACTGACGGTGATATAGCCAATAACCGGGGCGAAAGCGATGCGTGGGTGGTAAAGGTAGATGCAATAGGAAACCTGGTATGGTCGAAAACATACGGCGGTACTAAATCAGACAACGTACAACAGGTAATACTCGGTGTAGATAACTCTTATATCATATCCGGTTTGTCTATGTCCTCTAATGGAGATGTTTCAGGTGCGCATGGTATGGCCGATGGCTGGGTATTGTCTATATCCCCTACTGGTAATATAGAATGGCAAAAAGCAATCGGCGGCACAAAGGGTGATATAACAAACGCCATAGCCCGGACAACTGATGACGGACTTGTTGTAGCTGGTTCAACAACATCTGACGATGGCGATGCTACGGGTAGCGGGTTTCATACCGGCACATTTTCTGATAGCTGGGTCATTAAGCTCGGTAAATATGCGGGGATAAATACAATCAATGCGTACAAAAATAAAATCACCGTTTACCCCACCGTAACCAACGGCGATATCAATATTAAACTACAGGCTACAGGCGAAGCTGCTACAGTGCAAATGACCGATTTGTTTGGCCGTGTAGTGCCCTCCACCCAAACACAACAGGGCGACATCATAACCCTCACTCCTGGAAACATTGCACCGGCAACGTACCTGCTGAAGGTGGCCGTGGGTAACGATGTACATACCGCCCGCGTAGTGTACCAGCCGTAAACTTACCTGCCCGTAAGCTTACCCGTAAATTTTATTAAGAGCCGGGCCAAATCGTCGCTGCGTTCCAAAGGTATTTCCTTCGGAAGGTCCAGGACATCGTGGTAAAAAGGTTTGGTGCCATTGGTGAATATAAAGAACGCAGGTACACCCTCTTTGCTGAAGAAATAATGGTCGCTGTTGCTGGTACGCTCGCGCTGGTTTATTTTTTTTGCATACATGCTGTCCACGTTCAGCGCTTCCAGTAGGTCAAACTCCGGGTCGTGGGCTAAACCGTTTACCACCGTTATGCCGTTTGTAGCATCACCCGTCATGTCAAGATTTACAAGAAAGCGTATCTGCTTCAATGGAAAGATGGGATTTTCAACATAATATTTAGACCCCAGCAGCCCTGCTTCTTCACCGCTAAACAGCATAAATGCTACCGAGTAGCGTTGCGGGTTCTTCGCGAAGTAATCAGCCAGGTACATCACCAGCGATGTGCCCGTGGCATTATCACTCGCCCCTGCAAACAATGCCTTCTTACCCATGCGGCCCAGGTGGTCGTAGTGGGCGGTAAAGACAATAAAGCTATCCGGCACTTCGGTACCCTTCACATAACCAACTACATTCTTCGCTTTAAATTCGTTGATGTATTTCGTCTCTATTTCTGCCAGCACCTTTTTAGGCTTCCTTGGCAGCACCGTATCTTCTATATACACTATGGTTGCAGGCACCTTATTGGTATTCGCCGTCCATATCAGCTTGCCATGTTTGGGCACAATGAACAAACCCTCCGGCAGTTCCGTTGCAAACTTCCTGATGCCCAGGTTCAGCGCATTAATGGGTGTATCTGCATGATCCAGGTAATAAACCCCTCCCGGTTTTAAACCCTGCTTCACCTTGTCCCATTGCAGCGAATCGTGCACATGCGTCAGGTCTATCTTTTTCATCCTTGTGCTTTTGCCTCCGCTATGCCACGAGCTGCTGGCACCGTTCACTATATAGTCCAGCCCCGGCCTTAGCTGCGTTTTGTTGATGCGTACATCCGCCTTTCCGGGGAAGGTATTGATAGAAAAACTATACTCCTGGAAGTATGAACCCTCCAGCGGCAGCACACCATAGCTGTTCAATTCGTTGGCTATGTATTGCGCTGCTATATCCCCACCATTCAGCACATAGCCCCTGCCATGAAACTCCGGGCTTGCCAGTTTTTCTATATGCTTCCGCATAAAGGCATTTTCATCCTGCGCGGTAGCCGTGCATATGGTTAACAGGTTTAAAAGGACAATAGCAATATTACGCATATTCATATTTTAGTTAAGGGGCATTATTATTTACCATTCCACCTGCGCACCACCAGCGACGAGTTTGTTCCCCCAAAGCCGAAAGAGTTAGACAGGAACAAATCAAAATCCTGCTTCAGTGTCTGCGGTATGATGTTGATCTTCGCCGAGTGCTCGTCAGGGTTTTCAAAATTGATGTTCGGCGCTATAAAGCCGTTCTGCATCATCAGCATGCTATAGACAATCTCGCTTGCGCCCGCCATCCAGCACTCGTGGCCCGTCATGCTCTTGGTGCTGCTCACCGGCACCTTGCCGCCAAACACCTCGTATATAGCCTCCGCCTCGCTGCCATCGCCCGCCGGCGTGCTGGTGGCATGTGCGTTTATGTATTGTATCAGTTGCGCATCCAGCCCCGCATCCTTCAGCGCGCGGCCTATGCTGCGCACCTGCCCATCTACGCTGGGGTTAGATATATGCTGGCCATTACTGCTGAAGCCGTAGCCCAGCACCTCGCCCAGTATATTTGCCCCGCGCGCCTGAGCGCTCTCCAGGCTTTCCAGTATTACCGTAGCGGCGCCGCCCCCAGGCACTAATCCGTCGCGGTCGCGGTCAAAAGGGCGACTGGCCTTTGCGGGCTCATCCTCGCGGGTAGAAAATGTGCCCAGCGCGTCAAAGTTGGGCATGCTGTAGATGTTCACCTCCTGCGCGCCGCCGCATATCACCCTGTCCTGCAGGCCCTGTTTTATAAACATATAGCCCAGCCCTATACTGTGCGACCCGCTGGCGCATGCCGCGCTGATGGTAAAGTTCACCCCCCGCAGCCTGAAGATCGTGGCCAGGTTCATTGTCACTGTCGAGTTCAGCACCTGGAACACGCTGCCGCTGCCCACCAGCGTCGTGTCCTTTTTTTCGCGCACCAGGTCTATGCCCTCTATCACCGGCTGGGCGCAGCTGTCGTTGCCGAATATGATGCCCGTTTCGTTCCGGTCAAAATAGTCGGCCGTCATGCCCGCCTGCGCCATGGCCTCTATTGTGCTCATGTAGGCAAATTCTGCATGTTCCGGCATCATAATGCGGCTGCGGCGGTCCAGCAGGCCCTTTAGCTGCGGGCGCTCTACATGGCCCGTCAGGCCCGACCGGTAGCCCATAGCCTTGCGCGCCGGATCCAGCACTATGCCCGACCGCCCCTCCTGCAGCGACTCCGCCACCTCATCCCTGTTCTTGCCCAAAGAAGAATAAATACCTAAACCCGTAATTACTACCCTGCTCATACCGCAAAGATAATTTTTTGGATGTGATAAAAGTTGGGTGCCGGCACGGAGGCCGCTATGGGGCGACAAAGGCGTTGGCACCGTTCAGGGCAAGTGCTGCTATTGGGCTTTTCTATCGCAAGCAGGAAATTCCCCTTTTGAAAGGGGTGTTGCCACGTAGAGCAACGAAGTGGTAACGGGGTATGTCCACTCGTGCAGGACACACAACCCCTTCTCCCGTCACTGCGCGGAGGGAGGGCAACGACCGACAAAGCAGCCTCGCGATATTACATGACGGAATAGGGTCAATACTTCGGTTCCTTTTTGCCGAAATAAAAATTATGTACCATTTTGCCCAGGCCTTCATTCACATTCCTGATGCCGTGGTAGTCCAGCCATGCGTTAAAATCTTTTGGCTTTTCAGGTATATGCCGTATTATCTCGCCGTTTTTCAGGCTGATAACAAAAATGTCAATGCTGAATATATAGGCCGACAATTCTTCAGCCCTGTACTGAAAATCTTCAAACTGGTTATTCATGGAAGCATACTTTGATAAGTGAAGATAATAAATAGTTCTCATAAATGAGGTGCAACTATATGTGGTTACTTATGAGTGGTGCATACGGTAATTTGCCACTTTATGAGTAAGGCAAAGAAAACGGCAGAAATACCCGGCGATGAAGTTTACCTGAAAATGCTGGGTAAGCGTATCCGGGATTTACGCATCAAGGCCGGTTACACCAGCCATGAAAGCTTTGCCTATACATTTGATTTTCCCCGCACACAATACGGCCGCTATGAACGCGGCCATAATATTACCTACCTGAACATTATTAAAATCGTTCGTGCTTTTGATATGACACTGGAAGAGTTTTTCAGTGAGGGGTTTGAGTAACTTTGCATCATGGCAGATGTGCACAGTAAGGAGACGAGGAGCTATAATATGAGCCGCATTAAGGGTAAAGACACAAAGCCCGAAATGCTGGTACGCAAATTCCTGCATGCTCACGGTTTTCGTTACCGCCTCCACGTAAAAGACTTGCGCCACCTCACTTGTCTTGCCCAAAGCACTGGGATAGCCTATAACATCTAATGATAAGCACTATAGTGAATTAAGGTTTGCAAACCTTACAAAACTCTATTTGATACCCTTTTAGATTGATATTGTTTTCAATATATTCTATTGCCCATTCTTTCTCGTCAAACTCTCCGGTCCAAACCCCACGCCTCCCATGCTCTCTATTTTTATGTTTACCCTTCCCTGAATGACAGTGGCCACATGCGGATTTATGAATTGTGATATGCGGTACTACGTCAGGATTATGATAAAAATAGTATGACATAAAAAACTAACGGTTTGAAGTATTAAATTTACTAAACTAATAACATATGGAACAACATAATGAGGATAAAAAAGCTATACACTACAACATAGAGTTTAAGCTAACGAATAACGCAGACTTCGAAGAAATGCATACCACAACAGAAATTATGGAAGAGGCCGACCACAATAAAGCCTTACAAGCTGCACGTAATTGGGTAATTGATAATCGACCAAACGAGGAATTAGTAATAGAAATCATCAGCATATTAAAAGACGCTAAATAGAAGGATCTTTTTTGCGCTTTATTTAGTCAAACACACATGATTTTACTTTGAGAAGTTATCATAGGATAATATTTGGCATTCCCATTAAAGTTTTGACGTGATAGGTGTAATATTTAGGAATTCTGCGGCGACGAAACAAACTCGCAATATTACACTACGCAATGCTGCTAATCTTGTTATTTATCAATACTGTTCAGAAATACGATTATACAATACATAAGCATTTTCAGACGCACATTCTAACTGCGATTACTAATTTATAGAATGAACTATAAATGCAATTCTAGGGTAGCATTCAAAAGAACAAAAATTAAATTAAGTTGTTAACCACTACTAATGAGTTTGTATTTGACAATGCAATCTAGAATAAATAAGAAATAGAATTACCAAATAAATTACATTTGCATCGCAAATAATACTAATGAAATTAGTATGTTCGTGGTGTATTCATCCATATATTGATAGCAAGGAATAATAACGAAGTTATATGGCAACAAAAAAGAAAGAAGTCAAATTCATTGATTTGTTTGCTGGGATTGGAGGTATAAGGCTAGGTTTTGAACAAGCATTTACTGAGGCTGGTTTCAAAACATCGTGTGTGATGACTTCAGAAATAAAACCTTATGCTTTAGAGGTCCTTAAGCATAATTTTTCGCATGATAATTTTGTGGGTGATATATGTTCGGTAAAAAGCGAAGATATTCCTGACTTTGATTTTCTGCTTGCAGGTTTCCCGTGCCAGCCGTTTAGTGCTGGGGGTAAACGCATGGGGTTTATAGATACTAGAGGAACATTATTTTTTGAAATAGAACGGATAATTGAACACAAAAAGCCGTTTGGATTTATTCTAGAAAACGTTGAAGGTCTTGTTCGACATGATTCAGACAACGTAAGAGAGAAAACTGGGAAAACGCTTAATACGATTTTAGGAAAGCTTAAGTTATTGGGATATGAAGTAAATTGGGAGGTATTAAATGCTTCTGATTTCGGATTACCTCAAGCCCGTAAGAGAGTATATATTGTAGGTACTAGAACTGATTTGATAAGTTTAAAGAACTTCAAAAAAACAACATCTGTTATCAAGTCCATTTTAGAAACTGGATTGCCGACCTTAAATACAAAGTTTTCAAAATTATTATTACAACATTTTGACATAAATGAACTTTACGGAAAATCAATCAAGGATAAAAGAGGTGGAAGTGATAATATTCACAGTTGGGATATTGGTTTAAAGGGTAAAGTGTCTAAAGACCAGATTACACTATTAAATAAACTTTTCAAAGAACGTAGAAGGAAGCATTGGGCATTAGAAATTGGAATAGAATGGATGGATGGCATGACATTGACAATTGATCAAATTCGCACATTTTACGACAAGCCAGATTTAGAAGAAATGCTTAATGATTTGGTAAATAAAGGTTATCTGAAATTTGAACATCCCAAAAGCTTGATAAGTGAGGTAACAGAGCGTGGAATAAAAACATACAGAAAAGAGAATACATCATTAAAACCTGGGTATAATATAGTATCTGGAAAACTAAGTTTTGAGATAAATAAAATACTTGACCCTAATGGTATAGCCCCAACATTAGTTGCGACAGATATGGCTAGAATTGTTGTCCCAGATAATGGGGGTATACGTCGCATGACGTTGAGGGAAGGTTTAAGGCTTTTTGGCTATCCTGAATGGTTTCAAATGCCTGTTAAAATTGATTATGGATTTGACTTGCTAGGAAATACAGTAGCCGTAAATGTAATAAAGTCTATTTCAGAAAGGCTTTCTACTTCTTTTCTTAATCACAAGAAAATCATTATAAACGAAGATCAAAGCAACTCTATACCTGTTTCCGCTTTATAGCCTGCAATTACTTTTGTTAACCATGTACTTGTGTCAGGATCACGTGAAGTCCTTGTCCATTGCCTTTGAGTAGCATCAAAGGCTTTTATAAATTCCAGTGCACTATTAAAAGGTTTAAATGTCGTCCCCTTAGTATCATACCATTTTATAGGCCTTATATTAAATATTTCACCTTGCTTTACTTGACATTTTAATGGCCAACTAGCACTTGGGCCAGTAATTTCCCAAACTTTCTTTAGCCAAATATCCTTTATTTCAATATGAAATCCGACCATACTATACCCAATAATCAAATAATCGGAATCAAGTCTATAAGGGTGTGATAATAAAGAACGCCGATATGCAAGAAAAGCGGCTACGTCGAAGTTTGCTGATTTATCATAATCAAATGACTTAACCTCTAATAATCCTTTCTTTGGGTAATCTATATCAAGTTGAAAATCAGGAAAATCTTGCGAATGTGGCGTAGGTCCAAAATCTATTCCTTCATTTTTCAACCAATTTTTTAGCCATTCTTGCAACAAGTTTCCAACAGTGTCCCGCGATTCTACCTTAATATCAAATCCTTTAAGTTCAAATGTTATTGTACCTTTTTCACCTATTAACTTTGCGTCATTAACTAATTTGTCAAATATACCTTTTGCCGTTATTTTCATAATACTAAGTATGAAAGAACAAAGTAAAACTAAAAATGAGATTAAAGTACCCAGGTTCAAAAAAGAAAATGGGTTTGACGTTACTCCAGAGCGGTCTAAGCATATGTCTAAGATCCGTGCAAAAAATACAAAGCCAGAAATAGCTTTACGAAAAGCCCTATGGGCAGAGGGAATAAGGTATAAAATAAATTATAAGAAACTAAAAGGTGCACCAGATATTGCAATATTAAAGCACAAAATTTTGATATTTGTAGATGGTGAATTTTGGCATGGCTTCAAATGGGAGGAAAAAAAACTTAGGATAAAAACCAACAGAGATTTTTGGATACCTAAAATTGAACGTAATATGCAAAGAGACTTGGAAACAAATAAATGGCTAGAAGAGCAAGGATTTACTGTAATTAGATATTGGGAACATGAAATAAAGAAAGATTTAACTGGTTGTGTCGAAAAAATTCGAGCAATACTAACGGTTAATTAATTAAATATTTTTGTATTAGCCGTTCAGAGTTTAGCCTATCAGACTTTACATAATATTCATTAAATGGGTTAAAACCATACTTCTCTATATAATGAGATTTAGTAGTTTTAGTGGGCATGATGAATACTTCTCCAGAATGATTTTTTAATGAAGACAGACACGTAAAGGCTATCAAGCAGCCTGCAATATTATCATATTTTTTCCCACGGCCAATATTTTCTACTGATAACTCAAGCTTATTTAGTTCAAGCCTGTTAAACAACCTTTCATGGAAAAATTGAATAAGGCCAAGGATATTCTCATTGTACACCAATTTGTAAATTTCTGATGAATTTATTTTAAGTTCAGTCCAATTAAAGTTTTTAAAACTTTCATTAACCGTTAATTCATCAAAATCTTTAGGTATTATTTGTTCAATATTAGCGTGTACAAATTCGTTTTTAAGGTTATCAAGAATATTAACTTTCACCCACCCAATTTACGACATTTAATTTGCACATAATAATTATTTTTACGTATCTTTGCTATAATAAAACCCGCATCTCACCATGCCACCCGATACAGCATATAAAACATATTCCATCATACAGGGCCTCGCAAAAGCGGGGCCTTTTTCATATTTGTTAAGTCCGGTGTTTTTCCCGTTTTACTTAACATTACTTAACAATTCTTTTCCAACCCATTCATTACCAGCCACTTGCAAAGCACCAATATTGCTTTCAGTTAAACACTGTTTTTCAGTATACAGCCTTTACTTAACAAAACACACAACATTTGCTATCAGCACCGCCGCATTTCAGCAGATCATCACCTCGCCCCCAAGCCTCGGCACTCCTCATGATGACGCCTTGATTGATGTAGTATCAGAAATCCCACAGCCCGGCAGCACAGTAGTAATGTCCTTTAATCAAGGTAACACCGATTTAGTAAGGCAAGCCCGGCAAAGCGACAATGGCTTAAACCACAGCACCTTAAGGTTAATAATGTTGCATAACCCGCGAGTGGACACACCCCTAACCCCTCTCAAAGAGGGGAATTTTCACCAACAGGGCATAACAAAGCCGAGGCCATGCGGCCCCGGCGGGTATATAAACACAGGGATTTTATTTCTTGCGTTCTTCGCGCTTCTTATCTCGGAAGGCTTTCAGTTCGGTTTTTTCCAGGTAGCCATCGCCATTGGCATCTATTGCTGCAAAGTTGTCCTTCAGTTTGCCTCTTTCGCCCTTGTCGGCCTCGGCCTTGCTTATCTTACCATCGCCGTCTGTGTCCAGTTTATTAAACATCTCCTGTGCGTCGGGACGTTTCCTGCCACCCCTGTCCTGTGCCATACTGTCTGTCGCGGCCAGCGTGCCCGCTATCATGCAGGCCATAAAAATCTGTTTCATCATTGTTCTTCCTCGTTTTTAGTTGTGGCTTTGACTGCCGGTGGACGCCGCAGGTTTAACGTGGGATTGTTAAAGTGCTGCGGGAGTGTTTGTCCAGTTAACAGCTTTCAGTTAACTAAACCCTCTCAATCGTGGAACCGTTATTTGCCCGGCGCGGGTGGACATCCCTCCTGCCTTCCTTCAAAGGGAGCATTTTTCCCGGAGCGGAATTTATACCGTAATAATATCCTTAAGCAGATCGAGGTGGGCAGCCTGGTCGGTAACCGTGAGTTTGTGCACCATGCCCAGGGTGAGCGTATGGTTATCTTCCTGGTGCCCGGCAGGGAAGTCAAAACAAACAGGGTAGCTATATTCCTCCACCTTATCGCGGATGATCTCTTCCACACCCTGCCCGAAGGGGCGCGGGGTGTCTTCCAGCTCTGTCATACCACCTACGATGAGCCCTTTCAGGTTGGCCAGTTTGCCGGCGCGTTTCAGGGTCAGCATCATGCGGTCTATTTTATACAGGTGCTCGCCTATATCTTCTATAAACAATATTTTGCCCGCGGTGTCAATGTCAGACGCGGAGCCTACAAGGTGCGTGAGCATGGCCAGGTTGCCCCCTACGAGTATGCCCTCTCCATTGCCATTGCGGTTGTAGCCATGCGGGGCGGTGTGGTAGTGCTGGCTCTCGCCTATCAGGCTGGCATACAGCCTTTTTATATGCCCGGCATTGGCAGTTTCAGGCGTAAAAGCGCCGCACATGGGGCTGTGCAGTGTGGGCACCTGCAGGTTGTTCTGTATGTGACTGTGCAACACGGTAATGTCACTGAAGCCACATATCCATTTAGGGTTCAGTTTGAATTTCGTCCAGTTGATATCATCTATAATACGGCTGAGGCCATAGCCCCCGCGCCCCATCAGGATGGCGGATATCTCAGGGTCGTCCAGCATCTGCTGCAGGTCCTTCAGGCGCTGCCCGTCTGTACCCGAAAAATAATGATGCTCGCTGCCCACCGTCTTGCCCAGCCGCACTTCAAATCCCCACAGCCTCAGTACTTCCACCGCAAAACTCACACGCTCCTGGGAGACATAACCCGCCGGGCAGGTGATGCCTATTACCGAACCTCTCTTAAGATAAGGCGGGTGGGTTACTATATTGTTGATTACCATAGTCCTATAAAAATTTGTCCGTCCCGTATCTCTACAGGATATGTTTTTAGTTTATACCCCTCACCGCTGGTATTGCGCCCGTTGGCGGGGTCAAAACGGTATTTGTGCAGTGGACAGACAAGGCGCCCCTGCGCATCGGCCCAGCCGTCGCAAAGGTGCGCGCCCGCATGGGGGCAGGTAGCCGCGAAAGCATACACCTGTCCCGCACGTTTTATAACGCCCACTTCCTTATCATTAACAAGTACACTGATGGGTTTGTTCTCTTCCATACCAGCAGGTAGCAGAGATTTAACAATATGCCAGTCGTATATCATCTGCGGGCAGCAAAAAATTCTTTCATCAAAGCTATGGAATCGGCAGCGAGTATGCCCTGTGTCAATTGTGTTTTTGGGTGGAAGGGCCAGTTCTCAGCGGTTATTCTTTTATAGCCGTTCTTCTCATCGGCACCGCCAAATACCACGCGGCCTATCTTGCTCCAGTACAGCGCGCCGCAACACATCAGGCAGGGCTCTATGGTAACGTACAGTGTAGCATCGGGCAGGTACTTGCTACCCAGCGCATTGAACGCGGCGGTAAGGGCTATCATTTCTGCATGGGCGGTGCAGTCGTTTAGTTGCTCGGTCTGGTTGTGCCCGCGCGATATGATCTTATCCCCCCATGTAACAATGGCGCCTATGGGAATTTCTCCTGCGTCAAAAGCTTCTTTAGCCTGCCGCAGGGCCTGTTTCATAAAATATTCGTCGTCAAACATGCTTCGCAAATTCAAAAGTAAAAAGTCAAAACCTAAAAGTGAATTCCAATCAATATTTCCTTATTCACGATTTTTTGAGTCCATGATAATAGTCACAGGGCCATCATTCACCAGCGCTACTTTCATATCTGCCCCGAAAACGCCGGTGGCTATTTCTTTACCTGTCAGCGCTTTTAGCTGTGCTACAAAGAAATCGTACAAAGGTATGGCAGTATCGGGCCGCGCTGCTTTGATGAAAGATGGGCGGTTGCCTTTTTTATATGAGGCGTGTAATGTAAACTGGCTTACCACCAGTATCTGCCCATCTATGTCTTGCAGGTCTTTGTTCATCAGCCCGGCCTCGTCACTAAATATGCGTAGGCCAGCTATTTTTCCGGCCAGCCAGGTGGCGTCTTCCTGTGTGTCTTCTGTTTCTATCCCCAGTAGTATCATAAATCCCTGCCCGATAGATGAACTTATTTGTCCATCTATGGTTACGCTTGCTTCTGAAACTCTTTGTATGACTGTACGCATTGGAACCTCTCCGCCGCCTCTGGAAAGGAGAGGGGCTGTTTAGAATGCTAAGCTAAAGAGAATGAAGGAATAACCTGCTTTTAGCTTTTTACTTTTTACTTTTGACATTGAAACATGTACGACATAAACGAAACCATAGCGGCTATAGCAACTCCACCGGGTGAGGGTGCCATTGGCATCATCCGCCTGAGTGGTGAAAAGGCTATTACTATTGCAGACACCATTTTTGCAGGTAAGAAACTGAATGCGCAGCAATCGCACACGTTGCACTTTGGTAAAATAGTAGATGGTAAAGAGGTGATAGATGAAGTGGTGGTTTCCCTGTACAAAGGACCGAAAAGCTATACGGGTGAAGACGTGGTGGAGATAAGCTGCCATGGTTCTCAATATGTGCTGGAGCGGATACTTGACCTGTGCCTGCGCAATGGCGCGCATGTAGCCAAGGCGGGTGAGTTTACGCAACGCGCCTACCTGAATGGTAAAATGGACCTGGCGCAGGCAGAGGCGGTGGCCGACCTTATAGCCAGCCAGAGTGGTGCAGCGCATAGGGCTGCCATACATACCCTGCGTGGCGGCTTTAGTACAGAGCTGAAAGATTTGCGCGAGCAATTAATAACCTTCAGCGCTTTATTAGAATTGGAACTGGACTTCAGCGAAGAAGATGTGGAATTCGCAGACAGGACAAGATTTTATGAACTGATAGATGTGCTGACCACTGCTACGCAAAGACTCATCAATTCCTTCAGCTTGGGGAATGTTATAAAGAAAGGGGTGAGTGTGGCTATAATAGGCAAACCCAATGCGGGCAAAAGTACCTTGCTGAACACACTGCTGAACGAAGACCGTGCGCTGGTAAGCGAGATCGCAGGCACCACGCGCGATAGTATAGAGGAAGTGCTGAACATTAATGGTATCCTCTTCCGCCTGATAGATACGGCGGGCATACGCGAGCACACGAGTGATATAGTGGAAACCATGGGCGTGCAGCGCAGCCGCGATATTATGAAGCGGGCAGATGTGGTGGTGTACCTGTTTGACATCCATGAAGAAACAGCTGCTACTTTACAGGAACAAAGGGAACTGTTTGAGCAGGAAGGACTGAAATACATGCTGGTTGCTAATAAGACAGACCTGGTTGCAGCAGCAGAAAAACCTGTAGAAGATATACTTTACATCTCTGCCAAAAACAATGAAAATATACAGGAATTGAAACAACACCTGTACAGCCAGGTGGTAGATGGCAAGGTGAGTACGGAAGGTACTATTGTTACCAACGCGCGCCACCACGCATCATTGCAGGAAGTATTAAAATCGCTGTACGAAATAAAAGCAGGATTAGACAACAACATCACCGGCGACCTGGTGGCACTGGATGTGCGCCGCTGCCTGCATTACCTGGGTGAAATTACCGGCCAGGTGACAACGGAGGATAAACTGGATTATATTTTTAGTAAGTTTTGTATCGGAAAGTAAATAATTGGTTGATAGCAATACTGACCAAAAGGAAAAGATTAATTGTCATTGGAGCCCAGACTTCTTTATCATTCACCCAGCTTTTTCCAGCCCATTTTCAATTCTTTCTTCCCTCCCTGGTTTTGCACAACCAAGCAAGCGTAAGTCTGGTTTTGTGTGCAGTAATCCGCACTTTCAATTGATACTGCGTAATTGACTGACTCAGAAGGCTCGAAGAGGTAGTGTTTTGTAACCTCGTGCTTCCGAGTTATTTTATAGTAAAATGCATCAGTATCCATAAACCCTATATCTGTGTAGTTAGATACCGGTGAAAAATAGCCCTGCTTTTCAGGCTCGAAGTTGAGCTTGTAGTCATTGTGGACAATAAAACAATCGCCTTTTGCAGTCATAACCGAGTTAAAAGAAACAAATTGTTCCATCCACTCCCTTTCAGGGTCGGCACGCCTGAAAACATAAGACAGGCGGCCCCTGTTTTTTATAGTGTGGCGGTTAACCGAATGATCCAGGAATTGTCTTTTTGAAAGCGTGGTTGACCATATTTCCTTACCCTCATCATTTATATGTGAAACTACGATATCGCCAAAGTAAGTGTGCGATGTAAACCTGTTTTTAAGGAGCAGGTTCTGTTTTATATCTTCAGATATTAACGTATTCATCCCGAACTTATTGGTATATACTGTAAGTGGTAGAGGCATAAACGGGTCAGTCGAATCCACAGGGTTGCTGAACTGGTTGTTTGCCAGGGAGTAGTTTACAAGTGAATAATCCATATCGCCCATATTGCTTTTAAGATACCTGAGCATGAAGGCGCTGAACTTAGGCCTTTCTATAGTTTGTAAACCGTTTTTATAAACCATAGTCGTGCCTCCTACCAGGAAAAGATTCAGCTTCTTCCCAAATTCATTATAAGAATAGAAACCATAATCGGTGCTTACATACCGTGGAAGTTTAGTGATGCTGGTAACAAAACCTGTATCCCCATAAGGCAGATAGCAGGTTACTATGCTATGCTGATTTTCTTTAGGATAGTTAATTATTTTACTGCAATCGAGCATAACAGCAATGGTGCCATCATTGCCTATGCATGTACTTGCATGGGTGGTAAAGTCAAACTCTGCGCGGTTTGTCCTGTACACAACTTTCTTTATACTATTGTGTTGTTCATCAAATACTTCCAGCCAGGAGTCGTCTTCATAATTTGCTACCAGGTCTTTCATACAAAACACTGCATAGCCGCCATGCATCGTATCACGTACCAGGCTGAACGATAACCTCTTTTTAAAGCTTTGAGATTCTATCACCTTCTTCTCGGCTTTGAGTTTACCGGTTTCAATATTAAAGCATACCCTTACCAGTGTTTCTTTATTAAGCACCGCCTGGCTGATGAAGATAACAGCCTCCCCGTTTATTTCATATATGCCATGTATTTCTGACCTTTCTAACGCCATCATGTCCACAAGTTTTCCTAAGAACTTTTCTGAGGCGATTTCTTTACGGTTTTTGTCAAAGACTTTTACAACAATAGGCATCCTGGGTTCCAGGTGAAACAGCAGGGTATTCCCATTGGAAACCTGCAATACTTTATTCCAGCCGGTCAGGGGAAGTTTTACGCTCTCGCTCAGTTCATAGCCATCAGCAAACAAGCGGTAAGATGAAATCAACAATAGTAACAGGAGGGCAATACGAAGCATAGGTTTTATTATTTTGGCGAAAAATAATATGACAATACGACTTCTGCAAATAGAAACTGCCCCATCTTTTAAAAGATGGGGCAGTTTAATATTATTATAATACTCTGCGCGCCTTATACTCCTACCATCAATGGCATCAGCAGCATCAGCAGGTCTTCGTTTTCTACCTTGTCTGTAGGGCGTACAATACCTGCACGTGTGGGCGTACTCAGGTCAAGCTGTATATCATCGCCATACATATTGCCCAGCATTTCTACCATCAGCTTGGCATTAAAGGCTATTTTCATATCCTCGCCATTGTACTGGCAGCTTAATGTTTCCTTACCCTCATAAGAGAAGTCTATATCCTGTGCGCTAACTGTTACTGAATTGCCATTAATGTCCAGCACTACCTGGTTGGTAGTTTTATTGGCAAATATGCTCACACGGCGCAATGCGCTGATGAAATCGTTACGATTAATGGTCAGCTTATATGGATTGTCGGTTGGTACTACCGCTTTATAATCAGGGAAGCGGGCGTCTATCAGGCGGCAACTCATGCTCAGTTTGTCGCTTTTTACAAACAGGTGGCTGCTGTTATAAGACAGTTCCAGTTGTGTATCGTCCGCAGGCAACGTGCCACGTAGTTGCTGCAACGGCTTCTTTGGCACAATAAAACCCTCCTGTTTGGGGCAGCTGATATCTGTACGGCTCAGTTTCACCAGCCTGTGCGCATCTGTAGATACGAACGTCAGGCTGTCGGGTGACATTTCGAAATACACACCCGTCATAGCAGGGCGCAGTGTATCGTTGCTCACTGCGAATAGTGTTTTATTTATACTTTCTATTACCGCTATAGAAGATATGTTGAAATTAGTGGTATTACCGGGAGCCGGTTCTTTCGGGAAATCGTCCGCTTTTTCACCACCAATTTTATACTTACCCACCTCGCTCGACATTTCTATAGAAAGGTCTTTATCGTTGATGTTGAATGTAATAGGCTGTTCCGGCAGGTTTTTCAGGTATTCCGTCAGTATTTTAGAAGGGATACAGATACGGCCATCACCCTGTGCTTCGCTTACGTCCATCTGTACGCGCATCATTGTTTCCAGGTCGGTAGCTGTAAGGGTAAGCGTATTGCCCTTCAGTTCAAACAAAAAATCTTCTAATACCGACAAAACCGTATTGGTACTGATGACCCCGCCAATCTGCTGCAGGTTTTTCAATAACGCGTTGGATGTTACAATGAATCGCATTTTTATATAAATAGTTTTACTCCAAACAAAGATACTTGTTTACAGACACCAGCCATAGGGCTGTGGATATTTAGCAATACTGCGTGGATAATACCGGTATCCCGGCTAATTCCGGCCCTTATCAGTATAATGTAATACGATAGTGCCTTTTACAGACCCATCGTTATCGCAATAGTGGCCGGGTGGGCCGTAGGCAGCATCGGCAAAGCCTAAATAAAGGATAGTGGCATCTTTGGGAATATGCCAACGCTGCACTGCGCCGGTTTTGTTCTTCCCGTCACCAATAAAAAAGGGCTGGTCGAAAGACGGGACGTACTCAATTCTGTGCTCCATGTCCGTAAAGTCAATGGCGTCCGGAGGCAATTCCATCCTTGAATAGTCGCTGACGATTACACCTGTAAGAAAAGTTGCTATTTTAGCATGGTTGATGCCCGAAAAAGAACCACACGCCGCCACCCCTGTGTAAACAGTGCAATGGCCGCCATCAGCATTAAAGTAGGTGCTATCCAGCCCGTAGAATGAGACAAGCCCCTCTACTCCTTCAAAGGTTACCAGCTTTACACCTCTTATATCAATTTCAACAGGAGGTATGCCCGCACCACGCACTATTTTAGATGTATCTGCTATTTCGCCAAAATATACATTAGCCTTTGCTGATACTTCGAAAGGGATTTTTACCAGGCTGTCTTTTTGCGCTATAGCAGGTATGGCACAAAGCATAACAGGCAATAAAATGGCTTGCAGCTTCATAAATACGAATATAACGTATTTCTACGTTATAGCAAAGCTTTCACCGCTTCTATCACTGCTTTTAACTGGCCTGTTTCCTGCCCGCCGGCGGTAGCCAGCGTTTTTTGCCCGCCGCCGCCGCCTTTTATCAGCGGGGCTACCTGGTTTTTTATGATGGCATTTGCATCCAGTCCTTTAGCTGCAATCACCTTTTCATCTACACCCACGGCAACAAATGCTTTACCGCCTATGTTGCTGCACAAAACTATCACATGGTCGTTCAGGTGATGCTTCAGGTCCATGCAGAGCTTCTTCAGCGCATCGGCTGACTGTACCTCAACAATATCACCAATAAAGGTCACCTGGTTGATGATCTCGTCCTTCTTCAACACCTCGTTGCGGATGCCTACCAACTGGCGTGCTTCCAGCATTTCGGCATGTTTTTCCAGCTGTGCTTTTTCTTCCTGTAGTTTTTCTATAGCCTTTACAGGGTCTTTGGTACTTTTCAGTGCCTCTTTCAACTGGTGGAGCAGATGCAGGTTTTCATTCACATATATTTCAGCAGCATGGCCGCTCACCGCTTCTATACGGCGCACACCTGCCGCTACAGCGCTTTCGTGTTTTATTTTGAATAACCCCAACTGGCCTGTATTGCCCACATGCGTGCCGCCACAAAGCTCTATAGAATAAGACGGGTCAATAGTTACTACACGTACTTTATCGCCATACTTCTCCCCAAACAAAGCCATAGCGCCCAGCTTCACCGCTTCATCTTTCGGCATTTCTTTGATGACCACAGCGTGGTTCTCACGGATCTTTTTATTGACGATTGCTTCTACCTGGGCTATTTCTTCGTCACTTACTTTAGCGAAGTGTGAAAAGTCGAAACGCAGGTGCTCTTCATTTACTAAAGAACCTTTTTGCGCTACATGTATGCCCAATACCTGCCTCAATGCTGCATGCAGCAGGTGCGTAGCGCTGTGATGTACTTCTGTAGTGCGACGCTTCTCCACATCTACAGCTGCCATCATAGGCGAGTTGAAGTTTTGCGGCAGCTTTTCCGCAAAGTGTATGATGAGGTCGTTCTCTTTTTTTGTATCAACAATCTGAACTGATGGCTGGTCTTCCCAGAGCAATGCACCACGGTCGCCCACCTGGCCGCCACTTTCGGCATAGAAAGGGGTTTTATCCAGCACTAATTGATAAGACTCTTTGCCTTTGCCGGTTACCTTCCTGTACTTTAATATCCGTGCCGCACATTCCAGTTCGGTATAGCCTACAAACTCCGTCCTGCCGTCCTGTAATACCACCCAATCTTCCGTATCCAGAGCAGTAGCTGCACGGCTGCGGTCTTTTTGTTTTTTCAATTCCGCCTCAAAGCCTGCCAGGTCCACTGTCCAGCCTTTTTCTTTTGCTATCAGTTCTGTCAGGTCTATAGGGAAACCGAAAGTATCGTTAAGTTCGAAGGCAACATTACCGGGTATGGTCGTGCTGGTAGATGAATTGGTTATCTCATCTACTTTCTTCAATCCCTTATCCAACGTCCTCAAAAACGCCTCTTCCTCTTCTTTCACCACGCGCACTATCAAATCGAGCTGGTGCTGCAGTTCAGTGAACACACCATCAAACTGCTGCGCCAGTTGCGGCATCAGTTGGTTCAGCAGGGGTTGTTTATAGTCGAGATATGAATAATAATACCTTACCGCCCTGCGCAGTATGCGGCGTATCACATAACCCGCACCGGTGTTCGATGGCAACTGGCCATCTGCAATGGTAAATGCTATGGTACGTATATGATCGGCTATTACGCGGAAAGCCACATCTTCCTTACTATCCGTATTGCCGTATTTCTTACCCGTTATTTTTTCTGTAGCAGATATGGTACCGGTAAACAGGTCTGTATCGTAATTGCTGGTTTTACCCTGTAGCACACGCACCAACCTTTCAAGGCCCATGCCTGTATCTACATGCTGTGCGGGCAGCTTTACCAGGCTGCCGTCCTTCATGCGGTTGAACTCCATGAACACGTTGTTCCATATCTCTATTACCTGCGGGTGGTCGGCATTTACCAGTGTGCGGCCATCTACCTGTTCGCGCTCGCTATCGGGGCGGCAGTCCACATGTATCTCGCTGCAAGGGCCACAGGGGCCGGTATCGCCCATTTCCCAGAAGTTATCCTTTTTATTGCCCAGCAGTATGCGGTCTTCGGCTATCCATTGTTTCCAGTAGTTCCATGCGTCCTGGTCTTTGGGCAAGCCGTCTTTGCTGTCGCCTTCAAACACCGTAACATACAGCCTGTTCTTATCCAGCCCGTACACACTTGTCAGCAACTCCCAGCTCCAGGCTATGGCTTCTTCTTTAAAATAATCGCCAAAACTCCAGTTGCCCAGCATCTCGAACATGGTATGGTGGTAGGTGTCAACGCCCACTTCTTCCAGGTCGTTGTGCTTGCCGCTTACACGCAGGCATTTCTGGGTATCTGCCACACGTTTATCGGGCGCGGGTTTGTTACCCAAAAAGTAGTCCTTAAACTGGTTCATACCCGCATTAGTAAACAGCAATGTGGGGTCGTTTTTTATAACTATAGGCGCGGATGGGACAATAACATGCCCTTTCCCTTTGAAGAAATCTAAAAACTGTTGCCTTATCTGGTTGGCGGTTAGCATAAATATGAAATTCAATAAGGTTACAAAGCTAATTGAAAACTGAAAAGTAAAAGGGAAAATCAGGTACACCAGTCATTGAAATTGTTGTATTAGTTCAGGATTGCACCGGATATTAGGGGAAAATGGGTACAACACGCTATTTTCGCAACTCAGAACATACTTATGAACCGTATAAAACTTATCGCAGTTCTGCTGCTGCTGCATTGTAGCTGCTTTGCACAAAAAAACCTGTTCCTGCAGCCATATATAGGTGCGGGAGTTACTGAACTGGAAGCACTATTTTCAACAAAGGGTTTGGAGACAAGAAATCCCTTTCATTAACAGGCGGAATACAAATCGGAACACAGAAGGGGCATTGGAGATTTTCAACCGGTCTCAGTATTTTAAAAACCGGTTGTATCATTAGTCCTGTGTTTGAATATGACCCGTTCACGGGCTATGCCCGGAATAACAGGAAGGTATCTATTGCAGTAATCAACGCACTGCTACCAATAAAAGTAGGATACACTATAGAAGTGGGCAAGCTGTCAGTCGTTCCCTCGCTGGGTATTGCGGCTGCCTACCACTTAAAAAACTACGCCACTTTTGAAGAATTAGCTACCGGGAAAAGAGAAACATCAGCCGTTCGCGCATTTGCTTTCAAACGCTTTTCGGGTTTTGGCATAGCCGACATTTCCCTGATCAGAAAAGTTAATGAACGAATATCATTATCGGGTGGCGTTTCTTACCACCAGATGTTTACCAATAATATGCAATCTTATACCCTGCCCTTTTCCAATGAAAAATATCAACCACCGGCTATGTTACAATATGCTCTTACCGGTAATTTTGGTGTCATATTTAAGTTGTAAATATTAAGCGGCTCAAAGCTTACCTTTGCATCCTGCAAAAATGCAAATTGTCATGAGCGAAGAAAAGTCACTCAACTTTCTGGAGGAGATTATAGAAGAAGACCTGAAAAGTGGTAAATATACCGCTATACATACCCGTTTCCCGCCGGAACCCAATGGCTACCTGCATATTGGCCATGCTTCGGCCATCTGCCTGAACTTCGGGCTGGCTAAGAAGTATAATGGTAAATGTAACCTGCGTTTTGACGATACCAACCCCGTAACTGAAGAGACCGAATATGTAGAAGGCATACAACAGGACATAAAATGGCTGCTGGATGCGATAGGCATCACCTGGGATGGCCTGTATTATGCATCTGACTATTTTGAAACACTCTATACTTATGCAACAGACCTGATAAGAAAAGGGCTGGCTTATGTTGACGATAGTACTGCAGAAGAGATAGCTGCAAGCAAAGGCTCGCTGACCACGCCCGGCATCAACAGCCCTTACCGCGACAGGAGCATCGAGGAAAACCTGCAACTGTTTGCAGATATGCGTGCAGGAAAATATAAGGATGGTGAAAAGGTACTACGTGCCAAAATAGATATGGCCCACCCCAACCTGCTGATGCGCGACCCGCTGATGTACCGTATAAAACACGCGCATCATCACCGTACGGGCAATGACTGGTGCATATACCCTATATATGATTTTGCACACGGGCAAAGTGATAGTATTGAAAAAATTACGCACTCCATCTGTACGCTGGAGTTCATACATCATCGCCCGTTATACAACTGGTTTATTGAGAAACTGGGTATTTACCCATCTCAGCAATATGAATTTGCGCGACGCAACCTTACCTATACCGTAATGAGCAAGCGCAAGCTGCTGCAACTGGTGAATGAAAAACACGTTGCCGGTTGGGACGACCCCCGCATGCCTACTATTACAGGTATGCGCAGGCGTGGTTACCCTGCCAAAGCATTGGTTAATTTCAGCGAAGCAATAGGCATAGGTAAACGTGAAAACATAACGGACATCAGCATGCTGGAGTTTTGCGTACGCGAGCAACTGAACAAGACTGCTACCCGCATGATGGCTGTGCTGGACCCGGTGAAGCTGGTAATAACCAACTATCCGGAAGGCCAAACGGAGGAACTGGAAGCAGAAAACAATCCTGAAGATGAAACTGCAGGTAGCCATAAAATACCGTTCAGCCGTGAAATATGGATAGAGCGTGAGGATTTTATGGAAGAACCGCCTAAAAAATTCTTCCGCCTGGGGCCGGGTTTGACAGTAAGGCTGAAACATGCCTACATCATTACCTGCGATAGTTTTGTAAAGGATGATAGCGGCAACGTATCAGAAATACATTGCACCTATAACCCTGATAGTAAAAGCGGTAGCGATACCAGCGGGCTAAAGGTAAAAGGAACGATACACTGGGTAAATATTGCTACAGCGCAAACAGCCGAAGTGCGCCTGTATGACAGGCTGTTTAAAGTAGAAAACCCTGCCAGCGGAGAGGGCGATTTTAAAAGCTATATTAACGAAAACTCGCTGGAGATATTGCCCCGGGTATATATAGAACCTGCTCTTGCCAATGCAACTATAGGCGAGCAGTTCCAGTTTTTACGCAAAGGTTATTTTTGCATGGACAAAGACAGTACGCCCGGCAAGCCTGTATTTAACCGTACGGTTGGACTAAAAGATAGCTGGGCCAAAGAACAGCACAAACAATAATACTATTCTCTATTTAATATTTTATGACAAAGCGTACGGTATACCGTACGCTTTGTCATAAAAAGCTTTTAACAAATTTATGGCATACGATTTGTAACTATCCACCGTTTGAGACGATAGATTTGTTTAACAACATTTAAAAAAACTCCCTTTATGAAAAAAGTAATACCCGTATTATTATTTGCAGCATCTGCAACGGGCCTCCATGCCCAGACATCTGATTTTGCTTTAGGCAAAAACCCTACCCACAGGGCAAGGGTTATTGAGCAGGCAACTAAAGACGCTCATAAGCCTACAGCATTATACTATAGGATATCCGCAACATCCGGTTATGCGCTGGATATAGATGACATGACAACCTCTCTCGTGGATTCCGGAAAGTATAACTATTCAAACGGGCGCGGCTCTGTTATCACTTTTGATGAATTGTATATTAATGACTATGGGCTTGAGGGTACAATCAATTATGACACTGCGCTGAAATTCAGCGACAATGGAGGTGGCCTTGACCTGATGCAGCGGTACAGTGCAACATATAATGCAGGTAATAAAAGGACAGCATTTGTGTCTGCATATAAACAAAGTGGCAACATGGTAAACAATTATGAAGAAAAAGCCGTGTTTAATGCAAATGGCGATATTTCAACACGTACCACCTCTTATTGGGATATGTCGCAGAGCAAATGGACACCTATGCAAGCAACAGAGTACAAATATGACAATCAGAACAAGCTGTTGGTAGATAGTACGCATAACCTTACGATTTCAGAACCGGCATACGTTACATATTATACCTATGATGGCAGTGGTAACAACGTGGCAAATTTGTCATTACAATGGAACGGCACAGGTTGGGATTCAACATACAGGAATATCAATACTTACTACCCGAACAATAAATTAAAAACTACTACAGAGGAATTCTATAATTATGACTCTACAAGATGGGAGTATAGTTATTTTGACAGCTTAGGATATACTACAGCAGGCGAACTGGATTACCGTCTTTACAAGGAATGGGACAGTGCTACAGCAGGTTGGATGAACTCAGAACTGGAAACACGCACATATGCCAATGGTAAACCGGCAACGCTCGCATTTTCTTATTGGGATGAAGTTAACAACAGTTGGGATAAAGAAGCCGAAGCTGAAGCATCGTATAACACACACGGCGATTTGTACAAAGTGGAGGTATATATGTATATAAGCGGCGTAAAAATTCCATTCCCCGCCTTTACGCAAAACCTGTACTATGAAGAATATTACAACGTGGGTGTAAAAGATGCATCGAAAGACAGCAAATTAACTGTATATCCTAACCCGGCCGACGATGTCATTAATATTATACTGGGCGATATGCAGCATGCGCAGGTACAACTGGTAAATGTGACCGGCCAGGTAGTAAGGTCCGTATCTGCCTTAAATCAGCAGCAAGTGCAACTGAATACAGCGAACCTGCCAGCAGGTAACTATATATTAAATGTAAGCAGCAACAACGGCGCACCAGCAAGGCAAGTAATTACAATACAGTAATATTTACTCTTATAATGATAATACCCGGACTACAGGTCCGGGTATTATCATTTATATAAAAAGCGTTATCACCCAGACTTTTGAAAATCAGGCAGTTACATCAGGTATTAGCTTTTTCTGCCTTTTTGATTTATTTATCCACAAATTAACCTTACCTTTGCCGTCCCAAAATTATCCGGCTGCTTGCCTTCCCGGGCGAGTATCCAGCGTTGCTGCCGGGTATGCGGGAAAAACATTTATTAATTAAAACAATTTTATGGCAACAGAAAATCTTCAGGATTACGAACTGATGGTAATCTTCACACCTGTACTGGCTGAAGAAGATTACAAAGCTGCACAAAAAAAGTATGCAGACTTTATTAAAGACAAAGGCGGAAAAATAGTGCACGAAAATGCATGGGGACTTCGCTCATTAGCTTACCCGATTGAGAAAAAGACTACAGGCTTGTACTGGGTACTGGAATACCAGGCTGACCCACAGTCTAACGGACCACTGGAAATCCAGATGAACCGTGATGAGTCTATCATGCGTCACATGATCACAAAATTGGACAAATACGCTGTGCAGTACAATGCTAAAAGGCGTAATAAAGTAAGCGAGCAAGCCGGTGTACCTGCTTAATTCACACAATCCTTTTAAAAAAACTAACAATGGCTAGACAAAACGATATAAAATTCCTGACCTCTACACGTGTAGAGCACCGTCAGAAGAAATATTGCCGTTTCAAAAAAATGGGTATCAAGTATATTGATTACAAAGACCCTGAATTTTTGAAGAAATTTGTAAACGAACAAGGTAAAATGCTGCCACGCCGTATCAGCGGTAACTCACTGAAATACCAGCGTAAAGTAGCCCAAGCCATTAAAAAGGCACGCCAGATGGCACTTATGCCTTATGTAACTGACCTTTTAAAGTAATAAAACATGCAAGTCATATTAATTAAAGATGTAGACAACCTGGGCGCTGCCCATGAGCTGGTAGAAGTAAAGCCGGGATACGCCCGCAACTACCTAATACCTCAGAAATATGCCGTTGAAGCCAGCGGTTCTAACCTGAAAATCCAGGCAGAACGCCGTAAACAGAAAGAAAAGCGTGAAAACGCTCTTCTGGCTGAGATAGCTAAAGTAACAGATGTACTGAAAGCAAGCCCTATAAAACTGGGTGCGAAAATAGGTACCTCAGGCAAAATATTCGGCTCTGTTACTTCTATCCAACTGGCACGTGCTATACGCGAGCAGAAAGGCTATGATATAGACCGCCGCCGCATAACTATAGTTGACGATGTGAAAGAAGTAGGTACTTACAAAGCACAGATAGATTTCGGTAAAGACAATGTGCTTGACCTGGAATTTGAAGTAGTAGGTGAATAAGTATAGATTTTTATGAAAGGGCTGCAGTTGTCTGCGGCCCTTTTATGCTTTTAAACGGTGCATCTTCCTCCCCTGTTCCACCGTTACTTCAATCCTGCCGATACTTTCAAGATGGTGTTTGACGCTGATAGTGAACCAGTTTGCCGAACCGGTAAACTCAATCTTGTTTACAGTTATATACTCCTTTACGGCATCAGCTATTTCTGTGAAACCCAATAATTTATCTCCGGGCAGGGCATCAAGAATTGCCTGTTCAAATATTTCATAAGTTTCCCGGCTGATGCGTGGCGCATTTTTACCTTCCGGATGAATGAGTTGTACCTTATCATAGCCATGAAATGCAGATTTGTGCTGCTAATATCGTTTATAATTTATAAATATTAATTACGCATGCTTTACGTTAAAGTATAGCCGCAAAACAGCATAAATCATATTAGTATTTGTAACTTTGCGCCGCTATGCAGATACAAGTAATGAAGTCGAAGCTTCACCGTGTAGTGGTGACAGAGGCAAACCTGCACTATATGGGCAGCATAACCATAGATGAGGACCTGATGGATGCCGCCAATATGATAGAAAATGAGAAGGTGCAGGTATTGAATATAGATAATGGTGAACGCCTGGAAACTTACGTTATAAAAGGGCCACGTAGCAGCGGTGTCATATGTATGAACGGCCCCGCATCGCATAAAGTGTCTGTAGGGCATACAGTTATCGTTATTTCTTACGGGATAATGGATTTTGAAGAGGCGCGCAATCATCAGCCCATCGCAATATTCCCAAAAACAGGTAATACCTTATAATATCATACCGCATGAGTAAAAAAGTCCTGGTTACTATAATTCAATACATTGTGTTCCTGGGGCTGGGTATAGGTATCATTTGGTACATGTCTGCGCAACTATCTGCTGAAGATAAGGCCAATATGATGGATGCAATAAAGGGGGTAAGGCTATGGCTGCTGGCCCCTATATTCATTGTAGGGTTTTTGTCGCATTATGTAAGGGCGCTCAGGTGGAAGTTGTTGCTGGAGCAGGTAAATGTTAAGCCCTCTACCACTAACACCACATTTGCTGTATTGATAGGGTATATAGCTAACCTGGTGCTGCCACGTGCAGGTGAGGTGGCTAAATGTACCGTACTGGCACGTTATGAAAAAGTGCCGGCCGACAAAATGATAGGCACCATTGTTGCTGAAAGGGCTTTTGATGTGGTATGTCTTATCATCATTACCATCACAGCATTTATTTTACAGGCGGATATTATAGGCGAATATGCTACGGGGTTGTTCGGCACTATGTCCGGCAATGCCAAAGGGTTGTTTGCTACCATATACTTTAAAATATTCCTCATCATTGGTTTTGTTGGGTTGATTGCCTTTTTCCTGCTGCTGAAACGCATTAAACAAACCAAGGTTGGCATGTTTATAAAAGGCCTGGGCGATGGTGTGAAATCCATATTCAAACTAAAGAAAGTAGGGTTGTTTATGCTCTATACGGTATTGATATGGGGCCTGTATTGGTTCCTGCTGCTGATGGGTTTCTGGAGCATGTCTCAACTGGAAAACTTATCAGGCTTATGCGCGTTGGTAGTGTTGATATTCGGCAGTATAGGTATGATAACCACACAAGGTGGTATAGGCGCTTACCCATACCTTATAGGAAAAATATTAATGTACTACGGCATTGCAGAAGCCTATGGCCTTGCCTTTGGCTGGGTATCGTGGACGGTGCAAACCGGGGTGGTACTGATATTGGGCGTTGCGGCCATCATATTATTGCCTATATACAATAACCGTAAAAAAGTAGCCTGATGGAAAAAATACAGTGGATAAAGACAAGAATCCTTGAGCGCGAAAATGTAGAACGCCATTGCAATATGTGGCGCTCTATGGGCAAGAAGATAATATTTACCAACGGCTGTTTTGATATACTGCACCACGGGCATTTACAACTGCTGGCAATGGCTGCTGATAAGGGCAACGTGCTGCTGGTAGCACTGAACACAGATAACTCTGTAAAACGATTGAAAGGCGAAGAACGCCCAATTAACCACGAGCAGGACAGGCTTTTTCAAATAGCATCGTTGCTGTGTGTTGATGCTGTATGCCTGTTTGACGAAGATACTCCTGAAGAACTGATAAAACTGGTACGGCCTGATGTACTGGTAAAAGGGGGCGATTACAACATTGACACCATAGTAGGCACTTCATTTGTGCAAAGTTATGGCGGAAGCGTAGAGGTTGTTCCATTAGTAGATGGCTACTCTACCAGCAACCTTGTAGCCAGTATTAAGAAATTGTGAATTATAGGTTTCGTAACTTAGGTTAATAGTTACTCCGCGCAGCAGCGGTTAGTTTTGCAGCATGCTGAAAAAAAATGCGCCTGTATTGAAGCCTAACAAACATACCATATCAAGAGATATCAGCTGGCTATCGTTCAATGCCAGGGTTTTGCAGGAGGCGCAAGACACTAAAAACTATGTTTACGACCGTCTGCGTTTTATAGGTATTTTTTCTAATAACCTGGATGAATTTTTCCGTGTACGTGTAGCCGCGCTGAACAGGATGGTAAGGCTGGGTAAAAGTGCGCGTATGCACCTGGAGCAGAATCCTGAAAAGATACTTGCCCGCATACAGCAGTTGGTTATGTACCAGCAAATAATATTTGACGAAACTTTTTCTGAGATTATTACCGAGCTGCAAAGGAAAAAGATATTCATAAAAACGGAAAAGCAGCTAAATAAAGAACAGAAGGAGTTCGTTATCAATTACTTCAACGATAAGGTGCGTACCCAGCTGGTGCCGCTCATGATAGAGAGCATACCACATATGCCGCTGCTCAGGGATAAGTCTATATACATGGCATGTGTATTGGGCAACACCGGCAACCCTATGCTGCAGCGCTACGCCCTTATAGAAATACCAACGCGCATACTGCCACGGTTTATCATTATGCCATCTGCCAGGGGTACGCACGATATAATACTATTGGAAGACATCATCAGGTATAGCCTGCCCAATGTGTTTTCACAATTCGGTTTCAACCGTTTCCTGGGGTATATTATAAAAGTGACACGTGATGCTGAACTGGACATAGATAATGATATAAGCAATAACGTAATTGCCGAGATAGAAAGGGGTTTGAAAAACCGCAAGCGCGGCCGCGCTACCAGGTTCGTGTTCGACAGGAATATAGACAGCAATCTCCTGGACTACCTGATAAAGCGCCTGAATTTGTCTAAGAAAGACAACCTGATACCCGGCAGCAGGATACACAACTTTAAGGACTTCATGGATTTTCCCGCCAGTGTCTTTGACGATATAAAACCACGGCCCAAGGCATTTGTGCACCCACTATTACAACAGCCCTGCCGTATAATGGAAGTGCTGGAAAAGCGCGATGTGATGCTGAACATGCCCTACCACAGTTTTGACTCTATTATAGACCTGCTGCGCGAGGCTGCTATAGACCCTTTTGTGCAGAGCATAAAGATAACCTGCTACAGGCTGGCAAAAGATTCTAAAATTGTAAACGCCCTGATAAATGCTGTGCGTAATGGGAAAGAGGTTACTGTAGTGCTGGAATTGCGCGCACGTTTTGATGAGGAAGCAAACCTGCAATGGAAAACAAGACTGGAAGAAGAAGGTGTAAGGGTAGTGCTGGGCCTGCCACATATGAAAGTGCATGCCAAGCTGTGCGTTATAAAAAAACGTGAGTTCAAAAAAACAAAACAATATGCTTTTGTATCTACCGGCAACCTGAATGAAAATACCGCACGTTATTACGGCGACCATTGCCTGATGACGGTGAACAGGAATATTATTGCAGACATCAACCGCATATTTACAGCACTTGAAAATCCCCAGCCCAACCTGGCGCAACTCAGCAAGTGTAAAACATTGCCGGTATCGCCCTACAATATGCGCAGCTATTATATGACGCTGATTGATACTGAAATAAAAGCCGCTAAAAAGAAACAGCAGGCAGGTATCATCATAAAGCTGAATAGCCTGGTAGATGAGCCACTGATAAATAAGCTATATGATGCTGCTCATGCCGGTGTAGATGTAAAACTCATCATACGCGGTAGCTGTAGCGCATTCACCTCGCATAAATCTTTTAAGAAGCCGATATATGCCATCAGTATAATAGATGAATACCTGGAGCATGCCCGCGTATTTGTCTTCCACAACGGTGGCCAGCCAAAAGTATATATTTCATCGGCCGACTGGATGGTACGTAACCTGGACCATAGGGTAGAAGCCGCGTGCCCTATACTGGACAAGGGAATAAAACAGGAGCTGATAGACATTCTTAACATTCAGCTTTCAGGAAACGTAAAAGCTCGTATCTTAGATAACGAACAAAAAAACGAGTATGTAGTACGTACCAAAGGCCAGCCTGTTGTCAGGTCGCAAATGGCTATATACGATTACCTGCACAAAAAAAAGTATAACGATTGATTTTAGCCGCCATTGATATAGGGTCGAACGCCGCCAGGTTACTTATCTCCCAGGTTTCCGTGTATAAAGATGGCACTGTAGATTATACAAAACTTACCCTGCTGCGCATACCGCTGCGTTTGGGTTTTGATGTATTCAGCAAGGGAGTGATACCCGATAGCAAAAAGAAGAAACTGAAAGATACCATCATGATATATAAAATGCTGATGGATATTTACGATGTGGAAGCTATGCAGGCATGCGCCACCTCTGCCATGCGCGATGCCCGCAACGGCAAAGAAATAATGAAGGAGATAAAACAGGAAACCGGGATAGATATACAAATCATATCCGGTATGGAAGAGGCAACTATACTGTACGAAACACATATTGCCGACAACCTGAACGACGACAGTTCTTACCTGTATATAGATGTAGGCGGGGGAAGTACAGAGGTAACATTATATGCCAACCGGCATACCATCTTCAAGGAGTCGTTCAACATAGGTACTATACGTATGCTGAATGATGGAGTGACGGAAGAACAATGGGAGCATATGAAGTGGTATATAAAAACCCATGTAAAAGATTATCAGCCATTGGTAGCTATAGGCACCGGCGGCAACATCAATAAAATATTTTCTCTGTCTAAACGCAAAGAGGGTAAGCCGCTACCGCTGCAACTGATAAAGGATTACTACAAAGAGCTAAGCGCCAGTACTGTAGAAGAACGCATGCACCTGTACAACCTGCGCAACGACCGTGCAGACGTGATAGTACCTGCGCTGCAGATATATTCCTCCGTTATGCGCTGGGCGGGTGCTGAAGAAATATATGTACCCAAAATAGGCCTGGCCGATGGATTGATACGCACGCTGTATAATAAGAAAAGTAAAGAGAACGTTCATCGTTAATAAAGTTTATCCTATCTTTTTGTATCCCTGAAACGTCTTTAAAAATGAATAGTATCACCAGGTACAGCTGAATACCATGTATTAAATATACTGGCTCCATTTTGAAAACAATGCTACAAATATGCTTTCTTTTCTTCCTGCATACAATATGTAATGGACAGACTGTAAGGCAATATAACCTCAACCACTTTAATGGTTTACCGTCTAATAACGTTTACTGCATGCTTACCGATAGGCATGGGTATTTATACATAGGTACTGATAATGGCGTGGTAAAATATAATGGCTACACTTTTAAATCTTACAATATAATAGACCCAGACGTATGGGATATATATGAAGATAAAAAAGGCAAGATATGGTTATACCGCATTTCAGATGAGTTAGGTTATATCTATAATGATAAGTATCGTAAAGTATATTCTAACTCCCTGTCGTTTCCATATCTATATCCCAGGTATCCCAAAGAATCCGCAAATGGATTAGTTTTCTTAGGTACGTACGGGACCAAAATATATATAAATTATGTATTTAATGATACCTTATATACATATAAGACAAAGGTAAAAGGAGAAGATGGCAATACCGTTTTCCTTTCACAAAACTTAGAGCTAATTCACACAAGGGATAGTGGGTTATTCCAGATAAACTTTAAAGGCATAACACAGACCGTTATCAGGAAATGGGGCAAAAATGCCAATAGCAGGATTTCCATGTTGAATAACTATCTGCTGTTGCAAAAGTCTACACATCAATTGAGCTTATTGAATATAAATGATTTATCAGAACAAACAATAAATTTAGTACCGGGCGAACATGTACAAAACACTTACCATAATAAAGGGAAGGGATTCATCATTACAAATAAGAGCGTATACATATTAAAAGATACAAGTGGAGCGGTAAAATACAACCTGGTGAATTACATGACAGAGTCACAATTACATGACAATAAGGTAATGTACCTGATACAGGATAGCTTCTGGAACACCTGTATCAGCACAATACGTTCAGGTGTATATATGAGTCTTAATATTCCCAATTTTAAAAAATTCTCAAAAACGAAAATTGCTGGTTATAAATACATAGGCATTGATGCTGACAACTTATACTGGTGGAATAATGATGCCCATACGTTAGCTGCTATAGATAAGCACGGCAACATAAAAGAAAATTTATTCAGGGAGATTGAACATGCAGAGAGCATTATACCTTATGACACCAATAAAATGATCCTGATTTGTAGATCAGGATATTACAGTTATGACATCAAATCTTCGAAAGTTGCTCATTTGTTTGAAAAGAATAAGAACTACAGGTATATCTCAACGATCGAACCATCGACCAACTACACATCTGATACAACACCTGTGCCTTCAAATAGAATGGCAAGTGGTATTGCAGGTGCCTACGCCCAACATCAATTAGTTACCGTAAACAAAAGCGGGTATTTATATGATTACAAGTGGAAAAAAAACTCATTGATTCAAACTGAGCTGCACTCATCAAAATATATTGGGTTGGTTCATGACACAGTTTTAAAATGCTTTATTGCTTATGATAATAAAAGTGTTTTTATCAATAAAGGAAATAAAGTTTACGAGTTTAAAAACATTGTAAATCATCTAGGAATAAAGCGGATAAAAAAAATATGTATTGACCAGAAATACGGCAATGTTTTTTTTCAGGGTGAGAATAAAATTGTAGTGTATAACTATTATACTAATAAATTTAAACCAATACTTAAAAACCACAAGCTTGATAAAGCAAAAATGAATGTCAGTAATAATATGCTGATAATAGCGGGAAGATTTGGAGTGCTTTTCAGCAATTTAAAGGGACCTTTAAAGATATCGCAACCAATTGTATATCAAAATACCAAAAGCCTGGTATATAACGATATTACTGACCTGGCAAATTGGGAGAACAAGACTATAATAAATACTGATAGTGGGCTACTGTTTGTTGAAAATCCAACCTTTGAAAATTTAGAAAAAAATGAACCAGGACAATACTATAACCTCACTGTCAGCTATAGTGATACCATGCACACTATTCACACCTCGGATACATTGTTCCTGGACCAGGAAAATACAGGAATACTTCTTGATATAGTAAAACCAACAGGTGTGGGTTTACCGAGATTTAAGGTGAAAGAAAAAAATAGTGATACCTGGAGATATTTAAATGGAAATGAATTTACACCGGCAACTTATAAACCTGGTGATTATTATCACTTGCAAGTTCAGGTAGAGGACGAAATATGGAAGAGTAATGCACTACAATTAGTGATCTACTTTCGTCCATATTGGTGGCAGACTACAGTTGGGAAGATACTCATTGGTATTGGTTACATCATAGCAATTATAGCAGTAACATTTTTGGTGGTTTATTATACCCGGAAAACAGTGATTAAAAACCACATCAAAAAAAACTACTTATTGTCGCTGGAGTTAAAATCTATTTATGCACAAATTAACCCGCATTTTATTTTCAATACATTAACCACAGGTTTGTATTTTATCAGTGAGAACAGGAATAAGGATGCTTACACACATATTTCGTCGTTTTCAGAGCTATTGAGGTCTTACATTAAATCGTCCCGAAACCGGTATATTACACTTGCAGAAGAGATTGAAAATATCGAAAACTATATTAACCTGCAGCAGTATAGGTTTGAGGAAAAGTTTGAATATACAATTGACGTTGATAATAAAATTGATACGCAACAAAAACACATACCAGGGCTGTTATTTCAACCATTTGTTGAAAATGCGATCAATCACGGCCTCTTAAATAAGAAAGAGAAGGGGCATCTTATAATAAAAATAATTTCAGGAAGAGAAGAAAATGTAATAATTTGTATAGTAGAGGACGACGGTATTGGCCGTGCAGCATCTAAGCGATTATATGATGCCAGGAAAAACAAACCTGCATCTTATGGTAATGAACTTATACAAGACCTTATTAAAATAATAAATGCAGATGACCAGTTGAGAATTGGCATCACTTATATAGACCACCAGGAACCCCTATCAGGTACAAAAGTAGTAATTACTGTAAAGGAAGTACATCATGAATAGTTTCACTTATTTAATAGTTGACGACGAGCCAAATGCAATAAGGCTGTTACAGAAAACCATTGCAGGACAATACGATAATTTACATCTGCTGGGCACATATACATCTGTTGATACAGCAGTTGATGCGCTTACAAAGAATAATGCAGACATTTTGTTCCTTGATATTTCTATGCCTCATAAAACCGGCTTGGAATTATTAGAGCAAATGCCCGATTTACAGTCAGAAGTAATATTTATTACTGCTCATGAAGAATATGCGTTAACCGCCTTCAATTTTACTCCCGCAGGGTATATATTAAAACCTATAAATCATCTTAAGCTTTTTAATACTATTGACAAAGCATTGCAACGAGTGCACGACAAAAGACTTGCAGTAGGTAACCAGGAAAAAGTATTGCATAACAACAATAAAATAGGCATACGTAATAGTAAGGGTATTGACTATGTCAACATCGAGGATATATTTTATATGGAGGCAACCTCAAGATGTACAAAAATAGTAACGAAGGAAAAAGTGTATCTCAGTTCTTGTAATTTAGGGAAACTGAAAATGCTGGTTGAATCACATTGTTTTTACAATATCCATCGTTCATTCATTGTTAATGTCAATAAAGTGATACGGTATGAAAGCGCTGGGATAGTTATTACTGAAGGTGGACATGAAATACCTGTTTCTAAAAACGCCCGCGAAGAATTCCTGCATCTATTTAAGGGGTAGCGGGCACATTATTGTCATTTATTACCAGCTTAACCCACCTGTTACATTTTTCAGGTTGTTCATGCACATAAATGGTAGTTTCATTACATCGATCAGCACTGCGGTCATCCGCCACCTCTGCCATGCTCGATGCGGGCAGCGGCAAAGAAATAATGAAGGAGATAAAACAGGAAACCGGGATAGATATACAAATTATATCCTGCATGTAACAAGCCACTATACTGTACAAAACACATATTGCAGACAACCTGAACGACGACAGTTCTTACCTATATTCCTCCGTTATGCGCTGGGCGATACTGAAGAAATTTATGTACCCAAATAGGCTTGGCCGATGGATTGATACGCACGCTGTATAATAAAAATAGTGAGACCCCAGGCAAGATATAAAGAGTAATTAGTATATTTATTGAAATATCTTCAACATGAGTCGATTTTCTACGAATGTATTACTCATTCTTCTCTTGTTTAATGCTAATGTATATGGTACAGTAAAATCTAAAAAAATAAAGGTAAGCTATCATAAAACGGTAGAAACGATCATGATACTCAGGGCTATAAGCGATGAGGATTATTTTTTCAACACAGTACCCGCAAGCCGTAAAAGCAGGCCCTTAATATACGAAGCGAGAAAACACTTTGCAACTCATAAAGATCACCCGGCAGTAAAAGCAACTCAGCGCATATTAGAAGAAACCAAAGATATCGGCGGCATATTGTTCCAGGGAATAATGTTTGCCGAAGAGTTGCCGGGTACTAAGATTTTATATGCGCCTGAAGGTTATTTCTGGGACTCACATGCGGGATTGCTAAGACCATATCTTGATACGCTCGCCGACTTTTATAAAGACGGAGATGTAGCTGCTTTCCTGGAAAAACATAAAGCGTTTTATAATGGCGCGTGTGCAGAAGTTAATGAGTATATGAATAATAGCCTTATATCCGGAATGGAACAATACTTTGGCATAGAGCATGCATCTTATACTGTCTATATAATGCCCATTTCTCCGTACGGATGGTGTTTTTCTATTTCAAATGGTAAAAAGGAAGAAGCACAGGCACAATACGCACTTATTTCACCTGTAAAAAAACTGAAGGATTATGAAGACATCCACCAGTTAAAAGAATATGGATATAAAGATAGCACGGCACATGATTATTATAGGGAAACGGTTAATCATGAGTTCTGCCATTCATTTATTACCAATACACTTTTGAAAAAGGAAATACTAACGCAGATAAATAGCTATGATACACTTTTTACACCATTGCTGGATTCATTAATGCAAGAGCAGGCATATGGAAACTGGTGGGATTTTGTGAATGAACTGGTTGTTCGCCTTGGAGAAGTAAGGGTTGCTGCCCAGATGCATGACACCGGTATAGCCACGCTTAGAAAAAATTATGTGAATGAATGCAGTTTCGCTTTGATACCAGACCTGGAACTTGTCATGAAACAGTATGAAGAAAACAGGGGAAAATATAAAAACATCGATTCCTTTATTCCAGTGCTTATAGGCCACCTGGGTACCTTTACTAAGGCTGATATCGACAAAAAAATATCCATCAGTTTGCAACAAAATGAGTAACATAAATTTACACCATTTGAAAAATCTCATCTGAATGCACTACTAAAGCCGAAAAAATTTATAAAGATAAGAGTACCCTTAAAGTACTCTTATCTTTATTTCTACTTTCGGATGCAAAGCTTTTTCGGCTTTCTAGTAGGTACAACGCCCGCTTGTGTTTTCAAAACACATATTAGTAGCGCTTTCCTCGTCAGTTGTATGCACAGTGTGCTTTGTGCCTGCCGGGCAATCGCATTCATATTTCTTTAAACAAGAACTGAATGATACTAGTGAAAATGATAGTAATCCTAAAAGAATAAGTTTTTTCATAGAAGTTTTAAATTAATACACAATTATAGTTACAATAAATTATAAATACAATATGTCCGGTAGTCCTCATCATAGGAATTTTTCTGTTGTTGTAAAGAGAGTTTTATTTAATGTGTACAATCTATTATTACACAAATAATATGTATTTTTATATTGCCCCCTGATTTTATAAGTGTGCCGTGTCTCTTGCAATGCAGGATGCACCTCTTTACAGACATAAATTGTTTACTTAAAATACAGCTTTATGAAAAGATTGGTACTACTTTCATTTTTTACTACATGCACAGTTTTTTCCTTTGCGCAGGAGCCTGTTCTTTTAAAAGATATTAACCCTCTTGGAAGTGCGAACCCCGGCGGTTTTACTACGTACAATGGTAAGATGTACTTCTCGGCTGATGACGGTACTAACGGCCGCGAACTATGGGTAACTGACGGTACTGCCGCAGGCACTGTTCTGGTTAAAGACATAAATGCGGGAGCTGCATCAGGTGCGCCGGAAGACTTTATAGTGATGAACGGAAAACTTTACTTCACTGCAGATGATGGTGCGGCAGGCCGTGAACTTTGGGTTTCGGATGGAACGCCTGCTAACACGCAAATGCTGAAGGATATTGCATCAGGTGCTACAGATAGTGACCCTGGGTATTTTGCGGTACTGAATAACAAGCTTTACTTCGAGGCGGATGACGATGTGAACGGGCAGGAATTATGGGTATCAGATGGTACCAGTGTAGGCACGGTTTTGCTAAAGGATATGGTACCTGGCGCCGGCAATTCAAACCCACTATATATAATAGCACACAACGGGAAGTTGTTTTTCAATGCTACTGATGGGGCAAACGGGCGCGAGCTGTGGGTGTCTGACGGTACTGCAGCTGGCACCACGATGTTGAAAAATATTCATCCGTCTTCGTCATCCAGCCCCGACAGGTTTATGCCACTTGGCGGTAAACTATATTTCAGCGCTTACGATGGCACCGATGCAGGGCTTTGGGAAACCGATGGTACTACTGCCGGCACTGTGATGGTAGCGGCAGTAAATATAGGCGGCTGTATCAGCGGAACAATTTTAGATGTTTCGGCAGAGCTTGGTGGTAAGCGTTATTTCCAGGGTTCAGATGCCGGAGGGGGCTGTGAGCTATGGGCTACAAATGGTACGAGTGCAGGTACCGTTCTGCTAAAAGATATTCAACCCGGTGCAAATGGCAGTGTGCCTTTCGATATTACACCATATAAGGGCAAATTATATTTTCGCGCTAACGATGGTGTGGTAGATGGCCAGGTATGGCAAAGTGATGGAACGGGTGCGGGCACCACCTTGCTTAAAACAATCAACCCAACGGGGAACAGCGGCGCTAATGCATTTACAGAATACCGAGGCAAGTTGTATTTCACTGCATCAGACGGTGCAAATGGTTCGCACCTGTGGGTAACCGATGGCGACCCTGACAGCACGAAAATGATAGCGCCTGCCATTTCACCGCTAACGTCGCCTGTTACAGGAGGCTTGTATGTACACGATACTACCCTGTATTTTCCTGCCCACTACCGTAGCGATGTCGGTAAGGAGTTATATTACTTCCAGGCAGCTGACCCATTGGCTGTTCATGAGCCCGGTAAACGCCACCTTGCCAAGGTGCATCCCAACCCTGCATCAGGCATATTGTATATATCACTACCGTCAGAGGACTGTAAATTGTGGTTGTTCAACGCGGTAGGAAAGCTGGTTGCAAATGAAAAATCAAGCTCTCCGGGTATGAAACTTGATATAAGCAGTTGTGCTGCAGGTGTGTATTTACTGAAGATAGAGGATAAAGAAGGGCATGTATATCAGCAAAGAGTAGCAATAAAATAAATAATATTGCGCAAAGTGCTGACCTAGAATTTATAAACAAAAAAGCAGTAGTAAGAAATGAACTTACTACTGCTTTCATTTTATTCTCTAATAACAAGCCGTTTTCCGGGCAAGTCAAATCTCTATAAATTAACCTGTCTGCCTTTGGGATATTTCACCGTATAACCCATTATCAGTTCCTTGGTTTCATTAGGCTTCAATTGTAGTTTCCATGTTACAGCACCGGTGGTTTCGTTATAGTCTGCACCTTTGTAGTCCTTGTCATTCACCTCAATATCTTTATCGTTGCTTATGGGCAACTGGTCCATCACTACTACATCTACCGCTTTGTTACGTGTGTTACGTACGGTTATTTTGTACACAAATTCTTCACGTATATTAGTACCTATGGTTTTCACGCTGCGTAGTTCTTTATCGCGCTCACGGCGTACTACTATTTTCTTATCGCGGCCCAAAGACAGGTTCATTGTGTCTTTTACATTACGTACATCAATAAATCCCTGGCCTACATAAGTACCTTCGTAAAATATATTGGTTGGCGCCGGCAGCAGGTCCAGTTTTTCCCAATCTGTAACCTGTGCCTGCAGGAAGGCATCCCTGTCAAGTTTAGGTGCAGCGAAGTATCGGTAGGTAGCCGGAAGTTCTGCCGTTTTAATAGCTACGTTATATTGCTGGCCATCACTTGGTATAGTATATGGCAGGTCGATGTCAAATACTGTATTGATACCGTTATTATCTGTCTGAACGTAACTGTCCATAGTAGTGCCGCCCTCAAATTTGTCTACCAACGGTACTTTGTACTCTTGTACCTGTACATCAGATAATTCCTCTGATGCAGCAATGGATTTTGCCCTGTTCTGATACGCAGCAGGCCTTGGCATATAAAACTGCAAATACCATGGGTTCAATACCGGCGCTTCTGCACCTTCGGTAGGGTTACCGGTAGAAAGGCTCAGTTTCACTTTATCCCATGCTACGCCGCTGTTCTGGTACACATGTGCTTTATAAAACAGTTTTACGGGGCCGCCCAGTTCCTCCACTCGCAAATCATAGCTTGGACTCCAGCCTGCATTAGGCACTATATACGACAATGTGATATCTGCCGCAGTAGCCCTTGGGCTGTAAAATGTAACTAATAACTGGCCCCCGGGCTGGTAACCTCTTTGCTGTTCTTCTGCTAATTGCTGGCGCAGTTTAGCCAGTCGCTCATCTACCTTTTTCAGGCCTGCAGCAAGAGCGTCTTTTTCGTCCAGTATTTTACCCATGCGTGCCTTTACCAGGTCCAGCATTTTTTGCAGCTCAGTGGTAGATAACCCCGTGTTGACACCGGACACCTGCCTGTTTTGCCTTAATATAGCCACCTGTTCATCCAGGCTTATTATCTCATTATTGGTACCGCTCCTGCTTTTTTCCAGGTACTCTATACTATCCTTTACCTCCCTGGCGCGCGGCGACAGGTTTTCATCCCTTAGAAAATTATTCTGAAAAACGGCCGATTGTACTACAACATTGTTGGTAGCACCAACGTTGAGGCTTTGTTGGTTGACGTTTCCCGCGATATTGGTGAATAATATCTGTGTTTCACCCGCCGCCAGGTTTACTTTACCTGTGCTGAACAGTTCTGCGCCGTTCAGGAATACTGTAGCCGATTTAATATCTACCTTCTGTTTTGTCTGCGCCCAAAGGGTATTGCAGCTTAGTGCCAGTAATATAATGGCGATTGCTTTTTTGTTGAATAGCATAATGTTGAAGCTTTTATAACTGTATTGGTGCAAGAACACCGCCAAATCCACAAACTGATATGAGAAGAAAATGTTAACGTACAATCCGGATCTTCGCAAAGTTCAGCATGATCTTCTTTACACCATGGCCGTCTTTAAATTCTATAGTGGCAATCCTGTTATTGGCCCCGCCTTCTAATGCCTTGATTATCCCAAACCCAAACTTGGCATGTTCAACAGACATACCCGTTTCCATATCCATGGGATTGTCACCTGCAAAGTTTGCAGTAGGCAAATGCGATGTTGGTTTAGGTTGGTTTACCTTATCGGCCAGTTTTTTCAAAGATGGTGTCTTTTCAAAAGAGCGGCTGACCGTATTGTTGCCAAACCCTACAGACCCCACACCTCTTGCGCTTGGCCCTGTAAAAGAGCGGTCAAGATGATGCTCCGGTAGTTCGTCAATAAACCTGCTTGGCTCGTTTTGCACCAACTGGCCAAAACGATAACGGCTGGTAGCATAGGTCACCCACAGCCTTTCTTTTGCACGGGTGGTAGCTACATAAAACAAGCGGCGTTCTTCTTCCAGGTCTTCACGGTCGTACATGCTCATAGCACTGGGGAAAAGGTTTTCTTCCAGCCCTACAGAAAATACGCATGGAAATTCCAATCCTTTCGCAGCATGTATTGTCATTAATTTCACTGCATCTTTTTCTTCATCGGTTTCGTTGGTATCTGTCAGCAATGATATTTGCTGCAGGTAACTGCCTAATGATTTCTCCCTCAGTTCACCTTCTTCATCGGGGGTTTCTGTAAATTCTTTTATCGAGTTCAAAAGCTCCTGTACGTTCTCATAACGTGCCAGTCCCTCTACAGATTTGTCATTGTAAAGGTCTGCTACCAGGCCGGTATGTTTACCTACAGCAAAAGCCACTTCATAGGCATTTGCTTTTTCCAGCATGGCGTGGAAACTTTTTATCATCGTTGTAAAATTCTCTATGGCAGCAGATGCAGCTCCCTTCAAGCCGGCATAATCAGGCCTTTGCAAAGCTTCCCAGAAAGTAATATTATGCTGGTCGGCAAATACCAGTAAGCGTTCTATGCTGCTTTTACCAATACCACGAACGGGATAGTTAATGATACGTTTTATATTCTCTTCATCCTGTGTGTTGACAACAATACGCAGGTAAGAAAGGTAGTCTTTTATCTCTTTACGTTGATAGAACGAAATGCCACCATACAGTTTTGCAGGTATGTTCATCCTGCGCAGGCTTTCCTCAAAAGAACGGCTTTGCGCATTGGTGCGATATAGTATAGCGAAATCGCTGTTTTTATAATGGTTACGCAACTTCATTTCCGTAATAGCGTCAGCAACAAAACGTCCCTCGTCATTATCCGTCAGCGTACGTACCAATACTATTTTCTCTCCCTCAATATTGTCCGTCCACAGTTGTTTGGGTATCTGGTTCTTGTTGTTCGATATTATGTTATTAGCAGCCTTCAGTATAGACTGTGTACTGCGGTAGTTTTGCTCCAGCTTTACCACTTTTACATCGGCGTAGTCATCCTGGAACTGTAATATATTCTGCACAGTCGCTCCGCGGAAAGAATAGATACTTTGCGCATCGTCGCCTACTACACAAATATTTTCGTGCACCGCACCCATCATTTTTATGATCTTATACTGCGCAACATTGGTATCCTGGTACTCGTCTATTAATATATACTTAAACTTATGCTGGTACTTCGCCAATACTTCGGGGAAATTGGTAAGCAGTATGTACATTTTAAACAGCAGGTCGTCAAAATCCATGGCGCCATTTTTAAAGCACCTTGCGGAATAACGGGCGTATATCTCGCCTATCAGCGGGCGTGTGCTGCGTGCATCTTCCTGCTGTATAAAGCTGTCCTGCATATACGCTGTCGCATCTATCAGGCTGTTTTTTGCTGCCGATATGCGGTTGTATATAAACGCCGGCTTGTAATGCTTATCATCCAGGTTCATATCCTTTACAATACCCTTTATAATAGACTTCGCATCGTCGGTATCGTAAATAGTAAAGTTATTGGGATAGCCCAGCTTGTTGGCCTCTGCCCGCAGTATACGTGCAAACACAGAGTGAAAGGTGCCTATATATAAATTCCTTGCTTCGTTATTGCCCAGTATCTTTTCGATACGTTCCTTCATTTCGGCGGCTGCTTTGTTGGTAAAGGTCAGCGCCAGTATATTAAAAGCATCTACACCATGCTGCATCAGGTGTGCAATACGGGTAGTCAGCACCTTGGTTTTACCACTGCCGGCACCGGCGACTATCATCAGTGGTCCCTCTATATGTTCTACCGCTTCCCGCTGCTCAGCGTTCAGCCCCTCCAGGTAATTATGCATGTTTGCAAAGCTAACTTATTTGCTTTTTGTTGCAGCAGCTTATTAACCCTGATTTTCTACCTGAAAGGCTGTTAATCCCTTTTCTGGTATTTTCTTTTTATTGATACGATTTTCAACCTGGCAGTATCGTAGCTTAAACCTATACTCAGGCACAATACAGCCAGTAGTAATACAGGCATGCCCAACATAAGATATCCGTACCCACCGACCAGGCATCCTAAAAAGAAGAAACTGATAATAGCCAACCTGAGCTGTATGGACGATTTAAGTTTTAACTTCTGGGCGGCCTCCTTATAAAAGAACAGTTGAGAAATTTCTATGCCCAAATCTGTAAACAAGCCGGTAAGGTGTGTGGTACGTACTACAGAGTTAGATACACTGGTGACCAAAGCATTTTGCATACCCATGGCAAACAGCAATATGCTGGCAATAAGCTGCGTATTTGTTTGTAAAACTGTTATGCCCAGTAAAGATACAGTGGTGAGTATAGCGATTTCCAGCAATAAGGGTATAACATACGTATATCCGGGCCTGCGCGTAGCAACATACTCTACACATAAACTGGAAAAGAATGCACCCAGGAAGAATGCAATGATATAGAGTAAATATACCTGTGCCTGGTACCACCTGTTTTTAACCAGTTCATCAGCAAAGTAGGCAAAGTGCCCGGTTACATTAGTCGTCAGCGTGCTGATAGCAAAGAAACCCGATACATTTACAATCCCTGCAACAAACGAAAGGAGGGATGCGAGTTTTAGATTCTGAGTAAAAGTTCGATGTTTACCCTTGTGTCTGAACATATATATCCGGGATAACAGGGCATAAAGGTATTTTAATGTGCTGAAAAATGCAGGAAATGATTTGATATATTACATTGTTAAAGAAATTAAAAAACATCCCTGTTTGTTAGCATAAACTATCTTCAAGGTTAAATTTGCATTCTTCGCTTTAATATTATGATGCGTTTTCAACACATATCGCACTTGCTGGCATTGGGTTTAATACCATTGTTGATAGTGTTGTTCGTACTGGCTATATACTGGCGCAGGAAAAAAATGAAGTCGCTGGGAGATGAGCGGCTCATCAACACACAATTGATAGGATTTATTCCCGGCAGGAACACTACTAAGTTTATACTTGTAACGCTGGCATGCACCACAGCCATAATAGGGTGGGCCAACCTGCAGATGGGTGCAAGAACAGAAAAGGTACAGCGCAAAGGTGTAGATGTAATCATAGCGCTGGACGTGAGTAAAAGTATGCTGGCTAAAGATATACAGCCAGACAGGCTGACACGCGCCAAGCAGCTGGTGCAAAGCATGATAGACAAGATGAGCACAGACAGGGTGGCACTTGTTGTTTTTGCTGGCAGGGCGTACCTGCAGGTGCCACTTACTATAGACTATAGCGCCATGAAGATGATGCTGGGCAATGTAACACCCGACATGGTGCCTACACAAGGCACTGTTATCAGCGATGCGGTGGAGCTGGCCATGAACTCGTTTTCACAGAAAGAAAAGAAGTATAAATCCCTGGTAATAATATCTGACGGGGAAGACCACGATGAAAAGGCTATAGAAAATGTAAAAGCTGCTGCTGAAAAGGGCGTGATTGTACACGCTGTAGGGGTAGGCTCTGCGCAAGGAACCACTATATTCGACCCGGCCACTGGTTCCATAAAGCTAAACGAGAAGGGTGACCCCGTTATCAGTAAACTGAACCAGGAGGCGCTGAGCGAAATAGCTGCTGCGGGAAGGGGAAAGTATGTTTACCTGCGCAATACAGATGATGCTGCAGAACAACTGGTAGATGAAATAAATGGCATGGAGCAGAAGAACCTGGGGTCTGTAGTATTTACTGATTTCAAAAGTTACTTCCAGTATTTCCTGATCATAGCTTTTGTATTGCTGGTGGCAGAATGGTTGTTGCCAGGCAAAAAGTCCGTTACCAAAACTGAAACAGTGCAATGATGAACGTGAAAGGAATAACGATACTGCTGTTATGCCTGTTGTATGCCGGTAGTATATGGGCACAACCAAGCAAAGAAGTGCGCGAAGGCAACGCACTCTATAAGCAGGAAAAATATAAAGAAGCATCGGCGGCCTATCAGAAAGCGTTGCAAAAACAACCTAACTATATACCAGGGTTGTTTAACATGGGCAATGCCCAATACAAGCAGAAACAATTTGAAGCATCGCGGAAAATATACGAGGGTACTGTAAAGACAGCACCTGCCAGAGAGCAACAAGCTGCGGCCAGTTATAACATTGGTAACACGTACATGGAAGAACAGAAATATAACGAGGCTGTAAATGCTTATAAAGAAGCATTGCGAAAAAATCCGGAGGATGAGCAGGCGAAGTATAATTTGTCTTATGCGTTGCAAAAACTGAAGCAGCAACAGCAAAATGATAAAAATAAAAACCAGGACAAAAAAGACAACAAGGATAAAAAGGACCAGGATAAACAGGATAAAAAAGACGAGAATAAAGACAAACAGGGCGATGGGAATAAGGACGAAAAGAAAGACGATAAAAAAGAACAGCAACAAGATCAGCAAGATAAAAAGGAAGGTGAGGACGAAAAAGAGAAACGCCCGCAAGCACAGCCCAGTAAGCTTTCTGAGCAACAGGCAGAACAACTGCTGAATGCATTGCAACAGGAAGAAAAGAAGTTGCAGGATAAAATGAAGAAAGGGAAAGGCGTACCTGTGAAAGTTGAAAAAGACTGGTAACAACAAAAAATTCCTTCACGATATTCTGTAAAAATGCGGGAGGTTGCCAACAACTTATCAACATCGTGTTGAAACTTTCCCAAAAAAACTTTTAATATTTTTTTTTAGTAGCGGAATTTCTTTTTAATATTGTGATAGGATTGTGCTTACTAACCCATCCTAATAGTCCGGTGGTTTCAAAAAACTAACCGGACTTTTTCTTTTAAGCACACCAGAAACGTAAAAAGTTTGTTCACTCCGTCATGGCATTTCAATACATAGTGTTCTACAAACCATACAGGGTGTTATCACAATTTACGCCCGAAGGTGATAAAGAAACATTGGCCGATTATCTTCCCGGTATAGCAAAAGATATTTATCCTGTAGGCCGTTTAGATTATGATAGTGAGGGGCTTTTATTATTGACTAACGATAAGCATTTAAAACATCACCTTACAGAACCTAAGTTTGCACATAAGAGAACTTATTGGGTGCAGGTAGATGGTGACATAACAGATGAAGCCATAAAAAAAATACAGGCAGGCGTCACCATAAATGTAGATGGCAAATTGTATAACACGTTGCCTGCTGTTGCACATAAAATAATTGAAGAGCCTGCCGTGCCCGATAGAAATCCACCGATAAGATACAGGGCAAACATTCCTGCTACATGGTTGTCACTCACACTTACAGAAGGTAAAAACAGGCAAGTAAGAAAAATGACGGCGGCTGTAGGTTTCCCTACATTAAGACTGATAAGGCATAGTATAGACAAGCTGGAAATAGGCAATATGCAGCCCGGGGAATACAAAATATATGGTGAAGAGTTGAAAAAGCTGCTACCGGCAACTAAATGATTTTTACATAGGGATAACGAACTAATGAAGCCTGACAGGTGTTTTAACGATGAAAAGACGCTTTTTAGGGTTATGTTATGCGTTATTAATCAATTCTTATAGCTGCTTATCCACCAGTTATGATTATTTTTGCACTGTTCTAATATTATTTCGATACAATATGTTTAATCTTATATTATTCGGCCCCCCCGGCAGTGGTAAGGGCACACAATCTGAAAACATTGTAAAAACTTATAAACTGCAACACATTTCTACCGGCGACCTGCTGCGCGAGGAAGTGAGCAAACAAAGCCCGCTGGGTATAGAAGCCCGCAAATATATGGACCAGGGATTGCTGGTGCCCGATGAGGTAGTGATAGGAATGATAAGCGGTAAAATAGATGATATGCCAGATGCAAGGGGTTTCATTTTTGATGGCTTCCCACGCACGAAAGAGCAGGCTGAGTCTTTAGATAAACTATTAGAATTTAAAGACACCTCAATAAGTCTTGTATTGTCTTTAGAAGTGCCGGAGACAGAACTTGTAAAACGCCTGGTGAACCGCGGACAAACTTCAGGCCGGAGCGACGATACGGAAGATGTGATAACTAAGCGCATAAAAGAGTACCATTCAAAAACCGCTATTGTGGCCAATCATTATGACGCTTTTGGTAAACTGGTAAAGCTAAAGGGCGATAATGATATACAAGGCACCTTTAAGCTGATAAGCCAGGAGATAGATAAATTTTTACAACCCGCATAGTGGAGAAAGCAAACTTTGTTGATTATATCCGTGTCTTTTGCCGTTCGGGCAAAGGCGGAGCAGGTAGTGCGCATTTCGCGCGTACCAAGTTCAACCCCATGGCGGGGCCGGATGGCGGTGATGGTGGACGCGGCGGACATATTATACTGCGCGGCAACAAGCAGTTATGGACATTACTACACCTGCGCTACCGTAAAAACATACATGCGCAGGATGGTGTTAATGGCAGTAAGAACAAATGCAGCGGCCCGGAGGGCGAGAATGTGATTATAGAAGTGCCATTGGGGACTATTGGCCGCGATGAAGAAACAGGAGAAGTAGAAGTAGAAATACTGGAGGACGGCCAGGAAGTGATATGGCTGCCCGGTGGACGTGGTGGCCTGGGTAACTTCAACTTTGCCACATCTACCAACCAGGCGCCTGAATACGCACAGCCCGGTGAAATGGGTGTAGAGGGCTGGAAACTTTTAGAACTGAAGATATTGGCCGATGTTGGGTTGGTTGGTTTCCCGAATGCGGGAAAATCTACACTGTTATCTACCATCAGCGCTGCTAAACCTAAAATAGCAGATTACGCATTTACTACCCTTACACCGCAATTGGGCATGGTGCCTTACCGCGACGAGCTTTCATTTTGCGTGGCAGACCTGCCGGGCATTATAGAGGGTGCAGCCGAAGGTAAAGGACTCGGGCACAGGTTCCTGCGTCATATAGAAAGGAATGCTGTGTTGCTGTTTATGATACCCGCAGACAGTAATGACCATGCCAGGGAATACGAGATATTGCTGAACGAACTTGAGCAGTTTAATCCTGAATTGCTGGATAAGAAACGCATCATCGCCATCAGCAAAAGTGATATGCTGGATGATGAACTGAAGGAAGCTATATCGGCCACGTTACCTACAGACATAGACCACTTGTTTATATCATCTGTAGCCAACCAGGGCATTACAGAACTTAAGGACAAGCTTTGGGATTCCCTGACGCATGAAGAATAATTTGGAAGGAAGGCTGGGTTTATGCTAATACAGCCTCTATATTGAATTGCTTATTTAACAACACCAGTCCGGGCTTTTTGCTGACCTCTATGCTGCCCAAGTGCCTATCCATTTGCAATGCCTTAGCTCCATTATAGGTAGCCCAGCTTAGCAATACTTCCCAATCAATAGAAGGGAAGTTGTTTTTGATCGTGTGCAATTCTGCAAGTACAGATAGCCGGTGGTTAGATGAAAGGCTATCCGTACCAATGCAAATATTAGCGGAATGCTGTATCAGCATATCAATGTCTGGCAATGTATTTTCTATATACAGGTTGGCATTGGGGCAAAGGCACCAATGCACATTACTATTATGTGCTTTGGCATATTCTATATCAGTTGTGGTAGTATAGGTGTTATGCACAAATATCATAGGGTGTAACGGGGCGAATAAAGGCAGGTAAGTTTGTAAAGATGATTTGCCCGATGGTTGAAAGAAATCATCATTGATACCTATAGTTTGTAAGAGGTCAGTTACATCACCTTTTTTAAGGGTGTAATATTGATCTTCCGCCCGGCTTTCCTGGTTGTGTATTGAAATGACTGATGTTGTATCAAAGCCGTTGATGAGTTGAAACAACTGCTTTGATACGCTATACGGCGCGTGTGGTACAATAGATTGCCTATGCCCGTCTTCAGCAGATGTGAAAGCTTTGTAAGTGTTTACAGCGTATTCAAATTGCTTTTGCGGCTGTTCAGAAAAGCCTATCGATTCCACAAAAGAATGAAAGAGCATTTTGCCCGTTGCGCGCAGGTCCAGCGTATCATTAGTATTGGCAATATCGCCGACAGCTACAATGCCATTAGCCAACATGGCGCGGAAAGCCTCATGACGTGCGAGGGCCTTTTCTTCTTCTGTATGGTTATTGCGGGTAAAGGCCACTTGCTTCAGGAAAGGAATTAACCCCGTATGCTCAGGTATAAGTCCTTTCATGTGCGACAGCTCCAGGTGGCAATGTACGTTTACAAAGCCCGGGCATATAATACCGTCGTAATGCTTAACATCTTCATTACCTGGGTTATCTAATATACCGGTAATGGTACCGTCTTCAGTTACGTCAATAACGCTACCCTGAGGCAGCCAATTTTTCCCGTTGTGTATGCGTGTAGCTGTAACCAGCATGTTCTTACTTAATGTATTTCATGTTGATGATTTCCTGTTTATTAAGAAAACGCCATTTACCACGCGGTATATTTTTCTTTGTAAGCCCGGCGTACACAACACGGTCCAGCTTCTCTACCGAATAACCCAGGTGCTCAAATATACGGCGCACTATACGGTTGCGCCCGCTATGTATTTCAATACCTATTTCGTTTTTCTTTTCCAGGTATGCCAGGTCATCTACTTTTATCTCACCATCTTCCAGGGTAAGGCCTGCCATTATTTTATCAAAGTGCGCCTTGGTCAATACTTTATCCAGCGTTACCTGGTACACCTTTTTAATGTTGTATTTCGGATGTGATAATTTTTGTGCCAGCTCACCATCATTGGTTAGCAGCAGTAACCCTGAAGTATTTCTGTCCAGTCTTCCTACAGGATATACACGCACGTCGCCTGCATCTGCCACGAGTTCCATTACGGTTTTACGTTCTTGTGGATCGTCTGTTGTTGTCAGGTAGTTTTTAGGTTTATTCAGCAATATGTACACCAGGTTTTTCTGAGACATGATGACCTTGTCTTCATATTCTACCTTATCGTCCAGTTGCACTTTATAACCCGGCTCTATCATAACCTCGCCGTTTACTTTCACCTTACCTTCTTTAATCAGGTCTGCCGCCTCTCTACGGCTGCATATACCGCAATGCGCTACATATTTATTTAGTGGCATTACCTCGTCTTTACGGGTAACTTCCAGCGGCATATCTTGTTCTTCCTGTTCCTTTACCCTATCCCTGTTTTTATTTTCAGTGCGTTTAGGGGTTCTTTCTGCTATTTCCCATTTAGGCTTCTGCGGACGTTCTGTTTTTGCAAAAAAGGTATCGGGCCTGCCACCACCGGCGCGTTTAGCGCTTTCTATAGCAGCCTTTTTCTTAGCCGGGGTATCAAAATTACGTTTTGGTTTCTCGTCCCTGTCAGAACGTTTATCAAAGTCACGTTTTGGCCGTTCAGTCCTTTCTTCTCTTTTATCAAAACTGCGTTTTGGTTTCTCGTCCCTGTCTGTCCGTTTATCAAAGTCACGTTTGGGTC
>CAYXHM010000002.1:0-197590 GCA_964464965.1 uncultured Flavipsychrobacter sp. | reverse complement strand
GTTCAGTTCTTTCTTCCCTTTTATCGAAACTACGTTTTGGTTTCTCGTCCCTGTCTGTCCGTTTATCAAAGTCACGTTTTGGTCGTTCAGTTCTTTCTTCCCTTTTATCGAAACTACGTTTTGGTTTCTCGTCCCTGTCAGGGCGCTTGTTAAAATCGCGCTTTGGGCGTTCGTTACCTGTTGAACTTCCTTCGGGTCTTGTACCATAGGGACGTTTGGGCTTCTTATCATTGTAAGATGACGAGTCCTGCCGCGTTCCATAAGGACGTTTAGGTTTATCATTATCGCCATTGCCGGTTTCCGGTCGTGTGCCATATGGGCGTTTAGGCTTATCTGCCCTGCCGCGATTATCAAAAGATGATGTTGAATCGTCTGATTTCTTCCTCACTATACGTTTTCTTTCTGAACCGTTTTCGCGCTTGCCACCTGGCCTTTCTGTACTCATTATAAAAATATATCAGTTTGCAAAGGTACAATGTTTACGTAACCCTTGTGTAAGCATAATAGAAACGGGCTGCAGTATAGCAGCCCGTCTTTTACTCAATATGATGTAATAACTATTCTTCAGTTTTCTTTTTAGCCGCTTTTTTAGGAGCAGGCTTTTCCTCTCCTTCAGTTTTAGGCGCTGCTTTCTTTTTAGCCGCTTTTTTAGGAGCAGGTGCTTCTTCACCCTCGGCAGCATCTGCTACTTCAGCTTTCTTTTTTGCAACTTTTTTAGGTGCGGCTTTTTCTTCTGTTATAGCAGCTTCTTCCATAGTGGCTTCAGGCGCTTCAGCTACTTCTTCCTCCTGTGGTTTCATGCTATCAAAGTTCAGCAGGTCGTTTTCCTTCAGCATGGTGTACCATTTCAGCATCTTTTTCATGTCGCTTACATACACGCGGTCGTGATCAAAATCCGGGTGTATTTTATCGAAATATGCCTTTATGGTATCATTATCCAGCTTTTTAGGGTCTGTGGGCGGTGGTATGGTAGCCTCCATGTCTTTCATTTTCTGAAAAACCTCATGCAGGCGCACGTTATCGCCGGTAGTATATACCTCTATACTTTCCAATGGAGTAACATTGTGCAGACGCGCCGAAATAAATTTCGTTGTCTTGTCAGAAATGTTACGCACTATAGCGCCATCGCTCTTGGTAGTTACCAGGTGGAACAGACCACCGATTCCTGTTACTGATACTAATTCTTTGTAAGTCATATTCTCTTTGAAAGGGGGACAAAAATAGGGGTTTTCACCCAATATGCTGCCTAATATGTAAAAAACTTTACCTGATTAGCAGAATTGTACCTTTATACATTACCTCTTCTTTGCCTGCGCTGCCACATATGCCTCGCACATAATAATTATATGTACCTATGTCCTGTAAAGTTGCTTTGTACATCCCATCCCATCCACCATCCATATTATTAGTTTCAAATACACGTTCGCCAAAGCGGTTATAGATTGAGAAATTGCGCAACTGGAACTCACCTTTTACCCTGATGCGGGCAAAGTCATTCAATCCATCATTATTAGGAGTGAAGGCGTCGGGAATAAACAGCAGGCAGCAATTCTCATATTTTATAGTTGCAATGGCGCTATCAATACAGTCATTGGCATCTGATACTATTACCCGATATGTGCCATTCGCCATGCCTGATATAATGTTACCATTCTGCTCTGGCTCAGTACTCCATGCATAACTGTACGCAGGCGTACCGCCTTTGGCAATTACTTCTATGCTACCTCCGTTATCCAGGCCTTCGCAGTCATTTGGCCTGGCAGAGGTTTGAAGTACAATTTTTTCAGGAGATGTTATAGTAGCGGCGCTGTCTTTTAAGCAGCCGGCAGCGTCTGTAATTGTAAAAGTATAATTGCCGGGTTTTAAGCCAGTAAATTCAGGGCTTAGAGCAGCATTCCCATTACCTAATTTATAAGTTAAAGGCTGTATGCCACCGCTGGCAGTTATTGATATTATACCATCTGTTGAACCAAAACAACTGACAGGTTTCGCAATAATGTCATCGTATATAATGTGCGGTAAACCCTTTAGGATTACTGTAGTATCAATAATGCAATTATTTGCATCGGCCATTCTTGCCATATGACTACCTTCTTTCAGCCCTTTAAGTTCATTAGTCGTACCAAACGGACCGTTGTTGGCTGCATACATATATGGGGGCACACCACCCTGGCCGGATATGGTTACAGAGCCATCTGCAAACCCTTCGCAGGTAGGGTCTTTAGTTGTGACACTTGTTATCTCCATTTTAGGCGGTTCTGTCAATGTAAGAGTTGTATCTGCCAGGCAATTATTCCTGTCGCGGATTGTAATGCGTCTGGTTCCTGATGCTAACCCGGTTATATTGGAAAATGCAGTAAATGGCCTGGCATCTGCACTGTATGTATAAGGCAATGTACCGCCAAAACCTTGTACCTGCACGCTGCCACCTGCTTCACCGAAACATGGTGGATTTGTAGGAATCACTCTAAGGGTAAGTCCATCAGGTTCTTTCAATGTTACAGTTGTATCTGCCCTGCAACCTTTACTGTCTTTCACACTTACTATATATACGCCTGTAGCCAGTCCTGTGAGCGAACCTGCCTGTGAAAATGCTCCGTTATTCAGCGCTTGCTGGTATGCTGGTGTACCCCCGGAGGCGTTTACGCTAATGATGCCATTATTATTGCCCTTACATGCAGGCATGGTAAGCGCAAGCAAAGGCACAAGGGGAGCAGGTTCATTTACTGTAAAAGTGCTGTTTGCCGTACATCCAATATTGTCCCTTACCCTTATACTGTAAGTACCGGCAGCAAGGCCGTTAAAAGTTCCGTTGGTAGTGTATGTTCCTGCGCCTAAAGCATAGCTATAAGGCGATACTCCGCCATTTACTGTGAATGTAGCACTGCCACTGCTGCTGTCAAAACATTGAGCATCGGTAATATTATCGATGATGTTTAGTTGTAGTGAATCGGTGATGGTGATTGTTGTATCAACGATACAATTATTCTTGTCCTTAACGTGTAGTATGTAAGTGCTCCTGGTTAATGAATTAAAAGTAGCCTGGGCTGAATAACTGCCCGTGCCAATGGCAAAGGTATATGAAGGCGTACCGCCGGTAGCACCCATCGTAACAGAGCCATTGCTTAGTGGTGTACAGGTTGTACGCTTTAATGCGGCTAAAGGCTTTATTCTTGAAGCCTGGCCAACTGTAACTGTGCTATCTTTCTGACAATTGTTCTTATCCCTGACACTGAATGTGTGCTGCCCTGCGGGGAGGCCTGAAAAAGTACGTGCGGTATCATAAGTGCCGGCGGCAACTGTGTAAGTATAAGGAGTGGTACCACCCGTTCCTGTAAGCACTACTATACCCGTAGAAGAATTATGGCAAATTGCGTCTGTAATTTGTATGCCGCTAAAGCTGACGGGATTGGGTTCTGTAATTATGATATTTGTGTCTGCCAGGCAGCCGTTATTGTCTTTTATGCGCAGGATATGGGTAGTAGCCGCAAGACCGGAAATTGTGGTGCCGGAACTGAAACTGCCAGTGCCGACGGCATAAGTATAGGGGCTGGTTCCCCCCGTGCCGGATACTATGGCTTGCCCGGTAGCAGTATTACTACAAAGCGTAGTCGATAATTGTATAGTGCCGAATTTTACCGGGGTGGGTTCCGTTATCTCAATACTGCTATCACCTACACAACCATTATTATCTTTTACATGAAAGGTATGCTTTGTTGCACTAAGTCCTGTAAATGTAGCCGTACTACTAAAAGTGCCGCTGCCCAGTGCGTAGGTGTATGGGCTTGTTCCTCCAATGCCCGACACTATTGCCTGTCCCGTAGCAGTATTGTAACAAAGTGCAGGTGATGCTTGTATGTTGTCGAACTTTACAGGATTTGGGTCTATAATCGTAACGTTAGTGTCACCTACGCAACCAAAGTTATCTTTTATATACAGAGCATATGTTGTAGCGCTAAGTCCTGTGAAAGTTGGCGTACTGCCGAATGTGCCAGCGCCCAGTGCATAGGTATATGGACTTGTGCCACCTTTGCCGCTGAGGGTGATGGTGCCTGTTGCACCGCCATAACATAGTGGAGGTGTTTTTGTAATTGTCGCTGTAGGTGACGGTAGTACCTCGATAGTATAAGCTATAGTTTGCTTTGCCACTAATGGACAACCTTTATCAAGGTATGTAAGGTAGAATGTATAAGAACCAACAGCGACATTGCTGAGGTTCCACGAAAACGAGCCATTGGGCGCTTTTGTAACATTATTAGTAATGTTGAAAGATGCGCCTGAAGGTAATCCCGTATAGCTGGCATCTATCGTATCATTATCTGCATCTGTAGCATTTATACTGAATGTAAGTAGTCCACCTGATTGGCAGGCTTTTATTATAGTGCCGCTGTTGTCTATAACACCCGTATTGTTATTGGCAATTTTTCCACCGGGCGCATTGTTGGTACAAGTAGGTAATACTACAAACGTCATTTCGCGCATACTTGTGCCAACCAGTACGCCATTTTTATACTCAGATACTTTGTGAACGACCAATGATTTTTGTACAAGGTTGGGTGTAAAATTAATTTGCCCCGTGGATGAACTGGCACTGAACGTGCCGGTAGCAGCAGATAGTGGCGATGTTGCAGAGTATCCTGTCATATATGATACTGTTCCGTTAGTTGTCAGTCCAGCAACCAGTGAATAAACCAGGCTGTCATTGTTAGCATCTACCGCCCCGGGGTTATAACCTGCACTCCGGTTAATACAGAAAAATGGAGTTGGGATTGTGGTGTAAACAGGCGATGAATTTCCTCCCGATTGATTATTCAACGTAGCCTCTAATACCATTATTTGTCCATTGTTCGGTATGTTGGTAATACCGCCACTTCTTCCGGCTGATACATTATTTATCATGTTACCTGTAAAACGAAAACGCCAGTTGCTAGAAGTTGTTGACAATGTAATTGTTTTCATGTACACAAACTTTTTCACACCGGGTATGCTACTAAGTGGATTTTTACATGATGTATTATTTTCCTGAGCGGGACAAACGGGAGTTACCTCTATACCAGCGGTCGGGTTTTGCAGAAGGAGTGTATCTGTTCTTACTTGTGTATTGCCATTATAAGTAAATAACTGTGCTCCTGAAGTTGAGAAAGATGGGAACTGTCCCCCTATACAATCTCCATAAGCATGAAGAACTATTGTATAGGTATTACCACTTACATGATAGTAGAAAAGATCAGCACCATATAAGTGTGATGCTTTTACACCGCTTGTAGATGACATTAGCATGAAGAAGCATAATGCTATCGTCCGGAAAAATATATGGTTATTATTTTTTGTTAACATCACACCGTACTACCTGAACATTAATATTAGTATTATCCATTGTCATATAGGTCATTTAAAGATAATTTATCATTAGCATGACAATTCTATACATGACTGCATGTCCTTGAAAGTCAATTGCAAATTAACTAAAATATGTCCCTCTTCAAAAAGAAATGCGATGGATGGGTAGATAATAGGATTGAAATGACTAAAACAGGCGTTTGTTCTTTTTCATATTGTCCAGGAATATGGTTACATCATTAGATGGCTTTAACCAGATAAGCATAAGGACATACGCAATGAGGGTAACTAAAGCCCTGACTGTACCATCTATATATGGATTAATCAGGTAAGGCCAAAAATACCCGGCCAAGGCAGCTACAATACCTGCAATAAATACCAGCCATGTTTTATTAGTAAACGGGTGTATCCTGAACTTTTTATAAAGGAATATCGTTTTTACTATGTTGAAGGCTATAAGTGTACCTGCACTTACCCATGCAGCACCATAAACACCATATTCAGGTATCAATATTCTATCAAGTATAATAACTGTACCCAGAAGTACTACAGATAACCGGGAGTTAAACTTATAGTATTTACTGATGCTCAACAGTTCATTATTCACTCCTGTTGCCATATCTGCCAGCTTTCCCAGCATTAATATCAACGCCAGGTACTTTACTGGTTCGTATCCCTCTTTAATTATTGTTACAGCATTATCCAGGTTTACGCCTATTATAGCAAACATACCTATACCGGCTATAAGGATGTTGATACCAGCACGTGGAAACAGGTCCCGTACTTTATCCATGTCTTTATCTATATAAGCCTTGTTAAGTATAGGTAAAGTTGACATAGCCATAGCCCTGTAAGGCATAAACATAAATGATGACACTACAACTGCCACATTATATATAGCCGAAGCTTTCATGCCGCTCTTATCGAGTGGCGCCAGCATCAGGGTATCTATAAAATTGATAAGAGTGAGTATAGAGCCGAATAGCAGGTGATACCAGGAAAAATGTATCATGTCTTTATATTCTGCTTTACTGAATACCTTAAGTCTGGTTGTGAACCCAAACCCCTTTATCCTGCACGACAGAAAAATCATCAATAGCAATGGTATAACATACATTAACGCATTCCCTATTACATATTCTGAAAATGCAAGCGAACCTGCAGATACCATACCCAGCAGTAAGAGATTCAACACCCGTAATAACACCTCTTTTGAAAATGCTGCCTGGGCAATTCTTAAATGCGCCATCAGGTAATGTTCAAAAATGCTCATGGATGACATAAGCATGATGACTACAGGAGCAAAGTGATAATATCTTCTGATTAATGGCTGATCCTGGATATTGTACATAGCCACTACATGCTCTTTCACCGCAAAAAACATTAGTGTAAAAATTATCCCGGTAATAAATGTTGTGAACGCACCAAGTGTAAGCAATGCCTTTCGCCTTATATCATGCTCGTCGTATCGCTGTATATAAACAAGAATCAGGTTGGCAGTACCTAATATTATCATTAGTTGTATAGACGCCGCCAATAAGGTGAGATTGGTAATAAGCCCATATTCTGTTTGAGATAATACGGAAGTGCTCACCCAAACAATGACTGCGCCTAAAGCTGCGCCTGTAAAAGTGACTATGGTTCCTTTTATAGATTGGCGGAAAACAATTCCCATAATGCACAAAAGTAATTATAAGCCCTATATATAGTTACTTTGGACCTCATAATGTATTTTCACCTTACAGTATTCCTGTTAAGCTCGAAATCTTAAATAATAGAATATGTCAGGCAGTGTCAGAGAAGAGTTTGCTCCACGTTGGTATAGTGTTTTTTTTAATCCGCTCTATTTGCTCCGAAGAAAGCTTTACCGGTCCATAGTGCGGAATGCGCACTATATAAATGGTAATGTGCTGGACTTTGGTTGTGGTAGCAAGCCATATATAAGTGTTTTTAATTATAATACATATACAGGCCTAGACTATGATACTGAAATAAGTGCAGGCAATAAGAACCTGGCTGCAGATGTGTTTTACGATGGTAAGACCATTCCATTCCCTGATAATCATTTCGATGCTGTATTTACCACCGAAGTACTGGAACATATTTTTAACCCTGATGAGATACTCCCTGAAATATATAGAGTGATGAAACCCGGGGCGAATATGTTATTGTCCTGCCCGTTTTTCTGGCCTGAACACGAGCAGCCCTACGACTATGCACGTTATTCATCTTTTGCACTACAACACCTGATGGTAAAACACCGTTTTGAGATAGTCAAATATGAAAAGACAGGCTCATTCTGGGATTGCCTCTTACAGGGTGTTGTAGTGTACATTCATTTTTTCATGCCTCAGAAACACAAAGTGCTTAAGGTTATTTTTCACACGATATTCATAACACCTCTATTGTTAATTGGCATGTTCTTTTCAGCTATATTGCCTAAAAGAATAAAACGTTCGGATTTTTACCTGAATAATGTAATCGTAGTAAAAAAGCCGCAGCACTGAAGATAGGCAGAGTTGGGCAACATGTTGATTGTATTATTTACCTATACGATTAAAGAGTTGCAGGAACTCATCTTTATTCTTTCTCGAAACTGGTATTTCAGTACCGTTGTCCATTATTACAATACCTGTAGTATCATATCTGTTTACATGGTTGATGTTAATTATGAATGAACGATGTATCTGGTAAAATATGTTGTCAGTAAGTATCTCATGGTAACGGCCAATATTATAGGAGCTTAATATTTCAGCTTCGGTAGTTACCACTTTTGTATATCTGTTACTGGTTTCACAATACACAATTTCATTGATATTTACATAACGAATTCCTGAATCATCAGGTATGCCTATCCTATGGTTTTTAGCATCAGTATTTACAGCGTTCGCTTTGCGTTTCGTTTCAATGCGTCCTATAGCCCTGTCAACAGCTTTTGCCAGGAGTTTATCGTTTATAGGTTTTAAAATGTAACCACATACATCAAAGTTAAAAGCGTCTATAGCATACTCTGTATGAGCTGTTACGAATATTACTTCGAAACTCTTATCATATATAAGTTCCAGCAAATCAAAACCACTTTTTTCAGGCATCGAAATATCCATAAAAAGTATATCGGGCTTGTCCCGTTTTATTCCGGCCAGTGCAGACCTCCAATCTGTATATTCACCTAGTATCTTTATTTCAGGATATAGTTCCATTAATATATCCGCAAGTAACTCAACCATTTTGGGTTCATCGTCTGTAATTATGCAGGTTGCTTTACTGTACATCGGTATAGTTTTTTATTTTTATTATAACTGTTGTGCCGGTTTCAGGCGCTATTTTATCTATATACTCTAAATCTATCTTTATTGTTTCGTATTTATTAAATGTATCAATAAGTTCCTTAATCAATATACTGCCATAAGAATCTGCTTTTTTTATTATCTCACTTCGTATCTCTTTAGAATGCTGTCGGCCTATGCCATTATCATCAACTACACATATTAGTTCATTATGCGTGGTGTCAGCTTTAAAAGAAATTATCAATAAGCCCTTTTTGCTGCTATGAAATATACCATGGTTTAACGCATTTTCAACTAAAGGTTGCAAAAGCAGCGATGGGATTTTGATACTTGAAATATTGACAGAAGGGTCGATTTCAAATTTATATTCAAATTTGTTTTCGAAACGTGTTAATTGTAAATGCAGGTAATTTTCAAGATTCTGTAATTCTTCAGCAATAGTAATATACTTATCTCTGGATGATTTTATATAGGACCTTAGGAGGTTGGAGAATTGGTTGATATGTTCATAAGCCTCAATCGTCCTGTTCTTTTTAACGAAGTATTGGGCTGTACTTAAAGAATTAAAAATGAAATGGGGGTTAATTTGAGAGTATATAGATTTCAGTTCAAGCTCCCTGCGTTGATTTTTCCTGTCGTTGTTCTTGTTTACTATGCTTCGCGTTAATACTATTACCAGATATATCAAGCCTGCCAAAAAGAGAAATGCTAAAACTAAGATCAGGTTTTTTGCAATGGATGTCTGCCACCAGTGGGGCTGAACATAAATTGTAAATCTTACTGGCTGCGACTGCCAGGAATTATCAGACGCAATAATTGAAATACTATTGTGCGATCCTGGCGAGAGGTCTGGTAGAATAAGCTGATAACCTGAGCTGGTATATGGTGAAGAGTTAATGGCGTACTTAATGTTTAACGTACCTGTCCCTGTAGGTTTTATAATATCAAGATCGGAATAGTTGGTTGTTTGGTTAAAGACAATAGTATCATAATTATTCACTTTATGTAATACACCACCATGGTTAACTATAAGAATAAAAGAATCCAGATGTAAATTTCTTTTATTTGTCTGTCTATCAACTGTATATGTGCCTTTATCAGTACTTAAGAGGATATTATTATTAGAGAATTGAATGTCTTTAATGTAATTATAATTGAGATTTTTAGTGTTAGGATAAGTATTAGAAATAACGATTTCTCCTTTTCCTGATATAGTGCTTTCAATTATACCAAATGCTCCTGCCACAAAGAAAGTGTTTCCTTGCAGGGTAGTGGATGCACCGTCTAAAATATAACTACCAAAGAGTTTTTTAACTGACCAGTTTTCTGCATTGAAGAGGAATATCTTATTATGGTCCTGAATGAAAATATTGCCATAATCATCCATAAATATTTTTTTGATGCCGCGTAGGCCCATACTTTGTGTTTGTTTTGTATTGAGGATTATTTGTTGATGATTAACCGTATTGATAAAAATTATTTTTTCGTCGGAATAGGCAATTACGGTATTGTTCTTCTTATTGAAATAGTAGTGTAAATACCTTTCAAAGTGTACACTATCCACAAAAAGTTGCGTATCATGCAATGTAGCTTTGTTTACACCATCATAACTTCCACTATAATAAAACTGGTTACTATCTGTAAAAACGCAATCCCGTACATAATTAAGTACACCGTAGCTATAGGGTATGTTATCGGGTGTCAAAGCCCGCTTTTTATATGTAATATGTTTTACAGCGTTTAATATATTTGTGGTACTACTGTTTGCATTAATAAGAACGGTCTGCCCTAAACTTGTAAGAAATAATCTTTCGTATAGTTGGGCAATCTTCATTGGTTTAGTAATGCCAGGCAAATGGTAGGTTTTTCTTAACGTATCATCGGTAATATGTAGCAACTTCTTTGTTTGCTCATTCCACCAATAGCCAGAACTGTCCACCATACCTAGGAAACGGTATCCGGATAAATCTAAATTGCTCTTCTTATATAATGGTGTATTGGTGTACTTAATGAACAGCCCTTCATTTTTTGTACTGAGACAATTACCCCAAAAAACGTTATGTAGAAAATATGTACTATTCAGGTCTATATTCTTTTTAAATAATACATCAATAGGATAGGTATATTTTACATTGAGATTTGTGTCTAATATAAATACATTGGAAAGGGATATTATATTAAGTCCGCTCTTGTTAGCATAGGTGTGTACAATTGTATCTTTTGCAGGTAATTCGTATCTCGTAACTCTATTCGTATTAATGTTAAAAATACAAACATCGTTTTTATTGATATGGCTATAATAATAAATGTATTTATTTGCAAATGTGCCGAAAATTCTGGCATTCCAAAGCTCCTTAATATCTAAAGGGTGATATTTTTCAATGATGTTTTTCAGGTGTTTACCAGGAGTATTATTTAGCCATTCTTCTGTATTGTATGTGTATGTTTTTTTGTCAAATATTTCCACGGTTTTATGCCCGAATATGTATCGTAAACTTGCATAGTCACCCGATATGAAACTAGGTATGTATTTATGATAAAGTGTATCGTTTTTTACCTTGAAAACAGGAATTTTATCACGGTACGAAGACGATTTACTTATAAATATTATATTATCATCGTAATCCATCATATTGGCAGGGTATATTTCAGGGAATGTTGCTGAAGGGGGTATATATACGTTTCTATAGATATTATTCTGAATATACCCTAATTGAGTAGAAATACTGTGCAACCAGATTTTCCCCTTAACATCCTCATATAAATCCCAAACATCTATATTGGCCAGTCCGTCATTATAGTCATATTTAGTCAGTGTATATCCATTATATCGGTATACACCTTCAGTAGTACTAATCCATAAATATCCTGATTTATCTACAAGAGTTGTATAAACATGATTTGACGCAAGACCATTATTCTTATCAATGTTATAGTATGCTTGATTTTGCCCCAGGCAACTTTGAGCATATAGAATAAAAGGAATCAGGAATTTAAAAAGTCTTTGCAAGGGTGTTGGCTATTTTAGGTTCATTGTCTGTATGCATATTATCCTTACTATACCTTGGTATAGTTTTTTATTTTTATTTTAACAGTTGTACCATTCTCTGGAGCAACTTTATCTATATATTCTAAATCTATTTTTATTGTTTCGTATTTATTAAATGTTTCAATAAGTTCCTTAATTAGAATATTGCCATAAGAATCAGCTCTTTTTATTATTTCACTTCTTAGTTTTTTAGAAAGATGTCGGCCTATGCCATTGTCGTCAATTATACATATTAATTCATTATGTTCGTTGTTGACCTTAAAAGAAATAATCAATAATCCTTTTTTGTGACTGTGGAATATGCCATGGTTTAATGCATTTTCAACCAATGGCTGTAAAAGCAGTGACGGGATCTTGATACTTGAAGGATTGACGTAAGGGCCGATTTCAAATTGGTATTCAAATTTGTTTTCGAAACGTTTTAATTGTAATTGCAGGTAGTTTTCAAGATTCCGTAATTCTTCCTCAATAGTTATATATTTATCCCTGGATGATTTTATATAGGATCGTAGCAAATCTGAGAATTGGTTAATGTGTTCATATGCTTCTTTATTCCTGTTCTTTTTTACAAAAAATTGCGCAGTGCTCAAAGAATTGAAGATAAAATGAGGGTTTATCTGTGAATAGATAGATTTCAGTTCAAGTTCGCGCCTTTGGTTACGACGGTCATTGTTCCTGTTTGCAATTTTTTTTGCAGCTAAAACAGATAAATAGATAATTGCCATTACGAGAAGTATCGCCATTACAATAAAGGCACCTTTTGCAGTATTAGTTTGCCACCACTTGGGCTCAATATATATATAGAATGTAATCGGCTTGCTACGCCAGGTATCGTCGTAAGCTACAAGAGACACATTGCTATAGGTGCCAGGCTTTAGGTTAGGTAATATTATTTGGTAGCCGGAATTAATATATCTTCTGCGATTGATAGAGTAGATAATATTCAGGCGGCCGGTACCGGTAGGTTTAACAACATCCACATCTGCAAAAGTGATATCCTGCGAAAAGTTAATGGTATCATTGGCCTGTAATGCTATCAAAACGCTATCGACAGTCAAAACCACATTAAAACGGTCAAACATTTTTGCATAAGGAATGTCAATCCTTTTATCAATGGTCAATACGCCTTTGTCCGTTTTTAAAATAATATTATTATAAGAAAACTGCGCATCTGTTATGAAATTATAATATAGGTTTTTAGTGTTGGGGAAAAGGTTGCGTTTACTAATCTTTAATGGGCCTGATATATCCAATTCCATAACACCAAATTTTCCGGCGATGTATAAGGTGCGGCCTTCTAAAGTTACTAATGCATCTTCCAGTACATAATTTTTCAACAAACGTATGGCCCTGTTCTGTTGTATATTATACACCGTCAGGGTATTATAATCTTTTACATAAATATTCGCAAAGTCATCTATCAACACATTTTCAATGCCTTTGACACCCAGCACACGAAGTTGTGCCATGTTTAACGTATACTTTTGTTTATTGATGGTATTAATCAGCAATAACTTGTTTTTGGAAAAAGCCGCCAATAGTCTATTGATTTTGTTGTAATATAGTTTCTGGTACCGATCATTGTGGAGGTTTTCGAACCTGATATTTTTATTGTGCAAAATACCCTTGATAGTACCATGATAAGTATCTGTAAAAATGAATTGGTTTGAATCAACCATTACTACATCGCGAGGGTGTATGGGCATAGCCATATACGTTTTTTTATAGGAATTTGAATGTTCACGTTCAACCAGTAGTTTCTTATTTATAAAATGTGAGTATGTGGTGTCATTGTGCATGCGTACAATATGACCGTGCATAATCAGTAATATTGTGTTGTTAGAAAGGTCATATACTTTTTTGAGATCTTCAGACCATTTTGACCGGTATTCTTTTATTTTTTTACCGCACGATATTTTCAGGAGGTGATTTGTAGCTGAATTCCACCAATATCCAGTATTACTATCTATGTTATTTAGGAATTTGTAGTCAGTGAGGTCTATTTTACTTGGTTTAAATACAGAGCTATTAATATAGTTAATAAGTACCCCCTTGTTATTAGTGCTTAGAACTTTGCCCCAAAGTTTATTTTCGAAGAAATAAATATTGTTTGTCGCTTCTTCAGGAGGCTGGTTGAAAAAATGCAGCAGGTTATATACATTTACGTTATTGTTGGAGTCGATAACTGAAACGTTCTTCGTTCCAACAACATAAAGTTTCTTTTTGAATTCATACGCATGTATTAGCTGTTCCGGTTTTTTACCTTTCGTATTATCGAGGTTGAAGGTTTTAAGCGTATTGTTAAAGCAATTGTACAGGTACAGGTAATTCTGTTTTGATGTACCAAAATATAGGTATTGGCCAAATGTGCCATTAATATTAGCTAAAGTGGTTTTCTGTTCTATATCAATCTTATAGGATACTATATGTTCTGCCTTGCTTTTTTGATTAGATGGAGTATTAAGCCAAGTGTCTATTTTACTGAGATATAGTTCCTGGTATCCAATATCAACAAAGGCTGAATCAGTAAGGTACCATCCTCCACTCCTTGTGGAATCACCATGTCTGGCAATGTTTTTATGATAGACTGTATCATTTCTTACGATAAACACAGATGTCATATTAGATCCACTGTTAGACTTGTTAGTAATTACAAGCTGATTATTATATTCCAGAACCTTCGCGGGATAAATCTCTGGGATTGTTGAGTCAGCAGCAGCAATATATACCCTTTTGTATTTATTATTTTTTATATATCCAAGCTGGTCGGATATATTCAGTACCCAAAGTCTGTCTTTACTATCAGGATAAAAATGCCATACATCTATATTCGACAAACCATCTGTATAGTCATATTTACGTAATGAATAGCCATTATAACGATATACCCCTTTGTCAGTACCCAGCCATAGATAACCAAATCTGTCAGCCATAGCTGTATATACATGATTGGTAGCAAGGCCATTTGTTTTATCTATAGTATATATCGCAGCATTTTGGGCTGTTGTTGTGCAGGTTATCACAATAACCAAGGCCAGGAGTAAGAGAAATCTGAGCAAAAAATTATTGTCTTTTAGGGCGTCGTTCTGTAAATATAATAATTGCCGGCTTATATATAAATTGATGTATGATACATGGTGATATTTATATATTATTTGCAACTTGTAGGGCTTGTTATTTCGTCCTATAAACTTAACTTTGTTCACTTAGGAACGTTTAATTTCCGCCCGGAGAAAACTTATGGATATTTTATTTTTGGTAGCAGGTCAGAATACGCCTATCAATTATCTGCCCGTAGTAGTGCAACTGGTTGTTGTGCTGGGTTTTGTTGCTGCCACAATTGGCGGCACACACTTGTTAGGGCCAAAGCGCCGTACCCACGACAAACTGATGACCTTTGAAAGCGGCATTCCATCTGTTGGTAATGCCCGTCAGCCTATGGCTATCAAGTACTTCCTGGTAGCAATATTATTCGTGTTGTTTGATGTTGAGGTGATATTCTTCTATCCTTATGCGGTGAATTTCCGTGAATTAGGTACTGAAGGATTCTGGGCAGTAGTAATGTTCGTATGTTTCTTCCTTTGCGGCTTTGTTTATATAGTGAAGAAAGGCGCATTGGATTGGGAAGATTAGTCGGGTTGGTTTTTGATTTTTTTGACTTTTGATTTTTAGATATGAGTCGTCCGGTACAGTATAATACTAATGTGAAGTTGGCGGAAATGCCTGAGGGCTATTCCGGTGAAGGCTTTATGGCCACGTCTTTTGATAAAATAGTGGGCCTTGCCCGCAGCAACTCTTTATGGCCATTACCATTTGCAACATCTTGCTGTGGTATCGAATTTATGGCTACCATGGGGTCTAACTACGACCTGGGCCGTTTTGGCGCAGAGCGTATGGGTTTTACCCCACGCCAGTGCGATGTATTGCTTGTAGCCGGCACCATTGCCAAGAAAATGGGGCCGATATTACGCCAGGTGTATTTGCAAATGGCTGAGCCCCGCTGGGTAATAGCTATAGGTGCATGTGCTTCCAGCGGCGGTATATTTGACACTTATTCCGTATTGCAGGGTATAGACCAGGTAATACCGGTAGATGTATATGTATCAGGTTGCCCGCCAAGGCCGGAGGCTATATTGGAAGGCATACTGCATGTACAGAAATTGGTACATAATGAAAGCCTGCGCCGCCGTAATAGTGACCATTACAAAGCGTTGCTGGAAAGCTACGGAATACAATAAGACATTAGAAGAACAATGGTATTAACCAACGAAATAGTAAAAAACAGGCTGCAGGAAAAATTTGGTGAGGAACTCACTGAGTGGGAAGAGCAATTCGGATTGCTTACCTGCACAATGCCGGCTTCGATTAACGTGAAGGTATTGCAGTTCATCAACGATGACGAGTTACTGGGCTTCCGTTTTATGACAGACCTGACAGGTGTCCATTACCCTGATAGAAAGGGTGAAGAACTTTGTGTAGTATATCATATGCACAATATGGTAGCGCGCATACGCCTTCGTTTAAAAACATTTGTGCCCATAGAAAAGCCGGATGTATTTACTGCAACCAATATATTTTCTGCAGCGAACTGGATGGAGCGTGAAACATATGACTTCTTCGGCATCAACTTCGTAGGTCACCCTGACCTGCGCAGGATACTGAATGTGGACGAGATGGATTATTTCCCGATGAGGAAACAATATCAATTGGAAGACCCGACACGTAGAGACAAAGATGACGAGATGTTTGGACGTGGAAGTGAAATATTTTAAATAACAAACTGACTTTAGGCTTACAATGTCTGAGCAACAACATATACAACTCATAGAAGAGTCGCTGGGTAAGCAGACCACTACGCTGAACCTGGGACCCACACACCCTGCTACGCACGGTATATTCGAGAATATACTCGAAATAGACGGCGAAAGGGTGTTGAGTGCCAAGCAGACAGTGGGCTATATTCACCGTGCTTTTGAAAAAATAGCCGAGCGTAGACCTTACTACCAGGTTACTCCGCTTACGGACAGGCTGAACTATTGCTCTGCCCCCATCAACAATATGGGCTGGCACATGACTATAGAAAAACTGTTGGGACTGAAGTTGCCCAAACGTGTGGAGTACATGCGCGTGCTTATTATGGAACTGGCACGTATATCAGACCACCTGATATGCAACTCTGTAGTAGCGGTGGATACAGGTGCCCTTACAGGATTTACCTATGTATTCCAGTGGCGCGAATTAATATACGAGATTTATGAAGAAATATGCGGCTCACGCCTTACAACCAACATTGGCCGTGTAGGTGGTTTTGAACGCAACTTTTCTGAAGTGGCCTGGCAGAAGATAGACAAGTTTGTGGAAGGCTTCCCCAAGGTGATGAAGGAGTTTGAAGCACTGCTGACACGTAACCGCATATTTATGGACCGTTGCATAGGCGCGGGGCCTATCAGTGCAGAGCGTGCGCTGAATTATGGCTTCACAGGTCCAAATCTTCGGGCTGCTGGTGTAGATTATGATGTGCGGGTATCAGAGCCATACTCATCTTACGAAGATTTTGATTTTAAAATACCTACCGGCACCACCGGCGATGTATATGACAGGTACCTGGTGCGCAACCTGGAAATATGGGAGAGCCTTAGTATCGTGAAACAGGCTATCAGCAAAATACAGCAGATAGAAAAAGACGACCCGGCGCAGAAAGAGATCTTCTATTCAAAGGAGTCTGACCGTTATCACCTGCCGCCTAAGAAAGATGTATACACCAAAATGGAGGCCCTGATATACCACTTCAAAATGGTGATGGGTGAAATAGAGGTTTTGCCGGGTGAAGTGTACCATAGTGTAGAAGGCGGGAATGGTGAGCTGGGTTTTTACCTGATAAGTGATGGTGGACGTTGTGCCTACAGGCTGCACTTTCGCAGGCCATGTTTTATTTATTACCAGGCCTTCCCTGAAATGATAAAAGACGGCTTGCTGAGCGATGCCATTATTGCATTGAGTAGTTTGAATGTGATTGCAGGAGAATTGGATGCTTAACCCACTTGCCTTCAAAAGAAGGAAAGGTTTTAATAATTAAAAAAAGAAGCCCCTTCAGGGGTTGGGTATGATAAAGTTTAGTGAAGAAAAACTGGATAAGGTAAAGGAGATCATGGCGCGCTACCCGGAGGGGAAGCAGAAAAGTGCCCTGATACCTGTACTGCATATTGCACAGGAAGAATTTGGCGGATGGCTGGATACACCCGTTATGGACTATGTAGCAGAACTGCTGAGCATAAAGCCGATTGAGGTGTACGAGGTAGCAACGTTCTACACGATGTATAACCTGAAGCCTGTAGGTAAATATGTGCTGGAAGTATGCCAGACGGGTCCGTGCATGTTGAATGGCAGCGATGAGATAATAGATTATATCAAGCAGAAGCTAAACATAAAGGCCGGTGAAACTACCGATGATGGTTTGTTTACCCTGAAACCTGCTGAGTGCCTGGGTGCATGTGGATATGCGCCTATGATGCAGTTGGGTAAAACCTACCGCGAGTTTCTGACGAAAGAAAAAGTTGACCAGATTATTGACGAACTTAGAGCAGCAGCTACCAATTAATATGGCCAATAACCTGCAACTTGAGTTTCATTTGCCTGCGGCGCCTGCAAGGGTAATGGATATGTTGCTGGATGAACAACAACTGCGCAGGTGGACTGGCGAAGATGCGGTGATAGACAGGAAGGAAGGTGGAAAAATAAGCCTGCTGGGCGGATGGATAACTGGAGAGATAAAGAATCTGACTGATACAGAACTGGTATATACATGGAGAACGCAGGAATGGACAGATGAAATGGCAGATTCTGAAGTGAAATATAAACTGGTAAAGGACAATGAAGGAACAAAGATACTTTTAGAACATAGTAACTTGCCCACCCAGGAAGAAATGGATGGACATGCGGACTACTGGGAAGACCAGTTTTTCGGGCTGATGGAAGAATACCTATGGGCTACGATGAAAAAGTGATATGAGATTAGTAATAATCATATCATTGCTCTTAATTTATAGTTGTGCCTCGGCACAAAAAACAAATGATGGTGTGAAAAACGCGGTATATGCTTATAACAAAGCATTGATAGCTAAAGACACGGCGGTATTGAACAAACTGCTGCATACTTCGCTCAGCTACGGCCATAGCAACGGCTGGATAGAGGATAAAGCAGCACAAAAGGCCAATTTATTTAATGGTACTATTACTTACCATCAAATAGAGCAGCCGGAATTGCAGGTGACGCTGGCGGGTAACACTGCTACGGTACGGAGCAACGGATCGTTTGATGTGGATTATAAGGAAAACAAGCATATTGTGTTTGACCTGCATGTAATGCAGACATGGGTCTGGAAGAAAGGAAAATGGCAATTGCTGAACAGGCAAAGTGTCAGTAACAAGAAATAAATAAAAGCCCCTGTGGGGTTTGGGTTATATGAAACTATTATTAGAACACGCACATGTAGAAGGTATCCGTTATTACGATGCCTACCGCAAGCATGGGGGCTACCGTTCTGTAGAAAAGGCGCTGAAAATGACGCCCGACGAAATAACGGAGGAAGTGAAGAAGAGCGGCCTGCGTGGCCGTGGTGGTGCAGGTTTCCCTACGGGTATGAAGTGGAGCTTCCTGGCTAAGCCCGAGGGCGTGCCACGCCACCTGGTGTGCAACGCCGATGAGTCTGAGCCGGGAACTTTTAAAGACCGCTACCTGATGGAGTTTATCCCGCATATACTTATTGAGGGATTAATCGTGAGTAGTTTCGCATTGGGTAGCAATGCTACTTATATATATATACGTGGCGAATACGCGTGGATAGTAGATATACTGGAGCAGGCTATTACAGAAGCTAAGAATAATGGTTGGTTAGGTAAAAATATACAAGGCTCAGGCTTCGATTGTGAAATATATGTGCAGCGTGGTGCAGGTGCCTACATTTGTGGTGAAGAAACAGCACTGATAGAAAGCCTGGAAGGCAAACGCGGCAATCCACGCATCAAACCGCCGTTCCCTGCTATAAAAGGTGTATGGGGCAGGCCGACAGTGGTGAATAACGTGGAAACACTGGCAGCAGTTGTGCCTATCATCAATATGGGTGGTGAGGAATATGCCAAGATAGGTGTAGGCCGCTCTACAGGTACCAAACTGTTATCTGTTTGTGGTAACGTGCGCAAACCCGGTATCTACGAAATAGATATGACCCAGTCAGTTGAAGAGTTCATTTTCTCTGACGAATATTGCGGTGGTATAGCTAAAGGCAAACAACTGAAGGCATGTATCCCCGGTGGTTCATCAGTACCAATACTGCCGCAAAACCTGCTGCTGAAAACTGCAAAGGGTGAAACACGTTACATGAACTACGAGAGCCTTTCTGACGGAGGTTTTGCTACCGGTAGTATGATGGGTTCGGGTGGTTTCATCGTGTTTGATGAGGACCAGTGCGTAGTACGCCATACTATGAGCCTGGCACATTTTTACAATCATGAAAGTTGCGGACAATGCAGCCCGTGCCGTGAGGGTACAGGCTGGATGTACAAAATATTGAAGAACATTGAGTACGGCAAGGGGAAAATGAGTGATATAGACCTGTTGTGGGATATCCAGAGCAAGATAGAGGGTAATACCATCTGTCCACTGGGTGATGCAGCTGCATGGCCTGTAGCTGCGGCTATCCGTCACTTCCGCGATGAATTTGAGTGGCATGTGATGAACCCGGATGAATCGCAGAAAAGGAATTACGGAATGGCACATTATGCTGATCCGATACATGTTCCGGTAGCGTAAAGATTAAATTGTACAGTTGCCCTGTAACTGTTGATGATATAGTGTGGATGATTAAGAAGCGATGAGCTTTTTTGAATTTTGACTTTTGAATTTTGACGTATGTCTGAAGTACAAAACATAAAAGTAACTATTGACAATATAACTATAGAAGTACCCAACGGTACTTCTATACTGGAGGCTGCGCGCATGATAGGCGGAGATGTTACTCCCCCTGCTATGTGCTACTATAGCAAACTGGAAGGCAGCGGTGGTAAATGCCGTACCTGCCTGGTAGAGGTGAGCAAGGGCTCTGAAAAAGACCCGCGCCCTATGCCTAAGCTGGTTGCCAGCTGTCGTACAGGTGTGATGGATGGTATGGAGGTAAAGAACATTACATCTCCAAAAGTGATAGAAGCCCGTAAGGGTGTGGTAGAAATGCTACTCATCAACCACCCGCTGGACTGCCCGGTGTGCGACCAGGCTGGTGAATGTCACCTGCAGGACCTGAGCTACGAGCATGGTACTGAGGGCACCCGCTACGAGTTTGATCGCCGTACATTTGAAAAAGAAGACATTGGGGATTATATATCGCTACACATGACACGTTGCATACTTTGCTACCGTTGTGTGTACGTGGCTGACCAGCTTACAGATAACCGTGAGCATGGCATACTGGAGCGCGGCGACCATGCTGCTATCAGTACGCTGCTGGGTAAAAATCTGCATAACGAGTTTATAGGAAACGTTATAGATGTTTGCCCTGTAGGTGCGTTGACAGATAAAACTTTCCGTTTTAAAAACCGTGTGTGGTTTACCAAGCCTGTAGATGCACACCGCAATTGCGAAAACCCTAAATGCTGCGGTAAGTCTCGCCTGTGGCTGCGCGGAGATGAGGTATTCCGCGTTACTGCCCGTAAAGACCAGTGGGGTGAAGTGGAAGGATGGATATGTAACGAATGCCGCTTCCACAAAAAAGAAACTAAAGATTGGGTGATTGAAGGTCCGTCGAATATCAGCCGTCACAGCGTAATATCGCAGGGACATTATGTAAATACGCTAAAGACACCTGTGCTGATAGATAAAGTGATAGGTAAGGACCCCAAGCTATTGCTGGATATACATAATGAAAGTGATGTGAACAGGCCGGAGATTGAATTATCGAAAATAGAAGGGCCTGCCCACTCTGACGATTTTAAAAATAAAGACAAGTAAAAATTTAAACAACTAATTACTTTTGCGCCACATGCTGCTGTTGGAAATTGACATAGCGTTTATAATAGAAAAACTGGTACTGGCTACGGTCATCCTGCTGGGCTCTCTTGGTGTAGCTATGTATGCTACATGGGGCGAGCGTAAAGTAGCTGCCGTTATGCAAGATCGTATTGGCCCGAACCGCGCCGGTCCCTTGGGCTTATTGCAACCGCTGGCCGATGGTGTTAAACTGTTTTTTAAAGAAGAGATCATCCCCGATGGCTCTACCCGTGTTATATTTATTCTCGGTCCTGCCTTAGCTATGCTTACCGCTACCATGACCAGTGCAGTGATACCCTGGGGGCCTGATTTTGTTACAGAAGGAGGAAGGGTTATCTCCCTGCAGGTAGCTGATATTAATATAGGTATCCTGTTTATATTCGGTGTTGTGAGCCTGGGCGTATATGGTGTAATGCTGGGTGGCTGGGCGTCTAACAATAAGTTCTCTTTATTAAGCAGTATCCGCGCAGCCGCGCAGGCTGTTTCTTACGAGCTTGCTTTTGGTATCAGCCTTGTGGCGCTACTGATGATGACAGGCTCGTTATCTTTAAAAGATATAGTAGAACAACAGCATGGTTTCTGGGCAGATGGTTATTTCACATGGAATTTCTTTAAACAACCGCTGGGCTTCCTCATATTTTTAGTGTGTGCCTTTGCAGAGCTTAACCGCGCGCCTTTTGACATGGCAGAGTGTGAGAGTGAACTGAACATGGGTTACCACCAGGAGTATTCCTCTATGAAGCTTGGTTTCTACCTGTTTGCTGAGTACATCAACCTGTTCATCAGTTCTGTAGTAATTTCTACGTTATATTTCGGCGGTTATAACTTCCCGTTCATGGATAATGTGCTGGCAGGTACAGGACCATTAATTTTTACCATTATCTGCGTATTAGTATTGCTTACCAAAGCTATCTGTATCATATTGTTCTTCATGTTTGTTCGTTGGACGCTACCCCGTTTCAGGTACGACCAACTGATGAGACTTGGTTGGAGGTCATTGATACCATTAGCATTGGTAAACATGGTGATAACAGGTGCAGTGATTTTGTGGGTGCTTAAGTAAGGATTATTAAAAATGGAAAAACTAACTAATAGGTCAGTAGCTGTAGATCGCAGCCCGATGACATTTGGTGAGAAGTTATACCTTCCCGCCATCTTCAAAGGATTAACGATAACCGTTGGCCATATATTTAAAAAGAAAGTTACTGTTCAGTATCCTGAGCAGAAACGTCCTTTCAGCCCGGTATTTCGTGGTTTGCATATACTGAACCGAGATGAGGAAGGCCGCGAGCGTTGCACTGCATGCGGTCTTTGCGCACTGGCTTGCCCTGCAGAGGCTATTACTATGGAAGCTGCTGAACGTAAGGCGGGAGAAGAAAACCTGTATCGTGAAGAGAAATATGCTGCCAAATATGAAATAAACATGTTGCGTTGCATTTTCTGCGGTTATTGCGAAGAGGCTTGCCCTAAAGATGCTATATATCTGAGCGAGACACTGATGCCAACGCATTACGAACGTAAAAAAATGATCTACAAGAAAGAAGACCTGTTGATACCTAACCCGAAAAAACACTAATACTAAGCAAAATTATAATGAGCGCATACGAAGCAATATTCTGGTTTCTTACGGTCATGGCTATAAGCTGTGCATTGGGTGTTATACTAAGCCGTAACCCCGTCAGCAGTGTGTTGTTCCTCATAGCTACATTCTTTGCTGTGTCCGGGCACTATATATTAATGAATGCGCAATTCCTGGCCATTGTAAACATCATTGTTTACGCCGGGGCCATTATGGTACTCTTTCTGTTTGTAATAATGTTGATGAACCTGAACGCCGATACTGAGCCGCAGAAGAATAGATTAGTGCAGCTTGCCGGGGTAATATCCGGCGGTATATTGTTCCTGGTAGTGCTGGCAGCGTTAAAGTCATCTACCAACAACATGCTGGAGCAAACAGCTACAGACATAGGATTGATAAAAAATCTTGGTATGACACTCTTTACAAAGTTTGTCCTGCCTTTTGAAATAAGCAGTGTTCTTTTCCTGAGTGCGATGATTGGTGCAGTGGTATTGGGTAAAAAGGGAGAAGGAAACCCCAACCCCTAAAAGAGGTTGATTTTTGACTTTTTGAATTAAAAACGAAATGCCAATACAGTACTATTTATTTTTAAGTCTAGCATTATTCAGCATCGGTATTATGGGTACGCTCATGCGCCGTAATGCAATAATCATATTTATGTGCATAGAGCTAATGCTCAACGCGGTGAATTTACTGCTGGTGGCATTCTCAAAAATGTACAACGATCCTTCTGCACAGATATTCGTGTTTTTCAGTATGGTAGTGGCAGCGGCAGAAGTTGCTGTAGGTCTGGCTATAATAGTGATGATGTACCGTAAAGTACACTCTGTTGATATAAATATATTGAATAGGTTGAAACATTAAACCCCTGCCCCTAAGGGGGTTGGGAATAATTAATAAAAAATTGAAGCCTCTTTAGGGGTTTGGGGTATGACAAATTTAGTTTACTTAGTTCCATTGTTTCCGTTGATAGGCTTTCTTATCAATGGTATTGGCTGGAGGAAAATACCAAAGTCTGTTGGCGGTGTCATAGGCAGTGCAGCAGTATTGGCATCATTCGCTGTATCGCTGGGTATCTTTTTCGAGGTGAAAGCCACAGGTGCTACCACTACGGTACAGTTGTTCGACTTTATACAATCGGGCACATTGAACATACCCTTTGTATTCCAGGTAGATGCTTTGTCTTCGTTGTTCCTGCTCATTATTACGGGAGTTGGTTTCCTGATACATGTTTATTCAACTTCTTATATGCACGACGATGAGGGTATGGTGAAGTACTTCGCCTACTTAAATCTCTTTGTGTTCTCTATGTTGTTGCTGGTATTAGGTGGCAATTACCTCATCATGTTCATCGGTTGGGAGGGTGTAGGCCTTTGTTCTTACCTGCTCATCGGTTTCTGGTTTAAAAATCGTGAATATACCAATGCTGCAAAGAAGGCATTTGTGATGAACCGCATTGGTGATCTTGGTTTCCTGGTTGGTATGCTATTAGTATTGTACAACTTCGGTACACTTTCATACCAGGATTTCTTCGCACAAATAAATACCGGTACTTCGGCTGTTACTGACAGCACATACAACTGGATAGCAATATGTTTTTTTATAGGTGCTATGGGTAAAAGTGCGCAATTGCCGCTGTACACATGGCTGCCCGATGCCATGGCAGGCCCTACACCTGTATCTGCACTGATACACGCTGCAACCATGGTTACAGCAGGTATATATATGATAGCGCGCAGCAGTGTGCTGTACAACCTGGCGCCCATGGCGCAAGACCTGGTAGCGGTTATAGGTTTGGCAACAGCAATTATTGCCGCTTCTATCGCCATTAAACAATATGATATTAAAAAAGTACTGGCATACTCTACAGTCAGCCAGTTGGGCTTTATGTTCCTGGCGCTGGGTGTGGGTGCTTATACCACTGCTGTGTTCCACGTTATGACACATGCGTTTTTCAAAGCACTGTTGTTCCTTGGTTCCGGTAGTGTGATACATGCTATGGGTGGCGAGCAGGACATCCGCAATATGGGTGGGCTGAACAAGCACATGAAAGTTACGGGCGTCACTTTCCTTATCGGTTGCCTGGCCATTGCCGGTATTCCCGGTCTATCGGGTTTCTTCTCTAAAGATGAGATACTGGCATCTGTTTACGCACACAGTCCTGTAATGTATTACCTGGCATTGGGTGCAGCGCTGATGACTGCTTTCTATATGTTCCGTTTATACTTTCTGACGTTCACAGGTAAATTCCGCGGTACGCATGAGCAGGAACACCACCTGCACGAGAGCCCTGCGGCTATAACCATACCGTTAGTAGTATTAGCGATACTTGCCATTGTAGGTGGTTATGTGGGCTTGCCTGCTGTTATCAGTGAGCATCATACATTAAATACATACCTGGCGCCTGTTGTCAGCAACTTCAACGTACATCATTTAGAACATGCTACAGAGTGGATGCTGATGGGCTTATCTACAGGATTGGTCATCATCATGATCATCTTTGCTTACACCGCTACCAAAAAACCAAACTTTGCCCCAAATACAGGCATAGCAAAAGTGCTGGAAAACAAATGGTATGTAGATGAGCTATATGATGCAGTAATAGTACGCCCGTTAGGAGCATTGTCAGTCATGCTGAATAATATCATTGAGAAACTGGGTATAGATGGTGCGGTGAATGGGGCCGGCAAATTGGTAAACTGGAGCAGCGGGAAAGTGAGGCTGGTGCAAAGCGGCCAGGTGGGTTTTTACATTTTTGCAATGGTATTAGGCATTACAGTGCTTTTTGCCATTAGCTTTTTCTGGATACAATAATTAACTATACTGCAATATTGCGATTAGTATTATGATATTGACATTACTCATATTAGTTCCTTTGGTAGCAGGCATCTTCAGCATGTTTATGAAGAATGCCGCAAAGGGTATTGCATTAATAAGCTCCATTGCCACGCTGATAATTGCAGCAGTGGTTGTGGTTAACATCAATGCGTCAGGAAATGGTGCTACAGGATGGTCCATGCCATGGATACCTGCGCTTGGGGCCAACTTTAGCCTGATGGCAGATGGTATGGCAGGTATGCTCTGCCTGCTTACCGGCATTGTCATGACGGTGGTGTTTATCAGCAACTGGAATAAAGAAGTAGAGAACCAGGGCTCTTTTTATGGTTTGATGCTTATGTCGCAGGCGGGTATCACCGGTGTTTTCCTGGCATCAGACGCATTACTGTTTTACTTCTTCTGGGAACTGGCGCTGATACCTGTTTACTTCCTCTGTTCTCAATGGGGTGGCGAAAAACGCATTGCGGTTACATTCAAATTCTTCGTTTATACTTTCCTGGGTAGCTTAATGTTACTGGCAGCATTGATATTTTTGTCACAGGCTAACCCTGGTGGAGATGCTTTTGCATTAGAAAATATTATTAAAGCAGGCAGGTCATTACCCGCCGACCAGCAACAGTGGATGTTCTGGCTCATTTTTATAGCATTTGCTATCAAGATGCCGATATTCCCGTTCCACACATGGCAGCCCGATACGTACGAGCAATCACCCACACCTGTTACTATTATCCTTAGTGCATTGATGGTAAAAATGGGGTTGTTCGGCGTTGTTCGGTGGTTGTTACCTGTAGTGCCGGATGGTGTGGCTTTCTGGTCGGATACAGTAATCACATTAGCGGTTATAGGTATTGTATATGCATCGCTGATAGCTATTGTACAGACAGACCTGAAGCGTCTTATTGCTTATTCTTCTATTGCACACATGGGCCTGATGATTGCTGCAGCTTTTGCCAATAACAGTGTTGGGACACATGGCCTGATGGTGCAGATGTTTAACCACGGTATAAATATAGCAGGCATGTGGGTTATGGTAAGCATGATAGAGCAACGCTGGGGCACACGCAATATGAAAGAACTGGGTGGTATGGCGAGCACTGCACCTCTTATGACAATCGCCCTGGTTATTATATCACTGGCCAACATCGCCTTGCCACTTACAAATGGTTTCATAGGTGAGTTTATGTTGTTCAATGGTTTGTTCTCCGGCACATCGCAATACAGCATGACTTTTATGGTGATAGCTGGTTTAGGAATTATACTGGGTGCGGTATATACGCTCAATATGATACAACGCACTGCTTATGGAGAAGCTGTAGCAACAAAACAAGGTGGCGACATCTCTGTAAACGAGTATATTGGATTAGCAATTATTATAGCACTCATCATAGTATTAGGTGTTTATCCCAAACCATTGCTTGACATTACATCGGGCATGGCTATAACGATAATGCCATAACTCCGGTCTGTGCGAAGTGATTTATTTTTAATAAGATAAAAATCAGGGTAAAGCGGTAAGTACGCTGCCAGCCCGGTAAAAAAATATGAAGGCAATTATTGCTGCAACGGTATTGGGTATCATTCTGATGTTCACCGGCCTTTTTGTAAAAGACAAAAAGCAGGTGGTATCTATAGCTACAGTATTGCTACTGGTATTATTTGGCATTACTATCTGGGAAGTTCAGTCAGCCGGCCTCAATGGCCCTGAAATGTTGTTCAACAACATGCTGCGTATAGACAACTATGCCTTATGGTTCAACATGCTGATGGCTGGTTGTACGTTTTTGTATGTATTGCTGATGGGCAAAGACATCATGCGGGTAGGAAACCATGTAGCCGAATATTTTACACTGGTATGTTTTATACTCTGTGGCATTTTCCTGCTTACGGGTTACAACAACCTGCTGATGCTGTTCCTGGGTATAGAGATCATGTCTATACCACAATACATACTTGCGGGTAGCGATAGAAAAAACCTGAAAAGCAACGAGGCATCGCTGAAATACTTCCTGATGGGGGCCTTTACCACGGGCATATTGTTGATGGGTATTACTTTACTGTATGGTGCAACGGGTTCGTTCTATATTACAGATTTTACTTTCCTGCAAAACGATTCGCTGAACCCAATGGCACTCGCAGGTATCCTGTTTATTATGATAGCCTTCGCCTTTAAAATATCGGCAGCGCCTATGCACATGTGGACACCCGATGTGTACGATGGTTCACCTACTGCGTTTACTGCTTTCATGTCAACCATTGTTAAGGCGGGTGCGTTTGTCGGTTTCCTGCGCCTGTTCCATATAGCCTTTGGCAGCCTTAGTGACCACTGGATGATGATAGTAGCCATCATCACAGCGGCTACATTGCTTGTAGGTAACATCACAGCGGTATTTCAGCAAAGCGTTAAGCGTATGCTGGCCTATTCGTCTATAGCGCAGGCGGGCTTCATGTTGTTTGCCATCGCATCTGTCAACTCAATAGCATGGCAGGGACTGATGATATATGCCGTAGCCTATAGCGTAGCAACAATAGGCTTGTTCTCTGTATTGGTTAAAATGAAAGACTATACTTACGATGGCTTTAATGGCCTGGCCAAGAAACAACCCGCTGTAGCGGCTTTCACCACTGTGTTCCTGTTATCGCTGGCCGGTATTCCGCTAACAGGTGGTTTTATGGCCAAGTATTATGTATTAAGTGCAGCCGTACAGCAGGGCAACCTGCTTTGGTTAGTAATATTTGCATTGCTGATGGCAGCTGTAAGTGTGTACTACTACTTCCGGGTTATCACAGCGATGTACTTTAAATCCGGTGAAGCCGAGATGAATGTAGAAATACAAGGTACGGACAAGCTATTATGGGGTATTACCTGTGCCATTGTTATACTACTGGGCATTCTTCCGCAATTGTTCCTGGGTAACGTGTAGCAGTCAACAATCACCTCTGATATTTTTAGCCCTGTAAAGAACAGGGCTTTTTTTATTAAACCTTCCAGCAAATAGACACTTAAGTACAATCTATCTCAATTTCATATTATGTAATTATTTTTACAACGTATGTTGCACGACTTTCCTTTTTACCTGGGTATCATTATCCTGATTATATTACTAATACTGCTGTCTAACAAGATAAAGATAGCCTACCCTATTCTTTTGGTATTGGGTGGTCTTGCCGTAAGTTTCCTGCCTGGTGTACCAACTATTAAGATCGATCCGGAATTAATATTCATCATTTTCCTACCGCCATTGCTATATGATGCTGCATGGACTATATCATGGAAAGAATTATGGAAATACAGGCGTATCGTGAGCAGCTTTGCATTTGTGGTGGTCTTTCTTACAGCTATTACTGTAGCTGTTGTAGCTAATTCGTTTATTCCGGGCTTTTCGTTAGCATTAGGTTTTTTATTAGGTGGTATCGTGTCTCCACCAGATGCAGTGAGTGCGGGTGCTATTATGAAATTTGTAAAAGTGCCTGCACGCTTTCAGGCCATTATAGAAGGTGAAAGTTTGTTTAATGACGCCTCGTCACTTATCATCTTCAGATTTGCGATGATAGCCGTAGCCACCGGCCAGTTTGTGATGCAGGAGGCTGCGCTGAGTTTTGTCTGGATGGTTGCAGGTGGAGCGGGAATAGGACTATTGTTGGCATTGATTTTTTACAAAACACATAAACTACTACCTACCAATGCCGAGATGGATATAGTGCTCACATTAGTAGCCCCATACTTTATGTATATAGCAGCGGAATCTGTACACAGTTCAGGTGTGATGGCGGTAGTAAGTGGCGGGTTGTTCCTGGCCAATCGACAGCACCTGTTCCTCACAAGCGATAGCCGCATTAAGGGATATTCTGTTTGGCAAAGCTTCAGTTTCATCCTCAACGGGCTTGTGTTCATCCTCATCGGGCTCGACCTGCCCGAAATAGTCGATGGGCTTGAAAGTACAAGTATAACAACTGCAGTTGGTTATGGTGTATTGATAACCGGGGTATTGGTAGTGAGCCGGATAATTGCTGCATATGGCTCAGTGGTCGTTACTATGATCATGCGAAATTTTATCAAGGTTGCAGATGGCAATCCAGGCCTTAAAGTACCCTTTCTGTTGGGATGGGCCGGAATGAGAGGCGTAGTATCACTTGCTGCTGCATTGTCTATACCAGTGCAACTCGCTGACGGCACGCCGTTCCCACAGCGCAATCTGATACTATTTATAACGTTCGTAGTGATACTGCTCACCCTGGTAATACAAGGCTTAACACTTCCCTACTTCATAAAGAAAATTCCTATCCTGCGCAATGGCGAGGTATTGCCTGGTGATTCGCATTACCACGAGTTGCATCGTAAACTGCACAAGCACAGTTACCAGTTTGTACTGAATGCTTACAGCAATGAAATAATTTCTCAGCCAGCGTTGAAATATATGGTGAGCAAATTAAGTAGTGGCGAAGATGCTGCCGAGGGCATTAACCTGAATACAGAATGTAAGGTTGTTATGCTAGATCTCATTAATAAACAACGTGACTGGCTACACGAATGGAACCGGGATGAAGGAGTAGATGAAGAAAATGTCCGCAAACATCTTTATCGCCTGGATCTGGAAGAAGAGCGGTTAAAGTATATATAGATGCACTGCAAAAAACATTATAATCGTTATGCTTGTTATTACTTAACAGGCTGCCGGGAAGGCAGCCTGTTAATACTATGAGCAGTTATATATTTATCCGCCAAAATTCTTCATCATATTGCCAAGCATATCATTATTGTCGCCATCTTTTTTGCTGGCCAGGAACTGGTCAATCATGGGGTGCATCATAGGGGGTACTTTACCCATAATATATTCCTTTACAGCATTCATAGTTTGCAGCGCCTGTCCTTCTGTAAGGCCTACCTCGTCCGTTAGTTTTTTTATCAGTTCTTCCATTTGTATAAAATATTGAGTCTGGTTTAAATTATTGTTTTACGCCGCTTTAAGGTGATCCAGTTTAGAATGCTCCAGCATCTGCATGGCATATTCTAAAGTAAGCGTGAAGTTCTTTTTATCTGTTTCAGACGGCAGGTCGAACATGATATCTGTCAATATCATCTCACAGATAGCCCTCAGGCCACGTCCACCAAGCTTGTATTCTATAGCTTTGGTTACCATATAGTCCAGTGCTGCGTCTTCCACCTCCAGTTCTATACCCTCGTATTCAAATAATTTCTTGTATTGTTTTACCAGTGCATTTTTAGGTTCTGTAAGTATCCTCTTCAGTGCGTCAGCGTCCAGCGGGTTCAGGTAGGTAACTATAGGCAGCCTGCCCAGCAGTTCCGGTATCAGTCCGAAAGAACGCAGGTCCTGCGAGTTCACGTACTGCAACAGGTTACTCCTGTCCAGGTCTTTGGTAGATTTTATAGCATTGTAGCCGATGGATGAAGACTGCATACGGCGGGCGATCATTTTATCAATTCCTTCAAAAGCGCCTCCGCATATAAACAAAATGTTCTGTGTATTTACTTTCACCATTTTCTGCTCGGGGTGTTTACGTCCGCCTTGTGGTGGTACCAGTACTTCAGAACCCTCCAGCAGTTTCAGCATAGCCTGCTGTACACCTTCGCCGCTTACATCGCGTGTTATAGACGGGTTGTCGCCCTTACGGCCTATCTTGTCTATTTCGTCTATATACACAATACCCTGCTCTGCAGCAGCTACATCATAGTTGCAGCTTTGCAAAAGGCGCGATAGTATGCTCTCCACGTCCTCACCTACATAGCCTGCTTCTGTAAATACGGTAGCATCTACTATGGCAAATGGCACCTGCAACATGCGTGCTATTGATTTAGCCAGCAATGTTTTACCGGTACCTGTTTCGCCCACCATTATGATGTTTGACTTTTCAATCTCCACATCGTCAGCATTAGGATGCATCAACCTTTTGTAGTGGTTATACATAGCTACAGACATTACCTTTTTCGCCGAATCCTGGCCTATAACATACTGGTCAAGGAAAGCCTTTATTTCTTTGGGCTTATATATCTTATGCTTCTTCAGTTCTTCGCCACTGTTTTTCTTTGGCTTGCTGTCGGTCATGGTTTCCTGCAGCAGGTGATGCGCATTTTCTGTGCACGTATCACAAATATTTCCTTTTACCCCGGTGAAGAGGATATTTACTTCACTTTCCACACGATCGCAAAACGAACACCTTTTTTCTCCTTGTTTAGACATTCACTATAAAGATTAGTCTGCAAAAGTACGAAAAACTTGCAAGTGATGACCGCTAATGGCATTTATAAGCTGTTAATACGAGGTTATAAGATGTGCCTGGCTTTTTGATTAATTTGCAGGACATGTTCCCGATGCCTAACGATACAGAAGCGCCAAATACTTCGTATGCCGATATTATTTTACCGCTGGCACTGCCAGGCCTGCTTACGTATGGCATACCCATAGCCATGCAGGATGCGGTGAAGGTAGGTATGCGTGTGGAAGTAGCTATGGGTAAAAACAAATTGTATTCAGGTATAGTGGCAAAGCTGCATAATAATAAGCCTGAAGCTTACCAGGTAAAGCCAATACGCGCCCTGGTAGATGAAGAACCTATAGTGAATGAAAGACAACTGTTATTCTGGCAATGGATAGGTGATTATTATATGACCGAACCCGGAGCTGTAATGCAGGCCGCACTACCGGCACACCTGAAACTAGCTGGAGAAACCCGGGTACAATGGATGCCGGCCGATAATGACGTGGTGTATGAATGGACCAATGTTACCGCCGGGGCAGCAGAAGAGTTACAAAGGCGAAATGAGCTAACTCTCAGCGAATTGCGGGCAATAACAGGCCCGCGCGACTTTGCAGCTGTGTTGAATGAATTGCTCGAAAATGAAACCATCATCATACACGATGAGTTAGAAACTGCATATCGTCCTAAGAAGGAAAAAATAATCAGCCTGGCAGAAGCCTATAAAAACGATGCCGCGCTGCATAAGTTGTTTGACGACCTGGCAAAAGCACCCAAACAATTAAGCCTGCTGATGGCATATATTGAACTGTCAGTTAAATACGGCGCCGTGACGCAAGCCGCCCTTACTGAAAGGGCAGGCGCAACTACAGCACAGGTGAAATCGCTGGTAGATAAAGGGATTTTTGTTGTTGAAGAAATAGCGGTTGACAGGCTGAACAGGCAGGCAGGTAATAATATGGCAACATTTGAATTCACCGAAGCGCAGCAACAAGCATATACACAGCTGGAAGCAGAATTAGCGGTAAAAGATGTTGTACTGATGGAAGGTGTTACCGGAAGTGGAAAGACAATGCTTTACATCAGGCAGCTAAAGGAATGTATCAGCGCAGGCAGGCAAGCTATATTGCTGCTGCCAGAAATAGCCCTGACCACACAATTGGTAAGCAGGTTATATGCGTATTTTGGTGAAGAACTGGGCGTTTATCATTCACGCTTTAGTAATAACGAGCGTGTTGAGATCTGGGAGAAAACCCGCTTGGGCAAGTATAAAATTATTGCAGGGCCGCGTTCTGCATTGTGGCTGCCCTATAACGATTTAGGACTGATAATAGCTGACGAGGAACACGACAGCTCTTACAAACAGAAAGACCCCGCACCCCGTTTTCATGCCCGGGATGCAGCTATATACCTTGCCTGGTTGCATCATGCTAAAACTATCCTGGGCTCTGCCACTCCTTCTGTAGAAAGCCTGTATAATGTACGGCAGGATAAGTATGGTTATGTACGATTGGGTGAAAGATACCAGGGTGTACAGATGCCGGCTATAGAAGTGATAAATTCAAAATCGCTGGAAACAATGCGTAAACAGGGCATAAAGATGATAGGCCCTGAAATGCGCGATGCTATAGCAAATGCATTGGCAAAACATAAACAGGTGGTCCTGTTTCAAAACCGGAGGGGGTATGCTCCCTTCCAGGTTTGCCTGATGTGTGGATGGGTACCGCATTGTAAAAATTGTGCAGTAGCCCTTACTTACCATAAAAGCACAGACAAGTTGCATTGCCACTATTGCGGCCTCAAATCGGCGGTAGTGAATGTTTGCCCCTCTTGCGGCAGCAACAGGTTACAGAGCAAAACATTCGGCACGGAAAAAATTGAAGAAGAAATAGGGCAGTTGTTTCCTGATGCAAAGGTGGCACGTATGGATGTAGATAGTATGCGGGGCAAGGCCAGCTTTTCTGAATTGTTTGAGAAACTTGAAAAAAGAAAGATAGACATACTGGTAGGTACGCAAATGGTAGTAAAAGGGCTGGACTTTGCACCAATAGAACTCGTAGGAATACTAAGTGCGGATAGCCTGCTGAATTTTCCTGACTTCAGGGTAAATGAGCGGGCCTTTCAGTTGATGGAGCAGGTAAGCGGCAGGGCGGGACGTACAGACGGTAAAGGCAAAGTATTGATACAGGCCTATAACATGACACACCCTGTATTGCAATGGGTGAAGGAGCATGATGTTAAGGCATTTTATGAACACGAAATACGTTATCGTGAACAGTTTGCCTACCCGCCTTTCACTCGATTTATTAAAATTACTTTCAGGCACAGGGATGAGACAAAGGCAGTAGCTACTGCGGGGCAAATGGCACAGGCATTGCAACAGGTACAGGGGATAGGCGTGCAGGGCCCCGTACAGGCAATGATAGCAAGAGTACGCAATCTATATGTACAGGAAGTATGGGTGAAATGTCCGCGGAACAAGGCAGTGTTGGAACAAACAAAAGCTGTTATAAAAGCAGAAAGGAATAATATTGTAGCGGCACGGGGCAACAGTGCGGTACAGGTGCAGTTTGATGTGGACCCGATGTAAAATAAAAACGCCCCTGAAAAACGGGGCGCTCTCTAACTATTCATTTAATTCTTTATCAGAACGGATTTACAAACCTGTCCATTACTTTATTGCTGTCCAGCGTGTTAAAAGGCTCGTCAAAAGCTTGTGAGGCCGCTTCCTGGTTAATGTCATACCCGTTTATCCTTACTATTTGTATGCCAGCCTGCACTACATTGCTTTCGCCGGCATATGCAGTTTGTACAGCGGGGTTTGTTGAGTCAGAGTTGGTGTTGGTTATCCATGGTTTTACTTTGTCACCTATCCAGTAACTTCTCATAAACCGTATAAATGCTGCCTGTCTCGCCTTGGCAGTATGAATACAGCTCAGTGTACGAACTACATATTTGTCAGATAGTACTTCTGATATTTGCCCCTTGTAAATACGGCTGATGGTTTCTGTGAGCACTTGTGCTAACAAAAGAAAATCAGCGGTGTTTTCCATTGCCCGCCAGAACTGACCGCCGCCAGAACCTCTGCCACCACTATAGTCTATTTTGTCTTCATTAATGGTTGTAGGTATGCCACCTATCTCGCTCATCAATTGTTTCAACAACTCTATATGGGCATCGTTGTGCGTCACCATCAACTCAAACTGTGTTCTGAACTCAGTTGGAGCAAGCCCTGATACAGCCAAAGCATCTGTCATTATTTTTTTAATAATGAGCTCGTTCTTCAGTATATAGTTCAGTACGTTATTAATGGTTTCTTTGCTTTGGCCCTTAGCACTGTTTGAAAACAAACTGCCCAGTGCAAAAGGAATAGCCGCTACTGCAAACTTAGTACCAATGCCTTTTAAAACATTGCGCCTGTCATCCATCTTCTGCAGTTCGCCGGGATTGTCTGCTATTTTATTAATTATATCGTTGAAGTTCATTTCTGTACTTATGTTTACTTGTTAGGTAAATTGTTGCCTGAAACTTTAGTTGCCAGGAACCTGTTTATAGTATTGATGGTATTAGATGGTAATGAACCCTGTTCAGACCCGGTAGCATCCAGTGTATTAAAGTAAGCACCCATACTCAACATGTTGCTGATAGTAGCTGCGTGACGTGCTTCCAGCGAAGACATTTTTAAAACAATAGCCACGTGTTCTACAGATACCAGCAGGCGGCTTATTTCGTTCATGCTGGCTACTACCTGGTTTTCTATGAGTTCCGCCGTTTCCAGCACAGACCTTTTATTGGAAAAATCAACCGTATCGAAATTGGTAGTAACAACCGATCCACGGCTTTTCAGATAATTTCTCAGTAACTCTCTATGTGCAATTTCATGTTTCTCCATATCAGTGAAGTACTCAGTTTCAAGAGCGGTAATTCCTGAATAAGGATTAGCAAGTACAGCTTTATAGAAATCGGCCTCTACCTGTTGCAACACCAGCAAAAGGTTGAGTAGCCCTTCATCATTTATGCCCAGGTCTATTACATTAGCTGGCTCTGTAGCAGTATTTTCTTTTTCGCAGGATGCAACTAACAACCCCGCACCTGCAAGGCCACCGGCATAGCCCAGGAAGCGCCTGCGCGATACTCCAGGCACAGCAAAAGTTTCATTGTCAGGCGTCACGTTCTTTACGTCTTTCATAATAGCTTTTATACTTTAAACTCTTTTTTGCAATCTGCACCGGTATGTATCAAAATAACAAACCGGTGGGTGTAAGTTAAAGATTACACCCAAAATACAAAAAGCAGTAAGTAAATCTAATATATGAATTCTGCTTTTCATAGTTTTTACACCATGAAATAAGCGAAATGCCGGTATTTTTTGTTTTAAAATATGAATTCCTACCGGCGCTGCAAGATGTGCCTACCCGGCAAAATATGGTTAATTGTTACAAGAGAGAAATATAAATGGAAGGTGGAGGCGGTCTTTAACAGCTGTTCGTACCTTCTTTTGCTGCTTGATGATCTTGTATTTTTGCAGGTCTATTATTTCCATAACAGAAAGATGGGCTCGGTAAATACTTACAAATTGCAGATAGCGTGCAAGGAAGTTTGCTGAACTTTTATCAGCAGCAATGATATTTTTGGTGTAGTGCAACCATATATGTTTATTGTTAAACCACATGGCATTCTCTTTTAATGGTATCTTTTAGGTGTTTTATATGCCCTGTTCAGGTCTCCGCCACAACCGCAGTTTTTACCTGTAGCACAGCTTTGAAGTATAAAACTCCCTGCAAAAATTAATAACAGGTAAAACGCTAATTTGTTCTGTTTCATCATCATCTTCTATCTACTTTTGTAAAGTTAAGCATTTACAACTATCAAAAATACCCGTCATATACTCGTATCCCCGCTAGATTGGGGGCTGGGCCACACAACGCGTTGCGTACCTGTAGTGCAGCATATTATTGCTGCCGGTCACCGGGTGCTGTTTGCTGGCAACCAGTGGCAACGCGATTATATATCCCGTGCTGTTCCCGGTATTGAAACCATTCATCTTGATGGATATAACGTTTCCTATGCATCATCGGGCAAAATGTTCATGCCCGCACTAATAAGACAGGTACCGGGCCTGTTAAAAACTATAAAGCGTGAACATACATGGCTTAAAGAAATAGTTATAACTCACAAAGTAGATGGCATAATATCAGACAATCGCTACGGCCTGTATCATATACAGGTGCCTTGTGTTATTATGACACACCAGCTAAATGCTATGAGTGGCTTAGGAACCATACCTGATAATATTGTAAGGAAGTTGCATTATAAACAACTGGAAAAATTTAACCGCTGCTGGGTGGTTGACGTTGCAGAAAATGATGGCCTTGCCGGGAAGCTATCGCATCCGCCTCTAATGCCGCAAAATGCGGAGTATATAGGCCTGTTGTCTCAGGCAGAAAATGTGGATGAAAGTAGTAAAGCAGACTTGCTGGTGCTGTTGTCGGGGCCGGAGCCGCAACGTACTATCCTGTCACAAAAGCTGTGGGCGCAATTGAAGGGCTATAAAGGACGGGTAATATTCACAGAAGGTAAAGCGACAGCAGAAACTCCTAAAGACATCCCGCCGCATATCAGTCATTACACTATACTTGCCAAAGAAAAGCTGCAAGATGCCATACAGGGTGCCGGCATGGTAATATGCCGCAGTGGATATTCTACCGTTATGGACCTGGTAAAGCTAGGCAAAAAAGCAATTTTCATACCTACGCCAGGGCAAACAGAACAGGAGTACCTCGCAAAACAATTACAAGGAAGGGACATGTTCCCCTATATGCCCCAGGATAATTTTGGTCTGCGTGAGGCACTTGAGATGGCTGTCAGATTCCCGTACCACCGGTTAAATATTCCACATGCATTTGACAGGTATAAAAATGTGCTGGATAAGTGGTTGTAATTACTGTGATGATGGGTTATATACCTGGATGTTTCAGGGTGTAGGTTTCCCGTATTTCAGTGGTATAATAGTTGGCTTAAGGCTATCCGGCAGATTAACAACAAACAGGTTGTCATACTGGCTCTCACTGATGTTTACACTGAATGAATTATCACTGAGTACTTTCAGAATTTCGGGAACTGTGTTAGAATGGCCAACGATGACCACTGCTTTCCCGCGGTTGGCGGTAAGGATCTCATTCACTAGTTGATTGTAGGGTTTGCTTGTTGCATACTCTGAAATAACAATACCTTTTGCGGCGGCCAAAGGTTGCACAGTCTGCCTCGTACGGTTATACTGCGTTGAATAAATAGCATTAATAGAAATGCCTGCTAATATGTGTTTTAATTCTTCGGCCCTTAAAATTCCATCGCTATCCAGGTTAGGGTCAGTACCGGTGCTTTCCTTCTCAGCATGGCGGATAACTATGATCGTGGTAGTTGTATCACTGATTAAAGAAGGAATAGTCGTAGTATCATGCACCTCGACATAAACGGTGTCTCTTATTGTAACAGTCTCAACTTTTGCAGCAGTTTCCTTTTTGCAACTATAAAAGAAAATGGTGACCCCGGCTAACAATAGCATTATCAGTTTTCGCATATTGGAATTTTCTAACCCAATTTAGCTAAAAATTACTTCTTTTCTTTGGCGGTTGCATTTCATTCTCCCGCTTCCTGAACTTTACTATTGCCGTAATAAGTGCGCAGGTAAGACATCTTTGTTCGGTAAAAGTTGCTCCTGACATAAGGCTGTCACCCGGGATGTTTATCTTCACAGCATATTTTGAATAAAATGCAAGAGATAGAAACTTTTTACCCCGCTACCCGGAAAGAGTGGAGGCAGTGGCTAAAGGTCAATCATCAATCAAAACAATCAGTATGGCTTATTCAATATAAAGTGAAATCTGGCAAGCCAACAATATCCTGGAGCGAGAGTGTTGAAGAGGCTTTATGTTTTGGATGGATAGATGGCAGAAGAAAACCTATAGACGATGAAAAGTTTATGCAGTATTTCTGTAAGAGAAAACCCATGGGCACATGGTCTAAGGTGAATAAAGAAAAAGTGCAACAACTGATAGACAAAGGCCTGATGACGAAGGCAGGTCTGAATGTAATAGAAACTGCCAAACAGAATGGGTCCTGGAATATCCTGGATGATGTAGAAGAATTGGTAATACCCAAAGACCTGGAAAAGGCATTCAAAGTACATAAGGGCTCAAAAGCCTATTTTACAGGCCTGAGTAAATCAGTTAAAAAAGCTATACTACAGTGGCTGGTATCTGCCAAACGAGAAGAGACAAGGCAGAAAAGAATTAATGAAATAGCGGAGTTGGCCGCACAGGGAAAGAAGCCAAAACAGTTTTAGTAGAAATTATCAAGTGCATACTAAGTACTTTTAGGCAGTAATAACCAATGCTGACGGGCATCTATTTTTTGTTTTAGACAATTGTAATGACAAAATAAAGTTTGCTCATTGGGCGGGTGTATTTTTGAGTAGCTTACATTTAACCATGTCGCGTCTTCTGACTTTAAACTGTCCCCACAAAAGCAACAAGTTAATATTGGTTCAGTGTTCATATAGTTAAGTTATGAGAAATTTTAAGCCGTTTGTAGTTTACTAACAGATATATAATTTTGATTAACACTTTTCAAGAGTAGATAAAATGGAACCAGGGTTTTTTGATATATCACCTGATTGCGAAATAGTCAGTTCGAGAGTATTTAATAAGCCACGTGAAACCGTATTCCGCGCATGGACAAATCCTATATTGTTGGCAAAATGGTGGGGGCCTGCGGGCTTTACCAATACTTTTTACGAGTTTGATGCCAGGACTGGAGGTAAGTGGCGGTTTACTATGCACGGGCCGGAAAAAGGCAATTACGAAAACGAATGTGTTTTCCTGAAAGTTGAGGCACCATCCCTCATAGCGTGGGACCGTATATCGAAACCACTATTCCGAGTAGTGACCACTTTTGATGAAGTACCCGAAGGCCAAACGCTGCTTACATTTCGCATGCAGTTTGCCAGCAAAGGAGAATGCGACAAAATAAAAAAGTTCGCACCGGACAAGAACGAAGAAAATTTTGACAAACTGGAGATGTTACTGGCAGAAATGGGCGAATAAAATCTGCCGTGTTCGGGTTAGATCATTGGTTAAAGTAAAAAAGGGCAGAAATAATTTCTGCCCTTTTTTATATATCTAAAGCTATTGGTATTAGTAACCCATACCCATACCGCCAGGCATTCCGCCGTGGTCATGTCCACCCGCTTCTTTAGGCTCTGGTTTGTCAGCTATCACACACTCAGTAGTTAGCAACATGCTGGCTATAGAAGCGGCGTTCTCCAGTGCTACACGGCCTACTTTAGTAGGGTCGATAACACCTGCTGCCATCATATTCTCATATACTTCTGTACGTGCGTTGAAACCGAAGTCGCCTTTGCCTTCCCTTACTTTCTGTACTACTACAGAACCTTCGATACCGGCATTCTCAACGATGGTGCGTAACGGAGCTTCCAGTGCACGACGGATGATAGCGATACCTGTGTTCTCATCAATGTTCTCACCTTTCAGGTCAACCAATGAATCGATAGCACGGATGAAAGCAATACCACCGCCTGGAACGATACCCTCTTCAACAGCAGCGCGTGTAGCATGCAGAGCATCATCTACACGGTCTTTTTTCTCTTTCATTTCAACCTCGGTAGAAGCACCTACATACAGTACTGCAACACCACCGCTCAGCTTGGCAAGACGCTCCTGCAGTTTTTCGCGGTCGTAATCGCTGGTAGTAGATTCTATCTGAGATTTGATCTGGTTAACACGGCTATCTATATTTTCTTTAGCGCCTTTGCCACCTACTATCGTAGTGTTGTCTTTATCAAGCGTAACACTTTCTGCCTGGCCCAGGTACTGGATAGTTGCATTCTCCAGTTTGTAGCCCTGCTCTTCGCTGATAACAGTAGCACCTGTTAATGCAGCTATATCCTGCAGCATTTCTTTACGACGGTCGCCAAAACCAGGAGCTTTTACAGCAGCTATTTTCAGAGAACCACGCAGTTTGTTCACTACCAGTGTAGCCAGTGCCTCACCATCTACATCTTCTGCTATTATCAGCAGCGGGCGGCCTGTTTGTACAGTAGCTTCCAGCAGTGGCAGGATGTCTTTCATAGTGCTTACTTTCTTCTCGTAAATCAATATGTAAGGATTGTCCAGCTCAGCGTTCATTTTCTCTGTGTTGGTTACAAAGTACGGGCTTAGGTAACCACGGTCAAACTGCATACCTTCTACCACTTCTACAGTAGTGTCAGTACCTTTCGCTTCTTCTACAGTTATCACACCTTCGTTACCCACTTTTGCCATAGCCTGCGCTATCAGTTTGCCTATTTCGCTATCGCTGTTGGCAGAGATGGTAGCAACCTGCTCTATCTTCTTATTGTCGTTACCAACTTTTTCAGATTGTTTTTTCAGGCTTTCTACAACTACAGTTACAGCTTTGTCTATACCGCGTTTCAGGTCCATTGGGTTAGCACCTGCAGCTACGTTTTTCAAACCTTCGCTGATGATAGACTGAGCCAGTACAGTTGCAGTAGTAGTACCATCACCCGCTACATCAGCAGTTTTAGATGCTACTTCTTTCATCATCTGCGCGCCCATGTTCTCAATCGCGTCTTCCAGCTCTATTTCTTTAGCTACAGATACACCATCTTTAGTAACTGAAGGAGCACCGAATTTTTTCTCGATAACCACGTTACGGCCTTTTGGACCCAGGGTCACTTTCACAGCATTAGCTAATGCATCCACACCCGCTTTCATTTTGTTGCGGGCAGTTGTATTGAAAAACAATTGTTTTGCCATTGTATATATTATTTATCTTATTTTAATAATGAGGAAAAAACCTTTTAAAGGTTTGGGGTTATATTACCGCCAGGATATCACTCTCACGCATGATGAGGTAGTCCGTACCTTCCAGCGATATTTCTGTGCCGGCATATTTACCGTACAATACAGTATCGCCAGACTTTACAGTCATTGGCTCATCTTTTTTACCGGGGCCTGCAGCCACTACAGTACCGCGTTGTGGTTTTTCCTTAGCAGAATCCGGAATGATAATGCCGCTCGCAGTTTTCTCCTCCGCAGCAGCCGGTGCAACGATAACCCTGTCATGAAGGGGTGTAATGTTAACTTTGTTAGCCATAGTCTATTAAAATTTAAGTATTTAAACGTATTTGGTTTGTAATCCTTACCAATCATGTTCTATGCCACTTGGCAAGGGAGAGCGAAGTTCCGCCATTTTTTCATGAAAACAATATTTTTTAATATATATTGTTGTTGTTGTGGCAGTCAATATTGCCATCCACTGTCAACCTTTCATTTTTGACAGCCACTACTATAGCTTACCTTTACAGCAAAAATTTACATTATGGCAATTCAAATAGGGCAAAAAGCTCCGGATTTTACACTGCACGATACTGATAAGAACAAGGTTACCCTGAGTGAGCAACAAGGGAAGAACGTGGTATTATTGTTTTACCCACTGGCTTTTACGGGTACATGTACCAAAGAGTTGTGTTCTGTAAGAGACAACATGTCTTTTTATAACAATGCAAATGCGCAGGTTTATGGCATTTCGGTAGATTCATTGTTTGCCAATGGTAAGTTTAAAGAAGAGCAGAGCTATAATTTCCCACTGTTGAGCGATTTTAATAAAGAAGTTTCTACTGCTTACGACACTATTTATAAAGATTTTGGTTTTGATATGAAAGGTGTTTCAAAACGTTCTGCATTTGTGATAGACAAAGAAGGCGTGGTGCAATATGCTGAGGTGCTGGAAGATGCCGGACAAGTGCCCAACTTTGAAGCTATCAACGCTAAGCTGGCAGAACTGAGCTAAACTTAATCCATATAAAAAGAATAGCGCGTCATACAGACGCGCTATTTTTGTTGTGGCAAAGGGCTTGATATTTTAGTATAAAATAATATAATCGCCATCTTTTTATTTATACTTTTGGCCGATGTTATACATAATAGCTTACGATACTATTAATCTGAAACTTTGGGCATAATAAGAACATTGCTGGCTATAGCCGTGGTGCTGACACACGCCGGTGCGATATTTGGTTATAAATACCTGGACGGGGTGATGGCGGTTCAGTCATTCTTTATCATATCAGGGTTTTATATGACCATGATACTGAATGAAAAATACAACTTCAGGGGTGCATATAAGATGTTTTTATCCAACAGGATATTGCGCCTGTTCCCTACCTATTTATTGATATTGCTGCTTACTTTCCTGGTGGGTTGTATCTTTAGCGATCTGCAGCCTGTGCAGGATTTTAAGGCTGGCTTTGCAAAACTGGACCTGTTTGCGCAAATATATATGGTGGTCATTAACCTGACCCTGGTAGGGCAGGACACGGCATTGTTCTTTGCAGCTAATCCTGACGGCAGCCTGTATTTTGTAAAGAATTTCCAGGAGGCCAGCATGCCGCTATACCCGTTTTTACTATGCCCGCCTGCATGGACGCTGAGCCTTGAACTGATATTCTATGCACTGGCACCGTTTATTGTAAGGAAGAAACTGCCACTGATACTGGTGCTGATGGCATTGTCTATGGCGCTGAGAATTATAATATATAGTAACGGCATGTTTCACGACCCATGGGTGTACCGTTTTTTTCCTAATGAGCTTTTCTTTTTCCTTGCGGGATATATTGCTTATAAGATATACAAGAACATTGGCACGAAAGCACCCCTAGTACCGGGTAGGCCGTTGCTGGTAGTTATCATACTGTTTACCCTGGCTTTCAACTATATACCCGGACCTTACCTTGTAAAGCAGTACTTATACTATGGTTTATTTACATTATCGGTTCCCTATATTTTCAATTATACAAAGAACTTTAAAATGGACAGGTATATAGGTGAGTTATCTTACCCGGTATATTTATCTCATGTATTTATCATTTACTTCTGCATTCCTGCTATTACAGAGCCGCTGGGTTTGCAAAAGCTTAATAGTATACTGGCAGTTATATTGTCGGTAATATTTTCTATACTGCTGATAAAGCTATTGATACAGCCCATAGATAACTACAGGGCCAGGCGCATTAAAAAACTAAAAGGGAGCTAACAAGCTCCCTTTTTACTTATGCTCTTTTCAAGAATCGGTTATATCATATATACCACCAGCCCGTCGCGCGTTTTAGGCTCAAACCATGTGCTTTTTGGCGGCATTACCTGCCCGCTGTCTGCAATGTCGAACAACTGCTGTATGCTAACAGGATAGCATGCGAAAGCCGCTGCCATAGCACCGCTGTCCACACGTTTTTCCAGTTCGCCCAGGCCACGTATGCCGCCTACAAAGTCCACACGCGAATCTGTACGCGGGTCGTTGATGTCTAGTAATTTAGTCAGCACATTGTTTTGCAGGATAGTAACATCCAATATACCTATCGGGTCGTTGGTATAAGTACCCGGTTTTGCTACCAACTTGTACCAGTTGCCGCCTATGTACAAACCAAACTCGTGCAGATGCTGTGGCCTGTACTGGTTTTTGCCCATCGGTTCAGATACTTCAAATTCGTTTTTTAAAGCATTGATAAACTCTTCGTTGCTCATGCCCTTCAGATCCGTTACAACGCGGTTATAGTCCTGTATGAGTAGTTGTGTATCGGGGAAGATGCAAGTGACAAAGTAATTGCTCCTTTCATCGGCAGTACCTTCTGCTACCAGTGTTTCGCGCACCTTAGCGCCGGATGCTGCACGGTGGTGGCCATCGGCTATATAAGTTGCAGGTACTTTCTCTGCAAACAGCTGAGTGATCCTACTCACTGTTTCTTTATCATTCACAACCCATATAGTATGGGCTATATTATCTTCTGCTATGAAATCGTAATCGGGCTGGTGTGCCGCTTTCCAGTCTTCTATCAGTTTGTTCACATCGGCCTGCTCGCGGTATGCAAGAAATACGATACCTGTTTGCGCGCGGGTGGTTTTAATATGGTTGATCCTGTCCTGCTCTTTTACAGGGCGGGTAAACTCGTGTTTCTTAATAAGACCATTGTTGTAATCTTCAATAGAAGAACCGCATATTAATCCTGTTTGCGCACGGCCATTCATTACCAGGCGGTATATATAATAGCTGGGCTCCTGGTCTTGTACCAGTATGCCTTCCTGTATAAGATTATCCAGGTTTTCTTTTGCCTTATCATATACCTGCTGGCTGTGTACATCTATACCATCGGGAAGGTCTATTTCAGACCGCGTTATATGATAAAAATGATAAGGCTCTTCTTTATATGCTTTAGCTTCTTCTACATTTACTACATCGTAAGGCAGCGTAGCTACATCCTGTGCCAGTTCCTGTATAGGTCTTAATCCTTTAAACGGGGTAATCTTTGCCATTGTATTGTTGTTACTGTTTATTGTTCAATTCAAATTCCTGCATTGCAGCCACTACATATTTCACATCTTCTACCGTTACCGCATTGTATATAGATGCTCTGAAGCCGCCTGTGCTACGATGGCCTTTTATATTTACTATGCCGCACTCTTCACAAAAATCAAGAAAGAGTCTTTCAGTTTTATCGTCCACCGCATTGAAACACACATTCATCAGGCTGCGGTACTCTTTCTTTATGGTGCTGCTAAATAAAGAATTTCGCTCTACTTCATCGTATAAAAGGCCTGCTTTTATTTTATTTTCTTCTTCTATCGTTGCTATGCCTTTCGCTTTTATCCAGCGTAGAGTCAGCATCGATACATATATTGCAAAAACCGGTGGTGTGTTCAGTACAGAGTTTTTTGCCACGTGTTCCGCATAGCTCATCATAGGCGGTAATGAACGTTTTGCTCGTTTCAGCATCTCTTTGCGCAGCACTATAAGTGTCGCCCCGGCTGGTCCTATATTTTTTTGAGCAACGGCATAAAAAACAGAACAGCCGGTATAATTTATTTTTTTGCTGAAAATATCACTGCTCATATCAGCAACCAAAGGCACATTAGTTTGAGGAATATCTTTCCACTGTGTGCCGTATATGGTATTGTTAGTAGTCATGTGCAGGTAGGCAAGCTCTGTAGGGATGCTTTGCGGCCATTCAGGCAGTTGCTTGTAATGTTCGTGTTTTGAAGAACACAGCACCTGCACTTTACCATAATACTCCGCATGCTTTATCGCATCGGCCGACCAGGCACCGCTATCAATATATCCCGCAATATCTCCTTCTCCTAAAAAGTTCATGGGTATCATGGCAAACTGCAACCTGCCGCCGCCTTGCATCCATAGTATTTCGTAATCATCATCCAGCCTGCACAGTTCGCGCACCAGTTGCTTGCTCTCTGCCAATATATTATCAAAATCCTTCCCCCTGTGTGGTATGCTTAATACAGATACACCCGTACCATTATAATCCATCACCGCATTGGCAGCTTGCTGCAATACCTCCTGCGGTAATGCCGCTGGTCCGGCATTCAGGTTTATGACTCTTGAAGTATATATCATACTAATGTTCTTCTACGCTGCTGGTTACACCACCGCTTACGGCAAATTTCATAGCCTCGGCGGCATCCATTTTATTAATAGGTTTTACGTTAACCGCATCTGCCACCACTACCCAGCCTGATATTGCATATGAATGCGGCAGGTAAACTGCTACTTTGCCTGCCATACCTACAAAGGCAAGGTCCTGCTGTGTCATAAAACCAATGCGCCACATTTCAGGGTCTTTGCTGGTACGCAGCCATACAGGTGCATTAAAACGTTTTTTATCGCCAACAAATGAATCAAGAATATCTTTTATAGATGAGTAAATAAACTTGATGCCGGGCGTATGCTGCATCAGGTAATCGAAGCCATCTATAATCATCCGGCCTATAAACAGGCGGGTACCCAGGTACCCAATAATGGTGATGGTGCAGATGATAAGCACAAAGCCCAGGCCGCGGGGTAAAGAAGGAATAATGGTATCTATACTATCAAATACTATATATATTACGTAAGCCGTAATAGCTATGGGGCTGAGTATAAGTAACCCCTGCAAAAATGACCGTAATATGAGTCCTGATAATCTACGCATTGTAAAATGTTGGTGGGGCAAAGTTACATGTTTGCAATAGGAAAGTATATTTGTTAACACATAAGGCTGATAACGTAACAAAATATTAAACCTTTAATGCGGTACGCCCTGCTATTGCTTTTTATAACCTGCTTCATGCCGGTACTTTCATTTGCCCAGCATAAACTGGCAGGTATGGGCGTTGAGGCCAATATAGCACGAGGGCAGATATACCGCCACAGTAAGAAATCGCCTGAACAGTTACCTGATGCAGTAACCGGAATAGAGCTAAACGCTTTGTTCCAAACCTATGGCACTAAAGACTGGCAGCAACGCAGGAAGTACCCTTTGGTGGGTTTTGGTATTATGTACACCGGTTATGGCGTTGATTCTGTTTACGGAAAATGCATCAGTATTTATCCTAACCTGCAGATACCCGTATTAAAGTATAAAAACTTTGAGTGGACGTTTAAGGTTTCTTTTGGTTTAGGATTTGTAACGCGCCCATACGAGCGTTCCCCGTCTTTTGACACATTAAACACAGCTATTGGCTCCAAGGTTAATAATTTCTCATTGTTTGCTACAGATGTGCGCTACCGCATCAATAATCATCTTGATGTACAGTTAGGGGGCTCGTTTTTTCATGTTTCTAATGCTGCATTCCGCACGCCAAACCTGGGCATCAATACTTATGGATGGCACGCCGGTTTACGTTATTTCCCCTATGGGTCGCAACCGGATAAGATAAAGAAGGAACTGGCACCGTTGAAAAAAAGGTGGCTGGCACAAGTCCGGTTTGGGCTTGCAGCCCGCGAGGCGCTGGCACCTGATGGTCCTATGTATCCCATATATATGGTGACGGCCTTTGCCAGTAAACGTTACTGGAGCAAAAACAAACTATTGCTTGGTTTAGACTATTCTTACCACACGAATATGTACACTTTCCTGCGTAATAATGAAATCAATCCCGGTAAAGAGCGGGCAAATTCCTGGAAGAGTGCTGTAATAGTAGGCAATGAGTTTTTAATGGGGCGTGTGGGTATACTGGCACAATTGGGTTTCTACATCAAAAATTATGAGATACCTGAAGATTTTTTTTACCAGAAACTAGGCGGAAGTTTTTACCTACTGCAAAAAGAGGAAGGTGTGTTGAAAGAACTATCCACCTCCATCATTCTGAAAACCCATAAGTTTGAAGCCGAATTGGTAGAAGTAGGTATTGGTGTCGGTTTTTAAATCAGCCCCTCGCGCACCAGGTCGTGCAGGTGTACAAAGCCCGAATATATTCCGCCATTGGTCACTACCAGTTGAGATATATTATGTGTGCGTATCAGTTCCAGCGCAGCTACGGCAAGTTCCTGTTCATCTATCGTTTTTGGGGATGCTGAAAGGATGTCTTTTGCGCGGAGTACAGATGTGTTGTCATGTTTCTCTAGCATGCGGCGTATATCGCCATCAGTTACTATGCCCAGCAAGTGCCCATGCTCGTCTGTAACAGCAGTCGCGCCCAGGCGTTTGCTGGATATCTCGTAGATGACCTCTTTTAGTGTAGCATCGGCAGCAACACGCGGTACCAGGTTTTGCTTACTCAGGTCCCCCACACGCAGGTACAGGCGTTTGCCCAATGCCCCGCCGGGGTGGAAGCGGGCAAAGTCTTCTGCTGTAAATCCTTTCAGGTTCAGCAGGCAAACCGCGAGTGCATCGCCCATTACAATTTGTGCAGTGGTGCTGGTAGTAGGAGCCAGGTTGTTGGGGCAGGCTTCCTTTTCTACTGTTGTGTTTATCAGGTAGTCCGCATTAGTCGCCAAGTAAGACTGCTCACTCCCGCATATAGCCACTACCGGGTTGCCAAAGTTTTTTATGAAAGGTATCAGCACCTTTATTTCGGGGCTGGAACCGCTTTTTGAAATAATGATTACCACATCGTCCGGCTGTATCATACCCAGGTCGCCATGTATAGCATCGGCAGCGTGCATGAAGAGTGCAGGGGTACCTGTTGAGTTGAAGGTTGCCACCATTTTTTGAGCGATAACCGCACTTTTTCCGATGCCGGTTATCACCACTCGGCCTTTGGCATTATGTATCAGTTTCACCACGTCGGTAAACACATGGTTCACATAGTTTTTAAGTGCCGCTATCGCTTCTGCCTGTATGGCAATGGTGGACAATGCCTGCTTGCTTATTTCTTCTGCTGAAAACATAGGCTGTAAAGTTATGCCTTATCTACACATACAAGCGGCATTTCTGTACATATCGTATAGGATTGCATATTAAATGAAAGCGAATATACCCACCAGTACGTAGAAGCAGAACAACGCTTTAAGGTATTTTTGCTTCCTGAAAATCAATTTATGAAAAGGATAATAATAATATTAGGATTGATAGGATGTATAGCTACTTCCTGTAAAAAAGAAACAGAGGCCGAGCCACAAAAAACAATCAATCAGCCAAGTAATACAAATGCTGTAAATGGCGACTGGAAACTGGCAATATATGATGGAACTACAATTTCAAGCCCAATGGCGGGTACGTATAAAGCTACTGCAAACTCTGCTACAGGTGGTACAGTACACTTTGACATTACGTTTGATGGTACATCGCATCAAACAGAAGATGCTACTTACGTATTGTCTAACAATGATAAAAATATAGCCTTTACAAAGACCGGGGGGAATTTTAACGTACTGTCCGGCGGAGGTACATGGACAATCAATGAAATGACCGCATCTGCCATTGATATGAAAAGTTCAATGGGTCTTCACCTTAAAATGACCAAATAATCTTTTTGCCGGGAGTCACCTAACAGGTAGCTCTTTTCTTTTTATCCAAACATATATCACAGTTTCGTGTTAGTTCAATCTGATATTCTTTTCTACACAGTTTAGTTTATACTTTTGTAACCGATGAGTGATAATCTTTCCATTTTTATAGCCAAAAGCAGCGTGAAGGCTGCCGACCTGGAGCATAAACGTAAAATCAGTTTTAATATTGATAAATACGCTGCCGCTGTAATAAAGGGCAAGGAACAGTATGCCAACCTTGACCTTGCGCGCCAACGTGCAAAGAATATTAAATGGAAAGCTATAGAGCACCTGGACAAGCACCTTGAGATGTTTGAAACGAATTTTATGGCTAGGGGCGGTAAGGTGATATGGGCTGAGAATGCTGACGAAGCGCTGGATGCCATCCTGAAAATATGTAAGGAAAAGAATACAAGTCAGGTGGTAAAATCAAAGTCGATGGTGACAGAAGAAATACACCTGAATGACTTCCTGGCAAAACATAATATAGAATCTGTAGAGACGGACCTTGGTGAATATATACAACAACTGGATGGTGAGGCACCATACCATATTGTAACACCGGCAATGCACAAAAGCAAAGAAGATGTTGCAAAGCTCTTTCATGAAAAGCTGGGCACCGAGCCAAACCTGACACCCACAGAACTGACACAGGTAGCGCGCGAAAAGCTGCGTGGGAAATATACCACATCGCAGGTAGGCATAACTGGCGGCAATTTTCTTATAGCCGACACAGGCTCTGTATGCGTGAGTGAAAATGAAGGGAACGCACGCCTGTCCACAGCATTTCCGGGTACTATGATAGCCATAGTCGGCATAGAAAAAATACTGCCTTCCATCGCAGACCTGGCGCTGTTCTGGCCGCTGCTGGCCACCTATGGTACCGGGCAGCAGGTAACGGTTTATAATACTATTTTCAGCGGGCCGCGCAGTATAGAAGAAACAGATGGCCCGGAAGAAATGTATGTGATATTGCTGGACAATGGCCGTACCAACCTGCTGCGCAAAGAAGTGCGGGAGAGTATGTATTGCATACGCTGCGGTTCCTGCCTGAATGTATGCCCGGTATATAAAAACATCGGGGGCCATGCTTATGGCACTACCTACAGCGGGCCTATCGGTTCTGTAATTACGCCGCACCTGCGGGGTATGGAAGAGTTTAAACACCTGAGCAATGCATCAAGCCTGTGCGGTAACTGTACAGATGTATGCCCTGTAAAAATAAACATCCACGAAATGCTGCTGGAAAATCGCCACATTGCAGTAAGCGAAAAGCATGGCCCAATGGCGGAGAATATTGCCTGGAAAGCGTGGAAGCTAGCCATGCTGAACCGCGGGCTTTTGAATATAGCAAACGGCAAAACCAAAACTAAGGTTGTAAATAAACTTTTTAAAGATACCTGGGTGGCGCAAAGGGCTGAACTAAAGTTTCCACAACGCAGCTTCGGGCAGTTGTGGAAAGACCGGAAATAATATAGTTGTTACTTTTTAATGAATACCCTGGTGCCTTTGCCCGCAAGCGTATATAGCTCATCCATATCAGAATTGCGTATGGCTACGCAGCCATCCGTCCAGCCTACACCCAGTTCTATCATGTTATCACCATTCTTCCATATGCCATGTATGCCCACGTTGCCACCTATACGCGCGCTCTTGGGTATCACCCCTCTTTCCTTCATACGGTTGAAAGCTTCCATATACTCTGCATTTGGATAGCTCAGTTCCATAAACTTATTGTATTTGGAATTAGGGTTAAGACGGGTAATAGTAAACCATCCCTCTGGCGTATTTCTATCCCCTTCCATTTGTTTATTCAATTTTGGGTTGGGGCCGAAAACAGCCCTGTACTTACGTATGCACCTGCGCTTGTAAAATACCATTACGGAATAGTGCGACTTATCTACATATATAATGAGCGAATCTTTATTAAGTGTATCCGCCTTAATAGGCATATTGACGGATATCTTTTGCGGCTTTGGAAATATCACGGTTTCAGTTACGATCATAGAGCCGTGCTTGTATTGCAATTCCCGCACAATATTGCCCTTCCCATCTTCATACTCGCGTATGACTTTTACATCTTTAGGCCGCTCAATAGGTTTTGCGTCCTGCGTAAAATTCTGAGCATAAACAGCACCCATGGGTAACAGCAAACACACCATTACCAGCATGGGTATAAACAACCTGCTTGTAATTTTTTTGTACATCTTCCTCGGGATAATCTTTTCTGTAACGTACTAAACTAAGAAATTTTTAGCAAAATCGACAATAACATGACCTTCGGGTTTTGGTATTAACAGAATTTTCGTGATCCATGTCTAAAAAATATTGATTTATATATTTAATAAACCGGTAATAATACTGGTTGTCAACCTAACATATTTCAGTGCTATTGTTTGTTTTCGTAGTTTCAGCCTTATTATTCTGCAACCATGTTAGTTAAAGTATTTGGAAGCGCCGTATATGGCGTAGATGCACTCACCATTACAATTGAAGTAGATACGCCCGGTGGTAAACCTGAATACATCATCGTTGGCCTGCCGGACAGTGCTGTAAAGGAGAGTATTGAGCGTATTATATCTGCATTAAAAAATACCAATCTTGATAAACCCCGCGCGCGCATTGTGGTAAACATGGCACCGGCTGATATAAAAAAAGCAGGTGCGGCATATGACCTGCCTATAGCTATAGGCTGGCTGGCCGCTACCGGGCAACTCCCATACGGAGACCTGGATAAATATATACTGATGGGCGAACTATCGCTGGACGGCACGCTGCAACCTATAAAAGGTGCATTGCCCATAGCGATACAAGCCAGGGCGGAAAAGTTTAAGGGGCTGATAGTGCCTAAGCAAAACGCAAGGGAGGCCGCATTGGTAAACAACCTGGATGTATATGGAATGGAAAGCCTGGGCCAGGTAGTTGATTTCTTTACAGGCAAAGCAAGGCCCGAACCTGTAGTTGTAAACACACGTGAAGAGTTTTTTGACGCACAGTACGATTTTGAATTTGACTTTAATGATGTAAAGGGTCAGGAGAATGTGAAACGTGCCCTTGAAATAGCGGCCGCAGGCGGGCATAATGCCATACTCATAGGTCCGCCGGGTGCCGGCAAAACCATGCTGGCCAAACGCTTGCCTACTATATTACCGCCTTTGACACTGCATGAGGCACTGGAAACCACCAAGGTACATTCCGTTGCGGGCAAACTGCCGGGTAGCAGTTCGCTTATAGCGCGCCGGCCCTTCCGTTCACCACACCACACTATTAGTGATGTAGCGCTTGTAGGTGGGGGTGGTAACCCGCAGCCGGGAGAAATATCGCTGGCGCACAATGGGGTGCTTTTCCTGGATGAATTGCCTGAATTTAAACGCACGGTACTGGAAGTAATGCGCCAGCCAATGGAAGAACGCAGGGTATCTATATCAAGGGCAAAAGTAAGCATAGATTTCCCCGCCAGCTTTATGCTGATAGCAAGCATGAATCCCTGCCCCTGCGGATATTTTAACCATCCTGAAAAGGAATGTACCTGCTCTGCGCAAATGGTACAGCGTTACCTGAACAAAGTATCGGGCCCCTTGCTGGATCGTATAGACTTGCATGTGGAAGTAACCCCGGTTTCTTTTAATGAGTTGTCTTCTGAAAAAACATCTGAAAACAGCGATGCTGTGCGCACCCGCGTGATACAGGCCAGGGAAGTGCAGGCTAAAAGATTTGAAGCGCACCCGGGTACATACAGTAATGCACAGATGAGCAGTAAGCTGCTCAAACAGATATGCACCATCAGCCCGATAGGGCAGACTTTACTAAAAGCAGCTATGGACAAGCTAAACCTGTCTGCACGGGCCTACGATAGAATATTGAAAGTATCGCGCACCATTGCCGACCTGGAAGGAAGTGATGATATAAAACCTGAGCACCTTGCTGAAGCCATACAATACCGTAGCCTGGATAGGGAAGGTTGGGGTGGTTAATAAGCCTATTAATAATTTACATGACAATTACATTAAAATTAGATTAAAAACAGTTTTAGTCCTAACATTGGTATGTGTTTTGACTGTCTGTGGAAAAAATAATGTATAAACTTTCAGCCCATATTTTAATGAAAGATGTACATATTTTGTTAATCATTAAATATTGTTGTATATAATATTTGTTAAAGATATGCTTAATTGCATAGCTTTGCACGCGAAAATTAAAAACTTATAAATCAATTTAGTATGCGAACGAACGTTACATCATTTAACAGGATACTGTATTTCCCTATCTTTCTGGCTTTGACATTACTTTTCAGTGCAAAAGCTTATGCCCAGGCCCCAAGTATTACCGGTGAACCTGCAGACGTAGCTGTATGTGCTGCAGGCAATGCTGTTTTTACCATAACAGCTAAAGATGCTAATGCCTATCAATGGGAAGAAAGTACCAATGGTGGCAGTACGTGGAGTAATATCGCTAACGGTGGTGTCTATTCCGGTGCAACTACCACGTCGCTGACATTAACAGCAGTTACAACTGGTATGAATAATTACCAGTATCGCTGTGTTGCAACCGGTACTTCAACCCCGAATGCTACATCAAAGGCCGCTAAGTTAATTGTTAACCCACCTCCAGTAGTTAAGGCACATCCTGCCACCACTACTATCTGTCCAGGTGCAGACGCAACATTCAGTACTACTGCTGAAGGGATTTCGCTTACCTACCAGTGGCAGGTGAGTACAAATGGCGGGGCCATGTTTACCAATCTTACAAACGGCGGAATATATAGCGATGTTACTACCGCTACATTAAAACTTACAGCACCCGGTAATATTCATGGTTATCAGTATCGTTGCCAGGTTTCATCATGCGGTGCAACTACAGTAAATACAAACGCAGCTATATTGTTTTTTAATACAATACCCGCGGTAACTTCAGACCCCGTAGCTAAAACAGTTTGTCCTACAGATAATACAACATTTACATGTACCGCCACAGGCACCGGACTAACCTACCAGTGGCAGTATAGTCCAGATGCAGGTACAAGTTGGCACAATGTTGCCAATGGTGGAGTTTATAGCAATGCTACAACATCAACCCTGAACATTACCAATATTACTTATTCAATGAATGATAACCTGTACCGTTGTAAAGTATCCGGTACATGTAACCCTGCAGTAACAACAGGAGATGCATTATTGACAGTAAGGGAAGTACCGGAAGTACTATCCAGCCCTGACGACTTTACCTTCTGCGCCACAGGGGATGCAACCTTTACATGTGCAGGCGATGGTACGGGTGTTGCTTATCAATGGCAGGAAAGTACAGACGGTGGCACCAACTGGGCTAATGTTAATAATAATGCAATCTATTCAGGCACTACAACTACTACTTTAACATTAACAGGCATACCCGGAACGATGAATGGTAATCAGTACCGTTGTATGATTAGTGGTACATGTGCTCCGCCTGTAACAACAGATGCAGCAAAATTAATATTAGGCGCAGTAGCTACTATTACTGACCATCCGGATAATATTACGGCTTGTGCAGGAACGGGTTATGTAAGCACAATGAGTATCACTGCAACAGGCTATGACCTGACTTACAGGTGGGAAGTATCTTCAAATGGTGGTGGAACGTGGAATACGGTAAATAACGGCGGTCCATATAGCGGAGCTACTACAAATACACTCACATTTACTAATCCTGCAGGCTTGCATGGTTATATATATCGCAGCGTAGCTATAAACGGCTGTGCGATAGAAACAACTTCCAACACAGCTACACTGTATGTAACACAACCTCCTGTAATTGTAACACAGCCTGTGGATGCTACACCTTGTCTGAATTCAAACTTCAGTTATTCAGTGTCTGCAACTGCCGCAGTTCCAATAACTTATCAATGGCAGGGCTCGTATGACGGGGTGAACTGGACAAACTTAACTAATGGTTCAGTACATTCAAATGTTACTACAAATACACTGGACATTACAGATGCAGCAGAATATAAAACATATAAATTTTATCGTTGTGTGCTGAACACTGATTGTAAGCCCGCAACAATGTCTGACGTAGTAAACCTGAAAATATACACTAAGCCTGATATACATATACAACCAAGTGATAAAGTAATCTGCCTGGACGGGAATACAAATTTCCAGGTTGGTTCTAAAGGAGATGTATTGACCTTCCAATGGCAAATGAGCACGGATGGTGGTACCAATTGGGCTAATATGAGCGACGCCGGTATCTATTCAGGAACATCAACCTTTCATCTTAGTGTAGCAGGCGTTAGTGCTTCAAACGATGGTGAACTTTATCGTTGTATAGTAAATGGTGCATGTGCTCCTGCTGATACAAGCGATGTCGCAAAACTGACGGTTAAAATACCAACGGCAATAACATCAAATCCTGCATCGGGCGGTACAATTTGCAACGGAGGTTCTACAAGTTTCACCGTAACTGCTACGGGAAGTGATTTGACATACAAATGGTATGAGAATGTAGGCGGTGGGTCCGGTGGTTTTTCACTGGTAACAGATGGCGGTGCTTATAGTGGCGCTACTACAAATACGCTGACTATAAACGGATTATCAATACCTAATAACATTCACTTGGTTACTTACTATTGCGAGGTGACCGGTGCATGTAATACTAAAAAAACACCAGCTTCTCTCCTGCATGTAAAAGGAGTACCTACGATAGATATTCAGCCTCTTAATGTAGTTCGTTGTGATCAGGCAACAAATGTAAAATTCAGTGTTGCTGCAAGCGGAACAAATATTAGTTATCAATGGCAGGAAAATACCGGTTCCGGATGGAATAACCTGTCTAATTCGGGCATTTATAGTGATGTGGACAAGCACACGTTAATGATAAGTGCTGTAAATGTAGCAATGGATGGCTATCTGTACCGCTGTATTATTACGGGAGATTGTACACCTTCAGTTACCTCAAATGAAGTGAAACTGACTGTGAATAAGCTGGAGGTACCACAGGTAACCATTGCCGAAGATAAAAATGACATTTGCGAAGGTGAATCGGTAACCTTTACTCCTACTCCTGTAAACGGTGGCTCGCCTACATACATATGGAAGAAGAACTACGTGCAGGTAGCTACGGGCAGTACATATACTACAAGTACACTTGCACCGCTGGATGTTATTAGTTGTCAAATGACATCAAGTATTGCATGTCCGTTACCTAAAGTTGTTAATAGTAATGCTATACTGATGAACGTGACCAAAAAATCTCCGGCATCAGTAACCATAACATCAGACGTTGGTAACAGTAACTGTTCCGGTCAGCCGGTAGAGTTTACCGCAACACCGGTAAATGGCGGAACAACCCCCGCGTACTCATGGTATATTAATGGTAGCCCTGTAGGTTCAGGAAGTAATAAACTTTCTTCAAGTATGCTTTTCAACGGTGATGAAATTGTATGCGAGATGATGAGCAGTATGAAATGCCCAAATCCTGAAACAGCTGTCAGCAATAAGATAAAAATGACCATTATACCTACAACAAGGTCAAGCATAGTTATCAATCCTAACCCGGGAGATATTGTTTGTGATAAAGAGCAGGTTACTATTTCAGCTGCGTTTACTAATGCGGGCTCATCGCCTAAATTCCAGTGGGTATTGAATGGGATAGATATGCCCGGCGAAACGCAGGCAACACTGAAGACAAATACACTGGTTACAGGTGATATTGTGAATTGCCGGTTGATAAGCAGCGCAACCTGTGTATTCCCAGAGCTGAGTAACAACATCACATTTACAGTGAATCCATTACTTTCAGCTTCGGTTGATTTGAATATTATGTATGACGGTTCTGGTAGTTCTTATACATTCACTGCAACGCCAACTAATGGTGGTAGCAACCCTACATATGTATGGTACAGAAATAATATGGTTCAGGCAGGGGTAACAGGTAACACCCATAACATTACAAACCTGACCGCCAGCGATAAAATATATGTTGAGATGTTAAGCAGCGAAGAATGTCTTGCGCCGGGTTCAGAGCGTGTTAACAGCCGCGTAGTAACTACAGGTATAGGAGAACTTGAAGATGCAGTTAGCGGTATTAAGATCTATCCTAACCCGAATGCAGGCCAGTTCACGATATCAGGCCAGCTCAGAAAGTCTTTAGCAGGTAAAGATGTGAAGGTTTCTATTGTCAACGCTGTAGGCCAGCAGGTTTACCTGCAAAGCTATAAAGCGGGTAACAGTGCTGTAAACCTGCCTGTAAGATTAGACGATGCGATGGCAAACGGTGTGTACACGGTTAATATTACTGTAGAAAACGAAACAAGCCATGTCAGGTTTGTTCTCTCAAGATAATACAGATGTAAATCTAAAAAGGGAATGGCCGCATATTGCGGCCATTCCCTTTTTAGTGTTTTATGTTATTTCTGCAGGATATAAGTATCTACATCTTTTTTCACAATTTTTTTATCGCTGAAAATTATAAGTCGCTCTACTGCGTTACGCAGTTCGCGTATGTTCCCGGTCCAGGTGTGTTTCTGCATACTATCCAGTGCAGCTTTTTCTATTTCTTTTTTTGCCTGGTTGTACTCGTTGCTTATTTCGTTTATAAAGTATTGTACCAGCTCGGGTATATCTTCACTGCGCTCATTTAGTGTAGGCACTTTTATCAGTATCACGCTCAGGCGGTGGTAAAGGTCCAGCCTGAATTTTTTTTCTTCTACTTCCTGCATCAGGTCTTTGTTGGTAGCGGCTATTACGCGTACATCTACCTTTATTTCCTTATCACCCCCTACACGGGTTATTTTGCTTTCCTGTAAGGCCCGCAATACCTTTGCCTGGGCGTCAAGGCTCATATCGCCTATTTCATCCAGGAAGAGTGTACCACCCCTTGCCTGTTCAAACTTGCCTATCCTCTGCTTTATGGCCGATGTAAATGAACCTTTCTCATGGCCAAACAGTTCGCTCTCTATCAATTCAGATGGTATGGCTGCACAGTTTACTTCTATCAGCGGCCCGTTGGCACGCGAGCTTAGTTCATGAATATTGCGTGCTACCAGTTCTTTACCCACACCATTAGCACCGGTTATCAGTACGCGGGCATCTGTAGCGGCAACTTTTTCTATCGTCTGGTGTATATGCTGCATAGCGGCAGAATTGCCTATCATTTCAGAGTTGCGTGCTATGCGTTTGCGCAGTTGTTTGGTTTCAGTTACCAGGCTGCCCTTATCCATCGCATTACGTATGGTTATCAGCAGGCGGTTCAGGTCCGGCGGTTTTGCTATAAAATCGAAGGCGCCTTTTTTTACAGCATCTACAGCAGTTTCAATATTACCGTGCCCGGATATTACTATGAAGGGGATGTCAGGTTTTATTTCTTTTACATTATCCAGCACTTCCAGCCCGTCCATTTTAGGCATTTTTACATCGCAGAGTATGCAGTCATAATCTTTGGCTTTTATCATCTCCAGCCCTTCTGCGCCATCTGCAGCTTCTTCTATCTCAAAACCTTCAAAAGACAATATGTCTTTCAAGGTGTTCCTGATAGCGCGTTCATCATCTATTACCAATATTGTTTGTGCCATATGCAGCGTTTAGTATTTAAAAGTATTAATTATCTCACCCTTCTCATTGTATTCTTTCCAGTCGCCTTTTTTATCATCTTTTATATAAGGCCCCTCCGCCTTCAGGCGGCCATTATTGTCATACTCCTTCCAGGTGCCGGTGCGCATATCGTTTTTGTAGGTTCCGGCCTCCTGCAGAAAACCACTTTCATAGTACACTACCGATTCGCCGTTTTTCAGGTTGTCCACGTATTCATAAGTTACGGCTATTTTACCTGTGGGGTAGTACCATATCCTTTTACCATTATATTTACCGTTATCCGCATGGCCCGACTCCTGTCTGAAACCATTATTGTAGTATATCGTGTAGTCGCCATGCAGTTTACCATCAGCATATGCTTCCTCTGTCAGCAGTTTGCCCTCTACAGGGTGGTAAGTTCTTTTTATACCGTGTAGTTTATCCTCTTTGTAGTTTTCTAAAGACTCCAGCGCACCTTTCGCGTTAAAAGTTACTTCCATTCCATTCTTTTTACCCTCCCTGTAGTTGGTAATAGTTTTAGGATATTTTGAAGTGGCATATACCGTCCATGTACCTTCTTTTTTACCATTCAGCATATGGCCATCCTGCGCAACCTGTCCGTTGGCACTTACAATAATAGATACATGTTCCCAACCACCGGGTTCCTGCACTATTATCGTATCCATTTGCTTTGCCGTGCTGGCAATATTGGCAATGAGCAACAGTGCGCCAACTAGTATTGCCGGTTTTATATTCATAATTACTCAGCTTATTTACCACCCAAATTAGTAATTAATCCTCAGCACAGTTTCTATACTTTAAAGTATTAACATTATCAATACTTGTATAGCCATGCCATTTCACTGCTACAGCAGTTTTAGTTATAACTTTGTATTAATTAATGTAGATACATTTATCAACTGTTTAACAACTAAGTATGGCAAAAATAATATTTCATGCTGCGGCATCAAGGGGGCACGCAGACCACGGATGGCTTAATGCGAAACACTCTTTCAGCTTTGCGGGCTACCACGACGCGGAGCGCATACATTTTGGCGCATTGCGCGTGCTGAATGATGATATAGTAGCGCCGGGTATGGGCTTTGGCAAACACCCGCACGACAATATGGAGATCATAACCATAGTGCTGGATGGCGCGCTGGAACATAAAGACAGTATGGGCCACACACAGGCAATACATCCCGGCGAGGTGCAGGTAATGAGCGCAGGCACAGGTGTCTTTCACAGCGAGTACAACCATAATAAAGATAAAGAGGTGAACCTCCTGCAGACCTGGATATTTCCGAATAAGAAAAATGTGCAGCCCCGTTACGACCAGCGCCTTTTTCCTGCGGAAGAAAGGGTGAACAAGTGGCAGCCCCTGGTATCTCCGGAGGGAAAAGAAGACGGGGGCATAAAAATACACCAGGACGCATGGATACACCGTGCTACCATAGGGGTAGGTAAAACATTATCTTATACTACACATGCGCCGGGTAATGGCTTGTACGTTTTTATGATAGATGGTAATGTAAGTACCAGCGGCAGGCAATTGCTAAAGAGAGACGCTATAGGCGTTACAGGTATCGAGGAATTGGAAATAACAGCAACAGAGCAAAGCGATGTACTGTTGTTTGAAGTGCCTATGGAATGGTAATTATAAAACTATTGTATAAATTACAATTAAGTAAAAAAGTATCGGTATGAATCCTGATAATATTACCAAGCATTATACCAATGGCGAGGTAACAGTAGTGTGGAAGCCCGCCCTGTGCATACATTCTAAAAAATGCTGGACGGGTTTACCCGCTGTATTCGACCCCCGGGTAAAACCCTGGGTAAAAATAGATGGCGCCGGTACCGATGCCATCATAGCCCAGGTAGATGCCTGCCCGTCTGCCGCGCTGAGTTATTTCAGAAATGAAATTCCCACTGCTACGGGTACAGTGCAGGCCGCTACCAGGGTGGAGGTAACTAAAAACGGGCCATTGCTGGTACATGGCAATATTATTTTGAAAGATAAGCATGGTAATGAAAGTGAACGGGCAAAAGTAACTGCATTGTGCCGTTGCGGGCAATCGGCCAACAAGCCGTTTTGTGATGGTACACATAATACCTGTGGTTTTAAAGATGAATGATTGATTTATACAGAACAGATAACAGCATTAAAAAAGAGATTGCAGCAACCCCTGCCCGGGGTAGATGCCCAAAACATAATGGCCAGCCGCGTAAGGCCTCTGCCGGCGGAGGTACCTGCAGATGCCAGGGAAAGCGGCGTGCTTGCATTACTGTTCCCTATGCAGGATGAACTGTACCTGCTGCTGATAAAACGTATAGAAGATGGCAAAGCGCATGGGGGGCAAATAAGTTTCCCCGGTGGCAGGCGCGATGCGGCTGATGATACCCTGCAAACCACTGCCCTGCGCGAGACCTTTGAAGAAGTAGGCATACCATCGGCAGAAATAGAAGTGCTGGGGCAGTTAAGCCCCTTGTATATACCCGTCAGCAATTCCAATGTATATCCCTATGTTGGCTTTTTGCCCGGGCATCCTGAATATAGTTTGAGCGTGGATGAGGTGCAATATGTACTGGAAGTGCCCATACGGGAGTTATTCAATCCCGCAATAAAATCAGTTAGGAGCATCACACCATCTGCCTTCCCGGATATTACTATAAAAGCGCCTGTTTATGAATGGGATAAAGAGCACATAATATGGGGCGCAACGGCTATGATGATTGCGGAGCTTGAGGTAGTATTAAGTGAATTGTAAGATTTGCTTTTTGAGAGATTACCGGTTTAATTATTATAAAGCGGGTTACTGCCAAACTCAATATCTGTCAGGCTTTCTAAAAATGCATGCAGGTACTGCTGTTCTGTTTCAGATAGTCCAAGCGGCCTGATGTTTCCGCTTTTATTTGCATGAGCTTTGCCGCCTGAATTATAATGCGCTATTACTTCGGCTAATGTAGCGATACTGCCATCGTGCATATAGGGTGCTGTCAACGCTATATTTCTAAGGGTAGGTACTTTAAACCGTCCGTTATCTTCTGGTTTTCGGGTAAAACGTTCCCGCCCGTTGTCGGCATACAAATCGTGCAAACCATTGTTCTCAAATGCGTAATTGGTAAAGTTAAAACCATTATGACAGCTACTGCACCCTGCACGTTCACTGAAGAAGAGCTGCATCCCTTTTTTTGCGGCATCAGTTAGCCTGTCTGCCCGCCCCCTGTACAGGTACTGGTCGTAATAGCTGTTGCCGCTTACCAGCGTACGTTCAAAAGTAGCTATAGCACGGGTGATAACATATGGGTCAGGTTCACGGTTGAATATCTGCTTACTCATGGCAACATATTCTGGTATCTGCCGCATACGTTCTGCTATCAATACAATATCAAAGTTCAGTTCATCATGTTCCTGTATAGGCACCAGTACCTGCATTTCCAGCGTAGGCACGCCACCTTCCTTCATATAGTAGGGTTGGTAGGCTACATTGGTAAGCGTGGGGGCGTTCCTGCGTGCTGTCACGTTGCCTGCTCCTTTGCTTTTAGGCAGGCCATCTGTAAAGGCAAGGGATGTGGCATGGCAGGATGCGCAGCTTGCAGAGTAATCTACAGACAGCATTTTGTCGTAAAACAATTTCTTGCCGAGTTCCCATTTCTCCATCGAAAACTGGTTGTCCTCCGGAAAAGGAATAGCAGGAAACCCCGGTGGCGCCGTTCTGAGCGACACTTCCGGTGGTGGTACTTTATTTTCTTTTTTGCACGCGCTGTAACCAATGGCTGCGCCCACTACAAAAATGAAAATATACAGCCTGTAATACATTCCTAATACACGGTAAACTTAGTGGCAGCACGGCTGCCATCTGCATACTGTACAGATACAAAGTAAAGGCCCGGCTGTTGTAGTTGCAGTTGAACAGTATTGTTGCCGGTGGCCTTTTGCTGCTGTGCTATAACTTGGCCCGTTGTGTTGGTCACAGTAACACGGGCTTCCTGTGCCGCATCTGTAAAAGAAACATAGCAGTTGCCATTAACAGATGGGTTAGGATAAACCTTGATATTACCGGCTAAAGCAATCGCATTATTTACAGATACAGGGTGCCCTTCTGAGAACACATTATTTCTGAAATTTTCAACCAGTTTTGTTTCAATAACACCGTTACCATGTGCCGCCTGGCCGGATGACAAATCCATATCTTTTAAAGCATTAGTATATTCAGCCTCTAAGGCAATGATTAATTTGCCCGAACGTAGTTTCCCCGTCACAGGCACGGTAGCTTCCATATACAGGTTGTCTTCCAGTGCATGTATGCTGTACACTTTGTCCATGTTGGTGCCGCACATACCTTCTATAGCTATAAAACGGTAGCCCGATGCCCAACCCCAGTGCATAGGTGGTGATTTTAAGGCTAAAGGATGGCCCGTGGGATGTTGTGCGGGGTCGGCATGGTTAATAGGTGTATCTACGCCTATGTGAAATGATACTGATTCGATATTGGTAATATTATAAGAACCCAATGCGCTTACTACATTTGTGCCCGCATCTGCCAGTATATAATGCGCAGGTACCTCGGTTACCGCACCGCCATCATGCTTTATGCTGATGCCTGAAATATAATACTCCAGCCTGTCAACATAAAAATTATGGCCCAGGTTGTTTTGTGCAGTCTGTTTTAAGGCAAAATTTGCACCGCCAAGTTTATGCGTTATATGCAGTTCTACAGGTGTTTGTGCAGGCGTGTACCCGAAACAAAGCATAGAGCTGATGAATAGTATTGCTGCAGGTATATGTTTTATCATCTTGTCAGTTATTTGGTTATAGTAATCAATACTCAAATATATGCAATTTTAGCACCTGTTTGCAGATTAGCCTTACTCGTTCTTGAATTTAATAAATAGGTACAGGTATATGTTTTTAGACAGGCGCATCAGCCAGGGCTGTAAAATGATGACCAGCACCGTGGCGAATACAAATGAGTAGATCATGCTATTGTCCGTAGCATTAATGCCCCATATTAATGCATATACGATAAAGCCTATGGCATACACCACCACGCTTACCGCATAATTCATGCCCGGTGCATTGTCATTTTTCGATTTTATTCTCTGCCCGCATTTAGGGCAGTGGTCAACCAGCGCCATGCATTTACTAAGTGGAAATACACTTTTATTGACATATATATCCCCTTCCCGGCATTTGGGGCATTTGCCTTTTATTATGGCGCCTATCATATTATCGTAATATTCTCCGCTAAAGGTACAAAACCTCTGTAAGCTTTTTCAGGCCGCATTTTAGTTGCTAAAAACAGCAATTTTACGTATATTTGAATGTATAAAGTTGCCATGAAATGTATGGGAGTTTTTATAGAATATGTGGACGGATACATTTTAAAAAAGCCCGAAAAACACAACAAAATGCAACAATTCGGTGCCTCACATTACTATTCGGCATTTTATAAATGCGGTAATAACAGGAAAGACACTGAAAAACGCAACAAAGTGCAACAATTTTGGGGTGCAGGGCAAAAGGGCTTTACCTTTGCAACTTAATTGAGATATAGTGCCGGACGTAATACATCTTTTATCAGACCATATAGCCAACCAGATAGCGGCTGGAGAGGTGATACAGCGCCCCGCATCGGCAGTGAAAGAGATGCTGGAAAACGCTGTAGATGCAGGCGCTACTGATATACAGCTGATAATAAAAGATGCAGGTAAAGAACTGGTGCAGGTAGTGGATAATGGTTGTGGCATGAGCCCGACAGACGCACGCATGAGTTTTGAGCGGCACGCTACTTCCAAGATCAGAAACATAAACGACCTTTTTTCTATACGTACTATGGGCTTCAGGGGCGAGGCGCTGGCATCTATAGCCGCAGTAGCCCAGGTAGAGCTGAAGACGATGAAAAAGGATGCCGATGTAGGCACCCGTATAGTGGTAGAAGGCACGGAAGTAAAACTACAGGAGCCATGCGGCACGCCACAGGGCACTAGCCTTAGCGTGAAGAACCTGTTTTATAATGTACCCGCCCGCAGGCATTTTCTCAAAAGTAATACAACAGAGTTACGCCATATTATAGATGAGTTCACCCGTGTAGCGCTGGCGCATCCTGCCATTGCTTTCAGGATGTTTCATAATGGTACAGAGCAGTTTCACCTGACGAGCGGCAATCTTAAGACCCGCATAGTGGAGCTGTTGGGCAATTCATATACGAAAAACCTGGTGCCGGTAGAAGAAAATACCGAGTTCCTGAACATCAGCGGTTTTATAGGTAAGCCGGAGGCTGCAACACGTACACGGGGCAACCAGTTTTTCTTTATCAACAACCGTTATATAAGAAGCCCCTACCTGCACCACGCGCTGACCAACGCTTATGAGAGCCTGCTTGAAAAAGAATCATTCCCTTTCTATGTACTGTTCCTGGAAGTGGACCCTGCAAGGGTGGATGTGAATGTACACCCCACCAAGCAGGAGGTAAAGTTTGAGGACGACCGCATGATGTATGCCTACCTGAATGCTGCTGTAAAGCATGCGCTGGCACGCTACAACATCGCTCCATCGCTCGACTTTACACTCAATCCTGAGATACAGCAACTGTCGTCTGTGCAGCTACCTGCAACCGAAAGCATACGCGCTAAAACAGAACAGGGATACCTGAGCAATACGTTTTCAAACAAAGGCCAGGCGCATTTTGTAGAAAAGAACGATAGCCTGAAGAAATGGAAAGAACTGTATGAGATAGCTACCAATGATGCTATTCCTTCACAGCCATCTCAGCATGACGAAAACACGGTGCAGCATAGCCTGCATGCGGAAACTGTAACGGAGTCTGTCAACAACATTATACTGGTGCAGGGCTCTATGCTGGTTACAACCGTAAAGTCGGGGTTGATGCTGGTACATATCCGCCGCGCACAGGAGCGTATCTGGTATGAAAGGTTATTGCAGCAATGGAACAGTGGGGGTGCGGCCTCGCAGCAGGTTTTATTCCCTACGTCTTACGAGGTAGCCCCGCAGGATGCTATTTTGCTTAACGAGGCGCTGCACGACCTGGGGCGTATTGGTTTTGATATTTCCCCTTTTGGCAAAAATACATTCGTGGTACAGGGCATACCATCAGGCCTGCCGCCTGGTGAAGAGAAGCATGTGCTGGATGAAGTAATAGACCAGTTGAAACATGAGTCTGCCGATGCTACAGCAAAGCGTACTGATATGCTGCTGGCCAATATGGCCAAAAGGTTGGGGCGCAATGTTTCAGCTATTTCACAAAAAGAAAACCAACAGGCGCTTATAGACGAGCTGTTTGCCTGCGCACAGCCCGAACATACAGCCGATGGACGAAAAATATTTACCATGTTGCGCAAGGATGAGCTGGACAAATTGTTGGATGGGGCATAAATATTATATGACCGCTTTTTTTTCCTACTTTTGCGCCACGTCAAAAATAACCCGGGATAAGTTTAGATATGTCAGTGAAATTCCATTCGTTAAAAGTGAAAAATGTAAGGCCGGAAACGGCTGATTGTGTTTCTGTAGCGCTTGAGGTACCGGAAGAACTTGCCGGGCAGTTTAAATTCATCCCCGGCCAATACCTGACTTTCCGCCGCCCCGATGGAGAAGCGGAAATACGCCGCTCTTATTCCATTTGCGCCGGTACCAACGATTGTGAACTGCGTGTAGCCATCAAAAAAGTAGAGCAGGGCAAATTTTCTACCTATGCCAACCAGGAATTGAAGGAAGGCGACCTGGTAGAAGTAATGCCCCCAATGGGCAACTTCATTTTGAAGAAGAAACAGGTTCAGCATAAACATTACTTGGCTATTGTAGCGGGTAGTGGTATTACTCCTGTTATGAGTATCATGAAGTCTGTACTGGAAAATGATCCTGAAAGCAGCTTCACACTGATATATGGCAATAAAAGCCGAGGCACCATTATCTTCAGGGAAGGGATAGAAGCCCTGAAGAACAAATACATGCAACGCCTGCGTATATACCACGTGCTCAGCCGCGAGAGTATGGACGTGCCTTTGTTCAATGGCCGCATCACAGCCGAAAGGATACAGCAATTCTGCGAAAGATTGATTGACCTGAAAACGGTAGATGAAGCATTTATATGCGGACCGGAAGACATGATACTATCTGTACGCCAGCAACTGATAGATATGGGCATGGATGCATCGCAGGTGCATATGGAACTGTTTACCTCTCCGGACCAGCCAAAAGCTACCCACGATAAATGGGTGAAAGAACATGCTGTAGATGATGGTAAAACCAGTAAGGTGAGTATTACGCTGGACGGTACTACTTTTGAAATGGACCTGCCGTATAATGGTGACAGCATACTGGATGCTGCACTGAAAGTGGGTGCCGACCTTCCATTTGCCTGCAAGGGCGGGGTGTGCTGCACCTGCCGTGCCAGGGTTACATCGGGCGAGGTGGAAATGGAAGTAAACTATGCCCTGGAGCCTGAAGAGGTGAAACGTGGTTTTGTACTTACCTGCCAGTCACATCCTCGTTCAGAGCGCGTGGTGGTAGATTTCGACCAGAGATAAAATCAATTAACCTGCCTCGGGTCGCCCATACGGCCGGCACGATAGTCTGCATAACACTGGCGTATCTGCTCTTCGTTATTCATCACGAAGGGCCCGTATGAATATACAGGCTCATTCAGTGGCTGTCCGCCCAGTACAAATATCTCTGCGCCTTCCTCACTGTACAGGTTGATGTTGCCGCCATCTCTTTTGTACAATACCATTTGGTTAGGCTTTAGTTCATTCTGGTCTTCCAGTTCTACCATGCCGCTTACGCAGTATGCGAAGGCATTGTGTGTAGGATCAACGGGAATGTCTATACGCGATTGCTTATTCAGTTTTATATAATAGTAAAAGGTAGGCGTGTATGTCTCAATGCCCGACTTATAGCCCATCAGTTCTCCTAAAACTACCCTGCCAGTAAAGTTCTTTTTAATAATGGTGGGCATCTGTTTGTCACGGTGCACAATAGTGGTAGGGTCGTCATGCTTATGCTTTGCAGGCATGTTCAGCCATATCTGGAACCCATGCAGCTTACCGCCCTCTTTCTTCAGCGTCTGGCCTGATTCTTCCATATGTATGGCCCCCTTGCCCGAGCTGAACATCATAAACTCTCCCTGCCCTATCTGGAAGTCGTAATTCAGGCTGTCTTTGTGGTGGCCACTGCCTGAAAGAAAGTAGGTAGTAGGTATAACACCTGCATGGGGATGTGCATCTACACGCAGGGCATCGGCACCCGGTGTAACACTCACCGGGCCAAACTCGTCAAATAATACAAAAGGAGAAACATGATCCAGGTTGTCACCCGCAAAGGCACGCATTACAGGTAACGTTCCCACATTTACCTTATCAGCATTCAGTATGCGGTATATTTTCCGGTTGCCCTTGCCGGAGTACATGCCCGACTGCCCGTATAAGAAACCTGGTATTGCAATAGAAACGCCCAATATGGCAGAGCCCCTGATGAATTCCTTCCTGTCCATAATATAAACTACGCCTTTATATTATAAATGGGCACTGGCTAATGTTTATACATCAATAAGACAGATTTATATTTACTCCTGCCCTACGTTTATTAATAATTTCTTGGAAAGAGATGCCAGTAATAATGTTTTTACTGCAACATCAGACACGCCCATAACATTGGCTACTATGCTTATGAAGGAGCCTTCTCTCATATCTACGTCAAAGTTCAGGGCAATTATATCTGCCATGATGGAAAGGGTGCCCATATATAGTTCAGGCGGTATCTGGCTGGCCATGATGTAGGCTATCTCTGTAAAGTTTTTATCGCTGAAACGGCTTTTGTACTCTTTGTACAGTACTACTATATCATGCTCTGCATAGCCTTTGAAAATCTCTTTCATGGTGACTATGGATATCAGTTCATCGTCACGCATATGGCCATCGGCTTCTGCCATGCCAAACATCAGGCACAATATTGCTTCTTTGTAATACATAAGGCTATGAATACAATATACGCAGTTTAGCCAATGACTTTATCAGGATGCTGGTCTAAAAATTGCTCAGCTATTACCAGGTCGTCATGCAGCAACCTGTCAGCAGCCATAAACGTTACTTCTTTGCGGAAAGCTGCGCAAAGCTTTTCCAGTGCAGGGGACGTTTTATGAGGCCTGCGGAACTCCATAGCCTGTATAGCTGTCAGCAATTCAATCGCTAATACGCGCTGTACATTCTTTATCAGCCTGTGCAGCTTGGTTGCAGCATTGGCGCCCATGCTTACGTGGTCTTCCTGTCCGTTGCTGCTTACTATACTGTCTATGGATGCCGGTGTACAAAGTTGTTTGTTCTGGCTGACGATAGCCGCTGCTGTGTACTGTGCTATCATAAAGCCGCTGTTCAAGCCGGCTTCAGGCGCCAGGAACGGTGGTAGCCCGCGCTGCCCGCTCACCAGCAGGTAGGTGCGGCGTTCTGATATATTGGCCAGTTCAGACATGGCAATGGCAAGGAAATCCAAGTGTAATGCCAATGGCTGCCCATGAAAGTTACCGCCGCTGATGATCTCATCTTCATCATGGAATACAATCGGGTTATCAGTAACTGAGTTTATCTCTATCTCAATAACGTTATTCACCGTATCTATCACATCCTTTGTTGCGCCATGTACCTGTGGCATACAACGGAAGGAATAAGGATCCTGCACTTGTGCTTTAGGGATATCCTGTATGGCGCTGCCTTGCAATAATTCAGTCAACTGCTGCGCTGCATCTATCTGCCCTTTATGTGGGCGTACCCTGTGTATAGGATGTTTAAAAGGGTCTTTCTTTGAATGGTAAGCATCAGTAGATAATGCGCCTATCACATTAGCCCAGGCATAAAGCCTGTTTGATGCCATCAGCGCCCATGTACCATAGCCACTCATAAACTGTGTGCCGTTCAGCAAAGCAAGCCCTTCTTTCGCGGCCAGTGGTATTGGTTCCAGGCCCGTTTCTTTCAGCACGTCAGCACTTTGCCTCACTTCTCCCTTATATCTTACTTTTCCCTTACCGAATATAGGCAGGCTCAAATGCGCCAGCGGGGCAAGGTCGCCCGATGCACCTAACGAACCCAACTCATATACTATAGGGTGTATGCGCATGTTATAAAAGTCAACCAGGCGCTGCACCACTTCCGTACGTATGCCGCTGTAGCCTTGGCTAAGGCCATGTGCTTTCAGCAGCAACATCAGCCTTACCACATCTTCAGGCACTTCATCGCCCATACCGCATGCATGAGAGCATACCAGGTTTTCCTGTAGCAAGGCCAACTGGTCGTCGCTGATGCGTACGTCGCACAAAGAACCAAAGCCTGTGTTGATACCGTAGTAAGTGCCTCCTTTTCTTAATATGCTATCCAGGTAAGAGCGGTTGTCCTGTATGCGCGAGATTGCATCTGAAGAAAGGTTAACTGGATTTTTATTGATGGACTGAAGATATTCTACCGATATATGATGAGGTAATTGCATGCCTGATACTTTGAGGCTGCAAAATACTTATTCGGCTCAATATTCTGTTATTGCTCCGGCTTTTTAAAAACCTTAACATTTCATCTTTAAACCCGGGGCTCAATTACAGGTCTTAATAATGAAGAGATAATTAAAATAGGCAGGATTTTTCATAGAGTGGTTTTTTTGATTGCAGCCGGGACAATAACACTGTCCCGGCTTTGTTGTAATAAACTTTTTTGCGTATATTTGTTATTGTAAATGGTCATCTATTTGTTGCAATACGCCACAATAAGGAAGCAATAAGACGGATGAATACGGTATTGTATTTGGTTGACGTTCTTTGACATACACCGTTATTACGAATTGCGACGGAGAATTTGTCACCCCAGGCTATAACACTACAAAAACAACACAGTATAATACAAAAGCTAAGCGGTGGAAAGCTTAGGCATTAATTTTCAGAGATTTATGAAGTGACTGGTGCATATGGGAATGAGACAATCCTGTGTTATTCTGTGCCACATTTTTACGGTGACAGTCAACAAAGGTTCTTTCATTTTGTTTTACGGTAATATAATAAACCATGAGGGGTAAAAAACAACATATCAATCCGGACGGGCTGCCCAGGAATCCGGCTTTTTCACAAGCTGTGGTTACACAGGGCAATGGTAAAACCATTTATATAGGTGGGCAGGACGCCATAGATGCGGCAGGCAATATAGTAGGCAAGGGAGATATAGCTGCGCAAACGGAGCAGGCAATGAAGAACGTACAAACTGCACTGGAAGCATGCGGCGCAACCTTTAACGACCTGGTAAAACTGAATATTTACGTGGTGAACGGGCAGGATATAACGAAAGGTTTTGAAGCTTCACGGGGATTCTTCAAAGATGTTATAGACCAGCCTATAGTGACTGTAGTGATGGTGCCCGCACTGGGCAATCCTGATTTCCTGTTAGAAATAGATGGTATCGCTTTTATTCCTGAAACATAGAGATGGCTGTAGAAATCGTTAATTGGCTGGAAATACCTGTAACGGATATGGGAAGAGCGCGTAGCTTCTATGAGCATGTGTTCGACTTTAAAATAGTGGATATGGAAGTAGGCAAAGAAATATATCCTTGCTTCCCGGACAAAAATGGTGAAGGTTTCAGCGGAGCGTTGGTTCAATATGATTTTACAAAGCCCGGCAAAAATGGCCCGCTGGTGTACCTCAACGCTTATAACGGGATAGATGTTATGGCAGAAAAGATAAAGGTAGCCGGTGGGAAGCTCATTAAAACAAAAACAGAAATTGCACCCGGATTTGGATACTTCGCCCTGTTTGAGGATACTGAAGGTAACCTGCTGGCATTGCAGGGAAGGGAATAGTGTTATTCTTCCAGGTACTCTTTAATAATATCTGCCAGGTCTGCCTCTACGCTTTTCTCTACCAGTTCTGTAATGCGGCCTATCTCTTCCTCTCCTGAAAATAATATTACAGTAGGCACGCTGGTAACATGGTATTTTGCCTCTTCGTTGTTTCTACCCAGCTTGTTCCTGTCCAACCCGTACATCGCGAACTTTGTAAACTTGAAATCGGTGTCCCGCAGTACTTTATACAGTTTAGGTATCATGTTGTGCGAATCTTCGCACCAGGTGCCCATCAGCACTACCATGGTGTAGTTCTTCAGTTCTTTTTTCAGGTATGTTATGCTTTCAGCATCCGGCTTGTATGTTGCCGCACCTTCAGTAAACCATTTAAAAGTTGTTTCTTTTTCCAGGTCGGCAAATGTTATCGTCCCCTTATATATAATTTCCTCCTTCGTATTGCCTATGCTCTTTTCAAACGATTGTGCCATACTGTTTACAGAAATGAATAACGTCGCAATTAATAATAGTGTACGCATAAGCAGTTACTTAATGCTGTTTTTTAATTGCACCAGCTTATTGCGCAGTTGCAGTAATGAGTCTTTTAAATCAACAGACTGAACAGAAACTTTTTTGCTTGATTTCAGTTTTGCCCTGGCGCCATTTATGGTAAAACCACGCACCTTCACCAAGTGGTATATGGTACGTATCTCCTTTATCTGTTCAGGGGTATATAGCCTGTCGCCTTTACGAGTGGTGCGTACTTTCAGTGCAAACTCGTTTGTCCAGTAGCGGATGTTGGATGTCCTTACATCAAATATCTTAGCTACTTCGCCTATAGAATAGTACTTTTTACTGCCTTCCCAATCGGCAAACTTCTCTGCTTTCATTTCAGCAGTTGTTTCTTCATGGGCTTCTATTGCTTGTTCTCCTTCTGCATGTTCTGTGTCCGGTACTGTTCTGGCAATTTTCTTTTTGCGCTCCTTTGGTTCTTTAGGCTCTTTGGGTTCAGCTTTTTTCCTGCCTACGGCCTTAACCTCTTCAGGTATTATCTCTTCACCAAATAATGTCAGGATATGTGTTGCCATCTGCTACAAAGTAACAAAATAACCGTTATCCAACTGCCGTGTTATAAAAATATACTATATAAATGCAGCATCAGGAAGGTAAATGGCACAATCGTTTATTTATATATACCGCAAGGGTTTTTAGGTTAATTTTGCAGACTGTAACAATCGTTTGTGATGAAGTTAGCTGAATTATATGACCGGGCGCTGAAGTTCGAATTTCTGAGTGTGGAAGAGGGGATGTACCTGTTTGAACATGCACCGATGGCAGACCTGATGTATGTAGCCAATGAACTGCGCAAAATACAGGTGCCACACGGTAAAGTAACCTGGATAATAGACCGCAATATGAACACCACCAATGTTTGTATTGCCAACTGTAAGTTCTGCAACTTTTACCGGATTCCGGGCCATCCTGAATCTTACATAACTGATATTGAAACCTACAAAGAAAAGATAGCAGAAACATTCAGGTATGGTGGTGAGCAGCTACTGCTGCAGGGTGGGCACCATCCTGAATTAGGGCTGGATTATTATACCTCATTATTCCGCCAGCTAAAAGAACTGTTCCCGGACCTGAAGCTGCATGCATTAGGCCCGCCCGAGGTAGCGCATATTTGCAAAGTATCTGGTGTAACACCGCGGGAAGCATTGCTGGCACTGAAAGAAGCGGGCATGGATAGCATGCCGGGCCCAGGTGCAGAGATACTTAACGACAGGGTAAGACGATTGATATCTAAAGGCAAGTGTGGGGCGCAGGAATGGCTGGACATTATGCATGAAGCTCATAATGTAGGACTGACCACATCTGCCACCATGATGTTTGGCCATGTAGAGACCATTGAAGAACGTTTTGAACACCTGGTGAAACTGCGCGAGGTACAGGCTAAAAAGCCCGAAGGAGCCAAAGGGTTTGTGGCGTTTATTCCATGGACTTTCCAGGATGTGGATACGCTGCTGAAACGCATACGCGGCACCAAAAACCTGACAACAGCGGAAGAGTATGTACGTATGATAGCTATGAGCCGTATTATGCTGCCCAATGTGAAGAACATACAGGCATCGTGGCTGACAGTGGGCAAAGAAGTAGCGCAGCTATGCCTGCATGCAGGCGCTAACGATTTCGGGTCTATCATGATAGAAGAAAACGTAGTAAGTGCCGCAGGCGCACCGCACAGATTTACCTACAAAGGCATACAGGAAGCCATCAGGCAGGCCGGCTTTGAACCCCAGTTGCGCAACCAGCAATACGAGTTCCGCCAGCTGCCGGAAACTATAGAAGAACAGGTAATTACTTATTAATACCGGTAGGAATTTATACTTTTAGCCATCTCTTCAGGGGTGGCTTTTTTATGATTTCATTCATCCTTCTTTGTCTGTTTGCATTTACCGCCGGCTTTGTTGATGCCGTAGCGGGTGGTGGTGGATTGATTCAACTACCCGCCATGTTCATACTACAGCCACACTTGTCGCTGGTGCAAACCCTTGCTACCAACAAGACGGCTTCTTTTGCAGGTACATCTGTAGCGGCAATACGATATATAAAGAGAGTGAACATAGAGTGGCGGCAGTTGAGCCCCATCATCATATCAGCAATGGTGGCTTCTTTTGCAGGTGCATTATTGGTGAGTTACATCCATAAAGAACAATTTATGCCGGTCATTATTGTAGCATTGGTGATAGTGGTGGCATACACCATATTGAAACGGGAGCTGGGGCTGCACCACGTGGTGAAATCTTTATCACCCACCAGGCATATGGTTTACGCAATAGGTACGGGTGCAATATTAGGATTGTATGAAGGCCTGATAGGGCCGGGTACCGGCAGCTTCCTGCTGTTTACATTCATCACGTTGTTCGGGTATGATTTTCTTCATGCATCTGCCCATGCTAAAATAATAAACGTGGCGGCAAATGTTGGGGCATTAATCTTCTTTATCAGCAAGGGCTTTGTTGTATGGAGTATTGCCATACCGGTGGCCATCTGCAATATGGGAGGCAATTATATTGGCGCTCATGTGGCCATCAACAAGGGTAGCATTTTTATTAAACTGTTTTTTACCCTGGTGTCTATGGCGCTGATTGTAAAACTGTGCTACGATTATTTATAACACAGGGGCTTTCAGCATCACCAGCTTTTCTATAGCTGCTTTTAATGTTTCCTCTTTCTTGGCAAAGCAGAAACGGATGATTTTATCGTCCTGTTTATTGCTATAAAATACGCTGATGGGTATAGTTGCCACACCGTACTCTTTAGTAAGCCATGTTGCAAATTCAGTATCAGGCAGGTTGCTGATGTTGCCATAACCCACTGTTTGGAAGTAGCTACCGGATGCAGGCTGATGAACCGTGAAAGGCGTATCCTTTAATAAACTTAGAAAGTAATCTCTTTTACCCTGCATCATATTGCTTACATCAGGCAATGTTGGTTCAGATAAATATTGCGCCAGCGCATATTGTGCCGGAGTATTTACCGAGAAACATAAAAACTGGTGTATGCTACGGAAGGCGGCAGTAAGTTGCGGCGGCGCTATTACGAAGCCCATCTTCCAGCCCGTGTTGTGGTACACCTTGCCAAACGAATAGATAGCGAAACTGCGCTGCCTCAGCTCTTCGTGCTGCAATACACTGTAGTGCTGCAGCCCATCGAAAACAAGTTGTTCGTACACTTCATCAGACAGTATGATGATATCCGTATCGCGTACTATGTCAGCAAGCTGGTTCCAGTCTTGTTTGGTCCACACCGCGCCCGTAGGGTTGTGCGGTGTATTGATGATGATGGCTTTTGTCTTTATGGTCACTGCATCCTTTATCCTGCTCCAGTCAACCGAAAAAGAAGGGGCAGTAAGTGGCACGGGTACCACTATTGCACCATTCGTTTCTATATTAGGGATATAACTATCATAGGCTGGTTCCAATACTATTACCTCATCGCCCTTTTGCAGGATAGAAGTAAAGGCTGTGTATATGCCATAGGTAGCACCAGGAGTAACGGTTACTTCATTCAATGCATCTACCGGCACACCATAGCGCCTGCTTACATCTTCAGCAATAGCATCGCGTAGCATAGGCAGGCCGGGCATTGGTGAATATTGATTGTACCCCTGCTGTACAGCCTCTGCCAGTAAAACACCCAGCTTTTCATCTACCAGAAAATCAGGAAAACCCTGTGACAGGTTGATAGCATTGTGCTCTGTGGCTAATGCGCTCATTACCGTAAATATGGTAATACCTTTTGCTGAATGTTTTTGAGGGAGCCGCATGTCTACAGGTATTTCTCGCCTTTGTTACGTTTCACTTCGGCTACGTATTCTTTTATCTGTTGTTCGCGGCTGCGTTCGCATATCAGCAGTACATCTTCCGTATCTATCACCACGCATTCTTCCAGGCCCTGCACTACCACCAGTTTATCATCCGGTGCCTTTATCATACACTCGCTGGCGTCTATTACCATCACGTTCTTGCCATATACGGCATTGCCCAGGTAATCTTTTTCAGAGTTTTCATATGCAGACTCCCACGTACCCAGGTCAGACCAGCCAAAATAAGATGGTACTACATACACATTCTTGGCTTTTTCCATTATACCGTAGTCTATAGATATGTTGGTGCACTGTGCGTATAGTTTGCTGATAATATCATGCTCCTGCGGGGTGTTATATACACCATTTGCCTGCAGGAATACATCATTCAATTCGGGCTGGTGTTTGGCGAGGGCTTCCATAATGGTTTTTACATTCCAGACGAAAATGCCGGAGTTCCATAGGAAGTCACCGCTTTTCAGGAAGGTTTTGGCCAGTTCCAGGGAAGGCTTTTCGGTAAAGGTTTTCACCTTATATACCTTATTCAGTTCTTCTTCTACATCGTATTGTATATAACCATATCCTGTATCAGGCCGGGATGGTTTAATGCCCAGTGTAAGCAATGCGTCGTGTTTTGATACGAAGTCCAATGCGTCTTTGGCAGTTCTTTCAAAAGAACGCTCGTCCATGATTAGGTGGTCGGCCGGAGACATGATGATATTAGCATCCGGATTGAGGGCCATCAGCTTATGGGCAAAATATGCTGCGCATGGGCTGGTGTTTTTGCGCGAAGGCTCACTGATGATGTTAGCGCTGTTTACCTCGGGTATCTGATTCTTCAGGGTATCTATATAAGCCTCATTAGTAATGAAGTATATATTTTCCTGCGGTACAATTTCTTTAAACCTGTGGTAGGTCCACTGGATGAGTGAGCGGCCTGTGCCCAGCAGGTCTATAAACTGTTTAGGGTATTTAGTACGGCTAACGGGCCAGAAACGGCTGCCTATGCCACCGGCCATAATGGCCACATAATTGTTCTTATCGTTCATCGGTTTGTTATAACAAGGGGTAAAAATAGCATATTCTGTCTTTAGTGAGGGTTTTTAGGTATTAAGGGATTGATATAAGATACAATTTGTAGTGCGGGAGGTTAGAATTGCTCATGCACTATACAGTTTATAATCACATTTTAAGGGAAAGCAGGTAATCACGGCACAGGGTCATACCCATGCCCGCCCCAGGGGTGGCAGGACAAGATGCGCTTTATCGCCATAAATCCGCCCTTCCATGGGCCGTACTTTTTTACTGCCTCTACCCCGTAAGCACTACAAGTGGGAGTATAGCGGCATTTGGCACCAAACAGCGGTGAAATTGCTCCCTGGTAAAAGCGAATAAGCCCTATGAATATTATAGAAAACAGTTTTTTGATAAAGCAAAAGTAAAGAAAGTAAATCCCAAAGTTAAAAATTCCAGATCCTAAGGGGAAGCTCATTGTACAATCCCACGTTCCTTGTCCTGTGTTGAGGATTGTTGGTCGCCACAAATAGCCAGCAGGCGTTCTATGCCTTTTAACATACCCTCCGCTACTTCTGTATAGGTCTGCTCTGCTTTGCCGGTGTACAGGATGAAAATCTGTAGTTGTTTATCGGCAGGAATGGTGGCGTATAATGCATGTTTGTTCACCCTCCAGGCCTCTACCATCAGGCGACGTATGCGGTGGCGCTGTACACTGAGGCGGAACGTCTTTTTAGGCACGGAAAAGCCCACCCTTGCGGGCGACAACTCGGCCTGGCGCGGCACCACTAGGTAAACGAACCTTAGCTGTAAAACAGAAAACGCTTTCCCGGTACGGAAAAGCGTATCAATATGTTGCTCGCGCTTGAGCCTTTCGTATGCTTTGAATGTATTACGAATGGCTTGTAATTTTAGTAGTTAAAATATTACTTCAGGCGTGCTTCGCTTGAAACTGTCAGTTTCTTACGACCTTTTTTGCGGCGTGAAGCCAATACCTTGCGACCGTTTGCAGACTCCATACGCTTCCGGAAACCGTGAACTGATTTGCGGCTGCGACGACTTGGTTGATACGTACGTTTCATATTCTATTTTTTTGACCCCTATTAAAGGGTATAATTTTAAAAGGAGTGCAAAGGTAAATGATAAATATATACTGTCCAAATCATTTCACAGAAGCAGTGGCTTCTTTTGTGGCCTGCACCAGTTCGGCTATCAGCATGGGGTCACGCTCTATAGCGTTGCCAACTACTACTATATTGGCGCCTGCCTTGCAGTTTTTATATACTTTTTCGGGTGTTTGTATGCCGCCGCCTATAAAAAGAGGTATCTCTATATGGGCGCTTACCTTCCGTATCATCTCCTCGCTGATGGGTATTTTAGCACCGCTGCCGGCATCCATATATATTATATGCTTGCCCTGCAACTCTCCCGCCCATGCCGTACACAGCGCTATATCAGGCTTGTTGGCTGGTATAGGGGCAGAATGGCTCATGTAAGACACCGTTGTGGGCATACCCCCATCTATTACCATATAGCCGGTAGAAATCACCTCTAACCCGCTGGCCTTTACCGCCGGGGCAGAAACCACATGCTGGCCAATAAGCAAATCGGGATTTCGGCCGGATATAAGTGATAAATAAAGCAATGCATCGGCATAGGGCGTAACCTGTGCCGGGCTGCCCGGGAAAAGCAATACCGGTATTTTACTGTTGGCTTTAAAACGTTCTATACAGGCCTCAAGCTGGTGGTCAACCACCAGGCTGCCGCCCATCAGCAGGTAATCTACACCGGCATCATTACACAGTTCTGCCAGGTATTGCATGTCTGCGGGTGCCACCTTATCGGGGTCAACCAGTACGGCAAATCCGCTTTTGCCGGATTGCTTTCGCGATTGCAGGTCTTTATATATGCTTCCTGTTGCCAATATATGTAGGTATTACAGCACAAAAATGCGTAAAATAATCGGTCTTAGGCCATAAAAGTTGATACCGCTGGATTATTTTTTCAGTTCATCGCGTATTTCTGTAAGTAGTTTTTCCGTGGTGCTTAGCGCAGGCGGTGTGGTTGGTGCGGCTTCTTCTTTACGTTTCAGGGATTCCAACACGCGTATGGCTATAAATATACTAAAGGCTATTATCAGGAAATCTACTATGGTCTGTATAAAACTACCATAGGCAAGCACATTCGCGCCGGCCTCCCTGGCTTGTTGCAACGAGGTATAGGCATCATCAGGCTTGGCACGTTTTAGTATTACGAACTTATCGGTAAACTTCTTCCCATCGCCCACCATACCAACCAGCGGCATAATTATATCATTCACCAATGCGGTTACAATTTTACCAAATGCGCCGCCTATTATTACTGCAACTGCCAGGTCAAGCACGTTGCCCTTCATTGCAAATTTTTTAAAGTCCTGTAAAAATCCCATAGTAATCAACCGTTTGTGCAGCCAAGATAATAAAAATATCGCGCCGCCGGATATGACACCGAAGCGGAAATAATTGGTAACGAAAAAGAAATATCTGCCTTTATCTGTTTTTACAATAGTTACTATCAATTTTAAATATACACAGGAAACGTTTTTTATACAAAACGTTTCCATAGTTTTGTCGCCGATATGGAACCATTAGATAAAATACTCGGTGCAGCCATAGAATTGTTTCGCCAGTATGGCTTTAAAACAATTACTATGGACGATATAGCGCGCAGGGCGGGTATATCTAAAAAGACGCTCTATCAGCACTTTGCCAATAAAAATGAGGTAGTGACCGAAACAGTAAACTGGTACAGGGATAAAATTTCGACTGAATGTGTCAGCATTATGCATGACTCGGAAAATGCTATACAGGCTATGGTGCGTGTGATAGGTATGTTTGACAACATCAACCGCCAGATGAACCCCTTGGCCATGCTGGAGATGGAAAGATTTTTTCCTGAAGCATTTAAGCAGTTCAGGAGCAAAATGGATGAGGATATAGAAAACATCCGCAACAATATGGAACGGGGAATACAGGAGGGCCTGTACCGTGCGGAAATAGACACAGATTTTATGGCCCGTTACAGGCTTGACCTTTCATTTGTAGGTTACACACCGGGCTTGCTCATAAAAGAAAATCATGACCTGTTTAGTGTAGCACGTGCCATCAGCGAACACTTCCTGTATGGCATCATGACACCCAAAGGAGAAAAATTATACCTGAAATATAAAGAACAATACTTTAAGCAAGTATCAAATATATGAGACAACTACTCTGTACATTAACAATGATAGCGCTGCTATTGCCGGGGGCAATGTTAGCGCAGGAATCCGGTGAAACTTTAAAGTTGAGTCTCGAAGAGAGCATCAATTTTGCCATGAAACACCAGGTAAAAATGAAAAATGCTTTACTGGACCAGAAATCGTCGCTGGCAAAGAACAAGGAAGTAACGGGACTGGCATTACCAAACCTGAAAGCAAAAGGTGGCATTAACTATGCCCCTATCATTGCAGGTTTCCTCGTACCCAACTTTCTGAAAGATGGTATCAGGGGTTATGTAGACCCGAATGCATGGAATCAGGCGGCAATGTCTAATACATCTGACGACAATTTGCTTTTTGCATTACAACCAAAATATACTACTAATGCCACCGCAGAACTAACACAAGTACTGTTTGATCCGAGTGTTATGGTAGCACTGCAAGCCCGTAAAAAACTGGAAGAGCTAGCACAGCTTACGGTTGACATGACCGAACAGGAATTAAAGGCCATGATCATTAAAACATACTATGATGTTTTGATAGCTAAAAAGCGGCTGGAATTAGTGGACAAAAATGTTGAACGTATCAGTGAACTGCACGAAGAGATTCGCAAAACATATGAAGTAGGGTTTATAGAAAAAGTGGAGGTGGATAGAATAACAGTTACACTGAATAACTTAAAAACCCAGCAAAACAACATCAGGCAATTGGTAGAAGTAGCACATATGGGCCTAAAATACCAGATAGGTATGGATGTGGACCAACCTATTGAACTGACTGACGACCTTGATGATAATAATTTGAATGCTGAAATACTATCGCACCCGTTTGATTATAGCAATCGTGTTGAATATAAACTATTGAATACTACCGATAAGCTTTTGTCTTACGATCTGAAGCGTTATAAGCTCGGAGGCTTACCTACACTGGCTGCATTCGGGAACTATGGTTATATACTTTATAATAATACTGACTTGTTTGCAAGAGGTGACCAATGGCAGGATCAGGCAACGGTAGGCGTTCAACTTACTGTTCCATTGTTCGATGGCTTTCAGCGCAGGAATAAAGTGAAACAGGCAAGATACGCTTACATGAAGAATAAAAACGACATGGAAAACCTGAAAAATGGTTTAGAGTTGGAAAAAGAAAACGCGCGTATCACATTACGCGCCAATATCTCGAATGTTGATAATCAGAAACAAAATATGAAACTGGCGGAAGAAGTATATAACATTTCTAAAACCAAGTATAAAGAAGGTGTAGGCTCAAGCCTTGAGGTAATGGATGCTGAAACAGCTTTGAAAGAAGCGCAGACGAATTACTTCAACGCATTGTATGATGCAAGTACTGCAAGGGTTAATTTACTTAAAGCTCTTGGTGAATTATAAAAAACGCAATCAACATAAATCAAAACGATATAAATAGATAAAGCATGAAACGCTCAATTATATTATTACTTCTTACTACAATTATACTTGCATCCTGCGGCGGCGATGATAAAAAAGCCAACAACAAAGCTGCAGAGCTGGAGAAACTTAAAAAAGAACGTGCAGCACTTGACGAGAAAATAGGCAAGCTGGAGGCACAGGTTTTAAAAGATAACCCCGGCAAAGCCACACCTGTAACAATACAGGAAATGCAACCGGTCAGCTTCAATTCTTATATTGAAGTACAGGCTACCGTTAGCGGCGATGAAAACATCAACGCTACACCCCAGGCACCGGGTGTTGTACGTGCAGTACATGTTCGCCCCGGCCAGAAAGTAGGCCGTGGCCAGGTACTGGCAACGCTTGATGCTGCCGCTGTGGAACAACAGATAAAAGCACAACAGGCGCAACTGACACTGGTGAAACAAGTGTATGAAAAGCAACAGAAGTTATGGTCTCAGAACATAGGCTCTGAAATACAACTGCTTACTGCAAAGGCCAACTATGAAAGCGCGCAAAAACAATACGAAGCATTGGTGGCGCAAAGGAATATGTACACTATTACCGCGCCCATAGCGGGCACTGTAGATGCGGTAGGTGTTAAAGTGGGCGATATGGCTTCTCCCGGTATGTCGGGCATACGTGTAGTAAGCTTTGATAAGCTGAAGGTAGTGAGTACCCTGGGAGAGAACTACATAGGTAAAGTAAACCAGGGTGATGCTGTAAAACTTATCTTCTCTGAAACAGGAGACAGTATAATGACCAAGCTGAATTATGTAGCACGCTCTGTCGATCCTATTTCACGCGCGTTTAATGTAGAAGTGTGGCTGGGCAACAACAGGAATGTGAGCCCAAATATGTCCTGCAAAATGCAGATCATTAACTACAACAATTCAGATGCATTGGTAGTGCCTATATCAACCATACAGAAAACTGCTGAAGGTGAGATGATATATATAATGGAAGGCGGCAAAGCAAAATCTGTTGCAATAAAAACAGGCCGCAATTCAAACGGTATGGTTGAGGTACTGGAAGGACTGAAAGCAGGTGACAAGGTGATAGTGGAAGGTTATGCAGACCTGGATGACGGCAAACCCGTTGAGATCCTGTAAAAACTGCAACTGTCAATTTTATCTGAAAAAAAATATCAATGAAAGACAAATTCAAAGAGTTTAAGCTGTCCAGTTGGTCGATAGACAACCGCACGGCTATATATCTACTCACGATAATTATAACGTTGTTTGGTTTATCAACCTACAACAACCTGCCTAAAGAGCAGTTCCCCGAAATAAAAATGCCGCAGATCATCGTGCAGACATTCTACCCGGGCACATCTCCTGAAAACATGGAGAACATCATATCAAAGCCTATTGAAAAACAGGTAAAAGGTTTGACCGGTGTTAAAAAAGTTACCAGTAACTCCTTCCAGGATTTCTCTGTGGTGATTGTTGAATTCAATACGGATGTTGAGGTTGAAAAGGCAAAACGTGATGTAAAGGATGCGGTGGATAAAGCACGTACAGACCTGCCGCAGAACCTGCCTAACGAACCGGAAGTGAATGATATAGACCTTTCAGAATTCCCCATATTATATGTAAATATCTCTGGCGACTACGACCTGAAAAGGCTGAAGAAATATGCTGATGATATACAGGACAAGATAGAAGAACTGAAAGAGGTAAAAGAAGCACAGATGGTAGGTGCGCTGGAGCGGGAGATACAAATCAACGTTGACATGTTTAAAATGGCAGCGGCAGGGTTCACTTTTGGCGATATAGAAAACGCTGTAGCCTACGAGAATATATCCTCTACGCCGGGCCTGGTTTCTATGAACAACCAGAAACGTATCCTTACTGTACGTAATGAGTTTAAAACCGCTGAGCAGATAGGCAACCTGATTGTAAAAAACCAGCATGGCAAGGCGCTATACCTGCGCGATATAGCTGACGTCGAAGATGATTTCGAAGAACAGGAAAGCTATGCCCGCCTGGATGGTAATAATGTTATAACGCTGAACATTATTAAAGCAAAGGGAGAGAACCTGATAGCGGCGTCTGACAAGGTGACTAAACTTATAGAGGAGATGCACGGCACCACATTGCCTGCAGACTTGAAAATAGTTGTTACAGGAGACCAGTCTGAACAAACACGTAATACACTACATGAGCTGATCAACACCATTATCATTGGTTTTATATTGGTGACCATCATCCTGATGTTCTTTATGGGTGTAACAAACGCGTTGTTCGTGGCTATGGCTATGCCTTTGTCCTGCGCCATTGCGTTTATTGTTATGCCCGGCTTCGATATTACGTTGAACATGATCGTCCTGTTCTCGTTCCTGCTGGCCGTAGGTATCGTGGTGGATGATGCTATAGTCGTCATAGAGAATACCCACCGGATATTTGACAATGGTAAGGTGCCTATTGTTAAAGCAGCAAAAATGGCAACGGGAGAAATATTCCTGCCGGTGCTTACAGGTACTATTACCACCCTTATGCCATTTATACCATTGGCATTCTGGAACGGTGTGATAGGAGAGTTTATGTTCTTCATGCCAGTGACACTGATTATCACCCTACTGGCATCGCTGTTTGTGGCTTATGTTATTAACCCTGTTTTTGCGGTGAGCTTTATGAAGCCCGAAGAGCATGAGTATAAGAAACGCAGGTTTACAAAACGTGATAAAGTTGTAACGATAATATTCGTTGCACTGGCACTGCTTTGTTACATATCGCAGTCGTGGGGTATGGGTAACTTCATCATGTTTATATACCTGTTTATCATGCTGGAGAAATTTATATTCTCAAAATGGATATTCTCCTTCCAGAATAAGGTATGGCCTGCATTTAAAGAATGGTACACAAAATGGCTGATACGCGCATTGCACAATCCATTTAAGACTCTCGGGATATCATTAGGTATATTCATACTGGCTATTGTGCTAATGATGGTACGTCCGCCCAAAGTAGTGTTCTTCCCCGGCGCAGACCCTAACTTCGTATATGTTTACCTCACCATGCCTGTAGGTACAGACCAGGCTTATACTAACGAAGTGCTGACCAAGCTGGAGAAACGTGTAACCAAGGCATTGGATATAGATTATAAAGCAGGAAAATCGAACCCCGTAGTAAAATCTGTAATTGCTAACGTAACCGTTGGCGCTGTTGACCCAACAAGCGGTGAAGTAGGTAACTTCCCGAACAAAGGACGTATAACGGTGGCATTTGTTGAATTCGCCAAACGGAAAGGTGTATCTACTGTAGATTACCTGGAGAAAATACGCGGTGTAGTGAAAGGGGTGCCCGGCGCAGTAGTAACTGTAGACCAGGAGCAAGGTGGGCCACCATTGCCTAAGCCAATTGTGGTAGATATAACAGGCGACAACCTTGACTCGCTTATAATAGTATCTGAAAGGCTAAACAAATACCTGGCAGAGAAACGCATACCGGGTGTGGAAGAATTGCGTAGTGACTTCCAGGCAGATAAACCTGAAATTGTATTTGACCTGAACCGCGAGCGGATGAACAACGAAGGTATCTCTACCGGGCAGGTAGTTGGCGCATTGCGTACTGCGGTATTTGGTAAAGAGATATCACGCTTCCGCGATGCCAACGATGACTATCCTATTACACTCAGGGTAAAGAAAGACCAGCGTGAAAACATAGATGCGGTAAGAAATATGCCTATGCTGTTCCGCGATATGGGAATGGGCGGCATACTGCGCGAAGTGCCTATAAGTGCTTTTGCTGATATTGAATATGGCGAGACGTATGGTGGTATAAAACGTAAAGACCTGAAACGTATCATATCGCTGCAATCGAACGTACTGACCGGCTATAACGAAAATGAGGTAGTAATGGCCGTACAGCGCGAGGTGGCTAACTTTAATGCGCCGGCCGGTATCACCATCACTATGGGTGGCCAGCAGGAAGAGCAGGCGGAAACAATGGGTTTCCTGGGTAAGGCAATGATGATATCTGTAGGCTTGATATTCCTGCTGCTTATCATGCAGTTCAACTCACTTAGCCGTACAGTAGTCATAATGTCTGAAATTATATTCAGTATATTCGGGGTATTCCTGGGTGTAGGTATCTTCCGCAACGATTTCTCAATTGTAATGAGTGGTATCGGTATCATTGCCCTGGCGGGTATCGTGGTGCGGAATGGTATATTGCTGATAGAGTTTATGGACCTGATGCTGAAAGACGGCATGGAACCTTACGATGCTATAGTGGAAGCAGGACGTACACGTATGACACCTGTTGTGCTGACAGCAACCGCTGCTATACTTGGTTTGATACCATTGGGCGTAGGTTTGAACATTGACTTCGAAACACTGTTCACGCATTTCAACCCTAATATATTCTTTGGTGGAGATAACGTTGCATTCTGGGGGCCATTGGCATGGACTATGATCTATGGTTTGAGCTTTGCCACTTTCCTGACACTGATATTGGTGCCGGTGATGATGCTGCTTAGCTTCCGCCTAAAAGCATGGCTGGCAAGGAAGAAAGAAGCTTTCTCTGCTAAGTTGAAAGATTAATTCACGCATATTCAGATAAGAAACGGCCCCTATTCTTAAGGGCCGTTTTGCTTTTATGCTATGTATGTCAGGCTTCTATATTGTATTTTGATATCTTATAGTACAGTGTAGTCCTGTCAATGTTCAACAATTTTGCCGCTTTAGATTTATTATATTTTACTTCTTTCAGCGTTTTTATAATCATTTCACGCTCAGACATTTCCTGTAGTGCTTTCAGGTCGTTTGCAGGCTGTGCAGGTTGCTCTACTGTTATTACCATCTCTTCGGGCAGGGCATCCATGCCTATTGTTGTACTATTTGTGAGCAACACCGCACGTTTTACAATATTCTTCAATTCACGAAGGTTGCCCGGCCAGTCGTAATTGTAAAACAACTTACGTACATCATCTGCAATACCGGTAACATGTTTCCCTAATTCCTTATTGGCCTGCAAGATAAAATGCGTAATAAACAGTTCCATATCCTGCCCCCTGTCTTTTAAAGCAGGCAGCTTTATAGAAAACTCATTGATCCTATGGTACAGATCTTCCCTGAAACGTCCTGCCTTTACTGAAGCCAGCAGGTCATCATTAGTAGCTGTTATGATACGCACATCTACCTGCACCTGTTTATTACTGCCCAGAGGTTGTACTATGCGCTCCTGTATAGCACGCAACAGCTTTACCTGTATCTCATAGCTCAGGTTGCCTACTTCATCCAGGAATAATGTACCGCCCCTTGCTACTTCAAACTGGCCCTTATGGTTATGCAAAGCCCCGGTAAATGCGCCTTTCATATGCCCGAAGAGTTCACTGGCGGCCAACTCATTGGACAATGCGCCGCAATCTATAGCCACAAAAGGGCCACTGCTCCGTTTACTCAACTGGTGTATTTTTCGCGCTGCCTGCTCCTTACCTGTTCCGCTTTCCCCTTCAATTATAACAGACATTTCTGTAGGGGCTATCAACTTTATATAATCATGTATCTGTTGAGATGCTGCGCTTGTACCTTCTACAAATTCTGCCCCCGAGGGTGCGGGTTGTAACGTCTTGTCCCTTTTCTGCAACGCCTCCTGCAATATCATCAGCAGTTCATCAGGATTTACGGGCTTTGTAATATAATCGTACGCTCCCATGCGCATTGCATTTACAGCAGTACGCACATCGTTAAAGCTCGTCATCATAATGACCTGTGCATTCTGCTCCTGTAGCGTGTTGTTTTGTAATACATCAAGCCCTGTGCCATCGGGTAGCCTGTAGTCCAGCAGCAATATATCATATTGTTGCTTTTGCAGGCTTGCGTTAGCTTCTTTTACATTGTGGGCAGCAACCACAACATGTCCTTTTTTTTCTAAAAATCCTCTTAGTATGCCGGCAAATGTCAGGTCATCTTCAATAATCAGGATATGCGCCATGGGTGCAATCTAATTTATACGCTGTTATTTGCAAAATAAAGGGGGAATGGTATAAACCATTCCCCCTTGTCAGTAAACATCCCCCTTTATAAGTGTTTATATAATCTGACCTTCTTTATTAATTTTCAGCTTGGTTTTTTCATCACCTTTTTTCAGTTTCAGCACATAATGTTCGTCTTTGCCTGTCACGTGCCATGCTTCCTCTACTTCCCATGCCTTATATTGTTCTGAAGCCAGGGTTGCTTTTACCGCATCAGGTAAAGCACTGACTTCAATTTTCTTTTTGTCTTTGTCATCACCCTTGTCATCCGGTGTAGCTGCTACTGCTGTAGCTTCTACAGCCACTGCTGTCGCCCCGTTTTGTGCAAAAGATACTGCTGTAAATGCTATCATTGCCGCTACCGATAAAATCACTTTTTTCATTTTCTGTTTCCTTTTTTTGATAATTAAGTATCTATGTCAATGCTGTATAGGCCAAAAACATGCCGATATTGAACATAAAACAAAACCTGCTAATAATCAGTGCTTTACGTATTTGTGTTTGGCATTAACCTGAAAAAACTGTTGAATTATTCTACATATTGTAGCTACGCAGTAGTGTGTAAATATTCTTCTATACTATTTATTGCAAGTGTTACACGTTGCTGGAGTGCTTTTAGATCCTGTACAGTGTTAGCCTGGCCTTTTCTTATGTTTATTTCGGCGGTTCTTAAATCACGTGCCAGGTCTTTAAATCCCACCTGGCCACAGCGTCCTGCAAGCTTATGAGTGTGTTCTGCAACAGCAGCCATATCATTGCTATCTATAGCTGCAACAAGCAGACTATTATCCTTCCTCGTTTCATCTGCAAATTGCAGCAGCACTTGTCTTAGCAACAGCTCATCTCCGCCGGTCATCTTACGCAATTCATCTATGCCTTGCAGTTCTGCAGGCTCAGCAAGCGTGCTTGTAGCCCCTAATATTTTCATCAGGTCACGCTCCATAAAGGGCTTCATCAGTAAATCATGAAATCCGGGCCTTAATATATCTTCTTTATCATCGGGTAGTGCATGCGCCGTCAGGGCATATACTTTTGTTTTTGCAGGCAGGTATGATTTTAGTTTTTTCAATAGCTCAAAACCCGTCATAGCCGGCATTCTTATATCCATGAGTATTACATCGGGTTTGTAGGTTTTTATTGCTGCCACCATGTCGGTCGGTATAGAGAAACACCGGTGTTTAATACCATGTTTTTTAAGAATAAGCCCACAAAGCTCCAGTATAAGCGGGTCATCGTCTATTACCCATACTTCACCTATATCGGCAGGGATGCTATAGAGTGCCCCTTCAACAATTTCTTCTTTTTCTTTGGCAATAGTGTATGGTATTGAAACTGTAAAAGTTGAGCCTTTGTTTATCTCACTTTCAACCTGTATAGTCCCTTTTAGCCTGTCAACGAGTGTCTGTACAATGCTTAACCCTAGCCCTGTGCCTTGCTGTTGCATGGTTGCCGGTGCGTCGCCCTGTTCAAACTGGTTAAATATTTTTTTCAGGTTGTCTTCGGTAATACCTGTGCCTGTATCTTTTACAATAAAAGTGAGTATAGCATAAGCGGTGAATTTTTTATGTTCTACAGATAGTGTAACACTTCCACGCTCCGTAAATTTTATGGCATTGCCCAACAGGTTGTACAGTACCTGTTTCAGCCTGAAGGGATCGCCTATTAAATTAATAGACTCGTCAAGATGCGGGTCGTATATTAGGGGTAATTTTTTTTGTGCTGCTTTTACCTCCATTACATTCCTCACTTCTTCAAGTAATTGTAATGGATTAAAAACTTTATCTTCCATCTTAAACTTGCCGGAGGTTATAAGGCTGTAATCCAACACTTCATTCACTATCTGTAACAGGTGCTGTGAAGATTGGTATATCATATTTATATCCCGTTGTCCGGCCTCGCCTTTAATGTTTATCTGCTCTGCCATGCCTACAATGGCTTGCAGTGGGGTACGTAGCTCATGGCTCATATTTGCCAGGAAGCGCTGCTTTACATGTCCGGCCTCTTCAGCTTCATCCCTTGCTGCTATCAGTTCTTTTTTATAACGGTTGCTTTTAATAATGTCTGTTAGTATTAAGAATGTAAGTGCAGCTGCGCCTACTATAAATGCGATGATGAGTATGTTCATCCGCCGCAGGTTCCTGTTTACTATTGCAGTGGCCACGATGTTGTTATGCTGCGCCGCAATGGTTTCTTCGTGCTCCATCTGGTTCAATATTTCCAGCAGTCTTCCTATGAAAATATTACCTGTCTGGTTCAGTTGTTCCTGCCTGCTTACCAGGTCTCGCCTAGTGTTAGAGCGGCTTATTTCAGCAGTAGCTATTGTTTCACTCAACTTTATCAGTGTAGTATCTACATTAGCTACTTTCATTGTATCTGTGGTAATATTCAACTCTTCTTTTATCAGTTGCTTAGGCGCTTCGGCGTTTTTTTTCTTGCCAAATACTTTATCCCATAAAGATTTGTTGCTAGTCCTCTTGTCATCAGCAGGCACTATTGTAGTAGTGATTATTTTTTTAGATTCTGTCGTAATAATGTTACTGTCAATATTGTTTTTTGGTTTGTTCAGTAATGCTGTAAGTGTCTTTAGTTTTTTAGTAAGCGTATCATTATTTACATATTTTGTCCGTACGGCCAGGTAATTAAGGTATAGCTGGTCGCGCTCATACAATAGTTCTTTCATAGCCTCTACAGATGCTACCTGTTGAGTATCTCCTATACACATCACATGCAGGCTGTCCAGCATCAGCCTTATGTTCTGCGACTCATTAAAAAAACTATTCTGCTTTTTGCCACTGGTCTGAAACTCCTGCGCGCGTTGTAGCTGTTCCAGTTGTACTACATCCCTGAACAAGCGGTTTACCAATTGCAGCTTAGGGTTGGTCACCGTTAGTTGGTTGACTGTAACCAGCATTTGCCGGAATGTAATTTTAGTGATAGCCCACGAAGATAATATTGCAATAGATGCCAGTAATAGGGCTAATACTACCTTGCCTGATAGAGATTTTGTGAGCTTTTTTATTGAAAAAATTACCGCCATTTGTAAAACCAGTCCCGTCTATTTAAACAGCTTAAAGGTACTAAAGTTTGAATAGTACATGACAGGCAGAGCGCGGCCGTGCAAAAATACCTGGCGTGAATTATATATCAGGCATTATTAATAAAAATGCGGGCAAAGCGTACGGCTCTTGTCAAATTTCGGATCTTTGAAAAGTCCTGTTTTTATCAATGTAATTTCGGTGCCACCACGCAGCTTGCTGGCATTGCTCAGGGTAGACAATGTAGCATCATAACTTACACCTACTGCCAAATCTTTATACCTGATTTTAACCGTAGGAATAACGGCATCGCTTATCCTGTAAAACACACCTCCCATAATAGAGAAGACAGCATCAGACGCGCCGGATGGTGTCATATTCCAGCCTAATAATCCGCCCAGTATGGCTTCGTTGTAGGTGCCTTGCCGCATATAGTTGGCATGCAGCTGATAGCTGAACACCTCGTTGGCCTGTACACTGATGCCGGCATTCGCATTCCAGCGCAGACCTATATTTATATTCCTGTCTGAAAATGAATATTGCGGACGCGAAAAGTGGTATGCAGATGCGCCAATTATATAATTGATATTATTGTCTTTTCCTGATGTGCCATTAAAATTTATCCCGCCACCCATATCCAGCTGTGTAAAGCTGGGGTTAGGCAATGTTTCGCCGGTTGAATAGGCGGGGTCATAACGCCCGTTCTGGTACTGGTTATCAAACGTTGCTTTTGAGGGGTCGAAGCTACGCTGGATGAAACCACCCGTGAAGCCCACAGATAAATATGTGTTTTGGTCCCTATTCAAACATTTGTTATAATTAAGCGCGGGATATACACTGGTTGTTTGCAGGCTGACACTGCCTGCCTTGTCATAATAGCCCAGTAATCCTATACTTACAAAGTCATTCGCTTCCCCCCTTACAGGGATGCGCGTTTCCGCAGAAAGAACCGCTGTCTGGAAAGGTTTGCTGATACTGCTCCATTGGTTACGATATACAACCCCTACTTTATAGTCATCTGAAAACAGTCCTGTTAATGCAGGATTACGCAATATGGATGTTTCATAAAATTGTGAAAAATGAATATCCTGGGCACGGGAGTATAAAGCCGGTACAAGCATTAATAACAATATTCCACAACTCCTTATTCCGGTGGTCCTCATATTTTTACGTTTTTTAACGGATGATGGTTACATCCCCCTTCATTTTCAGCAATTCACCGTTTTCGCAATACGCTTCTACAATATATATATACACGTCTGGTGGCAGTTGCGTACCATTGAAACTGCCATCCCAGCCATGTGTTTTATCATTTACGGTAACATTATTACGTTCAAATAATACCTCGCCCCAGCGGCTATATATCCTGAATGTTTGAAGCCTGTCTATACCGGTGCCGCGTACCATAAATATATCGTTCATGCCATCGCCGTTGGGTGTAAAGGTATTTGGGATATACAATTGCGTCTCATCGCACAGCACTTTTATTGTAACGTCAGCAGAATCTGTACATTCATATTTGGTAAACACTTTTACGGTGTAGGTTGTGGTTTTGTATGGCGTAGCTACAGGGTCCGAACAATCAGAACATGATAGTGTAGCTGCAGGTGACCATAAGAAACGGATAATATGGTTGCCCGAAGCAATAATATCAGCGCTTGTGCCTGCCACTATAGTTTGCTCACCCCTTATGGTTACTGTAGGTTTAGGGTGCACTATAACATCTACATAGTTGGTATCGGGTATACATCTGCCTTCATAAGCTACCACCCTGTATTTAGTATTATCCATCGGGAAGGCAACAGGCGTGGGGGAAGTAGCATCGTTTAATGATTCGGAAGGGGCCCATAAGTAAGTTTGCCCGCCGGTTATGCTCAGTGTTATCTTTTCTTCCTGGCATATTTCACCCCCTTCAGCTACAGCACTTACCACATGCGTTTTTATTCCAACTTCAAGGTTGGCAGTATCATGGCAACCATTTATATCTGTGCTGATGACTTTGTACTTTGTCTTCACTTTAGGGAAAGCATAAGGATTAATACAAGTCAGACAACTAAGTGTACCGGGTGGTGACCACAGGTATGATACCCCACCTGACGGGAAAAGCTGTACAGAATCTGTAAGGCATATTATGGTGTCATTACCAACACTCATTTCTATGGGCACATGTATCTCTATGTCTTTTAGTATGCTATCTGCACAACCACGGGCATTTGTCAACCTGAGCTTTACAGGGTATTTCCCGGGAGTAGTAAATGGCAGTTCAGGGTCTGCAAGATTACTTGTGCTACCATCATGGAAGGTCCAGTCTAAAGCTGTGACCGGAGAGGCCACACTGGTAGATTTGTCGAAAAATTGTACTGTAGAATATTGACAGGCAGGCCCATGGTCAAAGTCCGGGATAACACCATCTACAATTATGGTATCTGTGCCATCGCTGCCTACTGAACAGCCCTGGTTGTTATTAAATACCATATGTGGTATGTACTTGCCGGGATTTTTGTAGGTATAAGATACATTGGGCTGCAGGTAACTGCCAGGCATAGTGTTGCCGTCGCCAAAATCCCAGATCATAGTTGGCACATTGCCTTTTACATGAGATACAAAATTTACGGTAAGTGGGGCACATCCCTCTATTGGTGAGTAAGAGAATGCCCCCTCATAGCCGAGCACCTGCAATGTTTTGTAAGCGGTGTCTTTGCAGCCAACACTATCTGTCACAACCAGGCGCACGTTATATTCTTTTTTATCGTTGTAAGCAACGGTATGGTTCTTTTTTGTACCAGGCGCTGCCCCGTCGTTAAAGTCCCACAAGTAGGTTTTTGCTCTTGCAGACGGGGAAGCATCAAAACTGGTTATTAAAGGGGGGCAGATAGACATAGAATCCGAAACAGTAAAAGCAGCAACAGGTTTTGTTGTGGTTATTACTACCCTCGCAGTATCCTTACAGCCAAGATCGTCTGTAGCAACCAAAGTCGTATTAAACACGCCCGGATAGGTGTATATATAACTTACTGTACTGCCGTTCAGGATATTTCCATCGCCGGTTTCCCATGTATAATCCTGGGCAGATGAAGACTGGTTATTAAAGTCTATAGGCATATTTACACAGGCCGGAGTGACAGGAGTGTACAGCGCTACAGGTTTCTTTACTTCAATAAACCCAGGCTTATCCAGGCTGTCCTTACAGCCAAGGTCATCGGTAACAACCAATTTTACATCATAAAGTCCTCTTGTCCAATATGTATATGATGCAGTTTTATTAGTTGTGGTGAATGTAGCCGGTGGCGTTGTTCCATAACTCCACAAACGTTGTGTAAGGTTAGTGCCGGCAGCGGAAGAAGATGTATCGGTAAAATTAATAGTGCCCGATGCGCAAATACGTGTTACATCGCTGGTAAAGCCTACTATAGGCCCACCTACGGTTATCCAGTCTGTCTTCTCTGTGCTGTCTTTACATTGGTTATCTACAGTTAAGGATACTACTTTTATGGTATATTGTCCCGGTGCGGCAAATGTATGTGTGTACGTACTGCCGAAGCCCTGCTGCACACCATTTACATACCAGTAAAAACCAACTGCGGAGCCACTCGGGTATCCTTCAGATGCTTTAAATGTAACACTGTCACCCTTGCATAGTTTGGTTTTATTGGCAGTCATTGTTGGCTGATTCCTGCCCAGTGTTATTTGTTTTAAAATAGTATCATAACACCCCGATTTGGAGTTGTGGGCTATGAGTGTAACAGTATAGGTGCCTGCTGTTGCATAAGTATGCACAGGATATTCTACAGTAGCAGTGCCGCCATCTCCAAAGAACCACTGCCTTGAAGAGTCCCCTTTACTCGTATCTTTAAATGACACCTTTAGCATGTTTGCACAGTCTAATTTATAATCAAATTGTGCGCATGGCGGATATATTTCAATATATTTTTTCTTCTCCAGTTCTGCTTTACAACCCCGGTGATACAGTTTTAATATTACATCCATTGTATCTGCACAGCCATACTTGTGGCTTGCAGTACTGTCATCTGCAAATACATCTTTACCGTCTCCCCAGTTCCACTCGAAAACCAGGGGGCTGTACCCCTTTACACTTGCTACAAAATCAACTATTTTCTTCGGGCATATTGAACGGGGTAATCCTTTGAAATCATATATAATCGGTTTGTAGCCGGCTTTTACTATTATAGTGTCGCTTATTTTGCAACCATTCGCTGTTTCCACATCTACCGTTACTGTAAATACGCCACTATCTGTGTATATATGCGATGGGTACAATGCTGTTGAAGTACCGCCATCGCCAAATTTCCATAGAATGTTTTTGATTGAATTAGGATAAGCTTTGGTGTAACCAACGTCCTCCCATAAAGCAGTACGGAAAAGTGCAGTAAATGGCACGCAGCCGGAGTCTGTTGGATGCCCGTTAACCTTGCTGTCTATGTACAACGGGATAAGATTTACGGCATCTTTTTTTGTATTGACACATCCGTTTCCATCGGTTATTTTTACCTCAAAAGGAAACAGGCCGTTTTGAGTATATGTTTGCGAGGGTGCAGAGCCATTGCTTGTTTGCGTTCCTGTAGTATTTTGAAATGTCCATGAGTATGAGGACATGGCTGGTGTGGTTGAGAAGGTGATAGTCTGCGGTGCAGGACATGGATTTTTTGGGGATTGATTAATAATAGGATTTGGTAAGGGATGTATAGTTATAGTCTTGCTGGTTGTGGCATGGCATGCCCCCTGGCTCGCTGTAAGTATTACCGTAAAAGTTCCGGCAAAAGTATATGTATAGGTGGGGTTAACAGCTCCCGATACCCCAAGCCCATCGCCAAAATTCCAGCTTACATTTGTATTGCCCGTACTGCTATTGGTGAAGTTTACGGGTGTGTTGACACATGCCGACGCAGGTGCGGTGAATGCCGGTTTGGGATTGTGTATTTTAATGTAATTGGTTTTTGTAACGGTGTTTGAACAACCGTTCGCCGCTGTTATAGTCAGGCTTACGGTGTATTGCACAGGCCCGGTGCCGGAATAGGCCTGGGTAGGTGCTGCTACAGCACTTGTGCCGTTACCAAGATTCCACGAATAAGAATAAGGTCCTGCTGCGCCGGTTATAGCAGAAACAGCATATGTAGCGCTACCCCCGCCTGTACAAAACTCAGTTTGGCTGGCATTGAAGTCAAATTGTGGAATATTATTGACAGTTACATGGCTGGCGATGGTTTTGCTGGATTTACAACCTTTGCTATTTATAACTTCAAGCGTAACATTATGGGTACCCGGTGTCGAATAAACGGCAGATGGATGTTGCGATGTGCTGGTGGCGGGTGTAGCACCGTTGCCCAGCACCCACCTGTAGCTAAGTCCCCCTGGCACTGTTGAAGTAGTCCGGTTAGTAAAATTTACAGTTAAGGGCGGGCAGCCTGTTAAAGGAGTGCCGGAAAAATCAACATTCGGGGTAGGGTGTACTACAACAAGATTGACTTTGGTAGTGGTATTAGAGCCTGTACCGCTTATTGTGTGTTTCACCGTATAGCTTCCGGGTGCGTTATAAACACGCTGTGGGTTAGCGGGTGCGTTGGTAACTATACCATTCCCAAAATCCCAGGTATGTGTATAACCACTGCCTTGTTCTGCACTTGTAAAACTTACAGTTAATGGTGAGCACCCTTCTACAGTAGAATATGTAAATTCGGAGTTAGGTTGCGCAAAAGAGCAAATGCTGCACATGAGCAAAGCGGCAACACTACAAACCTTTTTAAATAGATTCATCAGGTTATTGATTATCGATTATCGTACGCTGTGCTATGCTAACAATAAAAATTTAATTTTTTGTAAAATGCCGGCATTGCAGACATGTAATTTACATATATAAGTTCAATTAAACAGTAGGCATAGCGAATATAAATTCCTAATTTAATCGTACGTTAATTAAAACTTTATAAATGGGGTATCCATACCAGCTGCAAACAAAAGATGAATACGGGAAACAGTATGCTGAAAGTGTTGATAATCCTGAATTATTCTGGTCTGGCATTGCAGATAACTTTGTATGGACCAGGAAATGGGATAAAGTATTAGATTGGGATTTTAAAAGTGCTGATATAAAATGGTTTATTAATGCACGGTTAAACATTACGCAGAATTGCCTGGACAGGCACCTTGAAAAGAATGGTAATACCAGTGCAATAATATGGGAGCCAAACAATCCTGATGAAAAAGCAAAAACATATACATACAAGGAACTGCATACCGCCGTTTGCCGCTTTGCACAGGTGCTGAAAAATAACGGTATAGAAAAAGGCGACCGTGTATGTATATACATGGGCATGATACCGGAACTTACTATTGCGGTACTGGCCTGCGCCCGCATTGGCGCTATACATTCCGTCATCTTTGGTGGGTTTAGTGCACGGAGCATTGCAGACCGTGTGGCAGATGCGGGTGCAAAGTTTATTATTACTTGCGACGGTGGATATCGTGGAGCAAAAGAGATACCATTAAAATCAGTGGTTGATGATGCAATAGAACATATTAAAGGCGTAAAAAAGGTAATTGTATTTGAGCGTACGCAGTGTGCCGTAAGTATGCTGCACGGTAGAGATATATGGTGGCATGATGAAATGAATAAGGTTGAAAACGATGATTTTCCCGCGACAGAAATGGACGCTGAAGATCCGTTGTTTATTTTATACACCTCAGGCTCTACAGGCAAACCCAAGGGGGTAGTGCATAGTTGTGCCGGCTATATGGTGTACACTACTTACTCTTTTGTAAATGTATTTCAATATCAACCCGGTGATGTTTACTTCTGTACGGCAGATATAGGCTGGATAACGGGGCACAGTTATATAGTGTACGGCCCGCTGGCAGCAGGGGCAACAGTATTGATGTTTGAAGGCATACCCACATGGCCGGATGCGGGACGTTTCTGGGATATTGTTGACAAGCACAAGGTGAGCATATTGTACACTGCACCCACAGCCATACGCAGCCTGATGGCGCACGGCCTGCAATATGTACGCGGGCATGATTTAAGCAGCCTTAAGGTTCTGGGCAGTGTAGGCGAACCAATAAACGAAGAGGCATGGCATTGGTTTGACGAAAACATTGGCAAAAAACGTTGCCCGATAGTAGATACATGGTGGCAAACAGAAACAGGTGGGATTATGATATCGAACCTGGCGGGTGTAACACCGGCTAAGCCGGCTTATGCTACACTTCCCCTGCCCGGTGTACAACCCGTTTTGCTGGATGAAAGCGGAAAAGAGATTGAGGGCAATAATGTAAGCGGCAATCTCTGCATAAAATTCCCGTGGCCATCTATGATACGCACTACATGGGGCGATCACGAACGCTGCAGGCAGGCATATTTTGCAACGTATCATAATTATTACTTTACTGGTGATGGCTGCCTGCGCGATGAAGATGGCAACTACCGTATAACCGGCCGTGTTGATGATGTGATGAATGTTAGCGGCCACAGGATAGGTACTGCCGAAGTGGAAAATGCCATAAATATGCACGAAGGTGTGGTGGAGAGTGCAGTAGTAGGCTATCCTCACGATGTGAAGGGTACCGGTATATATGCTTATGTAATAACAAACCATATCCATATTGACGATGAGCATATGCGCAATGATATACTGCTGACGGTGACACGTATCATAGGCGCAATTGCCAGGCCAGATAAAATACAGTTTGTAACAGGCCTGCCTAAAACACGCAGTGGAAAGATCATGCGCCGCATATTGCGAAAGGTGGCGGAAGGTGATATGCAAAACCTGGGAGACACCAGCACGCTGCTGGACCCTGCTATTGTGGACGAAATAATAAAAGGGAAACACTGAAATAATTAAAAAAGAGTGATAAAAAGAGCGGGTTGGCACTAATTGACCTGCTCTTTTTCTATTTTTGCACACTTTATCAGAAAAAATATCATGTACGAACCGGTAAGTAATGAACAGTTGATGGAGGTGGCCCGCGAGTTTGGCACGCCTACTTATGTGTACCATGCTGAGAAAATTGCACAGCAATACAATAAACTGCAGGATGCTTTTAAGGAGCACCCTACACGTATATTTTATGCATGTAAGGCGCTTACCAACATCAATGTACTTAAGTACCTGAAAGGCCTGGGCTCCAGTATAGACTGTGTTAGCATCAATGAAGTGAAGCTGGCGCTAAAAGCCGGCTTTGATAAAAAGAACATCCTGTTTACGCCAAACTGTGTAGATTTTAATGAGATAATTGAAGGTACACAACTGGGTGTCAACATCAATATCGACAATATCTCCATCCTTGAGTTGTTCGGGCATAAGTTTGGCAACAGCTATCCTATATGCATCCGTATCAATCCGCATATTGAGGCAGGGGGTAATTATAAAATATCTACAGGACATGTAGATAGCAAGTTCGGTATATCCATACACCAGATGAGGCATATTGAGCGCGTGGTAAAAACTACCAACCTGGATGTAAAGGGGCTGCACATGCATACCGGTAGCGAAATAAAAGACGCAGCTATATTCCTGCGTGGCCTGGAAGTTATGTTTGAAATGGCACGTCATTTTGATAATCTTGAATACCTTGATCTTGGCAGTGGTTTTAAAGTGCCTTACCGTGATGATGAAATAGAAACCGACGTAGAAACACTGGGCAAACAACTTACAGACGCGGTAAAAGAATTTGAAGCGGAATATGGGAAACCATTGGAAATATGGTTTGAGCCAGGAAAGTATTTAGTAAGTGAAGCAGGGAGTTTTATTGTAAAAGCAAATGTGATAAAACAAACGCCCGCCACTGTGTTTGTTGGTGTTAATTCAGGCTTCAACCACCTGATACGTCCTATGTTTTACGATTCTTATCATAAAATAACCAACATATCTAATCCCTCCGGCGTAAAACGCATCTACACGGTAGTAGGTAACATTTGCGAAACTGACACCTTCGCCTGGGACCGCGTGCTGAATGACGTACGTGAGAACGACCTGCTGGTATTTCACAATGCGGGCGCCTATGGCTTTGAAATGAGCAGCAACTTCAACTCAAGGTTGAAGCCTGCCGAAGTAATGATAAAAGACGGCAAAGCTTTTGTGATACGTGAGCGCGATGAGTTTGAGGATCTGCTGCGCAACCAGGTAGAAGTTTTATAGACAGAATTACAATAATTCAATATTAAAGTGGTAGCAAAATATGTTACCACTTTTTTTAGCTTCATTGCGCAATCAACAATTTATAAAGCTCCTTTTAATATTTACCCCTTATCTTTAATTAAGTTTCAACAAAAATCTATTTACGGTTATGAAGCATATTGCGGTTTTTTGCGGTTCAAGTGATGGATATAATGATTCCTACCGTGAACAAGCCTACCAGGCCGGCATTGCGCTTGCAGAAAAAGGCATACACATTATTTATGGTGCTGCACGTATTGGCATAATGGGTGCTATTGCAGACGGCGTGCTGAATAGCGGTGGCAAGGTAACAGGTGTAATACCCCATTTTCTGCAAACCAAGGAAATAGTGCATGATGGGCTTACAGAACTGATAGTGGTAAACACTATGCATGAGCGTAAGCTAAGAATGTATGAACTATGCCAGGGCGTGCTGATATTGCCGGGCGGCTGGGGCACTATGGAGGAGATGTTTGAAATGCTGACCTGGGGCCAGCTGGGTATGCACGAAAAACCAATAGGTATACTGAACATAAACGGGTATTATGATGCGTTGAATGCTTTTAATTCGACCATGGTACAGGAGGGTTTTCTTGACGAATGTACCAGGAGTATATTAATGTATAGTGATACGCTGGAAGAATTGCTCGGGAAAATGGAAAATTACACTGCACCGGAATTGCCCAAACTTATTAATAAACAGACTACCTAACATACCTTATAGTAGCGGAATATTCTTTTACAGGTTAAGTTATTATCTTCAAAACTTAATTTTGGGTGAGCTATGGCTTTAAGTAAAATCTGGTCCGCATTTATTATCGTCGCCATACTGGTTGCCGGCATTAAGCTGGTGTTTTGGAACGACGACCAGATTTTCAGCAGGATGGTTACGGGCAAGTCGTCTGATGAATATACTACTGTATATTATGCTATAGCAGGCCAGCCGGAGCATACAGACTATGCCACAAGGGAAGATTTTGAAACCCATATTAAGAGTTATGGGTTTGTCCCGGCCGATAGTGCTCATACTGCTACTGTTATCATAACAGGCGCTGCAAACGATTCTGTTGCTATTCTGCAAAGCATATACCCTTCAGCACAAAAATATTCTTATGATGCTATTACAAACAAGCTCGTAAAACATCAGGATGGCATTATAGAGACCTGCAAAATTGCAGTGAACATTTGTATTGGCCTTATAGGTATTATGGCTTTGTTTATGGGGCTAATGAGTATTGCGGAACGTGCAGGTGGTATTAATGTCCTGTCAAGGATTATAGGGCCGTTTTTTTCAAAGCTCTTCCCCGAAATACCCAGGGGACATCCTTCAATGGGGCATATGATGATGAATTTCTCTGCCAACCTGCTGGGATTGGATAACGCTGCCACGCCCTTCGGCCTGAAGGCTATGGAAAGCCTGCAGGAATTAAACCCGCACAGGGACACAGCTTCCAATTCACAGATTATGTTTCTCTGTCTGCATGCTTCGGGACTTACACTAATACCGGTCAGCATCATCGCGGTACGCTCATCTATGGGTGCTGCAAACCCTACAGATATTTTTATACCATGCATGATAGCGACGTTTATAGCTACTATGGCTGCCATGACACTGGTAGCGCTAAAACAAAAAATAAACCTCTTGCAACCTGTAATACTTGCATGGGTGGGTGGAATTTCGGCTGTTATAGCTGCGCTCGTAGTATATCTTAAAATGCTGAGTATTGAAGGCCTGCAAAGTTTTTCAGGCATACTCAGCAATGGTATCATCCTGTTTATTTTCATAGCAATTATCCTGGGGGCCTTGTATAAAAAAATAGATGTTTTTGACGCATTTGTAACCGGTGCTAAGGGAGGCTTTGAAACGGCTATAAAAATCATTCCTTACCTGGTGGGGATGCTGGTGGCTATTAGCTTACTGCGTACCAGCGGTACTTTTGATATTGTTATCAGTGCCATGAAATCATTGTTCGTAGCTACGGGATTTGACACTAATTTTGTAGATGGCCTGCCAACGGCATTAATAAAACCACTAAGTGGAAGTGGTGCCCGTGGTATGATGGTAGATACAATGAACACATTTGGCCCGGATTCTTTTCCCGGCAGGTTATCGTGCATATTACAAGGCTCCTCAGACACTACATTTTACGTCATAGCGGTTTATTTTGGGGCTGTTGCAGTAAAGAACACGCGCTATACCATCGGCTTTATGCTGCTGGCAGATCTGGTGGGCATCATCAGTTCTATTATATTGGCTTATCTTTTCTTTGGCGCTACTATACAATAAAAAAGGCCGCTATAAGCAGCCTTTCTAAATACCTTAAATTCTTCAATTACTGGCGTACAGTGCTATCTGTCGGTGTCGTTGGCGGGGCTTGCTCTACTACAGGCTCTGCGGCACTATCTTCTTCTATATCGTCTTCTTTTGAGCGGCTAACCAGCCATTTACCGTTTTGCTTCTCCAGTTTCAGTTTTTGTTCGCCGGGCGAGCTTGATTCTGTATATGTTACAATAGCTGTATTGCCATCTTCTTTCACATCCAGTATTTCAATTTTTATTTTCTTGGCGTTTTTTCTTGCAGAGTCTGGTTGCTGCAGGGAAAACTGCTCCATCAGGTTAATCAGTTCTATCGCCTTTGGAGTAGATACCTGTCTTGCCGTTTCATAATCCATATGATAAAACGCATTCAGGAATTTTTCCGCCGTGCCTTTAGGGGTATTATCTGTACAGCTGGCCATGCCGAAGACTATTATAGCGGCAACCAATGTCATTATCCTGTTGTATATCATTTATATTGTATTTTTCGGTGCAGACAAAGTTATCACTTAAATCTAACTTGACAAACCTGCCGGGTTTCCGGTTTCCGGTACAGCCTATCTATCGCTATGATCCTTCTGCCATAACTATTATCAGTAATAAAATATTCCTGGTTGCGGGTGGCAGCGCAAATTGTCTTGTACACCATTTCAGAGCAATATAGCCTGTCATCAGTGTCCAGGTCAAAATCCATATCAAACATCACCCGCTGTTTATAATAGGTGTGTAGCTGTTTTGTCAGTCGTTGGGTTTCACTGTCTTTAAAATTATACCGGTACGCTGCAAAACCATGATTATTATCGGGCGAAAACCATTGTACAGCCGTTTCCCTCTTCATTTTGGCATCAGGGTTATCCTCACCACCTATACAGTGATAAACAAAGGGCTGTCCTTCTTCCATTACCACTATGCCGCAGTGAGAATATGTTTTGTCATCAGGATTAAGTTTTGCCAGCATATAGCTGGTCATATCGTCACCACGCCGAACCACAAGGTCTCCCGTTTGCAATAGTTGTGTACAGGAATCAACCAGCCTTATATTTCCCGGGTTGGCGGCCCTTGCTTTATACCTGCTGCTTTGCCAGTGTTTGTTGGCGGTGTTTTCGTACAATGTTTCTGCAACGAACAGGTACAACCACCCGGCCACAGCACATAAAGTTATTATGCCTGCTACTTTTATAATATGAGTGGTATGGGTATCCTTCATTGCTATGGCGGCAAAATTATGATATTCAACGCCTATATGCTTATTGGACTTATTACATCGTGCTGCGTTACCTTTGCATTTCTTATTGAATGATATGGCATACAAATCGTTAAGTGCGTTTATAGATAAGCTGGAAGCCGAGGGCGAGCTGGTGAGGATAAAGACATTTGTTGATCCTGTGCTGGAAATAGCAGAGATAGCAGACCGTGTTTCTAAAGCACCGGATAAGAACAAGGCTTTGCTTTTTGAAAACACCGGAACCGAATTCCCATTGCTCATCAATAGTATGGGCAGTGAACGGCGCATGTGCATGGCACTGGGTGTCAACCATCTTGATGAAGTAGCGGGGGAAATAGAAGACTTGTTTAAAATGATGACAGGGCCTAAAAACGGCTTGCTTGAAAAATTGGCTATGCTGCCTAAGTTGGGCAAGTTCTCATCCTGGATGCCTAAGGTAGTGAGTGGCCGCGGCGAGTGCCAGCAGGTAGTGATGAGTGAACCGAACCTTGATAAGTTGCCTATATTAAAATGCTGGCCAAAGGATGGTGGGCGTTTTATCACGCTGCCATCTATACATACCAAAGACCCTACCAATGGGATACGCAATATAGGCATGTACCGCATGCAGGTATTTACACCTACTATGACGGGCATGCACTGGCACAAGCACAAGGTATCAGCCCGCCATTTTAATGAATACAAGAAACTGAATAAAATGATGCCGGTAGCCGTGGCCATCGGTGGCGACCCGATATATACTTATTCTGCAACGGCGCCATTGCCTGAAAATGTAGATGAATACATGTTGGCTGGATTCCTGCGCAAGAAACGCGTGGAACTGGTGAAGTGCATTACACAGCCCGATATAGAAGTACCCTCCGATGCTGATTTTATTATTGAAGGGTACGTTGATCCTAATGAAGAACTGATATGGGAAGGGCCCTTTGGCGACCACACGGGCTATTATTCTTTGCCTGACTTCTACCCGCGTTTTCATGTTACTGCCATTACGCATAAAAAAAATCCCGTTTATCCTGCCACCATTGTGGGCATACCGCCACAGGAAGATGCATGGCTGGGTAAAGCAACGGAGCGTATATTCCTCGCGCCGATCAAAATGACCATGGTGCCTGAAATAGCAGATATGAATATGCCTGTAGAAGGGGTGTTTCACAACCTGGTGATAACATCTATACACAAAGAATATGCCGGACAGGGACAAAAAGTGATGAATGCGATGTGGGGTGCAGGGCAGATGATGTTCAATAAGATTCTGGCTATTACAGACAGTTCTGTGAATATCAACGACTACAAGACGCTGGCAAAGTATATGTTCGACAACCTGAACCCTGCTACTGACATATACTTCAGCCAGGGGCCAATGGACGTGCTGGACCATAGTTGCAGCAAGCTGGGCTTCGGCGGCAAGATGTGTATAGATGGTACTAAGAAATGGGAAGAAGAGATAACGGAACCATTAACACCATTCAAATTATCAACTGCTTTCTCTGCAGATAAAATATCAGAGCAGTTTCCTGAAGTAAAGGGCATCAATGCGAGACTGGCTGATGAAATGCAAATACCGGTGTTGTTTATAAGCGTGGAGAAACAGCGTACCGGTCATGTGAAGGAGTTACACAAAGCAATAACAGCAATGTCGGAACTTGTTGGCATAAAAATGATACTGTATGTAGAACATACCGTGCATGTAAACGATATAGCTGATACGCTATGGCGGTTCTGCAACAACCTGGACCCTAAACGCGACCATTTTTACAGTGATGCAGGCAATACAGTTGGCCTGGACGGTACGTTAAAAACCAAAGCTTTCGATGGTTTTGAACGGCCGTGGCCAAACATCATTGTTGCGGATAAAGCGACCATAAAATCCGTTGACGAAAAATGGCCGCAGTTGGGCATGGGTGCTTTAATACCTTCACCGTCGTTGAAATACGAATCGCAGATGTATGGTGAGGAAGCGCAGATACCTGCCAGCTAACTTGCTGTTCTTTGTTTTCGTACATTTAGTAAAATCCTTCTGTATGAGGTATGTTATTATGTTGTTGTTACTGTGTGCTGTACCATTTACGGCATCCGCACAGGATAGCACTATAACAAAGCCCGACGATAGGATGATGTTCCGGTCTAAGGTAAGGCAACTCACATCTTACCTTAACGAGGGCAATACCAGCTCGGCACCCATCCTGTTCAATGACGTAGCCGGTGAGATGGAAGCATTTATTGCTAAAACCCAATCTGAAATTGACACAGCAAGCGGCAGTCGAAAGAAAGTACTAAAGGAAAAGCTGGACAACCAGCGGCAGCTTGCAGCACAGTTCCATTCTTTTAAGGCCGACCTTGTTCGTAACCGCTCTTCTATAGACACCTGGACCGACCAGTTTATTAAAACGCTTTATTAAAAGCGCCTATTTTCGCATTTGGGAAAGCTTTTCGTATTTCTTCCATTTCTGTTTCAGAAATACTGTCTGTTAGCAGCACATGTTTTAGCTGTTCTTTAAAATCATCATAAGTACCTGCAAGGTCTGCGATGCTCAATGCCACCTGTTTGGTGCAAACTATCTCATCTGCCTTCGCGGTAATTATTTCATCTACCAGCATGCCTGTCAGTTCACGGTTACGCATGTTGTAACCTGCCGGGGGTAGTACCGTAGTTTTACCCATACATACCTGTATCAGGGCCAGCAGCGGATGAACGACTAAAGAAATCTCGCTGCCTGTTGTTAACTCTTGCAGTAACGATTGGCAGCATGCACTTAGCGAATTATAATCGAGATATTTTATCCCGTCCTTCTCCACTACTGTTAATGCTAAGCAGGCAGGCGGCAGCAATTCAGTTTGTGTTACATCCTCATTTATATAGCCTGTCTTTATCTTTATAGGAATTTGTCTTAAAACGCTATTAAAGCCCGAAAGCAACAATGTTTTACTATCGGCTATTATACAGTCACAATCAGCGCCGTGCTGTTTTAATTCATCTATACCGAAACCTGCTCCTGCAACAACAGGGTGCGCACCTATAGCAAGTAATGCCAACACAATACGATACCAGTTGTGGTTTACCGGTACTATAACGAGTACCCTATCGCCTTCTTTTATCTCCTTCCCGGTATATGTTGCTGTGGTTTGTTCTACCAGTTGCAATAGGTAGGCATAGCTTATGTGCGTGCTATTGTGCACCAGTGCTGTATGTCCTGGCCTTTGCCCCGCTGTTTGTATGAACTGTTGCAGAAGGTTCGCCATACTAATGCACTATGTCTATATCATATTTATACAACAAGCCCGGCAAGCCCCCCAGTGAGAACTTTGCCTTTTTAATATAATTTGTCTCCGGATTAATGGAGTAGTTGAACGAAGTTGTAAAGTCTGCTTTTTCTAATATAGTCCTGTCAAATGTCGCATTGGCCAGGTCACAATTGTCCAGTAATGCACCGGTCATATCGCTGCTCGTAAAATCTACTTCTTGTAGTTGCGAGTTTCTGAACACAGTTTTTTTGATCTTCACCTGGTAGAAAGAACAGTTGTTCAGCTGGCAATTATTAAAGTTAAACAACAGGCCAAATTCATTACAATCGCCAAACAACAGGCCCAGCATTTTACAGTCTTTAAACGCCACGTCGCGGAACGATGTCTTTACCATGCCTGCCAGGCTTAGGTTACAGTTGATAAAAGTGCATTCTATAAAAAGACTGCCTGATATATCCACCCGGGAAAAATTGCAATTGCTGAAGGTACAACCATCATACTCGCCATTTAAAAAAGGTGTTTCAGTATAGTCTATTCCCTCAAATGTTTCAGATGCTATGTATTCCTGCGGCATTGTGCAATGTTAGTAATTCTACTGCACATCTTCCCACCATTTTGACGATGGTATAGGTTGTTCTAATATGATAGGCTCGCCTATTTTTGGTGTGTAAAAAGGTACGTTCAATTCCCTGGCTTTTTTAGATGCACGTACTACCGGGTCTGTCCAGCTATGAAATGCCAGGGTAAAGGCGCCCCAGTGTATGGGCATCATAGCTTTGGCGTTGATGTCCTTTGCTGCCTGTATGGTTTGTTCAGGCAGCATATGTATAGCTGTCCACTTTTCGCCATACTGTCCGCACTCCATCATAGCAAAATCAAAAGAACCAAACTTATCACCTATCTCTTTAAAATGCGGGCCGTAACCACTGTCGCCGCTGAAATATATGTTCTTACCACCAGCTTCTATCACCCAGGACGCCCATAGTGTAGCAGCACGGTCAAACATACCCCTGCCCGAAAAATGCCTTGCTGGTGTACAGGTAAACTTCAGGCTATCCAGTTCTATATCTTCCCACCAATCCAGCTCGTGTACCCTGGCTGCAGGCACACCCCATTTTTTAAAGTGTGCCCCCACGCCCAGGGGCATGTAAAACTGTTTGGTCTTGCCTTTCAGTTTCATGATTGATCCATAATCCAGGTGGTCATAATGATCGTGAGACATGATGATGGCATCTATCTCGGGCAGTTGCTCAATGTCTATCGGCAATCCGTTTGAGTAGCGCCCTTTACCCAGCCACGGGTGTGGTGCAGGTACGGGCCCAAACATCGGGTCCAGCAATATTTTTTTGCCTGCTATCTCAATTAGAAAGGCTGAGTGCCCAAACCATGTTATGCGTGTGATGCTATCAGGTTTGTTCACTATCTCCAAAGAGTCTATTTTCTCTACCGGGAATTTAATAGCAGGTTGCCGTGCAGGGTCGCCTTTAATTTGTTTGTAGATTAAACCCGGAAAATCCTTCAGGCCTATCTCCATTTCAGATGGTATCAGGTTTACAAACTTTCCTTCTTCATAATGTCCTGTTTTTTCAAACTCGAGTTGCTGCTCTTTGCTAACCTTTCCGCCAAACTCAGGGCTGGTATTGGTAAATATAATGGCAGTAAGTACCACCAGTATTATGATGCTTAAAATTATTATGCCGGTCATTTTCAGTATTTTTTTCAATGTTTTTGTTTTCTTATTTCAAAGTGTAATTGTCATTTTACTTCCTGCATCCTCCGTATTTGTTTCAGCGTAATGCTCTTGGGTAATAAGGCAGTAGCTTTTATCAATATCCTGTTTATAAAACTGAGGCCGGTTATTACGTCCAGCTTGCCATTCAGCATACCATCATATCCATCTTGTGCTACTATTCGAGCACTGGCTGTATGCTTGAATAATGATGTTTTGTCCATACCTGATATTCTGCCAAATCCTGTTTCTGTAGCGCCCGGTAGCAGCGTTGTTACTGTTACGCCTGTATCATACAGTTCTTCTGCAATAGCATTGCTGAACGATGTTACGTATGCTTTACTGGCATAATAAACAGCCTGCATGGGGCCGGGTATAAGACTGGCTGTAGAAGAAATATTTAATATTTTACCACTGTTGCGTTGCACAAAGTCGGGCAGAAACAACCTGGTGAGTGCTGTCAGCGCAATGATATTCAGGTTAATCATTGCCAGGTCTTTTTCCCATGCTCTTTCATAAAACTTGCCGATGCCTCCAAAACCTGCATTGTTGATAAGGTAATCAACCTTTATCCCCACCCGCTTCACTTCATCATACACCTGCTGCGGGCTATCTGTTTTTTCCAGGTCTTTGGTTATGCAATACACCTTTATGCTGTATTTACTTTCCAGTTCTTTCTTTAGCTCCTGTAGCTTGTCTTCGCTCCTTGCCACTATCACCAGGTCTCCGCCTGTTGCCGCATGTATGTGTGCCAGTTCTTTTCCTATCCCTGACGACGCCCCTGTTATCAATGCTACTTTGCTCATGTTAATGAATATTTATTCAGTATTTAATCAAAAAAATTATCGCTTTATCCCGTCCCAGGTCATTTCAAAAGCAGTGTTTATTAGATCCTGCGTTGCTTTTATCATATTTGCGTGGTGCTGGCGTACCAGTTCATTCATCAGGCCAATTATTTGCAGCAGCAACAGTTCTGTAGGCACATCTTTCAGTAGCCTTTCTTTTTTGCCTCGCTCTATCAGCTCCATCACCGGTAGCCACAGCTTATCTATTTCCTGCTTTACGCTGGCTTTTACATAAGGCGACCGGTAATATTGCTCATGAAATGCAGCAGCCTCAGGCGACTTCAATTGCACGGCCACAGCGGCTTTCCATATCTTCTCAAAGTTCACCATAAAGGGCGCTTTGCTGTCATACTCTTTTAAGATTCCTGCTGTACTCTGTTGTTTCAATTCCAGGTATAGCTGGCTTATCAGGTCTTCCTTGTTCTCAAAATACAGGTATAAAGTACCGGTAGCCACTTTTGCTTCTTTGGCTACCTCGCTCATCTTCAACCCGCTGAAACCTTCTCTCAATACCAGTTTCAGCGTGGCCTTATATATGGCATCTACCTTATTGGGGTCTTTTTCACGCATTGCAGGAGCAAAGGTAATGAATAATTATTCATTTAAAATAAACTTTTCTTATGTCAACATCAGTATTGAGTGTTTTCAGGTTCAGGCATGTATTTTCCATATCTTCATGCCCTAAAAACATATTAATAATGGCCACCACCAAAATTACAGTGAACAACAACGGCTCCCTGAAAGTAGAGGGCGACTTTGAAATAGTAGATAAAGACGGGAATATATATGGCCTGCAGGGCAGGGAAGTTGTTTCTATATGCCGTTGCGGTATGTCTCAAAACAAACCCTTTTGCGATGGTTCACATAAAAACCATTTTGAGCACGAGGCAAAAGCTTTTGACTTACCTCCTAAAAAACAAGCGTAATTCCTATGCTGAACATAAACTTTGAACCTTTCCCGGTACTGGAAACTGAAAGGCTGATACTGCGCAAACCTGCCGAGCAGGACGTTCAGATGTTGTTTGAAATTCGCAGCAATGCAGATACCATGAAATACATACCCCGCCCACTGACCAAAACAATGGAAGGTGCGGATGCATTACTGGAAATGATTATCGGCTTTATAGACAGGAATGAGAAGATAAACTGGGCAATTACGGTGAAAGGTGATGATACCATGCTGGGCATGATTGGTTACCCGAACTTTAAGCCTGAGAGCCACCGTGCAGAAGTAGGTTATGTGCAGCACCACAACTATCGTGGCAAAGGCTATACTGCCGAAGCATTGAAAGCGGTGCTGGATTATGGTTTTCAACAGTTAAAACTGCATAGTATTGAAGCCATCATCCGTCCTGAAAATGAGGCTTCCCGCAACCTGGTACAGAAGTTTGGCTTTATTAAAGAAGCATATTTCAGGGATTATGTTTTTCATAACGACAGGTATTGGGATGAAGAGATATATTCGTTGATTAACCCGCTGGCCTGAGTTATAGCAGGCATTTTCAGTGCGGTTGCTTTATAAATAAAACCGGCAGAAACATCAGTTTCTGCCGGCAGAAAAAGCGGTCTGTTCTAATTCTTTGTTATTACTTTGGTCACCTTTTGTTTTCCATCATTTATTTCGCACAGGTAATTGCCGGGCACCAGGTTCTTAATGTCCAGGTTTATTATTTGCCTACCTTGGGTTACAGACTTTTTACTATCGTAAACGATAACCCCTTCCACGCTCATCACCCTTATTGTAACCTCGCCATCGGCGTCATACTTCAGGGGAATATTTAGTGTGCCATCAGTTGGGTTAGGGTATATATCATCCACCTTCATTAATTGCGCGCCAGTTTTTTGCAGCTGGATGTTCGCAGGCTTTGCCGCTGCATCGGGTACGCAAATAGTAATGCATTTACGATCGCATACTTTCCCGGCGATGTCGAGTATGTTCAGGCAGACAGTATAGGTTCCTCCTGAAACATACGTATGTGTAACCGGAGTGGTAGAAGTTGTTGCCAGCGTATTACCATCGCCGAAATCCCATATAACATTAGCTACCGCAGGTGTAGTTACACCAGAGAAATCATAAGTAGTAGGGGCGGCCAGGCTACCGCAATATTTTATATCATCCACATGGCAGGGAGCTTCCTGGCAAACAGGTACTACAGCCACATCCACATCTATTGGTTTCAGGTATATATCCCTCAGTTCTATTTTTTCCTCCATTTCCATTCTATAATCTTCTGCAGGTACTTCCGGCGATTGTATTTCCATTTTAGGCTCAATAAGCGGGCACCTTGTCTCATCAGGCGAGGGTAGGTTTATTTGTGTTTTCAGGTAAAGAATATCATGCTGTCCTATCTGCATCGGGTCATCTACACCCAGCCCTGCATAGTGTATATTGTCAGCAAAAATATCCTCGCCGGATATGTATTGTGCTCCATTCATTAAAAACTGTCTCGTTCCCATCAGGCCGGGGCTATTTGGATCTATATTTGTAAAAACCGGATCTGACAGATTCACTACACTACCCCAGGGGCTGGGATATACAGGGTCAATAAGGTTACTGGCAGGGTTAATTACATAATAAGCGTCATTATTATTTACATATTCCACAGCGCCCAGGTTGGTATGCGGACTCGGCACATCATTGAACATATGTAGCCCGAACACTCCTCCCCCATTTATATCGAGCGATAGGATACCACCCATATTTACGGTACTTGTCCATGCATCGGTAGTGTTGGTTGAGACTTTCAGTTCCTTTTCCACCACATGCATTTCAGCCACCCAGTCATTATCAATGTTATATCCTAAATAAGGATTGAAAACCGAATATTCGTACCGGTTAGACCATATGGGGTTGGCCGCCACGTCAAACTCAGCTATGTGCATGTCATAATAACTGTATCCCTGGAATATCCCGCCCGTAAAAATGCGGTTATCATGTTGTGTAACGGCGTAAAACCCGCTGCTGCCACCGCCTGTTACTACCCTGTGCCATACTACATTACCTGCCGGGTCGAACAATGTTATCATGCCATCTGCATATGCAGGCTGAAAATCACGCACACCTACTGCGCATATCTGTTCGTCATCCAGCTCAACTACATCTTCATACACGTCTCCCTTAGGGTCATTATGAGATGTGGTACTCCTTACATACCGTTGCCATATAGGGTTGCCTGTCGCTGCATCAAAACGTATTATAGCAGCATAGCCCACCGCCGTACCGGTTTCAAAATAAGGTACCAGCCCTGCATGCCCTATCGCGATGAAATCTCCGTTTCTTGCCACCACTACCCTTACCAGCTTGTCTGCAAGCCCTTCTATACCCATTCTTTTACACCATACAACGTTTCCTGATGCATCTACCCGGGTTATCAGCATGTCAGATTGCCGGTAGTCGTACTTGCCATCCTTCAACCGTGTGATATAACCAACCATAACAGAACCCCCATCCTTAAGGCCTTTAACGTCAAGGGCTACTTCACTCAGGTCCCTGGTACCGATATATTCTTCCAGGACCTGTGCTCTGCCTGTAAAGCAGAGAAAAAACGACAAAATAATAATTGCGTACTTTTTCATAAATAAAGGGATTGAATGTTAACAATATAATTCGATCAAGAACTAACTATATGTAATTGGATAGACGATGAACAGGTTGTACGTTACTCCTATATCCTTGCTGTTGCCCTTAATCCGTTTGCCTAACTATACCCTGGTATGAAATTCTCTGTGGTGCGATGTATGTAACACTAAATTAATGTTAACCGTAAATTAATACCACCGTCAATTAACGGTATTTTTCTGTTTATAAAACGTTTCTTTAACCCTGCTATAAAAAGCAATCCAATAAAATCTTCTTGCTAAGCGAAATGAGTATATGCGCCATCACGACTAAGAGTTCTTCACTTGCACCACGTGTATAAACAAACAGGTATTGTTATCTTAGCAATATTATGTTTGCTAAGAAACCGGTATGGCTGTTATCTATATTAATCCTCTTCCCTTGCTATTGCTATGGCAAAATATCTGTTACGCCCGGTGCAGCAGATACAGTTAGTTATACGCATGTATTATTTGAGTTGCAATGGCCGGAAAATAGCAGGATGTGCGAACTGGTACTATTTAAGCATGGCACAACCGATACTATACGCAAAAGCGTGCATTCCGGCCAGGTACTTGTAGATTCCGGTCTTTCTTTTGGTAATACTTACAGTTGGATGTATACCTGTGCTGATAAGAATGGCAAGCCCATTTTTACATCGGGTGTTTATCAGTTATCCATCATCGGGCAAGATGTTGCGGACACGTCGTTATATCATTACAAAGTATGCGTTGCGCAAAAAGGAAAATACTTTCCAGCTTTGATAATGCTGGATATGGGTGTGATACTGGACAGGCAAGGCAAACCGGTTTGGACCTTCCCTAAGGGTAAATTTGGAGCTGTGCGCTGTTTTGATATGACCAACGAAGGGAACCTGATTTTTTTGTCTGATGGCTCAGGTTATGAGACAGATATACGAGGCAAAATATTATGGGAAACGCCTGATACTATACCGGGATATGGGGAAGCGGATTTCCATCATGAGTTTAAAAAACTATTCAATGGTAACTACCTCTGCCTGGCTACATGCAAAAATATAGATGATGATAACAGGGTGTATTCGTTGGTACTGGAAATTAATAAAAGTGGCAGGGTCATGTGGTGTGTGGATGAGAAAAACTGGTATGTGAATGACACAGCTTTTAAAGGTTCACACCTGAATGCGGCTTATTATGATGAATCGAATAAGGAGTTATACCTGTCTCATCGTGACCTGGGCTCTATAGCCAAGATAGATGTGACCACCAACAAGCCAATATATTCCATAGGCTATGATTATAAAAATGGAACGAAATACTACCCGCACGATTTTTTTAATGGCCAACACGCTGTTTCCGTAACTGGAAGAAATATACTGCTGTTCAATAATAATGCATTACAAAGCAATAAATCTTCATCAATAGTTTTACTTTCAATGCCGAGGGGCAAAAAACCTCCTAAAAAGCTTTGGGAGTACAGCTTTAATTTTAACGGTGCTAAATATAACAAAGTGGCAAAGCAGGGAGGTGTTATACAACTGCCCGGCGGTAACTTTCTTATATGCATGGGTGCCAATAGTAAAGTATTAGAGGTAAATATGGATAAAGAGATTGTTTGGGAAATGGATGTACTGAAATATAATAGTTCAAAAAGTAAATTCTTGCCTATCCCTACTGGTTACAGGGGCTCTTTTACTGAAAGGTTGTACCCGGAACTAAAGTGGAATAATTGGTAAATGTGACTATTTTACGTACATTTGTCATTAACGGCGAGGCGTCGCCGTTATAGCAATTTAAAGCTTAATGCCTGAATATCCCAGATACAATCAATATGTTTTCTAACAGAGGTGGTCTTAGTCGGATATAAAGTCCGTTCAACATTGGAAATATTTTCTTTCGTTGTTCCGGGCAAATTGCTCCAAACGCAACAAAATGCAACAATTTACTTCCCGAGTTGAATTGACAAATCATCCAAAAAAAGCTCCAAACGCAACAAAATACAACATCATAAACAAAAACATATTCATTATCAATAAGTTATGAAGATGCGTCAATACCTCACAAAAGTAAAAAGCCCTCTCCTACGGCGCGAGTAGGAGAGGTTTATAATCCCATTGTCATTGCCTATAATAACACCATCCAAACTTTGCAAATACAGGCTATCCCGCTACATTTGCATATTCTTAATTTTTCAAGGCAATCATGGATTTATTTTCAAAGCAACAACAGGAGTTTATAGGGCGCCATATAGGGCCAAATGAGCAGGAAACTAAGGAAATGCTCAAGACGATAGGCATAGACAGCGTGGACGAACTGATAGGCCGTACCGTACCATCTGCTATACGCATGGATGGCGAACTGAATATACCGGCATCGACAAGCGAGGCCGATTTCCTGCAACAACTGAAAGAAACTTCTCTTCAGAATAAACTGTACAAAAACTACATAGGCCAGGGATATTACGATACCCATACGCCAAATGTGATATTGCGCAACCTGTTTGAAAATCCGGGTTGGTACACATCTTATACTCCCTACCAGGCCGAGATTTCTCAAGGCCGCCTGGAAAGCCTCCTGAACTACCAGACCATGGTAAGCGACCTGACGGGCCTGCCACTGGCCAATGCATCGCTGCTGGATGAAGGTACCGCCGCTGCTGAAGCGATGAACGTATTCTTCAGTTCGCTGAACAAAGACCACGACAACCCGGAGCGTAACAAGTTCTTCGTTGATGAGGAAACCTTCCCCCAGACCAAAGACCTGGTACTAACACGCGCTACCCCTCTGAACATAGAGGTTGTGTTCGGGGATTTCAATACTGCTAACATAGACGAAAGCTACTTTGGTGCGCTGGTACAATATCCTAATGATAAGGGTAGTATTGCTGATTACAGGGGCTTTATACAAAAAGTACATACTGCAGGTGGCTATGTCGCTATGGCTACAGACCTGCTGGCGCTTACACTGCTTACTTCTCCGGGAGAGCTCGGGGCTGATATAGCATTTGGTTGCGCACAGCGTTTTGGTGTTGCATTAGGTTTTGGTGGTCCTCACGCTGCATTCATGTCAGCGTCAGAAGACTTTAAACGCCACATGCCGGGCCGTATCATTGGTGTGAGCATAGACGCACAAGGCAACCGTGCACTACGCATGGCATTGCAGACACGCGAGCAGCATATCAAACGCGAGCGTGCTACATCCAACATATGTACCGCGCAGGCACTGCTGGCTAATATGGCTGCCATGTATGCCGTGTACCATGGTCCGGATGGATTGAAAGACATTGCTAAACGCGTTTCTTTACTGGCTAATACACTGGCTGAAGAAATTAAAGCGGTAGGTTTCGGTATCTATTCTGATTCTTATTTCGATACTATAGTTGTAAAAGTTCCGCAGGCAGATGTTATCCGTGCAAGGGCGGAGGCTGCTCATATCAATTTCAGGTATTTTGCTGATAATACCCTGGTAGGCATCTCTCTTGACGAAACCACAACGATAACTGACATAGCTGATATTGTGAACTTGTTTATGAACAGCGAAAATGCAGTGTCTTTTGACATGCACCACGATCTGGCATTGACAAACATTCCATCAGCGCTGACACGTACATCGGCCTACCTGACACACCCGGTATTTAATACATGCCACAGCGAAACCCTGATGATGCGCTATATGAAAATGCTGGAGAACAAAGACCTGGCATTGAATACAAGCATGATATCATTAGGCTCTTGTACCATGAAGCTGAACGCTGCCGCGCAGATGATACCACTTAGCTGGTCGCACTGGGCTAAAATGCACCCCTTCGTTCCGCAAGACCAGGCAGAAGGTTATGCAAGGATACTGAAAGACCTGTCTGCATACCTTTGCGAGATAACCAAGTTTGACGCCTGCAGCCTGCAACCTAACAGTGGCGCACAGGGTGAATACGCCGGCCTGCTGGCTATAAAAGGCTACCACGAAAGCCGTGGCGAAGCACACCGTAAAGTAATACTGATACCAATATCTGCGCATGGTACCAACCCTGCATCTGCTGTAATGGTTGGTTACAAAGTGGTGGTAGTGAAGGCGCTGGAGAATGGCTATATAGATGTGGAAGACCTGAAAATGAGGGCTGAGCAACATGCAGCCAATCTTGCGGGTATCATGGTAACCTACCCATCTACCTACGGTGTTTATGAAGAGACAATTAAAGAAATAACGGATATCGTTCACCAGTATGGTGGACAGGTATATATGGACGGTGCCAACATGAACGCACAGGTGGGCTTAACCGCCCCCGGCCTGATAGGCGCAGACGTTTGCCACCTGAACCTGCACAAAACATTTGCTATACCACACGGTGGCGGCGGCCCCGGCATGGGCCCTATATGTGTACGTAAGCACCTGGCGCCATTCCTGCCCGGTCACGTACAAACAAGCCATGGCGAACGCGGACATGCAGTATCTGCTGCTCCTTACGGGTCTGCAAGTATACTGCTGATATCTTATGCTTACATCCGCCTGCTGGGTGCGAAAGGTGTTAAAGATTCCAGCATCTACGCTATACTGAATGCTAACTACATGCGGGCACGCCTGCAAAACGAATTTGACATACTGTACACCGGTAGCGGTGGTACATGCGCGCACGAGTTTATAGTTGACCTGCGTCCTTTCAAAAAATCTGCTGAGATTGAGGCTGAGGACGTTGCAAAACGTTTGATAGACTACGGTTTCCACGCGCCGACTATGAGCTTCCCTGTACCGGGCACTATTATGATAGAGCCTACGGAAAGCGAGGATAAAGCTGAGCTGGACCGTTTCTGCGAAGCAATGCTGCAGATACGTGCTGAGATACGTGCTATAGAAAATGGTACTGTTGATAAGAAAGACAACGTGCTGAAGAATGCACCGCATACACAGTTTGTTATAACTGCCGATGAGTGGAGCCATCCTTACACAAGGCAGGAAGCTGCTTTCCCGCTTGAGTGGGTGAAACACAACAAATTCTGGCCCAGCGTTGCCCGTGTTAACAATACACACGGAGACAGGAACCTGATATGTACCTGCGAGCCGGTATCTTCTTACATGGAAGCGGAAGCTTAAACAAATAAAAAAGAGCGGCCTCACATATTGTGAGGCCGCTCTTTTATTATACTATCTGTTATAGCCTCTTTTATTGTTTCATAATGCGTTTCGTATCAAGCAGTTGGCCATTGGCAGTTACCTGTATAAAGTACATGCCCGCCGCCTGGCCACCAAGGTCAAACTCCAGCTTACTCATACCGTTATTCCTCCTGCCAAAATCAATAGTGGTAATGCGTTTGCCAAGTACATCCGTTACATAAGCGCTTACTTCCATCTCCCTGTCAAAGCTTACAGGTATAACAAATGCGCCGGTAGTGGGGTTAGGTATCGGGTTCATAGCAAAGTTGCGTGCGGGGTCCAGTTCTTCATTTACAGATGCAGCCCTTGTGAAGTAGAAGCTGTAGTAGCCGCCATTGCTGGCAGTAATAGGCTTGGTGATGGTTTTGCCATTGTTGCTGGTAGCAGATACGTAGTATTCTATTACTGCATTGTCACCCATCAGCTTAAAGCCGCCTTTAATATCGCCTACTTTATAACCTGCACTGTCTGTAAGGTCTATCGTATTCCAGTTTTGTGTACCCCTGACGCGCCATATACATTTGGTAGTTGCAATGCCACTTTTGTTGGTAGGCTTTACTACTATATGGTAACTGTTCTTTTTAGGTTGCAGGTCTTGTACAGGAGGGTGCCATATAGTTATAGGGTTTTCTGCCGGTATCTGCATATTAACGCAGTGTATAGCACCACCATATATTGTCAATATACGGGCATCAAGCGGGATGATTTTATAGCCGGGTGACATTCTTTTAAATACCTCGATAGCTTCCTGGTCGCCTGCTTTATCGCCACTGGTAGCATTGCTATAGCTGGGCATAAGATAAGTGCCATTTACTGTCGTACCATTTACAAATGTCCTGGCGTCGTTGAATATCTCACCGCATGTTTTAAGTGAGTGGGTTCTGTCATCCTGTTTAGGCATGGGTACCTTGAAAATCCGGTATGGTTTGCCATATACAGAGTTCATAGAAGAAAGTGTATTGATTACTCCATCAATGATAGCTTTATCAGCTGCGGTTATCACAGATGGATATTCCATCACGGCAAAGGTGTTCTCATCCATCAGTTTCATAAACATATCGTTATGTCCTGTACCACCATCACATACCAATGTCGGTGTGCTGACATTTTCAGTGCTGGCCCATGCATGTTTTATAGTATCTCTCACCTGTTGCAGTGTCCATGGCGGGTGTGCTGTATGATACTGTGTAGGATTCATATTTACATCTTCTACCACATTGCTATGGAAGGAGCGGTAAAAACCATCTGAAATAAAGTTGCCGCCTTCTGCATACAGGTTTGTCTGCACATCAAGGTAGCCAAGCTGGTTAGCCAGGTAAGAGGGGAATAGGTTGTCAAGGTCCCTGCCGGGGTAATACTTCAGGTCAAGAAACCCGATATCGTCGTTATTGCCATAATAGAAGCCTATAGGGCCGTAGTCACGCATCCAGAAGTCGTCCCCTACTGTAAGGAAAAACCTGTAGCTGACAAGCGGTGTTCCTTTTGCGGCCATAAAGCTCTTTATGGCATTACTATCGGCTGCATTTTCTATTCTTATCCATACGGGTACTTCTTTTTGAATAGCATCTGCCATCTCTCCCCATAGGTCTGCATATTCAGTTTCTACATCAAGATGGTTAACTTGTCCGTCGTAAGAATAGACCCAGCTAAAGGCTACTGCCTGGGATTCTTCGAACTCTCCCGGGATACGGGCCCCTGAAGGCATGGTATAAGTGGAAGCAGTGGGTTTGCGATTGGAAGGAGGAATTGGTTTGGGATGCTGTTGCCTGAAGGTAATTTCTTCAGCAGTTGGTTTTATATGCCATCTATGCTGTCCAAATGATAAAGAAGCAGTGGCTAAAAAAGCCGTTATTAATAATAACTGTCTACACATAAAATTTTTGTACGTGAATATGTAAAGTACATTTTTTTTACATCTGTATGATTTCCATTAACATCTTTTACAAAACTTTTACTGTTTCCTGCTTAGTTTTGTCATATGATTAGATTCTTTCCTGCAAATCTGTTGTTCCTTTTGCTGTTTTGCACCATATATATGGGTGCAGATGCACAGGTAACCGGTAAACTGAAACTGCAATATTCAGAACCTCAGTACATCACAGCAGAAAAGAATCCCGTGGCTAACCTGGTATGTGTAGCCAAAGATGGTGTGGTGAAGAAGAACGAGCGTAATGCAATCTTTACATTGTATGCGCAAAACAATCTGAGCAGGATACCTATGCGACTGGTAAAAAACGGCAAACCTATAAAGGCCACATCTGTAATGAAGAATATCGTTTTCGGTGTTCCGATAGACGAAATATTTTATAAAACCCCAACTGATAATGGTTATACATGGAAGTGGAAAGGGCGTGCGCGTGCACCGTTATCACCTGTCATGCCCGTAGCAGGACAAAAAGTAACACAGGTAAAATGCTGGGCAGTATTACAGGTGAATAAACAAGCATATCTTTCCGATACAATTACTATACAGGTACAATAATGATACAAGCAAAAGTTTACAAAGACAGTGTTCCATTTTCTATTGCAGATGTTCATGGCAGGCAGGAACCTGACCGTGTGCTGATGTGCAGTCCCGATTATTTTGATATAGTAGATGTGAAGAATGTGCATATGCAGGGTAATATCGGCAATACAGACAAAGAGCTTGTTAACAGCCAGTGGATGCAGTTAAAATCTTCTTATGATTTGCTGCAGGCCAATGGCACACTTAAGGAAGTATCAGTAATACCCGGGGCGGAGGGATGCGAGGATATGGTGTTTTGTGCCAACCAAACTTTCCCGTGGAAGATGGAAGATGGTAAACAAGTAGTTGTAATGAGCCGCATGCGCCATGCTTCGCGCCAGCGCGAGGTGCCGCATTTTGAAAAATTCTTTGCCTCAAAAGACTTCACCCCATTGCATTTTGAACAGGCAGAAATGTTTGAAGGTATGGGTGATGTAATACCTCATACCAATAAACGGTTGCTCTATGGCGGATATGGACACCGTACCACTGCGGAGGCTTACGATGAACTGGCGCAGATGTTGCATACCCCGGTAGTGGCTTTAGAGTTAATCAATCCAAAATTTTACCACCTGGATACATGTTTTGTACCATTGTCTGCAAACAGTGTCATGCTTTGTAAAGAGGCTTTTACAGAAACAGGTCTGATTATGATTAACAGCCTTTTTGAAAAAGTATATTACATTCCTGAACAGGAAGCGGAAGATTATTTTTCACTGAACGTACATGCCTTTATAGCCAATGGTGTGAAAACTGCTATACTGCAAAAAGGAAGTACAGTTACTGTAGATGCCTTGCAGCAGGAAGGTTATAATATAGTAGAAATAGATACTTCAGAATTTATGAAATCCGGCGGCAGTGTTTTCTGTATGAAGATGATGTATTAAAAGCTATTCTTTTTTCAATGCATCTTTATATACTTCAAGACATCGTTTGCGGGCATAGTCATGCTCTACTATCGGCCCGGGGTAAGAGAAGTCTTCAAATCCAGGCACCCACTTACGTATGTACTTTAGTTGTGGGTCGAACTTTTGAGTTTGCAGGTATGGATTGAATATCCTGAAATAGGGAGCTGCATCGCAGCCACTGCCTGCAGCCCATTGCCAGCCCCCAATATTTGATGCCAGGTCGTAGTCCAGCAACTTTTTTGCAAAATAAGCCTCGCCCCACCGCCAATCTATCAGCAGGTGTTTGGTCAGGAAACTGGCTACTACCATCCGCACACGGTTGTGCATGTAGCCCGTAGTGTTCAGCTCCCGCATTCCGGCATCTACAATAGGATAGCCGGTTTCGCCTTTACACCATTGCTCAAATTCTATTTCATTATTACGCCATGCTATCATGTCGTATTCTTTTTTGAAGGAGCCGTTTACAGTATAAGGGAAATGCCAGAGTATCATCTGATAAAAATCCCGCCATATCAGTTCGTTCAGCAGTTTCTCATTAATGGTCTGCACCTCTGCAAGCAGGTTGCGTATGCTGATGGTACCAAACCGCAAATGAATGCTGAGCCTGGTAGTACCTTGCATAGCCGGTATGTCACGAGTGTTATGATAGTTGGCAGCAATATCCTGTGATAGCTTTGGCTCAGTATCGTCCAGGTCTGTGGCCCTGAAGCCAATATCATCGAGTGTAGGTATGTTTACAGGTGCCTGCCGGTATAGGTTATCAAAGTACTTTTCACTAGGGTAGGGCTTTGTGTAAAAATCATTCAGCTTAGCCTTCCATTTTTTGCTATACGGTGTAAACACTGTGTATGGTTCACCATTGTCTTTTATTACTTCATCTTTTTCAAAAATCACCTGGTCTTTAAATGTATAAAGCGTTATTCCCTTTGCGAACAGAAAATCCTGTATCTTTTTGTCGCGCTCTACGGCGTATGGTTCATAGTCATGGTTGGTATATACTGAACCAATAGTGTAATGGGCACATAATTGTTCATAACATGAAACAGGGGTGCCATACAATACGTGCAGGCAACTACCCATACGCTCTAATACTGTTTGTATTTGCCGTAGTTGCCTGTGTATAAAGTCAACTCTTTTATCTGCCTTGTGTTCAAGTTCATCCAGTATATTAGTGTCGAAAATAAATACAGGTACTACCGGTTTACCTGAACGGAGAGCATGGTATAATGCTGCATTGTCCTGCAAACGTAAATCGCGCCGAAACCAGAAAATAGAAACAGTATTCATTATATCTTTAGCAAATAAAGTTAAGCTATCATGACAGCATATAAGATGTTGATTGAAAAAAACAGGAAACTTAAATACCTGCCGGGTTTCCTGTTGGTAACAATCATTTCAACCCTGCCATTGTTTGCGCACCTGGAAGAACTACCATTGCAAAGATGGGACGAGTCCAGGCTTGCGTTGGCCGCTTTTGAAATGCTGCAACATAAAAACTGGTTTGTTACAACATTCTTCTGGCAGCAAGATATAACAGCTTTAAAACCACCGCTGCAAATATGGCTGATTGCAGCGTCTATAAAAATATTTGGTACTAATGAACTGGCGGTAAGACTCCCTGCCGCGTTATCAGCATTGGCTACTTGCCTGTTTATGTACTGGTTTCTTGCTGCGAAATTAAAAAAAACATTAGCGGGTATTCTTGCGCCGGCTGTATTAGTGGTGTGTGCAGCATACGTACGTATCCACGGGGTTCGTACAGGAGACTACGATAGCCTGCTCACACTGTTCACTACCATATTCCTGTGCTATTATTTTCTATACCTCAGCAAGCAATCTTCCAGGCATTTATTAATAGCTATGATAGCGCTTACACTGGCTTGTTTTACCAAAAGCGTGGCCGCGCTCATGTTTATGCCTGGTGTATTTCTTTTTACCTTATTCAACAGGCAGGTACTCACCGTTCTAAAGGATAAAACGTTTTACGCAGGACTTTTAATATTCATCATCACTATACCGGGCTACTATATTTTACGCGAGCAATTAGCACCGGGGTCGTTGCAGGGCCTTGTTGATAATGAACTGGGGGGCAGGTTTTTGAAAACATTAGAACGCCATCATCAGCCATGGAATTTTTATATTTGGTACATCTTCGATACGGGATTTGTATGGATACCCCTTGCAATGGCAGGAATAATAGGCATGTTTGCAGCAGGAGACAAAGACGAGAACCTGTTCCGCAGTTTTATATCAATATCCCTGATAGGATACCTGGTAGTGATATCTATGGCAGGTACTAAACTTGACTGGTATACAATGCCTATGTACCCCTTAATATGTATGCTTGCAGGGCTGTTTATAGCTCAATGTTTCGAAATGGCGGGAAGCCTGCCTGGAAGAAGTAATGCTGTAAAAACATTGTTGCTGCTTATAGTTGGGTTTGGCATATCATACTATTTAAGTTATAGCGAAACACTGGACAGGGTAATGAAGCCACAGGTAAATATGAATGATAAGACCTTTTCTGTAAGCCACTACCTGCAACTTATCAATCAAAAAAAGAAACCTGTTGAGAACCTTGTATTACTGTACAGCGAGCTGGAACAGGAAATGATCTGGTATGATCATATTGACAGTAATATGCGTTTTGAAAGTGTCTTCAAACTAAAAGCAGGTGACGAAGTCATGGCATATATGCCTGGCAATAAATCCATTATTGAAGGTACATATACCTGTATTAAAACAGATGAATACTATGACATATACAGGTACCGTATTACCGGCAGGTTGCCTGATTCAGTTATAGCAAACCACTAACGTGTTAAGCCAGCAACTCTTCTATTGCGCTTATTAATTCAGCGCGTGTTATTGGTGTGCCTTTTATCTTGTTGTAGCCTTTTGCATCTACAAGGTATATGTCACGAATGATTTTTATGAGTTGACCGTTATTGATTTCGGGTATCAGCACTTGTTTATAGTTTGCAATAATCTCGCCCAGGTTTTTTGGGAACGGGCGCATGTGCCTGATATGTGCATGAGCTATAGATTTACCCTGAGCCTGCAACTCCTTTACGGCGCTTTTTATAACACCATATGTAGAACCCCAGCCTAACACCAGTAAATCGCCGGTTTCGGAGCCGCTATCTAATTGTTGCAGTGGTATATAATCTGCTATACGGTCCACTTTTTCCTGGCGTATGTGTACCATACGCTGGTGGTTTTCCGCGTCGTAAGATACATTGCCCGTAACATCTTCTTTTTCCAGTCCACCTATGCGGTGCTCCAGCCCTGCAGTACCGGGTATAGCCCATGGGCGTACCAGTTTTTCATCGCGCTTGTAAGGCATGAAAGTATCTTCTCCTTCTGCGAGGCCTGTTTTAAATTTCACTTCGATTGGTTGCAGGTCTGCGCTTTGCGGAAACTTCCACGGTTCTGCGCCGTTGGCTATATAACCGTCGCTCAGTAATATTACAGGTGTCATATGCTGCACGGCTATACGCACGGCTTCATATACCGCATCAAAACAGTCTGCCGGGGTAGAGGCAGATACAATTGGCATAGGGCATTCACCATTCCTGCCGTAGTACGCCTGTAACAGATCACTCTGTTCTGTCTTTGTCGGCAATCCTGTAGATGGGCCTCCACGCTGAATATTCACAATAAGTAGTGGTATCTCCAGCATTACTGCAAGGCCCATAGCTTCAGTCTTTAGCGCTATACCGGGGCCCGATGAGGTAGTAACACCCAGGCTGCCGCCATACGATGCTCCTATTGCCGCAGTAACACCGGCAATTTCATCTTCTGCCTGGAAAGTGCGTATGCCGAAGTTTTTATATCTGGCCAGTTCATGTAATATATCAGATGCGGGAGTAATGGGATAAGTGCCTAAAAATATTGGCAAGCCTGACTTTTGTCCCGCGGCTATGATGCCATATGCCAGCGCTGTATTGCCTGTTATGCCACGGTACGTGCCTGGCGTAAGTTTTGCTCGTTCTACCCTGTACCTGGTAGTAAAAGCTTCTATTGTATCTCCGTAATTGTAACCGGCCTGCAATGCCAGCAGGTTACTTTGTAAAATATCTTCTTTTTTACCAAACTTGTCTTTCAGGAATGTGATGGTATTGTTCATATCCCTATTGTATAACCAGTATAAAAATCCCAGTACAAACATGTTTTTTGCACGGTCTTTTTCTTTTACGCCCAGTTGTATTTCTTTCAGCGCCTCACGCGTCAGCTTGGCTATGTCTATTTTGTATAGCTGATAATTTTGCGGCAACGTTTCATCATCCATAGGGTTGGTTCCATCCGGATAGTTGGCCAGTCTCAGGTTTTTACTATCAAACCCGTCTATATTAGCTATGATAATACCACCCTTTTTTAATGTAGGCAGGTTCACTTTCAGTGCGGCTGCGTTCATTACTACCAATACATCACAACTATCGCCGGGAGTAAATATCTCATTGCTGGAAAAACGCAATTGGAAACCGCTGACACCGGGTAATGTACCCTGCGGGGCACGTATCTCTGCCGGGAAGTCAGGGAAAGTAGATAAATCACTTCCCGCTAACGCTGTATTATTGGTAAACTGTGTGCCGGTTAACTGCATACCATCGCCGCTATCGCCGGCGAACTTTATCACAACTTCTTCTATAACCTGTGTAGAAACGGACATATACTAAAATGGAGCGCAAAGTTAGGCATTTATATGCTATATATACGGGTGCTCAATGTTAGCCCTCATCCTTTCACGTAATATTATGAAAAAGCCCCTGGCGCTAAAAAAGCGGACCAAAGCCCGCTTTTGTTTTTAGTATATTTTTTTAAAGGCTTACAAACCTGTGATGCATAACCCTATTGAATAAGGGGTTATAGCCGGACCAAGGTTTTCTTTATACAGGTTGGTAAGGTTGTAAGTGCCCATAAGGGTGAAGTTGCCATAACCTATCCTAACGGTACCGGCAAAGCGCCACGTCTCCAGGTATTTTTTACTATTTACCTTATATATAATTTTAGTGTCTTCTTCTTTGCCCTTGGTATGCGCACCTATCAGGGTTCCTACACGCAGGCCCACAGCAGCTTTAAAGCCTTTGTTGCGGTTTACTTTATTGCCAAAAAAGCGCAGTTCGAAAGGAGCTTCAAGGTAGGTAGTCGTTACTTTGTATCTTTTATATTTTAAAGATTCAGGAATAAACCTTGCCTGTGCATTGCTGTCATTATCATTCAATACAACCTCCTGGTTATCCAGATATATATTATCTACCCCTATTCCCAGGCCTGCAGCAAAGCTGAAATGTGATTTTTTGAAAGGGAAATCATAACATATATATGCATTAAATCCCCTGTTGATGCCTTTTGTTTTAATACTGTCCGGTGCGTTGTTCCAGCCATTGTACATCAACTGGAGCATCAGGAAATCCCGGGAGGGCTTGGTTACCTGGGTTTTAGTGTCTTTAGTGTCGTCTTTTACAACATCCTGGGCAAGTGCAATTTGTGTACTCAGTACCAAACTTATTAATGCCATTGCGGCATAACGTAAAGTCATATATTTTAATTGAAGCGCAAATATAGTATCCGCAATACGTTTTATTTGTTAAAAGTCGGGTAATAGGCTATTTAATAATCAGAAATACGCTTTTTGCATATTCCCTATATATTAATTGCGGTAAAATCTTTACAGAATATAAGGCAAACATTATGCTATAAATATCAATTTACTTACCTTTGCCTCCCGTTTAGGGAAATGGAGGTTGTAGCTCAGTTGGTTAGAGCGTCGGTTTGTGGTTCCGAAGGTCGAGGGTTCGAGACCCTTCATCCTCCCGGTTAAAATCTGAAAAGTGCCCATAGGGCACTTTTTTTATTTTTACATCCCAATGAATATTTTGTAATTTTATAGCCCTTTAGTGGAAAAATCAGTATAAAAAATAGCGATATATATATGAGTTTCGAAATCACAGGAAAATTAATCCAGGTTAATCCTACACAACAAGTAAGCGAGCGCTTTAAAAAACGTGAGTTTGTATTAGAAATTGCTGAGGAAATAAACGGGAATGTTTATACCAACTACGCTAAAATGCAGTTGGTACAAAACAAATGCGAGATAATAGACAATTTTAAAATGGGCGATACTGTAAAGGTGAGCTTTAATATAAAAGGCAATAAGTGGGAACGCGATGGTAATGTAAACTACATTACCAACCTGGATGCATGGAGGGTAGAAAGTGCTGCCCAGCCGGCACAAGGCGCACAACCGGCATCACCTGCTTATACAAATATGGGAGCCCCAGGCAATACCTCCGCGCCGGACAATTACAATCCGTCGCCTGAAAGTGTTGACGATCTACCATTTTAATTAAAGGCGCATTGCGCCTTTAATTTTGCGTTAATAAACAAGGTGAAATGTTGTTTCCTGCAAACTAAACATTTAACAAACCCTTTGAATTGTTAACATTTTTTCATAAACTTGATGAAAATTAGTATTTCGATGCGTCGTTTCAATATAGCATACACTATTGGTGGTGTTGCACTGGCAGCACTTTCGCTATCAGCCTGCGTATCCAGAACTGAGAATCTGGATAACCTGAACGTCATCACCAAGCCATACTCCTTAATGTTTGCAGATATACATGGTACTATTTACAGTACCTACGACGGGCAAAGGTTTGATGTAATACCAAACGCTCAGGGTGTACCTATGATGGGACTGGCAAGTACCGGCAATTATATCCTGTTAAGGCCTAACCCGTTTGCATTATTTGTTGATGATGGTGGTGAAGGCATCAATAGAAACTTCAATCCTATATTTGATAAAGTGAATCCATCTTCATTTGGCCCGAGCTTTGTATTAAACCTGTCGGGTTATAATGATACGGGCGCAAAAGCAAAAGACAGGCTGTATGTAGCTAGTTCTGAGGGCCTGGCATACAGCGATAGCAATGCACAAACAAGAACATCGTTCTTCCATGTTTCAGATACTTCATTTGCTGGTGTTGGCACTACGTCATTAACACAATTGGATGACAAAAGGTTGATTGCTTTTGATGATGTAACCCGCAGGGTATGGGTAAAGAATGATTTGAAAAGCCCGTGGCTGAGCCAGGCAGGAGCAGGATTACCAGGCGGAGGGTCGGGCAGGATGTTTGTCATCAGCCAGAAAAATGATATATATGCTGTAATGACGGAAAATACGACGGACATAGGTGTTTGGCGTAGTACAGACCAGGGTCATAATTTTGCTAAATTGCCCAGTGAGGGGCTTACGCCAGACATAAGCTGCGCTATATCTGCTTTTGACAAAGTATTGATAATAGGTACCACAGCTAATGGCATATGGCGTTTTTCAGGACAGGGTAAATGGGAACAGTCAAGCATTGGCCTGAAAGCCGGAATAAAAATATATGGCCTGGCTGCCAAGAGCAATAAGTTTAAAAACGAAAAGTCTGGTGAATATGTTTACGCTGCTACCAATGATGGTGTTTACCGCAGCGATAACCTGGGGCAAAACTGGGTGCGCGTAGAGGCACCGCCTACAGATAAAGACATTAACCTGATATATTAATCTACAGGAAGTTCATCATTAAAGATATCATCCAGGCCGCGCCGCTGTTTTTTAGTGGGGCGGCCTGTGTTACTTAAGCGCTTGCCTGTATAGAAACTGTTGCCCAGCCTTATATTATGCTGCTTATCTTCTTCAGAAGTGCGGTCTGTGTAATGCTTTACCGCCTCTTCATATTTTACCCGCTTATTTATGATGCCTGTAACCTCTATGGTCCATTTACGCCCGTCTGTACGTATGTCATACCGGTCGCCTATGGCCACGTTTCTTGATGGTTTCACAGTCATGCCCTCTATTTTTACCTTTCCTTCATCGCAGGCTTTAGTAGCCAGGCTGCGGGTTTTAAATATCCTTATAGCCCACAGGTATTTATCTATCCTTACTTTTTCTTTGTCTGTACCACGCTCCATAGGGCAACAAATATCATAAATAATAGCAAATAGCCCGTCGCTTTCCTATTTTTACGCACCTTTTCTATAATAAATTATGCATTCATTAGTCATTTTCGCATCGGGTTCCGGTACCAACGCACAGGCCATTATCAACTATTTTAATGCTAATGGTAAGGCGCACGTATCATTGATAGTATGTAACAAACCCGGGGCAGGCGTGCTGCAACGCGCCGAAAAAGAAGGCATTCCTACATTGATGATTGATAAAGAGCGCATTTACAGTGAGGCATTCCTGGAAACATTAAAGGCTCATAATCCAACGCTTATTGTACTGGCAGGCTTTTTATGGAAAGTGCCCGATGCTGTTATTCAGGCATTCCCTTCAAAAATCATTAATATACACCCTGCTTTGCTACCCAAATATGGCGGCAAAGGCATGTATGGTGATAATGTGCATAAGGCTGTAATAGCTGCAGGAGAGCAGGAAAGTGGTATAACCATCCATTATGTTGACGAAGTATACGACAGGGGCGCAAGAATACTACAGGCCTACTGCAAAACTGATAATGAAGATAACGCAGCAAATCTGGCACAAAAGATACACCGCTTAGAGCATTTCTATTATCCCAGGGCAATTGAGCACCTGTTGGATAATATTTAATAAATTACATGGACAATATCAGGACGGGTAGCCCGTTTTTTAATTAAGTATTTTTGCTGTATACATGGTAACAATGAAGAATAGCACGTGGATTTTTATAGTGACGGCTGTGCTGCTTACGGCAGTAGCGGCCAAAGCGCAAACAGTACCTATAGGACAATGGCAATCGCACATGCCATACAATACCTGCGTGAGTATAGCTAATGAAGGCAGCGTAATATATGTTGCTACACTACACAGTTTTTACAGCACAACCATAGCAGAAGGATATACCGAAAAATACAGCAAAGTAAATGGCATGTCAGATGTCGGGATGTCCAAAATTGCCTACGATGCGTCTACAGGGTCTGTGGTGCTGGGGTATCAGAATAGCAACATCGACATATTTAAAGATGGCAGCTTTTACAACATACCACATCTGAAACAAAAAAGTGTATCGGGTACAAAGGCCATTAACCATATATATACAGAAGATGGCCTGGCGTATGTAAGCACAGACATAGGTATCGTGGTGCTGAACCTCAGCCGTAATGAGGTAAAAGAAACCTACAGTTTCACCCGTAATAGTACAGACATCCCTATAAAAGCCGTAACATCTCACAATGGCATGCTATATGCTGCAACTACTGCGGGTGTGTACCGGATTGCTAAATCAAACCCCGGCATACAAGCATTCCAGGAATGGGAGGCTATAAACAGTACCGGCAATTTTCAGACAGTCATCACCTCCGGCGATAAAATATTTCTTTCCCAGCAGGATCATGTGTTTTTACTGGATAGCGATACATTGCGTTCGGTTTACAACAACCCGGACAGTGCCATCAGGAATATTGTACCCGGTGTAAATAGCATATGGGTGATGCATTACGATGAGAACAGTTTTAAGGGAATTGCCAGGAGGCTTAGTAATGAGTACGAATTCATAGATTCTATTAATACATTTGGTGAGGCTGATGAACTGATAGACATTGCCAACCCCGACAGCACGAAATTCATAGCCAGTATCTACACGGGCCTGAAACAGAGAACCCGTAAAGGAGATCCTTATGCCACTATACCGCCCGATGGCCCCGGCGATGTAGGTTGTTTTGATATAAGCCTGTATGACAAAGACCTGCTGGTAGCCCATGGCGGTTATAGCGACCGCTACGTACCGCTTGGTAACAGTAGCGGATTTTCAGTTTACAGCAATGATAAATGGAAGAATTACAGGTTGTACGACTATCAGCCTTTTGGTGATAGTATTGTTGATTTTACACATATTATTAAAGGCCCCGGGGGAGAAATTTATGCAGGTTCAGCACAGAGCGGGCTGTTTATTTTAAAGCCGGACGGCAGCTACGAATATTACAAGCAGAATTCGTTTATAGACCCATCCAGCACGGGCGAAAACCTGTACCGCGTCAGCGGCATGGCTTTTGATAATGATGGCGTGCTTTGGCTGACAGTTTTTGGAGGCACACCTAACGAACTGGTAGCGCGTACTAAAGATGGGGTATGGCATAAGTTCAGTATTAATGCCAACAGGAGTATATCTCATGCGGCGGCTAATATCATTGTTGATGATTATAACCAGAAATGGTTTTGCGCCCCCAGTGGTGGTGGCGTAGTTGTATATGATGATAACCACACACCTGAAACACCGCTTGATGATAGATATATACAATTACAGGCAGGTGAGGGCTCAGGCGGATTGCCCGACAACGAAGCATATTGTATTGCGAACGACAAAACAGGTAGTATATGGATTGGCACAGGCAATGGTATCGGCATTGTTAACTGCCCGTCGCAGGTGATACAGAGGCAGTGTGAGGCTGAAAAACGCGTAGTGCAGTTTGACGATTTTGCCGGCTACCTTTTTCAGAACGAACTTGTACGCACAATAGCGGTAGATGGTGCCAACCGCAAATGGATAGGCACTAACAATGGTATATGGCTTGTATCACCTAACGGCGATGAAGTGGTTGAACGTTTTACAATAGACAACAGCCCTTTGCCATCCAACATCATACAGAAAATTACAATAGACCCCTCAACGGGCGATGTATATATAGGCACCGAAAGAGGACTAATGCGGTACCGTGGCAGTGCCGTAGATGGTGGTGAAGAAAACAGCGAACTGGTTACTTTTCCTAATCCTGTACCATCAGGGTATTCAGGTAGCATCGCTATAAAAGGTTTTGTAGAAAATGCGGATGTGCGCATTACAGATGTTTCAGGCCAGCTTGTATTCCGCACTACTGCTTTGGGTGGGCAGGCCGTATGGAATGGCATGGACTATACTGGTCGCAGGCCCCAATCCGGCGTGTACCTCATCTTCGGCACAAACAAGGATGGCTCCCAAACCGTGAAAGGGAAAATGGTGTTTATGGAATAACTTATGCTGCAAACAACCAGGGGCATCATTTTGCGGTCTGTCAAATACGGAGAGACCAGTTTGATATGCACAATATTTACAGAAGTATACGGTGTGCAGGCTTATATGATACAAGGTGTGCGCACAACCGGCAAAAACAAGCAAAATCGTGCTGGCCTGTTACAACCTGCAACCCTGCTGGACCTGGTAGTATATCAAAAACCAGGGGCCAACCTGCAACGCATTAAAGAATATCACCCTGCTTATATTTATACATCATTGCAGGAGCATGTGGTGAAAAACAGCGTCGCCCTTTTTTCTGTTGAACTGTTGCTGAGGCTATTGCCGGAACAGGCGCCCATGCCCGACTTGCTTGATAGCTGTTTTGAATATTTTCGCGCTTTAGACAAAGCGCAGGCTGCGGGTAATTATCCTATTTACTTTTTAGTGCATTGCTCTAATATGCTGGGCTATAATATTACGGGTTCTTATTCTGAAGATACGCCCCATCTTAGCCTGCAGGAAGGTGGTTTTAGCCATAATATGCCTCCTGAAAGTAAGAACATAACAATGGATGATGCTAAAATGCTGGACAGGTTGTTAAAAATGGAATCTGTAGAAGAAGCGGCGAATATAGAGATGAACGGTGCCACCCGCTTTCGCCTGCTGGACTGGCTTGTAGCATTCATGCATATGCATACACAACATATGGGTGAAATAAGGTCATTGCCGGTATTGAGGACAATTTTACACGCCTAAGCTCATTTTTTCAACTTCATTCGTGTTGCCATACGCGCTAGGTAATTCCTGAAGAATATAAATTGCCCCGTAAAAATACTTACAACAAGTACGCATACCGGCCATAATATCGTGACGATGATGATATATAATACCCACCATACCACACTCTTTTCAAGAGAAAGGAAATTCATTACCTGCCTGCCCAGGTAACCACAAAGGCTGCCACCTACAGCAAATGTGCAAAGTATCAGGATAAACCTTATCCCGCTTACATTCCACTTATTTTTTAGCTTATCAAACATGTAGCCAGTATGTACGTTTTTATGTTTGCCCTGCAAATCTAAGTTTTATTCTGAAAGGCGGGCTGTTTGTACTTATCTTAGTGCTGTAATAAATCATTCCGTAATATTATGCGGCTCTTTATATTATCATCTTTAGTAGTATTATGCATCGTGGGTATAGCAAGTGCACAAAAGTATCCGCAGGACTATTTTCGCAACCCACTGGATATACCTATTATGCTGGCAGGCAATTTTGGTGAGTGCAGGCCAAATCACTTTCACAGTGGGCTGGATATTAAAACAGAAGGGAGGGAAAACCTGCCTGTACGTGCGGCTGCAGATGGTTATGTATCGCGCATACGTATGCAGAACGGAGGTTTTGGCCATGCATTATATGTAGCCCATCCTAATGGCTATACAACACTATATGCCCACTTGAATGACTTTGCGCCGGCTATACAGAAATACATGCGCAGCGAGCAGTACCGCCGTAAAAGCTGGATGGTGGACCTTTACCCTGAGGCTGGCAAGTTTCCCGTAAAAAAGGGCGATTTAATAGCCTATTCAGGTAATACGGGTGGCTCTACAGCGCCCCACCTGCATTTTGAGATAAGAGATGCAAAAACAGAAAACCCTGTCAATCCTGCCCTTTTTGGCTTTGATATAAAAGATACACAACCCCCTGTGCCATACAATGTGGTTTTTTATGATATGGAGCAGAGTGTATATCAGCAAACACCCCTTATAAAAGCTGTGAAGAAAAGCGGCAAGGAATATGTGATGGATACCGTGGTGGTAAACGCGAAGCTGGTAGGAGTAGGTATAGATGAGTATGACTATATGAACGGCAGCAAAAACACGCTGACAATGTATAAGGCAGAGTTGCATATGGACGGAGCAATGCAAAGCGCCATCACGATAGATAACATCAGCTACGATGTAACTCGCTATATGCATGCCTTTGCCGATTATAAAACCAAAAAAGAAAAAGACAGGTGGGTGCAGCAGTTCTTCCTGCTGCCGGGCAACAGGTTAAAGCATTTATATACAACATTGAATAAAACCAACGGCGCTTTAAACATCAGCGACGGTAAGCCTCATGCGGTGAGGATGCAACTGGTAGATGCGCATGCCAATGCAACAGATATTTCATTCTATATAAAGTACGTTGCTGAAGAAATGGCAATACCGGTTTGTGAAAATGAGAAAGATTTTAAAGTAAACAGGCCCAATAGTTTTATGCATCCAAACGTAAAATTCAACATGGATGCAAATGCACTCTACGATGATATATGCTTTACTTTTTCTGAGAAGAACGACATGGAAGCCTATTCTGCACGGTATGTTTTGCATAATATATCTGTACCTATTCACAGCAGTTTTGCATTATACATAAAACCCAACAAGCCTGTACCATTTGCGTTACGTAACAAGATAGTATTGGTGTACAACGATGGCCGGAAAAATTCAGGTTCATCTGCAGAATATGACAATGGCTGGTACCGGGCATCAGTTCGCCAGTTTGGTGAATATAAACTGGTAGCAGATTCTATACCACCGGTAATAACGCCGGCCCAGGCTAAAGAAGCATTGCTGAAAGCTTCGCGCATCAGCTTTAAAGCAACAGACGCTATAACATCAGTAGATAAGTTTGAAGGAACGGTTGATGGTAAATGGCTGCCATTTGAGCAAAGCGGTGATATGTTCTTTTATACCTTTGATGATAATTGCCCTAAGGGTAGTCATGAATTGTCTATAACTGCCAGCGATGAAAATGGGAATAAGTCAACACTTAAATATTCATTTAAAAGATAACAGAGATGGTAGAGTTAAAAGCAGGGGACAAAGCGCCGGCTTTCAAAGCAAAAGACCAACATGGCAACACGGTATCGCTCAGCGATTTTAGAGGCAAAAAACTGGCGTTGTATTTTTATCCTGAAGATGATACTGAACTATGTACCAAGCAGGCCTGCAATTTCAGGGATCATTATAAAGAACTGGCACAGCATGGTATTGCGGTGCTGGGGGTGAGCCCTGATACGGCAGATAGTCATGTTAGTTTTACAGATAAATTCAAACTGAACTTTCCCTTGCTGGTTGACCCTGATAAAAAGATATCCGGCCTGTATGGTACCTGGGGAGAAAAGAACATGTACGGCAATATAGTTATTGGTATGAAACGCTATACCTTTCTCATTAATGAAGACGGTGTAATCCACCACATCATTAAAAAGCCGAAAACAGGAAATGACACTGCGCAGATAATAGCGAAGTTCGGCCTTTAGAAAGCCAGCTTCATACTGCCGAATATTCCAAAGTTCCTGTTCATTGTTTCATTGGGCAGGGCTTTGGGTGTTAACCTCCACACAAAATCTATCCTGAATATTTTGAAGATATTTTCAATACCTGTGCCCACTTCTATATATGGGTTACCCTCCAGCGAGCGGAAGGTAAAGCCCTTGTCAAAGTTATAGGCTCTGTTTGCATCGCTTAGTGTGCCTATTACACCTTTAGCAGTCCAGAACTGGCGGAACTTTAATTTCTTTACAAGCGGTATATATTTCAGGAAGCCACCACCCAGGCTATGCTCCAGGTTAGCACCAATGAACTGGTCACTAAGAAACTCGTACTGGTTCATCATGTTGAAAGAGTACTTGTTGTAGTAGTAAAATTCATTACCGGGGTGTTGCTCCAGCAAAGGGTATGGCAGCGTGCCAAAATACTTACCCATAAATACATTCAGGTATAACTGGCCAAGCGGGGGTATGCGCCAGTTGTCAGATATGGTAAGTGTTACACGCTGGTAATCATAATCGCTGTTAAATACGTTTTTCAATCCCATGGCTATACGCAGATCTACAATAGGGTATTTACTACCCATGCTAAAACGGTAATAATTGCCATTCAGGAAACGTTCTTTATATGCATAGCGCAATCTTACGTTGACTTCTGTAGCTGTTACTGTTTCAGAAGGTGCCCCATTTACGTCTCTGAATACTGTTGATGAAGGCAACGGGTCATAGGGGTCATATATCTTCCTGTAAACTGTAAGCTGCTGGCTGAAGCCGCTAAAGAATTCGTTGTAAAATTCAAAACGTACATCGTCTGCAAATACAAACTTAAGCGGTATGCCTCTTTTGCGTATAGCTATACTGATGATGTTATTAAACCCTACCTTGTCATAATAATTTACGGTATAATCTATATCGCGGGTATAGGCAATGTTAATGAACATCCTGGGTGCGCGCTTAATGAGCCAGAAAGCATTGGCGTAGTATTTAAACCGGTTGTCACCCACACCATAAGCTATGTAGCCGTTCAGGTATAGATCCTTGAAAAGTTTTGGAGTGGTGCCCATAGTAAACTGGAAGCGGTTGCCTTCTATCTGGTTATTGCTGTACGCATTCCAGTAAGGGCCTATTTCTATCGGGCCAAATTTGTAGCCGCCCGTCACGAATATATTACCCAGTCTTTTCAGTCTTTTGTATGCAAGGTTATTTTCCAGCGAGTCGTACATGTTGTAGATACCCTTCTCGCTTTCGCTCAACTCCTCATGGCGGGCGTTCTTCCAGAAATCTTCTCCTGCATGCGCTGCGCTGTCTTCCACAACAACGTCTTTCTTAAAGTCTTTATCGTTTACGATATCGGCTATACGCGGGTCGTTTACTACTATGTCTTTGTACGATGTGGTTTTACGTACAATAAAACCAAGCGTACGCACCATTCCTTCAGACAATTCTAACTCTGCCGTTATATTCTCTTTGGTACAAAACCACATTGAGTCGCCAAGAGGTGTATATTCTTTGTAGAAGGACGATTTTTTAACCCAGTTTACATTTGCATTGGTGGGCATATCTGCACCTATATATTGTATTGCATATACAGAATCTACAATCTTCAGTGTTCCCTCAAAACAATTTTCACCTTTGCGTTGTGGCCTGAACGATAGTGTGATGATATTATAACCATTTAGCTGTTGTGTATCCAGTATTTTGTATTTATAGAAAGCTAGTGCAGTATTACCTGCGGGGCTTATAAATTCCTTATCGAAAAACGGTACATAGTTGTCGTAGGGATTGATGGCTAAGTATATCCTGCCCAGGTACTGAGACATACTGTTCATCATATTCTTATTGGTCACTACTTTTATCTGTGTAGCTTTTATCCGCTCTTTACTTTTCTTAGGGTCGCGCTGGTAATAGTAGTCAGACAAGGCTTCTGTAAGGTACAGGGGCAGGAAAGGCCTGTCGTAAGAAGTGGAATCCATATTGTCGAATACAAATCCCAGTTGTTTCAGGTAAGGTACGGGCAGTCGTTCAAAAGTTTTTCTTTTGAAGTTCAGCAGGTCAAGTTCTATTTTATTATACGCTTCATACTTATAGTTATCAAGTGCATCAGGGTCATTTTCCGGCTTGTGTTTTATTACTTCCTTCATCAGCGTGATGGCCGGGTCCTCACCGGGCTTTATCACTACTTCATTCAGGTAATTCGACGAACGCTCCAGCGCCAGGTCATAAGTAGCCTTTTTCTTTTTCTTATCAATTTTTACTGCCTTTACCTTGTATCCTATTACCTGCGCTTTTACACTATCGCCGGGCAACGCTTCTACCTGTAGCAGGTACACACCGTTATCGTCTGTGAGTGTACCTGTAGATGAGCCTGAAAAAAATACCGGCGCGTAGGGTAGCGGCTGGCCATCTTCTTTATCCGTAACTTTGCCTGTTATTTCATAACCATTATAATTGCCGGAGCGTGGGCGGGGTGCAGTAAAAGGTTCGGTTTTTTTTGTTGTATCAGGAGTTATTGATGGATAGGCTGCCTTCAACGAGTCCACTTGCATGAGTGAATCTGCTGTTCGCAAAGAATCTGTTGTTTGCGCAAACAGGTGCACAGATAGCAACATCAACCACAAAAAGACACCCGCCTGCTTCAGCTTCATATTAGTTTTGAAATAACAGCAATAACCAATAAAAGTTATCGACTATTGAAAGCCCCTGCGGTTTAAAGCAGGGGCGAAATAAAAAAGTACGCAAAAATACGATACGATATTCGTAAACCGCTATATTTATGACCGTTATGGATTTGAAAAAATTTGAGAAGAAGGCCGGTAAAAAAAAGGATAAACTGGTAAAATTTCTTAAAAAGCTGGATAAGATAGTGCCGGAGGATATGCCAAAGCTGGTAAAAGAGGTGGATGCTACCGTGTGGGCCGATGTGCAATGTCTGGAATGCGCCAACTGCTGCAAAACCATGACCCCTACCTATACAAAGAAAGACCTGGTACGTATATCAGCTCATTTTAACATGACGCCCAAAGAATTCAAAACGAAATGGCTGTATAAGGATGAAGGCGGTGACTGGATGAATGTATCCACCCCATGCCAGTTTTTAGGTGGAGATAATAAATGTACTATTTACGAGATACGTCCTGACGATTGCGCAGGCTTCCCCCACCATAATAAAAAGCCGTTTCACCTTTACAACGATACCTATGCCAACAACGTACACCGTTGCCCTGCCACTTTTGACCTGGTAAACAAACTGAGGAAGCGGGTAGAGCAGGAGTACGAATGGTAATTAATGCTCTATAATAAATGTGATGACTGATATTAAAACAAAGCCGGGGTATTTCAATTCTTTAACCGGGGTACGCGCTGTTGCAGCTTTTATGGTATATATACATCACTGGAATCCCTTTGAGATCAGCAAGGTAGGTGCTTATACACACGATTATTTCAACTATTTCTTTTTAGGTGTGGCTGTGTTTTTCGTATTGAGCGGCTTTCTTATTACCTATAGGTATATTGATAGTTTTGAATTGTCACGTTCATGGTTTAAAGTTTATATTTTAAATAGGGTTGCGAGGATTTTTCCTATGTATTTCATATTGACTACTTGTACTTTTATTATTGCATTTGCCAATGGACAATATGCGGGTAATACAGGGCATGGCATACTAGTCTATATTCTTAATATTACATTGTTACGTGGCTTTTTCAAAGATTTTCTATTTTCAGGCGTTGGGCAGGGTTGGTCGCTTACGGTAGAGGAGTGTTTTTATCTTACAGCCCCATTTGCTTTTTATATTTATTTGAGATACCGTAAACTATTTATCCAACCGGCGATTTTTATATCAATAGGATTGTTGCTGATATACGTATGTAGCTTTATAGATTTTTATGGATTATTTGAAGGATATGATTTTACCATGCGTATGACATTTTTCGGGCGCTGTCTTGAATTTTATATGGGCATGCGCCTTGCTATTATTTTTAAGAAACATGGCACAAATACTACACCGCGCTACAGGCTCAATTATACTTATACGGGCGCTATAGGCACCTTAGTTGCAATAGGATTAACCCATTTTGATTTCCCTTACTATATCCTTAGCTCTACAGTGCTGCCTTTCTTTATCTGTGTCTTTTTTTATGGATTACTAACAGAACAAAGCCAGGTGAAAAGATTGCTCAGTACAAAACTGTTTATACTCCTTGGCAAAAGCTCTTACATCTTTTACCTCATTCACGTAGGGTTTATACAAGATTGGGTTTTTCATAATACTGGTATATTCAACGGATTAGGTGTTACTTATTTAGCCCGGTTTGTTATATTGAATATCATATCTATTATTTTATATAAAATAATAGAGGCCCCGTTGCATACATATATAAAGGGGTTGTACACAAGGAAGAAAGTTGCGATAGCTGTATAAATCCCTTAAGGCAGTTCTTATCACAATACTTATCTTAGCGCACACATTTTACGCTTATGTTATTAGATATTTCGGGTAAAACAGCACTGGTTGCCGGCAGCACACAGGGTATTGGTTTTGCCATAGCTACAGAACTGGCGCTTCTAGGGGCAAGGTGCATATTGATAGCCCGCAACGAACAGGCATTGAAAACCGCCGTAGCAAAACTTGATACTGCCAAAGGGCAGCAGCACGGCTACCTGGTGGCAGACTTTCAACACCCTGAGCAGGTGCGGGAAACAGTAAACGCTTTTGTGCAGGAAAACACCATACATATACTGGTAAACAACAGCGGCGGGCCGCCTGCGGGTATGGCTTCAGATGCTACCATCAGCCAGTTTGAATCTGCCTTTCAGCAGCACCTTGTATGCAACCATATACTGGCTACACTTACCATGCAGGGCATGAAAGATGCAGGCTACGGCCGGATCATCAATATCATATCTACTTCAGTGAAAATACCTTTGAAAGGATTGGGTGTGTCCAATACGATACGGGGTGCTGTGGCTTCCTGGGCAAAAACACTGGCGAATGAATTGGGTAAATACGGCATAACGGTAAACAACGTACTACCCGGCGCAACCGGCACGGCAAGGCTGGAGGCTATAATCAACAACAAGTCGGCAAAAACCGGCCAGAGTACAGATGACGTGTCTCACGAAATGCTGGAAGAGATACCGGCAGGACGTTTTGGCTTACCTGAAGAGATAGCTGCAATGGCGGCATTTCTTGCTACCCCTGCTGCTGCTTACATAAATGGGGTGAGCATACCTGTAGACGGCGGCCGCACCGGATCGATATGATAATTAAATATATGGTAATCATAATGACATGTTTTTGTCATCATAGATTAAAAAATTGTTAAACGATGAGGTCAATTAGTACTGACAAAAAAATGACAATGATACATTGTCACTATTCAAATATCCTTTGAAACCCGCGCCAGTATTGATAAACATTTTTTAACAAATGTGTATAAACTTTGGGCATTGTGTTGTAGTTTTGCCTCACTTTATCAAAAAGGAACGTTAATTTTCAAACTTACTCTACGTGTCAGAATCAATTAAGCCGATATTCCGGAAAATTGCTCACAGCACTTTCGCTATAATCGTTGCAATTTTTGCTTGCATGAGCACTGCTTATGCCCAACCGGATGGTAAAGCATTGTTCCAATCTAACTGCGCAAGTTGCCATCATCCCATAAAGGATGCTACAGGCCCTGCGCTGAAAGGTGTCTCAGGCCGGGTACCCAGCAAAGAGTGGCTGCACGACTGGATACACAACTCGGCTGCCGTTATCGCCTCAGGCGACAAATATGGTAACGAAGTGTACAAAAAATGGGGCATGACGGCTATGACGCCGTTTCCTGCATTGAGCAACGAAGAGATCGATGCCATTATCAACTATGTTGAAACATATGAAGCTCCTGTAGCAGCGGCGTCTGCTGGTAGTACTGCATCTGGTGAAACTTCGGGTGACAACAGCTGGTTATATTCCATCATTACAGTAGTATTGCTCGTATTCACATTGATACTGTGGCGTATTAACCATGTACTGCGCAGGGTTGCTGCCGATAAGGAAGGCATACCTAACCAGAAAGAAGTTCCCATCTACCGTAATAAAGTATTCATTGCTATAGCTGCTGTTCTTGTGTTCATCGGCGCGGGTTATTGGGTGGTAAATGGTTCTGTTGAAATGGGCCGTCAGCAAAACTACATGCCTGAGCAGCCAATATTCTATTCTCACAAAGTACACGCTGGTATCAACCAGGTAAACTGTTTATACTGTCACGCCGGTGCAGAAAAGAGTAAGCACGCCATGATACCTTCTACCAATGTATGTATGAACTGCCACAAGCAGATCAACGAGTACACCGGGGAGGCGTTGTTTACCCACGAGGGTAAAGAAGTGGATGGCACCAAAGAAATTCAGAAATTATACGAATACGCAGGTTGGAACCCCGAAAAGAAAGATTACAACCGCGACCAGGAAGGCAACATATTGGCTAAGCCGATAGAGTGGGTTAAGATACACAACCTGCCTGACCACGTTTATTTCAACCACTCTCAGCACGTAGCGGTAGGTAAAGTTGCCTGCCAGCGTTGTCACGGTGGTATACAAGAAATGGACGAGGTATTCCAGTTCTCATCACTTTCTATGGGATGGTGTGTTAACTGCCACCGCGAAACAGAAGTACAATTTGCAGATAACAACTATTATAGCATATTTGAGAAATACCACGAAGAAATCAAATCGGGCAAACGCACAGGCGTAACCGTGAATGATATCGGTGGTACTGAATGTCAAAAATGCCACTATTAATTGTAGTTTGATTATAATATAAAAATTATTCGGAAACGATTAACTATACCGAATCGAACAATATGAGTCAAAAACAATATTGGAAGGGTCTGGAAGAACTGAAAGATACCACAGCTCATCAGGAGGTGGTAGCCAACGAGTTCAAAGAAGATTTGCCGTTCGACCTGAGTGGCAAGCTGCTTGATGCCAATACCCCCCGCCGCGACTTTTTGAAATTCTTAGGTTTCAGTACAGCCGCTGCCACGCTGGCCGCAAGTTGCGAAATGCCCGTGCGCAAGGCTATACCATATGCTATAAAACCTGAAGAAATAGTTCCGGGTGTGGCTAACTACTACGCATCAACATTTGTGGATGGCGGCGATTATTGCCCTGTAGTAATTAAAACACGCGACGGACGCCCTATAAAACTGGAAGGTAACACGCTGTCTTCTATTACAGAAGGTAACACTTCTGCAAGGGTACAGGCTGCCGTGCTTAACCTGTACGACAACGCCCGCCTGCGCCAGCCTTATGCTGATGGTAAAGAGGTGACTTTTGAGGCGGTTGACCGTATGGTGAAAGAAGGCCTTGCAGCAGGTAGCGGGCAAGCTTATGTCGTTACAGCATCATTAATGAGCCCTACTACGAAAGACGTAATAGGCAAGTTCATTACTAAATACCCTAACGCAAAACATATAGTGTACGATTCTATTTCGTACTCTGCTATGTTGTTGGCCAACCAGGCCAGCTATGGTCAACTGGCGCTGCCATCTTATCATTTTGATAAGGCGCAGACAATTGTCAGTATTGATGCAGATTTCCTGGGTACATGGCTGGCGCCGATAGAGTTTTCTAAACAATATAATAAGGGCCGTAAGGTTAGTGCTAAGAATCCTAAAATGTCAAGGCACTATCATATAGAGCCTGCACATACTATTTCAGGCGCAGCGGCAGATTACCGTGCTACATGCAGGCCATCGCACGTTGGTGCTGTGGTAGTTGCATTGCACAACGCTGTAGTGAATGGTGAAAAGCCAAACCTGGGTACGGATAAACTGAACCAGGTAATAACAAAAGCTGCAAACGACCTGAAAGCAGGTAATGGTGTAGTGGTTTGCGGTGCAAACAACGTTGATATACAATTAGTAGTAAACGCCATCAACAGCCACATAGGCGCAAATGGTACTACCATCAACTGGGCTGTAAACAGCAACTATAAGCAGGGTATAGATTCTGATATGGTGGCGCTTACAGATGCTATGAATGCAGGTAGTGTCAGCGCAGTGCTGCTGCACGGTGTCAACCCCGTTTACGATTATTACAACAGTGCAAAATTTGCTGAAGGGCTGAAAAAAGTTCCTGTTACGGTTTCTTTCGCAGACCGTATGGACGAAACAGCACAACAGTGTAAATACGTAGTTCCCGACCATAACTTTTTGGAAAGCTGGGGCGATGCCGAGCCTAAAACAGGTTATTTCAGCCTGATGCAGCCGGGTATAGCGCCACTGTTCAAAACACGCGCATTCCAGGATAGCCTGTTGTTATGGGCTGATGCCGGAATAAGCTATGGCGACTATTGGAAACAATATTGGTTGGCTAAACTGGGCGGCCAGTCAAACTTTGACAAGGCGCTGCAGGATGGTATCATAGAACCGGCCGGTGGTATGACCATTGGTGGTGGCAGTTATGCAGGTAATACTGCAGGCGCTATCAGCAACATACAGGCGCAGAAAAAAGTAGAAGGTAAAGAGGTAGTGGTTTACCAGACTGTAGCATTGGGCTACGGTGGCGCATGGAGCAACAACCCATGGCTACAGGAAATGCCAGACCCCATTACTAAAGCTACCTGGGATAACTACGCATGTGTTTCGCCAAAAACAGCGAAGGACATGGACGAGGAATTAACCAGCATTACAGAGGTTGTAAACGCTAAACGCGTAATAAAAATAAAAGCTAACGGTAAAGAACTGGAATTGCCGATAGTGGTAGTACCGGGCCTGCACAACGATGTAATAGCTGTAGCAGTAGGCTATGGCCGCGATGCAAAAGTTGGTATGGCTGCACGCAGCGGTGCAGACAAGTGGGGTAATGATATAGGCGGCAAAAACGTTTACCCGTTGGTGTCGTTTAACGGTAGCACGTTCAGCTACCATGCTCCTGCAGTAATTGAAAAAACTGCTAAGACTTACGAAGTAGCTATAACGCAAACGCACCATAGCTATGAAGCACGTCCTATCATACACGAATATACGCTTGATGAGTTCAGCAAAAATCCCGGTCACTTAGAGAACAGGCGTAAAACTGAACTTGAGCACTACACACACCTGCCATGGGAGCATGAAGATGCTGCGCACAGCAATACCCCTCCTGCAGGTGGTCATGGCGAGGCAGCTCATGGTGCGGCAGCAGCAGCGCACGTAGCAGCAGGTCACGGTGACGACAAGTGGGAAGAAGATTTCCGCAAAAATGGTACCCTGTACCCTGTGCACGATAAGCCGGGTATCCAGTGGGGTATGTCTATAGACTTAACAAGCTGTATAGGTTGTGGCGCCTGTGTTATAGGTTGCCAGGCCGAAAACAATATATCTGTAGTAGGAAAAACACACGTACTGAAGGCGCAGGAAATGCACTGGTTACGTATAGACCGTTATTTCAGCGGTATGCCGGAAGATCCTGATACTATCCAGACTGTCTTCCAGCCTATGCTTTGCCAGCATTGCGACAATGCGCCTTGCGAAAACGTTTGTCCTGTAAATGCTACTAACCACAGTACAGAAGGTTTGAACCAGATGGCGTACAACCGTTGTATTGGTACTAAATATTGTGCGAACAACTGTCCTTATAAAGTGCGTCACTTTAACTGGATGGACTGGAATGGTGCAGACTCATTTGGCGATAACCTGTACGAAGATTACCGTCGCGATGATATAAACAGCGACCTGACACGTATGGTGTTAAACCCGGATGTAACTGTACGTAGCCGTGGTGTGATGGAGAAGTGCAGCTTCTGCGTTCAGCGCCTGCAGGATGCTAAACTGCAAGCTAAGAAAGAAGGACGCCCTGTAAAAGATGGCGAAGCTAAAACAGCATGTCAGCAAGCCTGCGCATCAGATTGTATCGTATTCGGAAACGTAGCAGACCCAGAAAGTGAAATCCACAGGATCAGGAAAAAAGATCAGAAAGAAAGGGTGTTCTACGTGCTGGAATCTATCCATACTTTGCCCAACATCAACTACTTGTCTAAAATCCGTAATACGGATGTAATAGTAGCAGGAGATGAGAAAGCAGATGGAATATACCAGAAGCATATATAAGTGAATAAAAACGGCGTAAGCCACTAACAATATTTTAAAGAACTATTACTAATACCGTGCTATGCATTTAAAGTACGAATCGTTTGTAAGGGAGCCGTTGGTAGATGGTGAAAAGACATACCACCAGGTTACAGAAGATATTGTCCGCCCTATTGAGCAGAAACCCGGCCGTATGTGGTATGTTGGTTTCTTCTTCTCAGTAGCACTGCTATGCTTCGGGGTTTTCTCCGTATGGTGGGAGGTGTATTTCGGTATCGGTGTATGGGGTGTAAACCGTACAGTAGGCTGGGGTTGGGATATTACTAACTTCGTATGGTGGGTAGGTATTGGTCACGCCGGTACACTTATCTCTGCCATCCTGTTACTGTTCCGCCAGGGCTGGCGTACCGGTGTAAACCGTGCGGCCGAGGCTATGACCATCTTCGCGGTAATGTGTGCAGGACAGTTCCCCATATTCCACATGGGTCGTGTCTGGAATGCCTTTTATGTATTGCCTTACCCTAACAGCCGCGGTGCCTTATGGCCTAACTTTAACTCGCCGCTTATGTGGGACGTGTTTGCGATATCTACGTACTTCACCGTGTCTTTATTGTTCTGGTATTCAGGTCTTGTTCCTGACTTTGCAACAATACGCGACCGTGCCAAGACCAAGTTCCGCAAACGTATGTATGGTCTTGCATCATTCGGCTGGACAGGTACTGCTAAAAACTGGCAACGTCACGAGGCCTTGTCACTGGTACTGGCTGGTTTAAGTACGCCGCTGGTACTTTCAGTACACACAATCGTATCTTTTGACTTCGCTACTTCAGTTATACCCGGTTGGCACACAACCATCTTCCCACCCTACTTCGTTGCGGGTGCGATATTTTCAGGTTTCGCTATGGTGAACACCCTGCTGATTATCTGCCGTAAAATAATGGGCCTGGAAGAATATATCACAATAGGCCACCTGGAGGCAATGAACAAAGTAATCGTTCTTACCGGCTCTATAGTGGGTGTGGCATATCTTACAGAATTGTTTATGGCATGGTATAGTGGTGTGGTGTATGAGCAGGCCGCCTTCAACTGGCGTATCCTTGGCCCGTACTGGTGGAGCTACTGGGCTATGATGACCTGTAACGTGGTATCTCCACAGTTATTCTGGTTCAAAAAACTGCGCCGTAATATTCCGTTTACGTTCTTTATGTCTATCATAGTGAACATAGGTATGTGGTTCGAGCGTTTCGTTATCATCGTTACGTCGCTGTATCGCGACTACCTGCCCGGTAGTTGGACATACTACAGCCCCACCTGGCCGGAGATAGGTTTCTACCTGGGAACGTTTGGGTTGTTCTTTACATGTTTCTTCTTATTTGCTAAATATTTCCCTGTAATAGCAATTGCAGAGATCAAGTTTGTACTGAAAACATCAGGAGAAAGCTATAAGAAGAAAATGCAGGTAATTGATGAGAAGAGTACTGAAGAATTTATCAGGGAACAAGCTCATCACTAATTAATAATATAATCCGGCAAGTTGATAATTTGTCAATGAGCCGTAAATGATAGATAGTTTTTTTGAAATTGCCACAGTGGCTAATTGTCAGATTGAATAATTAATAAAATGGCTATAAAAAAATTCGCGGTTGGATGTTATGACGATGAGGCGGTGCTTTTCCCCGCAGTGGAAAAGGTGCGCAACAGCGGCTATAAACTTCATGATGTATACACGCCTTTTCCTGTGCATGGCTTAGACAAAGCCCTGGGTCATAAGGATACAGACCTGCACGTTGCCGGTTTTATATACGGTCTTACCGGTACAAGCACGGCGCTTGGCTTCATGAGTTGGATATTAACATCTGACTGGCCTACCAATTTTGGTGGTAAGCCCCACTTTGCACTGCCTGCGTTCATTCCTATTACGTTTGAGAGCACAGTATTATTTGCAGCTGTAGGTATGGTTCTTACCTTCTGCTACCTGAATCAGATAATGCCGGGTGTAAAGAAACATGTATTTCATCCACGCCAGACAGACGACCTGTTTGTGGTTGTGCTGGAACTTAATGAACATACATCAGAAACGGATGCGAAAGCATTTCTGCAGTCTACAGGCGCACAGGAAATTTCTGTGCAAATGGCAGAAAGCGAATGGTGGTATGGCCGTTTCGACAAAGAAGAAGAATACGAGAAACTGAACGCGACTATATAATAACAATAGGTATTAACAGCTTTTTGAATATAGAATCTGAAATTAATTTATGAATAAGACCAAAAGCATAGTAGTTGCAATTCTGGCGATAGGGCTGGGTCTTACGGCATGCAATACTGGTGCTACACGCCGTAACCCCGGTAAAACCTACGCACCGGATATGACTTATTCACGTGCATACGACGCTTATACCCATAACCCTAACTTTGCGGATGGTGAAACCAGCCGCCTGCCCGTATCGGGTACAGTAGCGCAGGGACATGAGTTGCCGGACCACCTGGTAGAAGGTGATACCAATGCCTATAAGACATTTACTACCAACATGCGTTTTACAGATGCGCAGGTAACAGAAGGCGGTCGCCTGTATAACATATACTGCGGTATATGCCATGGGGTAAATCTTGATGGACAAGGGCCACTATTTACAAGCGGTAAGTTTGTAGCTATGCCTGCCAACCTGAAAGACCCTAAATATATGTCTATGTCTTCGGGCACCATCTATGCGGCAATAAAATACGGTAAGAACATGATGGGTTCTTACGCCAGCCAGCTGGATATAAAACAACGCTGGATGGTAATAGCATACATTAGGAAAATTCAATCGGAAAATGGTGGCAGCCCTTTTACACTGGGTACTGAAAACACGGAAACTACAGTAGCAGACACTACAGCAACTGCCGGCACTACGACTGAAACGACAACAACAACACACTAAAAATTAGTAAACGTACTTCTAATAGCAAATACAATGAACGAACGTTTTGAGCTTCCGGCACGATTGAGAACTACCAGCTTTGTTTTAATGGTAGTTGGCCTGCTGGCACTTGTAGCAGGTGGTATATTTTTGCTTGGTGGCGATCATAATGCCAAGACACGCTTCTGGATAGGCTTGTTGCAGACAAGCGTATTCTTCCTGCTGATAACAGTGGTAAGTATTTTTGTACAGGCCGCTGCAGCGCTGGCACATGGTGGCTGGATAGTTGCTTATAAAAGAGTGCCCGAAGCCATAGGTGCTAATGTGTGGGTGTTTGGTGTTATAGCGGGTATTGTTCTGTTATTTATAGCATTCGGGCTGAATATTGATGGCCACAACCCTATATACCACTGGGTACATCCTGAAGGTGATAAGATACTGGAAGGTAAATCTGCCTTCCTTAATAAGGGTATGTTTGCCGGTTTTACCATAGTTACAATAGCATTATGGGCGTTCTTCGGCCATAAATTCCGTTCACTGTCCCTGGCACAGGAAAAAGCGCCTAAAAACAGTACGAAGCTTTATTATACCATGCTAAAATGGTCAGCAGGATTTTTGTTTGTCTATGCCCTTACGCAAATGAGCACTACACCCTGGATGTGGATCATGAGTATAGATGCACACTGGTATTCTACCATGTTTAGCTGGTACACCTTTGCCAGTGTGTTTGTAAGTGGTATGTCTGTTATTATGTTGTTTGTACTTACACTGAAAAACCACGGGCATCTTGAAATAGTTACAAAAGAACATATTCATGATATTGGTAAGTTCATGTTCGCATTCAGTGTATTCTGGACTTATACATGGTTTGACCAGTACATGCTTATCTGGTATGCGAATATACCTGAAGAAACTACCTATTTTAAAATTCGCCAGCAGGGGCCTTACAGCATTATCTGGTACGCGACTTTTATTATAAACTTCTGTATGCCGGTTATTATATTGATGTCGCGCCCAAGTAAGCGTAACTACTTTACTGTTACCTTTATGGCCGTTGCTATTATATTTGGCCACTGGTTGGATTTCTTTATAATGACACAGCCTGGCCCTATGGGTGCCAACTGGCATTTGAACTGGTATGAGATGGGAATATTTGCGGGCTTTGCGGGATTGCTGATGTTTGTAGTATATAATACCTTAACCAAGGCATCATTAATACCTGCAAATCATCCATTGCTGAAGGAGGCTATACTGCACGAAAGTCCGTAGTGATAAGTAATGTATAGGCGAACTGAAATTATTTTTAATAAAAGAACTATTTAAGATAGCTGACCATGTCGGGATTTATTTCAATATTTTTAACGTGTTTGGTATTCTTTATCATATACCAAATTGCCAAGGCTAGCGAACTTGCTGCTATATTACGTGGCGATGAAAAGTCGAAAGCCATGAACAACCGCCTTATGGCATGGTTGATGGTTTTTGTCTTTGTGCTGGGTATGTATGGCATATGGGTGTGCCACGACTATATGAGCGACAAAATGCTACCGGTTTCTGCATCTAACCATGGCGTACAGTACGATAGCATGTACAGGATTACCATTTATATAACAGGTATCGTATTTTTTATCACACAAGGAGCACTTTTCTGGTTCGCTTTCCGCTATCAAAGTACTCCTGACCGTAAAACGGTTTTCTTTGCGCACAACAACAGGCTTGAGGTAATTTGGACTACAATTCCCGCTATCACAATGGCATTGCTGGTGGTAGTAGGGTTGAAAAACTGGAATATTATGACCGGTGAAGCTCCTAAAGACGCGATGATAGTGGAAGTGGTAGGTAAACAGTTCAACTGGATAATCCGCTACCCGGGTAAAGATGGTGTTTTAGGTAAAAAAGACTTCAGGAAAATAAATGATGTGGATAATGTGCTGGGTATGGATTGGGAAGATAAACATAACATAGACGACGTTGTTTTACAAAATGGCGAACTGCACCTGATAAAAGGCAAGCCTGTAAAACTTATTATAGGTTCGCGCGATGTGATACATGATGTAGGTCTGCCGCACTTCCGTATGAAGATGGACGCAGTACCGGGTATCATTACTACGATGTGGTTTACCCCAACGGTTAGCACTGCTGAGATGAAGGAAATTACAGGCAATCCTGATTTTGTGTATGAGATATCCTGCGACCAGATGTGCGGTAAAGGGCACTACGCTATGCGCGGAACGGTAATAGTACATACGCAACAGGAGTTTGACGCATGGATGGCCGGACAGCAGTCTTACCACGCCACGAACAATGCGCCTGCTACGCCAGCACCCGCAGCACCTGAGCAAAAAACTGATAGTGTTAACGCAATAACGATGAAGTAATCCGTTCCCGCCAAAGTGGAACAAAAAAAGTGCAAAAAATGAGCGACGTTATCATACAAGGACCAAATGTAGCGCATGCACATGCGCAAGGTGGAGAGCATCATGGCCATGAGCACCATGAACAACACTTCTTTAATAAGTGGGTATTTAGTATGGACCACAAGGTAATTGGTAAGCAATTCCTGATTACCGGTATCTTTTGGGCAGTTATAGGGGCATTAATGTCCGTATTCTTCCGCTTGCAACTGGGTTTCCCTGACGAAACTTTCCCCATTATGGAGAAGTTTCTGGGCGAGTGGGCTAAAGGCGGTAAGTTGTCTCCCGAGTTTTACTACGCATTGGTTACCATGCACGGTACCATCCTGGTATTCTTTGTATTGACAGCCGGCCTTAGTGGTACATTTGCCAACCTGCTTATTCCACTTCAGATAGGTGCGCGTGATATGGCATCGCCATTCATGAATATGTTGTCATATTGGTTCTTCTTCCTGGCAAGTATTGTCATGTTCGTATCCCTGTTCGTACAAACAGGCCCTGCATCAGGTGGCTGGACAACTTATCCTCCATTGAGTGCCCTGAAAGAAGCGTCAATAGGTTCGGGCCTCGGTATGGATCTCTGGTTGATAAGCATGGCGCTATTCGTTGTGTCTTCATTGCTGGGTGGTCTTAACTATATTTCTACAATATTGAACATGCGTACCAAGGGTATGACCATGACACGTATGCCGCTTACCATATGGGCGCTGCTGTTTACTGCTATACTGGGTGTATTGTCTTTCCCTGTATTGTTGTCAGGCTTCGTACTATTGATATTCGACCGTAATTTTGGTACCAGTTTCTACCTTTCAGAAATATTTGTTGCAGGTAAAGCATTGCCCAACATAGGTGGTTCCGCTATACTTTATCAGCACTTATTCTGGTTCCTGGGCCACCCTGAGGTGTATATCATTATGCTGCCCGGTATGGGTATGGCTTCAGAGGTATTATCCTGCCACAGCCGTAAACCTATCTTTGGTTATTTCGCGATGATTATCTCGCTGATAGGTATCTCTGTACTGGCATTCCTGGTATGGGCGCACCACATGTTCGTAACAGGTATGAGCCCGTTCCTAGGTTCAATATTCGTGCTGCTTACATTACTGATTGCTGTACCGTCTGCCGTAAAGGTGTTCAACTGGCTTACCACTATGTGGAAAGGCAACATAAGGTTTACAGTGCCAATGATGTTTGCAATGGGCTTTGTTTCGATGTTCATATCAGGAGGTCTTACAGGTATATTCCTGGGTAACTCTGCACTGGATATTCACCTGCATGATACATACTTTGTTGTAGCACACTTCCATATAGTAATGGGTGTGAGCGCCTTCTTTGGTATGTTCGCCGGTATATACCATTGGTTCCCCAAAATGTATGGCAGGTTTATGAATAATACCCTGGGGTATATTCACTTCTTCCTCACGTTTGCGGGTGCTTACCTGATATTCTGGCCAATGCACTACGAAGGTGTGGCCGGTATGCCTCGTCGTTATTATGACTATAGCGCATGGGAGTCTTTCAGCCAGTTCGATAGCCTTAATGGTTTTATCAGTATCGCTGCAATAGTCGTATTCTTCGCGCAATTGTTATTCGTTGTAAACTTCTTTGTAAGTATCTTCCGTGGGCGTAAAGTACTGGTTAAAAACCCGTGGGGCGCTCCATCTTTAGAGTGGACTACGCCTATCAATCCGGGTCATGGTAACTGGGAAGGTGAAATACCAACAGTTTATCGCTGGCCGTACGATTATAAAGATGATGGAAATGGTAATGACTTTATTCCACAAACCGTACCTTTAAAGGAAGGAGAAGAAGAGCATTAAAACTGACGTTTACCTACCAATATAAATTCTGGAAGCTGCCTGTCAAGGCAGCTTCTTTTTTGTATTATAGTTGTATATTTTTTAACACGACCTGCTTAACTTTTTTAACCTGCCAGCGTTATTATAACAGAAGCAGTAAAACACATTCACAAAAATAAATTTAATTAAAAAAAGGAATTTTATGCAACCACAGGACGCGCATCTCGACGATATGACTACCCTTACCAGCGTAACCAACACAGCGTTTAAAAGGGGATATACAGAAAACTTTCAGATAAAGAAAGATGGTATGTTTGCACCTAGTACAGGTATTACTTACTTGCCTAACGAGGTGAAAATTGATAATTTTTACCGTTTTGAAGGAGCTTCGAATCCTGATGATAATGCCATTTTATACCTGGTGGAAACACATGATGGGATAAAAGGAATGTTAGTGGATAGTTATGGCAACGGTGCTGACAAGGAGTTGGCGGATTTTGTGAAGGAAATTCCTGAAGTGCCGAAAACACGCCCGGGCGGAGATAGTGATAAAAATACTTAGTCTTTCCGTATTTAGTACTGCGGATTGACTAACAGAAACGGCTGCATTTTTTGCAGCCGTTCTTATCTTACATATATAGTGTTTAATTTACGCCATCAATTTCTCAATAGCAGTGTCATATTTCTCTTTCCAATCAGAGATATTGCCCCAGTTCTCGTTATCTATTACCACGTTGCCATGTGCTTTTACTTCACCTATCACCCTATGAGGGTGGCCAGCAATAGCTTTTTCAAACTCAGTTTTCTGAGCATGGCTTACGCTTACTACTACACGGCTCTGTCCTTCGCCAAACAGCCACGCGTCTTTACGTATATTAGGATTGGTAACTACTTCAAAGCCCAGGTTATTCTGGAAGCAAGACTCGAGTAGTGTAGTGAACAACCCACCCTCAGACACATCGTGTGCTGAATTTATCTGCTTACCGCGTGCTACTTTCAGGATATGTTGCTGCAATTGATATTCTTCTTCCATATCAAAATAGGGGGCAGGGCTGTAATCAACACCACATAGCTTGTGCAGGTATTCAGAACAATTAATATCATTCCTGTTTTCACCCACAATGTATATCAGGTCGCCGTCATTTTTGAAATACATGGTCATTTTCTGGTCCAGTGTATCCAGTACGCCTACCATACCTATAGTTGGGGTAGGGTAAACCGGTCCGTCGTCGCTGCTCTGGTTGTAGAAGCTCACGTTGCCACCTGTTACTGGTGTACCGAGTTTGCGGCAGGCATCGCCCATGCCTTTTATCGCATTTTCAAACTGGTAGTAAACTTCCGGATTGTACGGGTTGCCAAAGTTCAGGCAGTTGGTTATAGCTACAGGCTCGCCACCGCTGCATACTATGTTTCGCGCTGCTTCGCTCACTGCTATCATTGCACCCTTGTATGGGTCGGCAAATACATAGCGGCTATTGCAATCTGTAGTGCAGGCTATACCTTTCGTGCTGCCATGTACGCGCACTACCGGTGCATCGCTCGGGTCGTTGGTATTTGTATTGCCTGTGCCAACCATGCTGTCATATTGCTCATACACCCAGCGTTTAGATGCAATGGTAGGTAGTTGCACCAGTTGTTCAGCAGTAGCTTTCAGGTCTGCAGGCACAGGTATGCTTTCCGGCTGGAAAGCACTGATCAACTCCAGGTATTTAGGTTCTTTCGATTCTCTTTTATAGATAGGAGCCCCACCGCCAAGTACCAGGCTTTCCGCAGGTACATCAGCCACCAGCTCACCGTTCATGTAGTACTTCAGGTATCCATCAGTAGTCACTTCACCTATCTGCTCGCAGTGTATGTCCCACTTGTCAAATATTTTTTCTACTTCTGCTTCGCGGCCTTTCTTTACTACTATCAGCATACGCTCCTGGCTTTCGCTCAGCAGCATTTCCCAGGGCTGCATATTATCCTGGCGTGTAGGTACTTTATCCAGGTGGATGATCATACCATGCTCACCTTTAGCGCTCATCTCGCTGCAAGAGCAGGTAATGCCTGCTGCGCCCATATCCTGCATACCTATCAGCGCACCGGTAGGTATTACCTCCAGGCAGGCTTCCAGTAATTTCTTTTCTTCAAACGGGTCTCCCACCTGTACAGATGGCAGGTCGTTAGCACTGTCTTCAGTAATATCTGCCGATGCGAATGATGCACCGCCTATACCATCTTTACCGGTAGACGCGCCTACTATAAATACGCTGTTGCCTGCACCGTGCGATGTAGCAGAAACCATCTGCCCCGCTTTTACCACGCCTACGCTCATTGCGTTTACCAGTGGGTTGGTCTGGTAGCAGCTTTCAAAATATATTTCACCGCCTACAGTAGGTACGCCAAAACAGTTGCCATAGTGGCCTATACCTTTTACCACACCCTTCAGCAGCCATTTGGTTTTTGGATTGTCCAGCTTGCCAAAGCGCAGAGAGTTAAGTGCGGCAATAGGGCGCGCACCCATGGTAAATATATCGCGGTGAATACCGCCTACACCCGTAGCTGCTCCCTGGAAGGGCTCAATAGCAGAAGGGTGGTTATGACTTTCTATTTTAAACACACAACCCAGTCCATCGCCTATATCCACAAGGCCGGCATTTTCCTCGCCTGCTTTTACCAGTAGTTTCTCACCATCGCGTGGCAAAGTCTTCAGCAGTGTTATTGAGTTTTTGTAACTGCAATGCTCGCTCCACATTACAGAATACATAGCCACCTCGTTAAAGTTTGGCGTGCGGCCCAATATTTGTTTTATCTGTTCAAATTCTTCTTCGCGAAGTCCTAATTGTGTGGCTTGTTCTAATGTCGCCTGCATAGTTTGCAGTTGGTTTTTTATGTAAAAATTGAGAAATGCAAAAGTACGTTTTTAACGCTCAAATGGGAAATGAGTTTAGCTATGAAAATTGCATAAACTCATCTATGAAATAGATATATTATTAAATAAACGAATAGAAATTATTATTTTATTTATGATGCAATCGTTTTTATTAACTATGTTAGGCATGTTAAAAAATGTAATTTATACGCAAGCCCTTGATAGTCAAATCATAGCCTGAAAATAAATCATAATACTATTTTCTAATATCAAAAAAACTATCACATAACGTAAACTTTCCATTTTTTTGATAGCCCGCAGTTTGCTACATTTGTGTCAAGTTGTGAATTTAATGGGTTAGTAAGTAAGAGCCGCGGGATTCTTCCCGATGGCTCTTTTCTTTTGTCTTAACTTTAAGGCCCATGGCAAAAATCAAATCAGCTTTCTTCTGTCAGCAGTGTGGACATGAAACACCTAAATGGACTGGCAAGTGCCCATCTTGCGGCGCATGGAATAGTTTTGTAGAAGAAGTAATACAACGCGAAGACAAAGCGAATAAACAAAATACAGAATGGGATGACGCGGCAAAAGACTTACGTAAAGCTCGTAAGCTATCAGAAATAACACCGCAGACAGATACACGTATGATTACGCCTGACCCGGAACTGAACAGGGTACTGGGTGGTGGTGTAGTACCGGGCTCGGTAATACTTGTAGCAGGTGAGCCGGGCATTGGTAAATCAACTTTGTTCCTGCAAAATGCATTGCAATGGAATACCATATCAACCTTATACGTATCAGGAGAAGAAAGTGCTGAGCAGGTGAAACTACGCGCGGAAAGAATCGGTATCAAAAATGAAAATCTTTATTTGCTTACTGCAACAGATACAGCTACAATCTTCCAGGAAGTAAAAAAAGTACGCCCGCAATTAATTATTGTAGATTCTATACAGACATTGGAATCGCCATATGTAGAATCTGCTGCAGGCAGTGTGTCGCAGGTGCGGGAGTGTGCTGCAGAATTACAAAGATTTGCGAAAGCCAGCAACGTACCGGTATGCATCATTGGGCATATTACTAAAGATGGTAACATCGCAGGTCCAAAAGTATTGGAGCATATGGTAGATACTGTGCTTCAGTTTGAAGGCGACAGGCACTATGCATACAGGATACTGCGTACTATAAAGAACCGTTTCGGTTCCACTTCAGAACTGGGGATATATGAAATGATAGGCACTGGTATGCGCCCTGTCAGCAATCCGTCTGAGATATTATTGTCTCAGCATGATGAACCGTTGAGTGGCATAGCAATTGCCAGTACGATGGAGGGTGCCCGCCCGCTGATGATAGAAGTACAGGCGTTGGCAACACAAGCAGTGTATGGCACCCCGCAACGTACTGTCAGCGGTATGGACCTGCGCAGGTTGCAACTGTTACTGGCTGTATTGGAAAAACGTGGTGGTTTTCATTTTGGTGCGAAGGATGTATTTGTGAATATAGCAGGCGGTATAAAAGTAGAAGACCCTTCTATAGAGTTAGCAGTTGTATGTGCATTGCTATCCAGTTATGAAGATAAAGCGCTGCCATCTAATATCTGTTTTGTAGGTGAGATAGGATTGTCCGGTGAAATACGAGCGGTGAACCGTATAGACCAACGCATAGCCGAAGCCGATAAGCTGGGTATGGATGTCATCATCATACCCAAGGCTAATGCCAAAGGACTGGATGTAAAGCATTATACCATAGAAATAAAAACCGCTAATAAAGTAGAAGATGTGTACCGAATGATGTTTTGACGTAAATTGAATCTTAGTCTGACACGAAACAAGTTTTAAAATGGCTAACCATAACTACGCAGCAACCATAACATGGACAGGCAACAAAGGTGAAGGCACTACACGCTACGATGCATATGAAAGAAGCCACACTTTGTCAGTCAATAATAAACCGGATTTGCCATGTTCTTCTGATGTCCCCTTCAGGGGCGATGGCAGTAAGTACAATCCTGAAGACATGTTCCTGTATTCATTATCGAGTTGCCACATGCTTTGGTACCTGCACCTGTGTGCTGATGCAGGTATAGTTGTTACAGGCTATGTTGATAATGCAACAGCTAACCTGGAAATGCCGGCCATGGGTAGTGGACGTTTTACAGAAGTAGTGCTTCACCCTATAGTCACCATCACCGATGTATCAAGAATAGCCGAGGCAAATGCACTCCACGATCAGGCTCATGACAAATGTTTTATAGCCAACTCATGCAACTTTCCTGTAAAACATCAGCCGGAGTGTAAAGCCAGGTAACATTAAGTGTACACGATAGAGGAATATAACGACAAAGACAGGGAAGCACTGTTAAACATATTCAGGCTGAATGTGCCCGGCTACTTCGCGGCAGAGGAAGAGGCGGACTTAATTATGTTCCTCGATAATTATGCAGACAATTTTTACGTCTGCAAAGAGGAAAGTAAGTTAATTGGTTATGGCGGTCATAACATGAAAGATGACTTGGGCATATTATCCTGGTACATAGTTCACCCGCATTATCAGAAAAAAGGAGTCGGTCGGCAATTGGTTGATTATAATATTGCTGAATTGAAACATAAAGGATACAAAAAAATCAAGGTGCGCACGTCGCAATTCACAGATAAATTCTATGAGAAGTTCGGCTTTACCCTTAAACGCAGAGAAAAAGATTTTTGGGCGAAAGGTATAGACCTGTACGAAATGGAGATGGATGTATGAGTGAACTGAAGGAACAACTACATCAGTTCAGCCGGCTGTATCTTGATAATAACATCAGGGATATAGAGGCGGCCATCGCAGACAGGCGCGAAGCAATAGCCGGCGATACCAAAAGCAGTATGGGTGATAAATATGAAACCACCCGCGAGATGCTGCAACAGGACATCAATATGAACATTGAAAGGCTTGCGAAAGCCAGATCTGAGCAGGCGATATTAGACACTATAAGCCCTGGCGCCATATCGGCAATTGTAAAACCGGGAAGTTTGGTACGCACAAGTGCTGGTAGTTTTTATATAGCCATCAGCGCTGGAAGTGCTACTGTTGGCGACAATAAATATTATATAGTATCAATCGCATCGCCAATAGGCGTGCAGCTAAAGGGTAAGAAAGCAGGTGATACTTATACGCTAAATGGGAAACTATTTGTGATAGAAAACGTTGAATGACACACTCTTATAATCATTGAGGGCTGATGTATTCTTTTTAACGTTGGAGGATAAACATATATGCCTCAATTTTTGTTGATGATGTATCAAACTGACGGTATATGAAAAAGATATTCTTCTCTTTAGCCGCGATTATTTTCACAATACAGGCTACAGCCCAGCCCGTAACAGCTATAGAAATGTTGGACATGCTTCAGTGCAAAAATAATGACTGTGTCAGTGCTATGCTTATTCCGAAAGGTTTTGAAGCCGGCAATAAAAATGAAACTGAAGATTTTTCCGTGTACGAATACTACAGCAAGGTTTCAGAGCCATACGATGATAATCCCTGGGTGGTATTACCTAACAGGGTTGAATATTCATTAACAGGTAAAAGCTACATTGTGACACTGATGTTTTATACAGGCAGCAGGCATATTGTAGATGGTATTATTGCAGATTTCGGTACCCGCGGTTTCGTGCCGGTAACAGATACACTGGCAATGGTGGGCGACAACCTTACTATGGAATTTACCAGTGCGCAATATCCTAAAGTTCACCTGGTATTGACACAAATGAAGAAAGAGATGAATGAGCAGCAATATACAGAGTATGCTTTTAACCTGAAGTTGTTGCCTGAGAATAAGTCCCCAGCTGGTAAATAATAAAGCATCACTGCAACAAAATCTTCCCTTGAAATATTCCATCAGTACCGGATAAATGAACATAGTATAGCCCCGGTGGTGCATAGCTGATGTCGGCAACGAACTCCTTTTGTCCATTTACCCTGGTAGTATATATTACTTTGCCACTTACGTCTGTAATTACGATATCAGTTCTTCCTGCTGGCAATTGTATGTTGAAGCTGCCTGTAGTTGTTGGGTTGGGATATATTTTCACAGCGGTGCTATTATGGATATTTTTAACTGTTGCTGCAAATTTTGTTATACGTATGCTGTCTATAACAACATCGGCAAGGGGTTTATTAGTGGGAGCACCTGCTGTAGGAACATTGCCAATGGCTTGTACAATATCAAAGCCCGTATGGACCATGCCAAATACAGTATGCTTATTATCAAGATGATCGTTCACCACCAGGTTGATAAAAAACTGGGAGCCATTAGTATTTGGCCCTGCGTTTGCCATAGCCAGCGCAGCAGGTATGTTTTTTAAAGTTGGATGAAATTCATCTTTAAAAGAATACCCCGGGCCGCCTGTACCATTTCCATTAGGGTCACCCCCCTGTATCATAAAGTTTTTAATGACACGGTGAAAGATCAATCCGTCATAAAATTTTTCAGCCACCCGCGCTATGAAGCTATCTACGGTGACAGGTGTAAGCGTATCTGTCAAATTGATTTTAAAGGCACCCATACTGGTATAAAATGTAGCTTCAGATTGTGCCCGTGTATTATTGAAAAACAGGATAGTTAATGCAATAAGGCAGATGTGTTTTAGCTTTTTCATACAGCAGTTGTTATATAGTATGAGTAAGATACAATAACCATATCACAACTTATAAACTTATCCTTTTTGAGCTTTGATAAGATTGATGTCTTCTTTCATGTTTTTCATCTGTTCCAGTTGTGCTACCTGCAATTCATAAACGGTTCTCAATTGCTCTTCTATCAGCAGGTCTATTTTTGCACTGAGGCTGCGTATCTCCAGTTCAGCTTTCAGGTTTACCATATAGTCATTTTCAGCGCGTTGCCTGTCTCTTTCCTCTGTACGGTTCTGGCTCATCATAATAATAGGTGCCTGCAATGCTGCAACGCAGGACAATACCAGGTTCATAAGGATAAAGGGGTAAGGATCGAAAGCGCTGCCTGCTACAAGTGAATTGTACACGATCCACGCCACTAATATTAGCAGGAATGAAATAATAAACCTCCAGCTACCCCCGAATTTTGCAATGTTATCTGATATTTTTTGACCTATACTTGCATGTTCTTCTGGCGGGGTAGCCAGGTTTTTTGTAAGTAATGTCTCTTCGGCCAGGGCTTTGGTTACTATCTTATGCAGTTTCTTCAGTTGTTCATCTTCAGTTTTTAGCAGGTCAGACGTTTGCTTTTCAGGTGGTGTTCTGTCTTTTTTATTCATAACAGTATTACTTTATACTTAAAGTTACTCAACAATGTAGTAGAGTTGCATTTTCCTACATAAAACAGACAATTATTTTATCATGTATTCGTAACTTTAATACAGGGTATTGTATTACATATATCGACAGGACTATGAAACGGTTATTACTCACATATTGCCTGCTATTGTTTTGCATAGCGCAAGCTACTGCCGACGGTACATACCGCAGATGGAATACTGCCCTGGAAAACAGAACAGACGTACGGAAAATCAGGATCGTATTCCAGGAACTGGATTCTATACCCGATATACTTGACCAGTTTCCTAATCTTGAGGAACTTGACCTGAGTAACAATGAAATCGCATACTTACCACCTTCATTATTCAAATGTAAGAAGCTGAAAAGATTGCTGCTGTTCAGGAACCAGCTAAAAGATATCCCGGCGGGACTATGCGCACTAAATCAATTAGAAGAGCTGTCCCTGTCGTATAATTATATTACAACTCTTCCCGACTGTATAGGTAGTCTGAAAAAACTAAGAAAATTGAGCCTGTCCGGGAATGAACTGGAAGTATTGCCGGATGGTATAGGCCGCCTTGAGCAACTTACAGCCCTTCGTTTAAACTCCAACCGCTTCAAAAGGCTGAACAATAATATTATAAAACTGAAAAAATTAGAAGTGCTGGATGTTGGTAATAATTACCTGGAAGTATTGCCGGAACATATTGGCAACCTTACTTCATTAAAACTGCTGTTCATAAACAGGAACCTGCTTACTACAATTCCTGAATCTGTATCAAAATTGCAAAACCTGCAGGAACTGGATGCGGTAAGGTGTGGTGTGTTACGTTTGCCTGCTGCTTTTGCAGATATATGGTCGCTGGAGAATGTATATATAGACGAGCGCACGATACCGTTTTACCAGAACCCCAGGTTTGCGGGCAGGCAGCGTATAGAAGTTGTGGGGCAGTCTAATAATGTGTATAGGCCTACGCAAAATTAAAGAGAGCCATACTTTTACAGCATGGCCCTCTTTAAAAGAATTATGATAAGTCTTATTAAGGACGTTTTGTGCCCGGGTATTTATTTGCGTCAACATAGGGTATAGACGCTTTGTAATAATCGTTGATGGTATTAATAACAGAGTTGGCTATCAATGCGTTGCCCTTGCCTGTAAAATGTATGCCATCCAGCGAGAAGAAGTTGCCGTTTATCTCGTTAAAATTAAACTGCACACCATTGTACCTTGCGCCTGAATCTATTACGCCCTTCAGGTAATACCTCATGTCAGCTATGGGTAGGTTGTAATTGTTGGCTATTTTTGATATAGCATTATTATACCACCCCGTAAATTGTTGAATGTTTGTGATCTCGTTAGCTGTAAGTACATAGCGTGCCGGCATCGGTGTTACAGAGCCCCAGCCATAACATTTAATAGAATCCATCGGGACATCCATCCTTATTATTTCACCATCCCTTATCTGGCGGAAACCATCAGGCTCTTTCGTGTCCTCTATAACGTAGTAGTTCATACCCACGTCAAAATGTACCTGTGTGCTGTTGTATTGCAGATTCAGTTTGTTGGCTTCAATCACATCCAGCTCCAGGCTGCGCGGAGGTATTGCCCTGAAAAATGGCATGTCCAGTATATCAGGTATGTTCATCAATACACCTTTTGCACCATTACGTGTCAGTACGTTTACGGTACTGTCGTAGGCAAATTCAAAAGTATATGGGTCTGTTAACTTGCCACGATGGCCGAATGGTGCGCCGGGCATTTCTCCACCCATTACTGCGTAATCCATTACATCATCCATACCCAGCCATGCTGTAAAGAATGTATGCGCCGGGTTTTGTATCTCCTCCAGCATACGCGCGTTAGTTGGCCTGTTAAACATACGTGCCGCATAGCGGTTTTGCGTACCGAAGCCAGCCACCAAGTAGTCAGTTATTTTAGCACCGGGCAATCCCATATTGTTAAATGGCCCCGTGCTGTAGATGTTTAAACCTGTGCCTGCAGTATCCAATGCACCTTTAAATGGTGTGATGGTAAGGTAAGCCATAGTATCGCAGGGGCCCTGTACATAGTCCAGCACTTTTTTACCAATGGGCCAGCCATGTTCGCCCGGCACCAGCGGTTGTTTAAAGTCGCCACCGCCTACTGTTTTGAATTGTTCTGATAACATCCGCGGGTAAGAGTTCAATTGTCCCTCAAGATAGAGTGCCCCGTTGGTAACACCGGCCGTATGAGAACTACCTACAGCCAGGTAGCGGGAAAAATCCGCATCGCCCCTTTCAGGTGCCTTTGGTTCTATATTGGGTTTGCATGCCGCCATACTCAAAACAACAGCGCCTGCTATATATAATTTCTTCATTTCAGTTGTTTTAGATTTTTTAGTTGAAATCGTATGTAAGAGCCAGTCCCGGGTTCAATACTTTTGTCAGGTATTTACCCTTGAAACCATGCTCAGTGCTTAGGCCGGTGCGTACTTCGCCAAGAGTATATTGTACAGACCCTATTGCAGTAATACGTTTCGAAATTTTAAATGATAAACCACCTGTAGCCAGGAAGTGTGTTGCATCCGGCAATTCAGGGCTTAAAAAACCTTCTCTTACTGGCGATGGCAGGTATGCTGCACCCAGCATAACGTCCCATCTTTCGTCTTTCAATGTGTATTTCGCACCCGCACGCAGCGATATGCTGTTGCGGTAACGTCGTGGAGATGCTTCGTCCTGCAGCAGTGCCGTGTTGTTATCGTAGTCAAAACGCAGGCTGTCAAAAGCTGCCCAGCCGGTATATGCTGCTTCAAACTGTAATGAGAAGTAGTCATTGGGTGTTACGCCCACAGCTACCGTTACCACCTGCGGCATAGGCAGTGAAGTTTCAAAAGATGTATTCAGGTATGATGGCTGCAATGAAGATGGCGTTTTAAAATACGCGTAGCCATTGTTGATATTCATATTAACGCGGGAACGGTACGTGATACCAAACTGTACATCGTCATTTGGTTTTATATGCAGGCCCAGGTTGTAACCTACGCCGTTTGCTTTGCCGGTCAGTTCAGTCGAGCTCTCTGTGCCATTCTGGTCTATGTAAGGCATTGCCCTCCGGTAGTCAAAATTGCCGCGTGCGTAAATAAAGCCCGCGCCAATAGAAAACTGGTCGTTGATCTGCCAACTGAGCGATGGTTGAAAGAATGTGGTGTTCAACCGCATTTCCTGTACCAGGTAGCGCCCTGTCCAGTTGTCGTCCCAGGTGATGCCCGTTGCGAATGGCGTGTATATTCCCATGCCTATTCTTAGCGGGCTTTTATAACCCAGGGGGCTTACAAAATAAACATTGAACGGAGTATAGTTTTCTTCTTTTGCATCCACAGTGCCTGTGCCTGTCGGTGCTGGAATGTACCTCGTCCGTGGCATCATCAGGTTCATACTGGCATATACAGATATATCTTCCAGCGCACCCATGCCTGCGGGGTTGTAAAAGACAGTAGCCGCATCAGAAGGAATAGCCGCACCGGCACCACCCATTGCCTGTTGCCTGATACCTTGTACATTACGTTGGTATGCCTGGCCAAAAACCATCGAGGATAATAGCAATGAACCGATGAGCAAAAAATGTTTCTTCATAAAGTTTCTTTTGTATTGATTTTACAAACAGGCAATGCCTGTTTGCCGTACACTACTGCACGGTATAAAAATTGCCTTTAAATTAATTCTAATACTGCGAAAATGCAATAAGAATGGTAGAAATGGAAATAATAAATGTTTTTTAGCTGGCAATACCCACTGTGGCTATGCTTATACGAATTCCTTCAATACCCGAAAATGCATGTGCACAGGCCTCCAGGGTGGCTCCTGTGGTCAATACATCGTCAATAATTAGTATGTGTTTGTTCTTTGCTTCGGCTGGTGTTATTACTTCAAAAGCGCCCAGCATATTTTCCATCCGTTCCTCGCGGTTTTTTTGTGTTTGTGTTTCGGTGAAGCGTGTGCGCCTAACCATTTTATCATAAACAGGTATGGCCAGTACATCCTGCATACCCCGGGCTATGATAAGCGACTGGTTAAAACCTCTTTCAGCCTCTTTTTTAGGGTGCAGAGGCACGGGTACTATAGCATCTATCCCATTGCTCCACCCGGTTTGTTGCAGGTCGTGCGCCAGTTGCCTGCCCAGGTAGGTACCTATTTCCTTCTTGCCATCATATTTCAGGCCATGCAACAGGTGCTGCAAAAGCCCTTCAGCGGTAAAGTAGGCAAGGGAGGTTGCCTTTTCAATATGCACCCGTCCGGCAAAACGCATAAAGGTTTCGTTTTCGGCTATATGGTGGTAAGCAGTGCGCGGCAGGTTGTAGATGCTGCAGTTCAGGCAAAGCACTTCCTCCTCCTGCAACAAAGGTTTGCTGCACCCCTCGCACAGGCGGGGGTAAAACATATGGCTGAGGCCGTGAGATAAATCTTTGATGATCGACATGTTTAATCTTTCTTTTCGCTCCCGGGTCTTTTTACAAATTCACCGTTGCAATTAGAGGCGGGTATATTCATCCCGGTAGAGCATTTTTCGCATTGTGGGCAAAGTTAATTAGTTACCCGTTCATTAGCCTCCATTAATACTGCCTCTACAAATTGCTCATCAATCACCCCTATTGCCACAGGTACAGCTGGCTCCGTATCATGCGCCTTTAAAAATCCCTGCATCCACAGGTTGCTATGCCACTCGCCCAGCTTGTAGCCTATGTTCTTAAAGATGCCGATGTCTTCAAAGCCCATTGCCCTGTGAAACCCTACGCTCTTAATATTGGTAGATAAAACACCCGCGTACATACTATGGTATCCCTGCATCTTCAGCATAGCAAACAATGCATTGTACAATGCCCTTGCCACGCCATGACGATGGAACTCTTCTTTTACATATACCGTCACCTCTGCCGACCATTGGTAAGCCGTTCTTTCCCTGTGTGTGCTGCCATATGTATAGCCAATTATCTGCCCATCATGTTCGCATACCAGGTATGGGTATTGCGCGCTTATTTTTTCAATTCTTTTCCTTATCTCTTCCGCTGTGGGCACGGCATATTCAAATGTATTGGCTGTGTTTAGTACGTATGGTTTGTAAACTTCCAGGATTTGTCCGGCATCATCTGCCGTTACTAATCTTATTGTAAACTTGTTGTTCATTTTTTTAGGTTATTTAAACACAAAGCCCCGCATTTGCGGGGCTTTAATGATTTGTTATCTTAAGTATAGCAGCTCGCGGTATTTAGGCAGCGGCCACAGTTTATCGTCCACTATCAGTTCCAGTTTATCTGCATGGTAGCGTATCTCGTCAAAATGTGTTTTTACTTCGTGGCAATACATAGATGCGCGTTTGTGCATGTCTTCAGTATTGTTGGCTTTTTTACGGGCCTCTATCATTGCTTCCACGTTGTCATTTATTTTCTGGATGTGGCCACTAACTACTTTTACCAGGTTCAGTTGTGCTTTGTAGCTCTCTTCGCCCAGCCCCAGGTCTTTCAGCCCTTTCACGTTTTCTACCAGTACATTCTGGTAGTTGATGGCGGCCGGCAATACGTGGTTGGTGGCCATGTAGCCCAATATGCGTGCTTCTATCTGTACCTTCTTTACGTAGTCTTCCAGCAGAATTTCGTGGCGTGCATCCAGTTCGCGCTCGCTGTATATATTATTGTTCAGGAATAATTTCTTGGCAGATTCCGTTACAAAAGCATCCAGCGCTTCCGGCGTAGTTTTAAAGTTGTTCAGCCCGCGTTTTTTAGCTTCTTCTGCCCATGCTTCGCTATAGTTGTCACCTTCAAAACGTATTTTTTTAGATGACGCGATATAGCTGCGCAATGTGTGCATGATGGCTATTTCTTTCTTCTCGCCTTTTTCTATCAGCGCATCTACTTCTGCCTTAAAGTTCTTCAGGCTTTCTGCCATGATGGTGTTCAGCACCGTCATAGGCGAGCCACAGTTTGCGGTAGAACCAACAGCGCGGAACTCAAACTTGTTACCTGTAAATGCAAACGGGCTGGTACGGTTACGGTCTGTATTGTCCATCAGCAATTCAGGTATCTGCTTGTGGATGTCCAGCTTCAGTATTACCTCGTCCTGCTCGGTGAACTTATCTTTTACCCTTGTTTCTACTTCGTCCAGTACTTCAGACAGGTATTTACCTATATATACGGATATAATTGCCGGCGGGGCTTCGTTAGCGCCCAGGCGGTGGTCGTTGTTGGCAGATGCTATGGCTGCGCGCATCAGGTCTGCGTGGTCGTGTACGGCTTTAATAGCATTCACAAAAAACGTCAGGAACATCAGGTTGGTACGCGGTGTTTTACCGGGTGCCAGCAGGTTTACACCTGTGTCTGTAGCCAGGCTCCAGTTATTGTGTTTGCCGCTGCCGTTTACACCTGCAAATGGTTTTTCATGCAGCAGTACTTTCAGCTTGTGGCGTTTGGCAACCTTGTTCATCACATCCATCAGCAGGCTGTTGTGGTCTACTGCTATGTTGCACTCTTCAAATATCGGTGCACACTCAAACTGGCCAGGTGCTACTTCATTGTGGCGGGTACGCAGTGGTATGCCCAGCTTGTAAGACTCCTGCTCAAAGTCCTGCATGAACTCATACACGCGGTCGGGTATAGAACCAAAGTAGTGGTCTTCCAGTTGTTGCCCTTTTGCAGGGGAGTGCCCTATCAGTGTACGTCCGCACATTACCAGGTCGGGGCGGGCATTGGCCAGTGTTTCGTCTATTACAAAATACTCCTGCTCCCAGCCCAGTGTAGTTGTTACTTTGGTAACGTTCTTGTCAAAGTAGTTACAAACATCTACTGCGGCTTTATCCAGCGCAGCTATAGATTTCAGCAATGGTGCTTTATAATCCAGGCTCTCGCCATTGTATGCTATAAATATGGTTGGGATGCACAGTGTTTTACCATGGCCGGCTTCCATAATGAAAGCGGGAGAAGATGGGTCCCACGCGGTATAACCACGCGCTTCAAAAGTGGCACGTATGCCCCCGTTAGGGAAGCTGGATGCATCCGGCTCTTGTTGTATCAGCGCGTCACCGTCAAATATCTCTATGGCAGTGCCGTCGCTTTTTATAGTAAAGAATGAATCGTGTTTTTCTGCTGTAGTACCTGTAAGTGGTTGAAACCAGTGCGTGAAGTGGGTAACACCACGCTCTTCTGCCCAGCCTTTCATGCCGGCGGCTATCTGGTCTGCCATTTTGCGGTCTATCTTGGTGCCCGATTTGGCCGAGTTCATCAGGCTTTTGTAAGCCTCATCGCTCAGATACTCGCGCATGGTGCGGCCGGTAAATACATTGCTGGCAAACATGCTGGTAATGCGCTTACCGTTGTAGTGCCCTATTTTTCTGTCGTCGGCTGATGCCAGTTCCTGTAGTGCTGAAAAACGTAAAGAAGACATTAGATTAAATTTTTAGCAAATCTAATGTAAATGATAGGTTACGACCAAATTTTTATGAAAAATTCATAAAATAATAAACATGTTGAAATAATATAATAAATCAAAAATTTGGATGGATTATCTCGTTATGAACCACCAAAGCACATGCAAAGTCCTGTTTTACAATGCCTTGTATATCTATATGCATTTTCGGAACGGTTAATTGAAGATGCATGTCAAAATTATAGCTTTGTTCTGCCGTTGATATTTTTTCAATTAAAAGATGGTCTGCAAACTCTACACCCCGTCTTCCCTGCCATTTATAAGCCGCCTCTTTTACGCTCCATGCCAGGGTAATCAGTTTAGGATCATTCTTAAATAACCCCTGCTCCTGCTCGTTCAGGAACTTGGTTTGCAGTGCCTCCATCCGTGGGTGCCAGCATTGTATATCTATACCACATTCTACATAGGGGCTAACAACAGCCGCCACATAAGGCCATGAGTGCGATATGGAAAAGAAGTAATCATTACCATTCACGCGGGGTTTGTCGTGCTCATCTTTATATATGTTTAGTAATGGAAAGTCCTGTTGCAGGTGTGTCAGCAGGAAACGCCCTGCCAGTCGTTCTATGCGGCGTTTATCACTTTTTATGTCAGAGGTAATACCTGTCCGCTCCGTGAAAAAACTTTCCGGTTCCTCTATCTTCCATATAGCCGCTAGGCTGTATGGGTCACTGCTCCATTCCCGGTATAATGGCATTTTTTATTCTTCTGGTTAATACATCCAAAAATATAATTTTTAGTACGGCGGATAGCAAGCTTTTGTATATTTGATAAGTTTAAACATAAAAAATATATGAAAAAGATATTATTGAGCGCTGCTTTTATTGTGATGGCATTTTCCTTGTTTGCGCAGGAGGATGATAAAAATGAAGAATACGAATTAAGGGGAAATGAGAAATACGGGTACATCATAACTGAAAAGGGCGATAAGATAGAAGGTATTGTAAAGCTTATGGGTACTGCTGAGACCCCATGGGTGAACCAGAAAAAAGTAAAGTTCCTGGCTAAAACAGAAATAGACCCTGCTAAGAACAGGCAGAAACTTAAAAAGATGGATACAGACGACCTGAAAGAGTTTGTAGCTATAGATGGCGATAAAGAACGCCACTTCAGGCTGGTGAAATGGGCTAATACAAGAGAAGGTGTTACGAGCGAAGGCGGTGGCCTGGGTGGTACCTTGAAAAAGGCAAAAAACCTGTCAACAACAAGGCATATGGCCGAAGTGATGGTAGATGGAAGGATCAGCGTTTTCCGCCTCTATGGTTATCCTGCAACCGTTGCTGTTGGTAAAGGAGATGTAGAGAAAATGGAAAGGGAAACCAAGGAATTACAGGAAAATCCTACTGTATTGGTACAAAAAGAAGATGGTAAGGTAGAAGCATTCCAGGCAGAGGATATTAAGGAACTGGTAAAAGACTGCGATATGGTAAAGGAAAAGCTTGAAGCAGGTAAGTATGCAAGCTACGACCCGGCAAAACAAGAGAAGAAAAGGAGCGGGATGGGCAAGATGATAAAAAATGAGGTGGACCGTGCAGGCATGGGTGGTACATTGCTGACCATGGCAGAAGAAGTTTTCAGCGACTATAACGCTAATTGCAACAAGTAAATATGATAACATTGTTATAGAGGAAGCGACCCCGCAAAAGGGTCGCTTTTTTTGTTTACATAGCCCGTTGTAAAGACTTATTCACATGCTATCCCCGCATTTGGTTTATTTTCACCCTTCCCTTGGGGGAGGGCAGCGAGGGGCTTATATTTGCGCCTATGATACTCTCTGACACGCGCATACTGGAAGAAATGGAAAAAGGAACTATAAAAATAGTGCCTTACAATCGTGAAGACCTGGGCAGTAACAGCTATGACGTACACCTGGGCGGTACACTGGCTACGTACCGTAATCATATACTGGATGCCAAAGAGCATAATAAGATAGATACTTTCGAGATACCTGAAGAGGGCTTTGTATTGTACCCGCACATCTTTTACCTGGGTGTAACGGCTGAATATACAGAGACACATGCGCATGTACCATTCCTGGAAGGTAAATCGAGCACCGGGCGACTTGGTATAGACATACACGCCACAGCCGGTAAGGGCGATGTAGGCTTTTGCGGTAACTGGACACTGGAGATATCTGTAAAGCAACCTGTAAAGGTTTACAAAGGTATGCCTATAGGCCAGCTTATATACTTCCCCGTAGATGGTGAGATAGAAGTAAAATACAACCAGAAAAAAAATGCCAAATACGGCAACCAGCCAAACATGCCGGTAGAAAGCATGATGTGGAAGAATAAGTTTTAGAGGAATAATTACTAAAGTCAGCTCCCCCACCTCAGATGAGGCGGGGAGACTGGACGTGCCACGATTGGTGGAGAAAGTCCATTCGGGGGTGATTGATATTTCGTGACGATGACCGAACGTTGTCCCTCACTTATGTAAATACAACTTCATGAAAAATAACATAACGGTACCAGTCTTTTTGATTGCCATAGGCGTGATCATGTATCTCAGCTACGCACGCGTAAATAGATTAGAAAGGAAGCTGGCTATAGAAACCGCAAAAACAAATTTTGTCCTTGCACATTGCAATGATCAAACTGCCACTTATGACAGTGTATATGCTAAAAATGATACCATTTCATTTTATTATAAAGGCTCTTTATTAAGCAGGACAGTCACCGAGTAAGGCTAAAAATTATTTTTTTAGGCACAACTATTTTACGTATATTTGTTGTTGTAAATGCGCCGGTACCCACATCCAATTATGACAATTGTAGTCTGCTCATTTCAAACAAAAATGCTCTTTGAAATATCACCATGAAATGCAGTTATGTATAACAACCATTCATAAGTTGTTTTCAGTAAATCCGGCTGCAAGTTTTACTTGATTGCAAATCAATAATTTATCAGGTGCAGCATCTGATAATTATCGCAGAAAATGCAACAAAAGACAACAAATAAAACTAATCGCGATTAATTACAATGTGTAAGTTGTGATAGCATCTTTAAGGGGCTTCGGTTAAAACCCTGTTATGTTCAGTTCCTGCTTGCCTTTGTAGTTGATGGGTATATTAACGAACACTCCACGCCCTGCTTTTACATAGCCTTTCAGTTCTACATCTAAAGTGTTATTAGCGAGTATAGCCAGGGCGTTGGGCAATACCTGTTGCAGGTCGGCAGTAAGGTTCACCGGCAGCAGGAAGGTATCATTTGCAGGTACGTTATAGGTCTCCGCCAGTTTGGCCTTGCCTACCAGTTTGCCGTTCAGGTACAGGTCTATGTCTGCATCCTTCATGGTCATGCCAAACTTGTTGGGGTTGTAAAACTGTACATCCATGCCCACCTTGGGTTTCATGCTCATCTCCAGCAGCCTGAAGTTCTTTACATCCTGGTACTCCAGATCTTTGGGGTTGGCGCAGGAAAGTAAAATAGCAGGGATGGCCATCAGCAGGATGGCGAACAGTAGATTGTTTATTTTGAATTGCCTTAACATACGTGCGAATATAGTTTAGATACCAATCAACTTATAAAACAATAATAGAAGCAGAGTTATAGGAATACATATCAGCACCCACTGTAAGAACCTGATGAAATATGGCTCACGGTTGTGGTATTCCTTAATCTTCTTAGCACGAAGGTATTTATCAGGATACCTCAGCCGGAAATATTAGTTGTGGGTAAGCCAGACGATGCCTCCAAAGAATACCCTGCCTATTAAATGAGCTATGAAATCCATTGAATCCAAATATATTATGATTTTCACCTGCTATACTATGGGTAACCTACGTTTAACATATCTCAAACAATAATTAGCTACATTTGCAGCCGTGGCAAGGGTAATTACAAAGGCAAAAGTTGGGCAGATAGCGCCTATAGAGCGTATACTGGGCCAGCAGGTACAGGTGCTGAACCGTACCCCTTTAGCTATTAACAACTTCATCAACGCTGAGTACATTGAAGTAAGCTACCCCGAGAATACATGGCCCGAAGAGCATGCCAGGCTTAACCTTTTCCCCATAGCAGACGAGCGTTTTTGCGTACAGCTACTGTACCTGCAGATAGACGATAAGCAGGAAACAGGCTACATCTGCTGGATGGAATTCAAACCGGAGTTCTTCGACCAATACCCGCTGGAGGCTATTACAGCCGACCAGCCTTTCCGTTTCGACAGGGTTACAGAACAGCAGTTTGCCATTTGTACGCAGACTGATAACCTGTTGACACAGTTACAGAACATCAACGAGCCGACGGCCTTTACACATGTACTGCAACAGACAGAGATAGCAATGCGCCTGCTGCGCAGGGCTATGGAGCAGATAGCTGTGCCATTTACAGTGTGCCCAGTGCCTGCCTGCCGCTTCCTGGCCAACGACCTGGAGCGTGATAAAGTAGTAGCTGCACAGGTTGTGATACAGGAGCACCTGGACAGTCCGTTTACGATCAAAGAACTATCGCGCAAGGTAGCTATGAATGAGTGTTACCTGAAAAAAGGCTTCAAAGCATTGACAGGCAAAACTATACACGAATACACACAGGAGCTGCGTATAGCAAAAGCAAAAGAGCTATTGAAGCAGGATGGTTATTCCGTATCCGATGTGGCTAATTCCTTAGGCTTCAGCAGCATATCCCATTTCAGCACAGCATTTAAGAAAGCTACAGGCATGAAGCCCTGTGAACTGCTGGCCTAACGTATATACTTGCCTATAACAGGCAGGTTTCTCAGATCATTCTTTTCCGTCCTGAAGATATAGAGCAGATAGACCGCCATAAGCACGGTAGCAAATATGGTACGGAGCCATACATATGGTATGCGCATAGATACATAGTCGTACAGGAAATACAGCGCCAGCATCATAACAAAGAACCTGAGTAGTTTACCCACCTCGTATGGTACGGGATACACTTTACGCCCCCAGAAGTAAGATATGAGCATCATGCTGCCGTAGCAGGCCAGGGTAGCCCAGGCGCAGGCCATATAGCCGTAGACAGGTATAAACAGGTAGTTGATAAGCAATGTAATACCCGCGCCTATAAAGGTAATGATAAGCGCGGCATGTGTTTTCTGAGACAGCTTGTACCAGAAGGACAAGTTGTAGTACACGCCCAGGCTCATGTTGGCAACAAGCAGTATAGGCACCACTTTCAGGCCGCTCCACATCTCTTTGTTCTGTATAAAGTACTTCCAGAAATCGATATACAACATCACTACCAGGAACATGCAGGTCATGGCTATGACTATGTACTTCATAACCCTGGCATAGGTTTCGGGGGCATCTTTGCTTTTAGACTGCTTGAAGAAGAAAGGTTCCGCCGCCAGCCTGAATGCCTGCAGGAACATATTGATGAGCAGTGATAGCTTGTAACATGCGCTGTAAATACCCACCTGTTTTTTGGCATATGCACCGCTGCTGTCCGGCAGCAAGGTGCCCAGCATGATACGGTCAAAGGTCTCATTGATAACACCGGCAAAACCTGCTACCATCAAAGGCAGGGAGTAAAAGAGCATTTCCTTCCAGAGTTTGATGCTGCCCTCAAAGCGCACGGATAAGACCTCCGAAGCCAGTAACAGCAGCATAACCGATGACGCAATGATATTGGCGATAATAACATAACCCGCACCCAGTGCAGGGTCGTACCAGGAAGCTATGAAGGAGCGTGGATTGTTAGCAGCGATATCAGGGAGGAAGCTGTAGAAGAACACTGTACAGGCAATGTTCACGACTATCCATGCTATACGCACAAGGGCGTATTTACGTGGACGGCCTATATGCCTGAGTTTGGCCAGGGGTATTACAGCCAGCGTATCAATAGCTATTATCAAAGCAGTCCAGGTAATGAACTCAGGGTGGGCAGGTACCTGCAGGAGTGCTGCCAGCGGTTCATTCAGCAACACCAGTATGCCCGTAAAGAGCATGGTGGATAGCATGATGGACAATGAAGCTGTGTTAAATACTACATTCCCGTCCTGGTCTTTATTGCTGTACCTGAAGTAAGTAATCTCGAAGCCATAGGTGAAAATGGCGCTCATGAATGGGATGGCAGCATATATCATGCTCATTTCCCCGTATTGCGCAGCGCTGAGGATATTGGGGTTAGTAAGGTAGGGTGTAAGCAGGTAGTTGAGGAAACGGGCCACAATGCTACTTAGCCCGTACCACACGGTATCACTGGCGAGCCTTTTTACAGACATGCGGCCCCTCCCTGCCTCCCCGAGAGGGAGGAGTTTAAATTATAAGCATATAGTATCCGAATGTTCATTCTATATAGTCCTTCTCATTTGGGATGTTAGGAGAAGGGGCTTCTTTATTCTATAGTCCAGGTTTCTTTACCTTTCAGCAGTTTGTCCAGGTCGCCGGGGCCGCGCTGGGCTATGGCATCTTCCAGTTGCAGCCTCATAGCATCTTCATACGTAGGGCGCTCCTGCGCAAAGAATACACCTATAGGGCGCGGCAGGTGGTTTTCATTAGTTGGATTATCAAAAAAGCGGGTCAGTATCTGTGCTTTGAAGAAATCCTGCTCGTCATGTACCCAAAGGTCGCTTTCGCTATAGCTATCTCCTACCAGGCTTACAACCTGTGGCTTGTAGCCATCCAGCCGGATGCCTTTGCTCCTGTCTGCGCCAAATATCAAAGGTTTGCCTTGCTCCAATACCAGTACCTCGTCGCTGCGGGTCTTCTTATCAGTGAACACCTCGAATGCGCCATCGTTGAAGATGTTACAGTTCTGGTATATCTCCAGGAAAGACGTGCCATGATGCCCGTTGGCACGCAGCAGCATTTCCTGCAGGTGTTTGGGGTCACGGTCCAGCGAGCGGGCAACAAAAGAAGCATCTGCACCCATGGCCAGTGCCAGCGGGTTGAACGGATGGTCTATACTGCCGAAGGGTGTGGATTTGGTCACCTTACTTTGTTCAGATGTAGGTGAGTACTGGCCTTTGGTAAGCCCGTATATCTGGTTGTTGAACAACAGTATGTTTACATTGAAGTTCCTGCGCAGCAGGTGTATGGTATGGTTGCCACCGATGCTCAGTGAGTCGCCATCGCCGGTTACTATCCATACGCTCAGCTCGGGGCGGGTAGCCTTCAGGCCCGATGCAATAGAGGTGGCACGCCCGTGAATGGAGTGCATACCGTAGGTGTTCATGTAATACGGGAAACGTGAGCTGCAGCCTATACCGGATATGATGACTATGTCCTCGCGGGCAATACCCGTTTGCGGTAGTATGGTTTGTACCTGTTTTAATATAGAATAATCGCCACAACCGGGGCACCAGCGTACTTCCTGGTCGGTTGCAAAATCTTTTGCAGTCAGCTTCACATCTCCGGGTACTGCATTTGTAACAACGTCACTCATAAGTAAAAATATCATGCAAAAATACTGTATTGCGGGCAGATATTAAACCTATAATGCCTTATAGCTATATTTTATGAAAGTATTGAGGTTTCAGTTCGCCCCGTACCTGCTTCACTATGTAGTTGCTTCGCCGGATTGTTGCATTTTGTTGCGTTGCAGAAGTGTTTTCTGTCTTTTGTGAGTCAACCTCCCCTCCCGCCTGCTGCGGGACAGGCTGTCCCAAGGCCACGGGTGCCAGAGTTGTTGTATATTGTTGCGTTTCCGGGGATTTTTTGTCTTTTGCGAGTAATCCATCCCCCTACCCCCGCCAGCGGGGGACACGGTTTTTGTTGCATTTTGTTGCGAAAATGATGGTTCTTTCAATGGCTGCAAAGAGACCACTTCGCTAAGTTGTTGCGTTTCTGATATGTTTTCAGATTTTGTCAACTGCCGCTTGTCAACTGAATAATGTCCTGCCAATTTACTATCCAAGTCTATGGCTTTGAGCATCTGGTTGATGGTGGGGCGTACCATCTGGGTGCATTGGTTGCAGTCTTTGCCTTTGTAGTTTTGTACTGCATACATTTCACCGGTGGCTATGTTTGCCAATAGTTCGCGTTTGCGCTGTATGGTGAGCAGTTCTGTTTTTTGCTGTTCCCTTATTTCCTGCTCTGCATCGTGGCGCACGCCTTCTAATACAGAACGGATGACACCACCCACTTCGGGGTCGTCCATCAGTTGTTGCGCGGCACACATGATGCTTTCGTACTGAGATTGATCTTCTACATTAAAAGCAATACAATAAGCTGTGTAAGCGCTGTTGTGGCGCAGGTACTGTGTGATGAAATTGTGTTGTTCAATATTCATGATGAAAGGAATTTAAACCCTCGCCCGGCCTCTCTGAAGAAAAGGAGACGGAGAGGGGAAGTGAAGAAATGCAGCACCGGGGTTGTGCCTTTATTACTATAGCAAAAATAGGTTATTATGTGCTATTTGTAAAATTTTATTTTTTATTGTCAACACCGTTGCCATATATTAAGAACCACCGCTACCAAGAAGATTAAGCAAAATATAGCGGTGCAGTTGAGTGGTAGTGACACAATGTAATAATGGCGTATAATAAAGTATCACTAACAGAGATAATGAAATATAATAACAACTATACGCACTTTATATTGTCATATCAATCAAATATATTCGGCATTATTTTTGCATTGAATTCATTTTTTGTTATTCTTGTAAATTATAGAAAATATCATTACATATATAATATTGCTATTAACTATTCCGTAGCTATAATTATTAAATAACCTGTAAAAGAAAGAAAATGAAAAAATTGCTCCTGCTTTGCCTTGTCCTTGTTTCATTAAATATAACATCCTGTAGAAAAGAACGGGGAAATATAATAGCGCAAGTAGCAGAGGATACGACTATTGCTATAGGTACAAATTTTGCCCAGGAAGAAATTATAGGACAGAGCATTGTACTAAATCCTACGGGCTACGCTCCACTCACAGCTATGATTACCATCAAAACAGAGATAACTACCAAAGTGCAGCTACGCATACTGGGCAAGAACGGGGCGAAGTCTGATATTATCAAAACCTTCCCTAATGAAAGCACAATACATAAGATACCTGTTTTTGGGCTATATGCCGACCACAGTAATATTGTGCACCTGACATTGTATGATGAAAAAGGCGCGACGCTTGGCACGAGCGGCGTATATATCAAAACAGCACCGCTACACCCGGACCTGCCTATTGTAAGGGTGGATGTGCCTTATAAGGGATTCAGTAAAGAAATGCACATTGCCAGTTATTACGGGCATTCAGGGCAGAGTACACCACTGGAGGTATTCATTTTCGACAATTTTGGCGATATCCGGTGGTACCTCGATTTCAATAGCCATAGTGTGTTGAATAAATTGCATTACCAGGATGGTGTAGAGATGTTGAAAAACGGCAATTTATATTTTGGCGATGAATCGACACACACTATATACGAAGTAGATTTCTTTGGAGAAGTGGTGAACAGCTGGCCTATGTCGGGATATAGCTTTCACCACCACGTGCTGGAGTTGCCGAACGGCAACTTACTGGTAACAGTTTCCAAGGACAACATAAGCACGATAAACGATTTTATTATTGAAATAGATCGTAACAGTAAGCAAATTGTTACCACATGGGATTTGCGGGAGTCGCTGCAGCCGGACAGGGAAGCATGGATACCCGGCGCCAGAAACTGGATACATGTGAATGCAGTAGAGTATGACCGGGCTGACGATTGCATAATAATTTCCGGCAGAAACCAAGGCGTTGCAAAACTTACCAGAGACAATAAAGTAAAATGGATATTATCAACACACAACGGTTGGGACAAAGCAGGCGACGGCACCGACATGAAGGCTAAATTGCTGCACCCGTTGACAAAAAGCGGTACAACCATAACTGATACCAACGCATTGTACGGCCACATCAACCACCCGGACTTTGAATGGAACTGGTACCAACATGCGCCGAAGTTGTTGCCTAATGGAAACCTGATGTTATTTGACAATGGCGACAATAGGAATTTTACAGGTGAATTAAAATATAGCCGCGCTGTTGAATATAAAATTAATGAAGGTGGTAAGACAGTGCAGCAGGTATGGCAATATGGAAAAGAACGCGGACAGGAGACATTTTCTGATATAGTGTCTGACGTGGATTATTATGCCGAAACCAATACGGTAGTGTTTACTCCCGGTTCTATTACATACCCGTCTAATCGCGGTAAGATGGTGGAAGTAAGCAAGAGCTCAGGAAATGTAGTGTTTGAGGTTACCATATTACCACCAACAGATTTAAGCCGTGTAACCATGCACAGGACAGACAAGATAAAATTGTATCAATAGACATTATAGGACATACCCCAAGTGGTTGCCTGATTGTTGTTACACAAAGCGAAAGCCAAAACTATTCAGGTTTTGGCTTTTGTGTTATTCAGCTTTGACAACTTTTAGGAAAGTTGTCAAAGCTCGTTCCTGTAAAGAGTGATTATTGGCCTTAATATTATTTCACAGCTTCTACTTTATAGCCTGCTTTTCTCAGCAAGGCAATTACCCCTTTTTCATCGGCAAGGTGCCCCGCACCTACGGCAAAGAATACCTGTCTTTGTTTCATCTTCCCGCTCATACGCGCTACCCACCGTGCATTCCGGTCGTCCAGCAGTTCATCTGCCTTGTCATGAAGTTGCCCTCGTGCAATAGTACTGATGGTCGTTATGTCCTGTTGCTGATAAGCATCCATTATCTGCCTGGTATATTTCCTGCTATCCTGTTTGTTATGCACCAGGTCCATCAGCCCGGCTATAATGCTATCCGCATCTATATGACTGATGATTGCAATGGTTTCAGTCGCATCTTCAAGTCCAGCTATCTGCTTCTTTTTCTCTTTTGCTGCCGCAATAAGCTTATGCTCGTACGATGCAGGCGCAGGGCAATCCATACTCTTCATTTCCAGGATACCGGCCAGTGCTATAGGTTTCAGGCTTGCAAACTGTGCTATGTCTGTATGAAGGCTATCTTTAAAATATGCACCGGCTTCTTTATACTGTTGTGGGGTAAAGTAAGTTTCCAACTGCCTGCCGGTAGTGTTGGTAATGCCTGCCATGTATTTGCCCAGTTCTGCCTGGTCGGTAATATTCATTTCAAGGCATAGCTCCTCGCTTTCATTAAAAGCTGCATCCATTTTATCCGTCCACAAATACTCGCCGGGGCATACCAGGTGTGCCGTGCCGAAGAGGTACGATGGTTTTTCCAGCCCATTGCCACTGATACGCCATAGCAATGCGTTATCAGTTTGGGCAATAGCGCCATGATTATAACCAGTGCAAGATGCCAGGAAGAAGGCGACTTTCAGAATAAATTGTTTCATCAGTTATCGTTTTGCTTATTAGTAGCAGGAAAGGATGAAAAATCACAATAAAGAAATATGGTACCGGTAAGTAGTATACAGGCATACGCATATCACGATAAACGATGGCATAAAATAGCAAAGAAGCGCAGACGTAAAGACTTGTGCCAGACTTGCATCCGGATAGATGAAGCAGGCAACTACGCCTAAACAGGGTTTCTGATTATATTTGAAGAGATGAACAGGGATTACCTAGAAAATGGTTTTGCCTTTTTCGAGCATTTTTATAACGAAGGGTTTACAGACGGCCTGCTTGATGTACTGGAGCAAAGCGGTGCATTGAGCTATGATACAACCTTTGATGCCAACCTGTACCGCTCTGTACCTGTGGTTAAAGAGCTTTGTGCATCTGCACCGTTAATAGAACTGGTAAAGGATGTTACAGGATTGGATGCAAAACCTGTAAAAGCATTTATACTGGACAAAACCAGTACATCAAACTGGGGGCTTGACTGGCACCAGGATTTGAAAATAACAGTAAAGGAACAGAAGGAAGCGGAAGGTTATTATAACTGGACCACCGAGGCGGGGATTACACATGTAGTGCCACCGGTAAACGTTTTGCAAAACATGACTGCCCTGCGTATACACCTGGACGACTGTAACGAAAAGAATGGCGCTATGTGGGTGCTGCCCGGTACACACCGGCAAGGCATTATTGATTTGCAGGATGTTCCCGCTATGCTGCAAGGAACGAAGATATATACCTGCAATGCAGTGAAAGGCTCTGTAATGCTGATGAGCCAGTTGCTGCTGCACAAGTCGCCCTATTCCCTATCTGAAATGCCGCGAAGGGTATTGCATATTGAGTTTAGTGCAGAGGAACTTGCTGAGGGATTGGAGTGGTGGTGAGGGTAAGCAAATCAGGAGATTTGCTGCCGTGTTAGGCTTAGTTGGAAACTACGCCTAACGGAACGGCCTTTATATGTCATCACCTCACCTTTGCCAAAGTATATTCATCAAATTCTTGCAATTTTTCAAATTTAGCAGCGTCGAAACGGTGGGTGTATATGATGGCCGTCCGTCCTTTTTCATGTTGCAGCTCTTCATCTGTAGTGGCCTTGTGAAAGGCTATGCCAAGGAAGTGGGTATAAAGCATCAGGTTTTCTCGGGATAACAGGCATGAAAAAGCCGTTCCCTACGGAACGGCTTTTATATGTTTCCCATCTCCAAAAGAGAGGTATATTCTAGTAACGGTAGTGCTCAGCTTTGTAAGGGCCATCTTTAGGAATGCCCAGGTACTCGCTTTGCGTATCTGTCAGCTCATCCAGCACGACACCTATTTTAGCCAGGTGCAGGCGGGCTACTTTCTCATCCAGGTGCTTAGGCAATACATATACTTTGTTCTCGTAGTTGGCGTGGTGGTTCCACAGTTCCAGCTGGGCCAGAGTCTGGTTTGTAAATGAGTTACTCATTACAAAACTAGGGTGGCCCGTAGCGCAACCCAGGTTTACCAGGCGGCCTTCTGCCAGTACGATAACATCGTTGCCATCTATATTGTACAGGTCAACCTGTGGTTTGATGGTATCTTTAGTAGAACCGTAAGCTGTATTCAACCATGCCATATCTATTTCGATATCGAAGTGGCCGATGTTACAAACGATTGCTTTATCCTTCATAGAACGGAAGTGTTTTTCCGTGATCAGGTCGCGGCAGCCGGAAGCAGTAACGATGATGTCAGCTTCTTTCACTGCATCTTCCATTTTCTTCACTTCAAAGCCGTCCATAGCAGCCTGCAATGCGCAGATAGGGTCGATCTCTGTAACAATAACACGGGCGCCAGCACCACGCAGCGATTGCGCAGAACCTTTACCAACATCGCCATAACCACCTACGACAGCTACTTTACCGGCCATCATTACATCTGTAGCGCGGCGGATAGCGTCTACCAGTGACTCCTGGCAGCCGTATTTGTTGTCGAATTTAGATTTGGTAACAGAGTCGTTTACGTTGATGGCAGGCATTGGCAGTGTACCTGCTTTCATCCTGTCGTACAGGCGGTGTACGCCGGTAGTAGTTTCTTCGCTGATACCTTTTATATGTTGTATCAGTTCAGTGTAGTTGTCCAGTACAATGTTGGTCAGGTCACCACCATCGTCCAGTATCATATTCAAAGGACGGTCTGCACTGCCGAAGAACAAAGTCTGCTCGATACACCAGTCAGCCTCGGCCTGTGTCTGGCCTTTCCATGCGAAAACGCCTATACCAGTAGCAGCTATAGCAGCGGCAGCGTGGTCTTGCGTAGAGAATATGTTACAAGAGCTCCAGCGTACTTCAGCACCCAGTTCTACCAGTGTTTCTATCAGCACGGCAGTTTGTATGGTCATGTGCAGGCAACCGGCTATGCGGGCTCCCTTCAAAGGTTGTTTGCCTTTATATTCTTCACGGATGGCCATTAACCCCGGCATTTCAGCTTCCGCCAGCCTTATTTCCTTACGTCCCCAGTCAGCCAGGCTTATGTCTTTCACTTTGTAAGGCAATTTAAAATCGATCTCTGAACGAGTCATAGTACTCATACTTATTATTTTACTAATGATAAATCAAAAAAGAAGGGCAAAGGTAGGGAATTCACTTTTATTATCCAGTATTGCTATATGTTTAATGATAGATTAACGTTTGCAGGCAAAGGTTAATTAGTTGACAGATAGTCTTTTATAGCTTTGCGCAGGCTGTCTGTAGCAGGTACAAGCGGCAGGCGCACATATGCAGGGCATATCCCCAGTTCATCCAGCGTACATTTTACACCTGTGGGGTTACCCTCTGCAAACAGCAACCGGATACCTTCTATCAGCTTATAATGCAGCCTGCGTGCTTCAGGATAGTTATTATTCAATGCATGATTCACCATCGTGCAGAAATCTTTAGGGAAGCTGTTAGCCGCTACGGATATCACGCCTTCCATACCTATAGATGCCTGTGGTAGTATCAGATCGTCGTCGCCGCTTAGCACTGCAAAATGAGCAGGTTTACCCTGCACAATGTCCATGCATTGAGACAGGTTGCCACTGGCCTCTTTCACCGCTACCACGTTTTTGAAGTCGTTGGCCAGTCTTAGTACGGTAGATGCGGCCATATTACTACCCGTACGGCCGGGAACGTTATAAAGTATGACAGGAAGCTCTGTAGCCCCTGCAATAGCTTTAAAATGCTGGTAAATACCCTCCTGCGATGGTTTATTGTAGTGCGGTGATGCACTTAATATACCAGCTACACCGGTCAGGTCGTAGGTTTTTACGTTATTTACTACTTCGGCTGTGTTATTGCCGGCTATACCACAAACCACAGGTACACGGCCGTTGCACTTGCTTACTATAAATGATAAAACCTGCTGCTGTTCTTCGCGGCTGAGCGTAGGTGTTTCGCCTGTAGAGCCTAAAGCAACCAGGAAATTGACACCACCATTTATAACGTGGTCAACCAGTTTTTCAAGCGAAGTATAATCGATAGAACTGTCGCTGTTGAAAGGTGTAACCAGCGCTACACCTATACCTGCAAATTGATGAGACATATTTTTAAAGTCAAAAGTTAAAAGTCAAACGGCTGAATTGCAAATTACACCGTGTGGTTATATTTCCTTATAGAAGCCCATGGCAGAGAATTTTTCTATGCGTTCTTCCACGCGTTTTTCAGGCTGTATTGCAGATAGTTCCGCAATGGTATCTACCAGGTATTGTTTTAATGTTACAGCCATTTCCTCAGGTTTAGCGTGTGCGCCACCATTTGGTTCTTTCAGTACATCATCTACCAGGCCGAAGTTTTTCATATCTGTAGATGTCAGCTTCAATTGCTCTGCCGCCTGCACCTTAAAGTCCCAGCTGCGCCATAATATTGTAGAGCAGTTTTCGGGGGAGATAACAGTGTACCATGTGTTTTCCAGCATAGCTACACGGTCGCCAATACCTATACCCAATGCCCCACCTGATGCACCTTCGCCTATGATAACACAAATAACAGGTACGGTAAGGTTAAACATTTCGAACAGGTTGCGGGCAATAGCCTCGCCCTGTCCGCGCTCTTCAGCCTCAAGGCCGGGGTATGCGCCGGGGGTATCTATAAAGGTTACTATGGGGCGGTTAAATTTTTCGGCCATCTTCATCAGGCGCAGTGCTTTGCGGTAGCCCTCGGGGTTGGCCATACCAAAGTTGCGCAGCTGGCGCATTTTGGTGTTCACACCCTTTTGCTGGCCCATCACCATTACCGGCATACCATCCAGCTCTGCCATACCGCCTACCATGGCTTTATCGTCTTTTACTTGGCGGTCGCCAAACAGTTCGCGGAAGTTGGTAAATATCTGCTCTATATAAAACAGTGTATATGGCCTGTCCGGGTGGCGGCTCAGTTGTACACGCTGCCAGGGAGTAAGGTTCTGGTATATCTTAGTGCGCTCATTCTCTATTGAAGCCTCCAGCTCAAGCAAAGTCTTGCTGACATCCACGCCATTTTTCGCGGATAGTTCTTTCAACTTATTTACCTGGGCAAAAAGCTCTTCTATGGGTTGTTCAAAATCCAGAAACTGCATAATCAAAATCCATTTACGGAGTACAAAAGTAAAGCTTTGAATTATTTTATGTAGAAGATTTGCAGAATTAAGGAAATTGCCTTTATCTTTGCAACCCCAACCAAGGAATTGGGGACAGTATATAGCTCTTTACATAAATAATATTTTTACAATATTGGATTGGTAGTTCAGTTGGTTAGAATGCCGCCCTGTCACGGCGGAGGTCGCGGGTTCGAGTCCCGTCCAGTCCGCAAGAAGCTCTTGAGAAATCAGGGGCTTTTTTGTTTTACAGCGTTTTATGATGTTCACTTTATTGTAATACTCATTTGTTGCCTGTTATCATTCCGGAACACATTACAATTACTGCAACAGCACTGGATTTTACTGGCAGGATAGCAGGAATAGAATTAAGATAAGTCCAAAGCTTCCAACTATTTTAAATGCAGGTATTTCCATAGCGTATATGTTTTTAACAAAGCTAGTATGTCACCTGTCGGCAAAAAAGGGTATTAATGCATACTTGTGAGGGGTATTAATACGGGTACCTATTGATAGCCAGCCTTAATATACAGGTAATAATTTACCCATAATTATGAAGACATAACAAGTATTGACATTAATTAGCATTTACACCGTTGATTAACAATTTAGTATATTTTAAATGTCATTCTATTTAAAATAGCATTGAATTCATTATAAATTATAATAAATTGATGTTTTTTTATATTTTCACTATAACTTCAACATGTAGTCTAGGTTGTTATTTAACTCGTTCAGTTTCGTATTATTCCTTCCGATAGTTCTCACACTATATTGGTTCGTCTTTAATAAATCACTCCGCTGGCAAAACCTGCTGGTGCTGGTTGCGAGTTATTTCTTTTATGGCTGGTGGAGTTGGCAGTTTATGCTGTTGCTGGCTTTAAGTACGTTACTTGATTATAGTTATGGTTTCTGGGTAGCATCACCTAACAGGAAAAAGGCAAAACTGTTCCTATACCTGAGCATTATAAACAACCTGGGCATACTGGCGGTGTTTAAATACTACAATTTCTTTGCCTTACAATTTCAACAGGGGTTTGAATATTTAGGCCTGCATGTGGACCCGTACCTGCTGAGTGTAGCCTTGCCTGTAGGTATATCGTTTTACACATTTCACGGCATGTCTTACGTGTTTGACATATACCGGGGTAAACAACAGCCAGTACGGAGTTTTGTGGACTATGCGGTATTCGTCAGCTTCTTTCCCCTGTTGGTAGCCGGGCCCATAGAGCGGGCCAATCACCTGTTGCCGCAGGTGCAAAGCAGGCGGGTGTTTAATTATACCCAGGCTGTAGAAGGTTGCAGGCTGATATTGTGGGGCATGTTCAAAAAGGTATTCATTGCAGATACACTGGCCGGTACCGTTGACTTTATTTTTGATAATTACGAACAGCAGAGTGCAGCAACCCTGATAGTAGGGGCTGTTGGCTTCGCCTTCCAGATATATGGCGATTTTAGCGGGTATTCAGATATAGCATTGGGTACGGCAAAGTTATTTGGCTTTGAGTTGTTGAGTAATTTCCGATTCCCATATTTCTCCAGGGATATTGCCGAATTCTGGCGCAGGTGGCATATATCATTATCATCGTGGTTCAGGGATTATTTATACATACCATTAGGAGGCTCAAGGGACGGAAAATTCAAAGCTGTAAGAAATACATTTATCATCTTCCTTGTAAGTGGTTTCTGGCATGGGGCAAGCTGGAATTTTATAATATGGGGCTTTATACACGCATGCGGATTTTTACCCTTGCTGCTGCTCAATAAGAACCGTACACACGTTACCGAAGTGGTAGCTGCAGACAGGGCCTTACCCAGCCTGAAGGAGCTCTTACAAATGCTGGGGACATTCACATTTGTAACGCTGGCATGGATATTCTTCAGGGCAGAGACCCTGCACGTTGCAGTAGATTATATAGGGAAAATAGTGACCGGGATAATAAAGCATCCTTCTGAATTATTAGACATACAAGGTAAAACAGTATTTGCTTATGCCATTCCCTTGCTGGTGCTGGACTGGCTGCTAAGGCGTAATGAAAGAAAGTTAAGAGTGACAAAATATAGTGTATTGAATTGGGCTATTTATATAACTATAGCGGTGCTGGTATTTAGCAAGTGGGGGCAAAACAGCAGTTTTATATATTTTGAGTTTTGATGAAAAAGTTTCTTGTCAGGATATTATTGTTCGTGGTTATTTTTCTCGCCATAGTGGTGCCCGGCATCGTTATGACCTTTCGTGGCGATAAGAGCAAAATATGCTTTGTGACAAATTCTGTAAGCTACAATGCAAAGGCAAAATTCCTGTCTGAGAACATGCAGAAGCTGCACCATGCGCCAATAGTAGTGCTGGGCAGCTCTATGGGCCTGAATAACCTTGATTGCAGGCGGCTGGAGAAAGAATTCAATACCAAGGTCATTAACCTTTCTGCCTGGGGAATGAAATTGAGTGATTATGAACATTTCCCAATCTGGGAGAAAGATAGAGTGGTGCTGATGAATATGTACTTTTCTGATTTCGGTCCCAGTACGATACAACAATACCAGGGTTATCCACTGGGCATTTCAAAGCTCAAAGAATTTATGAATGTATCAGTACACTTGCAAACATATAAAACCCACCTGGAAGAAAGCGACCTGTACACAAGCGATGCGGGTAAAAACGATTACACTAACCTGAATTATGACCATACAGGTACTGTAATACTTGGCGGTAAAGACTTTGTGAAGGACGCAGGGAGATGGGAAAAAATACTGGATGCACCAACACAGGAACAGATTGAAGATTTTGTGAAAATAGTTAAAGACAGGTCTGAAAAATCGAAACTTATCATAGCATTTTCGCCAGCCCGCAGGGCAGGTTACACGTCATTGCGTAGCCAGACAGTTGAAACGTTGGCCAGGCTTATAGCTAAAGAATGTCCGCGGGCAACTTTTCTGAATAACTACAATATTAACTTTGGCGATTCCCTTTTTGTAGATAACTGTCATTTTAACGAGCACGGGGTGGGTTATTATACAGATACTGTGCTGACACAGTTAAAACAATTGCCGGAAATTATTTCCTTACATGACTAGTTAAGGAAGTATTACAATGCATAGAGCTTATAAGATTGCATCAATTCTAAGAACATATCCGTAATTTAGTAAACAGTTATAAATGTACATACATGGTGCTTTAATCGCTTTTTAATCTTATCTACCAATGCTTATAGTAATTTTCACTATTGCATTGAAATAAGGACCCTTATGAATTACACGATATTACTGGTAGAAGACGAAAAAAAACTCGCAGATACTATACAAGCGGGACTCGGCGAGCATGATTATGATGTTACTATAGCATATAATGGTCTTGATGGTAAAAAAATGTTCCTGGACAATGCCTACGACCTGATAATACTGGATATTAACCTGCCATTTATAAACGGGTATGAGTTATGTAAGCTGATAAGGCAAACAGATGAGCGTGTACCCATAATACTGCTTACAGCCATGAATTTTACCGATAATAAAATAGAGGGCTTTGAATTGGGTGCAGATGACTATATAACCAAGCCTTTCGAATTCAGGGAGTTGATAGCCAGGATAAAGGCGCTGTTACGCCGTTCTGATTTGCGTGTAGATGCCGAGGAAGAAAAGATACTGCAGATAGCAGACCTGGAAATGAACCTGGATAATAAAGAAGTGAAGCGTGGTGAGAAGAAAATAATGCTTACCGCTAAAGAATTTCAATTGCTGGAATACCTGTTGAGGAACAAGGAAAAAGTAGTATCGAGGGCGGATATAGCCAAAAACGTCTGGGAAATAGATTTTGATACCCAGACCAACGTAATAGATGTTTATGTAAATTTCCTGCGTAAAAAACTTGACAAAGATTTTGAGCCAAAATTGATACATACCCAGGTGGGCATGGGCTACATTTTAAAAGTGGACGAGAATTAATGCAGATAAAGTACCGCATTACATTAGTGTATTCAATAATAGTAACAGTAATACTGTTACTATTTTGCATTACGCTGTATATATTTTCCTACAGAGATATGGTAAATCGTTTTAATGAGAGACTGCTGAACAAAGCTACTAGCACTCTTGAATTGATGATGACACCAAAGTTTGGTTTTGAGTTAATCAGGATGATTAACGAAACATCACCCAGCTCACTTGTAGATAAAAGCGTGTATGTGCTGGACTATAAGCACGGAAAGAACTTTATTTTTAATGATAGCAGCGCTCGGCCTTTTAAGGTAACGGATAATATCATCAGCAAAGCCGGTAAGGGCCGCCCGTACTATTTTAAAATAGACAAACGGGATGCAGTGGCGTTGGAATATATTGACAAAGAGTATAATTATATAATAGTAATTGCAGCATATGATATAGACCGGGTAGATTGGCTGAATAAGCTAAAACTGATACTGATTATTTGCATGCTGCTCGGTGTTATCATCGTATTGTTTACGGGATATATATTTTCATTGAGCCTGATAACCGCATTGAGCGAGTTCACCCATAAAATACAACATATATCTTCTGAAAAATTTTCGTTGCGCCTGGATACAGGTAAGGGAAAAGATGAGCTTCAAAAGCTGGCATTAACAATCAACGACCTGCTGGACAGGCTACAGGCATCTTTTAACCTGCAAAGGAGATTTATTGACAATGCCTCTCACGAGTTATCTACCCCGCTGGCATCTATAGCCAGCCAGATGGATGTAGCATTGCAAAGGGAGCGCAACAGCGAAGAATATAAAAAGGCCCTGCTTTCTATCAACGACGATGTGAAAAGACTGAGCATGCTGGTACGAAGCCTGCTGGAAATAGCCAAGGTGAGTGGATCAATGGGTGGTACGGAGTTAACATCTGTCAGGATAGATGAACTGGTGATGCGCATGCCGGCAGACCTGAAAAAGATTAGTCCTATATATGACGTAAAAATAGAATTTGAAGATTTGCCCGAAGAAGCATCGGCATTGGTGATATATGGTAACGAGCACTTGCTGTACAGCGCTATAAAAAATATAGTGCACAACGCCTGTAAGTTTTCTGAAGATAAGAAAGCCAGGGTAGTTCTTTCTTTTACAAAAAATAATATAGTAATAACCATACATGACAAGGGGCCGGGCATAGATGAGCACGACCTGAAGAATATTTTTCAGCCTTTTTACCGCAGCAACAGGCACCAGAGCTATGTGGCAGGCGCGGGGCTGGGCCTTTCACTGGCACAAAGAATAATAGGGCTGCATAAGGGCACTATTACTGTAGAGTCTAAAATAGGGGTGGGTACCAGTTTTATTATCAGCATCCCCTTAGAAACAGCCGGAGACCATGAACAACTTTCTGCTGCAAAAGCTGTTAAGTAGTTGGTACGGTATGTTTTAACTTACGCCCATTCAGAATATTAATACACTGGGATGTACGTTATATGCGTATATCTGTATATTTTTGCAAAACATTAAAAAACAAATAGGAATGAAAAAGCAATCATTATTACTAATGACAGGTGGAATCCTTGCATTTGCTTCCTGCAATACGGACAATGCAGGTACAGTTGATAATTCTCAGGCTAAGATAGACTCAATGGTTAACGAGCGTGTAGAAATGATACGTGCGGAGCTGGAAGCGAAGAATGACTCTATCATTAATGAGCGCGCTATGTACATGGCCGATTCTATGATGGCTGTTGCCAGTGGCAAACCGGCTCCTGTAAGGAGGCCATCTTCAAGCCCTGCCGCACCAACAACAACTCCTGCGGAAGAGCCTAAGAAAAACCCTAAACAAGGAAGGTTTGATGGCACAACTGACAACACATCTAAGAAAGATGCACGTTTTAACGAGGATGCAGCCGCTAAACAAAAGCAAGAAAATACAGATAAGAAAGCTGATAGGTTTAAAAAATAACATTCAGTAAAAAACAATATTAAATATCCCGGTAAAACACGGGATATTTTTTTTGTCGTTTTTTAATAAGAAGCACCATCTATATTGTCTTATTAAATAATCATAACGGGATAAGTATAAATAAAAAGGAGCTACTCAGTAGCTCCTTTTTATTTAATATATTCAGGGCATTGATTATTGCCATGTACCTGTGTGAGACAGTTGACCACCCAATGGCTCAGTTAAAGTGTAAGTCCATGTGATTTTACCATCTGTACTGTTCAGTGTACCTTCACCTGATACTTTGTAACCATCGTTATCAGGAATCTGAGAAGCGATAGTTATTTTGTTTCCGCTGATAGTAGCAACTACGTCGTTAGTGAAGAAATCGTCAGCGATGTTGTTGATTTTTACCTCTGTAATACTAGTACCTGCAACGATTGCGCTGGTATAAGTAGGCAGGTCTGTAGTACCTTCCTTGTCGGTAGCTGTCCATGTTTTGATGAATTTTTTCCTGGCTTCAGTTTCACATTTTGTGCCCTCATAGCCTGTAGCACAGTTACATGTACCGTCCACACAAGAACCACCATTGTTACATACTACGTCTTTACACTCGTCCGGATTACAAGCCGTGTAAGTTACTGTTGTGAAAGCGCCTAAAGCCAATAGCGCGCTGAATGCGATGTTACGAATTGATTTCATAGAAGTTGTTTTTTTTATTGTTTTTTTAATGTGACAAATTGTGTGCCAAAATTACGGCAATGCTGCAAATATAAAAAAGTTTTTATCGCTAACAGATATACAATTTATTAATTTTTATAATGTTGCAACATTTTGATTATAAATGCTGTAAACACATAATTGCCCGGATTGTTTAAAAAAAGGCAACATAACTTTGCGGCTATGAAGTGGTGTTACATTGCGGTAATGTTTATGATAGGGGTGTTGCCTGCTATAGGTAAAAATTATCATTATGAATATACAGGTAATTGTGCCCGCGCATATAGTTATTATATGTCGTTACAACCTGAAGAGGGCAGGGCTCTGCTGAAAAAAGAACTGATCTCAGACCCTTACAACCTGATGGCCACCTATATTTCAGACTATGACGATTGCCTGTTATTGCTATTTAACGGTAATGCAACGGACTACCAGCAACTGAAACACCACCAGGAACAGCGTATAAAACTATTGGAAAGAGGCAATGACTCCTCTCCCTGGCATAGATTGTGCAAAGCGGGAGTTTATATGCACTGGGCATTTGTAAATATCCGGTTTAATGAAAATTTTAAGGCAGCTACTAACTTCCGCAAATCCTACATGTTGTTGCAGGAGAACAAAAAGTTGTTCCCCTCTTTCAAGTACAACGATATTTTTTTAGGCATAGAAGAAGCCACCGTAGGTGCCATGCCCGACAATTATAAATGGGTAGCATCAATATTCGGGATGAAGGGAAATGTACAGGCGGGCGTAAATAAAGTAAGAGATTTTATAAAAACGCACGACGGGCAAGACCCTCTTTATAACGAAGCTGTGATTTATTACGCATACCTGTGTTTTTATGTACTGTCTGACAAAGAGCAGGCATGGGCAATAGTGAGCGATAATAATTTTGAAACGCAAAATAACCTGGTGAACAGCTTTGTAAAATGCAATATAGCGCTGAACAACAGGAAAGCAGGTGAGGCCGTTAATGTATTATCAGTTGCATCAAAACTACCTGCATACAGCAAGTACCCCATATTTGAGTATGAGTATGGCTATGCACTGCTGCATAAACTGGATAATGATGCTATAACTCGTTATAATAGTTTTTTAAACAGTTATAAGGGCTCATTATTTATAAAAGACTCATGGCAAAAACTGGCCTTTGCACATTACCTGGAAGGGGATATTAAAATGGCCACCTACTGCAAAAACAAAATAATAACAGCGGGCAGCGCAGGCACCGATTCAGACAAACAAGCATTAAGATTTGCCAGGCAGCAACAATGGCCTGATAAAACTTTATTAAAAGCACAACTGCTAACTGATGGCGGCTACTATAAAGATGCATATACTTTGCTTGCTAAAACCGACGCTGATGATTACAGTAACAGGGCATACAAGCTGGAGTATTATTTCAGACTGGGCAGGGTGCTGGACGAAACTAGCAGGACGGATGCAGCGATAGAATATTACAACAAAGCCATATCAACAGGCAAAGACATGCAAGAGCAGTTTGCGGCCAGGGCAGCGTTGCAGCTGGGCTTCCTGTATGAACGCCGCCATAATAAAGAACAGGCCATAGCGATGTATAGGACAGCGTTGAACATGGAAAACCATGATTTTAAAAACTCAATAGATCAGCAGGCAAAAGCAGGCATAAATCGCCTTCAGAAATAATATTATAGCAATTTTACATTTTATTTCTATACACGCTTTTTTTCTAAAATAGTGTAATAGAGTGTTAAACTACGGTAGCCAATAAAGGAATAGTTAATATTTCAGGTGCCGGTTAATTTTAATTTAATGCACTGAAATGCTTTGCTGTAGGCATTTTAATCGTTTGTTAATTCATTAATCATTTCATTTTAATTTCAATTTCAATACATTTTAATTGAATATTCTGGGGTGTCATTTTATGTAAAGGTATTTTTAGAAAAGTAATAACATATCGTTTGTTGCTACAATCGTTTTTCTGAAACGGGTGCAATGAACAGGTATATAAGGTAAACGTCTAAAATATTTTTATGAAACACATCAACAAAACAGGGGCGAAAATTATTGCCTTAGTAGCCCTGACTGTGGCGTGCGTATCTGCCAGGGCGCAGCTTAATGGAACGTACACGGTGTATGGGGCCGGTGCCAACTACGCAGACCTGCAGGCGGCAGCCAATGCGCTGAGCGCAGGTGTATCAGGGCCTGTAACATTCAGGATAAGGCCCGGAAACTGGAGTGATGCCAGCACATCTGATGCGATTATCGGCAATGTATCAGGTGCCAGTGCTACCAACACCATAACGTTTGAAGCAGAAAACGGTGATGCTGCAACTACTACTATTACAAATACAAACACAAGCAGTAGCACAACCCCTAGCGGCGGCGATGGTAATTTTATTTTTTACCTGAATGGCGCTAAATATATACGGGTGCGTAATCTGACTTTGAACAAGACAGATAATACCTATGGTAATACTGTACGCTTTGTTGGGGATGCTGATTACAATATTATTGAGAATTGTGTATTAACGGGTAGTTCAACTACGACAACAAATACGGGAAAATCACGTATATATGGTACAAACCTTACCGATGCTAATAATAATATTATAACCAACAACACTATAAACTATGGTTCCAGTGGTATATTCTGGGAAGGTAATTCTTCCTCTTCTCTCAGCGAGGACAATGAGTTTTCCGGCAATACATTTGTAAGCCCTTATAACTACGGTATATATACCTATTATACAGAGAACATGAAGATGGTAAAAAACACCATCACGCGTACAGGTGGCGGGACTTTTTATGGCTTTTATGCATACTATGCTGACGGGGCATATAAAATAGACAGTAATAAATATACGGGTACTGCAATTACAGGTTCTAACTATCCACTGAATATCTACTATTGTGATGGTACCAGCACCAGCAGGGGTAGTATAACAGGGAACGAAATAGACGTAACCAGTAGCACTGCTGTGTATAACAATATATACTATGGTAATTACTATAGTTTAACAGGAAATAAAATAATTATTGACAACAAATCAACCTGTTATGCATTGCGCAACTATACTGGTAGCAGCAGTTATGGTAAAGATGTGTATGTAAATGAGAATGAAATAACTGCTAAATCTACCAGTACAATATATGTGTACGGGCATTACAGCTATAGTGATAACGCACAGTTCAACAAAAATAAAATTGACCTGACTACAACAGGTACTATATATGTGTATGGTGGTTATCAGTATATGACGGGTGGTGCGCAGATGAATGATAATGACATAAAGATTAATGGTGGATCAGGTTCTGTATATGTTTATGGTGTTAATTATTACTCAGAAGGCGGTAACCAGTATAATGATAACGATATTGATATCAAAGCAACATCCGGCTATATTTATCATTATCCAGGGTATCAGTCTTCTATCAATAGTTCGAATACTGTAAATGAATACAATAACAATAAGGTAAAGCTTGTTAATACAGGCTCAGGTTATGTTTACAATAACATGGGCTATAATGATAATAATGCTGAAATTCTGAATAATGATATTTATTGTGAAACAGGCAGTGGTTATTATGTATATGCGTTAAACTGCTATAATTATAATAATACCAGTGGTAAATTCGATATCAAGAATAATAAAGTTGTAGCTAAAAGTAGCTATACGTATGGATATGCCTATGGCATATATGCTTACTATATGGGGAACGGCTCCATTATTGCTAACAACTCGGTAGCTGTTATACATACTGGCTCTGCTTATGGCTGTTATGGAATTTATGCTTATTATTCGAATGGTGGGATAGAGTTATACAATAACTCTGTCTATACGCAATCTCCAGGTACACATTACACCATTTATGGTTATCAAGGTAGTATAGGTCAATCGATTCGTATGCGCAACAATGTACTGAGCAGGAGTAGTGGTGGTAGCGGCTATTTATTTTATGGTAACAGCCCTTCATATTATGATATGGATTATAATAACTACCATTTCAACGGCTCTACAGTATATTTTGCTAATAATTACGGAACAATAAACGCATTGCGAACCGGTACAGGATTCGACAAAAATTCATTAAGCTACAATCCGGGATTTACTGACGTTTCAACAGGTGATCTGACTCCTAATGCGTCGAGCGCAAATAGTTGGTCGCTAAACGGCCGTGGTGTGCAGATATCCGGTAACGATAAAGATATTAATGGTAATGCACGTGCGGTTACAACTTCACAGGGTGTACCTGATATCGGGGCTTACGAATTTACACCTACATCAACACCACCCAACTGTACACTTATACCTAACTTCCCCACACCTAACGCTGCACAATATGTGCTGTTTGGCGGTGATACAGTTGCTGTATTCCACTGGAAGAATTTTACACCCAGCGGTTTTGCTGTAAAGCAGTATACAGGCACAGAAGCGCCTAATATTCTCAGCATCAACAGCACAAAAATGTTCTATCATATAGATGTACAGGGCACAGGCAGCACGCTGGCGTATGATATGGACATGTATTATAAAGATCCCTGGCTGGGCACAATAGCATCTAAAGCTGCGTTGCGGCTTGCTGAAAAAGTGGGCAGCAGCAACTGGAGTGGTTATACACCTGCTGTCAGCACATCCAACATTGTGAGAAACTTTATACATACAGTAGGTGTAAATGACGTTGGGGCCTTATTTACCGGAATCGATATAGGAAACAATGCCAGCGCAGATGCTATTGTACAACCGGCAGCACCCTTCTGTCCCGGTACTTATGCAGTAAAGCTGCGCATAAAAAATAACGGTAATAACGACCTGACGAATGTGAAAATAGCCTGGGAGATAAACGGTGGTGCTACCAATAACTATACACATACCTCTACTATTCCCCTGGGTGGGGAAGCCCTCATCTCCCTGGGTAATATAACATTCGGTAATGCAGGCGTGCATATTAAAGCGTGGACATACGACCCTAACGGTGTATTAGACCCTATAGCTTTGGATGATACGCTGGACAAAGTATATTTTGCAGCGCTGAACGGCGTATATACTGTAGGCGGTACAAGCCCCAGCTTCCCGGATGTTGTTACAGCAGCGAAAGCGCTGACAGATTATGGAACATGCGGCAATGTTATTTTTAATATACGCCCGGGAACCTATACAGGTAAGGTTACCCTGACTGACCCCGCCCGTCTTTCATCTCCTAATGACAGGGTAACATTCCAGGCTGAGAATGGCAATGCTACCGGTGTTAATATTACTTACACAAGCAATACAAACTCTCTTGACCCTACAATTAATTTTAACGGAGCTAGTGGTTTTACCTTCAGGAATGTCACTGTAAGTACCGGCCCTACTTATGGCTCATGCTTTGCGTTGGGCGGTGCGAGCAATGACGATTCATTGCTGGGTTGTATTATGAAAGCGCCTGTATCCACAAATTATTATTCGTATAATGCCTGTGTATATACTACCGGTATGAAAGGAAGCAACCTGGTAATCAAAGGCAATAAGATGAGCGGCGGACTTTACAGCGCTTATATTTACGGGTCAAGCGCTGCTTACCTTGATAATATTGTAATTGATAGCAATAACGTGAATGGATATTATTACTATGGTATATATGCTTACTATACAAACGGTGCAAAAATAAGGCACAATACCATAAAAGGTGGTTTCCCTGCCAGCAGTAATTATGGTATTAGTTTAAATTATGCCAATATGAGTCCTGAGGTAATCAGTAACCATATCACAGATAATTATTATTCGGGTTTGTATCTTTATCAGCCACGGGGTAATAATGCTACGACCGACCGTGCCAAAGTATTCAATAATGTGGTGCTTAGTTCTGTGGGTGTGAGTACGTATTATACCG
>CAYXHM010000001.1:0-764038 GCA_964464965.1 uncultured Flavipsychrobacter sp. | reverse complement strand
TTAAAGTACGGGTAACGAACGTAACGGGCCAGTTGGTACAGGAGCAATCGTACCACCACGAGGGTGGCATGTTCTACCGGGAGGTGGATATGAGCGGGCAGGCCAATGGTGTTTACTTTGTAGAACTACAGGCTGGTGACAAGAAAATGATCAGCAAGCTGGTGTTGCAATAATAAAGTATAATAAACAGCATAAGTATAAAGGGAGGGCATAACGCCCTCCTTTTATATTATCTATAACAGGATAAACTGTATTTTTGCATTAAGGTATATACGAAGAAATCAACAGAAAATCAAGACTCTTTTTGGATATAAATAGTTCTTTAGGCTGAAACACCCTGTAAATCAGGCAGATAAATTATTCACTTTTCTTATCCACATTCGTTAGTTTCTATTTTATCATTGCTTGGTTCTTTTGGATAATTTCGTTCTTCATAGAGGATTTCCAATAGAGGATACCGAAAGAGAATAAACTATTACTTTAACGCAAAATATTTAATACCCATGGCTGTAGCTAAAACAAAGTCTGGTAAAGGGCTATCTTTCTCCCGTCACTATACAAAAGACGGACAAAGCCCTTTCGAAATGTTCGAGTACGACTATCGTACCTCCGTAATCCGTAACCCCAATGGAGAAAAGGTGTTTGAGATGACTAATGTGGAAGTGCCTAACCATTGGTCGCAGATAGCAACAGATATACTGGCGCAGAAATATTTCCGTAAAGCCGGCGTGCCGCAGCCTGATGGCAGCCTGGGCAGGGAAACATCTGTAAAACAAGTAGCACACCGCCTGGCAGACTGTTGGCGCCAATGGGGTGAAAAATATGGTTATTTCGCCAGTGCAGACGATGCGCAGGTGTTTTATGATGAGCTGATATACAGTATCCTTACACAAGGTTGCGCGCCAAACTCGCCACAGTGGTTCAATACGGGCCTGTTCAGCAGTTATGGCATAGATGGTAAAGCACAAGGGCACTACTATGTAGACCCGGTTACGGGTAACCTGGAGCGTTCTGTAAACGCTTACGAACGTCCTCAGCCACACGCCTGCTTTATACTAAGCACCAGCGACGACCTGGTGAATGATGGCGGCATCATGGACCTGTGGGTACGTGAAGCACGTATCTTCAAATATGGTTCGGGTGTTGGTACTAACTTTTCTAACATACGTGCAGAAGGTGAAAAGCTGAGCGGTGGTGGTACATCAAGCGGGCTGATGAGCTTCCTGAAAATAGGAGACCGTGCCGCAGGTGCTATTAAAAGTGGTGGTACTACACGCCGTGCTGCTAAAATGGTGTGTCTTGACCTGGACCACCCTGAAATAGAATCATTTATAGATTGGAAAGTACAGGAAGAAAAGAAAGTAGCTGCGCTGATAGCTGCGGGTTATGCATCTGACTATGAGGGCGAGGCATACCGTACAGTATCCGGCCAGAACTCTAATAACTCTGTACGCATACCTAATGAATTCTTCCGTCGTCTTACGAATAACGAAGACTGGGAGATGGTAGCCCGTACTGATGGAAAGGTGATGAAGAAAACACCTGCCAAACAACTATGGGATAAAATAGCCTACGCCGCATGGCGCTGTGCTGACCCCGGTACGCAATACGATACAACAATCAATGAATGGCATACTTGTCCGGAAGGTGGTGCTATCCGCGCTTCCAATCCATGTTCTGAGTACATGTTCCTGGATAACACGGCATGTAACCTGGCATCGCTGAACCTGCGCCGTTATTTTGACGAGGACACTACAAGGTTTGATGTAGAGGGCTTTGAATACATGACGCGCTTGTGGACAGTAGTACTGGAAATATCTGTACTGATGGCGCAGTTCCCCTCGCCTGAAGTAGCGCAGCTGAGCTATGATTACCGTACATTAGGATTAGGTTATGCTAACCTTGGCTCTATGCTGATGGTGAGCGGTATACCTTATGATAGTGAAGAGGCACGTGCTATTGGTGGCGCCATTACAGCAATAATGACCGGTGTTGCTTACCGCACATCGGCAGAGATGGCCGAAGCGCTGGGTGCATTCCCACGTTTTGCGGAAAACCGTGAGCATATGCTGCGTGTTATGCGCAACCACCGCGCTGCCGCCTACGATGCTGCAGAAGCATATGAAGGCCTGGAGACAAAACCAATGGGCATTAACGCTAAGTATTGTCCTGATTACCTGCTGAAAGCCGCTACTAAAGCATGGGATGACGCAGTGCAACTGGGTGAACAACATGGCTACCGCAATGCGCAGGCTACGGTTATTGCCCCTACTGGTACTATAGGCCTGGTGATGGATTGCGATACTACCGGTATCGAGCCTGATTTCGCATTAGTAAAATTCAAAAAACTTTCCGGTGGTGGTTATTTTAAAATCATCAACCAATCTATACCACAGGCACTGAAACACCTGGGCTATAATGCGCAGCAGGTAGATGATATAGTGAAATATGCTAAAGGCCATGCAACATTTGCAGGTGCCCCTTACATCAACCACCAGACGCTGACAGAGAAAGGCTTTATAGCTGAAGAACTGAAAAAACTGGATAACGCAGTAGAAAGCGCATTTGAAATTGGTTTTGTATTCAACGCGTACAACCTGGGTGAAGAGTGCCTGAAACGGCTGGGCTTTGAGCCTGAGCAATATTTCGCTCCTGACTTTAACCTGCTGGAAGAACTGGGCTTTACCGATGAAGAAATAGATGCCGCTAACGATTATGCATGCGGAACTATGATGGTAGAAGGTGCGCCACACCTGAAAGATGAACACCTTCCTGTGTTTGACTGCGCTAATAAATGCGGTAAAAAAGGTGAGCGTTTCATACATGCGCACGGCCACATACGTATGATGGGCGCTACACAGCCTTTCATTAGTGGTGCAATATCTAAAACCATCAACCTGCCGCACGAGGCTACTATTGATGAGATAAAAGATTGTTACTTCCTGAGCTGGCAATTGGGTATCAAAGCCTGTGCTTTGTACCGCGACGGCTCTAAACTGAGCCAGCCACTGAGTAACAAGAGTGATAAAAAGAAAAAGGAAAGTATAGAAGATACTACACCGGCAGCAGAAGATAGCCAGATAGTAGATATGAGCAAACTGACGGTAGAAGAACTGCTGGAAGAGGTAAATAAACGTGTACAGGCAAGCCCTGATACACAGTTGAAACGTGAACTGAGCCGTATAGTAGAACGCAAGCAACTACCGGCAAAACGCCGTGGTTATACCATAAAGGCGAAAGTAGGCGGACAGCCGATGTTTGTACGTACAGGTGAATATCCTGATGGCACATTAGGCGAAATATTCCTGGATATGGCTAAAGAAGGTGCTACTATGCGTAGCCTGATGAATAGCTTTGCCATAGCAGTATCTGTTGGTTTGCAATACGGTGTGCCGCTTGAGGAGTATGTAGATAAATTTACCTTTACACGTTTTGAACCGGCGGGTATTGTTGACCACCCGAACATCAAATCGGCTACTTCAGTACTAGACTTTATTTTCCGCCTGCTGGCATTCGAATATCTTGATCGTACAGACCTTGTGCATGTACAAGATCCCGAAAGAACGCACGAAGATGAGCCTGCAGCAAAACAGGAATTGTCTCAGGTACGCATAACACCGCCATCGGCTACACAAAAGCAGAAAAATGTAAACCTGGCACCTAAGCCAATAGCAGCAGCGGTACAAAATTCTGCTGAACTTAAAAAGCTGATGGGTACCAGTGCAGACGCGCCTGTATGTCGTAATTGTGGAAATATAACCATGCGGAACGGTACCTGCTATATGTGTCCTAACTGTGGTACTACTACAGGTTGCAGCTAATCTGCGTAATGTTTAATGATGTATTAGTAAACTGCCTTTGAGAAATCAAAGGCAGTTTTTTTAGTGTCCCATTTGCTGTGCAGGTATTACGGTATATTCAGAAACCGTATCGGTAAGCTTAAAATACTTTGTTGGAAACATGTCGTAAGGGTGTCCGCCAAATGCCGTAATGAAGGATGTTGTTTTGCCCGGTGGTGGTATAAGCGCATCAATATTGTCGCTGATAATAATGGATTCGGTCTTATTTTGTTCCAGGGTGGATAACAACCAGAATTCATAAGAACTGCCCCAGCTAAATATGAGTGTACCCATAGGTACATGAGATTGATGAACTATAAGTTTTTCTCCTGCATGATCTGAGTAGTAACCACGCAACCAATCAACACGGCTTTTAAAGAAATCCCGCTGGTTATATATCCTGAAAGAGCCTGTTATAATTATAATTACCAGTATAGCTATGGCAATATTTTTACGGCGTAAATCATCGGCCATTTCAAACACAACGGGCATAGCCAGGAATATAGAGACGGGTAGGTATAGATTTTCAATATAAAATGACGGAACATCTCCATAGTGGTAAGAAATATTTATTAGAGATATAAGGCCAAAAACAAAAAAGGTATAAAGGAATAAAAGTGCCCACTTCCTCTTTATGATATAATAGCCTGTTGTGGCCAATGCAAAAATGGGTATCCACATAAACTTGCCGAAGCAATCCTTTACAAATTTCTTTACCGAATACAGGTTAAAATAGTCAGGGATAAGGTTCAGCATTGTTTTATTTATTCCCGCTGTGGCATTTGCTTCATAAGGCGGTTTAAAGAATATTGTTTTTACAAGATAAGTGATGATGAATAAAGCAAAACAAAGGAGTAATGCCCTGTTGCTGATATTGCTACGGCCGGATAGTAGCAGGTATATAAAGAGAAATGATGCGGGAAAGATAATCAATGGGTGAATGAAGGCCAGTGTAATTGTCAAGGCCAGCATGACACCATATTTTATTGCCGGGTGTATGTTGGTATTAAGTACAGCAAACATGACCAGTAACATAGTACACCCCTGTTGAAGCTCTGAATACGGCCAGTAGAATGTTTCTGTAGCAAATAAAATACTGAACAGGAGTACAACCAGTGCGTAACCATATTGCTTTAATATCGTGCCACAAATAAAATAGCACAGGAAATAATAAAACATGGTACCGGTAGAATACAGCAGTAGTATGCTTTTAAGTGAAAGTCCCAGTTTACTGCCCGTAACAGGAAAAATTTGTGTTACAACTGCCCCAAACCTGTTGTGTTGTATGGTGAAATCATTACTCATCAGTATATGGAACAGGTGATAGGCTGCATCCATGAATACTGTGCGCTCCTTATAAAACCACGTTGCCATGATTAAAAGGATTACATAAGCTATAAAGCCTGTTTTATAAAGGGTTTTGTGCATCAGGATACCAAATTAATGAATATCGGGGTAACTATTTTATCAGTCCCCATCCTTATATCCCCATAAATACAAACAGGCATAAGTTCTGTATGGGCTCCATTTAGTTGAAATCTTCAGCATTTTCTCCTTCATGGCTTTTTTATCTGCCACGTCCAGTTTGTACAGCTTTATCATAGCCTGTTGTATGCCCAGGTCGTCTATGGCAAATACATCTTCATGTCCCAGGGCAAACATCAGTTGCATCTCAACCGTCCACCTGCCTACGCCTTTTATGGGCAGCAGGAAGTCCATCAGTTCCTCACTACTCATTTTATACAGCTTCTTATCTTCCATGCCATGCTCCAGCGCATAGCGGGCTATGTTTTGTATGTAGTTGACTTTTGCATTAGAAAGGCCTATGCCCCTTAGCTTTTCAAATGGCGTGTCCACTACCTGTTGCGGTGTAGGTTCTGCTCCTTTGTATAACTCCAGGAAACGGTTGTAGATAACCCTGGCCACTTTTACTGATAATTGCTGGCTCATAATAGAGGCCATCAGGTGCAGGCATACGTTTTTCTTCCTGGCTATCTTTTTAACAGCCTGCTGTTGCAGCAAAGGTGCCAGTTTCTTGTCGTTCGACAGGTGTTCCAGGTATTTTGGTTCTTTTTTCGCAGGCATATACAGTATAAAATGAGCATTAAGGTACTGAAAAATGAAAATATAGCTTAAAGACTGCTATTTACGCAGTGGAGGTTGCATAAGGGGCTGTTATTTTATCAAGCATACATTATCTTTGCGCCCATTAACAGATAACTATGAAGAATACTCCATTTACTGACAAACACATAGCACTGGGTGCTAAGATGGCTGAGTTTGCAGGATATAACATGCCCATATCCTACACTGGTATTAACGATGAGCACGCCACTGTGCGCAAGAATGCAGGTGTGTTTGACGTGAGCCACATGGGTGAGTTTATGCTGAAAGGCCCTGACGCACTTGACTTGATACAGCGTGTTACGAGCAATGATGCAAGCAAGCTGGATGTTGCCGGTAAAGCACAGTATTCTTGCCTGCCTAATGAACAGGGTGGTATAGTGGATGACCTGCTGGTGTACTGCATAGAGCCTAATAACGTGTATATGCTGGTAGTAAATGCGTCTAACATAGAAAAAGACTGGAACTGGATAAGCAAGCACAATACTAAAGGTATTGAGATGCACAATATATCTGATAAAACAGGCCTGCTGGCAGTACAGGGCCCCAAGGCTGTGGAGTACATGCAGACACTGACGGATATGGATATAACCAACCTGAAGTACTACACTTTTGTAAAGGGCACGTTTGCCGGGGTTGAGAATGTAATAGTGAGCGCAACAGGATATACCGGTGCCGGTGGGGTAGAGATATATTTTGAAGATAAAGATGATGCAGGCAGCAAGATATGGGAAGCTGTATTTGCAGCAGGAGGGCCAAAAGGTATGAAACCGATAGGCCTGGGTGCGCGTGATACACTGCGCCTGGAAATGGGCTTTTGCCTGTACGGTAATGATATAGACGATACAACATCTCCACTGGAAGCGGGGCTGGGTTGGATAACCAAATTTTCGAAAGACTTTACAGCAAGGGAAATTATAGAAGCACAGAAAACCAATGGTGTTACACGCAAGCTGGTAGGTTTTGAAATGGTTGACAAAGGCATACCCCGCCACCACTACAAAATACAGAATGAAGCAGGCGAAGAAATAGGCTATGTAACATCAGGCACGCAATCGCCCAGCCTGAACAAGGCTATAGGCATGGGTTATGTACGCAAAGACCTGGCTGTAGAAGGCGGCGAGATAAATATTATGATACGCGACAAGGCCATTAAAGCTAAGATAGTAAAGATGCCGTTTGCATAACAAATATATACTGTAACCACAAAAAATTAAAGGCTGCCAACTGGCAGCCTTTATATATTATAGCGTAGGAATAATTAGCGTCCCATCTGCATCAGGAACTCTTCATTGTTCTTGGTGCCTTTCATTTGTCCCATCAGGAAGTTCATAGCCTCATCAGTATGCATATCGGCTATGTGGTTTCGTATGATCCACATTTTGTTCATCACCTCTTTGCCCAGCAACAGGTCGTCGCGTCGGGTAGATGATGATGTGATATCAATAGCAGGGAATACACGTTTGTTAGCCAGCCTGCGGTCAAGCTGCAATTCCATGTTACCCGTACCTTTGAACTCCTCAAATATCACCTCGTCCATTTTGCTACCAGTGTCTATCAGCGCGGTAGCCAGTATGGTAAGGGAACCACCGTTCTCTATCTTACGTGCAGCACCGAAGAATTGTTTAGGCTTCTGCATAGCGTTTGCCTCAACACCACCACTCAATACCTTACCGGATGCAGGCGCCACAGTATTGTGCGCACGTGCCAGGCGGGTAATAGAGTCCAGCAGTATCACCACGTCATGACCAACCTCTACCAGGCGTTTTGCTTTTTGCAGTGCTATGGTAGAAACTTTTACGTGTTTGTCAGCAGGTTCGTCAAATGTAGAGGCTATCACCTCTGCGTTTACACTACGCATCATATCCGTTACCTCTTCAGGACGTTCATCCACCAGTACTATCATCAGGTAGCACTCGGGGTGGTTGGCTGCTATAGCGTTGGCTACTTCTTTCAGAAGCATGGTCTTACCCGTTTTGGGTTGCGCCACTATCAGTCCGCGCTGGCCTTTACCTATTGGGGTAAACAGGTCCATGATGCGCGTACCCAGGTTAGCCGGGGTAGTATATAGATTCAGTTTTTCATAAGGGAACAATGGTGTCAGGTAGTCGAAAGGAACGCGGTCGCGTATTTCGTCAGGTAGTTTGCCATTGATGGTTTCAACCTTCAGCAGGGCAAAGTATTTTTCACCCTCTTTTGGCGGGCGTACCGTGCCTTTCACTGTATCACCTGTTTTCAGGCCGAATAGTTTTATCTGAGATGGGGAAACGTAGATATCATCAGGAGAACTCAGGTAGTTATAATCACTGCTGCGCAGGAAACCGTAACCATCCTGCATCATTTCCAGTACACCCTCACTGCTTACAGCCGCGTCAAAATCTATGTTGAAGTTGCTGCTATTGCGTTGCTGCTGCTGTTGCCTCCTGTCGTTACCCTGGTGCTGTTGCCTTCTATCGTTGTTCTGTTGCCTGCGCGGCTCATTGCGGGTACCACCTTCATTATTATTTTGTTCTTCACCCTCGCTTTCCTCGTCATCATCTTCGTCCTCGTCATCATCGCGGTCTTCTTCAGGCTGTCCTTTCTGGTCCTGCTGTTGTTCATCACCTTCAGCAGTTGGCATTATTATGCCCGATTCTTCATCGCCATCCTCATCATCGCCGTCACTATCGTTATCATTACCGTTATTATCGTTGGTATTACCACGACCTGCCGGTTGTTGCACAGGCTGTGCCGCTGGCTTTGGTGTTTCGTCCCTGCGGGGTTTGCGCTGGCGGCGTTTTTTATCTTCGCCCTCACTCTCAGCCGCGGCTTCAGTATTGTCAGCAGCAGGTTCGGGTGCAGGTGCAGCCTCTTTTTTAGGCTTACGTCCCCGGGTTTTCTTCTCATCGCCCGTTGGGGCATCTCCTTGTTTTAATGCTTGCTGGTCCAATATTTTATAAATAAGTTTTTGTTTGTCTAATGACTTTGTGTCTTTGATACTTAGTTCATTAGCAATGTCTATCAGCTCGGGAACGAGCATGTCGTTAAGTTGTAGAATATCGTATGGCATACGAAATGAAATATTTTTCTATAAAGATTTTTTAGTTTGTCCTGTTTTGCCTGGCCTTATTTATCCTCTTTATCAGCCTGTCAGCGGCTTCAAATCTAATAAGTAAGAAATGGGAAATACTCAGTAAACTGATTCGTTAATATTGGAAGTAAGGATACTCCTGTTATGCAAGTTTACAAATGTTTTGCGTAATAATCCAAATATTTTTTTAAAGAGCCCCGTTTTTTTCAAGCAAATATGCCCCTGCAATACGTTCTACAGTGGTTTTGAAGGGGGTGTAGGCAAATTCAGGCAAAGCCTTCGTCAACCTCGAATTGTCATAGATAGCCCGGCGTTGGGCTGTAGTAGCCGTTTCCCTGGTTAGGGTAGATGACCTGCCGGTTAATAAACTCTTTAATACACTCATCCTCCACACTATCCCACTCATAAAAGGGCCCGCCCGTTTATACGGCGGCTTCTTTTTCATAGCCTGCGCCAGTTGTGTAAACACATCTTTGTAGGAAAAGTTGCCGGCGCTTACAATAAATCTTTCGCCCGTAATGCCGCTTTTCATCAGCAGGTACATGGCATGCGCTACATCTGCCACATCTACCCAGGCATTGATACCCCCTGTATAGTATGGGAACTCATCGTGTACCATCTTTACCAACGCAGCCGAGCCTGTGTCCCAGTCGCCCTCGCCTATGATGATGCCGGGGTTAATCACCACCGCATCCAGCCCCTCGCCCTGTCCACGCCATACTTCCTGCTCGGCACGGTGCTTGCTCATGGCATATACTGAGTTGTATTTACTTTCCTCCCACTGTTCTTCTTCCGTTATGGGCTCGCCCTCTTTGCTGCGGCCCAGTGCTGCTATAGAACTTACGTACACCATTTTGCGCACGCCCTGCAGCAGCGCTTCATTTACTATGTTGGCCGTACCTTCTGTATTGAAATGCAGCAGTTGTTCTTTATCTTCTTTTTTAAAAGACACTATAGCAGCGCAGTGATACACCTCTGTTACACCGCGCATGGCATCTTCTATATCAAACACATCCAGCAGGTCTGCATGCAGCCAGGTGACACCGGACAGCTGCCGCATTTCAGCTGTAGGCTTTCGGCTGCGGTACAGGGCCCTTACACGTTCTCCCTTGCCCGATAAATACCTTACCAGGTGGCTGCCAACAAAGCCGCTGGCGCCGGTTACAAGCGTAATATGTGTGTTAGAATTCAATACCTAAATGTAAATCCCAAATATAAAATTCCAAATTCCAAAAGTCAATTTAAAACCTGTTTTTAGTTTTTAGTTTTGACCATTGGGTTATTAAAAAGACTGGAACTGTTTTAAGAACCTTGTATCATTTTGTGAGTACAGCCGCAGATCGTTCACCTGGAATTTTATCTGCGTGATGCGCTCTACACCCATGCCAAAGGCAAAGCCCGTATATACATCGGGGTCTATGCCAAAATTACGCAGCATGTTGGGGTGCACCATACCACAGCCCAGTATCTCTACCCAACCCGTATGCTTGCACAGGCTGCAGCCACTGCCGCCACATACCGTGCACGATATATCCATCTCAGCGCTTGGCTCTGTAAAGGGGAAGTAGCTAGGGCGGAAACGCACTTTGGTATCCTCGCCAAACATTTCTGTTACAAAGTAATACAAGGTCTGCTTCAGGTCTGCAAACGATACCCCTTTGTCCACATACAGCCCCTCGCACTGGTGAAAGAAGCAATGCGCACGGGCAGATATGGTTTCGTTCCTGTACACTCGGCCGGGGCAGATGATGCGCACCGGCAGGTTGCCCTGCTCCAGCACACGCGCCTGTACAGAGCTGGTGTGCGTACGCAGCACCCAGTCGGGGCTTTGCGATACGTAAAACGTGTCCTGCATATCGCGGGCGGTGTGGTTTTCCGGCATGTTCAGCGATGTGAAGTTGTGCCAGTCGTCCTCTATCTCCGGCCCCGTAGCCACGCTAAAGCCTATCTTCTCAAATATGGATACGATTTTGTTCTCCATCATCCGCAGCGGGTGGCGTGTACCCGCAGGTATGGGCGTGCCCGGCAGCGATATATCTATATCCTGCGCTTTGCCCGCACCATCGTTTTGCAGGTGTTTATATTCCTCATACTTAGCCTCTGCCAGTTGTTTAAAACCATTCAGCAGTTGCCCGGCATCTTTCTTTTCTTCTTTGGGCACATTCTTCATTTCGCCGAATATCTCCTTCACTATGCCCTTAGTCCCCAGGAATTTTATGCGGTACGCCTCCAGTTCTGCCGCATTAGCGGGTTGCAGGGCGTTTATTTCCTGTTCGTATGTCTTTATCTGTTCCTGTAGCGATTGCATATAGCGGCAAAGATAATGGGTAATGTGATAATGCGGCAAAGACGTACTGATATATGAATAATTGTTTATTCGGGACGTTGTCCCTGCTGCACAATAGCAGCCCAAGGCCGGGGCAATAATGTTACAAATACCCCTCTACCATATCCTCTATCATGGCTATTAGTTCTTCGTCCATGTATTGGTACTCGTCCGGTATATCCAGCACTATAATGTTTTTGCCTGCTGTGGCTTGGGGAAAGTTTTCCGTGAGGCGCTTTTTGTGTTGCTGCTCCATGCAGAAGATAATGTGTGCCCAGGCTATATGCCCCGAAGATATGCGGATGCGTGCCGATGGCTCTGTACCGGCAGAACGTGCTGATATGCCATCCCTGTTTTTATAAACCGCTTCGGCCGTAGGGCTGCGCCACCTGTTGCGGCTGCATACAAATAAAAGGTTCATAGGGTAAAGGTCGGGAATTTCATGACTGTTGCGCACGGCACAAAAAAAGCCCCGGTGAAAACCGGGGACACTAACCATAACAGCACCCTGTTAAAGCTAAGATCAGAACTGCTTTTTTATAATAATGTGTTTCTTACTTTATGTTGCTATATCCTGATGCTTTTGTTTTATGCGTTGACTGGTGTTGACGAGTTTTTGTTGCAGTAGCCATGAAATTTGGCCACTATGCCTTTATATGAATTGTAGTTGTTAGGCTTGTCAATATAATCGACAGCACCACAGCTCATACAGGCCTGCCTGTCCTCATCCGTCAGCGATATTGAAAACATAACTACAGGTATAGGCCGGTACCTGGGGTGTTCTTTTAAGATTCTTATCACATCCAGCCCGCTTAGTATGGGCATGTGCATATCCAGTACTATAAGCGCCGGCAGCAATTTGTCGCTGGTGGTGTTCTCTAAATATTCCAGCAGCATCACACCGTTTTCCAGGTACAGGTACGGCACCCGTATCTCCGCGTCGTTCAGCGCAGATGTTGTTATCTGGCGGTCGTCAATGTCATCATCAACCAATATAATCTGTACGTGTTGCGACATGTTGTTGTGTTTTTAAAGATTGTTAAGGGTGTTTGCCTTACAAAGGTTTGAATAATACACCTATAAACTATTACACAATTCATACGTTTAACTACATAATTTACTGATTGCGCCCGCGGAACACTTATTGGGTAAGAAACACTAATCTTCGTAGCCGCTTTTGATAATGGTTGATACCATTTTAAACTGCTCCCCGGCATTAAAGGAATGTATGGCATGTGCGGGAATGACTATTCCCTCGCCCAGTTTTAATTTAAAGGTTTGCCCTTTTATAATTACCTCGGCTGCGCCATCTATTATCTGTATATAGTTATCAAACGGTGAGCTTTTTTCCGCAAGTTCTTCGCCTGCGTCAAAAGAAGATACTGTCACATTTCCTGTGGCTTTTTTTATGATTGTCCTGCTCACCACGGCATTAGGCATATACTCTATTATCTCTACTATTATATGCACTTTGGCTTTTTCCAGTTCTACTTTTTCATTCATCTTTTCCATGCTGTTTGCTTTATTTTCTAAAGGTGTTTTTTATAATTATAAATATGTGGTTATTGTTTTTTGTTGTATCGTTTACAGTTCTTCGCGTGCTTTAAACCTTTTGCCTTTCATTGTTTTAAAGAAGGTAGGCGTAAGCCCTGTAACCTTTTTAAACTGATTGCAAAGGTGCGCCACGCTGCTGTAGTGCAGCTTATCTGCTATTTGCTTCAGTGGCAGCTCATCATATACCAGTAGTTCTTTTACGCGTTCTATTTTGTGGGCGATGATGTATCTTTCTATAGTAATGCCTTTTACTTCAGAAAACAGATTGGAGAGATAATGATAGTCATAATCCAGCTTTTTGCTGAGATAATCAGAGAAATTGGTAACGGGCAATTCATCACTGTAATGCACCATTTCTACAATTACGTTTTTTATTTTTTCAATAAGCACGCTTTTCTTGTTCTCTATCAATTCAAGCCCGTATGCCTGTAATGCGGTCTTAAGTTTTTGATACTTCAGAGCACTTGGTTCATGTGTTAACTGCACTTCTCCCAACTCTATATGGGTAAACGATAAACCTAAGTTTTCCAACTCTGATTTAACGATCATCTTACACCGCAGGCTTACCATATTCTTTATTATCAACCTCATACACACCGCATAAATAAGAGCTTATATTTTTCCATCTTATTGAAATGAATATCACCATTATGTATAAAGTTAATCTAATTTAATATCAAAAAAGGTTAAAAGATGAGATATTTAAAAATAATAAACTTTCCCACAAAATGAACTTTTTTATGGTATATTTATAGTGGATGGGTTTAAATATAAAAAACAGGTATGACAGAGCAGTATGAAGAAGAGCGGTTGGCAGCGGTACAGCGCTTTCTACAGTTAGATTATGAACAATCAGGTGAATTCCAGGACATTGTGAACTTGGCGGCGGAGTTATGCGGTACGCCGGTAGCACTTATAACACTACTGGACAGGGATGTAAACTGGGTGAAAGTGAGGACAGGTATAGACGCACCTGCCATGCCCAGGGAAACGTCTTTTTGCCAATATACCATACAAACAGACGGGCTGACCATAATACCGGATACACTGGCAGACAGCAGGTTTGACAATAATCCACTGGTGCAGGAGGCCCCGAATGTGCGTTTTTACGCAGGTGCGCCACTGATACTGAAGGGTGGCATAAGGTTGGGCAGCCTTTGCCTGTTTGATGGTAAGCCCAACCATATTACAGATACACAGCAAAAAGCATTAGCTATACTGGCACGGCAGGTTACTTCTCTTATGGAGCTGGGGCTTAGTTATAAGGTACTGGCAAACTATGTATCAACACTTGAAGAAAGAAACGAATCGCTCAGGAGCATAGCCCATATGCAATCGCATGATGTACGGCAGCCGCTCACCTCCATTATGGGTTTAATAAACTCTATAAAGACGGATAACTATGTTGCCGACAAGGAAAGACTGCTGATGATAGAAGAGGCGGCTAACGAGCTGGACAATAAGATACACAACATAGTAGAAGCAACGCAGACAGGTTAGGCTGATGGTGCGGGAACTGTTGTTATCCTCTTTTTCTCAGGTAAGATACCAGTATGCCGCCAGCATAGCCAGTATGCCAAAGATGTAGCCCGTCCATATTTCGAACTGTGTATGCTCCCCCAGCAGCAGGCGTGCCGTACCACTGATGGCGGCTATCACAATACCGATGAATAAGGGAATGGTCATACTGACGGGGGCAATCATCAGTAATACGATAAGGACCCCTATCATGCCACCGGCTGCCATAGTGTGCATGCTTATCTTGTAAAATATACTGCATACAAACAGCACTATAAGACCCCAATATGCGCCACGCAGCAATACCTGCATGATGAGCGGCGCCTCGAGGTTTTTAAACACATGGCTTATCCACCAGTAGCACATCATGGTGGCCAGCAATGGTACTATCCTTTCTTTCTGTGTGCGCAGCAGTATGCTGTTTATAAAGCCCAGTCCCTTTAGCAACAATACCACCAGTACGGGAAAAAATATAGTGGTAACAATTACCTGAACGAACATCATGCCCAGGCTTCGGCTATCGTATTGCACAAATGATACAGGACTGATGGTGTAGATAACCCATGTCATGATAATGGGCAGGAACACCGGGTGCAGCAGGTAAGAGGCAATAGTTGCCAGCGTCCTTAGTACTTTATTGTCTGTACCTTTTGTATTGATATGTGGTTGTGTTGCTGTATCCATGTTTGTTTATCCTTCTAATACCGGTGACAGCCATTTTGTAGCCTCTTCCATGCTCATACCCTTGCGGCGTGCGTAGTCTTCAAGCTGGTCGTGCTGGATTTTACCCACACCAAAATAGGTGCTTTGCGGGTGGCTGAAATACCAGCCGCATACCGAAGCCGCGGGGTACATAGCCAGCGATTCCGTCAGTTGTATGCCTGCGTTCCCAGTAGCATCCAGCAGGTCGAACAATTTGTATTTCTCCGTGTGGTCGGGGCAGGCGGGGTAGCCGGGTGCGGGGCGTATGCCCTGGTATTTTTCCTTCACCAGTTCTGCCACATCTATGTTCTCGTCTTTGGCATAACCCCAAAATTCTTTGCGGGTGCGCAGGTGCAATACCTCTCCAAAAGCCTCTGCCAGCCTGTCGGCCATAGCCTGCAGCATTATCTTGTTGTAATCGTCGTGGTTGTCTATAAACCGTTGCAGGTGAGGCTCTATACCGTGTATGCTTACTGCAAAAGCACCTATGTAGTCATCATTTTCCTCTTGTCCTTCTGCTACCGGGTTGTATGGTTTTATAAAATCTGATAAAGAAAAATGCGGCTGGTTGGCAGCTTTTTTCTGCTGCTGGCGTAATGATTCCAGCATACAAAGTTCATGTCCCTTATCATCCTTCAGTTCAATAGTATCAGGGCCAATTTTGTGCGCACGCCAGAAGCCTACTACACCTTTTGCCGTCAGCCATTTTTCTGCAACTATCTTATCCAGCATAGCGTTGGCATCGTTATACAGCTTGGTAGCTTCCGCACCGGCGTGTGCATCTGTAAGTATATCAGGGAACTTGCCCTTCATCTCCCATGCTATAAAGAAGGGGCCCCAGTCTATATACTGCCTTATCTCTGCCATATCATAATCGGCAAACACCTTAGTGCCTGTAAATGTGGGCACGGGTGGGGTATAGCCGCCCCAATCTATCTTTACAGGGTTGGCCTGTGCCTCTGCAAATGGCAGGTATTGTTTTGTGGTTTGCTTGTTGGCGAAGTCAACACGCAGTTTTTCATACTCTGTGTTGATGCCATCCAGGAATGCCTGTTTGTTCTCTTTGTTCAGGAGGCTGCCCGCTACGGTTACACTGCGGCTGGCATCCAGTACGTGCACTACACCATTATCATAGCCACCTGCAATTTTCACCGCAGTGTGTATGCGCGATGTAGTAGCACCACCTATCAGCAATGGTTGCTTCATGCCACGGCGCTTCATTTCTTTAGCTACGTGTACCATCTCGTCCAGCGACGGGGTTATTAATCCACTAAGGCCAATAATGTCTGCCTTCTCTTTTTCTGCCGTGTCCAGTATTTTATCGGCAGGTACCATCACGCCCAGGTCTATCACGTCGTAGCCATTGCAGCCCAATACGACACCTACTATGTTTTTGCCAATATCGTGCACATCACCTTTTACGGTAGCCATCAGTATTCTTGCAGCGCCTGCACTCTCTTCATTTGTCGTTCCGGCTTTTTCATGCGCCAGGCGGCGTTCTTCTTTTTCCGCCTCAATATACGGGGTAAGGATAGCCACACTCTTTTTCATAACGCGGGCGCTTTTTACTACCTGTGGCAGGAACATCTTGCCACTGCCAAACAAATCGCCCACAACGTTCATGCCATCCATCAGCGGGCCTTCTATCACCTCCAGCGGGGTAGCGTATTTCTGGCGCGCTTCTTCAGTATCTTCATCTATATAGTCGGTAATACCATTTACCAGTGCATGGCGCAGGCGTATTTCTACAGGGTTGTTCCGCCACTCATCGGTTTTCTTTTCCTGCTTGTCTTTAGCCTTTACTGTTTCTGCAAATGTTACCAGCCTTTCAGTCGCCTCATCGTTGCGGTTCAGTATCACATCCTCGCACAGTTCTTTCAGTTGCGGTTCTATCTCGTCATATATCTGCAACTGCCCCGCATTTACAATACCCATATCCATACCCGCCCTGATGGCGTGGTACAGGAATACGCTGTGCATGGCCTCGCGCACCACATCATTGCCCCTGAAGGAGAATGAAACGTTGCTGACACCACCACTTATCTTAGCCAGTGGCATGCGTTGCTTGATGATACGTGTAGCCTCTATAAACTCCAGCGCATAGGCATTGTGCTCTTCTATACCGGTAGCTACAGCAAATATGTTGGGGTCGAAAATAATATCTTCAGGGTGGAAGCCTACCTGCTGTGTCAGTATATCGTAAGCACGCTGGCAGATGTCCACACGGCGTTGCAGGGTGTCTGCCTGGCCTTGCTCATCAAAAGCCATCACCACTACAGAAGCACCAAAGTTTTTGCAGATGCGTGCCTGTTCCAGGAATTTTTCCTCGCCTTCTTTCAGCGATATGGAATTGACCACGCACTTGCCCTGTATACATTTTAGGCCCGCGTGTATTATCTCGAACTTAGAAGAGTCGAGCATGATAGGTATCTTAGCGATATCCGGCTCTGCCTGCAGCAGGTTGATGAATTTTGTCATCACCTTCACACCATCCAGCATGGCATCGTCCATGTTTACATCCAGTATCTGCGCACCGCTTTCTACCTGCTGGCGGGCAACAGATAGTGCTTCTTCGTATTTCTCTTCCCTGATAAGGCGGGCGAATTTTTTAGAACCTGTAACATTGGTACGCTCACCCACGTTTACAAAATTGGTTTCGGGGCGTATAACCAGGGGCTCTAAACCGCTCAATCTTAAATAAGGCCTTCTGTCTGACATGTTTCTTTCGAATAGTAAAAATTGCTGCAAAGGTAGAAAGTTACAGGGGCTTATAGTACATATATTTAAAGGAATTTAAATAGGGCTAATTGCGGTTATAACGTCCTGTTTAGCAAACAATAATAGCTGTTAAGGTGTTATAAAGGCAAACACATTCATATGCAAAAGGTTAAAATAGGATTATTAGGGTTATTGTTGCTGACTTTCAGCAGTTGCGAGTTAATTGGCGATGTATTCCAGGCAGGAGTTGGCGTGGGCATGTTTATAGTAATAGCCGTTATTGTGCTGATCATATTTGTATTTGCAAAGATGTTCAGAAAATAAGAAACCGCACCCGTACGGTGCGGTTTTACTAATATTGTAACGGGAGCTAAGCATTGATGAGTGACAGGAACTCATCTTCTGTAAGAACGGTGACGGTGCCCAATTTCTTTGCTTTTTCCAGCTTTGAGCCGGCATCGGCACCTACTACCAGGTAGTTGAGCTTGCTGCTGACGCCCCCAAGTATGGAGCCGCCTTTGTCTTCTACCATAGCTTCGGCTTCGCTGCGTTTAAACTGGGTAAGTGTACCTGTGAAGAGGAATGTTTTACCAGCCAGTTCTCCGCTTGACTGTTTATGGCCTGAATGGCTGTTGACGAGGTTAACACCTGCATGCTCTAGTTTGTCCAGCATTTCGCGGTTGTCAGGATTGTGGAAGAAGTGCGCTACAGACGATGCTACTTTGGGGCCGATATCTTCCAGCGAAATAAGTTTTGCCTCGTCCCAATCGTACATATCCTTTATGTGCGTGATTGCATTGGCCAATGTCTTGGCCGTGGTTTCCCCTACATGGCGTATGCCCAGCCCGAATATAACACGGTTGAGGGTTTGTTTTTTTGAATTTTCAACAGATGTCTTCAGGTTATTGACAGACTTTTCTTTAAAGCCTTCCATCTTCAGCACGGCGTCCCAATCTATGTTATAAATTCCGGGTATATCTTTCAGCAAACCCAACTCGTAAAACTTGCGGATGTTGGAATCGCCCAGGTTGCGTATGTCCATTGCATCTTTACTGGCAAAGTGTATGATGCGCTCTACCACCTGCGCCTGGCAGTTGATATTAATGCAGCGGGATACGGCTTCACCTTCCGGCTTGTCCAGTTCAGCATCGCACACGGGGCATGTTTTCGGGAATACAATTGTTTTTTCACTGCCTGTGCGCAGTTCTGCCAATGGCTTTACTATATAAGGGATAACATCACCCGCACGCTCTACCAAAACAGTATCACCTATTTTCAGATCTTTTTCGCGGATGACATCTTCATTGAACAACGATACGGATGTAACGGTAACACCACCTATAGGCACCGGCTCTATCTTCGCCACAGGTGTAATTGAGCCCGTGCGGCCTACCTGGTATTCTACATTCAGCAGCTTGCTGGTGGCCTGCCTTGCTTTAAATTTATACGCCACGGCCCAGCGCGGGTGGTGCGATGTCATGCCCATCTGGTCTTGCATGTCAAAGCTGTTCACCTTCACCACCAGTCCATCTACCTCGAAAGGCAGTTCATCCCTTTTCGTTTCAAACTCATTGCAGAAACCTATTACTTCGTCAATGGTTTTGAATATTTTCATCTCCTTTACCGGTGTAGGGAAGCCTAAACTATACAACCAGTTGAGTGAGCCATAGTGGGTGTTGAGCGCTTCTGGCTTTTGTTCTGTTAGTGTATAATCGCTGATGTGATAAACAATGGCGCTTAGCTTTCGTTTGCTCACTTCCTGCGGGTCGAGTATGCGTAAAGTGCCCGATGCAGCATTGCGCGGATTAGCCAACGGCGCTAAACCATCCGCAGCACGCTGCTCATTGTATGCTGCAAATACCTTTTTATGTATCACCACTTCGCCCCGTATCTCTACCTGTGTTATGCCCTGCTTATCAAAAGCGGCAGACAATGGCAGGGAGCGGATCATTTTTGCATTGGTAGTTATCTCTTCACCCATCACACCATCGCCACGGGTAGCGGCACGGGTAAGTTTACCGTTCTCATATATCAACGATATGCTCGCACCATCATACTTAGGTTCTACACAATATTCTATATCATTGGTACCTGCAAAATCTTTACAACGTTTGTCCCAGTCGCGCAGGTCTTCTGCATTGTAGGTGTTGTCCAAACTCAGCATCGGCACCAGGTGGCTTACAGCAGGAAACTTCTCGCTGAGGCCTATGGCTACACGTTGCGTGGGAGAATCGGCAGTAACATGTTCAGGGTATTTTACCTCCAGCGCTTTCAGGCTTTTGTACAAGGTATCATATTCCACATCGGCCAGTACAGGCTCATCCTGCACGTAGTATTTCCAGTCGGCATAGTTGATTACATCCCGCAGTGCCAGTATAGCAGCTTCATCATCACCCGTGGTTTTTAATAAAGATTTTGCCTGTGCGTGCAGGCGTTGCTCATCTGCTTTTGTGTACATATTGCAAAGAAAAGATAAAAAGAGATTAACCGAAAAGTTGCTTCCAGTCTCCCGCGCCTTCGCGTACCAGTTCAGGTGCGCCCGATGTGCAATCTATCACCGTAGATGACAGTATGTTGCCAAAACCCGCATCAATTACAATATCTACTTTGTCGCCAAAAATATCATGCATTACCTCGGGGTCAGTATAGTATTCCACTTCTCCATCCATAGGTAAGGATGTACTCATAATGGGGTTTCCCAGTTGCTCCACGATCATATTGCATATTTTATGGTCGGGCACGCGGATACCTACCGTGTCTTTTTTTGTCTGCAACATTTTGGGCACCTGCTTTCCTGCGTTCAATATGAATGTATAAGGGCCTGGTAATGCGCTTTTCAGTATGCGGAAAATGGGCGTGTCAATACTCTTTGCGTAATCTGTAATATGGCTGAGGTCTGAACAGACGAAGGAGAACTGCGCCTTCTTTGGGTCAACACCTTTTATCCTGCACACACGCTCTATAGCATCCCGATTGGTAATGTCGCAGCCAATACCATAAATAGTATCGGTAGGATAAATGATGACACCACCGCTGCGCAGTGTATCAACCACTGTCTGGATGTTGCGTTGTTGCGGATTGTCAGGATGAATATGCAGTAACATATCCTAAAGTTACGAAATGATATGCTCTTTTATGGCTTGCAGCGCTGTTTTTAGCCTTTCATCGTGCGTACCACGGGCAATAGCCACGGGCACGCCTGCGTTTTGCACTATATCGTTATACAGGCTGTAGAAATACAGGCGTTCAGCAGGTGCGCCATGCTCGCGTAGCGGGTCGTCTTCCCATGCAGTATCAATATAGGTGAGGATGTACATATCGTAACTGCGTGCGGCTATCTGCTCCAGTATCCATTTGTCGCAATATCCAAACTTTGCCTCGCTCCATATCTTTATCACGTGCAGGTCTGTATCGCAAATAAGGATGTTGTTGGCCTGTTTTGCTAGCTCATCTTCAAGCTCCAGCTGCCCTTTTGTAATATTCAGCAAGTCGTCCTGCGTATACGGCCTGTCCAGTTGCTCCAGGTATTGGCGGGCGTATTCAGGCACCCAAACGGTAAGCAACTCCTCTGCCAGAGCAGCGGACAAAGTGCTTTTGCCTGTGGATTCAGGCCCTATTACTACTATCTTTTTCACATCCCTCATTGCGCCTCTGCCTCTGCATATTGGCGGTAATACAATTTGCGCCAGCGTAAATAACCAAACAGCGCAACGATGAACAGTATTACCGTAAGCATAGCAGTTAATGGTAAACCTTTATATATCAGCAAAGGAATGGCTATGAAATTGGAAATGTTGAGTAATATCCAGTTTTCAATTTTGTGCCTGGCCAGCAGCCACATGCCCGCCCATGCAAAAGCTGCTACCAGTGCATCGGCCAGTGGGACGGTAGAATCTGTATAATTGCTGAGGGTAACGCATAGTATAGCAAAACCGAGAATTACTATCGCAAATGTGAATACCCAGTCGTTTGTATCGCAATAGGATATAGCGCTGGCCCTGTTGTTTTCTTTGTTCTTTACCCAGCGCGCCCAGCCATATATACTCATGATGAGGTAGTAGCCATTCAGCATGGTTTCAGCATATAGTCCCGCATCCGTCATAATGAACAAATACAGGCCCGTGCTGATGATACCTGTGGGGTACAGCAGTACATGATTGCGGTTGGCCAGTATCACGCTGGCAATACCAAACAATACGGCCACCACCTCATATATAGTGGTTTGCATCAGTTGTACCGTAAAGTTGTAGTATAGATCATCGAATGCCATAAGGCGCAAAAATAATAGCCTGCAGCTATAACTCTAACATATTCCGTAACTTTAATAGTAAGTAAATTTTTTTAGATGAAAGCATTCGTATATACCATTTTATCAATCATTCTTTTATCGTACAGCCAGCAGGCGAGCAGCCAGATGACAGCACGGGTTGTGGCAGATAACCTGTTTATACCCTGGGAACTGATTTATGGCCCTGACGGGCATATATGGTTTACACAAAAGAACGGCTATATATGCAGGCTGGAGCCGGTGAATGGGAAAGTGGATACATTGTACTATGAACCTAATACCTCTATACAGAGCGAAAGCGGTATGCTGGGTATGGTATTGCACCCTGACTTTACCAACAGTCCATACTTATATGTAGCTTATAACTACCAGCAAGGTGGTATGAAAGAGCGCATAATCAGGCTTACATACGATGGCACTAAACTAAACGCCCCCACCACCCTTATTGAAGATATTGAAGGAAGCGGCATACACAATGGTTGCAGGCTGAAGATAGTAGGAGATAAATTATATATCACTACCGGAGATGCAGCAGACCAGGCTACACCACAGAACATAAATTCTGTAAACGGTAAAGTATTACGCCTGAACCTGGATGGAACAATACCTGCAGACAACCCCATAGCTGGCAACCCTGCATGGAGCTGGGGGCACCGTAATGCACAGGGACTGGTATATGCCAACAACAGGTTATACAGTTCTGAACACGGACCCACCACTGATGATGAAATAAATATAATAGAAAAAGGCAGGAACTACGGCTGGCCGGATGTACAAGGCTATTGCAATACAACTGCTGAAATGACCTTCTGTAACGATTCAAACGTAGCAGAGCCTATAATGGCGTGGACGCCAACAATAGCTGTAAGCGGCATAGACTATTATAACCACCCTATGTTTCCTGCATTGCAAAATTCTGTTTTGATGACTACGCTAAAAGATGCAAAACTTTACCAGTTGAAACTGAACATCAGCTTTGATGATGTAGCTTCAACCAGTGTTATTCCTATAATAAGCGGCAAAAGGCTAAGGGCAATATGTATAGACCCCGACGGCAGGATATATATATCAACCAGCACGTCCCCCTCTTCAGGTACAGGTGCTAAAACAGACCAGATAATTGAAATATATGACCCCAGCTACTCATCTGTGGGCAGATTACTGAAAGAAAAGAACCAGCCTATAGCTGTTTACCCGAATCCTGCAAAGGATGAAATAAATGTGTATGCGAATATTGCCGCAGGGAATGTCGCATATGAATATGCCATAATAAATACTTCAGGGCAAGTGTTGGCGGGTAATATTCTAAAAGCTGGCAACAATAAAATTTCATTATCAGGGGTGCCTTCAGGCATTTATTGGCTGCAGGTTTCTGACGGAGGAGCACAGGTAAGTAGTACTAAATTCAATAAGCTGTAAATACCTTTTACTGATTTTTTGGTTATTTCAGGATTAGTTCTATTTTTGCCATCCCAAATACGGGAGGTGTGGTAGCTCAGTTGGTAGAGCAAAGGACTGAAAATCCTTGTGTCGGGGGTTCAATTCCCTCCCACACCACTTCACAATCAAGCAGTTATGATTAAACATCATAGCTGCTTTTTCTTTATGTAATGTTTAAATGTTATTTAACAGCGATTGAAATTCTGCCTCGGCCAAGGCGTACTCCTTTTTAATCGTTTCCATTTTCAAAGAGATTTCTTCCAGCGATTGCCCACCTCTTTCAATCTCGTTAAGCATATCGCCCAACATTGCATTTCCTATAAAAAGAAAAGTTCCTTTTAGTTTGTGTGCAAGAAAATTGATGTCATTCATATTTCCTGATACAATCGCATCATCAAGTTGGGCAATATTGGCAGGAACTGTTTTCATCACATCGCTGATTATATCTTTTAAAAAGTCGGGATCTCCGTCGGCCAGTTCAAAAATATAATCGGTGTTGATATGCGCATACTCTTGCTTATTCATGATATGTCGTTTTTTGATGCCCATTTTTCAATGGCTTTTTGTATATCCGGCGACTTGTATGGTTTACTGATAAAGTCGTCCATACCTGCACCCAATAATTTTTCCCTGTCTCCGGAAAGTGCATTTGCTGTAAGCGCTATGATAACAGGTTGCCTGTTTTTTTCAACAACTTCCCTGATGATACCTGTTGCTTCTATACCATCCATTTCAGGCATCATCACATCCATAAAGACAATATCAAAATGCTGCTCTTTTATTTGCGTGACTGCCTTTACGCCTGTATCAACCATTGTATAATTGTAACCAAGCTTTTCCAAAACACGGCTGATGAGTTTTTGGTTAATCATATCGTCTTCTGCAACCAATATCCTGATGTTTGAAGTGTTGATAATGACTCTATCTGCCGGCACAGTTGCCTTGGTAAGTTGCACGGGGGTACTGCCGAGCAAGGCATGCAGTGCATCTTTAACAGCTTCCCGTTTGAAAGGTTTATTAAGGATAACATTGAAAATATTCTGTGCCTGTTCTTTTTCTTTTGCTGACAGGTGTATTGCAGAACTATACAATACCATAGGTAATGCCGGCCTTATGTCTTTAATTATGGCACCTACTTCAAGGCCATTTTTTTCAGGCATTACCATATCAATGATTGCTACATCATAGTTGTTTGTCTTTAACTCAGGAATAGCATCGTGGTATTTGTCATAAGCCGCTACATTTAACCCCCAGAGCGTAAGGTGATCCTTTAATATGCGCAGGTTGGTCAGGTTATCATCTATTACAAGTACTGATTTACCAGCGAATAATTCAGTATTGAAATTCTCCTTTTTGTTGTATTGAATAGCCTGCTTATTCGCCTGCACTACCATTGTAAACCTGAAGCAGGAACCTTCATTTTCTACACTGTCTACGGTAATTGTTCCACCCATTAGCTTTACTATACGTTGGCAAATGGCGAGGCCAAGTCCGGTACCGCCATATTTCCTGGTAGTAGATGAATCGACCTGTGAGAAACTCTCGAATAAACGATGGTACTTATCTGCCGGAATACCAATACCTGTGTCTTTTACCTGGAATTCAAGTGTATGCATGTCGCCATCCTTGCTCAAAGAAGTAGCTGCTATCAGTATTTCTCCTTTTTCCGTGAACTTCAGGCCATTGGACACAAGATTGACCAGTACCTGCCTGAAACGGGTAATGTCGCCAATTATTTCTGCAGGTACGCCTGGGTCTATATAATATAATAGGTCAAGCCCTTTTTCGAAAGCCTTAACGCTCAATAAATCATAGGTTTCCTCTATTACTTTACTGATGTTGAACGGGGCCTGTTCCAGTTCCATTTTTCCTGATTCTATTTTAGAGAAATCAAGTATATCATTGATTATGGATAATAACGTCTCACCACTTATCCTGATGGTTTCTACATAGTCTTTTTGCTCTTCAGTGAGGGGTGTATTAGTCAGCAGGCTGGTCATACCAATTACGCCATTCATAGGCGTGCGTATTTCATGGCTCATATTTGCCAGAAAATCTGATTTGGCAATATTCTGCTCATCAGCAATTTTCCGTTTGACCTTTAGTTCTGCATTCAATTCCCGTAGTTGTTCAGCTGCAATATGCTCAAAGGTTACGTCTGAAAATACCCACAACCTGCCTTTGATATTTGCAGATACGGCCGGTACGCAAGAAACATCTAATACCTGTATAACGGGATTGCCATATACCCATTTCCAGTTTGTAAGCAGTTGTGCCTCCTTGCCGAACAAGCTTTTTCCCCTCTGAGTTATTTCATCATGATTTACAGCCGTTGTCCTTAAGTTGAACATTGCTGCAGATAGCTCTATGGCAGGCACATTACCTGCCGGAATGCCCAATAAAGTCGCCGCAGATTCATTTATCCAGCCTTCTTTGCCACCATCATCTACGAAAACTATACTCTCGGGTATCGTACTTAAAATTGCATTGAAGCGTGTTGTCAGTTTTTCTGATGAATAGTAAACCTGCATGAGCATGTTTATATCCTTTATTCCTATCCATACAGCATGAAGAAATTCCATACAGGTATCATTAATGATGAAATCTGCAGGATAAGCAATTATGACAGCACCACTATATTGCTGCTCGGCAAATGGCAATACGACAAATTGTATGGATGCGGAGGATTTAATGCCAATATCGCCGGTTACTGCGATCTGTTTATCCGTAATTAGTAGTTGCAGGTGTTCTGCATTGATAAAGCCGTTGTATGCAGCATCTGTACTGTACACAATGCGTGCCGTAATATCATCTTCAATAACGGCCAGGCTGCTATGGACGCAATGAGCATGCAGGCGCAACAGGTCTATTGTGTTTTTCCTGATAAGGTGAATGTCCTTTAAACGCTTTACCGGAGATAGCGCTAATAAGAACTCCAAAGCCTCTTTTTGCCAGTTGATTTCAGATGTATTTTTCAATATATTTTATATGAATTTTTTCATTGCAGCTATTATTTCATCAGGCGCACTTATGTGTGGAAAATGACCTTCCGCATTAATGATTTTCAGTTCACTGTTTTCCAGGTTGTTATGTAAATATTCGGCAGCCTCGAGGGGTACGGCAATATCACGTTGGGTTTGTAACAAAAGTGTTTCTGTTTTGCAGCCTGATAGTTTATCCCTGTAATCAGACTGGAAAATGACTCTTGCTACAGATTGTGCTATATCCGGCCTGAGTGCTGATAATGTTGCAGCGAAACTTTCTGCCAGTTCAGGCTTATCCTCATTGGCCATGGCCGCGGGTGCGAAACCGCTCACCCAGGCAAAATAGTTGTTAGCCATGGCCTGGTACAGGTTATTGAGTGATTCCTGGTCAAAACCACCTGTATAATCACCATCGTTCAGGTATCTGGCTGTAGCGCCTATCAATACCATTTTTTTAAACCTGTGCGGTTCCTTAATATCAGCAAGTATGCTTATCATACCACTTACAGAGTGCCCTACCATTATTGCATCATATATGTCAAGCTCCTGGCAGATATCCAGTAAGTCATTTGCATAAGTATCCAGGTTATCATACTTGTTAGGGCTGTATGCAGACATGTCTGCTTTACCAGCACCTACGTTATCGTAAAGTATTATTTTATAATCGTTGGCAAATGCTTTGGAGACCTTTTCCCATGCTGTCTGGTTTGTTCCAAAACCATGTGCAAAAATTATGGTTGCCGCATTATTCCCTCTGTCAATGATAGTGACATTGTTTTTTTTAATCGGGCCTGAAGCCATAAATGAATGATTTTCTGATTTCCTCTATATGTATAGTATAAAATTAGCTAAAACGTAGCCATCGTCAAAAGTATAGTCTTATTATATCTGCAAAAACTCCTTAATTTTGAAGTGTAAGTGATAAAAGAGAGGAGAGAATTGTTCACTTAACAAAAGAGGATTTTGCATACAATACTATTAATAGAGGATGATGCCCTGATACAGAGGGCTGTGGAGTCTAAACTTAAAAAAGAGGGGTTCAGGATAATATGCTGCTCTGATGGGAAAGAGGGTATTGAGAGATTATTGCCCGACATGCCCGATGTGGTACTTACTGATATAATGCTGCCCTATGCATCAGGCCTGGAAGTAGTTAGTGCAGTCAAGGCCATAAAAAATAAGGATATAAGGGTAATTGTTTTTTCAACATTAGGCCAGGAGCAAAATATAAGTGAAGCATTCGACCTGGGTGCAGACGATTATATAACAAAGCCTTTCAGCATGGCCGAATTGACGATAAGAATCAAAAAGCAGCTAAAACAAATAGCATAGTTTCATAGTGACCCAACGCGAAACATTTTTCCGGGTAATATCGCCTGAGCATTTGTATGCAAGTGCGACTGTTTTTGCTATACTCACTTTTTGTGTAGTGTTGGTGATATATATCTTCCTGCATTCAAAGAAAAAGCGTTTCAGGGCTAAAGCACAGCTGAGTGATGTAATGGATGAATGGATAATCGAGTTGCTGTCAGGAGATGAAAATGTGCGTACAGAGGTTCCGGATAGTCTGTTGAAGTACCTGCATAAGCCATTAACACGGCAATTTATCATTGATAAATTGATCATCATAAAGAAAAATATTACAGGCGCAGGTGCCCGCAATATTGATATGGTATATAGAGAACTGGGGCTGATACAAGATTCTGTAAATAAAATGAAATCGACAGTATGGCATAAAAAAGCCAGGGGTATTTATGAACTGTATATGATGGACAGCCATACCATGTACGATGAGATAATGAAATATACCAACCATAACAACAAGTTTGTAAGGCGTGAGGCGCAGGCTGCAACTATTGGTTTTGCAGGATTTAACGGGTTGGTCTTTCTTACTAACCTGACTAACCCTATGTATGAGTGGCAGCAGTTAAAACTACTGGAACAGCTACAGAGCAAAGATTCAACAGGCATGGAATATTTACCTGTATGGATAAGCTCTGAAAATAAATACGTAGTTCAGTTTGCATTAAAGCTTGCAGAGGTTTACCAGCAATTCCAGGTACACGATATAGTTGTTGGCTGTTTGCAATCGGATAGTGAAAAAATCAGGATGCACGCTATTACTGCGCTTGGCAAAATAGCCATGCCGGAAACTACAGGTATATTGAAGGCACAATATCCTAAAGAAACGATATTGAACCAGCGGCTGATATTGAAGCAAATTGCAGAGATAGGCAGCCATGCAGATTTTACTTTTTTAATAGAAGCGTTACGTTGTAATAATGACGACATAAAGCTGGAAGCAGCAAGGGCTATAGTTTGTGTAGATAATACAGGTTGGCAACTGTTGTTTGAAGAAGCAGAAAAAGATGATGTACTGCACTCAATTTCTAAACAGGTAGAAAAGGAAATGAAGGTATGAGCGTAACTACTGTATTGCTGGATTTCCTTACTTACGGCATATTTACCTATGCCCTGGTACTTTTGTTGTCTTATATACTTATCGGCTTTTTCTCAATAGGAGAAACCAGGGAGTATATGCATGAGAACCAGTTTACAGACTACAGGCTGCTGGCATCTTCGCCACATGCGCCAACGGTAAGCATACTGGCACCGGCCTACAATGAAGGGGCAACTATTATTGAAAATGTACGGTCTTTACTATCTGTGTATTATAGTAATATCGAAATACTGATTATTAACGATGGCAGTAAAGACGATAGCCTGCAAAAACTCATAGATGCTTACGACCTAGAAAAGATACCATTTCATGTAAACTACAGGATAGCTACTAAAGCAGTACGTGGCATATACAAAAGCACTAACCCAGTTTACAAAAAGCTGGTTGTAATAGATAAAGAAAACGGCGGCAAGGCGGATGCATTAAATGTGGGCATCAACGTATCGGCCAACGATTACATTGTATGCATTGACGTGGATTGTATATTGGAACAGGACGCTGTATTGAAGATGATGAAGCCTTTTCTTGAAGAAGGTGAAGAAAAGATAATTGCATCCGGTGGGGTGGTACGTATTGCGAACTCCTGCGAAATAAGAGATGGAAGGTTAGTAAAGGTACATTTACCCCAAAACTACTGGGCCAGGTTGCAATCATTAGAGTATATACGCGCCTTTATACTTGGACGTATGGCATGGGCCCGGCTGAATGGATTGTTACTGATATCAGGTGCTTTTGGCGCTTTTGACAGGCATATAGTTATTAATGCCGGAGGGTATAACCATAATACCGTGGGTGAAGATATGGAACTGGTGGTAAGGATGAGGAGGTATATGGAAGAAAGGAAACTTCCGTATAAAGTGACGTATATACCAGACCCGCTATGCTGGACAGAGGCACCTACAAGCAGCAAAATACTGGGCAGGCAGCGAAACCGATGGATAAGGGGCACTATTGAAACTATGAAGTTCCATAAAAAAATGTTCTTAAATCCTAAGTACCACCTTTTGGGCATGATTAGCTATCCGTATTGGTTTTTCTTTGAAATGGTGGCACCCCTTATTGAATTTTTTGGATTGATTGTTTTTGTATTACTGACCATAACAGGCCATATCAACTGGAATATGTTCCTGGCCCTGCTCGTATTTGTTATTTCATTTGGCTACTTGTATTCAGCATTTGCCGCGTATATGGAGGTTACTACATATAATATGTACCGCAGGCGTACAGATATGATGAAGCTATTATTGACAGCATTGACAGAGCCATTTTTTTTCCATCCTTTCGTAGTATGGTCAGCTATCAGGGGGTATATAGATTTCATCAGGAAGAAAAAAACCTGGGGGGAGATGACAAGGCAAGGGTTTGCACCATTGCCGCCCAGAAAATAATTTTAAAATCTACGTATATACCCCAGCCCAACTTGTAATTGGTTGCCTGTTACTTTTGGCAAATACTCCTGGTTGAGTATGGAACAGTTGAAAGTAACTATGTTCAGTTTCCGGATGGAATGTCTCAGCGTTAGTTCGCAAGAATATGTACGAAGTTTGTAATTGTTATACAGTTGCACATTTACACGCCTGTCGTCAGGAGATATACCGGTACCAAACATAATTCCTACATAATCATCCACCCCCTTGTAATAATAGCGCCCTAGTATGCTGTAAGATTCGGCAATATTGTTTGATGCCGGTGATAGATACGTACGTGCACCAAACAGGAAATTGTTATAATACTTGCCTGCGTATAAGGTGTATATAAAAGTATTGGTATTGAAATAGAGATAACGCAGCCCGGCTTCTACCTCGAAAGCCCGGGGAAGATTGGCATAAAGTGACACCCCCGCTCTCCATTTTGGGAAAACTGTAATATCTGAAGAATAGCCTATGTTGAGATAGGTATAAAAAACCTTTGAAATCCTCGGGTAGCTTTCTAACTCATATTGCAGTCCACCGCTTTTAAACCGGTTCGCATAATTAATTTTTGCAGTAACCGGGCCGAGCTTTGTTTGCCGGGTATAGTCAATGCTCAGAAATTGCCAGGGATCGGGAAACTGTTTGTCGAAATAAGCATAGTCATATTTTATCCCGATTTTGTTTTTCGAGATGTTGTCCCTTATCTGTGCAGCAAGTGCCCTTGCCTCTGTATTTTTTTTGTCTATAGAGAGAATAGTGTCAACAATATGTATAGCTGTTTCATAATCCCGTAATTCATTCATGATTTTAGCTTTGCGTATTAGCAAAGACACTTCGTCAGGATGGTAAGTAAGTCCTGTATCCAGTATCTCGATCGCTTTTTCCTTATTGTCATTCCATAATTCTACGTCTGCATATGCAGTATAGGCATCAGCCAGCGTCACATCTTGTTTCAGCGCAGTATTAAAATAATACCTGGCGCTGTCGGGCATTTTTTTCCATGCATATAGCCTGCCAAGAAAAACTATGATATCTGTGTAAAGCGGATTTACAGAAAGTGCTTTGTTAGCGTGTGCAATCGCAACATCATAATCTTTATTGTCAAATGCAGCTTTCCGCGCTACAGAAAACAAGCTGTCTGCGTTGATAGAATGTTGTGCATGCACAACAGTGCCTGTTAAAGTGCTTACGAGCAGTAAGCAACAAATAAAAATCCTCCTCAAAATTAGTCCTGTATATGTATCAGGTATAAAATTATGATATAAAATTTTTAAACAAGTTCTGCGTACCAGATATTTATTGCCAGGCATTGCCTCTGCGGGATTAAACTTCAATTTATCTTTATCAATTAATTGCAGACTGAATCAGGGCAGAGGGCGCGTATTCCTATAAAGGTTCCACAGCTTTTGTTATTATGATGTAACCTCTTACAGGTGGGCTTTCCATAGTATAAACCGCTCCAGAGGCTCCATCACCTTAGTTTTATTTTAAACCGATAACTACCTGTTAACAGGGGGGCGACTATTGTCATATTATATTTGTTCCCTCAATAATATTATGTCAACACAAACCGACACATTAAAACTTGACTGGCGTATAATAAGTTGGCTAAGGGGCCTGGCTGCGCTGTATGTAACTATCAACCATTGCAGGGGCAGGCTTTTTTCTGATGCTATGATGTATGCAGAGCGGGTAAATCCTAAAGAAAACTGGCAATGGTGGGAGCATACGCAAATGTTCATCATGAACCATACATCACTGGGTTCAGAGTTTGTTATACTGTTCTTTTTATTGTCTGGCTTTTCAATAGCGCACAGCCTTAGAAATACTACTAATACCGGGACGTTCTACAAACGCAGGCTCATAAGGCTGTACCCACCTTATATATTAGGCATAGCATGGAGTTTTGTTGTGCTGTTGCTGATATGGGCATACGCCCCCGATGTATATTATAACGCAAGAGAAGGATATGAGCCCTTTCAAGTGGTTTTTGAAAAAATTGCCTACCTGCCTACACTGTTGTCTAACCTGTTGTATATGCCTAAGGACAACTACCTGACACACCAGTACTGGTCGCTGCCGTACGAGGTGATATTTTACCTGGCAGCACCGTGGATCATTAAACACTTCAGGGTAGCGGGCATTACCATGCTGGTGATATACACAATATGTTTACTGGTATTCGGTATAGGGCACAAGACCCCCGGGGAACATAATATATTTTTCCTTTTTGGTAATGAGTACGGTATATACTTTATTGTAGGCATACTGTTCTACAAGTATAAAGACTGGTTGTATGCCAATTTTAAGCTTAATAAGATCGTGTCAATATTTGCTGCGCTGGCTATTTTTGAAACGCTCATCATTACAAAAGGATACCTGTTTGAAGGTATGCCCAACAAGATAACGGGTGCACTTACCATAGCGCTTACTTATATATTGTTGTTTTCAGCACTGAAGTACAAGATGCGTATAAAATGGCTGGAGAAAGTGGGTGACTACAGTTATACGCTATATGTAACACATTGGGCTACGATACATGCGTATAAGATAGTGGCATTAAAGCTAGGTCTCGGCTTTCATTATATAGATAACCTGTTTTTCTGGTACTCCGGCGTGCTGGTATGCCTGGGCACTTCTTACCTGATGTATTTTATAGCAGAACGACCCAGTAACAAATATATTGAACGGTTGCGTAAACAGCCTGGTAACATAAAATATAAACAACCATCAACGCCTGTTCTGGCTGCCGAAGTGGCTTAATCGTCTGTACTTAATACAAAATGGTGTGTGCAATACATATACTGCACACACCTTTGTATTTAATCAAATCATGGGCGTTGTTCCGTAGATGGAATGCCCTCAGTCGTAGCATCGTCTGTTGTTTCATCTGTGTCGTTTGTTCTGTCTGCCTGGTTTGGTGTAGTGCGTTGCGTGTTTGGATCTGTATCCTGCTCCCTGGCAGGGGTAGTTTGCGGCTGATTTTGTTGATTAACTGACATGATAATTGACATTTAATTTTACTAGCAATATCGCTACCTGTAAGGTTCAAACAATCGTGCCGCTGTATTGCCTGGATATTATGCAATAAGCCTATTGTTATTACCTGCAACTGATATGCGTTTTGGGTAATATTATCCTCGTAATGAGCATAAAATTATTTAACAACTTCAATGAGCGATGTACTACAATACTTAATCCGTGATAACGTTTAGTATATAATAGATGTATATTTTACGTTGTATAAAACAGGTATGAGCCTCAATAAATCGTCGATATTTCTTATTGGTTGCATGCTCACGGTATGCATAATCAATGCAGCACCTACACGCATCAATCTTTTACAGGCGTTACAACAGCATATGGTTACCGTAACCGCCGAGGCTACTGGTAACAGCTATATGCAGCAAGGACTGAAGCTAACCGTAAAAAATACCGGCAGCCTTAACTTTATACTAGTCGTCAACCAGGGGGTAAGTTTTAATGCCACAGATGATAAAGTGCAGCCGTTGATACTTGCCGGAGAAGAGACTGTGCCACTGCAACCGCTGAAAGAAGCTACGGTAAACGTACAGACATTTTGCGGGAACAGCAATGCCGCTGCACCTGCCAAAGGACAAGCGTATGAATATTCCGGCATGGCAAGCGGCGAAATCGTAAAACTACTGGGCTACCTGAAGCAAAACAGGCTGTACAATGAACTGGGGCAACAGGCCGTGTGGGTGTTTACCAACGACCACAACCTGAACAGTGTTTATGATGGGAACAATGAATTTGCATCTAAAAAGCTGCGGGATTTTTTAATAACCCTTACAGGAAAGCCCAGGCCTGAATATTATGTAAAATCTGTAGTGAGTACTATTGCCGGACAGGCGGTGCATGACCCTAAAACACTAAAGATATACGCCACCTTTGAAGAGAAGCTAGAAACTGCAAAAAAGCTGACGCTTGGTGTTTACAATGAGCAAGGCACTATGATACAACCTGTTTTTGAAAACAGGAATTTTGGTCCTGCAGGGCACAGGTTCAAAGTAGAATTTGAGGCAAAAAACGTACCCACAGGCAAATACTACATCAGGCTAAAAGAAGCTGATGCAATACTGCGCGAAACTATGGTAGATGTTAAGTAGGTTATTTTGTAATAATTCCCTGTCCTGAATTGTCGTTTGATTTTTTGATTACCTGTGTAGCAGTAGCTATCAGGCTGGACAGGTCTGCCATGTTAGATGGTATGATCATTGTGTTATTGGTCTTGGCCAGTTTGCCAAATTCTTGTATATACTGTTCTGCTATGCGCAGGTTAACAGCATCCTGCCCGCCGGGTGCATTAATGGCCAGTGCTATTTCACGGATACCCTTAGCAGTTGCCATAGCTACCGCTTCAATTTCTGCTGCACTACCATCCGCCTCGTTGATGCGTTTCATTTTCTCACCTTCAGAGCGTGCTATCAGTTCGCGTTTTTCACCTTCGGCACGGTTTATCTGCGCCTGCATATCACCTTCAGAGTTGGCGATGTTCGCACGTTTTTCACGCTCAGCGCGCATTTGTTTTTCCATCGCATCTTTAATGCTTTGCGGTGGTGTGATGTTTTTTACTTCATAGCGTGTCACTTTCACACCCCATGGCTCACTGGCACGGTCCACAGCCTCTACTATAATGCTGTTCATTAAATCTCGTTCTTCAAACGTTTTGTCCAGTTGCATTTTACCTATTACGCTACGCATGGTGGTCTGTGCCAGTTGTATAGCCGCCGGGCGGTAATTGTCTATGCCATAGCTGGCTTTTTGCGCATCCATTATCTGCAGGTACATTACGCCATCCACCTCTACAGATATATTATCCTGCGTGATACATATCTGGGCGGATACATCCATAACCTGCTCCTTTAGTATGTGCTTGTAAGCAATCCTGTCTACAAACGGGATAATAATATGGAACCCCGCCAGCAAGGTGTCACGGTATTTACCAAAGCGCTCTACTATGTATGCAGAACGTTGCGGAACAATTTTTATAGTGGACAAAAATAAGAGTAAGGCCAGAATAGCCAGGCCTATAAATACAATACTAGTAGCGTTCATAATTTTTTATTAAGTAAGTGGTTCTACAAATAATCGGATGCTTTTATACCCGGTAATCCTGACACGTTGCCCCTCAGCTACGCTGAATGAAGAAACAGCATCCCAATTGGCGCCTTTAAACATGACCTTGCCTACCTTACCTGGGCCAAAGGCAGCTATCACTACAGCTTCTTTGCCTACATACTCATCTTCAAGGTCGCCATCGGACAATTTCCTGTCCATATATCTTTTCTTCAGCGCCTTCCTGAGCAATGCTAATGAAGCTAACGAACTGAGCAGGAAGATAAAAAGCTGTGTGTTGAAGCTGACATCTAAAAACAGGCATGTCAACGCTGTTACCCAGGCGCCAACACCAAAAAATATCAGCACTAAGCCGGGTACTACTAATTCAAGCAGGATGAGGACAAGACCTATAAGAAACCATATTACTTCGCTTTGCTGGAAAAAATCGGCCAATTAGATGTGATTTTGATTGTGATAAATATACGAAAGTTTATTCAGCTAAATATTATGCGATAGTTAAGCCAGGGTTTTGCTATATGACGGGATATATACAAATTGCAGGATGTACCCGCATATTCTGGATGATAGTTTATGGTTTCCCGACGTAAATCTCGCTGTGGAAGATGGCTTAGTGGCTATAGGCGGCGACCTGTGCACAGAGCGGTTGTTGCTGGCGTACAGGAGTGGTATTTTTCCCTGGTATGATGAGGATGTGCCACTTTGGTGGAGTCCCGACCCAAGGTTTGTACTCTTTCCCGAAGAGCTGAAAGTGAGTAAAAGCATGAAGCAATTGCTCAGGAAAGATGCTTTTGAATTCAGAACAAATACGGCCTTTACTGAAGTGATGAAAAACTGTAAAGCTGCATACAGGGAAGGGCAGGATGGCACATGGATAAACGATGGCATTATAGCGGCATATACTGAATTACATGCAATGGGTTATGCCCACAGCGCAGAGGTGTGGCAGGGGAATGAGCTTGTTGGCGGATTGTACGGCATACGCCTGGGTAATATGTTTTTTGGAGAAAGCAAGTTCAGCAAAGTGAGCAACGCCAGCAAGTACGCTTTTATAAAGTATGTGCAATGGCTACAGCAGGACGGAGTGCAACTGGTGGACTGCCAGGTATATACAGAACACCTGGAAAGCCTGGGTGCGAAAATGATACCAAGAAATGAGTTTATAACAATGCTGAACGAAAATAACAACGCAACAGGAGCATAATGCGCCTTAATATTATATTTGACAACTTATGCAGGAACAAGCTTTACAGAACAGCCGCATTCGCAGTGTGGATATATTGCGGGGAATAGTGATGGTGGTTATGGCACTGGACCATACACGCGATTTCTTCAGCAACTTTACCCATAATCCTACCGACCTGGAATATACTACCACAGGAATGTTTTTCACACGCTGGATAACACACTACTGCGCGCCCGTATTTATATTCCTTGCAGGTACCAGTGCATATTTATCATTAAGCAAAAAGAAAGACAAGAACAGTGCGGCATTGTTTTTATTAAAGCGTGGTATATGGCTGATCATACTGGAGGTAACGATTGTAAGGTTTGGCTGGATGTTCAACCTGGATTATGCGCACGTGGTAATGCAGGTTATCTGGGCAATAGGGTGGAGTATGGTGTTTCTTGCAGGATTAATATACCTGCCTTTTTACGCTATCCTATCTATAGGGTTACTGATGATATTCGGGCATAATATGCTGGATGGCATACAGGCTGAAACAATGGGTAGTGGCGGCTTCCTGTGGAATGTATTGCACGACCCTGACATTGTAAAAAGCGGGGGTAATAATTATTATGTGTTCTACTCCCTTGTGCCATGGATAGGTGTAATGGCTACAGGATACTGTTTCGGAAAATTATTGCAACAGCCCAACCGCGATAAACTGTTATACATAACAGGTGCATCAGCCATTGTGTTATTTATAGTATTGAGAGCTACTAATCTATATGGCGACCCTTACCCATGGACAGTACAGGATAGTTGGGATAAAACCTTATTATCGTTCCTTAATTGTAATAAATACCCACCGTCACTATTGTACCTGTGCATGACGCTCGGCCCTGCAATATTCCTGATGCCGTTGCTGGATAAAATGAATAATGCCGTCGGACGCTTCTTTAAAGTTTTTGGGACTGTACCTATGTTCTATTACATACTGCATATATACCTGATACACGGCATGGCTCTAGCATTAGGCATTATGCTGGGCTTGCCCGCTACTTATTTTACAGAAAGTGGTATAATGTTTACTGCCAGGCCCGGTTGGGGTTATGAGTTGCCGGGTGTGTACCTGGCATGGGCAATAGCAGTGTTGCTGCTATACTTTCCCAGCAGGTGGTTTATGAAAGTAAAGCAGCAACACAAAAAATGGTGGCTCAGCTATATATAATTATTTACCGAACTTCTTTTTCAGGAGGTTGAGTGCGTCATTGATATTGGTAGATGCAGGGGCTTCTTTTTCGCGCTGCGGCCTGTTGTTACCACGCTCTTGGTTACCTCTTGGCTGGCGGGCAGGTGCTTCCTGTGTTTGTTTTATCGATAACGCTATACGTTTCCTGTCCTTATCCACCTCCAGCACTTTTACCATCACCTGGTCGTTTAGTTTCAGTACTTCGTTAGGGTCTGTAATGTATTTGTGCGCTACTTCAGACACGTGTACCAGTCCATCCTGCTTTACACCTATATCTACAAATGCGCCAAAACGTGTAAGGTTGGTAACAATGCCCGGCACTACCAGGCCTACATGCACATCTTCTATGCTGTAGATGTTTGCAAACTCAAAAGCCTGGGCCTCGCTACGAGGGTCAAGGCCGGGCTTCTTTAATTCGTTAATAATGTCCTGTATAGTATGCGCACCTATTGTATCGGTGATGTATTTCTTTATGTCCACCAGTTTCAGTAATTCTTCATTACCTATCAGCTTGCTTACATCTACACCCAGGTCTTTAGCTATCTGCTTTACCACGTCGTAAGATTCAGGGTGTACAGCACTACCATCCAGCGGATTTTCTCCACCTTTTACACGCAGGAAGCCCGCGCATTGTTCATAGGCTTTGCTACCCAGGCGGGGCACTTGCATCAGCTGTTTGCGTGAAGTAAAGCCGCCGTTTTCATTGCGGTACTTCACTATGTTATCTGCAATAGACGGGCCTATGCCGCTCACATAACTTAACAGGTGTTTGCTGGCTGTATTCAGGTTTACACCCACCATGTTCACACAGCTTATTACAGTCTGGTCAAGCCTGTCTTTCAGTCTTACCTGGTTTACATCGTGCTGGTATTGCCCTACGCCTATGCTTTTCGGGTCAAGCTTTACCAGTTCAGCCAGCGGGTCCATCAGCCTGCGGCCTATACTTACAGAGCCTCGTACGGTAATGTCTTCATCGGGAAATTCTTCACGCGCTATTTCTGAAGCAGAATATATAGAGGCTCCGTCTTCATTCACTAAAAACACAGGCAACTTCAAATCCAGTTTCTTTATGAACTGCTCCGTTTCCCTGCCTGCCGTGCCGTCGCCAACAGCAATAGCTTGTATATTGTATTGCTGTACCAGGCTGCGTACTTTATGCTCCGCATCTGTAAGCCTGTTGTTGTTTTCATGTATATATATCAAGTCAGTTTTTTTCAGGTCACCTTTTTCATCCAGGCACACCACTTTGCAACCTGTACGGTAGCCGGGGTCAATAGCCATCAAACGTTTGCCACCCAACGGAGCGCTTAATAACAACTGGCGCAGGTTTTCGGCAAATACACTGATGGCTTCTTCATCTGCCTGTATTTTTAAAGTCATCCTCAACTCACTTTCCATGCCCGGTTGCAATAACCTGCGGTATGCTTCTTTCACGGCTTTCTTTACCTGTTCCCCGGCTTCGTTGCTGCTTTTTACAAATTGCTTTTCAAGTATGTACAGCGCATCTTCTTCTGATGGTGAAAACCCTAAACGCAGGAAACCTTCCATAAAACCACGCATTACAGCCAGTACACGGTGCGATGGTATTTTTGTAACAGGCTCTGAAAAATCAAAGTAGTCTTTATACTTAGCTGCTTCGGCTTCTTTTCCGCTTACTATTTTACTGCTTACTTCCGCTTTGCGTTCAAACAGGTTACGCATTTTAGCACGTACGTCCGCATCTTCATTCACTATTTCTGCTATTATATCCCTTGCGCCCTGCAGTGCTTCCTCTACAGTTTTTACATTTTCAGTAATGAAACCTTCCGCTTCTGCCAGTATGCTGAATGCAGTTTGCTCAAGTATTTTTGTTGCCAATGGTTCCAGCCCGTTTTCCCGTGCTGTTTGCGCCTTTGTTTTGCGCTTGGGTTTGTAAGGCAGGTATATATCTTCCAGTTCTGCAATAGTTACAGCGGCATCTATTTTCGCTTGCAGGGTTTCTGTCATTTTCCCCTGTTCGGTTATTGTCTTTTCTATAAATGTTTTTCTCTCTGCAAACTCCTTCTGCCGGCTTGCTTCCTGTTGTATATCCTGCACCTGCACTTCGTCTAGCGCACCTGTACGGTCTTTACGGTAGCGTGCTATAAATGGTATGGTAGCGCCCTCTGCCAACAGCTCTAAAACGGCCAGTACGTTTGTTTCTTTTAAGTTCAGCTTTGCTGCAACGGTTTTAGCAAATTCCAACATCCTCTTTCAGTATTTTTAGGAATGCGAATGTAACCGCTGTGCATGAAATACAAAAACAAAATATTTCCACATATTTGCGTATGGATCTTCGCGCTGAGATACTTAAAGAAAATTCTAAAGAAAATGCAGAACGTATAGCTGCCTGGATAGGTGATAACCCCACGCGTATGCAGCAGTTTATGCATATCTTTTTGCATGATGAGCATCGCGTAGTACAACTGGCAGCACATGTATTGGGCAAGATAGGCGACATCTATCCACAGCAGATAGAAGATAATATTGACAACCTGGTGAAAAGGATGAATGATGAAAGAGTGCATGTAGCTGTTAAGCGAAATGTAGTAAGGGTGCTGCAAAATATACAAATACCCGAACGGCTGCATGGTGATGTGATGAATATCTGCTTCGACCTATTGGCAGATGTAAAGGAAACAGTAGCAGTGCGCGTGTTTTGTATGACGGTACTGGACAACCTCTCAAAACACTATCCTGAAATAAAACAGGAATTAAGGGTTATACTGCAAGACCAACTGGAACAAGGATGCACGGCCGGGTTCCGCAGCCGTGCATCAAAAATATTAAGAAGTAAGTAACGCAGGTTAATGCATCACCTGCAATTTCAAAGCATGTTTTGTTTTTGGTGTAAGTATATTAATGACGTACAATCCTGTTGGTAAATCCGCAGTTGGAATATCTAGTGTGTTGATACCGTCTTTAGTATCGGGTATTTGCAACTGAAGTAGCCTGCGGCCACTTACATCGGTCACAAATACATCAGCCTTTTCCTGCCTTGTAGATTCAAATTGCAGCCTTGTGTACAGGTGCGCAGGGTTGGGATATATACCGGTATTTATATTTTCCCTGTTACCATTTGCTACAGAAAGGAAATAGTTGAGTTTGTTACTGTTCAATATCAATGTATCATCATTGCGCAGTAACATAACTATTGCCCTCAGCCTGTTTTTATCCCATGCGGGGTCAAGCTTCAGGTTGAACTTGTGAAAGTAGCTACCATTGTGTTTCAGTTCTGTTGCGAATGTTTTACCGCCATCCGGCCCCGGATATGCCATACGTGCTACGTAGTTATAAGTCATATCCTGTGCATGCACAGGGTCAGGTTTATTTTCGTATCCACCCATTGTGCCGTTTTTCCCCCCGGCATAATGCATATTTTCCTGCTCCCATCCTTTGCCTGTTCCTTTCACCCCATCTTCCGTAAGTACCAGTAGCAGCCTGAAATCACCGGTCATATCTATAGCTGGTTTTACGCCAACGCCAATATCTATCCAGTCTCCGGCAAAATTACCGTGCAGCTCCAGGTCTGCAAAGCCGAAGTGTGTACTGTGTTTGTGAAAAGTGTTAAAGAAAGAAGCTTCGGTTGCCGCCTTGCGGTCTATCATGAAAAAGTGCGGGGTAGAGTAGTTGATGCTGTAGAAGTAGTCGGAGTATGGTTTTAGATCCATAGGGTCTGAACTGTGTATAGAAACAAGGCAGGCATTGTGGTCAGAATTCAGTGTATTTAAGAATACATAACCCATAGGTGCAAACATGTTCCATGTACCGGTACCTTCTTCTACGGCCACCATTTTATTGGGCATAAAATGCGCACCATGTACTTTTGTAAACATAGTATCATTGGCAGTGTTTACATCACCCATTGTTACTACCCATGCAGTTATATTTATATTGCCTGTTTTGGTTATTGTATCAGGTACTGCATGGCTGAAATTGTATTTGCTGAGCGGTGGCAATGTTGCCTTGATTGTATCGGATAAGATGTGGCCATTGTCCTGTTTGTAATTTACTACAAATGAGTGTATGGTATCTATGCCTTTGTTCATGACCGTTCCTGTATGAATAATGGTATTATTGACCGTGGCATATTTCAGCATACTGTCAGTTGGGGAGAAAACCTCAAGCGCAAGGTCTTTCTGGTAGGGGCGGAATATCTCAATATTATCTATAGCCCATCCACCCAGTTTCTGGTTCATACCCTGGTCGCTGTAACGAAAGCCAATACGTACATTATTATACCCGATGTATTGAGACAAGTTTATGTACCATGTAGCGAATGAATCAGGCGTAGAACCTGCCGGCACCTCAAACAAAAGGTTCCAGGATGCGCCGTCATTGGTAGAAATTTCTACAGTTGCCTTTTCATAAGTAGAGACAACCAGCATTTTGTTGAAATAAGAGTCGAATTTTAAGAATGCTGCCGGATGCGGTATGGCCAGGTTGATGGGTTTAGTGTATGCCAGCACATCGCGGTTGTTGCGCGGGCCTCCCTTATCGCCATAGCAGCCGGAAATGGCGGCCACTTTTGCCCAGTATTTATACTGTGGTATATAGGAGTAAGAGCAGTACAGGTTATACATATCGCTGGTACGCCAGCCTACCGCACCTGTAGCTGTTGTCACCCAGCCATTGCTGAGGCCAAGGCCGGGCATATGGTCAAAATTTTCTTTAAAGATTACTTGCTGGGCTATGCCGGTGTTGAGGGCAAGAATGAATGATAATGCGAGTGTACATAATTTGTGCATCATATATAATTTTTGCAAGCTTAAAATTACACTTATTACATTGTTATATTTATAATGGGATTGTCATTTAAGAGCGGTTTTCAGGGGATTTATCGGGGGATATTCGTTGTACAGGGTGTCTCTCGCGAAAAATCTTTTCCGGAATATTTCTTCTTATTTTATTTCCCGTATTTGCATAATCCGGGGCTGACCAGATACCGGGGTTAAATTAACTAACAGTTTAATGATGAACTGGATACCACAAAGCACGAAACTGGCAGGTGATATAGTAGAACTACTACCCCTGCAAACTGAACATTTTGATGAACTGGCAGCCTTGGCGTCCGAGCCTGCGATATGGCAGTATATACCCCGGGACATGAGCAGCCGGGATAAAGTGCTGAGGACACTAACAAAAGCTATAGATGCAAGAGAAAAAGGTGTGCAGTACCCTTTTGTAATTTATCACAAACAAGCCAAAAAACTGGCCGGCGCAACACGCCTGATGAACATAGAGCAGGAACACAGGAAACTGGAAATTGGCTGGACCTGGCTGCATCCGGACTATTGGGCCACGGCTGTAAATTTTGAATGCAAATTACTATTGCTGACATTTTGTTTTGAGGTGCTGAATGCCTGTAGGGTACAATTAAAGACGGACGAAAATAATATCCGGTCAAGGACAGCAATTTTGAAAACAGGTGCGAAATTCGAGGGGATACTACGCCATGATATGATAAGGGAAGACGGTACAAACAGGAATACGGCTTACTATAGTATAACAGATGATGAATGGGCTACAGCTAAAGAAAACCTCCAGCGAAGGTACAAAGATAAAAAAGGAGAGGCAGTTTGAACCCGCAATAGAACAGGACCCGGCGGCATAAGCGGTTGATATATTGTTGAGAAAATTATAAGCGCTGCATCCCTGCCCTTTTTTCGTTAAATTGTGTAGGTAAAATTCATTTGGTAAATATGAACAGGGCTATAAGAAAGGTGGCAGTAATAGGGAGTGGGGTAATGGGCAGCCGTATAGCGGCACATTTTGCAGGTATAGGCGTGCAGGCATTGCTGCTGGACATTATTCCGCGCGAGTTGACAGAGCAGGACAAGGCTAAGGGGTGGACAAGCAATAGCCCGCAATGGCGAAACAGCATTGTAAGCGCAGCACTGGCAGCTACACTTAAATCAAACCCAAGTGCTGTGTACACCAAAGATGTGGCCAAAAACATAGTGACCGGTAATATTGACGATGACCTGCACAGGATACAAGATTGTGACTGGGTGCTGGAAGCCGTAATAGAAAGGCTGGACATCAAACAACAGATATTTGAAAAAATAGAGCAGCACCGAAGGCCGGGCTCGCTCATTACTACCAACACATCGGGCATACCCATTGGGCTGATGGCAAAGGGCAGGAGTGAAGATTTCAGGGCGAATTTTTGCGGTTCCCACTTTTTTAATCCACCCCGCTACCTGAAGCTGCTTGAAATAATACCGACACCTGATACCAAACCGGACGTGATAGATTTCCTGATGGACTATGGCAGCCGTTTTTTAGGTAAAACAACAGTGTTGTGTAAAGACACCCCGGCATTTATTGCCAACCGCGTGGGTGTGTTTGGTTTTATGGCGGTATTTCATGCCATGCAGCAATTAGGATTGACGATTGATGAAATAGACTCGCTGAGTGGTACTATAATGGGCAGGCCGAAGTCGGCAACTTTCCGTACAGGGGATGTTGTTGGCCTGGATACGCTGGTGCATGTGGCAAAGGCGCTGCCTGAAAATGTGCCGCACGATGAAGCAAAAAATATTTTCAGAATACCACCCTTTATAGAAAACATGATAGCCAACAAATGGCTGGGTGATAAAACAGGGCAGGGCTTTTATAAAAAAGTAAAAGGTGGTAAAAGCGATATACTGACACTGAACCCTGAAACGATGGAGTACGGCCCCAAACAGAAAGCAAAGTTTGCTACGCTGGAAGCAGCCAAACCTATTGATGATCTAAAACAAAGGCTGGTTGCGCTGTACAAAGGGCAGGATAAGGCGGGTGAGTTTTACAGGATGTTTCATCACATGTTGTTTGCATACGCCAGCCATCGCATACCGGAGATAGCAGATGAGCTTTATAAAATAGATGATGCGCTGAAGGCTGGTTTTGGCTGGGAGATAGGTGCGTTTGAAACGTGGGATGTTTTAGGTGTGAAAAAGGTATTGGCCATAATGGAAGAGACGGGAACCAAAGCAGCGCCATGGGTAGAGGAGATGTTGAATGCGGGATTTGAGACCTTTTATAAAACAGAGAACGGACAACGCAAATATTACGACATTAACAGCAAGTCTTATAAAACTGTGCCGGGTGCAGGCACAATGATCATACTTGATCATTACGATGAAAAAGTTGTTTGGCAGAACAGCGCCTGCAAACTTTACGATATAGGTGATGATGTAGTAGCGCTAAGCTGGAACACGAAAATGAACAGCATAGGTGGTGAAGTGCTGGCTGGTGTGCAGAAAGCTGTAAGCATTGCCGAAGAAAAATATAAAGGCCTGGTAATAGCCAATAGCGGCGCCAACTTCAGTGCTGGTGCGAATGTGGGCCTGATATTCATGTTTGCTGTAGAGCAGGAGTATGACGAACTGGATATGGCCATCAGGCAATTTCAGAATACTACCATGAGGCTGAGGTACAGCAGTATACCCGTAGTGTTGGCGCCACATGGCATGGCCTTAGGCGGTGGCTGCGAAATGTGCCTGCACGCAGACGCTGTGCAGGCTGCGGCAGAGAGTTATATAGGTCTGGTGGAAATGGGTGTTGGGCTGATACCGGGTGGCGGCGGTACGAAGGAACTGGTAGTACGCGCATCTGACAGGAATATAAAAGAGGATATAGAGCTGAACTATCTTCAGCAATTGTTCATCAATATAGGTACGGCAAAGGTCAGTACATCGGCTCACGAAGCATATGAACTTTCAATACTGAGAAAAGGAACTGACAGTATATCTATTAATCCTGACAGGCGCGTGACCGATGCAAAAAGAAAAGTATTATCACTGCACGAACAGGGGTATACCCAGCCGATACATCGCAATGACATAAAAGTGCAGGGACGTTCAGGCCTGGGGCCATTGATGGCGGGGATACACGGCATGTGGCGTGGCAATTATATTACAGACTATGATAAGTTTATAGCAGAAAAACTGGCTTATGTAATGTGTGGAGGAGATCTGTCTGCTACCACAATGGTAAGTGAGCAATACCTGCTGGACCTGGAGCGGGAAACATTTTTAAGCCTATGCGGACAGAAAAAAACCTTAGAGCGTTTGCAGAGTATATTGCAGACCGGCAAACCGTTAAGAAACTGATATGAACAGGATTTTGACCATATTATTGCTGATGGTGTTTGCAGGGAATAGTTTTGCCCAAACATTACCCGAAGCAGAGAAAAAGATCAAAGAATACCTGGATGCCATCAGCTATTGGCGTTTTCAGTACAATGCTGAAGACACCAGCTTTTCGCATAAAGTGGCCAATACAGATTCTATAGCATACTACAACGAAATGTTGCGTAAATACCTGGTCAATACGTCGATGTCGCTACCGGCAATGCTGACACAGGAAATTGAAATACCCGGTAGCAACGATTTAATCATCACAACTTCTGAAGATAAGTCGGTACGCATCTTCAGCTGGGATACATATATAGGTAAGCTGCCGCACAATTTTGCATCTGTGATGATTTACAGGCAGGGTGGAAAAAGAGGGAGCGCAACAATTTTCTTTCCATCTCCAGGCAAAGATGTGGCCGGAAGTTTTGATAAAATATTGTCCGTTCAAAATTCAGGAGGGAAAAAATACTACTTACCGGTGTATAAGAAGATAGAGCCTAATGACAAGGTTACTAAAGGCATTATTGCATATGACCTGTCAGACGATGCAAAACAAGTAAACATATTCCCTGTTGATGGCAATACTCCCGGGGTTATTGAATATAGCTACGACTATATGTCTAACTACGATTTTAAGAAGATGCAGGAGGTGTATAATGTATATGTAAAGGGTAAAAAACTATATATACCGGTACCGGACAAAGACAATCAACTGAAGGGCGATATGAAAGTATATAATTTTGATGGCAGTAAATTTGTGTATGACAAGACGGAGTAATGGCATAAGCCTGAAGATTGGGTTGTTGGTAGCGGGGTTGATGTTGTGCACAGCGGTCATGGCGCAGCAGGCTGAGTTGGACAAGGCAAGAATGCATGTGGACATGAAGGATTATTCTAAAGCCATAGCCTTGTATGAAGAGTTGTATAAGGCAGATGCGCGTAGCACTGAAGTATATACCGGCTACCTGGATGTATTACTGCTGGACAAAAATTATAAAGAAGCCGAAAAGCTCGTAGACAGGCAAATACAGCGCAGCCCCAGCAATGCAGCCTGGATGGTGGATATGGGCAGGGTATATAAAGCCGCAGGGAAAGATAAAAAAGCAGAAGAATTTTTTGATAAAGCAATAACATTGCTGAATGGAGATGACCTGGTAACACAGTTTGTAGCCAGGAAATTTACAGATGCCGGTATGGATGACTACGCCCTGAAAACATATGTAAGGGCAGGAGAAATACTGCATAACCAGTTTTTATATAGTGGGCCTATGGCCAGGCTGTATTTTAAAGCAGGTGATATTGATAATGGTATTACCACACTCCTGGAATCGAGCCGAAGCTATCACAATGGTGGTATTGAAGAAGTAAAAACTACATTACTGGATTTTTTAGGGGATGACCCTAAAAAATTGCAAAAGGCGCAGAAAGCTATTATTAAAAAGATAAACGAAGAACCGGATAATCCACACTTTTCAGAACTGCTGGTATGGCTGTACACGCAAAAGAACGATTGGGATGGAGCACTGATACAGGTGAGGGCCCTGGATGAACGTTATAAAGAGCAGGGGGAGCGGCTGCTGGAATTTGCACGGTATGCCGTAGCCGAAGATCAGAATGAATTTGCCCTGAAAGCTTATGAGGAAATAGTAGAAAAGGGAAAAGAATACCCGTTTTACGCATCTGTGGTGAATGAGATATTAAGTGTGAAATTCAGGCTGATGCAGAAGAACCCAAAGTTTACTAAAGAGGAAGCAAACGCGTTGGCAGCGGAGTACAAACAGTTTTTAGCAACTTATCCTGATTATTATTCATTCCGCACAGTGCAGGACTATGCCATACTACTGGCACGATATGCAGATAAACCTGGAGATGCCATAACCGAATTAGAAACAGCTATCAGCAAACCCGCTGCCAGGAAAGATTTTGTAGGGCAGTGTAAATTGCAACTGGGAGATTATCATACATTGCTGGGTAATACCTGGGAGGCATCACTGATATATACGCAGGTACAAAAAGAATTCAGGGAAGACCTCCTGGGAGAAGAGGCGCGTTTCAGGGATGCGAAGCTGGCTTATTACAGAGGTGATTTTGACTGGGCTAATATACAGGTATCGGTACTAAAAGCTTCAACATCTGAACTGATAGCTAACGACGCACTTTATTTGTCTGTACTGATAACGGAGAATATACCGCCGGATAGCAACTACACACCACTGGAGCGTTTTGCTTACGCCGATTTATTATTGTTTCAGAATAAAGACCGCGAAGCAGAACAGATATTAGACAGTATTGCAAAAGCTTTCCCCGAGCATCCGTTGGCGGACGATATAATGATGCAACGCGCGAAAATCGCGCAAAAAAGAGGCGATTATCCTGCTGCATTGTCTTACCTGCAACAGATACACAAAGAGCATGGGAAAGATGTATTGGCAGATGATGCACTGTTTACCATGGCAGAGATAAATGAAAACCTGCTGAATAAAAAAGAGGAAGCCGGCAAGCTGTACACTCAATTGATTATAGAATACCCCGGCAGCACCTATGTACAACTGGCACGAAAAAAAGTGAAAGAGCTGGGAGCAGTCATGACACTTTAACGTGGTTACATGATAATTTACTAATTTGAACGGCTAAGCAAATGGCAAAACGCTGGCCACTTAATAAAGCTCATGTATGGGAGCGGGCTCCCTTCTCCAGGGTGTTGCTGCCATTGGTAGCAGGTATAAGCCTGTACCCGTTGGTATGCTCGATTGTTCAGCCCAATATATTACCGGTACTTGTGCTTTCAGGCTTAGGTAGCCTGCTTTACAGCTTTATAGTCTTCATAAAACAAAATAGTTATGCAAAAACAATTACAGGCTATATAGTGCTGAATGCCGTTATAGTGCTTGCAGCATGGGTGTTGTGTTATAGTCATGATGTGCGTAATAATAAACACTGGTTTGGCAGGTACGCCGGTGATGCATACGGGTACGTAGCCAGGGTATGTAATGCTCCTGTAGAAAAAGATAAAGCGTGGAAACTGGAAGTAGAGGTAACGCATGCCGTAAACAGAAGTGGGATAGCGAACGTAACAGGCCATGCATTAGTGTACATGTATAAATACGGTGCTCCTGTAGTGCGGGAAGGCGACCAGATAATAATACCTGATAAATGGCAGGTAATTAAGAACAGCGGCAATCCTTATGAGTTTGACTATGCGGGCTATATGGCTGGAAGGAATGTGTACCTGAGGCAATTTGTTGCAGGTAAAGACGTGCATGTATATAGTTATGGTGATGAGCAACTGGGGTGGATAAAACGTGTGCATCACTGGTGTGTGCGGCAACTGGAATGGTATATAACAGATAAAGAAGCCCTTGGCCTGATGAAAGCCATGCTGATGAATGATACGGATATGCTGGACGATGAACTGTCTGGTGCATATGAGGCTACAGGTATTGTGCATATCATAGCTATATCGGGTGGGCATATAGCTGTGTTCTTTTTTGTGGTAGCGGTATTGCTGGCATGGCTGCGCCACAGAAAGTTCAGCTGGATAAAATACATAGCAGCCATCCCTTTGATATGGTTATATGTGGTAGTAGCGGGTGCGCCACCTTCGGCAGTAAGAGCAGCGACTATGTTTTCTTTATTGGGTGTCGGGCTTGCGTTGCAAAAAAATCAGAATGGCATCAACCAGTTATTGGCAACGGCATTTATCCTGTTATGTGCCAATCCAGCCTGGTTGTTCGACATCGGGTTCCAGCTTTCATTTATCGCAGTGCTGTCTATTATGGTTTTTTATAAGCCTATATATAAATGGATTATACCTGCGCATAAAATTACGCGTGCATTGTGGAGTGCAGTTGCTGTGAGTATAGCAGCTGAAATACTGGTAGCGCCATTAGTGATTTATTATTTTCATTTGTTCCCCTTGCAGTTCATAATTGCAAATGTTCTTGCCTGGCTCTTTATGGGTATAGTATTGGTGTTAGGCATGCTATTAATTGTGGTGTCGCCTTTTTATACTGTTGCAAAGTTTATTGCCGGTGTAACAGGGTGGCTGGTGACATGGTTTAATAAACTAGTGTATGAATTGCAGCAACTGAACTTTGAATCTTTCAGCAGGCTGACGCTGACGGATTTGCAATTAGTATTGCTGTATGCGTCTATTATCCTCATTTCAGTATTCTTAATGCATAAGTATAAAAAAGCTTTGTTTGCAGGCATGATAACTATTTGCGCTTTCCTGTTCTGCTGTTGTGTTAACCGTTGGCAGGTGCTGCACAATAATATGTTTGTGGTGTACAATACCAATAAGAGTAATCATACAGAACTGATAACAGGCGACAAGGCTACACAATTAAATGCTCCGGATAGTATAGATGCGAATATTGAAAAGTTTGTGCTGAAACCAGCGCATATAAACCTGCAAATAAATAATATTGAAAAGGTAGAAGCTAATTGCATCAGGATAAATGATAAGACAGTATTCATCATTGATAAGGCCATACGTGACACGCAATTGCATGCAGATTATGTAGTGATTGGCTATGCTGCAAAGAAGCAGGATGTGGCTTTAATACAGCAGGTGTTTGGCGACTGTGCCCTAGTACTAGGAAATAAAGTGTCAAAGAATAATGCAGTGCTGCTACGTGACGAAGCAGCAAGATTGAATATGAAGACGCATGTGATACGCTATGATGGTGCGTTTATACTGGATACTAATTGAGTTGTCGTAACACACCTCTTATTCTGTCTCTATTACACCGCATGAAAAACACTGAGCCTGGTAGCTTTGTAAAAACATTTCAATCATGGCAAATACAAAAACAACAAAAGCAATTTATTGGACAACAACAGGATTTATTTTCCTGTTTGAAGGCGTACTTCCTGCATTAACAGGACATACTGAATTTGCAAAAGCCGGTATCAGGTACCTTGGCTATCCTGAATATTTTGGCACCATGCTGGTAATACTCAAAGTGCTGGGTTGTATAGCATTGGTAATCCCTGCTATGCCTAGACGTTTAAAAGAATGGGCTTATGCAGGACTGGGCTTTGTTATGATATCTGCATGCATTAGCTATATAGCTGTAGATGGCTTTGGGGGACTGGCCTTTTTCCCACTGGTAGTTTTGGGGATATTAGTAACATCGTACATTTACTACACCAGGCTTGCGGATGCCCGCGGTGCGTCATTAACCATTAAATATTCAGAACATGTCGTTCCAGGCTTATCTCGATAATATAAAGACGAAAACTGGCAAATCTCCGCAGGACTTTAAAGAACTGGCCGAGAAAAAGGGTTTCACCCAAAACGGCAAGCCGGTGGCAAAAGCCACAGAGGTGGTACAATGGCTGAAAGACGATTTTGAACTGGGTCATGGGCATGCTATGGCTATATTTGCCCTGCTGAAAGGGAAAAAGGACTGAGTACCAGTTGCTAAGGCAATAATTAGGCATAATTGCAACAGCATAGTATCTTTGCGCTTCATTTCTCAAAGCACAACGTTTTTCTATATGGAACGCAAGATAGGCGCCGCACTGATATCTGTTTTTTACAAAGATGGCCTGGAGCCGATAGTACGCAAACTGCACGAGCTGGGTGTAACTATATACTCTACGGGGGGTACCCAGTCTTTTATAGAAGAGGCAGGCATTCCTTGCGTATCTGTTGAAAGCGTTACAGGTTATCCCTCTATACTCGGTGGCCGTGTAAAGACCTTGCACCCGAAAGTGTTTGGGGGCATACTGGCACGTCGTGATTTTGAAGATGACCGTAAGCATGTGAGTGAGTATGACATCCCTATGTTCGACCTGGTAATTGTTGACCTGTACCCTTTCGAGGAAACAGTAAAAACAACCAGTGACGAAAAAGCTATCATTGAGAAAGTAGATATAGGCGGTGTTTCGCTGATACGTGCCGGGGCTAAAAATCATGGTGATGTTTGCATCGTTGCATCTCGCGATAAGTATGCAGACCTGCTGGATGTACTGAATAAAGGAAATGGTACAACTACACTGGAAGAGCGCAGGAGTTTTGCTGCGGCAGCCTTTATGGAATGCGCGCACTATGATGTGGCAATAGCGGAATATTTTGCTAAAGGCCAGGACAATACATCGTTCCAATTGTCTGTAGGCAATAAGCAATCACTACGTTACGGTGAAAACCCTCACCAGCAGGCTGCGTTTTACGGCGATATAGATGAGATATTCAATAAACTGAATGGTAAAGAACTATCATACAACAACCTGGTAGATGTAGATGCCGCCTGCCAGGTAATAGCGGAGTTTAAACAACCTGCTTTTGCCGTAATAAAGCATACAAACGTATGTGGCGTGGCAGAGCGTGATAATGTAGTAAATGCTTGGGATGCAGCACTGGCCGGCGACCCTGAGAGTGCATTTGGTGGTGTATTAGCTACCAACGAAACAATTAATATAGAGGTAGCGAAAAAAATAAGCGAACTGTTTTTTGAGATACTGATTGCCCCTGCTTTTAATGCAGATGCACTGGAACTGCTGAAGGGTAAGAAAAACAGGATATTGCTGCAACAGAAACAATCATTCCATCCTGAGCGTGAATACAAACGCATATTGAATGGTGTACTGGTGCAGGAAGCAGATAAGAGCAACTATGCTGCGTGGACAGAATCCGGTGCACGTAATATAACAGATACTGAAAGGGCTGACCTGGAGTTTGCCAACATAATCTGCAAGCATTTAAAATCTAACGCTATAGCACTGGTAAAAGACAAGCAACTGATAGGTAAAGGTTGTGGGCAAACCAGCCGGATAGATGCATTACGCCAGTCGCTGGAGAAATCAAAGCAATCCGGATTCTCATTACACGGCGCTGTGATGGCTTCTGATGCCTTCTTCCCCTTTGATGATTGCGCACGTATGGCGCATGAAGCAGGCATAACAGCAATTATACAACCTGGCGGCTCTGTACGCGATAAGGATACCATACAGTTTTGTAAGGATAACGGGATAGCACTGGTGCTTACTGAAACAAGGCATTTTAAACACTAATTATTATTATATTCACGTCGGTGGTATCTATAATCATAGACGATGAATTGTTGCTCCGCACACTGCAACCCGCAGATGCGCAGGAATTATTTACCCTGATACATGCATCGCGCGAGCATTTACGCCCATGGCTGCCGTGGGTAGATGTAACTACTGATGCAGGCCATTCCATGCAGTTTATACACCAGTCTATAGTTAACCAGAACAACCAGTCGGGTATGGCGTTGGGCATAGTGTACAAAGGCAGGCTGATAGGTAGCATGGGTATGCACAATTGGGACCATGCTTTAAAAAAGGCCCAACTCGGCTACTGGATAGCGAAAGAATACCAGGGAAGGGGTATAATAAGCGCCTGCCTGAAAGATTTTATCAGCTTCCTGTTTGGGAAAGTGGGGCTCAACAAAATAGAGATACAGTTTATTGTATCTAACAAGAGGAGTGCTGCTGTTGCAGAACGGTTGGGTTTTAAAGTAGAGGGTATACTACGGCAGAGTTATATACTCAACGGCAACTACCACGATATAGCCGTAACCGGTATGCTGAAAACGGAATGGGTATTGCGTAACAATGATAGCCCCCAACCCTTCGTGAAGTCTATTTAACTGTAGTAGTAAGTTTTTCCCATATTTCGGGTATGCGTTTTACCCAGTTCAGTTCCCGCATTTTTGTTTTAGCATCATCTACCGGGCTGCCAAAGTAAACCTTACCGCCTTCTATAGACTGGCCTACACCACTTTGTGCATACACGATAGCACCTTTACCAATAGTAAGGTCTTTGCTGACACCTACCTGTCCCCAGAGTATTACCTCATCTTCAATGATAGCCTTGCCGCCTACACCTACCTGTCCCGCAAAGAGGCAGTTCTTCCCTATTACAGCACCGTGACCAATATGTATATGATTATCCAGTTTTGTACCTCGCCCTATGATGGTATCACCGCTTACCCCTTTGTCTATAGCACAACCGGCGCCTATTTCCACATCGTCTTCAATTATCACGCGGCCGCAGCTTTCCAACTTGTCGTATTGTGCAGCCCTTTCTTTACGGCGCTTGAAATAAAATGCATCTGCGCCTAAAACAGTGCCTGAATGTATAATGACATTATCGCCGATGACGGTATGGTCATATATAGTAACGTTAGGATGTATAAGACAATTTTTACCAATTTTAACATGATTTCCAACAAATACACCGGGCTGTATATGTGTGCCTTCGCCAATGGTTGAACTATCACTTACCATTTTATATGCAGGCTCAAAGGGGCGGAAATGTTTTACCAGTTTTACATATGCACTGAAGGGGTCGCTATGCAGTAATAGTGTTTTGTCATCAGGGCATGACACTTCTTTATTAATGATAATAACCGTAGCCGCTGAAATTAAACAGTTATTAAAATACTTCTCGTTATCTACAAATGATACATCTCCCGTAGTAACTTTATGAATCTCATTGATACCGGTTGCCGTCCGGTTTGCATTGCCTATGATTGTTGCGCCAATAAAATCTGCAATCCATTGTACTGGAACTTCCTTCTCAAGTTTCATGAAAAACTGTTTGCGCAAAGGTACAACACAACTATTTCGAAAACACAACAGACTTAAGCTAACAAATTGCTCCACCCCCTTTTTAATTGAACGCTGATTGAAACACATTAACATTAACGGGAATCTTTATAAAGACACAGATGCAGGTGTGCCGCACGACAGCCGTGCTGTAAGGTTTGGCTTCGGACTGTTTGAAACCATGCTGATGATAGACGGTGTTATACAACTGAAGGAACTTCACTGGGTCAGGTTGTTTTCGGGCATAGCACAGTTGCAACTGGTGATGCCGGAACTGATGACAAGAGAATGGATGGAGGAAGAAATATTAAAGACGGTAAGGAAAAATAAACTGGAAAAACTCTGCCGCATCAGGTTCCAGGTATATGCAGGCAGGGGTGGGCTTTTTGATGGTCAAAGTCCCTGGACGGAATTCATAATTGAATGCCAGCCTGTAGATGCTGCCCTTACACAGCTGAATGAAAACGGGCTGACTATGATAATAGCCGAAGGGCTGGCAAAAAGCCCCGATAGCATCGCCAACCTGAAAAGTACCAACGCTATGATATATGCTGTGGCGGCCCGGCAGGCTACGGCAAAGAAAGTAGATAACGCTATACTTTTAAACACGCATGGCAATGCCATAGAAACCACCTTGGCCAATATATATTGCGTGCATGGTGATACCATTTACACACCGCCATTGTCTGAAGGGTGTATAGCCGGGGTAATGCGCAGGTATATAATGCAGCAACTGCCTGCAAAGGGGTTGAACATCGTGGAGCGACCATTTACATTAGACTTTCTTAAAACGGCCGATGCCGTGTTTACTACCAATGCCATACGCAGGCTGAAATGGGTGGGTAATATTGAAGGTACGCAGTATAATATTGGCAAAACGCTGGATATCTACGAGCAGATAAGGTATTAACACCATCTTTTTTTGCAGGCGGTTTAGGCGTAACTTTGCGGCCTATGAGCAAAAAAGTTCGTGTAAGATTTGCGCCCAGCCCTACCGGCGGGCTGCACCTGGGCGGTGTACGTACCGTATTGTACAACTACCTGTTTGCACGCCACCATGGCGGAGATTTCGTGCTGCGGATAGAAGATACCGACCGTAACCGTTATGTAGAAGGCGCAGAGCAATACATATATGACTGCCTGGAATGGTGCGGGCTGTCTCCCGACGAGAGCCCGTTGAAGGGCGGCGAGTACGCTCCCTACCGGCAGAGCGAGCGCAAAGACATTTACCGCCAGTATGCTGAGCAACTGATAGCGCAGGGCAATGCCTATTATGCGTTTGATACTCCCGAAGACCTGGAGCAGATGCGCAGTAGCCTGAAAACAGATACCAACCCAAACCCGCAATATGACGGCACAACCCGTATGCAGATGCGCAACTCATTATCATTAAGCGCAGATGAGACCAAAGCCTTGCTGGATAGTGGCGCACCTTATGTAGTGCGTATAAAAATGCCGGAAGATGAGACTGTATCATTCACAGATATGATACGGGGCGAAATAAGTAATGATACCAACCTGGTAGATGATAAGGTATTGCTGAAAGCTGATGGTATGCCTACTTATCACCTGGCGGTGGTGGTAGATGACTACCTGATGAAGATAACACATGCCTTCCGCGGTGAAGAATGGCTGCCCAGCGCACCTGTGCATATTTTGCTGTGGAGGTACCTGGGTTGGGAAGCCGATATGCCACAATGGGCACACCTGCCGCTGATACTGAAACCTGACGGCCACGGTAAGCTGAGCAAGCGCGACGGGCAAAGGCTGGGCTTCCCGGTATTTGCTATGCAATGGGCAGATGCCGCAAGTGGTGAAATGTTGGATGGTTTTAAAGAAAAAGGATTTTTACCCGAGGCGTTCGTAAATATACTGGCAGTATTGGGCTGGAACGATGGTACGGAGCAGGAACTGTTTACCCTGGATGAACTGGTACAGAAATTCAGCATAGACAGGGTGCACAAAGGCGGTGCGAAGTTCGACTATGAAAAGGCCAAATGGTACAACCACCAGTACATCATGAAAAAGAGTAATGAAGACCTGGTGTCATTGGTGAAGCCATTTATACAACAACATAATGTTGCAGTGAGCGACGACTACCTGCTGAAAGTAATAGCGTTGGTAAAAGAACGCTGCCACCTGCTGGCCGATTTCCGGGAACAGGGCCATTTCTTCTTTGCCACGCCCGATATTATAGATACCGAAACTATAAAAGGCAAATGGAACGAGCAGAAGCGGGAATTCTTTACCGCATGGTTGCAGCAGGTAGATACTGATATGGAACCTGCAGCAATGGAAGCTGCCTTTGGCCAACTGGCAGAGGCGCATAGCCTGAAAAAAGGAGAGCTGATGCTGCCGCTGCGTATAATGTTGGTAGGTGGTAAATACGGCCCCGGTGTGTTTGATATAGTGGCTATTATAGGCAAAGAGGAAACAGTGAAGCGGGTAGAAAGCGCGATGGGGAAATTGTAAGCATATTACTATATACTTAAAACGGGCTGCCAATTGGCAGCCCGTTCTTTTTTATAGTTAATGATAAAATGATATAGAAAATAATAAAAAATTAAGTATGTTTATAATATCTAATTACTTTTTAAAACTTTTAACATGAAACATTTACAAAAAACCATTTTGATCCTCACATGTTTTCTCTCACTGCACCTCAATGTTCTGGCTACACTTACGACACACGAATGGCAAAATAATCACCGGGGTTATAGTATTGAATTAATACCCGGTACAGGCGTAGCAGGAATAGCGCCTGAATATGTTGCTGCCGGTACTGTTTACGATGCCAACCACCCCTACCCCGGTTGGCATTTTATGCATCTTGACGATTTAGGTAATGTAATAAGCGAGCGGACTTCCTGGGCGCAATTTGACCATGAGTTTAGGGTAGTGGATATAGCCTGCCAGAGCGCAAATGAATTCTGGATAACCATCCAGGCAAGGCATCGCGGCTTACCCACTGATTATGTGTATGTTGCAGGAGTAGACCTTTCAGGAAACGACCTGCCTGTTAATCCTGCAATAGGCATTATAACAAACCACCAGACCCACAGGAACATATAATCCTACGCATTCGTATTTTGCGGATAACGGCTATTTATACATTTGTGGGTATTCTGCTGCTAACACTGAATATCCAAACGAGCCAAATAATAATTACTCTGATAAGTATGGTATGATGCTTCGTTTGGATGTTTCTAATGGTAGCGTAATAAGTTATTTCTGGAACAGTGGATTTCATTATGGAAAAGATAATGACATGGCATTGAAAATATCGCCATATAATTATGGTCAAACATTTCCTTTATTAGTAACAGGAGCTTCTAATGAAACTGATCACGGCTCGGTGCAATGCTATAGTAATGTTTCTTGTGCTTTGGCGGCAAAATTTGACGCCAATTTGTCTAATGTATCCATGAATGGTATATACCCATATTGGGAAGCAGTATGTTATGGTGACGAAGAAAGGGGTAGAGGATTGTACGGCATTGATATTCGCGGTGGAGTGTATGGTGGTCAAAATGGTTATCGTGCAGAAGATGATGCGGATATTGTTATTCTCATTAATGGATTTGATGGAATATCTCCGAACTCGTCCACTTATGGTATAGTGCGTATTAAGAATGATTTGTCAGTATATAATTATCCTATACCCTCTATAAAAATGACAGGCGGCTTCGGTAAGCAGTTCTTGGAGTTGCACAGTAATTCCTACACTTCAATGGCAAATAATCATATTGCAGTTATTGGTGAACAAAGAACAATTTACAATCCGCCATGTGTTTCATTGCCTCCCGGAAGTTTATGGCCGAGTAGTACAAATATCAATCCTTTCATAAACTATATGTATTTTGGATATGGTTGGTTTGATTATACTACAGGCTTTTTACCGTTAGCACCACTACCTGATCATAAAATATACTTGTCCTCACAAGGTACAAGTGCGTTAACTATGGATTACTTAACCGGGTCAATAGGCGTGGGCGAAACTAGAGAAGATATAAGGCGGCTATATACTTTTGCTTCTGTCGAGCGTCACTATGACAATCCAAATGGGGTTCGAATCCACCGGTATCTCTACCGGGAATGGTATTACCTATTGCTGATAACATTGAAAACCCTTCGAGTACAAACCTGAAAACAAAATTTTTGCAGGTTAACAATATACAATATAACGAGCCGGACTGTCAAAAACATATTAACGACATGTGTGGAAGCTATTTTTATGATATAGCCTTTGATCAAAGTACTTTTGAATCAGTTGGGTATGAAACCATAAATTTTGATGTTTACAGCATTGTAACATTTACAGATGTTTTCAATAACTTTCCATCATATACTCATTGCTCTACCGGGTATTACAAGCCAGGCAAGTCTTTAGGTGTAAAAAATGTAATTGATGGTAATGCCATTAGCATTTATCCCAACCCCGCTACGAATGAATTGAATATTGACCTTACTAATGTGGATGGTAAATATGAATTTGTACTTACCGATGTAACGGGTAAAGTGGTAGTAGAAAATTCCGGAGTAGGAGGTAATGCAGTTAAGGTCTCATTACCAGTATTAAGTACAGGTGTGTACATCGCAACCGTCAGGGCAAATCAAATAGTACATACAGAAAAGGTTGTGATTAAATAAGATGCTATTGAGTATAAACGATAAAGGGTGCCGATTGGCACCCTTTATCGTTTTCTGAAATTAAATTATTTATTAACGGATATTGATCCGCTGTACTTGTTTGCCTGAAGGGCTTGAAATTTCTACGAGGTATATACCAGGAGTTGTTACATTGCTCTCAGATGGTCTCCATAAAATAGTATGTGCACCTTTAACCTCGTTACTTGAATAAGGTTGCGCTACTTGCTGCCCGACCAAATTATAAACCTTCATTGTAACAACTTCGCTATTTGCGATATTGTATTCTATGTTTATTACATCAGAAGATTTTGCAGGGTTAGGATGTGCATTCAGAATGCTCAATGCCGTCACATCAGATATGCCTACTTTATTGAATGCCATTGCACTGATTGATTCCGCATTCAATACTTGTTTATGTGATTTGTAGGTGCCATTCTGTGCTACAAACGCATAAAAATGGACATTTTTTTTAACCCAAGGCGCAGGTATTGCTGATGCAGGGAATGTTATTTGTACATTTTTTGTCCATTCCTGGCCAACTGTGGGAGTTGGTATCGGGAAGCCCCAATTACCGCCAATGGCAGCGCGTAAAGTATTGTTATGATAAAATTTATTGGCTGTAGTTGTTATATAAACAGGTGCGCTTGTTGTGCCAGAAGAACCATAATGACTGTTATAGCTCACTTGTTTTAGGTTATCACTGCCAAAAACTTCAGCCTTAATGCTGTCCTCAATCACATATACCTGTAGGACTAAAGGGATGCCGGCCTGAGGAGCAGAAGTAAACTTAACTTTTACATCTGTAACATAATCTCCATTAGCATTAATATGGAAGTTGGCAAATGAAATGGATACTATTGCTGTTTTTTGGGTTTGCGTATCAACAGCCATTTTCCATTGTTGGGCCGCCCCGTTAATACCTAAGCGAACGGTAGATGTATCTAAAGGTTGCGATGGCGGATTATTGGGGATAAGATTACTTGGCCACCATAACTTCCTATCAACAGCACCACTGGGGAAGCCTTTTGAACCTAGTCCGGCAGATGTTGCCAGATATTCTCCTTCTGCGATTTCTAGCACATCTTTTGGTCCGGCTAAAGATGCAGAATTATCATTATGTACAGCAACGGCAAGGAAGTTAGCAGGGTATTGAGCTTCCATATCATCAATTCCTTTCGAACCGTTAGGACAGTGACCACACCAAATACCTGTAAAATCTTCAAGCAGTACTTTTTTTGTTTGCGCATCAGTACTTAATGCTGCTAATAACAATGCCGGAAGTAATAGTCTTTTCATAACATTTATTGCTTTAGTGGTTAAGAAAATTATAATATATTCTAATGTACTTAAATTAATTGTTAATAATATAATAACAACATAATTTTTTACAATACTATTAAATAAAATATTTGCTTAACAACCGCCAATAAAAAAATCCCCTCGGTTGAGAGGGGATTCATAATGTTATGTAGAGAAATTATTATTGGTGCGTAAACCTCCTGGTGGCTACAGTGCGTCCTGCGCCATCCATCAGGCGTACAAAGTAAATACCCGATGGTATTTTGTCAATGTCAAGTTTTGCGCTGCTGTTGTTGGTATTCCTGTATGCAGCTACCTGCTTGCCAACAAGGTTGTATATAGCTATGGTTTTGATACCTGCTTCTTTGCTGAAGGTAACATTAACCTCGTTATATGCCGGATTAGGGTAAAGAGTCACTTCTTCTTTAGCTACGCTGTTAGTTACCTTTGGTACAGATGTAGGCCATTTGTACAGTTCAAAAGTTACTGTATCTGTAAAGCTAAGGTCTGAAATCTCTGCAGTAACATAATAAGGTCCGCCCGGCGTAACAGAGGCGGGGCTGCCATCAAATTGCATTTTAAATAACATCCTCGAACCACTAAAAGTATCAGATGTTTGAGCGGTACCTGCTAAAATAGAAGTTGTATAACAGGTTACATTATCACAAAGGCCAAATGACCCATGATCTTCCCAACTTTGCGGTAAGGTTTCGGATATTATACGCCAGTTGACACTTATCGTAGAACCGGAAGTATTATTTACATAGTTATATATATCCGTATATACGGGCACAGTAGACTTCACTGTATCGTGTTGCATACTAAAATTCTGCGCTTTGCCGGTATTGGCAGCAAATAGTAATGGTAAAAATAGCAGGTAAACAATTTTCCTCATCTTCGGTTCTTTTTACTTTGCTGCAAATTACTATATAATAACCTATTTACAAAGCTGCAAAGTTGTTAAAATGTGAAATTTGACTATTCCCATACAATATTTTACCGGCAAAAGAGTTCCACGAGTGAAAATAGGCATGCTATTTATTATCGTAGGCTGATAATATTCCTTAATTCTGGTGCATTTCTATCGCCTTATGATTATTTTAGCAGCCAAATCCATTTTCTGAGAAACAATGAAATTACTGGAAAATAAAACCGCGCTGGTAACCGGGGCAAGCCGTGGTATAGGCGAGGCTATTGCCATAAAATTTGCCGAACACGGCGCAAATGTGGCATTCACATACCTGTCGTCTGTAGAAAGGGCTGAGGCGCTGGAGGCAAAACTGGCAGCTATGGGCGTAAAAGCCAAAGGCTATAAAAGCGATGCGGGAGATTACGCCGCGGCAGAACAACTGGCCAATGATGTAGTAAATGAATTTGGTACCATAGATATATGTGTTAACAATGCGGGCATCTCACGCGATAACCTGCTGCTGCGCCTTACAGAGCAGCAATGGGATGAAGTGATAGGCGCCAACCTGAAATCTGTGTACAACCTGACCAAACAGGTAATACGCCCCATGATGAAAGCCCGTACAGGCAGCATCATCAACCTGAGCTCTGTAGTGGGTGTCAGCGGCAATGGCGGGCAAAGCAGCTATTCCGCATCAAAGGCGGGTGTTATTGGCTTTACAAAATCTATAGCGCTGGAGCTGGGCAGCCGCAACATACGTTGCAACGCTATAGCACCGGGCTTTATAGAAACCGATATGACCGGCTACCTGAAAGATGGCGGGGCGGAACAATGGTTTTCAAAAATACCATTGCAGCGCTTTGGCAAGGCTGAAGAGGTGGCCAATGCGGCCCTTTTCCTGGCCAGCGATATGAGCAGCTATATAACCGGGCAGGTGCTGGGGGTGTGCGGCGGGTTAGATACCTGAGTTTTAACGCCTGCGAAATAGCTTTGATGAATTAAACACCTAATTTTGCTAATTAAATAATTCTAAATGCAAAAAATACATGCTGCCATCACGGCAGTAGGCGGTTATGTCCCCGATTATATTTTGACCAACAAAGAGTTGGAAACAATAATAGACACAACGGACGAATGGATAACGACTAGAACAGGGATAAAAGAGCGTAGGATACTGAAAGGAGAGGGTAAAGGCAGCAGTGATATAGCCGTTGCAGCAGCACAGGACTTATTGAAGAAACGCGGCATAGGGGCAGATGAAATTGACCTGATCATCTGCGCTACCACAACACCTGATATGATTTTCCCGGCTACGGCCAATGTAATATCAGACAAACTGGGCGCGGTAAACGCTTTTGGTTATGATGTAAGTGCAGCTTGCAGTGGATTTTTGTTTGCACTTACTACAGGTTCTCAATTTATAGAAACAGGCAAGTACAAAAAGGTAATGGTAATAGGTGTAGATAAAATGAGTTCTATACTGAATTATGAAGACCGTACTACCTGTATCATATTTGGCGATGGCGGCGGTGCAGTGTTATTAGAGCCCAATACAGATGGCTACGGTATAATAGACTCAAAACTGCATAGCGACGGTAGCGGCCGGGCATTCCTGCACCAGAAAGCCGGTGGCTCTGTAAAACCGGCAACGCTGGAAACGGTGATGAACAAAGAGCATTTTGTGTACCAGGAGGGTAAAACAGTATTCAAATTTGCGGTAAAAAACATGGCAGAAGTAGCAGCTGATATTATGGAGCGCAACAACCTGCAGGCTGAAGATATAGCATGGCTGGTGCCACACCAGGCCAACAAACGCATAATTGATGCTACGGCAGAACGTATGGGGCTGGACGAGAAAAAGGTAATGGTGAACATACAGCGCTATGGTAATACTACAAACGGTACTTTACCTCTTTGCCTGTGGGAATGGGAAAAGCAACTGCATAAAGGCGACAATATAATACTGGCTGCATTTGGCGGTGGTTTTACCTGGGGTGCAACTTATATTAAGTGGGCTTATGACACTAAGTAGTAATTGACGGAAAAGATATATTTACGGCCTGCGACAGCAGGCTTTTTTTATCCCTATAATTCAGGGTCAATTTTATATTTCTCCGCCAGCCGTTTAGGCGCTACTGTACAGTAGCTGACGGTCAGAATATCCTTCAGCATTTCTTTGCGGACGGTGCGCAGGTTTACATGTGTCCAGCCGTGTTTGCCCCATGCATTAGGTACTGGGTAGATTACATTTTTATCAAAAGAGCAAAACACATCCTGGTCTATATGAGAGAGACGTACAGTCATGCGTTGCTCAGGCTCATTCATAGTAGCGAATATTTTCTTCGCAACGCGGAAAGAAGTCTTTTCAAAGTGCGGCTCTTCCGTTACTTCATCAAAGGACATAGCTAATTGACGTGCCGTAGCAATCTTTATCATTACGCTAAATTATGTATTGGGATCATTATCACCTTGTAAAAAGGCGACATTATACAATCATGAAATAGATTCCAGTTGTCTGAAAACAGGTATAAGCGAGCGGCCCCTTTCAGACAGGTTATACTCAATATGCAATGGCTTTTGGGTGATGATGGTTTTTATCAGTAGCCCTACTTCTTCCAGTTCGCGCAGTGCGACAGCTACTGTTTGTTTATTTGCGCCGTTTATTTCGCGCATAAGCGTATTGAAACGCACAGGCCCATCTACCGCTATACGGAATATTTGTAGTTTGAACTTACCTGAAAGCATCTTTAACAGCCCTTCTGCAGGGCAGCTATTATCATTCTCTATGTTGTTATTGGTAGTCAGGTTTTTCAGACTTATTGTATATCCCTTCCGCAATCGGAACTTTGCATTAAAGTTAGAGATTCAAAGCATATGCTGGTGAGTATAGCCTAGAATTTTAACTAAACATAGTACTATGAATATAAAAGCATTCATGATTTTATTAATACTGGGCAGCAATAGTTGCCTGGCACAAGAAAAAAAGAATATGGAAAAAAATACAAACCCCCTGTTGTGCGATCCGCAGACAGGTATATGCGAGGTGCCTGTGAAAGATGGTGTAGTTCATATCCACCCGGTTGTGGCTGAGAAGAAACCGGTAAGGATTATTTATTTCACAGATCCCATATGCTCGTCATGCTGGGGTATAGAACCACAATTGAGAAAATTGAAACTGGAGTACGGCAATGATGTAGAAATTGAATACCATATGGGCGGATTGCTACCCGACTGGAGTTACAACAGCGGGGGTATAAGCAAGCCTGCCGACGTGGCACACCATTGGGACGAAGTGAGCGCACACTACAAGATGCCTATAGATGGGGATGTGTGGCTGGAAGATCCTTTAGAATCGTCTTATCCGCCATCTATAGCCTTTAAGGCCGCACAAATGCAGGACGAGCACAAGGCCATTGTCTTCCTGCGTGAATTGCGCGAGATGGTTTTCCTGAAGAAAAAGAATATAACCAAATGGGAGCATATAGCAAATGCCGCGATGAAAGCCGGGCTGGACGTTGAACAACTGAAACAGGATTATGAGGGTAAAGCTAAAGAACTGTTTCAGCAAGACCTGGAGCTGGCGCGTAGCATGGGTGTAAGAGGATTCCCTTCTGTATTTGTTACGGATATAGCAGGCAAATCTGAATTTGTATATGGCTCCAAACCTTATGGCGTTTATGAAGCGGCTATAGAAAAAATGCATCCTAAAGCTATCAAGATGGTATATACCAGGGATTGGGTAAGTCTGTTTGACAAATACCCTACACTCACCACCAGGGAATTTGCAGAGTTGAGCGGGTTAAGCTGGGCGGAAACTGAAGAAATATTAGAAGGGCTTGAAAAAGAAAAGAAACTGGCGGTACTGCATACAAAAAATGGTCCGCTCTGGATAAAGAAATAATTACAGCCCGTCAGTATATAATTTGATAAGAAACAGAAATAAACAAAAAAACCTCAGCCTAAGCTGAGGTTTTGTATATGTGTTTCTATTCTCCTTTATATTCCAGGATATCGGCGGGCTGACAATCCAGTACTTTACAAATAACCTCAAGAGTACTAAACCGTATCGCTTTTGCTTTGCCGGTTTTGAGGATTGACAGGTTGGATAATGTTAAACCTACCTTCTCCGAAAGTTCATTCAGCGACATTTTCCGTTTAGCCATCATTACATCAAGATTTACGATAATCGGCATGTGTTAGATAGTTAATTCGTTTTCTGATTGAATCTCAATTCCCCTATTAAAAATATGTGCGATGATAAAAAGTACTACCGCCATAAATAACCATACGTCAGATCCACCTAATCGCATGTATTCCGTATCGGGCATTTTGACCCCTTGAATAATTAACCACCCGGTATACTTAACACCATATAGGGAGAAGAAGCCGATCAATAATGCCCCGTAAGCTAAACGGAAAATAAAACGCTTTACTTTTTTACTGAACGGCTGAGATATATTCAAGTCTTTATCGTACAGGATTTTTATGATCAGGAAAAATAACCAGGCCTTTACTATCGTAACGATGCTCAGTATCAGGGTTACTACAAAAAAATGACCATAGTCATATTTTAACAGGTCTGAGAGATCAATCTGCCGCCACAGATACTTAATGACAGCGGGGTCGACTATAGCAAAAAATGCGTTCACTATAAAGCCGCCGGCCTCTATGCACAGGCCTACAAATATTATCCATGAAAGAATATGAAGTATATTCCATGTCTGCCTGATGGTAATTTTCATTTCCATATTATATTTTTTGGATATAATGCAATAGTAATAATAATTTATTGAAAAACAATAAAAATAGATTGAAATATGATTAATTGAAAGATGACAATATCAGGTAAACATTGTAGTAAAGGCGACAGCGTTAATGTACATAAGTTTGCTGTTTTACATCCATTATAGTCGGAAATCTTAAAGCTTGTTTACCTGCCAGTTAACAGGTGTTAGGTGAAAATGAAACAGGACAAAACAGAGATAAATCCGTTTTGTCCTGTTATGTCGGGAAGACAGGATTCGAACCTGCGACCCCCTGGTCCCAAACCAGGTGCGCTACCGGCCTGCGCTACTTCCCGGACACTGGTAATGGTATTGCTACCATTTGTGTAAATTGGCCGAGCGGTGAGGGCGGGATTCGAACCCGCGGTACACGGTTAAGCGTACGACAGTTTAGCAAACTATTGGATTCGGCCACTCTCCCACCTCACCGGTTGTTAAGTGCTTTTCCCTTTTTTCGGGATTGCAAAGATAGTGTTATTAGGAAATAATCAAAAAGAATTTTCAGACGTATTTTTAGGGGATAATTGCACTGAAAAGCCGGAACATTGAACAGGTTAGATCGTATTACAGCAATACTCATACAATTGCAATCGCGCAAGATAGTAAAGGCGCAGGATATAGCAGACAGGTTTGATATAAGCCTGCGTACCGTGTACAGGGATGTGCGCTCACTTGAGGAGGCTGGCATACCCATAATAGGCGAAGCAGGCGTAGGTTATAGCATTATGGATGGCTACAAACTACCGCCTATTATGTTTACACAGCAGGAGGCTACAGCGCTGCTCACGGCAGAAAAGCTGGTGAATAAGCTGACAGACAAAGCCACGGCTGAAGAATATAAAAATGCTATGTATAAGATACGTGCCGTGCTGCGCGGGCAGGAGAAGGGTATGCTTGAGGATATTGAAAATGTGATACAGGTATACAAGCACAACCTGTTGGGATCCCCAGGCTATATGTACGAGATACTAAAAAGCATCAGCGACAAGAAGGCTGTAGTCATACAATACTTCGCTAACTATACAGAGCAGCTTTCGGAAAGAATGGTGGAGCCTGTGGGTTTATACTACATAGGCCACCACTGGCACCTGGTAGGGTGGTGTAGGTTACGCAATGATTACCGCGATTTCAGGCTGGACAGGATACAGAACCTGAAGAATACGGACATTGCTTTCACACAGGAGAAAATGACCCTAAAGGACTATATGGATGATTACCTGAACAGGAACAAACTGAATGAAGTGGTTGTCATGTTCAACAAGCGGACAGCGCAGATGATAACCGAACAAAAATTCTATCATGGCTTTTCAAATGAACAGGTACAGGGTGATAAGGTACGTATGACCTTCCTCGCAGGGTCATTATATTATTTTGCTACATGGTTGGTAAGCTTTGGCAAAGAGGTAACCGTTATATCGCCCCTTGCGCTTAAAGAACATATTGCTGAGCTGGTAGAAGAATTGCGGGTACATTATTCCTGAAAAAAATCAGGATACTGTTGACATAGGGCTGTCACAGGCCGGTTGTTTTTTTGTAAAAATATTTACAAACATGGAACTGAAAACAGAACAACCGGCAAAAGTATTGTACGCAAACTTTACAACTACTTTAAACAAAATACATGCCTACGTTGGCAGTGTTCCTGAAGAGCTTTATGCAGAAGCGGCAAAGTCAGGGTTTACACCCTCCGGACCACAGATATGGATATATTCAGGGATGACGATGGACAAAGATGCCGAATTTAACCTTGATATTGCCTTACCTGTATCAGGTAATGGCAGTTCAACAAAATATGCAGTTAAAGAATTACCCGATTTTAAGTGCGCCATTACCATGCATACGGGCCCTTGGGAAAATCTTGAAGCTACTTACCAACAGTTGATAGGCGAGGTGATGAAAAACGGATTGAAATTATCAGGCGTATTCCGGGAGGTGTACAGGCATGTAGATTTTGTAGCTACGGAAGAAAACATCACTGAGGTGCAGGCAGGAATTTTATAAAATCAATCACCCATGACAACTATGTATAAATTATGCAAATGGTGTGTAAAAATGACGCGCCATGGTTTAACAACCATATTATGCCTGTAAGCCCAAAAGCCCCCGAAGAGGCTTTTGGGTTATTTAAAATGCCGTGCGTTTATAACTTATTTATACGGTAAGATTGGGTTCCGTTCTTGCCAGTTACATGTAGTATATGCATACCTTGCGGCAGATAGCTGATGTCAATTGTGTTGATGCCACGTTTCACCACACCATCGTTATATAATGTTGTTCCGTTTATGGCTACTATTTTAAAGCTTAGTGCTTCGTTATAATCACTTTTCAACATTAACCGGGTTGTACCTGTATTAGATAGTAAATGTAATTTAACCAGTTCTCCTGTATTGTCTTTTACACTTACAGGTTTCGGGGTGAACCTGTACATGGTGCCATTTGGCGGGTATGTGTTTAAGCCACCACTAATGCTGAAAAGGTCTGCAGCGCTATCTACTGTTGGCGCAGCGGGATTGCCATCCAGGAAGTAACCCATCTGAATAATGAAACTGTTCAGGTTGAAGTTTTTGATGTAGCCGTTAAGCGCCTTGCCGGCGGAGAGGTAATGGTAATCTGAAGGGTGGCTGATTTTTGATGGTCCGTACCGTAGTTCAACAACATTACTGGTTTCATAAAACCACGCCTGTATATTTAGTGAATCGTCGTTTGTACCATGTGTATTGAATTCAGCAGACAGGCCGGCATTAGCTATTTCAAACTTGAATATGCGGTTGGGGCTGGTACCCGTAAGCTGGTACCGCATGGGCGAGCGTGTTTCTGTATCATTGATATTCCCCCTGTCCAGCAGGTCTATATCTGTAAGTACAAACAGGTTTACTGTGCCGGCAGAGTCGATAGCCAGCAGGTTGTCCCTGCTGATGTATATACTATCATTCACTTGTCCATCCATGTTAAAGCTGAAACCCAGTGGCATAGCGAAAACATGGTCGTCCCATATGATTGTGTCATTTACAGAAGTGCCACCTGTAAGCGGCTGGTAGGCATCTGTATGGGTAGTAATGGTATAGTTTAATTGTGCTGTTGCAGTAAGTGTAAGCAGCAAACCGGATATGGAGAGTAAAAATTTTCTATTCATAAGGACTGAGTTTTGCGCATAAATGTCCGATATAAATTAAGTTTTTACAACAGGTATAAATTGTATTTAGGAAATGTTTAAGTTTTATGGCTGATAAACATTTTCTGTGCGTAATTGTATATTGTTGTATATGAAGTTATTGGCGGTGATGCTCCTGTTGATGTTACCTTTTTCCCCTTACGGCCGTGAGTGGAAGAGCGTAAGGCAATACAATAAAGAAAACAACAGCAGTACCCTGGCCGCTGGCCATTGGCTGAAAAAAGACAGGAAGAAGAACACCCACGCCTGGCATGCTGCCAATAAGTACAATTTGTTAAGGAAGGATGGATATAGTGAGTACAGTACTTTCTCACAAAAAAGGGATTTTTATAAATGGATGGATGATACCCGTTTTGCCAAAGGGCACGAAGTAAAATGGGCTGGCAATGCCTACATCATCACCAAACAACTTGTTTCTCTTGACTATTGGCCGGTGCGTGTATTAATAATACATGACAAAATGTTTATGCAGTTTGTAAAGAAAAGTAACGCACTTATTCTCAAAAATATATATCCTGATATGCAGGATATATATAGCATGAAAAAGCCCCTGACAGGAAACAAGGCATGTGATTGGGACTCCGTAGTAATATACAAGGAACAGTGTGAAGTATTAGATACACTATATCAGAAACAACCTGAACGGGTAATAAAGAGGTTTAACAAGATGGCTGCGGGCAAAGGCATATACGCCCTGGTTGTACCGCGGAAGATGCGTATGAAAGGCAATATTAGAGATTGCGAAACCCGTTGTTCATACGGGCTGCATACCATGTCTGTGTTTTACGATGATAATCATTGCAGGAAATAACCTGCTATAACGTTGCCATACGTGCAGCGAAATCTTTCACTTCTTCTTCTGTAGTGTCCCAGCTGCACATGATACGCACTTCGTTAGTCCGTTCGTCCCATACATAGTATGGATAATGTTCCCACATTTTTTCATTCCATTGTACAGGATGAATGGCGAAGACCCCGTTTGCCTGCGTGGGTTTTGTAATCTCTACACCCGGAATATCAGCTATGGACTGCTGTAATAATTGTGCCATTGCATTGGCATGTGCGGCGTGCTTGCGCCACAACTCTTCTTTAAGCATGGCTCCAAACTGCGCGGCGATAAACCTGTTTTTTGATGCGAGCTGCATGCTCTGCTTATGTTTATATGCCAGGTGTTTCGACAATTCTTTATTGAATACGACAACTGCCTCGCCATACATCATACCTGCCTTAGTACCGCCCAGCGATAGTATATCAACGCCAACGTCTGTACTCATTTCTTTCAAGGTACAACCTAATGCCGCTGCCGCATTAAAAAAACGGGAGCCGTCTATGTGATAATATAAGTTGTTTGATTTGGTAAGATCACCTATAGCCTTTAGCTCGTCTAATGAATATATGGTAGCGTATTCAGTGGTTTGTGTTATTGACAAAATACTCGACTGTGCATAGTGCATATCACCTTTCCTTATCAGTCTTTGGCGAATGGCCTCGGTACTTAGTTTGCCTTCATCATTGCTTTTCAGCGGGAAAAACCTGCACCCTGTAAACGTTTCCGGTGCCGAAGATTCATCGCAGTAGATATGTGATGTTTCTGAACATAATACAGAATTGAAAGATTGCGTAGCGCTGCTGATGCTCAATACATTAGCCCCTGTACCATTGAATACAAAATGAACATCAACGTCAGCACCAAATGCTTCCCTGAAAAGCTGAAGCGTGTCTTGAGTGACATCGTCTGCACCGTAACTGCGTGCATGACCATGGTTGGCTTTGTTCAGGGCTTCCATCACTTCAGGCAGTACACCCGCATAGTTATCACTTGCAAAACTTTTCATACTGCAATAACGCCATTTTTTGCGTGATGATGAAATGTGCACCGCGGTATTTACGGCAAGAAAAAAAGCGATGGATATGATCCACCGCTTTTAATATGTTTGTTAGTTTACAATTGTTCCTTACCGGGAGGCGTTGCCAGCGCATCAGTCACCGGCGGGATTGCGATATCAGCCGGTGGTGGCGCTGTGTCCTCATACGGACGACTGCCTATAAGGCGCTCAAGATCGTCTTTAAACAAGACTTCTTTTTTCAGCAATTCTTCAGCTATTGCTTTTACAGCATCTATTTTATCTGTCAGCAAAGCTTTTACTTTATCGTAAGCAACGCCTATCAGCTTGCGTACTTCTTCATCTATTATCTTGCCTGTTTCTTCAGAGTAAGGTTTAGAGAACTGGCCATCGTTCTGCGGGTCGTAGAACGATATATTTCCCAATACAGGATTCATACCATACATACTTACCATTGCATAGGCCATACGTGTTACGTGTTGTAAATCGCTTAGCGCACCGGTAGATATCTTACCAAACACCAGTTCCTCTACAGCGCGTCCGCCCAGTGTCATACACATATCGTCCATCAGGTGGTCTGTATTGCGTATGTACATTTCTTTAGGCAGGTATTGCGCATAGCCCAAAGCAGCTACACCACGCGGCACAATCGTAACCTTCACCAACGGGTGGGCATGCTCCAGGAACCAGCCTGATACTGCGTGACCTGCTTCGTGGTAGGCAATTACTTTTTTCTCTTCGGGAAGTATAATCTTATTCTTCTTCTCCAGTCCACCTATCACACGGTCTATGGCGTCATTAAAGTCGTCCATATCCACCTCTGTTTTGCCTTTACGGGCAGCTATCAGGGCAGCTTCATTACATATGTTGGCTATATCCGCACCGGCAAAACCAGGTGTTTGTACCGCCAGTTTATGTATGTCCAGTCCTTTCGATTTCTTAATTGGTTTCAGGTGCACGTCAAATATCTTCTCACGGCCTTTTACGTCAGGTACGTCTATAGATATCTGGCGGTCGAAACGGCCCGGGCGCAGCAGGGCTGTATCCAGTACATCGGGCCTGTTGGTAGCTGCCAGTACAATGATGCCTGTGTCACCGCTAAAGCCATCCATTTCTACCAGCAACTGGTTCAATGTATTCTCACGCTCGTCATTGCTCATGACCACGTTTTTACCACGTGCACGGCCAATGGCGTCTATTTCATCTATAAATACGATACATGGTGCTTTTTCACGCGCCTGTTTGAACAGGTCACGTACACGGCTGGCACCCACACCTACGAACAGTTCTACGAAATCAGAACCGGACATAGAGAAGAAAGGAACCTGCGCCTCTCCCGCTACGGCTTTTGCCAGCAATGTTTTACCAGTACCGGGGGGGCCTACCAGCAATGCGCCTTTAGGTATCTTACCACCGAGTGCAGTATATTTTTTCGGGTTTTTCAGGAAATCCACTATTTCCATTACCTCTACCTTCGCTTCATCAAGACCGGCAACATCATTGAACGTGATATTGACACGGGTACCTTTTTCGAATAGCTGGGCTTTTGACTTACCTATGTTGAATATGCCACCGGCACCGCCACCTGCGCCTGCTCCACCACCCATCTTGCGCATGATGAAAAACCACATAGCTATCAGGAATATTACAGGAAGCAGGAACGAACCCAGGATATCATTCAGGAAGCTGCCCCTTGTTTCATATATTACCCTTACACGGTCGTTTTCCGGCACGTTGGCCTGGGCCTCTTTCAGGTTATCTTCAAACTGTTCTACACTACCTATGGTAAATTTAATAGCAGGAGATTCGTTGTTGCTCACAAAAGGCACTTTGCTATCAGGCGATTTTTTTGCCTGAGCATTTTCTTTCAGGAACACTTCTACTTCGCTCTTATTCACCACTATCAGCTTAGATACCTGCCCTTTGTCCAGGTATTTCTGGCGAAAATCCTGAAAGCTCATCTGCTCTGCGCTGCTGCCCATGCTACCGCTAAAGAAGTTCAACCCTATCAGCAGCAATATCATGATGCCATATATCCAGTATATGTTGAATTTGGGTCCTTTGCGCGGTGTTTTATCTTTTCCCGGACCTTGCCCGGGCTTGAAGTTATTATCTTCCATTGTTTGTCTCTAAGTACGTTATAGTCCTGATTTAACAGTTTTTTTATCAGTCATTATGTTCAACACGGCCTGCATCTCCCCAAAGGTTTTCCAGGTTGTAGAATTTCCGGTGTTCATGTTGGAAGATATGTACTACTATGTTTACATAGTCCACAAGTGTCCAGTTATCACCACGTTCTACATGGTAAGGCGATTCACCGCATTCTTCATTCACCACTTTTTCAATGTTGTCTGCTATCGCTTTGAGCTGAATGTTCGACTTGGCTTCGCAAAGGATGAAGAAGTCCGCAACGGCTTCATCAATCTTCTTCAAATCGAGAGAAATGATTTCTTCGGCTTTTTTTTCCTGTACAGCTTTCAGTATAGACTTAAATAGTTTGCTATTCCTGGTCAGCCTTTCGTCAGACTTTTTTCGTCCCTGCAGTGCGGTAATTATTTTCTCCAAATTACGGTCTATCTATTATGTTTGGCAATATCTTTACAATCAAAATTAAAGAAACTTTGTCAGTAAAGTTGCAAGCCCTTTTAAATGCTCCTGTTATTGAACTTGATACGATAGATAGTACCAATAACTATGCCATGCGCCTGATAGATGCCGATACGGCACAACCCGGGCTGACAATAGTGGCTGACACGCAAACTGGCGGTAAAGGACAACGTGGCAAAACCTGGGTAGATACATTTGGCCAGAGCCTGCTAATGAGCGTTATAATAAGGCCAGAGTACGAAATAGAGCAGCAGTTTGCCTTTAATATGCTGGTTTCCCTGGCTATAGCAGATTATCTGCAGGAAATATACGAAAACTGGAATATACGAATTAAATGGCCCAATGATATAATTGTAAATGACAAAAAGGCAGGGGGTGTGCTGATTGAAAATGTAATTAGGGGTAATCAGTGGGCATATAGTGTGGTAGGACTAGGCCTTAATGTATTACAACAGGATTTTAACAATGAGTTACCTTTTGCAACCTCTTTACGCAGGCAGTCGGGGAATAATTTCGTGGTTTTTGAGCTGGTGACCGGCATCAGGGAAAAGATATTCACCTACCTGCTTAACAGACCTGACAATACCAGGTTATTAAGAGCATATAATGACAGCCTGTTTCGTAAGGATTCATTACAACGATTTAAGATAGGCAATGATGAATTTACAGCGACAATAAATGGTGCTACTACTAATGGGTTATTGCAATTAAACCTCGCCGATGGGAATACAGTAAATTATAGCCACGGCGCTATAGAATGGGTATTGTGATTGTAGCCTTTGTATATTTTTAATAGCTTAGAACAATAAATGACAGCTTTTGGTAAAGAACAACGTACGGTAGTATTGCATGTAGCCATTATGGTACTGGCAGTATTGCTGGCGTATAGCAAAATATTTGGCGCGGGTTTTATGTCCTGGGACGACATAGACTATGTGTTTAACACGCCGGATATCATAAGTTTCAGTCCTGAGCATATTTCAAACTGGTGGACGGAGTATTATATAGGCAACTACCAGCCGCTGCCCATGGCCAGCTATGCTTTAGATTTTGCCATCGGCGGCACGCAACCATTTATCTATCACCTCACCAATATTATCTGGCACATTGCTGATGTAATACTTGTTTATGCTTGTATGAAGCGGCTGCAGGACAACGTGTACATAGCATTATTTGTCGCACTGCTTTTCGCCATGCACCCGGTACAGACAGAAAGTGTATCGTGGATAGCCGCCCGCAATAAGGTGATGAACGGCTTTTTCTTCCTGCTGGCCACCTATGCTTATATAGGTTATGTGCTGGAACATAACCGCAGGAAGCTGGTATGGGTTTATGTATTTGCCATTGCAGCCTATTTGTGCAAACTGACAGCGGTGACACTGCCTTTTGCTCTGCTGGCGGTAGATATATGGCTACACCGCTCTTTACAGAGCAAAACGGTTTGGCTTGAAAAAGTGCCGCTGGTACTACTGGCTATACCCATAGGCATCATCAACCTGCAGGCACAGGCAGATGTGGCATTTCTGAATACTCACCCCGAGTTTAACTTCGGGCATACCATAGTGTTTGCCGGGTATGCCTACGTGCAGTACCTGGTGAACCTGTTATTGCCGGTTAAGCTATCGGTATTGTACCCATACCCTACTGCAATAGAGGCGGTGCATATTATGTACACAGTGCTGGCGGCAGCTATTGTAGCACTGGGCGTAGTAGCCTATCGTAAACAATGGTATGTACTGGCTGGCGGTATTTTGTTCTACACGGTAAATATTGCTATCGTGCTGCAGTTTGTACAATTTGGCGAGGTGCTGATGGCAGACCGTTACCTGTACCTGGCATGTATAGGAGTATGGTATCCTGTAGTGTACTATGCTGGCCGGCTGATCTCTCAAAAGCAATTACAACTATCCAAAGCAGCTATAGCCGTGATGACTGTATTGTGCCTTTGCTATAGTGCGGCCACATTTTCAAGGAATGATATATGGTTGTCTGAACTTAACTTCTGGAAGTCCGTTATCAACTCCTTCCCGGAATCATCCGTAGCGCAAAGCAGCCTGGGCGGTGTTTATATGGAGGAGGGCAATAACCCCGAAGCACTGGCACATATCAACAATGCCATAAGCCTGGATGCGAATAACTACAAAGCCTGGTATAACAAAGGCGTATTGCTGATGCGCAAAGGCGATGCAGCAGGAGCACTGTCTGCACTGAATAATGCCATCAGGCTAAAGGACTATAGTAAGGCGCTATTTACAAGAGCATTATTGTACCAGCAGACGGGTAATTATAACGCCGCTCTGCCGGATATTAAAAGAGTATTGCAACAGGAGCCCGGCAATGCACGTGCACATTATATATATGCCGACTGCGTAGAACAGCAGGGCAATATTGAGGAGGCGCTAGATGCTTATACAAAGGCAATAACGCTGAATGACGACGAGCCGCTTTTTTACCTGCGCAGGGGCCTTATACAGGCAAAACTGGGCCGCAATAAAGAAGGGATACGCGATATGAGCCATGCCATTAAACAAAACCCGTCTTATGCAGAAGCATGGTACTGGCGGGGCATGATAAAACACCGTAGTGGGCAAATGCCATGCGATGACCTGAACCAGGCGCGTAACCTGGGCCTCAGCCAGGCAACAGATGTGCTGATGGAAATATGCAATACCCATTAGCGTTGATGAATGAGCCGGGTGCATGGTGAGGAAGACGGTCTTGGTTTTGTTTTTTAATATTTATAGTTGGTTTAAAACAAGCGGCTTAGGAGATGATTGTTGCAATTTGTTGCGTTTTTTCCTGTTGATTTAGTTCCCTTATTTGTTGTGATTTGTTGCCATTTTGACCACTTCTTTCTATTGTCTCGTCCTGAATAAATTTGTTGCGTTTTGTTGCAATTTTTTACAGTTTTTAGTTGTATTTTTTGCCTGAACTAACCACATTTCAACGGCATAAACTGCATACTGGTTTTTGTGGTTTATTATAGCAAATATACGATAAATTATTAAAGTTATCAATTATTGTTCTGCCCGTTTAAAGACGCATTTAAGCCAGTAGAGCTTAGAAACCTATTTTGGCGGTAATGGCTACTGACCGGAATTGATTACCATAGATTTGTATGCCATCACGTACACCCATACCATTGTAGTAAAAGCCAGTAGCGCTATTGATGCCGTTATTTCTTTTCTTGTTCTGCAGTACGTGCATGTACTGGATACCTATGCCAATCTCTTTAATAATGGCGGTGTTCAAAACATAACTGCCATTCAGTGAAAAACAATATAGTTTTATCCTGTCGTTCCGGCCATCGCCCCAGGTACCGGCATCTGCATCAGTATATGCATGCTGTTTACCCTCAGAAAAACCTGGCGAGGGTGAGTAAAAAACTAAATGTGCCAGCCTTTCTTTTGTTTCGCCAAAGCGGTGCATGATACCTATGCCTGCTTTAGGTTGTAATTTTATTTTTGGTGTTTTTTTAGGAGTATAGTTATATCCGATCATAAATACGTTGGCGAAATAGCGGTTGGTAGCTATGAACCTATGTACATTACTATAACCCCCGAAATTCAGGTTAGGGTCAAAATCTTCAAAAGTAAATTTCCATGCCAGGTCGTGCCGCTGTATGCCATACATAGTATTGGCTGTAAACACTATGTTACGACAATTGGTATATTCATACCCGATACCAACCATATATCCAGTTGTATTATTGGCAGTTAAGAAGTTCTTTGTTCCCTCAATGGTTTGTACATCACGCTTATTCTGAAAAGACAGGTAAGAATAGTTTACTGTAAATAATTGCCTATCAGAAAAGGGCAATTTGTTTTGTGCCAAGCCACTATAGGATTTTAATAATAGTAGTATTAAAACTATTCTGAACATAGGGGATGATAGTTATAAGGACAGAGCTTTACTTTACTACCATATCAAGAATATGCGATGTATGTGCGCTGAAATAGCCCAATGCTCCACCGCTGATATTGGCATTGGGGTTTGCGGGAGATGCCAGTCCTGACGAGCCATCTACCTCGGCAAGTATGCTGAAATAATCGTACACGGCCCTGTCTATACATTGCAGCTCTATCACAAAGCGGTCCCCGGTTTTTAAGCGGTAGTCCTGGCTGAACAATGCAGCCTCCCTGTTGTTGCCGTCGCTGTATTTATCGTCTTCTATAAAGATATCTGTACGCAGCGTATCGTTATGCCACAATATGGCCCTGTAATTATTGCCCTGGCCTACAGGGTCAGTATAATTCAACGCTGCGAATGTTACCTTCTCGCCTATGTTGAAATTCCGGGTGCTGAGCGAATCCATATATATTTTTTGCGGCATTGTGCTGGTGGCCGTATAGGTCTGCCCGTTCAATTCTACCCGCAGGTTGTAGGTTCTGCCCGGTACGCCTATTACCGTATCGCCAAAATATGTGCCCTGGCTGCTTTGCTGTAGTGTGGTGATGTTGCCAACATTATCTGTGATTGTAATAACCGCTCCTGTAACAGCCGGGAAATCATTATTTTTTTCAACGTCTATCAGTCGTGTAAGCCTTACGGAGGGTTTTGCCGAATCTGAAACCTCTGCTTCTATTACCAGCAACGCGGGAGACTCGTCAAGATTGGCATCTATAATTTTTGTGCAGGACACAAACATGTTGCTGAATACGATGGCGGCAACTATATAAATAATGTTCTTCATGACTGTTTAAAATTTAAAGTTGTAAGTAACAGCCGGCACTATGCCGAACAGTGATGTTTGTACCGCTTGTGTCTGCTGAGCATTGTCAGGGTTTTGGCGGAATTCTATAGAGTAGGGGTTGTACCTGTTGTAGGCGTTATACACGGAGAAAGTCCAGCTGGATTCCCTGCCGCGTTTGGTTATTTTGGTATAAGTAGCGCCAAGGTCAAGCCTGTGGTATGCAGGCATACGCGCGGCATTCCTGTCTGAATAATAATAGTAGGTGCTGCCAGCCATCTCGTATTTACCCGCAGGGTATGTTACGGCGTTGCCGGTGTTATACACCCATATGGCCGATACCGTCCAGCGTTTGCTGAGGTCGTACATACCCACCAGCGATACATCGTGCGTACGGTCGTAGCGTGTGGGGTACCAGTTGTCATTATTTATGCCGTCCACCTGCCTTTCTGTTCGCGACAGGGTATAGCCTACCCATCCTGTGAAACGTCCGTATTTTTTCTTGAAAAACAATTCGATACCATAAGCGCGGCCCAGGCCATACAGCAGTTCACTTTCAATATTAGGGTTAACATTCAGGTCTGCGCCGCTTTTATAGTCTATCTGGTTTCGTAGTTGTTTATAATACACTTCTGCTGAAAATTCGTAGCGGTTTTCTTTAAAGTTGCGATAGTAGCCCAATGAATACTGGTCGCCCAATTGTGGCTTTACATTCGGGCTGCTGGGTATCCACATATCAGTTGGGGTATTGGTGGTAGCGTTAGAGAGCAGATGCAGGTATTGCGCTGTGCGTGTGTAGCCTGCCTTCACAGATGATTGCTCGTTGAGCCTGTAGTTGACGGCTAGGCGTGGTTCCGGTACTACATAGGTTTTTACCCATTCGCCGCTTCCGTACGTAGCGCTGTCTGTTGCATCCCCGTCGGCATCATAAGTATAAAATGTGCCCGGTCCCAGTGCAGAGAATGAACTGAGGCGTATGCCATAGTTAAGCGTCAGTTTATCCGTAGCTTTCCATTCGTCGCTTACATAGGCGCCTGTTTCCAGTGCCAGTTCATTTTCAATATTGGTGCTGTTTATCTGCGGGCCGCTGGCTGTAATATTACCCGGTTTTATGGTATGGTGTATAGCGTTGAGGCCAAACTTAATCGTGTGTTTTGTATTGACATAATACTGGAATTCCTGTTTCAGGTTCCAGTCGCGGATTCTTGAATTGATGCTGAAATCTGCCCCGTTTGCGGCTATATCTATATTATAACTATAGTCGCTGTAAATAAGTGATGTATTAGAGAACAGCTTGCTGTTAACAATATAGCTCCAGCGCAGTGTGCCGGTAGCATTGCCCCAGTTGAAGCCGAAAATATTATTGACACCTAACACATCGCGGCCAAAATAGCCCGACAGGAATATCCTGTTCTTATCATTGATGGTATAGTTCATCTTGGCATTTACATCATAAAAGTAGAGCCTGCTGTTTTTTAATGCTTCGTCATTGCTCAGTTTCAGAAACATGTCTGCATATGTTCTGCGGCCGGTAACCAGGAAGGAACTTTTGCCTTTTTGTATAGGCCCCTCAATATTCAGTTTGGAGGATATAAGGCCGATACCGCCGCTTACATGGTATTCCTGGTTGTTACCTTCATTCATAGCAATATCCAGTACTGAGGAAAGGCGCCCTCCATATTCTGCAGGCATGCTGCCTTTATAAACGGTTACATCCTTTATAGCATCTGAGTTGAAGGTAGAAAAGAAACCCAGCAGGTGGGATGCGTTGTACACCGGGGCTTCGTCCAGCAGTATCAGGTTCTGGTCGGCACCACCGCCACGCACATAAAAGCCACTGTTGCCATCGCCTGCAGAGGCCACGCCCGGCATAAGTTGTATAGTTTTCAGTATATCTTTTTCACCCATGATAACGGGCAGTTTATTAGCCGCCTTCATATCCAGCTTCATCACGCCCATTTCGCTACGCGATACATTAACATCCTCTCTCTCTCCGGTTATTACCACCTCTTCCAGGTTTTGCGCTTTGTCTTCCAAAGCTATATTTTGAGAGATGTTGGCGGTAAGGCTCACCTTCTGCTCAAAAGTAGTGTAGCCCAGGTAGCTGATGGATAATGTGTAGTCGCCCTGCGGCAGCGTTATGGAATAGAAGCCGAACTCGTTGGTAACCGCCCCTACAGCGGGTTGTTCCTTTACTTTTATTACTGCCCCGATTATAGCCTCGCCTGATGCCTTAACCGTAACAGTACCGCTGACTGTTGCTTTTTTTTGGGCGTAAATAGCTGATGAGGTGAGCACCAGCAGTATAACAAATAGAAGGTTTTTCATTGGAAGAGATTTTGAGCAATTGCCGCGCGAAGATATTTATTTGTACAAACGATAGTTATATTAAGGCTGATTTTAACGTTTGTTTATTACAAACAAAAAGGCGGCAACTTTTTGAGCTGCCACCTTTTATATATAGTGTGTGTTTTAATGATCTTCCTATTGTGTTCTGCCGCTGCGCAGGAAGGCGGGACAGTTTGCCTGCCAGTAGTCGCGCATATTACCCAGGTTTTCCAGGTAAACGGTTACCGTCAGGTTACCAAACCAATACAGGTCGTTCGATTTGCTGTCGCCACGCTGGTAGCGATAGTCCGGGTAATTGCCATCCCAGCCTGCACGCTCATCTGTACGGAAGGAATAGTCAACAGCCGTCTGTCCACGGTATTCTTTCAGGGTATTCATATTTACGTAAGATTTGCTTACGTCGTCTATATAATCAGTATTAGTATAGCGGAAGCCGATTTCAGGGGTAATCATGAATGTTTTACCCAGGAAGAATTTCAGACCACCACCTACAGGAAAAGCCGTGCTTACCAGCTTGTATTCTTTACGGTCAGGATACAACGGGATATTCTGGCCTTCTGTACCCAGGGGGCGCAGGTACACTTTTTGTCCCTGAGAGCCGAAAGTATAAGGATTGAAGCGGAATACAGCTATACCACCGAATACATACGGCGTGAATTTTATCCTGTCTTTTTCAATAGGCAACAGGTTGAATTCAAACCCGCCATGAAATTCCAGCAGGTTGCTTTTAAAGCTCAGGTTGCGTTCTTCCCTAGCCGGTATGCCCGACAGCGTATCGAAAGCGCTGAGGGCAGTGTATGATACGCCAAAACGCAGGCCCACATGTGGGTTCATGAAATATTTATACATGATACCACCCATTGCATTGGTGCTGTTGTCGGGGAATAAATCAGGTTGCAGGTCGCCGTAATAACTGCTTATGCCCGCAGAAAATCCAAACTCATGATGCTGTTGTGCAGAAGACACCAACGGCAATAACAAAGCTAAGCTGAGTATAATACGTTTCAAGACGGTCTTAGTTTAATTAATAGATAATGCGAAAGATAGAAACAATTTTTCAAAAACAAAATAGAACGTTAAAAGACTAATGAGATTTTTATAGATTAATTAATAATTATTTTAATATGCATACATTAATTATTATCCGGTATCCCTAAGAGTTAAGATGTAATATTTGTACAGGGTTTTAAACAGGTAACAGGCAATAGCTTATTTTTGCCAGCTTTAGCATACACTAACTATATAATAATGGACTTAATAGCAGACTTAAAAGCAAGAAATCTGGTACAGGATATGATGCCGGGTTTGGAAGAACAACTGGCAAAAGAAATGACCGCTGGTTATATCGGGTTTGACCCGACTGCTGCCAGCCTGCATATAGGCAACCTGGTACCTGTTACATTGCTGATGCGTCTACAGCGTGCCGGCCATAAGCCTTATGCACTGGTAGGTGGAGCTACAGGTATGATAGGCGATCCATCAGGAAAATCGGCAGAGCGTAACCTGCTGGATATGGATACCATAGGTAAGAATATTGAAGCGCAGCGCAGGCAACTGGAAAAATTTCTGGATTTCGGCGATGATAAGCCCAACGGGGCTGTTATGATCAACAACTATGACTGGTTTGGTGATATAAAATTCCTGGATTTTATCAGGGATGTAGGTAAGCATATCACCATCAGCTATATGTTGTCTAAAGATTCTGTGCAGAAGCGCCTGGAAACCGGCCTTTCTTTTACAGAATTTACTTACCAATTGATACAGGGTTATGATTTTTACTATCTGAACCAGCACCACAACATAAAACTGCAAATGGGTGGGGCAGACCAGTGGGGAAATATAGTAACCGGAACGGAGTTGATACGCCGTAAAGGCGGCAGTGAGGCATTCGCCATTACCTGCCCGCTTATTACCAAGAGTGATGGCAGCAAGTTTGGTAAATCAGAAAGCGGTAATGTTTGGCTCGACCCTGCAAAAACCTCTCCTTACCAGTTTTACCAGTTCTGGCTGAAGCTGGCAGATGCAGATGCAGAACGCATGACCTATACATTCTCATTCCGCACGGTAGAAGAAATACAAGCGGCTATAGCAGAACACCAGGCAGAACCGCACCTGCGCAAACTGCAAAAGGCACTGGCCGAAGAACTGACCATATTGGTGCACAGCAAAGAAGACCTGGCATTTGCACAGCAGGCTTCTGATATATTGTTCAGCAAAGGCAATGAGGCGGTTGAAGTATTGAAATCTTTTAACGAGCAACAACTGCTGGAGGTGATGGACGGTGTGCCACAGGCTGCCGCAGCCAGAACGGTACTGGATGGCGAAGGTGTGGAACTGTTAAGTTTCCTTACTGAAAGCGGCGTATTCGCATCTAAAGGTGAGGCGAAGAAAATGGTGCAAAATGGCGGATTGAGCATTAATAAGGAAAAGGTGGCCGATGTAGATTTTAAAATAAATACAACGCACCTGCTGAATAATAAGTACGTATTGATACAGAAAGGGAAATCAAACTATACACTGGCAATATTTAACTAAACATATTATTGCTGTTTTGTCTTAAATTTGATGGGAATGTCGTCCCGTATCGTTAAAAGGCTTGTATTAGCGTTGGTAGTGGTTATCATAACACTACCTGCATTCTTCTGCAATAGCCCCAGGGAAGAAGCAAGCGATATGCCTGCAGGTTCAGCGTGGAGGAATGTGTATGATACAAGCGTGCGTTATGTAGGCATGGACAAATGCCGTACCTGCCACGAGCCTGTTTACCAGACGTACATCCAGACAGGAATGGGGCAAAGCTGGGGGCATGCCACCAAAGAAAAATCAGCCGCAGATTATAACCCCGACCATGCTTTGGTTTATGACAAGGACCTGGACTTTTATTATAAACCATACTGGAATAAAGACAGCCTGTACATAATGGAGTACCGGCTTGAAGGGAAGGATACCGTTCACAAACTGGTGCAGCGTATAGACTACGTTGTAGGTTCAGGCCAGCATACCAATTCTCATATTTTTACACAGAATGGCTATGCCTACCAGGCACCTATTACTTACTATACACAAAAAGGCAAGTGGGACCTCGCGCCGGGTTTTGAGAAGGGGGCCAACAGCCGTTTCGGCCGTATGATACAACTGGAATGTATGAGCTGCCACAACGGCCTGCCAGATTTTGTACCCAATAGTGAGAATAAATACCTTTCTATAAAACAGGGGATAGATTGTGAGCGATGCCACGGCCCCGGCAGCCTGCACGTAAGCGAGAAAGAATCAGGCAATATAGTTGACACGTCTAAAACGCCTGACTATAGTATAGTTAACCCCCGCAGGCTAAGCACAGAGTTGCAGAATAATATTTGCCAGCGTTGCCACCTGCAGGGCATAGCGGTACTGAATGATGGCAAGACATTTTTTGACTTCCGGCCCGGCATGAAACTGTCTGAAGTGATGAATGTATTTATGCCGGCATACAAAGGTGGCGAGGATAAAATGATCATGGCATCGCATGTAGAGCGGATGAAGAAGAGCGACTGTTATGTAAGCTCGGGCAAGATGAGTTGCATTACCTGCCACAAACCGCACGTAAGCGTGAAGTTTACACCACAGGAGCAATATACCAATGCCTGCAAAAGCTGCCACGGTAATAATGAGGAAGACCAATGCAGCGAGCCATTGAAAAACAGGATGGCTAAAAACAATAACTGTGTTACCTGCCACATGCCTAAAAATGGCAGTATAGATATACCACACGTAGCTGTTACAGACCACTATATACGCAAGCGCCCGACTGTACCTGCCAAAGAGCAGGGAGAGATATCTGCTTTCCTGGGGCTGGAGTGTTATAACAATGATAATGTAGATGCTATAACAAGGGCGCGCGGTTTTATGGAGTTTTATGAACGCTATAACCCTAACAAGGGATTAATTGATTCAGCCTTGTATTACCTGGACAGTGAAAAGGAAATAGAGGCAGCACAAAAACAAAACAGGGACTACATACGTGCATGGTTTATACTGAATGACTATAATAAAGTAATAAGCTACACTACACAACTACAGCCCGAAGCACTGAATGACGCGTGGACAGCATACCGTGTGGGCGAATCATATTATTTAACCGGTCGGGCTGATGCTGCTGTACATTGGTACAGGCGTGCTATAGAGATATGGCCCTATGCGCTGGATTTTCAGAATAAATATGGAAACTGCTTACAATCGCTGAACAATAATGCTGATGCGCGGAAGGTGTACCAGTTTATTATTACAGAAAACCCATTGTATGCACCAGCTTATACCAACCTTGGTTTTATATTCATGCAGGATGGTAATAACGCTATGGCGTATGACTATCTGACAAAAGCATTAAAATACGCGCCGGACAATAAACAGGCTATGATAAACATGGCGGTATGGTATCATAATAACAAACGTGACAATGATGCAAAAACCATACTGGAACGCCTGATAAAAAAATATCCGGATAATGAACATGCCAGGGCCATGTTATTAGATTTAATGTAAAAGCTTTTGCCTGATAAACTATCAACATTATATTTGCCCCGGACTTTAAAACCAATAAACCCCATGTATAAAAAGCTTCTTACTGTAATTTTTTCTTTCCTTGCAATTTCTGCATTTGCCACGCCACGATATGGTCAATCTTCCTGCCCGAAATTCTATATAGGTTTAAGTACCGGTATTGACAACCAATCAGGATTTTTAGGGGTAAATTTTGATGTGCCGGTAACTGGCCATTTCTCATTAGGTACAGGCCTAGGCCTGGGTACATGGGGTTTTAAGACATATGGCGAGGGCAGGTTTTATTTTAAGGAATGTAACCGTGGCTGGGCTTTGGGAGCAGGTGTAACATATGCTACAGGGCTACAGGATTTTGTTGTGGAAATGCCAACTACAGCCGGTACTAATAATGTACTGATGGACCTGGAGCCTGTTGTGAATGCCACCGTATCAGGATACAGGTTTTTCAGCCTGGGAGACAGGCACAGGTTTCACCTGCAATTGGGCTGGTCGCAACGGTTTAACAGCAATCCCTACACTATTAAATCAGGTGATGTACTCACCTCTGACGGTAATACTGCAATGAACATATTAGCACCCGGTGGCTTAGTCTTTGCTTTTGGCTTTACCTTCGGCTTAGGCGGCGGTTAAAACCGGAAGTTGACAAATATGCGTTGGGTGAAGTCGCCCAAGCTTATATCTGCTACACCACTACCGTTGCCAGGCCCTCCTGCGCTATGTTTCAGGGCATTGTATTCTATTTGCAGGCCGGACAACTCTGTGCCGAAAGAGATACGGCTGAACTGGAATTTTACGCCAACCAGTGGCAATAACCCCACCTTGAATATAGTGGAATTGTAACCCGGTCCCTCATAGTGGTGGCTATACTCTATTACATCGTTTTTAGCTACTTCTTTTTCAAACAATTCTTTAGTGTTGCCTTTGCCATATACTGCATACAGGTCTATAGCAGCATACATATAGATATGCTTATAAAAATGCCGCTGCATCTCAATACCCAGGCCTATATTAATGGTGGGTATTTCTGTAATGGTATGCTTGCTGAATATTGTATCTCCCATGGCAGGAAAATATACCCTGCCTGGTGAGTTGAAGAATTGGGAATAGTTGATATTCGCCCTTATTGCCTGGTAGTCTGCCTTTACCCAATGCTTGTATTGCAACCCTACACCGCTATTGTATTTATTAGTAAGGCCCAGGTCTGTTAAGATGCCGATTTCATTTTTGCGTTGCTTAGGCAAAACTGTTACCGCATCTGTTTCCTGCGCAGTTGCCTGCATACAACATGATGCAAATATTATAATGATTATATAACGCATAGAGGGATACTTAATAGCTAACTCTTTAAATTTCGGCAATAGCTATATAAAAGCAGTAGTGTATAGTGTCTTTGTGAATATTTTAACAACTATGACAGTCGCTAGAAACGCCAGTTCACATATATCCTCTGCCTGAAATCGCCGATATTGAAATTGCTTGTAGTGTAATCAGCGAATTTTGAATAGTTAACACTTTCCATTCCCATTCTCACTATTGTGGCTTCGGTACCCAGCGATATTCTTTTGAAATTCAGTTTCGCACCTATGAAGGGCGTTACATCTAATATAAAGGCTGACACATCACCCTGGCGAATGGTACTCACTTCATGATGAAGGGTTGAAGCACCAAAATAAGGACGAAGTTCTTCCTGTACCTCTTTTACCAGTACTTCATCATAAGTGCCGGAGCCGTACCCGGCACGTAGTTCAAGTGCAGCATACAGGGTAATCTTTTTGTAAAAATGCCGCTGCACTTCTACGCCGCCTCCGGCAAAATGCATAGGTATGCTGGAGAAAGTCTGCGTCTGGTACACAGTATCACCTCTTTTATCTATAAAACGCGGCATGGTGTGATAACTGAAATTGCCGGTGGCTGCCAAAACACGATAGCCAATGTTAGGCTTTGCCCAACGCTTATACTGAACGCCAAAGTGGCTGGTATAATTGCTATTGCCCATATTGCCGTTGTTAAATATTTCTGCTACCAGGCCCATTTCGTTTTTGCCCGGCACCCGTTTAGGTGTTACCTGCTCTCTTTCTGTGTCCTGCGCAGTAGCGCTGAAGGTTGCTAAAACTGATGCGATGACGATTACAAATTTGCTGTGCATAAGAAGATGTTTATTGTTATGTCCCAAGAACGCCATATGTACAATGAATATTGCATGACAAAAGCCACACAATTATGTGTGGCTTTGTACAATATAATCGAAAAGACTGCGTTATTTGGCCGCTGAAAAACGTTTTGCGACCTCTCCCCAGTTTATTACATTCCATATAGCACCCAGGTAGTCGGGGCGTTTATTCTGGTACTTCAGGTAATAGGCATGTTCCCATACATCTATGCCCAGTATTGGTGTGCCTTTTACTTCGGCTACATCCATCAGGGGATTGTCCTGGTTTGGTGTAGATGTTACTTCAAGCTTGCCGTCTTTTACTATCAACCATGCCCAGCCGCTGCCAAAACGCGTAATACCTGCATTGTTCATTTTCTCTTTCAATCCGTCTAATGAGCCGAAAGCTGTGTTGATAGCATCGTTCAATTCACCAGATGGTGTACCACCATCTGCACCCAGTATTTCCCAGAATAATGTGTGGTTATAGTGGCCACCACCGTTGTTACGAACAGCAGCAGGATATTTAGAGATATTAGCCATCAGGTCTTCAAGGGACATATCTGCTGCGTCTGTACCCTCAATTGCCTTATTCAGGTTATCTACATAAGCTTTATGATGCCTGTCATGGTGTATTTCCATGGTAGTTGCATCAATATGTGGTTCCAGTGCGTTGAACGCATATTTCAGATCCGGAAGTTGGTGTGCCATAGTTTAGATATTTTAAGATTAAAAATTTTATAATAGTGCAAAGCTAACCTTTGAACGAGGTAATTAAAAATCTCTATACATTATACAATTATAATGAAAGACGATGTGCAAAAATACATGCAGATAATAAACACATTTGCAGCCTTTATGTTCGGATAGAATAATATAATTGCCCAATGGGCTGCCATCCTTATCTTTGAGGCTCTTTTTAGCCAGATATAAATGAGTTTACCTTCAATATCCTTAAAGAGGCCGGTAATGGCGATAGTGCTGAATATCATCATTGTGATATTCGGATTGATAGGCTTTGACTCTTTGGGTGTAAGGGACTATCCATCCATCGACCCGCCTATTATCAATGTACGTACATCCTACGCAGGTGCCAATCCTGATATTATTGAGTCGCAGATAACAGAACCTCTTGAAAAATCAATAAATAGTGTAGCGGGTATTACGAGTATATCATCTACCAGCGCATTGGGCAGCAGTAATATTACTGTAGAGTTTGACCTGGGTGCAGACCTGGAGGCGGCTGCAAATGATGTGCGTGATAAGGTATCGCAGGCGGTGAGAAACCTGCCACAGGATATTGATGCGCCACCGGTAGTATCCAAGGCAGATGCCAGCGCCGGTGCTATATTGTCTATGACGGTAGAGAGCAGTACCAAAAATCAACTGGAACTTACTGAATATGGTGAGAATGTATTGCTGGAGCGGTTACAGACCATTCCTGGCGTAAGTAGCATCAGGATATGGGGAGAAAAACGCTACGCTATGCGCCTGTGGCTAGACCCGCTGAAGATGGCCGGCTATGGTGTAACATTTGCAGATGTGCAGGAAGCGCTGAACAAACAGAATATTGAACTGCCTTCCGGCAAACTAAGTGGTGACGAGACGGAACTTTCCGTGCGTACTTTCGGCCGCCTTTATTCGGAGGAAGATTTTAATAACCTCATTATCCGCAATATAGATGGTACCGATGTGCGTTTTGGCGATATAGGCGAGGCGGCATTAGGACCTGAAAATGAGGAAACAATACTGAAAGTAGATAATGTGCCCATGATAGCCCTGGCTGTAACACCGCAACCGGGCTCAAACTATGTAGCTATAGCAGACGAATTTTATAAGCGGTACGAGCAGATAAAAAAAGATGTACCCGAAGATATTACCCTGAATATAGCGATGGATAATACGCAATACATCAAGAAGTCTATTACAGAAGTAGAAGAAACACTGTTTATAGCCATAGCATTGGTGGTACTTATCATATACCTTTTCTTCAGGGACTGGCTGATAGCAGTACGCCCGCTGCTGGATATTCCTGTCAGCCTGATAGGTGCGTTTTTCATCATGTTCATTATGGGTTTCACCATCAATATACTTACGCTGCTGGCTATAGTATTGGCTACCGGCCTTGTGGTGGATGATGGTATAGTAGTGACGGAGAATATATACAAGAAGCTGGAGCAGGGCATGAATAAAATGAAAGCTGCCCGTGAGGGTAGTGAAGAAATTTACTTTGCCATTATAGCTACATCCATCACCATTGCCATCGTATTCATTCCTATTGTTTTCCTGGAAGGCTTTACCGGTAAGCTTTTTAAAGAATTTGGTATAGTAGTGGCCGGTGCGGTGCTGATATCTGCTTTCGTATCTCTTACCCTTACGCCTGTGCTTAATGTGTACATGACTAAAAAAGTACACAAGCCATCAAAGTTTTATGTTAAGTCAGAGCCGTTTTTTGTAGGTATGGAAACGGGCTACTCTCGTATGCTGGTATGGGTAATGAAACATAAATGGACAGCTGTAGTGGGCATTGTAGTATGCTTTGCAGTGATTGGCGTAATAGGCAGCACCCTGCAAAGTGAACTGGCCCCGCTGGAAGATAAGAACCGTTTCCGTATAGCGGCATCAGCCCCTGAAGGAACATCGTACGATGCGATGGAGACCTACATGAATGGCATAGTGGATATGATGATAGACAGCGTGCCTGAACGGGATGTAATACTGTCTGTTACCGCGCCCGGCTTTACCGGCTCAGGTGCAGTAAACACCGGTTTCAGCATGATAAAATTAAAAGATGGTGCTGAAAGGGAGCGTAGCCAGGACCAGATAGTACAGTCTGTAAATAAGAACCTGCAACAGTTTAATTTTGGAAGGGCATTTGCCATGCAAGAGCAAACTATATCTGTACAGCGTGGCGGTAGTAACTACCCTGTAGTGTACATCCTGCAAAACATTAACTTCGATAAACTGGCGCAGGCATTACCGCGTTTTCTTGAAGAAGCCAATGCCAGCCCGGTATTGCAAGGTGTAGATGCAGATCTGAAATTCAATAAACCGGAGCTGACTGTTTCTATAGACAGGGAGAAAGCATCGCGCATGGGCGTATCAATTGAAGATGTAGCGCAGACATTGCAATTTGCATTGAGTAACAGGCGGCTGGGCTACTTTACTAAAAATGGTAAACAATACCAGGTGCTGGGCCAGGTATCGCGGCAGAACAGGGAGGCTCCTGTAGATATGAAGCAGTTTTTCGTGCGGAGTAACACGGGTGAGATGGTATCTATTGACAATGTTGTAACAGTAGAAGAAACCACCAGCCCATCGCAGGTGTACCACTATAACCGTTACAAGTCGGCCACTATATCTGCAGGGCTTGCCCAGGGTAAAACTATTGGTGATGGCCTGCAGGCAATGGATGAGATATATGCAAAACTGCAAAAGGAAAAGGTAATTGATGAAAGTTTTACAACGTCATTAGGCGGTTCTTCAAAAGACTTTGTGGAAAGTTCGTCCAATACTTCATTTGCCTTTATACTTGCTTTGGTATTGATATACCTGGTACTTTCAGCTCAATTTGAAAGCTTTATAGACCCGCTGATAATTATGCTGACCGTACCATTAGCTATAGCCGGTGCATTGCTTTCTCTTTGGATGTTCGGGCACACGCTCAATATCTTCTCGCAGATAGGTATGATCATGCTGATAGGGTTGGTAACAAAGAATGGTATATTAATTGTAGAGTACGCCAACAGGCTGCGGGAAACCGGTGCCACAAAAACCAAGGCAGCCGTAGAGGCGGCAGCTATGCGACTACGCCCGATATTGATGACCAGCTTTGCTATGATGTTTGGTGCATTACCGCTGGCACTGTCTTTGGGCGCAGCCTCTACCAGCCGCATACCTTTAGGGATTGTAATAGTTGGTGGTATCTTGTTCTCATTAGTTTTGTCATTGTTTATCGTGCCGGTAATGTACACATTCCTGTCGCGCAGAAAAGTAGCTACTTCTTCAGCCATAGAAAAACTGGACGAATAATTTATGTTGAAACGCCTTATTATACTTTTTGTATTCCTGCATACTGCGGCGCATGCGCAGGAAATGCTGACGCTGGATATGGCTATCCAGCGTGCTTTGCAGTATAACTTTGATATACGTGTAGCTAAAACAGACGCGGAAACCGCAGAGGTAAATAACACCCTGGGTAATGCAGGCTTTGCTCCCAGTATAGATTTGCGCGGCGGACTTACAACCGGCTCGCAGACGGTAAGGAATGAATTCCTGGACGGCAGGGTGCAGGAGGTGAACAATGCCGCATCACTCGCCTATAATGGTTCTGTAAACCTTAACTGGACATTGTTTGACGGTGGCCGTATGTTCTTGCTGAAAAGGCAACTGGATGTACTGGAAGATGCAGGGCAGGCAGTACTGAAAGAAAGAGTGCAGGCTGTTGTATCCCAGGTGATACAGGCGTATGCAACCGTGGTATGGCAACAACAGCAACTGGTAGCTATAGATACAGGCCTGGTACTGGCAACCACCAGGATGAACCTTTCTAAACTGAAATATGAAACAGGCTCTTCCGCCAAGGTAGATTACCTGCAGGCAAGGGTTGACTATAACAGCCGCCGTTCCGACTCATTAATGCAACTTTCCCAGCTTGAAGGTACATACGCCACCCTGAATGCACTGATGGGTGAAAAAGCTGAAAAAACATATGCAGTAGAGCCGGAGTTAAGTATTGACACTAATATGCTGCCGGAGCACGCAGAATTGCTGGAAGAAATAAATCCATCATTAAGTATTGCAAAATTTTATGCTGATGCTTCCGCTTTGGGCGCAAGAATGGCAAAGGCCAGCTATCTGCCAACAGTAGCGCTTACAGGCAGCTATACCTATACCAATACCCAAAGTCAGGCAGGTTTTATAGCCTTTAGCCAGGGCTATGGCCCTGCCGGAGGACTTACGCTGAATATGCCTTTATTCAGAGGTGGAAATGTGCGTCGAGAGGTGAAAGTAGCATCACTGCAGGCTGTAAGGGATAACCTGCTGTATGAAAGACAGCGCACTGAAGTGAGCAGGCAATACCGCACAGCATGGCGTAATTACGAGGTGTCATTAAGTGCCTACGACCTGGAGAAAGAAAATATTGTAGTTGCAGAAGAGAACCTGATGATACAGAAAGAACTCTTCAAAGCAGGCATATCTACAACGCTGGAAACCCGCGAGGCGGAAAACAGCTATGTACTATCTATGGTACGGTACTATACTGCTATTTACAACCTGAAAGTAAATGAAACCAAAGTGCTGGAACTGGAAGGTGCGCTGGTGAAATAAATTTTACCAGTCTTTATTCCTTTTATGTTTTGCAGCCTCAATATGTGCATCACAATAGGCTTCAAATATCTCGCTGTCAATATTGTGTTGCGCCGCCACCCATTGGTACATGCGGTTGTCTACACAATTGATGGTAACAGTGCCATGCCTTAAAAGTATCTTTTCTGTTTCGTCCCAGTTAATATGCCTGCGACGCGAAGTAACAGGAAGTTTTATGCCATTTTCATTGAAAGTAACTGTAATGTTGGTGTTTTTGCCTGTTTCCCAGAAGAGGGAAAAAATGATGGTAATTGCCAGTATGCCAAATAAACCTGCAGGTACATTGTATTGTATGGTCAGCATATAAATAGCTATAGTGCCGGCGGTTAACATTTCTCCTACCCGGAATAATTTATTCACTTTTGGCTGTCTCAGCCATTTGTTCCGAAACAGGGCTGCAAATAAAATAATGATGCTTATGCCCATTGTTACGCTTAACGCAGTATCAATGGAGTCAAAAATATGTATGGTAGCCTCTTGCTGTGCTATAGGTGCAGAATCAGGCAGGGTCATTACTGTATTGTTTATCAGCAATCCCAGTGCGCTGAAGGCAAAGAAAGCGAAACCTGCAACAAGGTGCAATGCTGTAACCTGGTGTGGTTTTACTTTCTGTTCTGCCAGTGGTATTTCAAATGCCATACAATGGTTAATTAGTTACAGGCGAAAGGTGTCTGCTGCGTGCTCTGCAATGGAGTTCTGTTCTATAAAGGTGCAATCTGTATCCGGTATTATTTCGTGCCATACCAACGGTGGAATTTCAAAATGAACAGGTCCAGTGTATCGTGCCGTTTGTACGCTGTTATCGTCAATATGTTTCCAGTTGAAGGTGCAGGTACCACTCATCAGTACCAGTACCTCGGGATTCTTTGTATCAGACAATCCTTTATGATAATGCCTGCCACTGACGGTGCCTGCCTTGCGGAAAACAACGAGGTGTGTGCCTGTACGTTCCTGCTGAAATTCTGCTGTATAGCCTCTTTCATCGCTACCAGCAGGTACTATGGGCGTAACCTTTATCATGCTTCCGCGTTTTCAGATGTTTCTGAAACAGGTTGCTCCGTAGCGCTGCCGCCAGGCAGTTTCACGCTGAAATCGCGCAAGGTCTTATTAATGTCGCCCTCGGCCAGCAGTGTTTCGTTCTGCACCAGTTTGCGCAGGCGCCAGCCCAGGTACATATCGCCGGTAGGCACACTTAGTTTACTGATAACCTGGTTGACGATGCGATGCCCTTTTTGAAACTGGTGAGAGCAGAAGCTGAGCAATTTCTCGTCGTAAAAAGACTCATCGCGTGTATATAGCTTCTTGCCACCTTCCAGCAGGCGCATACCTGCGTTTTCTGCGGTCATGTTCAGCCACTCTTCCCCATCTACCTCCAGTTCAGCAGGCGTTACCAAGCGTGCCAGCTTTCTGGCCTTTACCAGCTCCTTTGGTAAAATTTCACTCATATTCTGCGGGTAATACACCTTGCCTTCTTCGTTTAAAAAAGGTAAGCCACCCAGGTTCAGCACGTAAAAGCGCTCCAGGTGTTTAGCCATATAGTTCAGCATCCAGTAATATGCGCAGACATCTGCCGGCCAGGGTGCCATCCATAGCCAAACTACATCATCAGGATTGTTATTGAGCTGCGTAGTTATTTCCAGCAAGCGTTCCAGGTCGTTTACAACTACCTCCTGCTTTTCATCATTCACTACTTCTTTCCAGAACTCTGTTCTCAACTGGCTGAAAGATTGGCCCTGGGCTTTTTTTATAGGGCCAACGTGCAGAATATCTTTCAGTGCCAATACCTGTCCTTCCATAGAAGGCTCCATATTCACGGCTTCCAGTAAAGGCTGTGCCGCCATATCGCCAACAACTATATGGTATATCATTTGTGCAAAAATAATCCTTTTATAATAAGGGGGTGATTTACACCACCTTGTCTTCTCTTCTGCCGCTTCTTTCTTCTACTGTTCTCACCAGTGGATTAGCAGTGTTGGCAGCATATTCTTCGCGCTGGCGCAAAATATCTATTGCCTGGAACAATGCTTCCCTGAAAGACGATTCATCAGCAATGTTCTTGCCAGCTATATCAAAAGCAGTACCATGGTCGGGCGATGTGCGCACTATAGGCAAGCCTGCAGTATAATTCACACCCATACCCTGCGCCAGTGTTTTAAATGCTACCAGCCCCTGGTCGTGATACATAGCCAATACAGCGTCGAACTCTGTGTAGCTGCTACGGGCAAAGAAAGCATCTGCTGCAAACGGCCCGTAAACAAGGCTACCCATTTGCTGCATGTTTTCTATCAGCGGGGTAATGATGTTTTTATCCTCATCACCTATTGCACCGTTGTCGCCGGCATGGGGGTTTAGTCCCAGCACTGCTATTTTGGGTTTCAATATGCCAAAGTCTTTCAGTAGCGTATCTTTCAGCAAATTGAGCTTGGATATCAATGCTTCTTTGGTAATACTTGCCGCTATTTTTGATACAGGAATATGCTCTGTAGCCAGTGCTACCCGCAGGTTGTTATGGTACAGCAGCATTAAGACATCCTTGGCACCAAATTTATCTTTAAGAAAAGGTGTATGTCCTGTGTAGGGGAAATCAGGCACTTGTGTGTTGGCCTTGTGCAATGGTGCTGTTACCAGTGCATCCAGTTGACCATCTTTCAGGCATTGGGCGGCCACCATCAGCGAGCGTATTGCATATTTTCCCGCTTGTTCTGTAAGCACGCCGGGTTGTATCGGCACTTCTTCTTCCCAGCAGTTAAAAACATTTATCTGTTTATGGTTCAGGTTATTCAGGTCTTTTGTGCTGAAGAAGGTAAGGGGCTGTTCTTCGCTCACCCGTTTATAATAGTTAATTACTTTGTTCGACGAGAATATCACCGGTGTACATAACTCCGTAATACGGTTGTCTGCCAGTGTTTTAACAATAATTTCCGGGCCTATGCCATTCAGGTCGCCGATGGTTATGCCTATTACGGGTTTTTCTGATTTGGTTTGCATTTTTATACCTTATCTATATTATTGTTAATAAATTATTTTTTACCATAGTGTAGCAGGAAGTCCAGTAGCATACGTATGCCATAACCTGTTCCGCCACTAGGCAAATATCCTGTTTTAGAAGTAGCAAAAGAAACACCTGCTATATCAAAGTGCATCCAGGGGTAAGATGTAAAATGTTCCAGGAACTTACCTGCAGATATCGCACCGCCATTGCTATCACCAATATTTTTCAGATCGGCTATGTCAGATTTCAGCTTTTTGCCATACTCCTCCCATAGCGGGTATTCCACCAGTCTTTCATATTGCCTGTAACCACTTTCAGTAAAAGATTTTTTTACCTCATCGCCGGCTGTGCCCATGCATACTATACCATGCGGCCCAACAGCTACTGCTGCCGAACCGGTGAGTGTTGCGAAGTCTAGTACCAGCTCCGGATCATAACGTTTTGCCCAATGCAATGTATCGCCCAAAAGCAATCTGCCTTCAGCATCTGTATTCAATACCTCTACAGTTGTACCACTGTACATGGTAATGACATCACCAGGTACATATGCATCTTCACCCGGCCTGTTGTCAGTAGCCGGTACTAAAGCTATTACATGTAGTGGTAGCTGCATTTTACTCACCGCGTACATAGCACCTGTCACCAGTGCAGAGCCACTCATATCGCTTTTCATCCTGTCCATGCTGTTGGCTGTAGGTTTTAATGAAAGCCCGCCGGTGTCATATACCACGCCCTTACCTACCAGCACTATGGGTCTCTTGTTCAGTGCTTTTTTGGGCTTATACTCCATAATGGTAAACGTAGGCGGCTGTTTGCTACCCATATTTACAGATAGGATACCTCCCATCTTCTCTTTTACTATAGCTGCTTTGTGCAATGTGGTTACTTTAAACCCCGCCTCTTTGCCAATAGTTGCTATCTCTTTTGCCAATTGTACGGCGCTCAGGTAGTTCAGTGGTTCATTTACCAGGTTTCGAGCACGCGTTACAGCCTCTATTGTTGTAGTTAGTTGCTGTACTTCTTTTAATGTTATTGATTTTTGTGTAAATGATATAGTGTGCAGGTTGTTAACCAGTGTACCTGCATTGGTACGGTATTTTAAAAACTGGTATGCGGCAAGCGCTATGCCTTCCGCCAGCAGGTATGCTGCCTGGGCTTGTTTTGAGAGATTGGCTATTGATAATGAGGCTATTTTATATTTCTCAGCCAGTGCCTGTACATTGGCCCCGGTTACACGTATGCTTTCAAAAAGTTGCGATTCAGTATTTTTAGCCTCAGGTATATAGATAAATACAAAACGATTATATTGGTTGATGGTTACCAGCGATTGTTTTTCCTTAAAGGCTTTTTTTGCATAATCCACTTCGCTTTTGTCAAGTATGGTTACCTGCTTCAGATCATCTGCATTGTCTATAATAAAAAGTTGGTGTGCCTTCGTCTCCTTCTGAATTATACTGAATTTCATCTGCCTGATAAAAATTATTGTTGTGCAAAGTTAACCCGCAAGGTAATAGGTTGCCAAGTTTAAACCTAACTTTACCTTTTATTAGTAGCGGCGGTTATAATATTGCCATAATCTCATATACTATAGTGAAGCAGCCATATATTCTGAAAAAAAGCCTGGGTCAGCATTTCCTGCATGATGAAAACATCTGCATGAAAATAGTGGCACAAATGCCGGCAGAAAAGCCAATGCAGCTGCTGGAAATAGGCCCTGGCGGTGGTGCAATCACCAAATACCTTATCCAGAATAAAAATTTCGATTATAAGGCTATAGAAGTAGATGAGGAGAAGGTGGAGTACCTCTATAAAACCTATCCCGCCTTGAAAGGTAAAATCATCCTGAAGGACATATTAAAGGCTGAGAAGCCATTCGAGGGCAATTTCAGTGTAATAGGTAACTTCCCCTATAATATATCGTCGCCTATACTGTTCAAGGTGCTGGAATGGGAAGAGCACGTAGATGAGGTGGTAGGTATGTTTCAGAAAGAAGTTGCACTAAGGGTGAGTTCCGGCCCGGGTAGTAAGGTTTATGGCATACTGAGTGTACTGATGCAGGCATTTTTTAGTATTGAATATTTGTTTGACGTACACGAAAACTGCTTTACACCTCCGCCAAAAGTAAAGAGCGGGGTATTGAAGTTTGTCAACATACACAACCCGCACGATATTGCAGATAAACGCAAATTCATCATATTGGTAAAAGCAGCCTTTGGTCACAGGCGAAAAACATTGCGTAATTCTTTAAAATCGTTGCTTACCCCGGAAGCCCTGGCAGACCCGATAATGGATAAACGTGCAGAACAGCTATCTGTTGCAGATTTTGTAAGGCTACACAAGCAATATTATTCATGAACAAAAAGGTATTAATAGCTGCCCCGGTACACCCGGTATTGGTGCAAGGCCTGCATGCAGCAGGTTATAGCTGTAAGGTGCATGAAAAAATAACACAGGAGTTGGGTATGGCTCTTGTAGCAGATTGCGTAGGTATTGTTACATCTACAAGGCTGCAAATAGATAAAACAATGATAGACGCCGCTCCTGATTTGCAATGGATAGGCCGTATGGGTAGTGGTATGGAGGTAATAGACCTTGATTATGCTTTGGCAAGGAGTATCGCCTGCTATAGCAGCCCTGAAGGGAACCGGAACGCAGTGGCAGAGCATGCCCTGGGTATGTTGCTGGCATTGAATAAAAAGCTGGTAAAAAGCTGCAATGAAGTAAAGCAAGGCATCTGGTTAAGGGATGAAAACAGGGGTGTGGAACTGGATGGTAAAACTATCGGAATTATCGGTTTTGGTAACACAGGGAATGCCTTTGCACACAAACTGAAAGGCTTTGATGTTGAAATATTGGCATTTGACAAGTATAAAACACAATTTTTTTCTGAACATATAACTAAATGTGATGGTATCGAAACCATTTTTGAGCATGCAGATATTGTAAGTTTTCATGTTCCGTTACAAGAAGATACAGTACATTATTTTAATAATTGGTTTGTAGATAGTATGAAAAAGCCTTTTGTATTAATCAATACTTCACGGGGCAGGATAGTAGATACAAAGGCGGTGTTTGATGGCTTAATGAGTAGCAAAATATCAGGTGTATGCCTTGATGTATGGGAAGAAGAGCCTTTTGATGTGATGAGTGAAACGATGAAAGATTACCTGCATAAAATATCAAATATGCCACAGGCAATAATTACACCGCATATTGCAGGATATAGCAATGAGGCTTTATATAAGATGAGCAAGATTTTGCTGGACAGAATTGTCATGCCGCAGTAAGATGTATCTCTTTAAGAAATAATATAACTAAAACAAACAGAAAACTGACAAAAATTAAATTTCTACGTTCTACTTTTAACAAAGATTTTTATCTTTACCGTTCATTTGGTTAATAATTTATTAATGCAGGATATGACAAGTTTACTACGCTTTTTAATAGTGTTGTTTATTACGGCGGTTTCCGGCCAGGCATTTGCCCAGGGTACTAGTGGTTCTATACAGGGTACTGTTCTGGACGAAAATAACGAACCCCTGATTAATGCGGTTGTTGAAGCCGTGCAGGGAGGAGTTGTTAAAGGTGGAGCCCCTACTGATTTTGATGGTAAATATGTAATCAAGCCATTGGCACCTGGCCGTTATGATATCAGGGTTAAATCCTTGAGTTATAAAGAAAGCCAGACAACCAATGTAATTGTATCTCCGGATAAGCCAACCGAAGTAAATACTAAGTTACAGCGTGCATCTACAGATCTGGATGAGGTAGTAATCATAGAGTATAAAGTACCGCTGATAGATAAATTTGAAGGTGGTGGTACTACTACCAAAACCTCTGAAGAACTGGAACAGATGGCTACACGTAATACCACAAGTATGGTATCAACTTCTGCCGGTGCCTACTCTCAAACAGACGGTGGAGCCGTTAGCATAGGTGGTGGCCGTTCGAATGGTACATTATACATTATAGACGGTGTGCAGGTTTACAGCGACAGGGGTATTAATCTGTCACAGGGTTCAATAGACCAGATGCAGGTAATAACATCCGGTTTGCCTGCAAAATATGGTGACGCCTTGGGTGGGGTGGTAACTATAACTACCAAAGGTGTGACAGACAAACTGAGAGGTAGTGTGCTCCTGGAAAAATCAGTGGACGGTTTTGGTCACAACCTTGGGAACTTTACGTTATCAGGGCCCCTGTTTAGTAAGAGAATAGATAGTGTGAACAAAAAACCGGTCGTAGGTTTCTTCCTGGCGGGTGACGTATGGTATGATAAGGATAGGAGACCCGAATATCATGGCAACTACGCTGTAAAAGAGGAAGTGCTGGATGATATCAGGCAAAATCCGTTAGTATCAGTTCCTAACCAATCTGGTATTCCAATATACAGGAACAGGGCAGAGACTGTAACGGGTGACGATTTATATATTACAAAACAAAGGCAGAATGCCCAGATATTTGAAGGCAGAATTAATGGCAGGCTTGACTTTCAATTAGACGAAAATGTGAACCTGAGTGCAGGTGGTAGCTTTAACTATTCAAAACAGAAAAACTACAATAGGGCCTGGACACTGTTTTCTGCTGACGAAATAGCTGACTTTTACAACTATACAGGCAGGGGGTTTCTTAGGTTGCAGCAAAGTTTTAAGAGAGCACCTACTACTACAGCGGATGGAGAGGCTATAACTAAGCCTATTATCTCCAATGCATTTTATACAATACAGGCAGACTACCAGATTGACTATCAAAAAATTGAACATGAGCAACATAAAGAGGATATTTTCAAATATGGCTATGTAGGTAAGTTTAATACTGAATATATACCGATATATGTACCAGGCTATGATAGTTTAACAAACCGTTTTGGTACGAGACTTGTTGTTGACCGTGCTGCAGTGCAGACTACCTACGAGCGTTCTGAGCTAAACCCATTACTGGCTAACTATACCAGCCAGTATTTCAGGGACTTAGAGGGAGCTTCTCCTGGTAACGAACAAACAATAATTGCTCGTAACTCATTGGTGAATGGCCAGATGCCTCAAACTATTTATGGTTTGTATACTACAACAGGCCAATCAAATATTGGATTTAATAAAGTTGATATACAGCAATATAGCGTTTCCGTAGATGCGTCTTTCGACCTGCAGCCCGGCAAAACACGCCATGCAATAGAATTTGGGTTATATTACCAGCAGCGCTCAGAAAGTAGTTACGCTATAAATGGTGCTGGTACTACGGGTGGCTTATGGCAGTACATGCGCCAATTAACCAATACACATATTGGTCTAAATCCTCAAAAGCCAATATTCATAGTGGATGGTAAAGAATATACGCCGGAAGAGTTTGATAGAAGCGGTATGTCATGGAATAATGCTGATACAATTGTATACGCGAGAGAAGCTATGGGTACGCAAAGTAATTTTGACAGAAACCTCAGAGCGAAATTAGGTAAAAGCGCTACGGATTATATTGCTGTAGATATGCTGGATCCATCTGAATTTTCAGTAGATATGTTTTCTGCCGATGAATTGTTAAATACAGGTAATCCATATGTAGCCTACAGAGGATATGATTATAAAGGCAACCGTCAGCGTGGCCAGGTAAACTTCAATGACTTTTTTACTAAAAAAGATGCTAATGGGAACTATACCCGTGATATAGGTTCTTTCCGCCCTAACTATATTGCAGGTTATATTCTGGATAAATTCCAATTTAAAGATATCAACTTTAACATAGGTTTGAGGGTAGAACGTTTTGACGCTAATACAAAAGTTCTGAAAGACCCTTATTCTCTGTACGAAGTGAATACACTGGCTGATTCACGCCAGCTAATAGATGAATTTGGTAATCCACGAGTGAAAAATACGTTTACAGAAGGTGGTGTAACCCCTTCTAATATAGGAGATGATTATGTGGTTTATGTAAATAACAATGAATCTGCTGCGCCTTCCGTAATTGGCTATAGGGATGGCGATACATGGTACGACCCTTACGGACGTGTTGTAGAAGACCCGAGGTCGCTTACCCAATATAGCGGTGGCCGTGACCCTCAGCCATACCTGGTCAACAGCAAGGTGCGTATTACTGATAGTACATTCGACCCGAACAGTTCATTTACAGACTACAAGCCACAAATAAATGTGATGCCGCGTATTTTGTTCAACTTCCCCATATCTGACGAGGCTATGTTCTATGCTCACTATGATGTAATAGTACAAAGGCCGAAGTCAAATGTCTTTACTTCCCCATCTGATTATTATTTCCTGACGGCTAACCAGGGTGGTTTGATAAATAATCCCGATTTGAAACCTGAAAAAAGTTTTGACTATGAGCTGGGTTTCAAACAAAAAATCAGCGAGTCAAGCGCCTTGACCATTAGTGGTTTTTACAGGGAACGTAAGGATATGATACAAGTTAGGCCTTATTTATATGCTTATCCTACCACGTATTATACGTATGGCAACCGTGACTTCTCTACAACCAAGGGTATGACAGTACGTTATGATATGCGCCGCACAGGTAATCTGAGATTAGATGTAGCTTATACCTTACAGTTTGCTAATGGTACAGGTGATAGAACGCAGTCAGGCATAGCCAGCGCAGGTAATCCAAGTGCTCCTGGTTTATTGTCAGGCTTTATCAGTGCCGGTTTGCCCAATATACGTACCGTTTTCCCGTTGAATTTGGACGTAAGGCATAATATAGTTACTACACTTGACTATAGGTATGCAAAAGGCAAAGGCCCAATGGTTGGCAATAAACATATCCTGGAGCAGGCAGGTGCCAACTTTATATTCAGGACAAGAAGCGGTGAGCCCTATACTAAATACAGCTTCCCGAGGAGTGTTGCCAATACAGTGGATGGACAGGTTAATGGTGCAAGGTTGCCATGGCACTTTATGATCGATCTTAAGTTGGATAAAGATTTTAACCTAAATTTCGGTAAAAAGAATAAAGAGGTTACTAAGCCTACAAGGCAGTTATATGTAAATGCATATGTTTTGATAACGAATTTGTTGAACACACGTGATATTATTGAAGTTGATGGCTATACCGGCAGGCCTGATGATGATGGTTACCTGACACATCCACAAGGTGTGCAAACTTCAAGGAATCAATACAATGCGCAGTCTTTTGTTGACCTCTATTCTGCGAACTTGTTAGGTATAGGTAATGACAGGTTGAACCTGCCAAGGAGGATAAACCTGGGCTTGAACTTTAATTTTTAAGTAGAAATAATTTTCAGAATAATAACTTCAATAAGTTATGATACGGATGAATAATAAAATAAAGCTGTTACTGCTCTCCGGTAGTTTTGCGTTAACAACGCAGGCGATTGCTCGACCTGATGTTAATAAGCAAGGAGTAGTGCCCGGCCAGAAGAAGATAGGGCAATTGAAAACAACTGCCAGCTGTAAGGCAGCGGAAGCATCTATTGACCTGGACATAAACAACGTAAGGGCAAGATTGATGACCGGTGGTGATATGTGGTGGGATAATGGTACTGCTGAAGCACGTTATGAAGTACCAAAAGGGTCACGTAAGAACTCTTTATTTGCCGGTTCTGTATGGATTGGTGGCCGGGATGAGCAAAAGCAGCTTAAAGTGGCGGCGCAGACATACCGCCAGACCGGTAATGACTACTGGCCTGGCCCGTTGGACGAACAGGCTGAAATAACAGAGACTGATTGTTCTGAATGGGACCGTTTCTGGAAGATAAGCCGGGAAACTATTACTAAATTCCGTGCATTAGCATCTCCGGCAGCAGCTGAAGGAGATACCGAATTTGAAGCAATATTACAATGGCCCGCTGCAGGCAATGCAAGGGCTGTAGGCCGCAATGGGAACGGGCTACTATTGCGTACAGGAGTTCAGTATGCTCCTTTCGTGGATGTAAACGATAACGGTATATATGAACCCCTTGATGGTGATTATCCGGATATAGTGGGCGACCAGTTTATATGGTGGGTATATAATGATAAAGGAAATGTTAAACAACAGTCTAAAACTGAAGGTATAGGTATAGAGGTACAGGCAAGTGCTTTTGCTTACGCTACTAAAGATTACCTGAATGATGCTACCTTTTACAATTTCCGTGTTATAAACAGGGGAAGTCTTACACTTGACAGCACATATATTGCTACCTGGACGGACGCTGACCTTGGTTACTATAACGATGACTACATAGGTTGTGACACAAGCCGTGATTTAGGCATATTATATCAAGGTACCAGCGTAGATGGCCAGGGCCAGGTAAACAGCTATGGAGACCGTGTGCCTATGGTGGGTGTTGACTTCTTTAAAGGACCCGTAAAACGGACAAACGTTGGCGGCACTATCGTTCTTGATACCTTAGGCATGTCAGCCTTTACCTATTATAATAACGACAATTCGGTTATTGGTAACCCTAACAATGGTATAGAGATATACAACTATATGACGGGGTCTATCCGTAACGGGCAACGTTTTTCTAACGACTTTAAAGGCCCAAATACCCCATCAAAAGGTTATAGCGAAGGGCCGCTGACACCTTATATATTCTTCGGCGATCCGGGAAACAGGTCTGAATGGTCTGAGTGTACCTGTAACAACCCGGTTGGGGACAGGCGTTTCGTACACTCCGCGGGTGCGTTCAAGTTAGAGCCCGGTGTGGTTAACGATATTACTATTGGTGCGGTGTGGGTTGCAGACGCGGGCGGTTGTCCTAATACTTCTTTCAGGAAAATACGTGTGGCAGATGATGTCGCGCAAGGGCTGTTTGATAACAACTTTAAAACTATAGAAGGCCCTGAAGCACCACGTATGGTAACACGTGCGTTAGATCGCAAACTGATTTTCTACCTGACAAATGATGAGCTTAGCAATAACTATCAGGAAAGGTATGGTTCAGATCTGTCACAACAAAAGTTCCGTGCGGTTTCTAACAAAGCAGCAAGGTATGGTGGGGCAGATTCCCTATATGTTTTTGAAGGTTACAGGGTATTCCAGTTGAAAGACAGGTTTGTAACACCGGCTAACATTTTTCAGGAAAATGGTACTGTCAATCCTGAGCTGGCTATAGAAATCTTCCAGGTTGATAAGCAAAATGGTATCACACGCATTGTTAATTACGACGCCGTAACTGATTTAAGTGATTCTACTTTTGTTCCTGTGGTGAAAGTAATTGGAGCTGACAGCGGTATTAAACATAGTTTTGAGATAACAAGTGATGCGTTTGCAAAAGGTGAAGACAAAAGGCTTGTAAACTATAAAAATTACTATTTTGTAGCTGTTGCTTATGCTTATAATAATTTTGCACCATTTAACCCGAGAGGGGCAGATTCTACGCAGGACCTGGCTTATCTTGAAAGTTCTAAAGGAGCGGGTGGTACTGCTATAGAGGTAGTGATTGGTTCTCCTAATCCGGCTAATGGTGACATGGGTACGGTTTTGAATGCAGACTTTGGTGATGGTGTGAAAATTACCCGTATTGAAGGCACCGGTAACGGAAGAAACGACTTGGAACTGACTGAAGAATCTGAAATGGAAGCCGTTAATGGTATTGACGTAGCAGGGGGTAAAATTCACCAGTCTATCTATCCTGTATATAAAGGTGGTAAAGGCCCCGTTAATATCAAAGTGATAGATCCATTGCAGATAAAACCTTACGATTTCGAGTTGCAAATGAATGGGCCGTTGAATAGTGAGGTTACAAAAGGAATAAAGGATAGCTTTGGTACATGGACGCTGGTAAACCTTTCTACAAATGACACTATTTATAGCGAAAGGAACCTGAATGGTAAATACGAACAAATATTGGAGGAATATGGTATATCTATAGAGGCTGAGCAAGCTGTAAGGCCGGTAGATAGTCCCCATAGATATAATAATGGTTTGATAAAGAGTGATATAATTTTCTCTGACCCTTCTAACCCCTGGCTTGCCGGTGTTAATGATGAGGAAACCAATTCTTTCGCAAACTGGATACGTGCAGGTAATAATGCTAATGACACATCCAGCCTGTGTGACTTCAATGATGTTAAGGGTGATACAGTAGGACAGTATTATGAGGATTTGCTGGACAGGTATTCTACAACCGTTGGTACATGGGCACCATATGCACTGGCTAGCGATGAGAATCGTTCAGAATGTGGCTTTGGTGTAGCGTTTCCCGGAAACAACGCAAACCTTAGCGAATTGCCAAGTGTAGATGTTGTTATGACCAGTGATATGTCTAAATGGACAAGGTGTATAGTTTTTGAAATGAATGATGATGCTGCGCTTGCAGAAGGTAATACGCTAAAAGGAAATCCGCGCTCGCACCCAAGCTGGAATAAAGAGTGGGATGAGAATGGACGCCCTGTTTATTCTACTATACCCGGTGATACAGGTTTTTCATGGTTCCCCGGTTATGCCATTAACCTGGAGACAGGTGAGCGATTGAATATGTATTTTGGCGAAGACTCATGGTTGAAGGCTCATAATGGTAACGATATGATATGGAACCCAAGCAGCGAAGCTTTTTCGTTCCCTACAGATGACGGGTCTTCAAGAGCCAACGTAGTATTTGGTGGTAAACATACCATATATGTGCAGAACAGCAGGTATGACTCAAGCCGTACATTCATAAAAGCCTTTACAAGTACAAGTCCGTTTGAGAAAACAGCCAGGTTTGATAAGTTTGCATGGGTGGGTGTACCACTACTGAATCCATTTACAAATTCGAAGTTCAAGCCTCTTTCAGAAGGGTTGATACCAAACGATGTACGGTTACAGTTCAGGGTATCCCGTCCTTATACTACCTATAACACGGCTGCGCTAAATAACGGTACCTTAAGAAACAATGCTTATCCATTGTATTACTTCTCTATGGGTGATATGGCACCGGTTAAGCTGGGTGATAATCCAAATGCTGACAAGGATGCATTAATGGACAGGATACACACCGTGCCTAACCCTTATTATGGCTATAACGGATATGAACTGAACAGGTATGATACACGTGTTAAGATCATTAACCTGCCGGCCAGAGCAACCGTGAGCATTTACTCACTGGATGGCACCCTGATACGCAAACTGGATAAAGACAATGCGAATGTTTCTTATATAGACTGGGATATACGCAATGCCAAAGGTCTGCCTATTGCGAGTGGCATGTACCTGATGCATGTTAATGCAGAAGGTATAGGCGAAAAAGTAATCCGCTGGTTTGGTGCAATGCGTCCGATAGATATTACAAACTATTAATCTTAAATTATTAGGGAGAGAAGTTCCTGCTTCTCTCCTTTCAATAAAATATTTATACTGCGAATTATGAGAAAGTATTATACCAAAGCTGCAATGATGGTTTGTGCTATGGGCATGTCAGTGGCTGGTTTTGCGGGAAATAAAGACCGTTCAGGACAGGCAGGTGCAACCCAGTTGTTGATAAACCCCTGGGGGCAAAGCACAGGCGTTTTTGGAATGAACACATCTTATGTGAAAGGATTGGACGCTATGAAGACAAACATAGCCGGCCTGGCGAATATTAATAAAACTGAAGTAGGCTTCTCTCATTCTATGTACCTGAGTGGTTCGGGCATAGGTATTAGTAATCTTGGCTTTGCGCAGAATTTGGGTAATATTGGTGTAATAGGAGCTAATATTATGTCTATGAGTTTTGGCGAAATACCTATTACAGACTATAATAATCCCGAGGGAGGTATTGGTACCTACAATCCACAGTTTTTTAACGTAATGGTAGGTTATTCCAAATCATTCTCCCAGAATATATCTGCAGGTGCTGCGGCTACATTTGTTTCAGAACAGATACCTGATGCCAAAGCAACTGGTACAGTGTTTGAAGCAGGTATCCAGTATGTTACCGGTACCAGGGATAATTTCCACTTTGGTATTACATTGCGCAATATCGGTACCGGCATGAGATACACTGGTAGCGGTTTTTCAATTAACACGGAAGCACCTGAAGACGAGTCTTACACGATAAACAGACAGATACCTTCAGAACAATTTGAGATGCCTACGTACCTGAACCTGGGTATTTCTTATGACTTCTACCTGGATGAGAACAGAGTGAGTACAGAAGAAGCGCAAAGTACAGAAGAAACTACGCCTAAACACAGGCTTACTACTATGGCCAACTTTACTTCCAATTCATTCAATAATGACTATATCGGTGCTGCATTGGAATATGGTTTCCAGGAAACAATTATGCTACGTGCTGGTTACAGGTACGAAAACAAAATTGGTGACCAGGCTTTAAGTACTACTTTTTACACAGGCCTTTGTGCAGGTGCTACTGTACAATTCAGGATTGCGGAAAGCGGCCCTAAAATGGCATTGGATTATTCCTTCAGGTCAACAAAAAGACCCAATAATGGAATACACACAATTTCTTTGCGTATTATGCGCTAAATAAAAAAATCGTAATTTTAGTTATCTGCAACGCTTCTGTATTACAGGAGCGTTGTATTTTTTTCAAACTTGAAAACAGATTTGAGCATGTCAGGACTGAACTATGTAACACAGGAAACGCTAGACCAGATGAAGGATGAGTTGAATAAACTCAGAACAACAGGTAGGGCTGAAATAGCAAGGCAGATAGCCGAAGCAAGAGAAAAAGGCGACTTAAAAGAGAATGCCGAGTATGATGCAGCCAAGGAAGCACAAGGCCACCATGAGGCAAAAATTGCCAGGCTTGAGGCTGTTGTGGCTACTGCAAGGGTGATTGATGCCAAAGATATTGACATCAGCAAAGTATCTATACTAAGTAAAGTAACTGTACTGAACCTGGATACAAAAAAAAGCATGGAGTACCAGATTGTTTCTGAACAGGAAGCTGACCTTAAAGCTAAAAAAATATCTGTCACCTCTCCCATAGGTAAAGGGGTGCTGGGCAAAGCAATTGGTGAGATAGCGGAGGTGGTTACACCCGGTGGCGTGCTGAAGTTTAAAATAGAAAATATCTCTATTTAATTATGGCCAGCCTCTTCTCAAAAATTATCACGGGTGAGATTCCATCATACAAGATAGCTGAAGATGATAATTTTTACGCTTTCCTGGATGTTTTTCCTTTGGTGACGGGCCATGTACTGGTGGTGCCAAAAAAAGAAGTAGATAAAATTTTTGATGCACATAAAGAGATACTTGCTCAGTGGCTCGTATTTGCTCAACCCATAGCTAAAGCTATAGAGCAGGCATTTGATTGCAAGCGGTGCGGTATAAGTGTGGTAGGTCTGGAAGTGCCACATGCCCACATGCACCTGTTGCCTATCAATACCGCCGACGACCTGAATTTTACACGTCCGAAACTGAAAGTTGCCGAGGCTGAATTACTTGCAGCACAACAGCAGATACTGCGGTATTTATAATAATGTATTATTTTATTACCGGGGAGAGCCCCATTTCCCCGGCTTTCTGTATCAGGTATTCGTAGGCAGCTTCTCTTGTGTTATCAATCACATTATCCAGTATGGCTTCGCGTATGGCAGTTTTAAGACTGCCTACCTCGCGCGATGGGGGCAGGTTAAATATTTCCATTATTTCAGCACCATCTATCGGCGGCTGCCAATTGCGCATACGGTCGTTTTCTTCAACTTCTTTCAGGCGCTGACGTACGGCTTCAAAGTTCTCAAGAAAGCGTTTTACTTTCTGTTTGTTTTTTGATGTAATGTCGCTTTCACATAGTATCATCAGGTCTTCCAGGTCTTCGCCGGCATCAAACAACAGCCTGCGCATAGCAGAGTCTGTTATGTCTTCTTTTGACAGGCCAATAGGACGCAGGTGTAGCGCTACCAGCTTGGCTACATATTTCATCTTTTCATTTTGCGGCAGTTTCATCTGCCTGAATATCTTGTAGGTCATCCGTTCTCCTACAGCATCGTGCCCGTGAAATGTCCATCCATGGCCTTTTTCAAAACGTTTAGTAGCCGGTTTGCCTATATCGTGCAATAATGCTGCCCAGCGCAGCCATAGGTTATCACTCCGGTCGCATACATTATCCAACACCTGCAGCGTATGGTAGAAGTTGTCTTTATGGCCTTTACCATCAACATATTCTACGCCTGCCAGCGCTACCAGCTGCGGGAAAAATACATGTAGTAATTCACAACGGTACAGCAGGTCGAAACCAACGGAGGGTTTAGACGTAGCCATTATTTTATTCAACTCGTCTGTAATGCGTTCGTGAGAAATTATCTTTATACGTTCTTTATTCCTTGATATAGCCTCAAATGCATCGGGGTGTATGTTAAAGCCTAACTGTGTGGCAAAACGTATGCAACGCATCATGCGCAAAGGGTCGTCGCTGAAGGTAATGTCAGGGTCAAGTGGTGTACGTATTATTTTTGCTTCCAGATCGGCAACACCACCAAAGGGGTCAACAAGTTGGCCATAATCAGCTTTGTTAAGGCTGATGGCCATTGCATTGATGGTGAAATCTCTGCGGTTCTGGTCATCTGCAAGACTGCCTTCTTCTACAAGTGGTTTACGGGAATCGTGCGTATAAGATTCCCTGCGTGCACCTACAAATTCTATATCAAAATCCCTGTAACGGAATTGTGCTGTGCCAAAATTCTTGAAAAAATTTACCTTGGGCCGCCCCTTTAAAGAATGCGCCACATTTTGTGCCATATCTATTCCACTGCCAAGGCATACAAAATCTATATCTTTAGTAGGCCGCCCCAGTAACTTGTCGCGTACGAATCCACCAACTATATAGCAAGGCGTATTGGTATCTTCAGCTACCTGTGCTATACTTGAAAATAGTTGTTCTTCATCTGCTGTACAGGGTATCTCCATTGCGCAAATCTAATCAGCTTTTTAAAAATTACCCTCTAATAATATTAAGGCTCCCATCATCATTAATGGTAACTATCCTGGAGGGTTGTACGGCAGTCATGTCTGTCTGCCGGTATTCTACAACATAATCTACAGCGTTTATTATACGCGCATCTATTTCCGCAAAGAGCCGGGCAGTTGGCGCTCCACTCAGGTTGGCAGATGTAGATATAAGGGGTTTGCCCAGCCTTTTTATCAGGGCTTTACAAAATGCGTCTGATGTTACTCTGATTCCTACGCTTCCGTCGTCATGCACAACATTGTCAGGAAATCCCAGGGCGTGCTGGTATATCACTGTAGTGGGAGTTGTAAAGGATTGCACTATATCAATGATATCAGGGTGGGGGGCAGCCACATACTGTAAAATATCCCTGGCGTCTGCAAGTAATACTATCAGGCTCTTTTCCTTTGGCCTGTTTTTTATTGTGAAAACCTTATTTACCGCTGTCTCATTTAGGGCATCACAACCCAGTCCCCATACGGTATCAGTAGGGTAAAGCACAACACCACTATTTAAAATAGCCGCTACAGCCTTTTTTATGTCATTTTCAAACACAGTTCAGTTTTTATGGATATTTCCTATATAAAAGTTAAATTGCAGTTGCACAAAAATAAGGCAGATTATAACAGTGGATTAACAAACCTCTAAGCTTTTATTTGCTGTCTTAGGCATTATATTTGTATTCAGTAAACCAAACATTAAAGCATAAAAGATGAAAAAGTTTTTACTATTAATGGGAGTTACCATATTCTCTACTGGTGCAGCAATAGCACAGCACAGTGACCATGATGGACATAATCACGCAAAACCTGCAACTGTGACCTCAACCTCAGTATCGGTACCTGTATCATTAAATGCGGGGAATAATAATGCCCAGGGCGCAACTACAACTTTAACAGTTGAAAATATGGCTTTTGAGCATGAGATGCATGATTTTGGTACAGTTCCGGAAGGGCCCGCGGCTGAATATGAGTTTAAATTTAAAAATACAGGTAAAGAACCGATCAATCTGCAATCTGTAAATGCTTCCTGTGGTTGTACTACACCATCATGGTCTAAAGAACCTGTGCTGCCTGGCAAAACCGGCACAATAAAAGCAAGTTTTAGCACAGAAAAACGCCCCGGTGGGTTCAATAAAAACATTACTGTAGTATCTAATGCAGGTACAAAAGTGCTGACTATAAAAGGTACCGTGGAGCCGGCGCCAACAGGGTCTGTGCCTGCTGCTACAAAGTCAATGATTCAAAAATAAATAGTAAAATAAAAGACACGTAAGATTATGAAGCAGTTATTGATAACATTGTTGGTACTGGGTTTGGGTGTAATGGGTGCAAATGCACAAGGCAATAAAAATGCCCCTGTGTTTAAATTTGACAAAGGTACAACACATGACTTTGGTACATTGGACGAGGGGCCACAGGCTACTCACTTTTTTGAATTTACCAACATAGGTAAAGAGCCGCTGATTATACAAAGTGTTACGGCATCTTGCGGTTGTACAACACCCGATTGGCCTAAACAACCAATTTTGCCCGGTAAAAAAGGTAAAATAAAGGTTATGTATAACACACAAGGGCGTGTAGGGCCGTTTAACAAAGAAATATATATACTGTCTAACGCTCAGAATCCCGATGGCAAAGAGCGCTATGAACTGTTTATAAAAGGTACGGTGAAAGGAGAAGACGGGACTAAGAAAAGCTAAATAATCTGAAATATAATTAAAATAAAAACCGGCTATTTGCCGGTTTTTTTATTGTAAGCAGTGTGAATGAACGGCATGTTTGCATATTTTTGCGCCATGCCAGTTATATCTCATCGCGGGTCTTCAATGCCGCCTTCTCCAATCAGAAAATTAGTGCCTTATGCTGAAGCAGCAAAAGCGCGTGGTATTAAAGTTTACCACCTTAATATAGGACAGCCGGATATAGAGACACCCAAGCAAATACTGGATGCAGTGCGCCATACGGATATGAAGGTGTTGGAGTATAGCCATAGTGCAGGCTTTGAGAGCTATCGTAAGAAACTGGTGGGATATTATGCAGGTAATGGCGTAAATGTCAACCACAATCAGATAATTATTACTACAGGAGGGTCGGAGGCTATACTTTTTGCTATAATGAGTTGCCTTGATCCCGGTGATGAGATTATCATCCCCGAACCGTTCTATGCAAACTATAATGGTTTTTCTACCAGTGCCGGCGTTAAAATTGTACCTATACCATCTACAATAGACGAGGATTTTGCCCTTCCATCCATTTCAGCCTTTGAACGTGCTGTTACCACACGCACAAAGGCAATTATGATATGCAACCCTAATAACCCTACGGGCTACCTTTATAGCCAGGATGAGTTGAACGTATTAAGAGATATATGCCTGAAGCATGATCTCTTCCTGTTTAGCGATGAAGCCTACAGGGAATTTTGTTATGATGGCCGCAAGCATATTTCTGCCATGACGCTGGATGGAATGGAAGACAATGTTATTTTGCTGGATACAATCTCAAAAAGATATAGTGCTTGTGGTGGCAGGATAGGAGCCTTTGTTACAAAGAACCAGCAAGTGCTGGATGCAGCTATGAAGTTTGCGCAGGCAAGGCTTAGCCCGCCCAGTTTCGCGCAGATATTAGGCGAGGCTGCTGTAGATCTGCCTGCTGATTATTTTAGCGGAATACATGCTGAATATAATGCGCGTCGCGATCTGCTGGTAAGCAGACTGAATGCAATTCCGGGTGTGAAATGCCCTAACCCGGGCGGCGCTTTTTATGCAATGGCACAATTGCCAGTGGATGATAGTGAACGTTTTTGCCAATGGCTGCTGGAGGATTTCTCTCACAATGGCGCTACATTGATGATGGCACCGGCCGCAGGCTTCTACTTTACACCAGGCAAAGGCGGTAAGGAAGTAAGGCTGGCATATGTACTCAATAAAGAAGACATCAGCAATGCTATGGACTGCCTGGAAGAAGCACTGAAACAATACAACGCAAAATAGTTATACTTCAACGGGGGTGAATTCAAATTTACTCCCGTTGAATAATCCTTTATCACTCAGTTTTAGCGAGGGGATAACCAGCAAAGCCATAAACGATAGTGTCATAAATGGCGACCGTAATGTAGATCCGAGCTCCTTTGCTTTTCTATCAATAGCTGCATATTTTTCCGCAACGGTATGCCCGTCAGTATCAGTCATCAGCCCGCCTACAGGTAGTGGTAGTACAAACACATTAAGATTGCCGTCAACCACTGCTATGCCTCCCTTACAATCTACCAGGGCATTTACGGCCTTACACAAAGATGCATCATCTGTGCCAACAGCCACAATATTATGACAATCGTGCGCGACGGTAGATGCGAGTGCGCCTGCTTTTATGCCTATATTTTTGATAAAAGCCATAGCTATATCTGCATCATTATTATAACGGTTTACCACTGCTATCTTTAAAATATCATTGGCAGTATCGCTTACCAGGCAACCCTTTTCAACTTTTCCTTCTGTTATTATTTCATTTGTTATCAGCTGGCCATCCATAGCTTCTATAACGCGTAGCTGTGGGTTGGCGCTACGGGCTTTTATTATAAACTGGTGTACCTGCCTATGCTGTATATTAAAGTTGTTGATAGCGGTCACAGCAATACCGGGTAATAAAGCCCTGCCGTTTTCTGCAACTAATGTACCGTTGATATACGTCGCTGTCACATTGAAATCCGGCAAGTTATTTACAACGATAAAATCAGCGGGGTCACCTTTCCTCAATAGTCCTACGGGTAGGTTATAATGCGATACAGGGTTCAGGCTGGCAGCCCTTAGCACATCATACAGGTCGTAACCATATGCAAGGGCGCGTTTTACAAGCATGTTAATATGCCCGACTACTAATTCATCAGGATGTTTATCATCACTGCAAAACATCAACCTGTCTGCATCCGTATTAAATAATGGATGCAATTCTTCAAAGCTCCTCGCTGCACTACCTTCCCTTATGATGATTTTCATGCCCGCAGCCAGCTTGTCTTTGGCTTCTTCTATACTAACGCATTCATGGTCGGTGGTAATACCAGCTGCAGCATACTTTATTGCCTCATCTCCGCGCAGGCCGGGGGCATGCCCGTCTATAGGTTTGCCTGTTTTTTTAGCAGCGTCAATTTTAGCCATCACTTCAGGGTGGCCATGCAGCACGCCCGGGAAATTCATCATTTCGGCCAGGTACCATATATCCGGGTTGGCCAGTAACTGTTCCGTTGCTTCTGCATCTATGTGCGCGCCTGCTGTTTCAAAAAAAGTGGCAGGTACACACGAAGGAGCCCCAAAGAAGAATTTAAACGGAGAAAGCTTACTGTTATCTATCATGTATTGCACCCCGGGTATGCCACATACATTGGCTATCTCGTGCGGGTCAGACACAGTTGCTACAGTACCATGTACCACAGCCATATGGGCAAATGCAGTTGGTACCAGCATAGAACTTTCTATATGTATATGTGCGTCTGTAAAGCCGGGTAAAATATATTGCGCCGGGGCTGCCGGGATTTCCTCTATATCTGAAATAATACCGTTTTCAATTGTTATCTGTGCAGGATAAGTTCTGCGGTTGATAATGTCTATCAGTTGGCCTTGTATGATGAACTGCTGCATCATCAAATTTATACATTACACCCCGACGAAAAAAAAGTAGCCTGCCATAAAATGTATGGCAGGCTACTTCCTTAAGGTATGTAGTATAAAATCCCTAGCTTTTCGATTGGTATTTTGCAGGATTGCCCTCGTATGCTGTTTTGCAGGTCTCGCTGCAAAACCAAGTGGTATCTGTACCTGATACGCTGTATTCCGTCCATGTATCGTCTTTAGGCATGTCGCACACAGGGTCAATTTTTGCGTTTGGGTCGGCTTGTACAGTAGCTTCCACAGGCGTTTCAGCAGGTGTTTCGGTTGCCGATTCGTTGGCTGCTTCATTATTGCAGGCTACAAAAAATACCGCGGCCAGTGCAGTGATCCATACTTTTTTCATATCAATATATTTTCTGCAAAACTACTGCAATTTATTTTTATGGGTTTTGTTATGGCCATTTTTAAGAGGGGCCAGGCTTTGTGTTAGCACAAAAATGTTGAACACCAGGCAAATCATAACACATGCAATGGCAGATAGCAATATCATCCACATAGTATTATCCATGCCATAAGTCGTCCATGTTTTTATCAGTGCAACTATTGCTATTGCTATTGTAGTTCCGCTTGCCAGGTATTTTTGCTGTAAATTCATCTTGGTGCTAATCATTTTTTAATAGTCCGTTTGCCTGAACATGTACTTGTAATTATCTGCCAGCATTTCACTTAAAACCTCAGGTTCGTCAAGGTCAAAAAATGTAGCAATGCGTATGTTATGCTCGCCGTAAAAGAAGCGTGCTGCATCGGCATCTATGTTCAGGTATTGTGCGTTGCCATCTATTTCTCTTATCTTCTTGAATGGAATAGTAACCGTACGCACAGCGTTGATGACACCCTTATAGCCGCCAACATGATATTTATATCCGCTTGCTGCCGGAGACTGGGGAGATTTTCCTTCAAGTTTTGCTATAATAAATCCAAAGTCAGGATTCCAGAACATCCCGGCATCCTTGTTTAAATCTCCTGAATAATCGCCCTGTACTGTTTTGGCGCTATCTACACCTATTGTGAACGTCATGGAATAGTATCTTCCAGGTGGCACATCTTTTACAGAAAAAGAAAGCGATTCCTCGTTGCGTTGGTCTATCAGGTGGTAACTGTTAGGCTCAGCATAAGTGCTGGCCCCTTCTGTATGCAACATTATATTGGTGATGAAGTACTTAAACTCGCTGACAGTGAAAGTATCTTTACTGTCGGTAAGGTACCATACAGAATCAAGCGTGATGTTTGCACCATTCACCATGTTATTAAAATGCAGATCAAACCTGCCCGATTTCTTTATATTGCTGTACTCTGGCGTTGCTTTTTCCGGTATAGTGTTGGCTTTTTCCTTCTTACAGGCGGTAAATGCAACCATAGCACACATCACCAGGGATGCTTTAGTAGAAAACTTCATATCTATTGTATCTTTCCTTAAAAATAATAATAAGTTTCTGTACTGCAACCTATTGATAAAATAAATACCGGTGCCTGCCAATATGTTTATATGCCCGCACCTATACCAAACTCCAGGTGAGAAGCCTCCAGGTCGTTCGATTTGATGAAGCCATTCAGGCTCAGCTCTTTAAGAACGCCATGCTCTTTTTGCAGCAGGTAGTAACAATAGCCCAGCTTTTGTACGGTTTTATCTTTATTTATTTCTGTATGTTTAAATGGCACGCCTACCTGGGCAATGATGCCTATTCGGCCCAATACGAACTCGTGCCCCGCAAAGATTACCCCTTCCCACGAGCGTGACCTTTCTTCACCTACTGCAATCTCGTTATTGCGCAGGAATGTGTACATGGCTGTAAAGTAGCTGTAGTCTATCCCTGCCAGTATTTTATTACGGCTGCCGTACCGCTTGCTGGCATATAATGTAGCGGTATATACAGGGTACATAGGCCCATCTACATTGTTATATTCAATCATGCCTAATCCCGCGCGGGCCTGTATCATCCACCTGTTGCGCAGTTGTTCTGTAGCTGCTGTTTTAAGTTCAGGCTGGTCTGTAACAGGGAAATAGCGCATGCCTATATGGCCGCCATACATATTCACGCCCAGGTTGGGCAGGCGGAAAGAGCCATTGGATATATGGCTGAAATTGAAACCTGCATGCACATGCAGATGCTGGTTTATTTTATACCTGAACTGCGTAGTAAAAAGTGTAAAATTATTCAGTCGGCTGCCTATCAGGTTGTTTTCTGTATTGAAACTCGGGTACCGTTCAAAACGTTTAGTTACATAGCCTATCCCGTAGCCAAACCTGCAGGTCCATTCCAGTTGTTCCCGTTTTATAATAGGTAACTCTACCACAGGGTATAAACCTACACACTTGCCATATACAGAGTCTATGCCGTAGTTGGTATAGGTAATGCCTAATCCTATTAATGGATTATTCCTCCTGGCCTGCCACTCTTTGCTTCCGTCCGTTTGTTTTAGAATAACCACGTCCACAGCATAGGAAAACTGCGGCATAGGCGGGAATATGTAGTTGTGCCTGATGATTTTACCATATACCGGGTTAACTTCTATCCCGTAACCTGCCAGCTTATCATTTTGGGCAAAGAGTTTTAAGGGTAGTGCAATAAGTATAATTAGTAATAATTTATAGCAACCTGTCATATCAACTTCTAAAATAGGAATATTATCAAAACCAACCCCGCCTATTTATAGAACTGTGGTAACTTTGCGCCTGTTATGAAACTGACATTAGGCTTCAGCCCCTGCCCCAACGATACCTTCATTTTCGATGCAATGGTGAACGGGAAGATAGATACGAAGGGCATAGAGTTTGAATACGTGCTGGAAGATGTAGAGACATTGAACAAATGGGCATTTGAAGAGAAGCTGGATATCACAAAACTGAGTTACAATACTTTTCTGCATACGGTAGATAAATATGCCCTGCTGCACAGCGGCAGCGCATTGGGCAAAGGGGTAGGGCCGTTGCTTATTGCAAAGCAGCCTGTTCCTTTAACCGAGCTGGCCAATATGCGCATAGCTATTCCTGGTGTGCATACTACGGCAAACCTGTTATTATCGCTTGCCCATCCGGAAGCTATAGATAAGCACACTTATGTCTTTAATGAGATAGAAGATGCCGTGCTGAATGGAGATGCAGACGCGGGGCTCATCATTCACGAAAACAGGTTTACCTACGCAGCGCGTGGCCTGCACAAGCTTATAGACCTGGGCGACTGGTGGGAGCAGACAGTACAGGCCGCTATACCACTGGGCGGCATTGTAGCACGCAGAAGTTTTGATGCAGATTTGTCTGCTAATATCGATGCCATCATAAAAGAAAGTGTTGCGTATAGCTGGAAACATTACCCGCAGTTATCAGGTTTTGTAACTGCACATGCGCAGGAAATGGAAGAAAGCGTAATGAGGCAGCATATAGACCTGTATGTGAATGAATATACTTCAGACCTGGGTGAAACAGGTACTAGGGCTATACAAACGTTATTTAATAAAGCGCAGCAGTCAGGTATAATAAATGCCTTGCCGCCTGATATTTTCTACTGATACAAATAATAATCATTCCTTAGTTTTACCATGATGAAACAATACCCCATACACAGGGCTCTAAAACATTTTTTTGGCTATGAGGAATTTCGCCTCAACCAGCAACCGATTATAGAGACAGTGCTGTCCGGCAAGGATGTATTAGCCATAATGCCTACTGGTGGTGGTAAGTCAATCTGTTACCAGTTGCCCGCTATGTTGCTCGATGGGCTTACGGTGGTTATCTCCCCGCTTATCGCATTAATGAAAGATCAGGTGGACGCTTTGCAGGCCAATGGTATCCGTGCAGCTTTTCTTAACTCTACGCTCAGCAATGCAGAGCAGAACGATGTTATAAATGCTACCCGCAATGGAGAAATAAAAATGCTCTACCTGGCACCTGAACGATTATTCAGCAATGGTTTGCAATTTGTCAACTTTCTTACCACGCTCAATTGTTCATTATTTGCTATCGACGAGGCACACTGTATTTCACAATGGGGCCACGATTTCCGCCCTGAATACTTGGGGCTCTCTGCACTGAAAAAACATTTTTCCGGCACACCCGTAATAGCACTTACAGCCAGTGCAGATGCTATTACTCAAAAGGATATAGCTGAGAAACTGCAACTGCATCAGCCGCAGGTATTTATATCCAGCTTCAACCGGGCAAACATCAGCTATTACATACAGCCCAAGCGCAAAGCTTTTGAGCAGATGCTGCAATACCTGAATGACCACCGCAACGACAGTGGTATCATTTATGCGCTTTCCCGCTCCAGTACGGAAAGCATTGCTGCAAAGCTGAAACAGGCAGGCTACAAGGCTGCTTTTTATCATGCAGGTATGAGCAGTGCAGACCGTGCTAAGATACAGGAGTCTTTCCAACGCGACGAAACGAAGATAATAGTAGCTACCATTGCCTTTGGTATGGGTATAGACAAAAGCAACGTGCGCTTTGTGATGCACCACGATGTGCCTAAGAATATGGAAGGCTACTACCAGGAAACAGGCCGTGCCGGTCGCGATGGTTTACACAGCGATGCTATACTTTATTATTCATCGGGCGACATCAGCAAGCTGATGCGCTTCATCACCATAGATGATAATGCTGAACAAACTGCCGTGTTGAAAAGGAAGCTGTTGCAGATGCGCGATTTTGCGGAATATGAAGGCTGCCGCAGGCAATACATGCTTCAGTATTTCGGTGAGCAATCGCCCGCATACTGCGGTAGCTGCGACTACTGCCTTAGCAACCTGGAAACACGTAATGCTACTGTCGAGGCACAGAAAATATTATCGGCTGTTACCCGCACAGGCGAAAAGTTTGGCGTGGACTATATCATCGACTTTTTGCGCGGCAGCAACAGTGCTAAGATCGTTCCTGAACATAAAAGCATAAAGACCTACGGTATAGGTAAAGACATAAAAAAAGAAGAGTGGCAAACCATAGTGAAGCAAATGTTGCAGCAACGTATGGTAGCGCTTGAAGACAGCGCATACCCCGCCCTGAAGCTGAACGATACCAGCCGCAGCATATTGCGCGGGGATATGGAAGTATCGCTGGTGATGAAGAAAGCGAAACAATTATCAGCCATCATTACAGAAACGCAGGACTACTATGCCGACCTTTTACAGCAGTTGAAAGACGTTCGTCGCGATATCGCTGAGCAGGAGCATGTGCCGCCTTATGTTATTGTGGGCGATAACACACTCCTGGATATGGCCACCTACCTGCCTTTGACGCTGGATGCACTGCGCCGTATATCAGGTTTTGGAGATTATAAAGTGAGCAAATACGGCCCGGCTTTTATGCAGGTAGTACAGGCCTATGTTCATAGCAACAAGCTGGAGACACGCATACAATTAAAATCGCCCAAGCGGGAACGCAAACAACCCGAAGGTAAACCTGCCATCAACAACACCCAGCGCATTAGTTACGAGTTGTTTCAGCAGGGGCATGATATTGCAGATATTGCTGAGCAGCGTAAACTTTCTGTAGATACCATTGCGGGCCACCTGTCTGCATTTATTGTAAGCGGCGAGGTGAGCGCTACTAAATTTGTACCGCGCGAAAGGCTGGAAATTATTACGGCCCTCATAAAACAAACAGGACAAAGCGTAGCCGCCAAACCAATAAAGGACCTGCTGCCCGACGATTATACCTATGGAGAAATACGTATCGCACAGGCACACTATACCTACATGCAGGATGCGTAAAAGTCCGCTAGCTTCGTGTTAGTGACAACTAATCCTAGCAGCAGCACAGGGCAATGTCGCTAAAAGAAAAGTAAGGCAAATTGAAGATGGTTGCGAAGCAAAAATGAAAAGGTATAAAGCTAAATCAATCCCAGGCCTATTTCAGGTTTTGGACTAACCACTCTGCCCATTTAACATAAGCCTCACCTTTCAGCACACGTGGAAATTTATTCATGGCGCCGCTTTTGCCCATAGCACGCATATAATCGTAAAACGTATCATTAGGCAGCAGCTCTACAAATACCTCTTTCAGTGCCGATGTGCGTTCTACAGCGTAGTCATCGTTCAGTTCGCTCAGGGTGTCATCCAGCAGTTTTTTTACCGCTTCGGCATCTACATTCATATCCTCGCAGCCTATATACCAACGGTGTGCAAACAGGTTTTCGTATTGAAAGCCCGCTACGGTAAATTCATGTATCTCAATATTCAGTTTGCGGGCTACTATCTCTATAGCCTTGTTCATATTGTCTATGCTCAGGTGTTCGCCGCACAGGCTCAGGAACTGTTTTGTCCTGCCTACAATAGCTATCTCGTGTTCTTTGGCATTGGTAAAACGTACCACATCGCCTATTATGTAACGCCACGCCCCACTACAGGTGCTTATCATCACAGCGTAGTTCACTGTTTCGTCCACTTCGTGCAGCAATACGCTTTTCGGGTTTTCTTTTATATTGCCATCCTCGTCAAAATTCTCTTCGTTAAAAGGTACAAACTCGTAAAAGATACCCACGTTCAGCACCAGCTTTATGCCATGCCCGCCCGGCCTGGCCTGGAAGCCGAAACTACCCTCGCTGGCCATATAGGTTTCTATATAAGTTATTGGCTTGCCCAGTAGCTTCTTAAAGCTTTCGCGGTAAGGCTCAAAAGATACCCCGCCATGAATATAGATGCTCAGGTTAGGCCATACCTCGTGTATATTATTCACTTTGTGGTAGCGTATCACTTCCTCCATCACTATCTGCACCCATGCAGGTACGCCACATACGGTACCTACATCCCATTTGCGTGCGTTGCGCACTATTAGTTTTATACGATCTTCCCAGTTAGGCCGTTTAGATATTTTCTGCCCCGGTTTGTAAAAGAGGTTTGATAGCCACCTGGGCATGTTTTTGGCGCTGATACCGCTCATATCGCCCTCGTAGTATTCGCCTTTTTCAAACAGGGATGTAGTGCCGCCCAGCATCAGCACACCTTTCTGGAAAGCCGCCGACGGTACCTTAAAGTCCGTCATGCTGTATAGTTGTTTAAAGCCTACTTTTTTTATAGACTTTATCATATCCTGGGTTACGGGTATATGTTTGCTGGCGCTTTCGCTGGTGCCGCTGCTCAGTGCAAAATATTTCACCTTGCCGGGCCAACTAACGTTCTCTTCTCCCTGCTGGCAGCGGTACCACCACTCGTCATACATCTTGTTGTAGTTGTGTACGGGCACACGGTTGCGGAAGGCCTTTATAAAGTCCAGCTCCTGGTCCAGCATATCACTAAACCCATACTGTTTGCCAAAAGCGGTATAACGTGCTTTTTCCAGCAACTGGCGCAGGGTATTGCGCTGGTATTTTTGGGGAGTTGCTACCGGCAGGTCAAACTGCTTCTTCAGGCGCAGTGAACGAGAAATGAGGTTTCCTAAAAGTGCCATTGGCGGCTATAATGTTTTTACTCTCGCTTTATAAAAAGCTAAAGGGACGTAAAATTAACCATTACTTACCGATTTCAAACTATTAAGCTTCATATCGCATACTTATGTCAATTGAATTTAACTAAAAGATTGCATACGGTCGCATATTTCAACATGCAGTTATTCTTTATTGCAAAAAACCAAACTTCTTACTTTAATATATTGTTAATTGTGTTTAGTAGGAAATGTAATAGAGATTTTTTAGATTTAGACAAGAGGACAAGATACATACATATCAAATACAGTTAACCATGTAAATATGGAGGAAATGACTGCAATACACAGACTGCCAGCTCATTGTGTCGAATCAGGAGCATCTTACTTTTGGTTGGACGACGATGGTATACTAGTAATAATGAATAAGCCAAAAGCATTGCAGACCCAGGGTGATGCTGAAGAGAACATATTAGTAACAAGGAAAGTTTCGGCAGGCATACCCAGGCCATTACTTATAGATATTACTGATATAAAATCGATGAGCAGGGAGGCGCGTGAAGTATATGCTAAAGAAGGTGCTGAAGGTAAAGTGAAGGCTGTAGGGCTCGTAACAAGGTCTGCTATGAGCCGTATAATAGGAAATTTCTTTCTCAGTTTTAACAGGCCAACGGTACCCACCCGGTTATTTAATGACGCTGACAGCGCAAAAAACTGGCTGTTAAAGTATATCTGAACAATACCAATAAAAAGATAAGCTGCTGTTTTATGACAGATTTAATGACACCACCACCGGATGCTGTTGTTACCCCATCGGGCCCGGTATGGCTTAGCGAGGATGGTATTATTGTAACGATAACAATGTCCCCGACACAAACCCTTGCCGATGCAAAGGAGAATATCCAATACAATAAAAAGGTTGCTGCCGGCGTACCACGTCCGCTGCTCGTAGATATGAGCCGTGTACGCTCTATGAGCAAAGATGCCCGGGAAGAGTATGTGAAAAAAGATGATGACCCGTTAGTTACGGCGGTGGCATTGGTTACCAATTCCAATATCAGCCGTATGGTGGGGAATTTTTTTATAGGCCTTACCCAGTCTTCCATACCTGTAAAACTTTTTACAGACCATGAAAAGGCCAGGGAGTGGTTATTGCAATACCTTAAGCAACCGGCAATAGGCGAAGATGACAAAGAGTTGAGCTCTTATAAATAAACACTTGTTACGTTTACAGTTATGATCATTAGTTTGAAATCCGGTAATACTTCATTAAATTTAGTATAAGAGGATTTTAAGTATACTAAGCGATTATTTGCTGACGCTGACATGCAAGAAAATGGCTGTTAAAGTATTTCTGACAATAGTAATAGAATTATAAGCACCTGTTTTATGACAGATTTAATGACACCGCCACAGAATGCTCTGAGCATCCAATTTGGCTCCATATGGCTCAACGAGGATGGTATTATTGTAGTAGTAACTATGCTTCCTACGCACAACCTTGAAAATGCAAAGGAGAGTATGGCATTTACTAAAATATTAGCTGCCGGTATCCCACGTCCTTTATTGGTTGATATGAGCAAGATACGCTCTATGAGTAAAGATGCGAGAGAAGAATATGTGAAGAAAATTGATGAGCCTTTTGTTACAGCTGTAGCTCTTGTTACAAATTCAAATATCAGCCGCATGGTAGGTAATTTTTTTATAGGCCTGAACCAGGCCTATGTGCCGGTAAAACTTTTTACAAACGCTGAAAAGGCCAGGGAGTGGTTATTGCAATACCTTGTTAACTAACTGTCCATGGGCTATAGAAACAATGAAGACCGGCTGGAGCTGATTGTAAACCTGCTCATAGAATTCAGCCGGGGAAATTTTGAAACCCTCCTGGATGTAGGTGAGGATGATGACCCCCTCAACACCGTTATTGCCGGGCTGAATATGCTGGGCGAAGAGCTGGCTCATTATAAAAAACAACTGGACGAGAAAAATGTCTTCCTGCAAGATGTCTTAAGCAGTATAGACGAGGTGATATACGCCCGCGAGGTCAATCATGATAATCATTCCCGCAGTCCTTTCACCTTTATCAGCCGGCAGTCTTACGAGATACTGGGTATTGATACGGAACAACTTATTGGTCAGCCGGATACATGGTCTAATAGCATACACCCTGAAGATTTAGAGCCAACACGCCAAAATGCGGCTAAATTATTCATAGGAAAGCCGCAGGTATTGTCCTACCGTATGTACAACCCTGTACACGGGCAATACCGCTGGATAGAAGACCGTATTATGCCCAAGATGAACAGTGAAGGCATAGTTACGCACCTGTTTGGCTCAGCCCGCGATGTGACGGAGCAAAGAACCATCAACCTTGAGTTAGAGGATAAAAACATGCTTGTGTCCAGGATCATATCCTCATCCGACCAGTTGTTTTATATAGTGCTGGTAGATGAGTATAATCCGCTTTCCAACAGGTTTTCCTATATAAGCTGGCAGGTGAAGAAGATACTGGGCAGTTCTATAGAAGAGATACATGACAATGCCCTAAGATGGATGGATGCCATACATCCTGACGACCAGGAGCAGGTGATGCTGCAAAATAGGAATATGTTTTCTACAAAGCTGCCCGCTATGCGTATATACCGCATACGCCACCTGCGCACCGGCGAGTATATATGGCTGGAGGATTATGCAGTACCCGTGGCAGACAGCTCTGGCCGCATACGCGAGTTGTATGGCTCTGCCAGGGATATAACAGCCCGTAAGAATGCTGAGCAGGCCCGGGAAAAACTGATAAAAGAACTCAGTAACAAGTATAATGAATTGATGCAGTTCAACTACATAGTATCGCACAACCTGCGTGCGCCGGTGGCGCATATAAAAGGCCTGTCGGCCCTGCTGGATTTGGACATGCCGGAAGATGAAGTGCGCCGTACTTTTGAATATATACGCGAGGCGGCCGATTCTATGGATGAATTGCTGGTGGACCTGAATATCATACTTTCTACACGCTCTATGCTGAATGAGAAGGTAGAACCAATCTCACTGGTACAGGTAATAGATACAGTGCGCAACAACCTCAGGAACGAAATAGAAAGCTCTGAAGTAATTATAAAAATTGATATAGGCCCCGGCGCAGACGAACTTACCAGCATTAAAAGTTATATACAGAGCGCCATATACAACCTGGTAGCCAATGCTATAAAATACCGGGATGAACTACGCCGCCTGGAAATAAAGATAAGCGCGCACCGTATAAATAGCCGCACGGTAATAATTATTTCCGACAATGGCCTGGGTATAGACCTTGAAATGAATGCAAGCCGCATCTTCGGCATGTACAACAGGTTTCATCATGGCCATGAGGGCAAGGGCCTGGGCCTGTACATGACCAAAACACAAATAGAATCGCTGAACGGCACTATAGATGTAAAAAGTAAAGTAGGCGTAGGCACTACCTTTACTATTACCTTATAAAAACAGCGCACATAAATCGCCCTCTTTGATAAAGGTTAGGGGTGTATCAGGCTGGAAGGGAGAAGATATTAATGACAAAACTAATGCAAAACTAAAATCCGCCGTTACATAATTAGCTGTTCTTATATCTATAAACTGCGCGTTAGTATTTTTCAGTTTGTCAATTAAAACATGCTTAAATCCCCAACTTATATTTGCATTATACAGTCTTCTTATTCACATTTGCATGACAGTATTATCCTGTTGCCTGCCGTACCTCTTTTTATTTCGCTCAAAAGAATAAGTCCGTATTAAAAGCCATACGTGTGCACCTTGCCGGGGGCGCGTATCAGCCATATCTATGTCAATATTTTAACACACCTGCAGTGGCTTTATCAGCCCGCTGTAGCCAGGCAATTGTATTTATTATTAACTAAAAATAAAGGTAAACGATTATGAAAAAAACTACACTTAACAGAATGTTACTTACCGTATGGCTGATGGCCGGCGCGCTGAGCGTGTTTGCACAGCCCCTGAAGGAAAAGAAAAACGTGCGCATCTACGAGCACCACAGCTCGTCCATCAATGGCGGCAAGGCCTTTGGTAACGGTGCTAACGGCGCCATGTGCGGGTACGACTTTGTGAAGCACCAGCACCACGGCAGTTTTAACCCCGCCAACATGGGAAAATGGAGCGCCGCTGAAGCCGCAAACATCGACCTGGTAGAACACAATGGCTATTATGGCAACCGGGGCTTGTTTGGCTTTACATCTGCCACCAGCAGTATATGGGGCGGCGATATTGCGGGCAATGGTAAAACTACCTTTCACGCCGCGCCTGCAGGCTTCAATTACGATACGGTAAAAGACGCGCGTACACTAAGGGCTGCGCACCCTATAGTAATAGCCGCCAATACCGTAAACGCAGCTACAGTGGGCAAGGTGTATATATGCCGCATCAGGAATTCCGACACCTTCGTGGCTATGAAAATAACCGCTGTAAAAAACCTGCCGTCTAACTATAAAGGAGGAGATACGGCCAGCGTATATTTCGACTTCGATTACAAATATGGCCTGGCATATAAAACCGGTATAGACGATGTGGAAGCAGTACCCGGTTTTTCTATATTCCCCAACCCCGCTGCGGGCACCATCAGGCTGGCAGATATACCCGCGCAGGTGCAACTGCACAAAGCCACGGTGAATATAGCAGATGTATCCGGCAAAACCGTTTACACGCAACCTGCAGCCGCAGGCAACATCAACCACAACCTGCCCGCCGGCATGTATATAGTAACACTTACCGATGGCCAATATACCGCCAGGGAAAAACTGGTAGTGGTACAATAGGGAGTTTTTTTATTCTTACAGGTAAACAAACCGTAGCAGCCGCCTCACAGCGGCTGCTTTCGTTATTGTAATAAAGTGATTTTCTAATTCCCCTCTTGAGAGGGGCTAGGGGTGTGTCCACTCGCACAGGACAAAATTCCCCTCTTGATGGGGGTAGAGGTGTGCCGTTCACGCGACCACTTCTTTGTTTGGATAACGAAGCGATAGCAGCAAATATTGTACGAAAAAAATATAGTCGTAATGATTTTTTTGCCCGGCACTGCGCAGGTAATTTTGGTCTTATCGCAAAAAGGATAAAACAATTTTAAGCATGGAATTCAACCCCAACAACAACGTTATTCAACTGTGTATTCAAGGAATGGGTAAGGAGGAAAATGGCCTGCCTGCCGAAGCCGCTGAACTATTTATGCAAGCATGGCAGGAGGCTACCAACGACTTTGAAAAATTCATCGCTGCCCATTATATAGCCCGGCACCAGCATAATGCTGCCGACAGGTTAAAATGGTACCAGGCAGCTTTGCAGCATGCCTTAATCGTTAATAACGAATCTGTAACGGGGGCTTATGCTACTCTACACACGAATATTGCCAGGTGCTATGAAGATTTGGGCGACATGGAAAATGCAAATAAGCACCAGTCTTTGGCTGTTTCGCTTGTTCATAATCCTGCTGACAAAGGGCCCTTTTATCATGGCACGAGGGCAGATGTGCAGGTGGGCGATTTGCTGACACCGGGGCGTATGTCTAACTATAAGACGGAACTGCGGATGAACCATATTTATTTCACAGCACTGGTAAACGGGGCCGGCCTGGCCGCCGCGCTGGCAAAAGGCGACGGGCACGAACGGGTGTATATAGTGGAGCCGACCGGCGATTTTGAAAACGACCCCAACGTTACCGACAAGAAATTCCCCGGCAACCCCACACGCTCATACCGCACGCAAGACCCTTTGAAGGTGGTGGGTGAAGTAACAGACTGGATAAAGCAAACACCCGCAGAAATACAAAAATGGCGCGACCGCCTGGCCGCAAACGACGGGGAGATTATTAATTAACCTCTGAGCTTTTCAAAATAATTTCCCCTCTTTGAGAGGGGCAAGGGGTGTGTCCACTCACGCAGGAACACGCACACCCAAAAATTCCCCTCTTAGAGAGGGGTAAGGGGTGTGTCCACCCGCGAAGGAAAACACGCGTACAAAAATTCCCCTCTTGAGAGGGGTTAGGGGTGTGTCCACTCGCGCAGAACAATCGTGTAAATTGACACAATACGTATATTTATTCCATGCGTAAGATAATCCCATATAATCCTAAGTTGAAAATGCTGGCAAGGCAATTACGTAACAATAGTACAAAGAGTGAGATAAAGCTGTGTGTACATTTACGAAATAAAGAAATGCTGGGTTATGATTTTGACAGGCAAAAGCCTATAGATAATTATATCTTTGACTTCTTTTGTTATGATCTTATGCTTGCGATAGAATTGGATGGTTTCACACACGGCTTTGAAGAAAATTACCAAAAAGACCTGGCAAAGGAAAAGCGGATGAATGAACTGGGTATTACAGTGCTGCGTTTTGATGATAAGCAGGTAATGAATGATATTCAGAATGTAATTAGCGTTATAGAAATGTATATTGATGAGCATTGTCATTCACGTGAGTAAACACACCCCGTCGCCACTTCGCTACGCTACGTGACGACACCCCTCTCAAGAGGGGAAGTTGTCCTGCCGAGTATAATATACCACAAACTTGTTTACATAACATTTCCCCTCTTAGAGAGGGGTGTAGGGTGTGTCCACTCGCGCAGGAAAACACGCGCACAAAAATTCCCCTCTTGAGAGGGGTGAGGGGTGGGTCCACTCGCACAGGAAAACACGCGCACAAAAATTCCCCACTTGAGAGGGGTGAGGGGTGTGTCCACTCGCACAGGAAAACACGTACGTAGAAAATTCCCAACTTGAGAGGGGCTTAGGGGTGTGTCCATCCGTTCAGGCCTCCACTAAACGTGCTCATTTTTTGGATGTATCAGAATTATGTTTTTACTTTGTAATGAAAAGTACTTTTAAAAACAATATCAATTACATTGTATCATCTGTTTAAAAACATCAATTATGAATAACCAATCAGGCACCGTAAAGAACGCCAGGCTTATAGGCATCATGGCTTTGGCAACGTCCATCTTGCTCCTGCCATTAATCGCTATGCAGTTTACAACTGAGGTTGACTGGGATGTGGCAGATTTTGTTATCATGGGTTTCCTGCTGTATGGTACAGGGCTCGTGTGCGAATTTGTATTGAGGAAGGTGAAGAATACCACATACCGGCTGGCCTTGGTAACAGCGGTACTCTTTCTACTATTCCTTACATGGGCAGAACTGGCAGTAGGCATCTTCGGTACACCCTTTGCAGGAAGTTAGGGCATAACGCAATCAGTCTGTTAGCGCTAAAAGCCTGCTGTTCGGGATGTTCTGCAAGGCATCCCGAACTCAAAGTAGAAAGCCGTTCTGCGAACGGAATAAGCATGCCTGATGTTTATTATCTTGACAAGCTAAATAGCGATATATGAGAGAGGATAAATGGGTGATGGTAAAAGCATTCCTTTTAGTTATGCTCATACTTTTTGGATTGCCAGCTCTGTTATTCTTAATGGCAATATTCCTAGCTTAATCAGAAAGATTATTCCCTGCTGTTCGATATGTTCCGCAGGGCATATCAAACTCAAAGTAGAAAGCCATTCTGCGAACGGATAAGCATGCCTGAAGTTTATGTCTTGACAAAGCTAATAGCGTGCTGGGCCTACTCAGGCCTGGAGGTAACTAAGTGGTAGTAAGCCGCCAGCCCGTACATCACATCATTGGTAGGCTTTGGAGAAAATACGTTATCAGTTATTTTATGGTTCAGCTCGCCCCGTGGCGATACCTCAAACTCAAGCCCCTCGGGTAAAATACCCGCTATAGGCTCCACCACAAAGACATGGGCGTTATCTACCACCTGTTTGGAATGGGCCACAGAATAATACTGCCCCCCAATATTGATATTTACCGTGTTCTTCATCTGCGTTTTGAAAAATAGAGGCATGAAGGTACGCAGAATAATGCGGGCAGCCCTATATATTATCCGGCGGCTGAATATAACCACCTGCAGGGCGGGTAAACGCCATAGGCGCGCTATAGCCCAGGCTGCGTGCTGTACAGCTCCATACCCCGTACCAGCGCGCTGTCAAAATCCTCTGCCGCCAGGTGTATGGTAACATGCTTGCTGCCCCTGGCCAGCGTAAAATGACCGTCACCGGGCCAGTGCCTTACAATATGCGTATTGGGCGACAAGGGAGCGCAGCCCGTAATCGCCCCATGCTCAAAAGTTAGTTTATATATTTTCAACAGATACCGGTATGTACATAGCCTACCCCGCTTTTACTGAATGTACATGTTTTTCAGCTATAAACCCCCGACGGTTTTCAAAGTACAGCAGTTTTATACCCCGAATTATAATTGCATAATTGATGTTTTATGCATATATTTGTTATGGTGCGTAGTAGGCAAAAATACAACGAAAGATACCAATATGGCATGTTGGAAGAAACACTGTCCCCCACCGGCAGGGGACAGAAATAAAGGAGGAAAAACTGCAACAAAACGCAACAAAAATGAACAAAAAAAACCGGCATTAGAAAAAAGTAAAAATAGAAACCATTGAAAACACAACAAAACGCAACAAAATGATGGACCTAATAGACATCCAAAGCCCGGCAGCACAGTAGCAATGCAGCACCATCGGCGCGATACCGACATACAGGGAGTCTTTGTATGTCGGCGGCTTTTCTTTTGTTACTTTTCTTTTGCCGCCCAACTAGCGTAGCGACTCATTGAGGCAATTGAAATATACACGGACGAAATAAAAGAAAAGTAAAGAAGCTGAAAGCGAACACAAAATCTGAAGTTTAGAAAAAAGTAAAAATAAAAACCATTGAAAACTGCAACAAAACGCAACAAAATGTACTGTCCTCCCACATGCAGGTTCCTTCCTAAGGAGTAAAAAAAACAGAACATTAAAAAACTGCAACAAAACGCAACAAAATTGCAACCCCGCCACGGCGGGCCAACAAAAACCACCCACCAAACTATCAGCAGTAAACAGTAAATTTGAACAATGGGACAATACAGCATAGGCGAAGCATTGCAACTGCTCATGAAAAAGTCGGGCTGGACACCGAAAGTAGCAGAACTGCGCATAAGAGAAGAATGGGAACAGATAGCCGGGCCAACCATAGCCAAATATACCCGCGAACTGAAAGTATATAACGGTACGCTGACTATATACACCGACGTAGCCCCGCTGAAACAGGAACTGAACATGGCGAAAGAGCAACTGATGCGCACCATCAACCAGCACCTGGGCGAAACGGCCATTACCGCGATAATTGTAAAATAAGCAGATATGGAAGATATAGACGTATCAAAATACAACATCAACCTGGACGTGAGGCACGGCCACCAGGAGTTGATAGACATACCTTCAATAGTAGATGCCTGTACAGAAAAATGGTGGAACCAGACACTGACACAGGTAAACGACAGCGTAGTGCGCATTGGTATAGTAGAGGGGGAATTCCACTGGCACAAGCACGATAATGATGATGAGTTCTTTTACGTGGTAGATGGCCGCCTGTTTATAGACATAGAGGGTGGGCAAACAATAGAACTGGGCCCGAAACAAGGCACTACCATATCAAAAGGAGTAATGCACAGGCCACGTGCCCCGCACAAAACAGTGATGCTGATGGTAGAGACCGCAGCTATTGTTCCCACCGGAGATTAGAGGATGGTCATCAACTCGCTCAGGCAGGATACTTCGTATGTTGGCTTCCTGGTATGGATAGCTTTTGCGGGGTTGTAATATACCTGGTCCCAGCCGGCTAGTTGCGCGCCCATTACATCTACCTCCAGCGCATCGCCTATCATGATGCTTTGGTGCATTTCGGCGCCGGTAGCCTTTAGCGCATATTCAAAAATAGTGGGGTGGGGTTTCATAGCACGTCCCCGTTCAGACGTGATGATCTCTTTGAAATAACCGCCAATGCCGGAGTATTGCAGCTTCATCTTCTGCGTCATCTCAAAGCCGTTGGTTATCAGGTGTATTTCGTATTTCTGCCTGCAGTGGTCCAGTATATCTTTTGCGTACGGCACCAGCAGGGTTTGGGTGGGTAGTATTTCCAGGTAGGCGCTGCTCAGTTCATGCGCCAGCATTTCGTTGGCTATTTTAAAGTCTAGCAGTGTTATCCAGAACCGCTTCCAGCGCAGCTCTTCGCGGCGCATCTGCCCGTTGCGGAAGCGCTCCCACAGGCGTTGGTTATGCGCGTCGTATATGGTAACGAAAGAGTCGAAATCTGTTATGCCTCTTTCATCCAGCCTGTACTCATCGTATAAGCGCTTCAGCGTAGCGGCAGAGTTCCTGTCAAAATCCCAGAGTGTATGGTCCAGGTCAAAAAAGATATGTTTGTATTGTTTGCTCATTGACTGTGTTTACGCTAAAAAGTCAGAGCCGCCCCAGAAATGAGGCAGCTCTTATATATTTGACAGGTAAACGATTTTTAATTAATGTTTTACTTCTTGCGATAGTATATCTTGTCGTCCATAAACTCTGTAAGGGACTGTAGCGCGGGGTTGGCCATACGCTCGTATATACGTGATATCTCTATCTGCTCTTTGTTTTCGTGTATCTCTTCCAGGTTGTCTGTATGGCTGCTGAACTCGTCCAGCTTGCGGTGCAGTTCTTCCTTCATAGTCACTGCTATCTGGTTAGATCTTTTAGACATCACCACGATAGACTCGTACAGGTTACCTGTTTTCTCTTTAAGAATCAGGCTGTCGCGTGTTTCCACCAGAGGGTTAACAGCCGCCATGGCTCTTTTGTTACTGCTCATTCCTTAGCTTTTTTATATTATTGTCAGATTGAAGGTAATACTTTTTTCCTTCATTTAGATATTTTGACTCCGGATATTCTTCTTTTAACTGTTTGTAAGCATCCAAAGCATTGGCATATCGTTCTTCCTGCTTGCCTTTTATACTCTGCCTGGCATACTCGTACCAAGACCGTACAATCATATACTTGTACTCGTCCGCCCGGTTCGATTCAGGATATTCCAGCATTACCTGCTGGTAAGCCACGCTGGCTGCCTTATAGTGGCCAATGTTGAAATAAAGCTTTGCCGCGTCTGCTGCTTTTACCTCCAGCTTAGCCCGGCAATCGTCTATCATTTTGTTGGCTTCAGCCGCTCTTTTGCTTTGTGGGTAAGCATTCAGGTAGGTTTGCAAGGCACCTATGGTCTTCTCCGTATAAGATTGGTCCTGCGATGCTTTAGGGGATTCTTTATACAGGCACAATGCATGCATGAATTCTACTTCTTCAGCTTCACGGCTCTTCGGGAAGAACTCTACAAAGTTTTTAAAGTGATAAGATGCTGATATATAGTCCTTCATATAGTAGAACGTATAAGCATATCGGTAATAAAGAGGCTCGTAGTTACGGGTGTTCTTCATTACGGGAATGAGGCTTTCGTAAATAGCGTTGGCCTGGGGATATTTCTTCTGGTCGTAATACTTGTTGGCCCTTTCCAACTTCATATTTACATCGTTGCTTTTCAGCACTCTTTCGTACCCTGTACAGGCAGTAAACAGCACCGCTACAACCAATAAAAAAAGGAAATGCCTTATAGTAATGCGCATAATAAGGCGGCAAAGTTAATGCAATTCCCTCTTTTAAATACAAACTGCTTGTAAAAGTCTGTTAAATCAGCTATTAACGGGTTATCCACAGCTATCCACAAGATTTCAACATGCCTTTTAAGCATATGCTACCCTTTTTGGCTTGTATGTCAAGCCTACAGGTGCTTTGAGCACTATTTCATGGTGGGGAAAAATATGATTTATCCATTTTGTGGAGAATTGTGGGGAATTGTGTTATTTTGTGGATATAAATAGCGGATTTTACAATTTTCACTAAAAATGCTGAACCTCCTCGGAGAATATGAACTATCGGTAGATGCCAAAGGCAGGTTTTCCTTGCCTTCGTCATTCCGCAAGCAACTGCCTGATGGCAGCGGCGACCGATTTGTCATAAACCGTGGTTTTGAAAATTGCCTGACATTATATCCAATAGAAACATGGAATGCAATTTCTGCCGAGGTGGATGCGCTGAGCGATTTCAAGCCGAGAAACAGGGAGTTTAAAAGGCTGTTCAGGAACGGCGCCACATTTGTTGATGTGGACAGCGCTGACAGGGTACTTGTTCCGAAAAAATTACTGGAGCACGCAAACATTGCAAAAGATATGGTTTTTACCGCACAGGGAAACAAAGTTGAGCTGTGGGATAAAGATACATACTATTCATACATCAACGAGCATAAAGACAACTTCAGTGACCTTGCAGAAGAGGTGACCGGGGGTAACGAAAAACCGTCAGATAGTTAGGTAGTATGAGCAACCCGGATTTTTACCACCAGACCGTAATGCTGCACGAAGCAGTGGATGGCCTGGTGATAACGAAGGATGGTATATATGTGGATGCAACATTTGGCGGTGGCGGACATAGCAAAGAGATCTTAAAAAGGCTGGGTGAACAGGGCAGGCTTATAGCTTTTGATCAGGATAAAGATGCCTGGAAAAACAAGCCGGACGATGACAGGCTGACGGATGTACGCGAGAACTTCAGGTATATGCGCCGTTTTTTAAAGTTGCATGGTTATGCTGAGGTAGATGGGATACTGGCAGACCTGGGTGTCAGCTCTTACCAGTTTGACACGGGCGAGCGCGGGTTCTCCATAAGGTTTGAAGGGCCGCTGGATATGAGGATGGACGACCGGGGAGATGTGACAGCGGAGCAGGTGCTGAAAACGTATAGCGAGCAACAGTTGCATAAAATGTTTGAGCAGTATGGTGAGGTGAGGAATGCAAAGCAACTGGCAAAACATATAGCAGATAACAGGGCGAAGGCCCAGCTGAATACAATAGGTTCTTTAAAAGCATTGCTGGAGCAGGTAATAAAAGGCAATCCGAATAAATACCTGGCGCAGGTGTTCCAGGCATTGAGGATAGAGGTGAACGATGAGCTGGGTGCTTTGAGGGATTTGCTGGAGCAGTCGGTACAGTGCCTGAAACCGGGAGGTAGATTGAGTATCATCACCTTTCACTCGCTGGAAGACAGGATGGTGAAGCAATTTATGAAGCGGGGCGAATGGGGAGAGATGGAAACAGATGTTTTTGGCCGTGCTGTAACAGAACCTAAGTTGAAGCCATTGACGAACAAGCCTGTTGAGCCCACAGAAAAAGAAGTAAAAGAAAATCCACGTGCCCGTAGCGCACGGTTACGTATAGCAGAGCGATTGTAATGAGTAAGAAAGCTAATAATACACCCATACACGAAGAAAGTGCCACCCCGGTGCAGCGTACGCGCAGCGATTGGAAGGCACTGCTGGAAAAGGTGTCTTATTCCGCCATAGTAAGCAATGTTCCGTACCTGTCTTTTGTAGTTGTGTTGTGCGTTTTGTACATCAGCAATAATAAGGCTGCAGTAGAAACGCAAAGAGAAGTGAATAAGCTGCACGATACCCTGAAAGAACTGCGTTGGGAATATATGGACGCAAAGTCGCAGGTGATGTATGCGCAGATGGAAATAGAAGTAATAAGAAACGCAGCAGATATAGGTCTGAAACCTATGTTGCGGCCGGCATTTAAAATAGACAGTGACACAATAACACAACCAGCACAGCCTCAGTGAACATAAAAAAAGACATACGGTTCCGGGTGTACATCGCATTTACCTGCATGTGCCTGCTTGGCCTGGCCATACTCATAAAGGCTGCAATGATGCAGGTGAAAGAGGGGCCAAAGCTGCGAGCTATGTCTAAAAATATGCATACCCGTACTACTATCTTACCTGCTGAACGAGGTAATATATATACAGAGAATAATGACCTGCTGTGCTCCACCATTCCGCTGTTTGATGTGCATATAGACTTTTCGGTAATAGATTCAGCGGTGTTTGCTATAAAAGCGGATACATTGGCTATGCAACTGGCAGGTATGTTTAAAGACCGTAGTGCGCAGGCCTACAGCCGGGAGTTGAAAAAAGCATATCGCGCAGAACAAAAATATTGGTTGCTGGCAAAGAATATACAATATGGCCAGTTTCAGCAATTGCGCGACTTTGCCATTCTGAACAGGGGAAAAGCAAGGGGCGGCTTTATAGTAGAGTCGAAAATAAACAGGGTGAACCCATACGGTATGCTGGCGTACCGTACAATAGGTTTGTGGAGGGAAAATGCACAGACTGTAGGCCTGGAGGCGACCTGCGATAGCCTGCTGCGCGGACAGGAAGGTACGCGTGTAGAACAGAAAATGACCGGTGGCGGATGGATGCCTATTGATGGCAGTGTAATAGAACCCCGCAATGGTAAAGACATAGTAACTACGCTGGACCTGGATATACAAGGCATAGCAGAATACGCAGTAAAAAATGTTTGCGAGCAGTACAAACTGCAATACGGAAGCTGTGTGGTGATGGAGGTGGCAACTGGCAAAATACGCGCTATGGTAAACCTGGGCAGCCAAGAAGACGGTTCTTATTTTGAGGACTTTAACTATACCATGATACCTACAGAGCCTGGCTCTGTATTTAAACTGGTAACGCTTACCGCGCTGTTTAACGATAAGTACATAACAGCAGACCATATGGTGGATGCTGAAGGTGGCGCTAAACGTTTTGGCAACCTTACAATGAAGGATTCTCACCTGGGCCTAGGTAAAATGAAGGTAAGAGATGCATTTGCGCATTCTTCTAATACTGCGCATGCAATACTGGCTCAACAGTATTACTCAACGCAGCCTGAAAAATTTGTAGCACACCTGAAGAAACTGCACCTGCATGAAAAAACAGGTATAGACCTGGCCGGTGAACGTCGCCCTGTGGTGAAAAATCCTGAAAGTAAAACATGGAGCAATACCACATTGCCATGGATGGCTACAGGGTACGAAGTGCAGATAACACCTTTGCATACATGCATGCTGTATAATGCTGTTGCCAATAACGGTAAAATGATGCGTCCCTACCTGGTAAGCGAGGTAAGGGAGTATGGAAATACTATTTATAGAAAAGAACCACAGGTGGTAGAAACCATTGGCGACTCTGCAACTATTGCGCAGCTGCGTAGCTGTGTGGAAGAAGTAGCACTGACAGGTACTGCAAAAAGCATACAGAGCCCTTTTTATACCATAGCAGGAAAAACAGGTACAGCCCAGGTAGCAGATAAAGGGATAAAATATTCTGATGGTGCATACCAAGGTTCATTTGTAGGATATTTCCCCGCCAACGAGCCCAAGTACACTATAGTGGTAGTAATGCGTACAAAAAAACATGCAGGTAGTTATTATGGTGGTACCATAGCGGCGCCTGTATTCAGGATGATTGCAGACAGGGTATTTGCTGCAGGTAAGGGTTTTGACATGCCGGCAGACAGCCTGGACAAGAAGAAGCAACTACCTATAGTAGCACAGAAGGCTACATCAGACAATTACAATGTATTGCTGGGTGCAATAGGCAAGCACATACAGTTGCCTGCTGAAAACACCATGCAGCATATATATGCCGACTCTGCAAAAAAAATAATAGCAAAAGCGCAGCCTGTGTATAAAGGCCTGGTGCCGGATGTAAGTGGTATGGGGCTGAAGGACGCTGTGTATTTGCTGGAAAAACAAGGCTTGTTAATACGTATATATGGGAAGGGAAAAGTCCGGGCGCAGTCTATAGCGCCCGGTACCATTGCCCGACGTGGTTCGGAAATAACATTGGAATTACAATCTTGAAGCAACTGAAAAACATATTAACCCCGGTGCAGGTTTTGCAGGTAACAGGTGATACATCTGTTGCTGTTGCAGGCATGGCTATCGACTCCCGCAAGGTGGCGAAGGGTGGTGTGTTTGTTGCTGTGAAAGGAACGGTTACTGATGGACACCAGTATATAGATAAAGCTATAGAGCTGGGTGTTGCGGCAATAGTTGCAGAGCATATACCGGAGCAACGGAATGCTGATGTGGTGTATGTGGTGGTAAAAGACAGCGCTATTGCTGCGGGATTGATGGCAGACGTTTTTTACGACAGGCCATCGGCCAGTATGAAAGTAGTAGGTGTAACAGGTACTAACGGCAAGACCACTGTTGCTACTTTATTATACCAGTTGTTTGAAGGTCTTGGATATAAATGTGGTTTGATATCTACAGTGCAAAACCATATTCATGATAAAGTGATAACCGCAACGCATACTACGCCTGATGCTATAGCTGTGCACAGCCTTCTGGCTGATATGTATGCTGCGGGTTGTACGCACGTGTTTATGGAAGTAAGTTCTCATGCGGTGCACCAGCACAGGATAGCGGGATTGCATTTTGCAGGCGGCATATTCACCAACATAACGCACGACCATCTTGACTATCATAAAACCTTTGATGAATACATCAGGGTGAAAAAAATGTTCTTTGACAACCTGCCGGCTACAGCATTTGCACTTACCAACGCAGATGATAAAAGGGGCATGGTAATGTTGCAAAACACAAAAGCTGAAAAGTGCACCTACAGCCTGCGGATACCCGCAACTGTAAAAGGGAAAGTGCTGGAGAACAACCTGACAGGCCTGGTGATGGACATTAATAATATGGAAGCTCACTTCAGGATGATAGGCACGTTTAACGCCTACAACCTGATGGCGGCTTACGGTACCGCGGTGCAACTGGGCGAAGATAAACTACAGGTACTGGCGGTGCTGAGCAACCTGTATGGCGCGCAGGGCAGGTTTGAAACTATCATGTCAGCCAACGATAAAGTGCTGGGTATAGTGGATTATGCGCATACACCCGACGCACTGATCAATGTGCTGGCTACCATCAACCAGCTACGTACAGGCGGGCAGCAGGTTATAACAGTAATAGGCTGTGGTGGCGACAGGGATAAGGCCAAGCGTCCTCTGATGGCTGCGGTGGCATGTGAGCATAGCGACAAGGCCATACTGACTGCAGACAACCCGAGAACAGAAAGTGCTGAAGATATACTGAACGATATGGTAGCCGGACTATCTGTGGCACACAGCAGGAAAGTACTGCGCATATCAGACCGGAGGGAAGCTATTAAGACTGCTTGCTCACTGGCACAGGCAGAAGACATAGTGTTGGTGGCCGGCAAAGGCCATGAAACATACCAGGAAATTAATGGCGTCCGTCATCATTTTGACGACCGCGAAGTATTAAGAGAAACATTTGAATTACTGAATAAATAAAGCAGCAAGAGGTTAAGAATGTTATACTATTTGTTTACATATCTAAGAGAGCAATACGGACTGTTTGGTGCGGGTGTATTCTATTACATCACCTTTCGCGCAGCAATAGCCCTTATCCTTTCTTTGGTAATAACTACCGTAATAGGCAAAGGGCTAATTGCTTTTTTGCGGAGGAAACAAATTGGCGAAACGATACGCGACCTGGGCCTGCAAGGTGAAACGCAGAAAAGGGGTACGCCAACAATGGGCGGCATTATCATTATAGCTGCTATACTGATACCAACATTGTTGTTTGCCAGGCTCACCAATGTGTACATCCTGCTGATGATACTGTGCACGGTGTGGCTGGGGCTGGTCGGCTTCCTGGACGATTATATAAAAGTATTCAAGAAGAATAAGGAAGGCCTTGCTGGAAAATTCAAAATTGTAGGACAGGTAGGGCTTGGGCTGATCATAGGCCTGACTATGTATTATAATGACAATGTAGTGACTACACGCGAAGTGATTCCCGGACAGGAGGTGTTGTATAATCATGCTGAGCAGCAGATGTCTAAGCCATTTACACGTATAGATCAGAAGGGGCAAGAGCGCACCTATGTTCATGTGAAAAGCGTTACTACAACCATCCCGTTCGTTAAGAGCCACGAAATGAGCTATAGTAAAATAGTGGCTGTGTTTGGTGAGAGAGCCGCTGATTACCTCACGCCGATACTTTATACACTGATCGTGATATTTATTATTACAGCTGTATCAAACGGGGCAAATATAACAGACGGTATAGACGGCCTGGCAACAGGTGTATCTGCCATTGTAGGTATTTGCCTGGGTGTGTTTGCCTATGTATCCGGCAACTATGTATTTGCGGATTACCTGGGCATCATGCATATTCCATACCTGGGAGAATTATCCATATTCATCGCCGCGTTTATAGGCGCTTGCGTAGGTTTCCTGTGGTACAACGCATATCCTGCACAGGTGTTTATGGGCGATACTGGCAGCCTGGCGCTGGGAGGCATCATAGCCGCGCTGGCAATCATGATACGTAAAGAACTATTGGTACCTATTATCTGTGGCATATTCCTGGTAGAGATAGCATCGGTAATGATACAGGTGACGTACTTCAAATACACAAAGAGGAAGTACGGAGAAGGCAGGAGGATATTCCTGATGTCGCCGCTGCACCATCATTACCAGAAACTGGGCTATCATGAAAGTAAGATTGTAACACGGTTCTGGATAATAGGAATTATGCTGGCCGTATTGAGTATAGTAACATTGAAAATGCAATAATGAACGTGAACAAACATAAAAGGCTTGTAGTGTTGGGTGCCGCTGAAAGTGGCATAGGCGCTGCGCTGTTGGGTAAACAACAGGGCTGGGATGTGTTTGTGAGTGATGGTGGAACTATAAAAGATAAATACAAACAAGAGCTGCAAACAGCGGGTATAGCTTACGAGGAAAAGCAGCACACTGAAGAAAAGATACTGAATGCAGACTGCGTGGTGAAGAGCCCGGGCATACCGGATAAATTGGCGATTGTAAAAAACATACGTGCGGCAGGAATAGAGGTATGCAGCGAAATAGAGTTTGGCTACAGGTATAAAGGTGATAGCAAGATAGTGGCAATAACCGGCAGCAATGGTAAAACCACTACTACAGCCCTTACTTATCACCTGTTTAAGAATGCAGGATATGACGTGGCTATGGTAGGTAACATAGGTTACAGTTTTGCCAGGCAGATAGCTGAAAAGCCATGCCAGTGGTATGTGATGGAGGTGAGCAGTTTTCAACTGGATGATATACACACATTCAGGCCGGATATTGCAGTGCTGCTGAATATTACGCCAGACCACCTGGACAGATATGATTACAACTTTGACAATTACATAAATGCCAAATTCAGGATTGTTGAAAACCAGACAGAGAGAGACTACCTGGTGCTCAATTACGACGACCCTGTTATTAGTAAATACATCGCAACCCATTTTATTCAATCAAACACAATCTACTTTACGATGAGCGAGAACAACATTACCAATGAGGGAGGGTTTATTAACGACGACAAAATGAATATCCGTTTTAACGGGGAAGAACTGAACATGTCTATACATGATCTTTCAACAAAAGGGAAACACAATCAATACAACAGTATGGCTGCAGGCATTTCAGCGCACATCGCGGGTATCCGCAAAGAAAAGATAAGGGAAAGCTTTTCCAGCTTCAAAGGCCTGGAGCATCGCCTTGAATTTGTTGCAACCATCAGGGGTGTCGATTTTATAAATGATAGTAAGGCTACGAATGTAAATTCTGTATGGTATGCGTTGGAGAGTATGACCAAACCTACAGTGCTGATACTTGGCGGGCAGGACAAGGGTAATGATTACAATGAAATACTGGAACTGGTGAAAGAGAAGGTAAAAGCGATAGTATGTATGGGTATAGATAATACACCTATACACAACGCATTTGCAGGTGCTATAGAGACAATAGTAGATACACAGTCGGCCAGGGACGCTGTACATGCAGCATACGCACTTGCAGAAAAAGATGATGTAGTGTTGCTATCGCCTGCTTGTGCCAGCTTCGATTTATTTGCCAACTATGAAGACAGGGGCGATAAATTTAAAGAAGCAGTGCACAATTTATAAGAGGAAGAATATTTAGTTAATAAAGAGAATATAGAGATGAAACAATTGCTGAAACAGGCCAAGGGAGACCAGGTAATATGGGCGGTAGTAATTATACTATCGTTTGTAAGCCTGCTGGCTGTGTACAGCGCTACAGGCTCACTGGCCTATAAGCATGATATTAATGCTAACTACTATTTAGGCAAGCAGGTTGTCATACTGGGGCTGGGGTTGATATTTATATATCTCATCCACAGGATCAACTATAACAAGTTTGCACGGCTGGCAGTATTGTTTTATATCATCAGCATACCACTGCTTATATATACTTTGTTTTTTGGCGTTAAGCTGAATGAAGGTTCACGTTGGATATCATTGCCCGGCACGGGTATTACGATACAGACATCTGCATTGGCGCAACTGGCTCTGTTCATGTTCCTGGCGCGTATGCTCAGCATCAAGCAGAATGTAATAAAGGATTTTCGCAAAGGATTTTTACCTGTATTGCTGCCTGTATTGATTACCGCTGCGCTGATAGCGCCGGCCAATCTTTCTACAGCTTTGATGATAGGTATTACCTGCTGTATCCTGTTCTTTATTGGTCGCGTACAGGTGAAGCATATTTTGCTGCTGATGCTGGCGGGTATTGTGGGGGGGCTTTTATTGTTCGCCGTGTCAAAAGCTACAGGCTTTGGCCGTGCGGCCACATGGGAAAAACGGATAGTGGATTTTGTAGGCAGTGATGAAGGTGGAAAAGAGAAAGAAGATGTGTACCAGGTATTACATGCCAAAATAGCTATTGCCAATGGTGGTCTTACAGGGCTGGGACCAGGCAACAGCAGGCAGCGCAACTTTCTGCCGCATTCTTATTCTGACTTTATATATGCCATTATTATAGAAGAGTATGGACTGATAGGCGGTGCATTGATGGTGTTTTTGTACCTGCTGTTTTTATGGCGGAGCATATTGATATTTAAACGATGCCCCTATGCATTTGGTGCGTTCCTGGCGGTAGGGTTGAGTATTACGCTGGTGTTCCAGGCTATGCTGAACATGGCCGTAAATGTGCACCTGGTGCCTGTTACAGGTTTGACGTTGCCACTGGTAAGTATGGGCGGGTCGTCTGTATGGTTCACAAGTATAGCCATAGGCGTGATACTAAGCGTGAGCAGGTATGTGGATGAAATGGAAGGAAAGAAAAAAGCGGAGATGGAAAAGGCAGTGCGGGAAAGTGAGGCAAAGAACTTAAAAACGGCACTGGGTTAAGATGGGAAAAGTGAAAGTGGTGATAGCAGGAGGCGGTACGGGCGGGCATATATTTCCCGCAGTGGCTATAGGCCATGCGCTGAGGCGGCTGAATAGTGAGACTGAACTGCTGTTTGTAGGCGCGAAAGGAAGAATGGAAATGGAAAAAGTACCGCAGGAAGGTTTTGAAATAGTAGGACTGGACATTGCGGGTTTTGACAGGGGCAATATGTTGAAAAACTTATCGCTGCCATATAAAATGTTGAAGAGTTATATGCAAGCAAGAAATATTCTGAACAGTTTTAAACCCGACGTGGTGGTAGGGGTAGGCGGCTATGCAAGCTTCCCTATGCTGAACGCCGCGCAGGGCAGGGGAATACCCACGCTGGTGCAGGAGCAGAATTCTTATGCAGGCAAAAGCAATAAAATATTAGGAAGAAAGGCAAAAGCCATATGCGTCGGTTACGATAAAATGGACCGCTTTTTCCCTAAAGCAAAACTTATATACACAGGCAACCCTGTTCGTGAAAAAATTGCACAGTCAACCGTAACACCTGAGCAGGGTATTGCATGGCTGGGTTTTGACAACAGCAGGAAAACTGTATTAGTTGTAGGCGGCAGCCTGGGGGCACAATCTATAAACGAAACGATAGATGCACAGTTGGAAGACCTGCTGGATGCAGGTGTGCAACTGGTGTGGCAAACAGGAAAGCCATACTATGAACAGGCAAAGCAGCGCGCTGAAGGGTTTAGCAACAGGGTGAAAGTGTTTGACTTTATCAGGGAGATGGACTTTGCTTATGCAGCAGCAGATGTAGTGATATCAAGAGCGGGAGCGCTGGCTATAGCGGAATTGTGTATCGTAGCAAAGCCCGTGATTTTTGTGCCGTATCCGTTTGCTGCTGAAGACCACCAGACGAGCAATGCAATGGCGCTGGTAGAGCACAACGCGGCTATGATGGTAAAGAACAGTGATGCTAAAACAGAACTGGTGACCAAATTGAAAAAACTATTGAAAGACAATGCCATGCAGGAACTGATGAGCAGGAACCTGCAGGCATTAGCTATAAGAGACGCTGACGAAAGGATAGCGAAAAAGGTATTGGAAATAAGCGGGAAAAATTAGTGATGGATATCAACGGACTGAAAAGGGTATATTTTGTAGGCATAGGCGGCATAGGTATGAGCGCCCTGGCACGCTTCTTCTCTCAAAGAGGAGTAGCGGTATCAGGTTATGACCGTACCGAAACAGACCTGACTGCAAAACTGCAACAGGAAGGCATGGATATTCATTACACTGATGATGTATCGCTGCTGGATAAAGAAGCGGAACTGGTGGTGTACACACCTGCAATACCACAGGCACATACAGAGCTAAGCTGGTACCGGGATAATAGCTACGCTGTTTTTAAACGTAGTGATGTGTTGCAGTGGATAACAGAAAGTTACTTCGCTATAACAGTAGCAGGCACGCATGGTAAAACTACTATGTCCACCATGATAAGCTACCTGCTGCGCGAAGCCGGGAATGGTTGCAACGCCTTCCTGGGTGGGGTGTCGGTAAACTATGATACTAACTACTGGCATAGCGAAAACCGTACGGCTGTAGTCGAAGCAGACGAGTACGACAGGAGCTTTTTGAAATTGCGCCCCAATATAGCTGTGCTTACTGCAATGGACGCAGACCACCTGGATATATATGGTACTGCTGCTGAAATGGAAGAAGCGTACATCCAGTACACACGCAATATAAAAGAAGGAGGTACGCTGCTTGCCAAACACGGCCTGAAACGTGGTGCTGAGTTGACGGGTGCTGAAATACTCACCTATAGCTTACAGAACGATGCAGCGGATATATATGCGCTGAACATCATGATGAAAAATGGTGGTTATGAATTTGATATACACTACAAAGCGGAAGTAATAGAAGGGTTTAAACTGAACATGGGCGGGATGCATAATGTAGAGAATGCAGTAGCCGCTATTGCTGTAACGCAGATGTTGAAAATTGAGCCTGCAAAAGTGCAAGAAGCATTGGCTGATTTTAAGGGTGTAAAGCGCAGGTTCGAATACGTAGTGAAGAATGATAAAATAGTGTATGTGGACGACTACGCACATCACCCTGAAGAACTGGCAGCGTTGATAAGAAGCGCTAAGTTGTTGTTCAGTGATAAGAAGTGTGTGGTTGCATTTCAGCCGCACTTGTTTACGCGAACGCGCGATTTTGCAGATGGGTTTGCGCACAGTCTTGATATGGCAGATGAAATATTGTTACTGGACATATACCCTGCCCGTGAAGAAGCAATCGAAGGTGTAACATCGGCCATGATAAAAGAAAGAATGGGCAACCCCGATGTGCATATACTAAGCAAAGAAGGCTTGCTGCAATATGTACAGGCTGCACAGTTGGAATTGTTTATAACTGCGGGCGCAGGTGATATTGATAAACTGGTAAAACCGATAAAAGAAATTATAGAAAATAAATGAGCATGACGCGCAAAATATCAGTTCGCAAAATAATGCAGGCACTGTTGACACTTGTGTTGACGGGTGCGTGCCTTGCTGCGGTACTGAGCGCGACAAAAACCCAGCAAAACAGGCCTATTGGTAAAGTAGATATCAGGATAAAAAACAGCCAGTATGGTTTTGTTACAAAGACCGATGTACGGGAGATGTTATTTAACAGCGGCAATATCAGCTCAGACGGTACCAGGCTGGCGGATGTTAATGTGAAGAAGATGGAACAGTTGATTGTTTTGAACGAGTGGGTGGAAGATGCACAGGTGTATATTGACAACAAACACAACCTGCATGCACTGGTGACACAGCGTGTGCCTTACGTAAGAATATTTGAGAAAAATGGTAACAGCTACTATTTAGATAACAAAATGCAGCCATTGGCATTGTCAACTAAATACACACATTATACTACCGTTGTAACCAACGTGCCGCAGTTGACTGATAGCGCAAACATAAGGGTGAAGAAAGAAATAATGGCGATGGTGAAATTTATTAAAGCAGACAGTTTCTGGAATGCACAGGTATCGCAACTGATAGTAAGGGATGACCTTAAATTTGAAATAGTGCCTGTGCTGGGCAGCCACCAGGTGATAATAGGTGACACAAGTAACCTGGATGTGAAATTTGGCAACCTGATGGCCTTCTATAAAAACGTGCTGAACGAAGTAGGCTGGGACAAATACCAGGTGTTGGATTTGAGTTATAACGGGCAACTGGTTGCATCGCCTGCGCTTGCCTGGAAGATGCCTGTAGATAAGGTAATAAACCGCATAAACTGGGTAAATAGTATAATGGCTGAACAGGAGAAAAGCACGGCCGACCCTATTGTTGCAAAAACAGTACAACTGGCAGCACTGGATGCTAAGGTAAAAGAACCTGCGCCTGTAGTTGTAGAAAAGAAAAAAGAAGTGGTTGCCGCTACACCTGTAAAAACGGTAAAGGAAATAAAGTCCGCAGTTAAGCCTGTAAAAGCCACTGCACCGGTGAGGAAAATAATACCTGCAAAGGCACCTGCTGCAGCTAAAAAGGTGGAAGCAAAAACACCTGTGGTAAAAAAAGCTGAAGTGAAGGCAAAGCCTAAGGCAGCGCCGAAGACAAATAGTAAAAAGACTAAAAAAGAGAAGAAACCAGTAGTGCAACCGGTACAAAAACCGGCACCTGAAAAACAGGAACATAAGCCTGAACAAAAACAAGAGGATAAAAAGCCGAAGTATATATACAACGGTTAAAAAATATAAAGTAATTAAAGTAAGCTGTATGAATAAGAAGCAACCCATCATTGTAGGCCTGGATATAGGAACCACTAAAGTGGCTGCGATTGCAGGGCGGAAGAATGAATTTGGCAAACTGGAGATACTGGCCTTCGGGCGCGTGGATTCTGCCGGTGTTAGTCATGGCGTGGTTATGAATATAGACCAGTGTATCCGTTCTATAGAGCAGGCTATTGTAAAGTGCATGGAGTCTAACCCGGAGTTGGACATTAACGAGGTATATGTAGGCATAGCGGGCCAGCATATTAAAAGCCTGCAAACGCGGGGTGACAGGGTACGCGCAAATTCTGATGATGTCATCAGCAAGGCGGATATAGAATTGCTGGTACGCGACCAGTATAAAACATACATTCCTGCCGGCGACCAGATAATTGATATAGTGCCACAGGAGTTTACGATAGACAGTACACCAAACGTGCTTGAGCCTATTGGTATGAATGGTGTGAAAATCGGTGCAAATTTCCACATCATCACAGGCGATAAAAACGCAATACGCAACATCAAACGTTGTGTTGATAAAGCTAACCTGGTAACACGCGACCTGGTGCTGCAACCCCTGGCATCTGCCGCTGCGGTAATGAACCACGAGGATATGGAAGCGGGTGTAGCAATAGTAGATATAGGTGGTGGTACTACCGATATGGCTGTATTTTATGATGGTGTGCTGAAACACACTGCTGTGATACCTTATGCAGGTGTAAACATTACAAACGACATCCGCAGCGGACTGGGCGTATTGCGTGCACAGGCAGAGCAGATGAAAGTACAGTTTGGTACTGCGCTTGCTGCTGAAGCAAAGGATAATGCTTATATAACAATACCCGGTTTGCGCGGGCTGCCGGTAAAAGAAATATCTGTAAAAAACCTTGCCCATATAATACAGGCACGTACGCAGGAGATACTTGACTACGTACTGTTTCACCTGAAGCAGATAGGGCTGGACAAGCGCCTGTACGGTGGTATAATTCTTACCGGGGGCGGTGCGCAGTTAAAGCACATTATACAGCTTACAGAATACACCACGGGACTGGGCGCAAGAATAGGTTATCCCAACGAACACCTGGCGGGTGGCTATGCTGAAACATTGCAAAGCCCTACATATTCTACCTGCATTGGGCTGATACTGCGCGGTTATCATGATTTTGAAAGTGGCAAACTGCGTTTTGCAGGCGAAGGGGGAAACTACATAGCGCTGACAGACCCGCAGGATGTTGTAGCAGAAGACACATCATTACAACAGGACGAAATGACGGATATGACTTCTGAAAAGCAGGACAAGCGTACAGAGAAGATGAGAAAACTCTTCGACGGCCTGAAAGGGAAATTTATGAAGCTGTTTGAAGATGTGGAAGACGAAGAAATAAAATAACAAAAAAACAACGTTACTATAAAAATACTGTTTCAATTACTAACCCAACAAAAGCAGAAAATTGTATGATACATTTTGAAATTCCGAAAAATCAGTCGTCTATCCTGAAAGTGATAGGCGTAGGTGGTGGTGGCAGCAACGCCATTAATTACATGCACAGCCTTGGTATAGATGGCGTTGACTTTGTTGTCTGCAACACAGACTCACAGGCGCTTGCACAAAGCCCGATACACAATAAAATACAGCTGGGGCCACATCTTACACAGGGTTTGGGTGCGGGTGCAAATCCTGAAATAGGGAAGCAGGCCAGTGAAGAGAGTATGGAGGATATCTCCAAGATACTATCTGTAAATACAAAGATGGCTTTTGTTACTGCAGGCATGGGTGGTGGTACAGGTACCGGTGGTGCGCCAGTTGTAGCCAAAATATGTAAAGACCTGGGCATACTTACAGTAGGTATAGTTACCACACCATTTACGTACGAAGGACGGAAGCGTATGAAACAGGCCCAGGAGGGAATAGACCGCATGCGCGAACATGTTGATACAATCCTGATTATATCAAACGACAAGCTGCGCCAGCAATACGGCAACCTGCCATTTACACAGGCGTTTGCACAGGCTGATAATGTACTGGCAACTGCAGCTAAGTGTATCACAGATGTGATAAACACAACAGGCCAGATAAACGTTGACTTTGCTGATGTGTGCACAGTAATGAGGAAAGGCGGTGTAGCTATACTGGGTAGTGCTGAGGCGTCTGGTGAACTTCGTGCGGAGCGTGCGGTTGAAGAAGCACTGAGCTCTCCATTGCTGAATGATAATGATATAAGCGGCGCTAAATGGGTGTTGCTGAACATTACCTCAGCATCGGGCGAATTTGAACATACGATGGATGAGACAGAAGCTATACAGGCTTATGTACAGCAAATGTCGGGCGACGATTGTGATGTGATATTAGGTATGGGCCACGACCCCAACCTGGGCGATAAAATTGCTGTTACTGTTATAGCAACAGGCTTTACGCACAAAGGCATTGCTACTGAAATGCCTGCGAGGAAAAATGAGCCTGAAAAAATAATAGTGAAACTGGGTGAGCAAAGTACTGATCCTGTAAATGAGGCCGGTGCAGAAACAAAAGCCGGTACAATTTCAGATAGTATGAAGGAAGACCCCATGGCGCCTAAGCTGGTAGAAATGCCTGCAACTGAAAATCGCCTGGTTATAGATGCTAAGCCGCATTTCCCGGTTGACGGCCAGCCTAAAGAAGTAATGCAACTCGTACTGCCGGGCGACGACAATAATACCGCGCATGCAACTGTACCAACAGCAGAAGTGCAACCGGAGCAGCAGCCAAAAGAAGGTCAGATAGAATTGATTATAAAAAATGAAATTCCTGCTGTACAGACCCAGCCTAAAAAAGAAGAACAAGTAGCGCCAAGCGGCCGTGTACTTACCGCTTTTGAAATAGAGGAGAAGCGCATTTTTGAAGAGCAGAAAAGAGCGCTGGAAGAAAGAGCGGAGCGCCTGCGTCGCATGAGCTTTGATGTAAAAGGTGGTGACAACAAAGACGATATGGATGTGCCTGCATATGTAAGGAAAAACATCAGAATTGAAGATAATACAGTTGCGTCTTCTGATACTTTCTACAGTGGTTATTCTGTAGGAGTTAACGATAAAGAAAAAGAAGGGAAGGCTGATCTGCAAAGTATCAACACCTTCCTGCAAGGAAAAAAACCTGATTGATAATATTTCTGTTATAGTCCAGGTTTACATGCCCCGGTAGTTTTACCGGGGCTTTTTATTTTATTTAACAATGCCTGTTTAAACTTCATTCTGCAGTGCCCGTCTATTATTCAGAACTAAAAAAACAGAACATTATGAATAGTATCAGGATTACAATGGTGTTGGTGATGTTGACTTTACTTATTGGACATGTAGCCACAGCGCACCCAAATCATAGGAACGTAAAAAAGACGCAGTACAACCAGTACCACCGTATTAAGCATGGTGTGCAATCAGGCCATCTGACGCATAGGGAGGCTACAGCCCTGCGCATGCAACAGGCCAAAGTGAAGCATTATAAACATATGGCTATGGCCGATGGGAGGGTTACACCCGCAGAGCGTAAGCTGATAGTGAATACACAGCGCCAGGCAAACAGGAATATATATTATCAGAAACACGATAGGCAAAGGAGATATAGGTAGGAATAGTTAGTGTGGTTTGTTACAGGGCTCTTGCTTAGGCAAGGGCCTTTTATTTGGTATTTGTAAGGGTTTAGGACGCTATTATATGTATTGCTATATTATGTGTTTCGTAAGCCAGGGAAAATTTGCTTAATACGTTCGTTAACAATACTTTAACTCAACCTTTTTTTACAGTCTGCCGTCTTATTGATGCAGGCAAAATTATTTTTTTGTGTAAAAAGGTAAAACGTGATAATTGGCACTGTATTTGTGTTAAAACCTTTCACAGTTAGACAATAATACTGGTAAATTTTCGTTAAATAACTTAAACGACTTCTTTATAGCATAGAACTTCTACATTAAAACAACATTTTCCATAATGTAATGATGTGTACCTAACAGGTAGAAGTATATGCAAATCATCCAACAACAATCTGACGCTGAACTGGTGCAGGCCTTTATAGATGGCCATACCTCTTCATTAGAAACACTTATTCACAGGTATAAGGATAAGATCTATACAGGTATCTTCATGCTGGTAAAAGACCAATACACAGCTGAGGACATTTTCCAGGATACGTTTTTGAAAATCATCCGTACTATGCAGGCCGGCAGGTATGCCGAGCAGGGTAAGTTTTTGCCCTGGGCTATGCGTGTGGCGCACAACCTTTGCATGGACCATTTCCGCAAAGTACGCCAACAGGTACCGGTCACCTTGTCTGACGGTACAGACCTGGCAGAGTTACTGGGCGGTACAGAAGATAATGCGTCAACCGCTATGGAAAAACGCCAGACACACAATACCATCCGCCAGCTTATAGAAAGGCTGCCGGAAGAACAAAGAGAGGTAATTGTATTACGTATTTATGCCGACCTTAGTTTTAAAGAAATATCAGACCTTACTTCAGTAAGCATTAATACAGCGCTGGGCCGTATGCGTTATGGCCTTATTAACCTGCGCAAAATGATAGATGAAAATAAACTGGTGCTCCGTTAGGCACCGGTTTTTTATTTATCTTGCCTGTTGCATGTCACAGATTCCATTATTTTTTCACGAGGGTATTTTAAGTTCAAACACCGATTTAGCCCTGCATGAGGATACTGCAAAGCATGTAGTACAGGTGCTGCGTATGCAGCCGGGAGATAGCCTGTCGCTCACAAATGGCAAAGGTTACTATGCACAAGCGACAATCAAAACAGTTCAGAAAAAGAACTGCGTAGTATTTGTTCACGATGCTGTGTTTCACGAAAGGACATCCATACCCTTGCATATAGGGGTGGCCTTTACCAAAAACACGTCGCGCAACGAGTGGATACTGGAAAAGATAACCGAGCTGGGTGTCACCACCATTATACCGCTGCAAACTATGCGCAGCGAACGGGAAAAATTCCGTTACGACAGGTGGCAGAATATTTTAGTGGCAGCAATTATACAGTCCCAACAGTATCACCTGCCTGAATTGCGTGAGCTTACACCCGTAGCTAATCTTGCTCAAGAGTTGCAGCACATACCCCAAAAGCTGATGGCGCACTGCATAGATGATATAGCACGGCAACCCATAGCAACCGCTATGGAAAAAGGTAAAGAAACGTTATTGTTAATAGGGCCTGAAGGTGATTTTACAACGGACGAGGTAAATGAATTAACTTCGAAAGGCTTTAGCGGCATATCTATGGGGCAAACACGTTTAAGAACGGAAACAGCCGCTGTAACAGCCGCCGCGTATTTTAATATGCTGAATCATGGGTAAGAAAATAGCATACATATTTTTACTGACGTTAGCGCAGGCTACAAGCGCGTATGCACAAAACATAAAACTGGCGTTGCTGGTGTACGGTGGTGGTGGTGACTGGTACGCCAACCCCACTGCCCTGAAAAATCTCGCCGCATTCTGCAACAGGAATTTACAAACAAACTTTGACGGGCAGGAAGCACAGGTAGCGGCTGCCAGCCCTGATATATTTAATTACCCGTTTGTGCACATGACAGGCCACGGCCGATGGACAGTAACTGACGATGAGGCCCGCAACCTGAAAGCTTACCTTGTAGCAGGTGGATTTTTACATATAGATGATAACTACGGACTGGATGAATATGTGCGGCCTGTATTAAAAAGAATATTCCCCGATGCAGAGTTGGTAGAGTTGCCCTTCACCCATGCTATATATCATCAGCAATATAATTTTGCAAAAGGCCTACCCAAAATTCACGAGCATGATAATAAAGCACCCAAAGGCTATGGCTTAATGTACCAGGGCAGATTGGTAGTCTTTTATACCACAGAAACTGACCTGGGCGATGGCTGGGAAGACCCGGAAGTACACAATGATACGCCCGAAATGCACCGCCAGGCATTGGAAATGGGAGCCAATATTGTACAATATGCGCTTACCGGTGGTACTTAGGGTTTTGTATTTTCTAAAATTGTCACAACTTTTTTCGCGATGTTGCCGTGGTAGTAAGTATCATAAAATTGTTGGGGTATATCTTCAGTGTTATTCATAGTAGCAATAACCGCTTGTGTAAAACCATCCCAATCATTGTCCGGTAATACCTGTAGCTTATTTCCGCATACACTTTGTAATATGCCTGCAGCACCGCTTGCAGAACTGATCACTGTTTTGTTATAGCCCAATGCTTCTATGGCTTTTGTTTTTACACCACCTCCTTTTAACAAAGGGTTCAGCATAATGTTACATGCTTTCAGGAACATGTCAAGGTCATTTACAAAACCCGCATAATGAATGTTCTTGCGCTCTTTTATCTGCTCTTGCAATGCGCTGCTAAGGCCGTCGCCGGCAATGATTATTTTATACGCAGTTCCTGCTTTATCAATACGAGGCTGTATTTCTTCCAGTATATATTTTACTGCAGCTTCATTAGGGCTGTAATCAAGCGCTCCTAAAAAATACAACCAGGGTATATCTTTACTGATGCCCAACTCTGCCGCTACTTGTTCCTTTGCCTGATGATGGCCTTTCGGTATTGCTTGCATGTCTGTACCAAAAGGTACATTATGACATTTGGCTACCGGCAATTTAAAGTTGACTATTGCCCATTGTAAATCTTCAGGTGTTATAAATAAAATACCATCTGCAGTCTGCATAGCATATTGCTCATACATGCGTAATGCAGGCCAGAATGCCTTACCGAAGCTCCTGTAGCGTTCAGATTCAATATTGTGGCTGCGAAGAAACCAGGGTATGCCTAGTTTCTTTGATAAAGCAATAGCCGTAAATATCATATACGGATGCTCGCAAATGATATGGGTGCTCCTGTTTTTTTTTGCTACCTGCATCACCTTGCTGAATCCCGGATATTGCAGGTAGCGTATCCTACCTTGCGGAAGTAACTTGTGCAAATGAAAAGCAAAGCTACTGTCTGCACTGTCTGTCGTTGTAATAACATCATCCTGGCATAGTTGCCCTATGTAATGGTGAAGTTTTGCAATAGCCTGCTGGCCGCCGTTACGCAGTGGCAATAATCGGTGTGGAACTATACTTATCAGGCGTATGTCTGTCGCAGGCATTGTGGTGGCTAAAATACTAATAACCTGTTGCTTATGCTAAAATGATTCAGCAAAATGCAGGTAGTTATTTATTGAGTGTATTTCTTAGCAGGATAAAACCTACGCCTTTATTTACCCATTGCCCTACCAATCCGTTGTCGGGCACTACTTCAAACGCCAGCGAGCCTAATATGATGTCTGTATCGCCGTCTCCATCAGCATCAGCCTTGTCCATTACTATCCACCTGCCCATAGTTGGGTTCTCTATTGTACTTAATGTGTAGTTATTATTACCATCATTCTCATAATACACAAAACTTTCATCAGGCTGGCTTTTGTAGTCGGGAAAGAAAGAGATAGCGGCTATATCTATGTCGCCATCATGGTCATAGTCATCGGGCATGGCTGCATAGGCGCCGTTCAGTTGCAGAAATTGCTGTTGTGTAAAGTTGTTTTTGCCATCGTTGGTGTATATGTATATACCATGATAATGTTTAAGTACAGGCGGAAAGTCAGCATTATCGCCTGCTGTATAAATAATGTCATCATGCCCATCTTTATTAAAATCGTACAGCATAAAAAACGTTGAGCCATAAGATGGTGGTAGGCGTAGGTTAGCTGTTTCGCTGAACTTTCCGTTACCATCATTGTAGTAGGTATATATCCCCTCGTCACCCTGGCCAAACAGGGCTATTATATCCTGTTTGCCGTCATTGTTCATGTCCTTAATATATGCCTTTAAAGCACCTGGCCTGTTGCGTAGTATTGTTTTCTCAAAACTTCCGTCGCCTTTGTTTTTCCACCATGCCAGTACGCCTGTCCATTTTGAGAATTCACAGGTGACGATATCCATTAGCCCGTCTCCGTCCAGGTCGGCATAGCTGCTGTGCACCGGTCGGCGTAGTGAGTCTATCAGTTTGTATGTTTTGCTACTGCCTTTTGGCAGAGATAATATATAGCCACTACCTACATCGGTAGGAGAAAATGAGCCCATCATAGTCACTAAATATTCCTCTTTAAATTCTTCCATCCACACCGGGGTTTCTCCTACTTTAGCACCTTGCAGAAAGTCCATACCCTGCATAGTAGAAAATACTGACAGGCTTTGCGAATTGGCGTCACCAATGAACATGGCTTTATTTAAGGCATCAAACTTTGCCAGTGTTACACTGGGGGGAGATAGTTTATATGCCGGTACTTCTGTTGCGAAATGTTTGAGGCCTTTTGTGATATTTTTCTTTTTAGGTAAGGGTAATTGTTCAGGTGCGTTTTTTATATAGAAAGCTTTTATTTTCTGCCATTCTTCATCTGTAACTAATTGTTTACCCGGAAATATGCCCGAAGCATCGGCAATAGCACGTTCGGCATCATTAGCTACCAGTATATTCCTTAGTGAATCGTGCTCTATGACGCCCAGGAACACACCCATACGCGGTAGCATGTACTGTTCCCACGAGTTTTTGTCAAGTAAATCAGGTTCGGGCACAACATGGCAGCTACCGCAATAGTTCTTTGCCAATATACCCCCCTCTTCTGTGTCTTGTTGCTCATTGCAAGACCATATAAGTAATATGGCCGTAAATATAATTAGTGTCTGCGTGGTATATTTCATATTTCCGGCGAAAGTATTATTTAGTACTGTTGGCTATGTAAATTCACTATTGTTTTATTGTTAACATTCCAGCCGCTACATATGCTTATAGTGATAAAATAATTTCCTTTCAAAGAAATTCTGGACGGTAACAATTAAATAATTTTCTCTTCACACAATGGTGAGGTTTTGCTAACATTCGAAGAACGTTTTGGTAACAATGGCAGGGCATCTTTGCATCAAAATTCCACTATAATGAACAAAGTAATTTTACTAACAGCTTTATGCGGGGCAGTAGGTTTTGGTGCAAATGCACAGCTGAAGTTTCCCGTAAACGTTGACCCGCAATGGGCTACACAAACAGTTACGATGCCGTTGTCACCTCTGAAGCAACAAGTGATATTTGTTGGAGGGATAGATACTGTGCAATCTACTGCTACTTATGGTAATGCAGCTGGCAAAGCAATAGCTAAAGAATGGCATGACTACATTGGTTTTGTAAAAGATACAACTGGTGGGGCTTTAGGTTGGGTAATTGTTAACCACGAATTGACCAGTAAAAATGATAGCCTGGGTGATGGCGGTGGCATGACATCATTCCGTATTAAAAGAAAGGTAACAGGTGAGTTGGAGGTAATGAATTCTACTTTGGCTGATGGCCGTAAAGGTAAATTCTTCAACGTTGATTTCGTAAATACAGTAGGTGAAACGGGTATGAACTGCGGTGGTATAAATGCCAATGGCCGTGTGTGGACTGCTGAAGAGTGGATGCAGGGAAGCAATGCGGGTATTTACGCCAGTGGTAATGGTTTCCGCGATACTTCTGACTGGACAATCACTAACTCAGGCCTGGGTTCTAATTTTGAGGGCAAGGTATTAAAACGCTATCAGAACCTGAACTGGTTTGTTGAAGTAAATCCTAAAGAAGGTAAAGCTATCCGCAAGCAATACAACTGGGGCCGCGCCGGCTGGGAAGGTGGTGTTATCATGTCTGATAATAAAACTGTTTTCCTGTTTGAGGATGGCACACCAGGTATGTTGGGCAGGTTTGTTGCCACCACACCGGGCGACTTTACTTCAGGCCAATTGTCTATTTACAAACATGATGCGCCTAGCAAATGGATAGACATTGAAAATAACCTGGATACTCTGAAAGTATTGAACCAGGTAGCTGTTCGCCGTGGTGCAACAATGTTCGTTCGTCTTGAGTGGGGTACTATAGCTAACGGCAAAGTTTATATTTGCGAAACAGGTAGTGATAATTTCAACTTTAATTCAGGTAATTCATTAAATGGTGTTATAGCCCCATCTTCTGTGCAGGCTTATAAAACACGTTACCAGGTTATCAATGGTTCAGCATTTCCCGGAACGGATGCAGCAGCAGCAGATTCTGTTCGTACCGGCAAGTTTAAAGATTACTATGGCCGTGTTTTAGAACTGGATCCTGCTACTAATACTGTACGTTCATACCTGGAAGGTGGGCCTTATCTATCAACATCAGGTTCTGATCAACTGCCTTATTATCCATCAAAACACCTGTCTAACCCTGATGGTATAGATGCTATGACTATAGGTAACAAAACTTACCTAATGATTGAAGAGGATCTGAACGGTACCAGCTACAACCGTATGCCTAACGGCTTAACAAATACAAGGTGTGAACTGTACTTGCTGGACGCTTCTATAGCTAATCCAACTATTGCAGACCTGCAACGCCTTACAGCTTGTGCACCAGGTGCTGAAATAACAGGTGCTGTACAAATAGACAGTAATACACTGCTGATAAACAGTCAGCACCCGTCTTCAAATAATGTAGCTCCATACAACCATTCACTTACATATGCTATCTACGGTTTCAGCCCGCACGATACAGCAGTTGGAATCAATGAAGTGGCGCCAACAGTGGCCAATACATTTACTATATTCCCTAACCCTGTTGCTCGTGAATTGCACCTGAGCAAAGTAATGGACGTGGCAATATATGATATGAAAGGTGCTCGTCTTAAAGTTTACAGGCAGGTTAATTCAGTTGATGTGTCTGATATGACTGCAGGTGTTTACTTCATCCGTAATGAAGAAGGTGAAACATTGAAATTCATAGTTGAGTAATCATTAAATAGTTCTTTCAATAACCACCGAAGCCCATTAAAAAGGGCTTCGGTTTATTTGTTTTTAAAGCGTACAGTGTATGAGAAAAATTTACTCGCTGATAGTTATCCTGCTTTTATTGTTCCTCGGTATCTCATCATTTGATGGTAATAAAAATAGTCCTGCCGAGATCATCAGGCATAGGCATGAAAAACGGTTGCAGGCATTCATAGCAGAAATTGACAGGTTCAGGATTTTTTTAGGAGATGGCAGTGCGGAGCACGAGGAAATTAAGCTGCGCTTTCGTGAGCTACGTATGACTTTTAAAAAATGGGAATACTTGGGTGAGCATCTTGACCCCATAATGACAAAAGATAAAATTAACGGCGCCCCGCTTCCTAAGATTGAGCGCAATAGCTTTGGTATGAACATATTGCCCCCACGTGGTATGCAGGTGCTGGATGAATTAGTATTCACAGAAAATATAAATGATAACAAACCGGAGATATATAAAGAGCTCAGCCTTCTATCTAATGTTCTGAAAGAGGCATTATCCATGGGTTACCCTATATATGACAGGTCTGTACTGGAAGCGGCAAGGGTTGAGTTGATAAGAATTACGACACTGGGCCTTACCGGTTTTGATGTGCCGACTTCCGGCAATTCTGTAACAGATGCTATTACGGTATTGAAGACGATGCGGGAAGACCTGGAATTATACCGCCCTTTGTTTGAGGATACAGATGCGGGCCTTGCCAGCGGCTTGTTCGCCAACCTGGATAATTTTATCTATTACCTGGAAATGCATAATGACTTCGACAACTTGGACAGGCTGCATGTTACTAGGACGTATATCAACCCTATATATAAAGCATTGCTCCTGCTGCACAAAGAGTCTGGTGTAGAAATGATACATGAAGTAGCACAGAAGCATTTGTTGCCGCCATATAACCACCTTGCAGATAATATTTTTGCGAATGATTTTTTGGACCCGCACAAATACATCAGGTTGCCCCGGGAGATAAATACTCCGCAACTTGTTGATTTAGGCAGGATGTTGTTTTTCGACCCTGTATTATCTTCGGATAATAAACGAGCATGTGCCGGTTGCCACGATCCTAAAAAAGCATTTACAGACGGAATCCCCAAAAGTACAGCACTAAGTCTCGAAGGTACGGTCAATCGTAATGCCCCTACTTTAATAAACTGTGTTTACAATGAACGCTTTTTTCATGACATGCGTTCAGATGCATTGGAAGACCAGATAGAGCATGTACTGGTAAACCGTAAAGAGTTTAATACCGATATGATGCGCATTATAGCAAAGCTGAAACAAAGTGATGAATACATGCAACTGTTTAATAGTAGTTTTAAAACCCTGGATGGTGATAAACTTAATGGCCATACCATTTCATTTGCAGTGTCTGCCTATGTCAGTTCTTTAAGGGGGTTCAACTCGCCTTTTGATAAATATGTTCGTGCTGAAACTAATGATATAGATTCTGCAGTCCGCCGGGGTTACAACCTGTTTATGGGCAAGGCCGTTTGCGGTACCTGTCATTTTGCACCGGTATTTAATGGTACCGTGCCGCCCCGGTATGAGGAGAGTGAAAGCGAAGTGCTGGGCGTGGCTGAAAATCCATATGCAAAACACCAGGTGGTTGACCCCGACCTGGGCAGGGGTGTGGCAAGGTTGAAGGAGCAATCGAACTTTAACAGGTATGCATTTAAAACACCTACTGTAAGAAACGCGGCACTGACAGCCCCTTATATGCACAATGGTGCTTATAAAACTCTGGAAGATGTGATGGAGTTTTATAACAAAGGTGGTGGTGCTGGTTTTGGCATCATTTTGGAAAACCAGACCCTGCCTTTTGATAGCCTGAGCCTGAAAAAAGAAGAAATAAATGATATAGTAGCCTTTATGAAATCCCTTACAGATACTGCGGGCATGACTGCTATGCCGACTCGGCTGCCGTTTTTTAAAGACCCGGCGCTCAATAAGAGAAAAATAGGGGGGGAGTATTAACCCCGCATATGTACTTTTGAAAAAGGCAGCAAAATGGATAGTTTTGCTGCCTTATCTTTTCTACTTATGCGGATACTAATGGTTTGCCTGGGCAATATTTGCCGCTCGCCTATAGCCGAAGGGCTGTTGCGGAGCAAGATAGCCCTGCACGGGCTTGACTGGCAGGTGGCATCTGCAGGTACAGAATCATACCACGTGGGTGCTACCCCGCATAAACATTCACAGGCTATATGCCTTGACAAAGGTGTGGACATCAGTTGCCAGGTCGCCAGGCAGTTTACAGTTAAAGATTTTGACAACTTTGACAAAATATACGCCCTGGCTGAAGATGTATATGAAGAAATAGAAAGGATAGGCGGCAAGAAAGCAGATATGGGTAAAGTACACCTGCTGCTGAATGAACTGCACCCAGGCAGGAATGAATCTGTGCCCGACCCCTATTATGGCGGGGCAGACGGTTATATATTTGTGTACGATCTGATAGACCAGGCGTGCGAGGCTATTATTAATAAGTATAAGTAAAGAGGAGCTATGTCAAAACCATCTATACCGCAAGGAACAAGGGATTTTTCGCCGGAGGAAGTACGTAAGCGGCAGTATATACTGAACACGTTAAAGATCATTTTTGAGCAGTATGGTTTTCAGCCGTTGGAAACACCGGCTATGGAAAACTTGGTGACACTGACAGGAAAATATGGAGAAGAGGGCGACCGCCTGATATTTAAGATACTGAACAACGGCCTGCACGAGAAGAAAGACAGTGATAAGGAAAAGCTGAATGAAGAGTGGAACAAACTATTAAGCAAGCCATACAGCACGCCTGTTGTTACAGAGCGTGCCCTGCGCTACGACCTCACCATTCCCTTTGCACGTTTTGTGGTGATGAGGCAGAATGATATAGCCTTCCCCTTCCGCCGGTACCAGATGCAGCCCGTGTGGCGTGCCGACCGCCCGCAAAAAGGCAGGTACCGCGAGTTCTGGCAGTGCGATTGCGATGTCGTAGGCAGTACATCACTCATCAATGAAGCTGAATTGCTATGTATATACCGGGAGGCGTTTCATCAATTAAAATTACCGCAGGTTGTAGTAAAAATAAACAGCCGCAAGCTACTCGCAGGGTTATCAGAGTTATGTAATGCTCCTGAAAAAATGATGGACATTACCGTAGCGCTGGATAAGTTGGATAAGATTGGTTGGGACGGTGTTACAAAAGAACTGGTAGAAAGGGGGGTAGATGAAGCCGGCATCAGCAAAATAGCAGAGATAATAAATGTAACTGGCGATAACGAAGAAAAGCTGGCTGTGCTTGAGCAGATAATGAGCAGTAGCGAAACCGCAAAAGCAGGCATAGCAGAATTAAGGCAGACTCTTACATACCACAACCAGTTGAAGAATGCAGTATGGCAATCTGACCTGGTAGTAGACATAAGCCTGGCGCGTGGGCTGAACTACTACACGGGTGTGATAGTAGAAGTTGCCACTAATGCAGTTAAGATGGGCAGCATAGGCGGTGGCGGCCGTTACGACGACCTTACGGGTTTGTTCGGGTTGAAAAACATGTCGGGCGTAGGTGTATCTTTTGGTATAGACAGGATATACGATGTGATAGAAGAGCTGGGCATATTCCCCGAAGCGCTGGCAACAGGCACGCAGGTATTACTGCTGAACTTTGGCGGTGACAATGAAGCATACGCACTTGCCACGCTGGTGCAACTGCGCAATGCAGGTGTGGCCGCTGAGATATACCCCGATGCCGCTAAGTTTGACAAACAGATGAAGTATGCCAACAAGCGTGCTATCAACTATGTGATTATCCCCGGCGATGATGAACGTGCAGCAAATAAACTGAGCCTGAAAAATTTCGTCAGTGGCGAACAATCGCTGCTGACTATAGATGAAGTGATACAGCAATTAAAAACTAAATAACCATGAAAAAACAATCCATAATTATTCTTGCCCTTATTTGTTGTTCGCTGTTTACTAATGCGCAAAGCCTGAAGGCAATGGCTGAAAGTGAAACCATGACCTGGTACGGCATAGATTTTACCGTAGCGAGGTTTCAGAATTTCGGCGCCTATCTTTCTGATAAAACAGTAAAGACAGGCCTGCCACGCTGGAGCATGCATCCCTTTGGAGCCGATGATCTTGCAACATTTAAGAAGAAATATAAAAAGGAAAAGATAACAGTAGCCGATGCGCAGGCCGCCACAAGAAATAAGGAGCAGGACTATACCGGGCATATGACGACCAGCGAATATGAATTAAATATGGACAGCCTGAAAAATGTTATTGCCGCATACGAGATGAAGGGAACTGGTTACGGCCTGTTGTTTATTGTAGAAAATTTTGAGTACACAAAGAAGAAGACCAACATATGGGCTGTGTATATTAACGAAGCAGACAAGACGGTAATAGATGCCAAAAAGGTAACCAAAGAAACCTTTGGCGACTGGTTTGTGGGTGTTACTGAAACAGTACAACAGGGTGCTAAGTATATGAAGAACGCTAAATAGTAGATATGAAATTTGACCCTCAGAATATGGTGGTGCAGCTATGCGCCAAAGGCATAGAAACGGAAGCGACAGATATTGATGCGGCAAAGGAATTATACCAGGAAGCATGGATGCTGGCGGCTACCAATGAAGAACGTTTTATTGTAGCGCATTACCTGGCCCGCAACCAGCCTTTAGACGAACAACTGAAATGGAACCAGTTATCATTAGACTATGCACTGGAAATAGATACCGCTGAGATAAGGGCAACGTACCCCTCTCTGTACCTGAACCTGGGTAAATCTTACGAAGAAGTAGGCGATATGTATATGGCATTAGAGAACTACCAGTTAGCTGCCGATAATATAAAGTACCTTGCTGACGACGGCTACGGCAAAATGATACGGTCAGGTATAGTAACTGCTTTGGAAAGGGTGAAAGATTTATAATGAGAAAGCTGCTATTATTTTCGTTCGTCATTTTAAGTTGTACGATGGCTGCCGACGCACAAAGCACATTGATGGCAAAAGCTAATGAACTTAAGAAGCTGCACACAAAAATAAATAAAGCCGTTACTAATGATGATAGACAGAATGCTGAAATAGCTTTTTTTAATGCCTTTCCTGGTACATTTAGTGAATTAGATAATTTATACGGATTTCAACACGATAGACCAATGCCTCTCTATCACGAAGCGGAGAATCATATTCTTAAGGGGTTTAACAAAATTTCTGCGGTTAATGATACTTTATATTATAGTAAGATAATTGCTATTGCTATCGGAGGGAAATGGGACGCTGATGCTATAAGCTGTTTTCAATATGGTTTGTCCAAACGTATTTTTGAAAACACAGAACTTACTGCATCTCTATTAGAAAAACATGATGATGCTGAAATAAGAGGTTTTTGGTATTTTGTCTTTGATGGGCCACATCCGGAAAATAAGATTCCCTCTAAATTAGTCGAATTGAGAAGAACGCATAAACGTGTATATGAGCTCATGTTATCTGGTCATAAACAAGTATTGCAAGAAAGTGATCATCACGGCCACTAAATATGCGCAGGATAATACAAAATCCAGCTCTAAAAATATAAACCATTAATAGATAACCTCTTACCACTACTATAAAACATCCTGCAAGCTTTGTTGTTATAATACTATAACCAAAATCATGTGTTATGGTGTTTGCAATAATAATTTCGATTGTATTCGCACTGATTTTTGCGGGGCTGCTCATGTACGTGTTCAACAGGCGTGGGCCTGGACCCGGGAGCGGAATGTTATTCCTGTTTCTTATACTCTTCGTTTTTTCATGGGTAGGGGGTACTTATATAACGCCCTCCGGGCCTGTGGCATGGGGGCTTCATGGCTGGGCTACGCAGGTGTGGCGTTTTTTATTATGCTGCTATTGGCTGCTGTATTACCACCATCACCACCCAGACCCAAATCCAATCCCCAGCTTACTGCCGCAAATGATATGGAAACGGAGTCGGAGATACAAGCTGTTTTCAGCATTACCTTCGGTATTTTTTTCTGGATACTCATCATCACCCTGCTCATTATTGGGCTGGCAGGTGCGTTTTATTCGGGTGAGCCGAAAATTCCCGAACCGCAGTTAAATTAGTGCATAAAAGAAGGGTGCTACCATCGTAGCACCCTTCTTTTATATTATGTCCAATGTTTTTTATACTGCTACCAGTTGTTTATTGTACCGGCTTTTATATTCTACAGGAGACAGGCCCGTTATCTTTTTAAAGGTGGTCCTGAAAGCTTTGGTATCGCTATAGCCAACGTCATACATGATTTCGTTCACAGTTTTGCGGCTGGTTTCCAGGTCTTTTTTAGCTGCTTCTATTTTTACGCGCTGAATATATTCTACTACCGTGTTAGCTGTGGCTTTTTTAAACCTGCGTTCCAGGCTGCGACGGCCCAGCGCAAAGGTACTGGCCAGTTCGTCAACGCTTAGTTTTTCTGTATAGTTCTTTTCTATGTATTCTTGCGCTGCACGTATATCGTCGTCGTCATGGTCTTTCTGCCCGTTAAACATAATGAACCTTGATTGGTTGCTCCGTTCTATTTCTATCGCGAATATTTTGGCGCAGAGCATGGCCATTTCGCGGTCAGTATATTTCTCTATCAGGTGTAGTATCAGGTTCAGGTAAGAAAATGCACCGCCGCTTGAGTATATACCATACTCTTCAGTAATGATCCTTTCGGTCACTAGCTCTACTTCGGGGTGCAGCCGCCTGAATTCGTTTTCGGCCACCCAGTGTGTTGCACATTTCTTGCCATTCACCAGGCCTGTGGCAGCAAGTATAAAAGCGCCTACGCACAGGCTGGCTATTTCAGCGCCCTGCCCGTATTGGTGTATTATCCATGGCAGGAAGTCTTTATTATCCTGCACGGTTTCCTGCAGGTTGCCGTCTATTGCAGGGATGATGATCAGGTCTGTTTTCTTTACATCATCTATCAGCGCATCTGCGTTTACGGTAAATTTCCCGCCACTTACAGGTGTTTCTTTTGCCAGGCCTACCAGTTGAATATTGAATACAGCCGGTGCACCGCGCATCGCCATAAAGTTATTTACCTGCGCAAACAGTTGCCTGGTGCCTTCCAGGCTACCCAGTATAGCTTTTTTCGGAATAAGGATGGATATGTGTTTCATAACTCAAATATACGTATTATGTCTGTCGTAAAACGCCCCTGCTATTGCCGTGATACCACCCCTGTCATAATTTAACTACCGGGTAATTTTGGACTTAAAAATACAATATTATGCAGCAGTTCATTTTAGAAAACGACATTCATGTGCTGTGCGTTGCAGCCAGGACATTCCCAACGGGCATTATGGAAGCCTTTAATAAATTGCACAGTATCGTGCCTGGCGCGGACAAGCGCGATAGTTATGGTGTGTCGCGCGGTAGTAAAGATGGTGTTATATATAAAGCCGCTACGCAACAGCTAAAAGAAGGTGAAGCGGAACAATACGGCTGCGAAACTTTTGTGATAAAAAAAGGGACATATACAGGCACAATAATAAAAGACTGGAAGAAGGATGAAAAAGCCATAGGCCGTACTTTCCGGGAGCTGCTGGCTGACCCCGGTATAGACCCTGATGGTGCATGTATTGAAAAGTACATGGGTGATGATGTACAGTGCATGATAAGGTTGAAAGACAAGTAATAATTACATTGTCGCAAAGCCACCTTTCTTTGGCGCATTCACACAGTATCAATCATGAATAGCCGCCGTAGGTTTGCATTATCAAAATAATAACTTCTAAAACAAACTTTTTATGTCAACACAAATTTTTGTAAACCTGCCGATAAAGAACCTGGATAAAACGGTGGCTTTTTTCACACACCTTGGCTTTACGTTCAATCCTGATTTTACAGACGAGAAAGCTACCTGCATGATCATTGGCGAAAACATATTCGCGATGCTTATTGTAGAGGAATATTTTAAAACCTTTACCAACAAGCCAATATCCGATGCGGCAAAAAGCACAGAAGTGATACTGGCCCTTTCCTCAGAAAGCAGGGAAAAGGTAGATGAACTTATTAATAAAGCAATAGAAGCAGGCGGTAGTTCCCCCATGGCGACACAGGACCATGGCTGGATGTATGGCCGCGGCTTTACAGATATTGATGGCCATATGTGGGAGACAGTTTACATGGACCCCAATGGTTACCCGCAGGCATAAATTATTCAATCATTCTTAACTATAAAATTCATTTACAATGAAACTTAGTACACACGTAGCCTACAATGGCAATTGCGAGGAAGCATTCAATTTTTACAAATCAATATTCGGTGGTGAGTTCGACACTATACAGCGTAATAAAGATATACCTGCCGGGGTGCCGTCACCTGCAGGTGATAATGAAGCTGAGAAGATATTACACATATCTTTGCCTATAGGTAACGGCAGTATGTTGATGGGGTGTGATATGCCTGCTGCTTTTGGCGAAGCTACAAGAAGCAACAGCTTCAATATCTCTATCAGTACCGATAGCGAAGCCGATACGGAAAGGATATACAATGGCCTTTTAGCCGGTGGCAAAGTCAACATGCCCCTTGATAAAACATTCTGGGGTGCGTATTTTGGTATGGTGGTAGACAGGTATGGTGTGCAGTGGATGATAAGCTATGATTATCAGCAATAATAACAATCACACAAAAAACTATACTATATGAAAAAGATCAACATCATTTATTGGGTATCTACCATCATTTTTGCCGCGCTTATGCTCCTGTCTGCCTACCCGGACATTGTGAAAAATGAACAGGCTGTTGAAATAATGCACAACCAGATGGGCTACCCGGAATATTTAATACAGTTTATAGGGGTGGCCAAGCTCTTAGGTGTCATAGCCATATTGATACCCGGGTTTGACAGGATAAAGGAATGGGCATACGCAGGTTTGTTTTTCGACCTGGTAGGCGCTACCTATTCTGCAATAGCAGCCGGTGGTTTTGACCCCATGATGCTAACGATGCTGATATTTTTTATCCCCGGTATCGTGTCTTACATATATCATCATAAAAAGCGGAAAGCTACAGGTGGTACTATATAGTATTTGTATGAAAATGATAGAGGTATTCAAAACCAATGTTGCTGAAGCGGAACATGCCGATAAACTGGTATCCCTGCTTCAGCAGCATTTTCCCGGCGGGCGTATCACCTTCGACCTGGAAGACTGCGACCGCGTGTTGCGGGTGGAGGATACATATGTAGCTGCGGATAATGTTATCAACCTGCTCCGGGCGCATAATTATGAATGCCACATGTTATAATCACAATAACAAAAGCCGCCTTCAGGCGGCTTTTCTATCTCAATTTAGTTTGGTGTTTATTTAGTAGCTGTGTACAGTGTGGTAATGCCGAGCGTCAGCGGCCTTGCCTTTGCTGCTTTAAAGCCGCAGTTAGTTAGTATATCGCAAAACCTTTGCCCTTCGGGAAAGGCCATAACAGATGCAGGCAGATAGCTGTATGCTGTTTTGTGTTTAGATACCAGCTTGCCCAGCGTGGGTACTATATATTTAAAATAGAACTGGTAGCCCTGCTTTACAGGGAAGGTCTTAGGGTGAGAAAATTCAAGTATAGCCAGTTTACCACCGGGGCGCATCACGCGGCACATTTCCTTCAGCCCCTTTTCCAGCGTTTCAAAATTGCGCACACCATATGCGCAGGTTATGGCATCAAAGCTGTTGTCTGCAAAAGGCAGGTTTTCGCTGTCAGCCAGTTGCAGGGTGATGGTTTTTTCCAATCCGGCATCTTTTATTTTTACCCTGCCCACATCCAGCATCTGCGCAGCAATATCTATTCCTGTTATTTTTTCAGGGTTAAGTTTTGCGGCGGCTATGGCCAGGTCGCCCGTGCCGGTGGCCACATCCAGTATGGTTTTGGGTTGTACGCTCCCTATTTCAGCAATGGCTTTTTTGCGCCACCCCTTGTCTATACCCAGGGAGAAAAAATGGTTCAGGAAGTCATACTTGCCGGCTATATTATTAAACATATCGGCAACCTGCTCTTTCTTGCTTAAATTTGACCCCATATCCGGCACAACATTAGCAGCCGGGTTGTTTTCTATATCAGATTGCATCACTGCAAAAGTAAGCCAACACAAGCAATGGAGATACGTTCAGCAAAATATTTGATCAGCAGCCCTAGGGTAGAGCTTTGCCCCGTGCCGGATAAGCCGGAATATGCCTTCATAGGGCGGTCAAACGTCGGTAAATCATCGCTTATCAATATGCTCACGGGGCAGAAGGCACTGGCCAAAACCTCGGGCAGCCCGGGTAAAACGCAGATGATCAACCACTTTATAATTAATAAAGAGTGGTATATGGTCGATTTGCCCGGGTATGGTTACGCAAAGGTATCGCAGAAGCAAAGGGCGTCTTTCAGTAAGATGATCAGCAACTATCTGCAGCAGCGCCAGAACCTGGTAACGGTATTTGTACTGATAGACAGCCGCCATAAGCCCCAGCAGCTGGACCTGGACTTCCTGGCAGAGCTGGGTGAGTTGCAGATACCCTTCAACATGATATTTACCAAGGCGGATAAAAGCACCCAGCGCGAGGCTGCTAAAAATGTACGCAGCTTTATAGAGGCCATGCGGGAACAGTGGGAGTTTATACCCCGCAGTTTCCTCACCAGCGCTGTAAAAGGCCTGGGGCGTAAAGAGATACTCGGCTATATAGAAGAGCTGAACATAATGTTTATGGAACAGGGCAGGGAAGAAGCGCAGTAATATGATAGCATTGTTTTTTATGAACCATGTTCTGTAAACGCATGTATCAACGAAAAAATGCCGATGCCTAACAGCAGGTATAGCACAATGCCTTTAAATTTTTCCTGGGAGATATTCATTAGTACCTGTTTGCCTATCCATGTGCCTATAAAGCCTATGATGATAAGTGAAACCATGTACTTCATATGCTGCACCTGCATATACCCGTTCATAAAGTAAACAACGGTACGCGAAAAATCTACAGCAAAATCTATAGCTGCCGATGTGGCTATAAACTGTTCTTTTTCAATATTGAATGCCACCATAGTAATACCCCTGATGGCGCCACCCGTGCCCAACACACCCGCCAAGAAGCCTGAAGCCGTACCACCAACTATGGCATTCTTTTTATTTGGGGTTAAAACAAACTTGTTGAATACAAGGAAAAAGACACTGGTAATGATAATGAATATAGCGAAGGCTATCTGTAATATCTGCTCATTGATATAGTTGCTCAACACGCCGCCTGTTATCACCATAATAACGGCAGGTACACCAATGTACAATAGCAGGAACTTATTCAGTCCCTTTTTAAAAAGCAGCAGTTTGGATATGTTACTGGACAGGTGGAAAATCGCAGTAATGCCCAGCACCGATTTAAAATCTAAAAACAAATTGGCCAGGGGTACAAAATACACAGATGAGCCAAACCCACCTATTGTACCCAATATCTCTGCAATAAGTGAGAGTAGAATAAACAGCAGCAGGGCAGCATCCATAAGGCTAAAGTAATAGAAAATATCAGCCTTTCGTATAAGGCATCATTTCTTCAAGGTACTTGCGTTCATTGCTCAGGCGTGGTATTTTATGCTGTCCGCCCAGTTTGCCTTTGTCTTTCAGCCACTTGTTGAAGCCATGTACGGGCATACGGTGCACTATAGGCATACGTAGCGCTATATCTTTATGGCGTTTGGCTTCATAGTCAGAGTTTACATTCTGAAGCTCTTTATCCAATATGCGGGTAAACTCTTCCAGCGGGCAGGGCAGGTGGTCAAATTCTATGATCCATTCATGTGCGCCATTGCTTTCGTCGGTCATATATACAGGTGCGGCTGTGTAGTCATTTACCACGGCGCCCGTTTGCCTGCAGGCTGCGGCTATAGCATGGTCGGAGTTGTCAACTATCACCTCTTCACCAAAGGTATTGATGTAGTGTTTCAGCCTCCCTGTTACTTTTATGCGGTAAGGGTTCAGCGATGTGAACTGTATTGTATCGCCCACTATATAGCGCCACAGGCCACCGTTGGTATTCAGTACCAGGGCGTAGTTTTTGTTCAGTTCTACTTCGGGCAGCGACAACGTTGCCGGGTGTTCTTTGCCATACTCTTCCGTAGGCATAAACTCATAGTAAATACCATGGTTCAGGAACAGCAGCATATCATCACGTGTTACATCGTCCTGCGCGGCGAAAAAGCCTTCAGATGCGTTGTATGTTTCCGTGTACTGCATCAGGGGTGATGGTATATACTCTTTAAACTGCTGGCGGTAGGGTTTAAAACTCACCCCGCCGTGTACATACAGTTCCAGGTTGGGCCATACTTCTGTAAGGTTGGCTGCGCCTGATATTTCCAGTATGCGTTTTATCAGTACGGTGGTCCATGTAGGCACACCGGCTATGTAGGTAACGTTCTCTTCAATAGTCGTACGGGCTATCTTCTCAATTTTCTCTTCCCATTCAGACATCAGGGCTATAGACAGTTCCGGTGTGCGCACCAGTTGCCCGTACAGCGGCAGGTTTTGCAGCATCACGGCAGAAAGGTCTCCGTAGAAAGAATCTGCGTTCAGCTGGTTTATCTGGTGGCTGCCACCTATCACCAGGCATTTGCCCGACATAAAGTTGGAATGTGGAAACTGCCTGAAATACAATGCAAACACATCCTTACCTGCCTTAAAGTGGTTATCGTCCAGCGACTCTTTGCTTATCGGTATGAATTTACTTTTATCACTGGTCGTCCCGCTCGATTTGGCAAACCAGTTGATGGGCGATGGCCACAGTATATTCTGTTCGCCTTCCAGTACGCGCTCTATATATGGTTTCAGGCTGTCATACTCGTTTACAGGCACATTCTTCTTAAATTCTGCTACGCTGTTTATATGCTCAAAACCATACTTTTTGCCATATTCTGTAAACTGCGCCGAACCCAATATATGGTTGAACACCTGCTTTTGGGTGTCTATAGGGTTAAGCATAAAGTTATCTATCGCGCTGTTGCGCAATTTCATATATCCTTTCAATGCCGGACTTATCAGGCTCATTCCTTTCTCGGTGTCTAATTAATATTAATGTATCCTCAATATAAGCATTTCTGCTTATTACTATGTAGTATTTGGAGGTATTCTATATGTTCGTATAGTCTTTGCGCTTTAACTCAAAGTTGCGGCCAAGATACACTTTTCGCACCTGTTCATCAGCCGCCAGTTCTTCGGCTGTGCCTGCCTTCAGTATCTTGCCTTCAAAAAGCAGGTAAGCGCGGTCTGTAATAGAGAGGGTCTCCTGTACGTTATGGTCTGTAATAAATATACCTATGTTCTTAAACTTCAGGCTGGCTACTATAGCCTGTATATCCTCTACAGCTATAGGGTCTATACCGGCAAATGGTTCATCCAGCAGTATAAATTTCGGGTCAACAGCCAGTGCACGGGCTATTTCCGTACGCCTGCGCTCGCCCCCACTCAGTACATCTCCGGGGCTTTTACGCACATGTGTCAGCCTGAATTCGTCAAGCAGGCTTTCCAGTTTGGCCAGTTGCTCCTGCTTGCTCAGCTTTGTCATTTCCAGCACCGACAATATATTATCCTCTACAGACAGCTTCCTGAATATGGAGGCCTCCTGTGGCAGGTAGCCTATGCCCATCTGTGCACGTTTGTACATGGGCAGCTTGGTTATATTCACATCGTCCAGGTACACCTCGCCGTCATCAGGCTTTACCAGCCCCACCACCATATAGAAAGACGTGGTTTTACCGGCGCCGTTAGGCCCCAGTATACCCACTATTTCGCCCTGGTTCACCTCAAACGACACATTGTTCACCACCGTGCGGTTGCGGTAACGTTTCACCAGTCCTTTGGCTATTATCTTTCTTCTTTCCGTGCTCAACAGTTACTATTTAGGCAAAAATAACAAACACAATTCAGTTAGGCGCAATTTAATAAGCACCTGTTGCCCATTTCTTTAAGCAAATAAACCTGATTATATTTACTTTTGCGTCCTGTATGAAAGTAACTGATTATCTGGCCAATACCAAGGGCCCCATTATATCGCTGGAGGTATTACCTCCGCCAAAGGGTAAAAGCATAGAGTCTATATACAAAATGCTGGACCCGCTTATGGAGTTCAGCCCGGCTTTTGTAAATGTCACTTACCACCGTGCAGAGCAGGTGTTCAAAAAACGGCCCGATGGCAGCTATGTGAATGTAGAGATACGCAAGCGGCCGGGCACTGTAGGCATTTGCGCCGCTATAATGAACAAATACAAAGTAGAGGCTATACCTCACCTTATATGCGGCGGTTTCAGTAAAGAAGAGACTGAAAACGCATTAATAGACCTGAACTTCCTTGGGGTGCAGAATGTACTGGCCCTGCGTGGCGATGCCGCCGCACAGGAGAAATTCTTCACGCCTCACCCCAGCGGTCACCGCTATGCCGAAGAGTTGGTTGACCAGATCATTAACCTGAACAGGGGACGATACTTGGAAGATGATATACTGGGCGGTGTTAATACGGACTTTTGTATAGGTGTGGCAGGTTATCCGGAAAAACATTTCGAGTCGGCCAATAATGAAATGGATCTGTATTACCTGAAGCGTAAAATAGAACATGGGGCCGATTATATTACCACCCAGATGTTCTTTAACAACAAACACTATTACAACTTTGTAGAAAATTGTAAGAATACAGGTATTGACGTGCCCATAATACCGGGGCTGAAACCATTGTCCAACAAAAACCAGTTATCTGTGGTGCCCAGCTTATTCAATACGGAAATACCGGTTGACCTGTATAAGGCTATGAGCAATGCCACTACCCCGGAAGAATGTGAAAAAGTAGGTGAAGATTGGCTATATGAGCAGTGTAAAGACTTGCTTGCTAATAATGTGCAGGTATTACACTTTTACACACTGGGTAAACCACAGGTGGTGCACAACGTGCTGAAAAGGTTGTTATAGGAAGTTTTTTCAAAGAAAAACTATAAGAGGTGACAGTTTACCGCCACCTCTTATTAATATTTGAATCGGTCCCTCGTATTTGGATTTTTCTTTTTGGGATTTACGGTTTTTAATTTTGGGTTTTGGCTTCGCCGGACGGCATAGCGCCAAACTCTTTCAGTATTTTTTTCAGTATCTCAATACGTACCGTACCCCAGTTTTTAGTTTCATCGTTCCTGTCCAGCTCAAAGTTTTGTGCAAAGAAGTATGGATAGTAGCGTACATCACTCTTGTTCATAGCCTCTTCATGTTCTTTCACATGCTGTATGCGCTCTATAAAGCCTACCACCCAAAGTATCTGCTTATCACCGCTGTAGCCCCAGCCCGTTTTGTAATATAGCCTGTAAGCATCTGTATCTTCCTGCAGCATCATACTGCGCACTATGCGTTGTGTACGCTCAGAAAACGGTAACTCGTTAAAATACAAACGTTTTACAAAGCCCACCTGCTCATCGGCAGATATTTTCAGGCTGTCATTTATCCAGAAGCTGTCTATGCCTCCACCCATGTTTTTGTTACCATAGTTGGCTGTATCCAGGTAATGCTGCATATAGTCGGGCCCTATGCGGCGTGCCAACTCCTGGTAGTAACCAAGGTTACTCACTTTAAATGCCTCGCGCATATTCATATCCTTGTTCACCTCGGGGCGGCCGCGGTCTATACTGTCCCATGCTATTACAAAAGATTCATCGGGTGCTTTGGGTATCTCCAGGCCTACCAGCGAGTTGAATATTTTAAACGTAGATGCAGGCGTGAATTGTTGCAGGCAGCGGTCCTTATTATAATAGTGTATAGCCTCGTGGTTATTGTCGCGCAGCATAAAGCAGGCGTTTTTTATCCCCTGCTCTTCAAAAAACTTACCCCATTGCTCTTCTTCGTGTATACGGGCGTCGCGGCAGGCGCTTAATGTTACTATTGTTAATATGAATAAGGTAATCTTACGCATTGTACTTGCTTTTTGAGGCTGCAAAGATAGGGTTAAAAAAGGGTAAGCAAATGACAGGTTAAATAGGTAGTCGGGTAAAAGGTAAATCTGTCAGGGGAAGTGACGACTAGTCTGTATGCAGTATACCCGCCACTTTTGTCCGCGGAGCATTTTACCTTGTAGAGGGTGTAATTTAGCGTGTAATAAAATTGCAAATAATAATATTTATGTGTATATTTGTTATGGTAATTTGAGACTAATGATAAAAATGAGCTGATAATCCGATAAGAGACTTGTCCGCAAGCAGTAAGCCTTTTTCAGAGCGAGGCAAAAACAAAAAAGCAGTAACATCTGCAACAAAACGCAACAAAAAGGCCATGAAAACACAACCCCGCTTCAGAGGGGCAACAAATTAGTCCTGCCCGGAATTTACCCAGCCTTCCTTTAGTTAAAACAACACCGATTGAACAATGGAAGCAAAATCTTGTTAACAATGCGGCACACAGTATAGTTACAAGATGGGATGAACAGGTTTAGCATACGCGATATTGAAAATCTTACCGGTATTAAAGCCCATACGTTGCGGATATGGGAGCAGAGGCATGGTATCATAAAACCAAAACGTACTGATACCAATATACGCTACTACGATGATAAAGACCTGAAACTGGCATTGAGGGTAGCGTTGCTTAACCAGCATGGGTATAAGATATCGCACATCCAGCGGATGACGGAGGATGAAGTGAACAGGTTGCTACGTGAAACGGCCGATGCAGGCTTTCAGTTTGAATACCTGCTGAACAACCTGATAGAGGCAACAGTAGATATGGATATGGCCAGGTTTGAGCTGCTGGTAGATAAATATATCCGAAAGTTCGGCATAGAACAGGCTATGGAGTCGCTGATATTCAGCTTTCTTGAGAAAGTAGGTGTTATGTGGATGACAGACCGTATCATACCGGCCCAGGAGCACCTGGTTAGTAATATCTTAAGCAGGAAGATATTACTGGCAATAGAAAAACTTCCGCGGAAGGCGGATTTTACAAGACCTGGTTTCCTGCTTTTTCTGCCTGAAGGAGAAATACACGAACTGGGGCTGCTATATGTACAATACCTGTTGCTGAAGTATAACAACCATGTAATATACCTGGGGGCCAATTCCCCATTAGACCAGGTAGCGGAAGTACACAGGGTTTTACAGCCAAAATACCTTTATACACACATTACAGCTGTGCAAAATGACTTCGATGTTGTGGAATATTTCAAAAAGTTGTCCATAATTCACCCCATTAACAAAATTTTTGCATCAGGAACAGTTGTTCAAAAAAACAGAGTTTCTACTGGGAATAATAATATAGTTATCTTTTCAAGCTTAGCCGAGGCTAAAAATATCCTTTACAACGTTGTATAAATCAGTATTTTATAAATTCAATTAATCTTAATAGATAAAGTTCATATTTTCTATAATATTCTTTTGTTTAAGTTTTTTAGTAAAATAAGTAAACAAGATTGCGCTCGTGGCAGGATTATTTTTGTTTAAGTATTTATCAATCAAAATTGAACATACTATGACTACTACAGATTTTAACAACGCGATTGCCACTCAGAGCGACTTTTTAAAGCCATATGCCCATTCCCTCACACAGGATATGGAGGACGCCAAGGATCTGTTCCAGGAAACTATTATGCGTGCATTAACCAACAGGGAGAAATACCAGGTAGGTACAAACCTGAAAGCATGGTTATATACTATTATGCGTAATATCTTTATTAATAACTACCGTAAGAACAAACGTTTTACTAAAGTATCAGGAAATATACCTGAAGACGTAATGATGCACCATGTGAACAGGAGTGCGCATAATGCGGGTGTAAGTAATGTTCGCATGGGTGAGATAAAAGAGCAGGTGAATAAATTGCCTGAGGCTTTCCGCCAGTCTTTCGAACTGCACTATATGGGCTATAAATACCAGGATATTGCCGAGGTATTAAATGAGCCACTGGGTACTGTAAAAAGCAGGATTCACTTTGCCAGGAAAATACTGGTATCTAAAATAGAAAGATAATTTCTTTCAAACAGTTTTAAAGGCTGTTATGGAGACTGTTAGTTTTCATAACAGCCTATATCTATCTGGCCATCCCGGGCTTTACCATCCAGGTCGGTTGTTATACCGTTTGCCATCCCGGCGTTAATAAGCGGTGAACCGGCAGCAGGCCTGTAGTTCCATGTTCCATAGTCTGTAAACATAGGTTCAACATTCACCTTTGTGCCTGCATTAGCTTTTACATGTTCAGGTATCCCATCCTTATTTTTTACCAGGCAGTTGTTTAGGGTAACATCAAATAAAGATTCCGGCTTGGTAATATCTCCCCTTGATGCTGCGAAGAACTCCGTTTCAAGAGAACCCCATACCACGCAGTTGGTCATTACTACCTGCAATGGCCCGGCCACATAGCTGGTACTGTTTATATCCCTGTAGTTGAGCAATGCCATTACAGGGTTATCTATATGGCTCACTTTATTTGTACCATAGGTTACAAACGTGCAGTTGTCCAATACATACTGCCCGCCTTCAAAAGCGGCAAAGCACTGCGCCCCGGCTGTATTGATGAGGCAGTTCTCGGCTTTTACAGTACTGCCAAATGCCAGTATGCCATAGCCTATGCTGTTTTCAATAATTGTATTCTTAATTACGAGTTGAAACTTCTGGTCATTGATCGTGTCATGGTTTACCTGTATAGCTGCCGGGCTGAAGACGCTTTCTCCCAGCCGGGTGCTATTGCCCACATTTTTTAGTATGGCATAATCTATCTCATTGTCATGGCTTGTAGAGGAAAAATATATCCCACCCCATTCACCAGGATAGCCTTCGTTACCATAGTACTTCCTGTCCAGCCTGTCGCTCTGGAACACTACGCTGTCTTGTTTGGTGCCTTGTACTTTTAGTGTGCCAAGTACCAGCAAGCGGGAATCACCATGTACATATACGCGGCAGCCTGCAGGTATGGTGAGCGTTACACCCGCCTTTACGGCAGCATTATGTATAATAACATATGGTTTATCGGTCAGCCATGTCTGGTTAGATTCTATCAGGCTGTCTATCAGGTAGTAGGCGTTCTGCCCAAAAGCCATAAATGGTACACTATAGTTCCTGCCGTTGAGCGTTGCCGTCAATTTATCATTTACTACAAAGGGTGTGTTGTTGTTGGGGTCGGGGTCTATATTAACAGTAGCAAAAACGTAGATGCTGTCGTTTGCCGCTATTTCAATATCCTTCACCTCGCTGCCCGGCGTACCATTTACATTTATTTTAAATTGAGATAAGCTACCACCTTCTATCCTGATAGAACTGATGTTTATTTTCTGGTTTTGGGGATTGTATATTTTTAATGATGCCGTAAAACTTCCGCGCGATACGAACACTGTGTCGAACATCAGGGTATCTACAGAAAAGCGCAGTTCCCCACCACTATCCAGGAATTTTTCCTTGCGGCAGCTTCCCATCAGCACAGGTATCAGCAGTATTATTATTAAAGAGTATATGCAGTTAATTCTGTTCATCATATATAGGGCAAGATTACTAAATAAACGCCGTAAAAAACAAAAACGTATACCTGCAGGAAATATTATGCCATGTTTATGGCTTAACTTATGGACTATATAAACCACAGCCATTACTTTTGTTGCAAATGCCATTCATTACACTATTAACAGATCTGGGGTATAATGATGCTTCGGTAGCTAAAGTAGAGAGCATACTGATGCAGCAGTTGCCGGGTATGCCTTTGATTGGTATTACGCATAACGTGCAACATTTTTACCTGCCGCAGGCTGCCTACCTGCTGGCATCTGCTGGTGTGGATATGCCCCCGGGCACGTTCCATATTGTATTGTATGACTTGTATTATAATGACAGGCCACAATTGATTTACTCTTTAATAAACGGTCAGCACTACCTGGTGCCCGACAACGGAATATTGCCTTTAGCTTTCCCTCAACATGATGGTAACGCATGGCTGTGTTATGAGCAAGGGGAGGAGGGCAACCTGGCGTCCTGGGTAAGAACTGCTGCTGCAGTGGTGCAGCAGCTAAGCAAAGGTTCACCGGCAGACGCAGGGTTAAAGCCGCATACCATACAGGAGGTAGCGATGGGTAGTAAACCATTGGTGAATGGTAATGAAATAGAGTGCCACGTGATACATATAGACCGTTTTGAAAATGTGGTGCTGAACCTGACAAAGACAGAATTTGAAACCACAGCAAAAGGGCGCAGCTTTTCTATACAATTACTCAGGGACGATACGATTACCAGCATCAGCAGGCATTATAATGATGTGAAACCCGGTGAGAAACTATGCCGCTTCAACAGTGCGGGATACCTCGAGATAGCTATTAATAAAGGTAATGCCGCAGGTTTATTTGGCTTCAGGGTAAGGCAGGAAAAGCAATTGTTGTATAACACTATTAAAATCAGCTTTGAATGATATTGCGTATTGTAAAAATGACTTTCAGGGAAGATGAGACCGAAAACTTCCTGGCTTTGTTTAACGAGCGCAAAAACCTGATACGCACATTCGAGGGCTGCAGTCACCTGGAACTATGGCAACAGGCTGGCATACCCAATGTGTTTTTTACATACAGTATGTGGGAGAGCGAGCAACACCTTGACCACTACAGGTTTTCAGAACTGTTTAAAGATACCTGGGCTAAAACCAAAGCCTTATTTGCAGATAAGCCGCAGGCATGGAGCGTCGAACAGAAAATGGTGGTACAACCTTAACAAAACAATCGTAACGCGTATGGTGTTATATAAAGCAGTTATAAAAACGCTTTATGCTACGGTGGTTTATATTGTTGCCTGTAATTTTACTGACCTGTGGCTGCGGGGAATTTCCCAAAGACAGTGCCGGTACATTGAAGAGCGTACGTAATGATACATTGTATGCCGGCATATCCCACAATATTTATTTTGGGCAGGACACTGCATTCATTAACCGTTTTGCGAAAAAGCTAAACGCAACCGTAGTGTGGACACACGGCGACCATCATTATCTAATCGGGTTGCTGGAAAATAAAGCGCTGGACCTGGCTATAGGGGGCTTCACTATAGATTGTCCATATGACAAGGAGGCTGCATTGAGCCGGCCATACAGGGTTAAACGTTTCAAGGCCGGGCATCCCCAAAGGGTTTCTGTTAAGGATATAAAAGGTACCAGGGTGCTGGTTACTAACAAAATGATGGCTGCGTATGTAAGAGAAGAAGGTGGCATACCAGTACTGGCAGCTACATTATCAGGTGTATTACTACCGGCCATTGCTGATGAAGTAGAACTGCAAAAGGCGGGTATGTATGTTACGGATAAGGAATTGCATAAGGAGGAATATGTAATAGCTGTGAAAAAAGGAGAGAATGCCTTCTTAATGGAACTTGAAAAATATATACATGAACAGGAAGCGAAGAACAAGTAAAGAACTGCCGCCTGAATTGCAGCCTGACTTTGATAACGCATACCGGCTGGAATGGCTGACCATTATCTACCTGGTAACTGTAACTGTTATCATGTTTCTTACCATGAGTTCATCGCAGGCTATGAAGGTGGCCTGGCTGGAAGATATATTCAGCATGGTGCCGGCTATATGTTTTCTTGTGGCTAAAAGATACCATGACAAAGCGCCCTGTAAACGTTATCCATACGGTTATCACCGGGCGTATTCCATTGCATACCAGATGGGCTCTTTTGCATTGCTGGGCATAGGCCTGTTCGTGTTTTATGATTCTGCGAAAGGCTTGCTTTCAGGTGACAGGCCCACTATAGGTGGGGTTGACTTTTTCGGGATGCACATATGGATGGGCTGGCTGATGATACTTGCACTGTTGTGGAGCGCAATACCGGCTATGATATTGGGGTCAAAAAAACTACCGCTGGCAAAAAAGCTGCACAATAAAATACTACATACAGATGCACTGACACAAAAGGCCGACTGGGAAACGGCAGTGGCTGCAATACTGGGTATTATAGGCATTGGTTTCGGGCTGTGGTGGGCTGATGGTGTTGCTGCGTGCTTTATATCTGTTACCATAATAATGGACGGAGCAAAACGTCTGAAAGGCGCGATGGCCGACCTGCTGGACGAAGCGCCTACCCCCTTGGACAGTGAAGACCTTCACCCGCTGGTAGACGAAGTGAATACGCGGGTGAAACAGATGGGCTGGATACGCGATGCGCGTGTGCGTATGCATGAAGCAGGTGCCGTGTTTTTCACAGAGGTATTGGTAATACCACATAGCGAAACCGGTTTGATGGATAATATAAATGCTGCCGTTGCAGAGCTACAGGCGCTTGACTGGAAGATGATAGATGTGGTAATAATGCCGGTAGCAAAGTTTGAAAACCACCAGGATATATAAAACTATATTTCGGTTACCAATATTTTGGTTTGCGCTTCCAGTATTTTCAACATGGCTTTTTCGTCCACGCTTAGTCCCACATCATTTATCGAAGCAGCTTTGTTACTTTTAAAATAATCGGCCAGCAGGTTTTCACTATAGTAAGATAACACCACAGGGTGGATATAGTACTTGCGGCAAACAGTACGTGTATTGCCCAGGTGCAGGGCTACAGCATCTATCGCTTCTATTATTTTGGCTTTCCTTTCTTTCTCTGTTTCGCAACATCCTGCTTCTTTCAGGTGTTGCAGCGCCTTGATGCTACCAAACCATGTCCTGAAATCTTTTGCTGTAAAGCTGTCGCCACTTATTTCCCTGATATAACTATTCACCATGCCCGAATCTATAGCGTAATGTTTACCGTCCTCGTCATAATACTGGAACAACTCTTTGCCGGGTATATCTTTACATTGTTGTACAATACGTGCCAGCCTTTTATTAGTAAGTTCTACCTGCTGGTACACTCCTTTCTTCCCTTTAAAACTAAACTGTACCCCTGCTTTTGTTTTCTGCACGTGTTTATCCTTCAGGGTTGTTAGCCCGTAAGAGCCATATTCTTTTTCGTAGCTGCTGTTGCCTATGCGTACGCTGGTGTGTTGCATAACAGATACCACGGCAGCCAGCACTTTTTCTAAATTCAGTCCGGGCGTGTTTAAATGTGCCGAAAGTTTACGCCTGATGCGTGGCAGCGCCTTGCCGAAGTCGTACATGTGCGAAAACTTGGTCTGGTTGCGCAGTGCTATCCAGTTTGCATGATATTTATACTGCTTACGTCCGCGCGCATCGTATCCTGTTGCCTGCAGGTGGCCTTCGGGAACAGGGCAAATCCATACATTTTGCCAGGCCGGTGGCAGTACCAGTTTGCTGATGCGTTCCAGGTCCTGTTTGTCTTTTACCGGTTTGCCGTTTTTATAATATATGAAAGAAGCACCTTTTAGCTTGCGGGTTATGCCGGCTTCAACGCCTGTTACATATACCAGGTTTGCTGCCCTGGCAGATTGCACAGGGTCTGTAGCAAGTCCTGCAAGTTTATTTCTGTGTAGTATAATAGCTGTGTCGCCCATGTGTATCTCTATATAGATAACAACATACAGGCCGTTTGGTTCAGGGCTTATCCTTTTACAGCAATAGCTGTTTTTATACGTAAAAACAATTAACCGGCAGCTTCATATTTTTTTACGAACAATTCCAGGCCGGGCTTGTCCTCTGTTATGTAGGCTGTCTTTTCGCCAAACAGGTTCACGATCTGGTCATCGCGCAGGCGTAGAGATAAAGTAGCGCGGGCAATGTATATACCGGGCTTTACGTCCGCTGCTATAAAAACAGTTTTATCATTAGTTTGCTTATGTGCCGGTATTATGTCTTTGCCATTTACATTGTGCAGTGTTACAATTGCTTTGCTAAAGCCCAGCTTTTGCAGTTGCTGACGTTCTTCTTCAAAAAGGCCACCGAAGTCCAGCTTCAGGTCTATAGCTACTTCCGCAATATCATTATCGTCTTTTGCCGACTTATTAATAACCGGCTTCTTTGCAAATATAGATTGTGCCAGCATGGAATCAGTGTCGCTACTACCGGCAACGGCTGGTTCGCTAAAAACCGGTACAGGTGTCCCTGCGTGTTCGGCCCTTTTCACCAGTTTCTCAAAAGCTTCTTTATCCGTTATTTCGGTTCTGTTGCCGGTTGTTATGGCGGCAGGTATAGCGCGTTTTATCCTGTCCATTATATCCAGTATTAAACCGGAACCTAATCCTAAAAGGAATACAAATATTAAAACGCCTTCGCTTATCTCTGTGTGCAGGGTAGAGCCGCCTTTCAGGTAGGTGTAGGCTAATACAAGTAATACTGCGGCAAGCGGCATATATAGCAACCGGGCTGCCTGGTATAGAACATCTCTGCTGCTGTACGTAGTAGCGGATATACTGCCGGTATAGAATAACAGGCTGCACAATACCCCGAATATTACCCAGAATATTACCTCGGCATATACATATACTCCGCTGAACCAGAAATAAGAGGATAGCCTGAGCCTGTAGTCTGCCAGGAATATGCCTGTTTCCTTTGGGCTGAATGTGCTGATGTAGCGTTCTATATTTACAAGCTCTGCCTGCGATATATCATGCCCGTACTGGCTGATGATATATGTCATTGCAACACGGGTACGTCTCCTTTTTATTTCTTCTTCTGACAAGAAGGTTATGTTGTTGGCCTGTGGATATTCGCCGGCGTACTTTTCAGGGTTGACAGCCGGAGGTTCATTGTCCACGAAGCCATCATTTGTATTGTTTATCCTTTGCTTTGCAGGCTGCTGATATAATGATGTTTGCGGAGTGCCTGTATTGCCATTAATAAGCAGGCTGTTGATATGCCTGATATCTGCAGATGAGAAGCGCGACAACTCGTAGCCGCTGATGCCCATATAACTATGGCTGAACAGGTACAAGGCTGCCCATGCAGTAAGTGTAATACCAAATATTACGAACCATAACCTTGCCGGCCATGCATTTGTATCCTGTGGTTTCGATCCGGTAAAGCCGGATGAAATGAGTGTCATGAACAATATTTAGAGATTACATAAATGAATGTTATCTCTTCTAACCTCTCTATGATGTTGCTGCGCCATACCTATAGATATACCGCGGTAAAGCAACGGATGTCAGTAAATACAGCAAATAGCATTAAAGGGTGAAGTTAAATTTTAATGTGCTATCCTGCAAATGCCGGGTTGGCTTTATCCCCGGATTATTGTAAATAATTGGTTAACACCTGTTGTTGATAACCTGTTTATTTCATAATTCGCTAACACTGGTATAAGATTTCTATAGCAATTTATGCATATCTTTAAGCTAACCAATAACTAACTGATATGATATGGCGGACATTTAGCGGAGAGCCCATACACTTACCTGTAAAAAAGGCGGTGGAAAACGCTATAGTAAGAGAAACCAGGGCAGGTTATAAACTAAAGGTATGCATCGGCACAGACTCGCAGGTGCATGGTAAAGAAACTGAATTTGCAACCGTAATTGTTTTCCTGCGCGAAAAGCATGGTGGCTTTATGTTTATCAACAATGAGAAAACAACGCAGAAGTACAGTATTAAAGAACGGATGCTGGTAGAAGTGGCTAAGAGTATAGAAATAGCCTATGAGCTATGCAACCTGTTTACGCAATACGATGTAGATATGGAAGTACATGCCGACATAAATACCAACCCACAGTTTAAAAGCAACGAAGCGTTGCGTGAGGCTATGGGCTATATACTGGGTATGGGCTTCGCTTTTAAAGCCAAACCTGAAGCATTTGCCAGCAGTAGCTGCGCTAACAAGTGCGTGAATTAATCCGGAGGCAATTTTCCCTATTGCTCCTTTCCCGTTTGACGGTGTTTCATCATCAAACTGTAATTTCTACTCCCTGGTTTTGCCATCTGTCGTCCTGTCTGTCAATTACCATTTTAACCACCGGTTACATTTTTATTTAGATTTGCTAACCTGGTTTATAATCTGCAAGTCCAGCTATAAATTATTATCACTCAGCTATATACATGCCCAATTTACATATTTGATATATTGTTTCTTTTAACTTAAATTTAAATGTTTTTTCAACCGAAGCAGATTTAAATATATCAGCATGATTGGCAAAACAACATTTTATAATTTTTGAATTGTAGTAACAATCAGGCGACGGATACATACGATAATCGTTAGCATTTTTACTTTGCTGGCATCCATTCATGCTTTGGGGCATGAGGGGGATGGCTATGCAGCGCCGGTAGAATTCATCAGGAACAAAGGCCAGTGGAATGGGCCATTTACCTATAAGGCATCTGTAGGCAACGTAGAAGTGTTTCTTGAAAAGAATGCCTTTACCTACCTCCTTGGCGATAAAGACAATTACGAAAAACAACACGACCTGAAATTTGGAAAGGCAAGAGGCATGGTACGCCTGAAGTACCATGCATACAGGGTCACGATGCTGGGTGCGAACGAAAATCCCGGAATGACAGGCAGTAAACCGCAGCAGCATTATTATAATTATTACCTGGGTGATAACCCAGACAGGTGGCAAAACTTTATCCACCCGGAGCTGGCGGTAGACTATGCCGGCATTTATAACGGTATAGACCTGCACGTTGCTTCTGAGGGACGTAACATAAAGTATGATTTCATAGTTGCGCCGGGTGCTGACGCAGATGTTATCCAGCTACAGATAGAAGGTGCCGATAAAGTGGATATAGAGAAAAGCAACCTGGTTATCAGTACTTCCGTCGGCGAGGTATATGAAATGGCCCCTTATGCTTATCAGTACATTGACGGCAACAGGAAAGAAGTTGCCTGCAATTACAAGCTGAAAGGCAATATAGTATCCTACAATTTTCCCAAAGGATATGACAAGCGTGCTGCCCTGATAATAGATCCGAATGTTGTGTTCTCTACCTTCACCGGGGCTACCGCCTGGAACTGGGGCTTCACAGCTACCTACGACGACTCCGGTAACTTCTATGCGGGTGGTATTGCCAACAACAACACTTACCCAAGTACATTAGGTGTACAGTATTCAGGTGGAGACGGGGCTGACGGTAATAACAGCGCGTTGCCGAGTGACATGACTATTACAAAATTCAATCCTGCCGGTACGGGTATCGTTTATTCTACTTTTGTGGGTGGCACCAGCCAGGACCAGCCACACAGTATGATAACCAATGCCGCCAGGGAATTATTTATAGCAGGTAGGACTTATTCCACAAATTTCCCTACGAACGGCAACGGAACCAGCCACAATGGTAAATCAGATATTATTGTTGTGAAACTGGATAACCTGGGTGCGCTGGTTACGGCAAGATACATGGGCGGAACCGAAGATGACGGAGTGAATGTATCTTCAGTTTTTGGTACGGTGCAGTCTTTAAAACATAGTTATGCGGATGATGCCCGTAGCGAAATATTACTGGACAATACAGGTAACGTATATGTGGCGTCTTGTACAAAATCCGGCAATTTCACTACTGTAAATGGTACGAAAAATGCACTGAGCGGGCCACAGGATGGCATTGTATTTAAACTAAACAATGCGCTGACCAGTGTGCTGTGGTGCACGTATATTGGAGGTAATAACAACGATGCTGCTTATGTACTTGCACTGAACAAAGCGCAAAACAGTGTGTATGTAGCAGGTGGCACAGCCAGCAGTGACTTTACCGGCAGCGGCGGTTTGCTGAACACTTACCAAGGCGGCAGTGCCGATGGCTTTATCCAGAAATACCAGAACAGTGGGTCCTATACGTTACAAAGGGCAACACTTATAGGACGCAATAATTACGACCAGGTATTTGGCATACAGGTAGATGACCAGGATAACGTTTATGTTATGGGCCAGACGCTTGGGGGTACGTTCCCGGTTACCGCAGGGGTATATTCCAACCCGTCCTCCAGCCAGTTTTTAATGAAGCTGGATAACAACATCAGTACCACAATATATTCTACTGTTTTTGGTTCAGGCACTTCTGCCACCACCAATATCACACCGGTGGCTTTCCTGGTAGATACCTGCCAGAACGTATACATATCCGGTTGGGGAGGCACTGTGTCCAGCAATGGCGGCACCACTAATGGGATGCCTGTGCAAATGGGCACCCCTGCGCCAACACCTGCCGGCATCATGTCTGCTACTACTGACGGGGATGATTTTTATTTTATTGTATTTTCTAAAAATGCAGCATCTCTTTTGTTTGCAGCATTTTTTGGCGGTAACACCACTGGCGAGCATGTAGATGGCGGCACCAGCCGTTTTGACAAAAGCGGTGTAGTCTATCAGGCAATCTGCGGCGGCTGTGGTAATCCGGCATCTTCGGCCGTACCTACTACACAGAATGCTTATAGCAGGCAAAACAGGAGCGGTACAAACTGTAACCTGCTTGCTTTAAAAATAGCATTCAATCTCGGTTCAGTTATAGCAGACCTCAAGGTGAGTCCGTCGGCTGTGCTTTGCCTGGGGGAGTCTATCAATTTTTCATCGGCGGGTTCTTCTAATGCCACCAGCTACGAGTGGGATTTTGCAGATGGCAATACCAGCACTACGGCATCGCCCTCCCATACCTATACAAAAGGCGGTTCTTTTAAAGTAAGGCTCGTTGCCATCAACCTCAATGCCTGTAAAACGCACGATACTGCATATGTAACAGTGACAGTTGATACAAATTCTATTAATGCGGATTTTACCGCCGTAGCTTCTGATAATTGTAAGCCCTACATTGCTACTATTACCAACACATCAAGAGGTAAAGGCAGCACAACCTACCAATGGAGCTTTGGCGATGGCAAAACATCAACATTGCAAAATCCCGGAACGCACGAATATCCTGATACCGGTACTTATACCATAACGCTGAGGATTATGGACCCGAATGCCTGCAACCCTGTTGATAGCATTACCAAGGTCATTACATTCAATACGCAATTTGTAGAGGCTAAAATTGGCGCGCCAACTGCCCTCTGCGAAAATACGGCTGCCGTATTCAACAACAACTCTGTAAACGCGCTTACTTTTTTATGGACGTTTGGTGACGGCAATACATCTACAACGCCTAACCCATCGCATGTATATGCCACGGCAGGGGAGTATAAAGTGAAGATGCTGGCATATAACCCCAATACCTGCAACATGGTTGACTCTATGGAAACCACGGTAACTGTGGCATCTACACCTGTAGCAGATTTCAGGCATGAGCCTATTATACCTGTAACAAACGAGCCGATAACATTTAAAAACCGCTCTTTGCGCGCTACTGCTTACGTATGGTCCTTTGGGGATAATACATTCAGCAACCTGGAGACACCCGAGCCTAAATATTATAACCGTACCGGTACCTACCGTGTATGCCTGCAGGCGCTGAACGAGATTGGCTGCAGCGACACCATATGCAGGTCTGTTGATGCGGATGTATATCCACTGGCCGATTTGCCTAAGGCATTCAGCCCGAATGGTGATGGTAAAAACGATATCCTTTTTGTACGCGGTTCCGGCATCGTAACGCTGGATCTGAAAGTTTATAATCGCTGGGGCGAAATTGTGTTTGAAACTACTGATAAAGGTATAGGCTGGGATGGTAAATACAAGGGCAAAGAACAGCCTGTAGAAGCTTACGGCTATGTAATGAATGTGACCTTTGTAGATGGTAATACCTTTTTTAAGAAAGGTAACGTGACATTGTTAAGATAAGGATTTATGAGTGTAAAACGCCTTTGTACATATGTAGGTATAATGCTGGTTGCTATGCAGCTGCACTATAATAACGCGAATGCGCAGGGCATGCACTTTTCTCAATACTATAATGCCCCGATGTTGCTCAATCCGGCTAATACAGCGCTGACCAGCGATGCCGACTACAGGCTTGGGGTAAACTACCGCAGCCAGTGGGCCAGCCTGCCGGTGCCATTCAATACTTTTTCGGCCTTTGGAGATTTCCAGGTGTTGCGCAACAGGAACCTGACCAACTGGCTGGGCCTGGGCCTGGCTATGTTTAATGATAAAGCGGGCGATGGCCAACTTGCACTGAGCAGGTACGAGGGCTTTGTTGCTTACCATATACAAACAGGCAATTTCAGCATGTTTTCAGTAGGCGGCTCCTGCGCTTACGTGCAGCGCAGTGTAGATTATTCAAAACTTAGTTTCGACAGGCAGTGGGATGGTTTCAAATTCGATCCCTCCCTATCTACCGATGAAACCGGCTATGCTGATAAAACCGACTTTATAGACGTAGCGGCCGGCATAAACTACGCATACTATCCCAACGAGTTTACCTACATAAAACTTGGTATTGGTGTATCGCATGTAAATACGCCCAAAGAATCTTTTTACAGCCAGAACAATACCATTGCCATGCGCCCTACGGCCAACCTGGATGCCATATTTGTAGCCAGCGAAACTTTTACCATTAATCCGTCGTTATACTATACAAGGCAGGCTACCGCGCAGGAACTGATGTACGGTGCGCAGATAAAAGCATATATCAGCGAAGACAACATGGGCAACCCTACCAATATTATTTTAGGCCTTTATCACAGGTATGGCGATGCCCTTGTAGGTGTGCTGGGCTTCCAGTGGGCGGGCGTAAAATTCGTAACGTCGTACGATTTTACCATGTCAAGCCTGTCACCTAATATAAAAAGTAACGGAGCTATAGAGTTTGCACTGATATACGAGGGTAGCTACCACGGCGACAGGGATAAGATGAATTGCCCCCGCTTTTAACAAAAAATTACCTGCTGATTAATTTTCAGGTTATTACTTTTGATATTATTAACACATTACAGCAAATATGGAAAACGAAAAATTTAAAGTTCTGTTGGTTGAAGATGATACCAATTTTGGCCAGGTGCTGAAAAATTATCTTGAGCTGAACGATTATGTTGTAGAACTGGCACGCGATGGCATACTGGGATTGGCAGCCTTCCGCCGCGAAAAATATGATATATGCCTGCTGGATGTGATGATGCCCAATATGGATGGATTTACCCTGGCAGAAGAAATAAGAAATGTTGACCCGGATGTACCCCTCTTTTTCCTGAGTGCCAAAAGCATGAAAGAAGATATACTGAACGGCTATAAACTGGGTGCTGATGATTACATCACAAAACCGTTTGACAGTGAAGTATTGCTGCATAAAATAAAAGCCATCATGAAGCGCAACCAGGAGCTGCAGGAAAAACAGCACTCGCAGGTTGACTTCCAGATAGGCGGTTATAATTTTAACAGCAAACTGCGTACGCTCGAATTTGAGGGTAATACCCAAACACTGTCTCCAAAAGAGAATGAGCTACTGCTGATGCTGTGTGAATATAAAAACGACCTGCTGCCACGCGAGCACGCATTGAAACGTATCTGGGGTAGTGATACATACTTCAATGGTCGTAGTATGGACGTATATATAGCCAAGCTGCGCAAATACCTGAAAGCTGACAGCACTGTAGAGATTGTGAACATACATGGTAATGGCTTCCGCCTGGTAGCGCCTGAATAATAAAAATAACGAGTAAATACAATAGCCGCCACTCAACAGAGCAGGCGGCTATTTTTATATGTTTCAACTATTGTCTTAACCTTACAGTGTGATGTAGGATATTTTGAAAGGGAAATTGTAGTCAAAATCCTGCATCTTATCTATTTTAATTTTATTTCCTTTTACTGAAATTATTGCACCGTCACCTTTGTCGTTGGAATATATGCGGTACCTGTAAGGTGTCTTTATGTCTTTCGGCCTGAAGTCGTAGCCTATATAAAAATCAGAAGGTTCAAGAATAATATTTTCCTTTTTTACGTCCATTACCAGTTGTTTCCTGGCAATCTGTTCCGCATCAATATCAACCACTCTGAAAAAAGTATCGCCGGTTGACTGTACCTGTGCTACTATCAGCTTCATGTCGAATAAGCGGCTATCATATGGCGCCAGCTTCAGTTCAACAGTATAAATTTTTATCGGGGCTTTGTTTAATGGTTTGCACGACGTACTCCAGAACCGCATATACTCATCAGCTTTATTGGCCGGGTTTATAATCATGTAAACATTGGAAGACTTTATTTTCTTAGCATATTTACCCGCCTCACTGCGCCTGGCGTTTATTACTACGTCAGTCAGTACAATATGCTTTTGCGTATCAGTTTGTGCATCATTTTCTGCCTTAACCTGGCCAAAAGAATGGCTACAAGCCAGCAGGTACAGCAGCAACAGGCTATATGGTTTCATAACATACACAAGATACATATTTGGCTTATAGGGTGTACTTGGATAACCCTCCTGAACATATTGTTTCTTCTATCAATAATTCCCGATATTGAACAGCAGAGTCAATATTTTGACTTAATTTTGCCAACCGTTTAGCACATAAACGGGGGAGTTCTAACATATATTTAAATAATATTCCTGATGAAGATTTTAGTTTGTATAAGCCAGGTTCCTGACACGACTACCAAAATCGCTTTCAGCGACGATAAAAAGCAGTTTAAGACCGACGGCGTTACTTATATCATTAACCCATACGATGAGTGGTATGCACTGGTACGTGCGCTGGAATTAAAAGAAGCAGGCACTGCCACTGCGGTAAACCTGGTAACTGTAGGCACAGCTGCTGCTGAACCTGTGATACGCAAAGCCCTGGCATTGGGTGGTGATGAAGCAATACGCATCAATACAGACAGTTCAGACCCTTATGTAGTAGCTGCGCAGATAGCGGCCTACGCATCGGCTGAGGGCTATGACATGGTGCTGTGCGGTAAAGAATCTATAGACTATAACAATGGCGTGGTTGGCGCTATGCTGGCAGAAATGCTGGATATGAACTATGTAGGCTTCGCTTCTAAACTGGATGTAGCAGGCGGCACAGCTACTATCACCCGCGAAATAGAAGGAGGACAGGAAACGCTTACAGCATCATTGCCGGTGGTAGTAAGTTGCCAGAAGGGTATGGCTGAAGCACGCATACCAAATATGCGCGGTATCATGGCAGCACGTACCAAACCGCTGAAAGTAGTAGAGCCCGCTGCCGTGTCTGAGCTGACCAGCATTGTGTCTTACGAAATGCCACCGGCCAAAACAGGCGTTAAAATGATTAACCCTGAAAACATGGACGAGCTGGTAAACCTGCTGCACAGCGAGGCTAAAGTGATTTAATTATTTTTTGATTTTGACTTTTGAACTAATTATATGTCAGTAATAGTATTAGCAGAACACGAACAAGGCGTTTTTAAAAAGAAGACGTTTGAATCAGTACAATATGCCGCGGGTATCGCTAAGCAATTGGGCGGCAACGCTATAGCACTGGTATTGGGCACAGCCCCGGCAGATGCACTGGCGCAACTGGGTGCCTATGGCGCTACTAAAGTATTACACGTTGCAAATGCTAAGCTGGATAACCTGGATGCAAGGGCATACAGCAAGGCAATAGTGGCAGCGGCCGAAAAAGAAGCTGCGAAAGTAATAGTAGCCCTGCACGATGTAACCGGTAAAGCCGTTGCACCACGCGTAGCGGCAAAAATGAAAGCAGGCCTGGTAGCGGGCGCTATATCTGCCCCTGATACAAGCAACGGCTTCTCATTGAAGAAGGCTGTGTTTTCCGGCAAGGCATTCTCTTACATAAATATCAATAGCGATGTAAAAGTGATAACGCTGATGCCTAATACTTTCCCTGTAACAAAGGGAGAAGGTAGCGCAACAGTAGAAACACTGGATGTGGCTTTTGACGATAAAGACTTTGGCATACAGGTAAAAGAAGTAAGCAAAGTAACGGGTGAGGTACCGCTGGCAGAGGCTGAACTGGTAGTAAGCGGCGGCCGCGGTATGAAAGGCCCTGAAAACTGGAAGCCCCTGGAAGACCTGGCGCATGAACTGGGCGCAGGACTGGCATGCAGCCGCCCCGTGGCTGATGCACACTGGAGGCCGCACCACGAACACGTAGGGCAAACAGGAGGCACAATACGCCCTAACCTGTACGTAGCAGTGGGTATCAGCGGTGCTATACAACACCTGGCAGGTGTTAACGGTTCCAAGACCATCGTTGTAATAAATAAAGACCCCGAGGCGCCTTTCTTTAAAGCGGCGGATTATGGCGTGCTGGGAGATGCAGCTGAAATATTGCCAAGGCTTACCGAAGCTGTAAAGAAATTTAAAGCTACGCACAACTAAACTATAACACCCGTAACGGGATGAGATAATAAAAGGGTTCAGTGATATTCATTGAACCCTTTTGCATGATGTGAAGATGATGACATGAAGCATTGCGTATGCAACCGGTCGAAAAGTCTTGCAAAAAGATAGCCTTAATACTTGTCAACTATCTCGTTATCTATAGCATAAATAACCAGCCCTATTCTTGATTTTACATTCAGCTTGTCAAACAGCCTGTCGCGGTAGCCATCAACTGTTCTTTCTGATACGGCCATAGCGGTTGCTATTTCTTTATAGGTCATGTCAGTACAGGCGAATTTTAAAAACAAAGCTTCCTGTGCACTTATGGTTATATTTTCGGTGCTGTTTTTCAATTTATCCCGCAAGGTTTCGGTAATCAGTTCTGAATCGTAAAAACCTTTTTCATAAACGGTTTTTATAGCGTCAACCAGCACGGCAGGTTCGCTTTCCTTTAGCAGGTAACCGTGCGCGCCGCTACGCAGCATTTGTATGATGTTAGATTCATCATCGAACATAGACAGCGCCAGTATAAACATGCCGGGATACATGCGGTGTAGTTTCCTGGCGGTTTCGTACCCGTTCATCACCGGCATTTTTATGTCCAGGATACAAACGTGTGGCTTTTCTTCCGCATCGGCTATCAATCCCAGCAGTTCATGCCCGTTAGCGGCGTCAAACAGTACATCTATTTCTTTATATGCTTTAAGAATGGAAACCAGTCCGCGCCTGAACATGGCATGGTCATCTGCAAGGGCGATGCGTATTTTGTCTGTTTGCGGCATAACTAGGAAGGTATTTCGAGATATACCCTGGTGCCTTTTCCGGGCAGGGAGGCTATATCTACAGTACCGTTCAGCAATTTAGCACGTTCTTCTATATTTTCAAGGCCTATTCCCCTGTCCATAGCCAGTTTGGTTGTGTCAAAGCCTTTGCCATCGTCCTCTACACACAATTTTATGTTGCCCGGTAAGTAATTGACAGAGACTGTAATAACAGACGGTGCGGCGTGTTTCACAGCATTGGCCACGCATTCCTGCACTATACGGAATAATATCAGTTCCCTGTCCTCCCCCAGGCTGAAAGGGTCACCATCTTCAATTACATTACATGTTATGCGTGTAGCTGCTGCCACCCGCACCATGTCTTTTTTTACAGATTCGGCCAGTCCCGTCCTTAATATATAGGTGCCATTCATTACATGGCTCATGCCACGCACACCTTGTATAGCCTCGTCAATCATTGCAGCGGTTTCCACGCTCATGCCTTTCCAGTCTTCGGCTATGTTATCGCGCAGTACTGTTACCTGCATTTTAGCCAGGCCCAGCAGCGGTGCTATATTATCATGCAGTTCTGCCGACAGGTTTTTAAGCGTCTGTTCCTGTACTTCCAGCTTGCTGCGCATCAGCTGTGTTTTAAAACGGTGTTCCATTTCCTGTTTTTCCAGCGTGTTGCGGTATTGCTTCTTTTTTTGGAGCGCTATATACAGAATGGTGAATACCGCGAAAACAGTAAACAGCAACATGCTTAGTACAAGTACATATATAGAAGTGGCCTCGCTCAACGGTTTTGCAGTTTTTTGTAAAATAAAAATACTAAACAGAAACCGGTATAGCAGATGAGGTTAATGGCCCATATAAGTTGGCTTAGCCATTTCCCTTGCTCTGCCATATGATCTCTTATTGAAACGCCAAAAAGCCAGTATGTAAAAGTAAAACTCCAAAAGATAAACATGAATGATACGAATCCAAATGAAGGAGTAATAACACGGTTATCGTCAGCATTGAGCAAATCATAAAAATAGTAATGGCATAATGCCACAATGGTGATGGATTCGAAAACAAGAAATGGTGTATTCAGTGCTTGTTTTAGAGGATAAATTATGGTACTAATACCCCAAATAGTAATCCCTAAGAATATAAGAAATATTAGGCGAGATCTACGAAAGTTTGAAATGCAAACACTAAAATACTTACACGTTATAATATACTCAATAATCGAAAATATATTTAGGCCTAGGAGATTATTCTTGTAGTGTATTGCAGTATATGTAGCTACCAATTCGGAAACGGCAGACAGAAAGATGTACAGAAGAAAAATTTTGGAAGGATTATCCAATATTTTAAATTGGATAATCCCTGATAATATCACTCCGATTTGCAATGCGTGAAATGTTATCCCAAATTCAAACCAATTCATTAGCTAATATAATCATTAGCAGCATTTCCTATAGTAGGACAATCAGATGGGCATGGCCTACTATGATCTATCACTAGTCCATTAGGTGTTAATATATAATTACCTGCCGCATCATATCCTGCCACTATCAGTGTGAATACTTCTGTAGTTACTCCCTGGTGAACATAGTCCATAGCACCCAGTACAAATTTTACATTCTGAATATCAGGATTGCTTAAATAGTCACGCAGCATTTGCGCGTCAATTATCATTGATTTTACGGGTGTTTTCCCGGGGACGAAATAGTTGGCGAGATACCTTTCTATATACGTATTTGCCGTTCCTACCGGAATCTCTGCGCCATTTACTGTGGACATAATCTGATGTTTTTTAATTGTTCTGTAAAATTATTTAGGACGGAAAGGTATTAAGTTATAATCGTTAAACAAAGGAAGTTTTCCAACCTGATATTCCCATTTTTCTTTTTCAAAAATCGTTGCCGTAACTATTCAATTTACGTTTATCCTTTGCCTGGAAAGACTGTCCTTCAAACTATTGTACTGTTGGGTATAGCTTTGCTTTCTGTCCATGTTGTTTACCTTGCTGTATAACACAATACTGTTATTGTAAAATTGCAGCCTGTCGTTATAGTATATTTTTTCTTTGGCCAACAGGGCTTCATTTTCCTGCAACACTCTGGCTGCATCAGTATGCATCCCCGCTTTAAAGTAAGTTTCAAAAAAATAATTGTTCAGCCCGAATATGCGGCCGGCATTATTGCTTACTAGCCAGTATTGTTTTGCAAGAGACAGGTATGCAATTGCAGAGTCTGTATTGTTTTCCGCAGCGAATACCTGCGCCATATCAAAATGGCTTACAGCAATACCCGGTTTGTATTCTTTGGCTGCATAGTATTGGATAGCCAGGTCAACGTCTTGTTTCGCTTCTGCAAAGCGGCCCAATTTCCCTTTCAGCATCCCCATGTATTTATGCATGTTAGCCAATTCAAGTGTGTCATTCAGGTGGCGGTGTATGGGCACGCTTTGCTCTATGTACTGGAGTGCGTAAGCAGGCTGTTGTTTACCCTCGTCGTATGCGAAACCTATAGAGTGCAGGCAGATGGCCGCCCGCTTTTCATCTCCTGCATTTTTGAATAGCCGGGAAGCCAGCTGGTTGTAGGCTATGCAACTGTCTGCATTCCGACTGTAAAAGTAGTTGCCCACCGCCTGGTGGACAGTAGCCATACCATACATGTCATTTTCTTTTGTAGCGGTACCGGCGGCGGCATGCAGGTAGTGTAAGTAGCTTGTATCCTTTACATGTTGCTTGGCGGCAGCCAAAGCCTGCTGTACTGGTTCAGATGGTTTCTGCTGGGCGAACGCATCTGTAACGGCAATAAGGATGAGTGGTACTATTAATATTGTACGATACATAGCAGCAGGCATTTACTACTACAAAATAAGAATTATCCCCAACAAAAACGCCCCGCAATTGCGGGGCGTTCCTTAAATATCCAACTATTCTTACAATGCAAGGTCTGCATCATTGTCATTCTGTACGGGCCTTTCTGCCTGTGGTTGTTGTTGCTCACCGGCTTCATTGTCACGCTGCGGACGGTCGTTGCGGCTGTTGTCCCGGCGTTCTCCGCCACGGTCATTACCTCCTCTCCTGTCGCCACCACGGTCACCGCCACTACGACGGTCGCCACGGTCACCACCGCTTCTGCGGTCGCCACCACCACGGCGGTCTCCACGGTCACCACCGCGCTCACGCTCTTCGGTTTCTACGTAACCCTCAGGTTTCGGCATCAATGCCTTGCGGCTCAGGCGCAGTTTACCCGATTTGGGATCTGTACCTATCAGCTTGATTTTCACGGTGTCGCCTTCGTTCAATACACCTTCCAGTGTATCCAGGCGTTTCCAGCTTACCTCAGATATGTGCAGTAGGCCTTCTTTACCAGGCATGAACTCTATAAACGCACCAAAAGGGACGATAGACTTCACTTTACCTTCGTAAGTCTCGCCTACTTCAGGTACAGCTACTATGCCTTTTATCCAGCTCAGCGCTTTGTCAATCTTCTCTTTGTCAGAAGCAAATATCTTCACTTCGCCACGGTTGTTTATCTCTTCTATAGAGATGGTAGTACCCGTTTCGCGCTGTATTTCCTGTATGATTTTACCGCCTGGTCCTATCACCGCACCTATGTACTCACGGTCTATGTTCAGCTGAACAACGCGTGGAGCGTGTGGTTTCAGGTCTTCACGTTTGGCAGGCATAGCCTCATACATTTTGTCCAGTATGTGCAGGCGGCCTTTACGGGCCTGCTCCAGCGCTTCGCGCATTACGTCCATGCTCAGGCCATCTACTTTAATATCCATCTGGATACCGCAGATACCATCGCGCGTACCGGTAACTTTAAAGTCCATATCGCCAAGGTGATCCTCATCACCCAGTATATCTGTAAGTATAGCGTATTTAGCACCGTCAGATATCATACCCATAGCCACGCCACTTACGTGTTTTGGGAAGGGTACACCCGCATCCATCATAGCCAGTGAGCCTGCGCACACAGTGGCCATAGATGATGAGCCGTTTGACTCCAGTATATCTGAAACGATACGTATGGTATAAGGGAATGAATCTCCTGTAGGCATCATCTGTGCCAGTGAACGCTTGGCCAGGTTACCATGGCCCACCTCGCGACGGCCGGGGCCACGCATAGGCTTCGTTTCACCGGTAGAGAACGGCGGGAAGTTATAGTGCAGTATAAAGTTGCTGTAGTCAGACGTTGCAGCTGTTTCTATCAGTTGCTCATCTTCGCTGGTACCCAGTGTTACCGTAGTAAGCGATTGGGTTTCGCCACGGGTAAACAATGCAGAACCGTGTGGAGAAGGCAGTACATCAGTCTCGATCGTTATCGGGCGTACTTCATCCAGCTTGCGGCCATCCAGGCGTACACGCTGGTCCAGCACCATATTGCGTATGATCTGCTTTTCTATATCGTGAAAGTAAGTGCCTATCAGCGTGATATCTTCAGGTGCAAATTCCCCCTCAGTTATCAGCGCCTCAAACTCTTCGCGTATCTTTTTCAGGCCACTGCTACGCTCGTGCTTAGGACTGGCAGCCTGCGCCACTTCCAGTATGCGGTTGCTGGCATATTCCTGTATTTTGTCCCACATTCCCTGGCTCATATACGGCACAGGTATTTCGCGCTTGCCGGTTACGCCTTTCTTGTCACGCAGGTCGGTCTGTGCCTTTATCTGTGCACGTATGGCCACGTGTGCCAGTTCCAGTGCTTTTATCACGTCTGCTTCCTGGCACTCTTTACTTTCGCCTTCCACCATCATGATGTTATCATGTGTAGCGGCAATGATAAAGTCCATATCAGCATCTTTCAACTGAGTACGGGTAGGGTTAATGACGAACTCGCCACCTACACGGGCTACGCGTACTTCAGATATAACTTCCTGTATCGGCACGTCTGACACTGCAAGTGCGGCTGATGCAGCCAGGCAAGCCAGTGCATCGGGCATTACTTCGGGGTCAGATGATATAAGTGATATGAGCACCTGTACATCGCAATAGTAATTGTCGGGGAACAGGGGGCGCAGAGCACGGTCAACCAGGCGTGAGATCAGTATTTCAGAATCGGTAATACGGCCTTCACGTTTGAAGAAAGAGCCGGGTATGCGGCCTGCAGATGCGAATTTCTCTTGATAATCTACAGATAATGGGAAGAAGTTCTGACCGGGACGGGGTTCTTTTGCAGCTACTACAGTAGCCAGCAGCATACAGTTGCCCTGGCGTACTACCACGGCACCATCGGCTTGGCGGGCCATACGGCCTGTTTCTATGCTTACCTCTTGGCCGTTATCCATTTTAAAGGATACGGATATGGGGTTTGGAATCATAAAATAATTTTAAATGTGTTCAAAAAAGACTATTCCCAACCGGGGGTTGGGAATAGTTTATAAAAAATAATATTATTTGCGGAGGCCAAGCTTCTCAATCAGGGAGCGGTAAGACTCCAGGTTGGTACGGCTCAGGTACTGCAACAGGCGCTTACGGCGACCTACCATCTTCATCAGTCCGCGGTGGGTAGAGAAATCTTTTTTATTTGCTTTCAGGTGACCTGATATTGAGTTTATACGCTCAGTAAGCAATGCGATCTGGCCTTCTATAGACCCGGTGTTGGTTTCGCTACCACCGTAAGTTTTAAAGATATTAGCTTTCTTGTCAGCTGTTAAATAAGACATTTACATCAATTTTTTAATATAACTACACTTTTTCAGCTTGCAAAGATAGGGAATAAGTTTAATAAAAGTCAAAACTAATAGTCAAAACCTAAAAATAACTGTATTCCGCTTATTTGCTATGCTGTGAGCCCTATTTGCAGGGCTAATGCTGTGCGAAAGTACTTATAAATAGTGTATCGCGGCCTTTTCCTGAAAATGGTTTTAATATGTTGTTGCAGAATGTTGCGTTTTTCTTGCTTCCTTTCGTCACTGCGAGGTACGAAGCAGTCTCACGCAAATAGTTGCTATTGGAATGTCTAAGGTACTTTTCATACTCTTCAGCGTTTGTGTTCTTCTTTCACCTTGCTTACTTTTCTTTTGTCTTGAAACAAAAGAAAAGTAACAAAAGAAAAATTCAAGGCTGTAGAAAAAATCGCTAAAAATCCATTTCGCTCCGCTACACCGGATAATGTTTACTATCAGCCTTGTTTCACTATCATCTATTACTTTCCTGTGCTTCATGTCGCTATTGTATATATCCGCTGTGGCCGCTGCACTCTATGGATTTTCTTAACGCATTTTTTCTAATGCCTTCCTGATACCTGATATAGTGTACGTATGTTCATTTTGTTGTGTTTTGTTGTGAATTAATTCGTTGGTAGTATTTGTTTTCAGTGGCCTCATTGAGCCGCTATCGCTGGTTGTTGCGTTTTCTGTCCTGCGCGGGTCAACCTCCCCCGTTGGCTCGTGCCGGGAGGCACGCTCCAACGTCCCCTCCTTCGTAAGGAGGGGAGCTTGTTCTTCTTGTTGTACCTCAATGCCTCCCGCCGGGATGAATTCCGGGGCTTTTTCTTTCTCTTGCCCGGTTTCGCTTTCCTGGTCATTTGCCAATTGCAGATTGTCAACTGTAAACTGCCCGGTAAATTCATCTACCTGTTTGTGCAGTGATTGGTTATTGTTCACTGTCAACTGTTTACTGCTGACTGTATAGTGCCCCGCCAGTTTGTTGTCCAGGTCTATGGCTTTCAGCATCTGGTTGATGGTGGGCCTTACCATTTGGGTGCATTGGTTGCAGTCTTTTCCTTTATACACCTGTATAGCGCACATTTCTCCCGTGGCTATCTGCGCCAGCAGTTCGCGCTTGCGCTGTATGCTCAGCAGTTCGGTTCTTAACTGCTGCCTTATTTCCTGCTCTACCTCGTGGCGTATGGCATCGCGCACGCTGCTGATGGCGTGTGCTATTTCAGGGTCGCGCAGCAGGCGGTTGGCGGCCGATTCTATAGCTGTGTAATTGTTTGTTTGTTTTTTGTAGGCCAGGTTGTAGGCGATGATCTTGTCGCCGTGGCGCAGGTACTCTGTTACGAAGGCATGTTGCTTGTTGTTCATGGCTCTTTAATGTGCTAACAGGACAATACGGCGATGCGATAATGTCCATGGTTAATAGAATCATCACCCGTGTGTAGGCGAAGGGTAATTAAGGGTTAATTACCGTAACAAATATACGTTTTAAAGTTATAATAGAAAAATAATTTTTAGAAATGAGCACTTGTAAAAATTGGTATTTTACTCTAGAATTATTATCGTCTTAAATCTTTAACTATGCTGTTATGTTTCTCCTCAGCTTCCTTACTTTTCTTTTATCGCCAAAAGAAAAGTAACAAAAGAAAAAGCGCCGCCATACTGATACCTGCGGTATGCCGGTGCCTATCGATGTTGCAGCATTGCTACTGTGCTGCCAGGCTCTTTGCCTTGATGAATAATGTGGTGTTTCCTGCGCTAAGGGCTCTCACCTCCTGCCTCTCCAAAACTGGTTAAAGTTTATAACTTCAATCTCAGAATATAGAGCAGGTTTGTAACCGGCAACAAATATCCTGTAGCTACATCAAGGCCATGCCAGACACAGTCTTGCTTTTTATTGATGGTTTAAGTCGTCCAGACTTAAACGCGTGTGAGAAACGCTAATATATCAATTTATGCGAAAAATGGTAGGGTGTTTTCCCCGTATTGTGAGTCCCATTATATAGCTCTACTTTTATGGAAAATATAATATGATTAAGCTAATCAACGGTGAACAACTTCTTTCGGAATCACAGGATAAATCGGTAATTCTTACAAGTCATAGAATTTGTCTCCATGAAACATCCCAGGGCCACATGTATCGCCAGCATATTATGTTGGAACACGTCACTTCTACGGAGATCACTAAAAGCAGTAACACTATTTTATTAGCGGTAGCGATAATAATTACTACGTTGGCCATATTCTTTTTTGCGGTAGGAGAGGCTAATGACACTCAAAGTACAGGCATGCTAATAATATCTTTAGTTATGTTTCTATTGTACTATTTTTCACGTAAAAAAACGGTAATATTCAGTTCGCCAAGTACTAAAATGAAAATAATAGTAAATCAAATGTCTAATGAGGCAGTATTTGACTTCGTAAATAACGTCGAACAGGCAATTGTAGATAGTAAGAAATAAAAATTCATTTCTAAAATTATAAACTAAAACACATAAAATGCAGCACGAACTATCATCCATAACAGTCATTAATTTTAAATCGATTAAAAATTGTGAATTCAAATTGTCAAGTTATACACCTTTGGTGGGTTATAATAATGCAGGCAAGTCAAATATAATCAATGCAATAAAATGGCTATTGCAAAAATGGTCTTTAACTCATGATGATTTTAAAGACCATAATCAACCTGTTATTGTTATTGGTGTAATTAAAGGAATAACCGATGAAATACTTGAAGCTTTAGGTGACAAACATAAGAAAGCTATTGAAAAATATATAAATAATGGTGTTTTAACTATACGCCGATATCAGGAAAAACCCAACATTAAACCTGCGGAAATAAAGCTGCATGTACAAAAAATATTAGTTGTAGATCCTGAAGACATATGGGCGATTAATCCTGGTGGAATTGATCAAGCAATAGCCGACTTATTTCCAGAGCCAATTCATATTGGAGCTATGGAAAATGCTGAAGAAGATGTATCTAAGTATAAAGCTAGCTCTACAATTGGAAAATTACTAGGACGTATCATTGAGCCAATTGAAAGAAATTATGGTGATAGTATAAAAGAACAACTCAAATTAATAAGTAACCTATTAGATGCAGATAGCGATAATCGTGCTGAAGAATTAGTTGTATTTGATAAAGCAATGAATGAGAAGATCGATGTTTTTTTTAGAGGAATAAATGTAAAAGTTCACGTACCAACGCCAGAGTTGAGAGAAGTTTTTAACAAAGGGACTTTAAAAGTTTTTGAACAAGACCGAATTGGGGGCAAGGATGTTTCTTCTTTAGGTCATGGGGCACAGCGTTCAATTCAGATGGCGTTAATTCAACATTTGGCTGAGATGCAGAAGAATGACGAAAGTAGTCTTTCACGTACGTTGTTGCTAATCGACGAACCTGAATTGTATTTACATCCTCAGGCAATCGATGTCGTGAGAGATGCTCTGTTGAAACTTTCTCGTGGTGGTTATCAAGTTGTTTTTTCAACTCATAGTCCGATACTAATAACTGAGAAAGAGATTCCTCACACAATTCTGGTTAGAAAATCTCAAGATAATGGAACTCATAAAAACCATACTCTTCTTGAAGCCGTTGAACAAGTATTAAAGGATAGACCAAGCCAGGCTAAACTATTGTTTTCACTAACAAATTCTTCAAAAATTCTTTTTTGCGAGAAAGTTGTATTAACTGAAGGTAAGACAGAGCATCGGCTCTTGCCTATTATCTATCAAGAGGTTAAAGGACATTCTTTAGGCTCTGCCAATATTGCCTTAATTGAGCAAAATGGTAGCGGGGATACTAAAAAATCGATGGAAATTCTTACTGTAATGGGGATGAATAACAAATCAATTGTTGACCTAGATTATGCGTTTAAAACTGCTGTTTCGAACGAAATATTAGAAGCAAATGATGATGATATATTGCAATGTAAAAACATCCTGAACTCTATAGCAATTGAAAGAGGCATTACTATTGGTAATGATGGACTACCCAGAAATAATGGCACTGTTAATGCTTCGACAGCTTTCGCCATATTAGCAGAACATGATATCGCGTCGGAGCATATTTCAAGTTTACACAATAAATTAAAACAGAAAGGAATTTGGTTATGGACCAAAGGCGCAATTGAGCAGCATTTAGGTATAGATGGAGGAAAGAATGAAAATGGTTGGTCAAACTTTGCACAAAACATTATCGAAAAAGGTCCTGAACATGCAATAAAAGATTTTGATTCACTTCAAAGATGTTTTGATTGGATTATAGAATAGCATCTTGATTGTTACCTCAATTTAAAAATAATGAAGAAAATAAGCAATACTCGATTATTAATATTATTCTTGATGTTTCTCCCATTCGGGTCTAATGCACAAGATTTTCTGTTAGCGTCTTCAGCTGATAGCATTAGGGATTTTTACTTGGTTGATAAGAAAATAAAAGATGTTCCTTACTACAAAAACTATCGTGAAATTTGGATAAAAATTTTACCTGGCCCACGAAAAAAATCTTTATTCAAAAAAGATAAACTTGCTACATTAAAAGATCTAGACCTTCCTACAAAAGGATATGACAACTATTCTCATAGTCTACAGAGATGGGTAATAGATACGGCAAGTGAAAAATATACAATACTTGATTATGTTGACTACAATGAGACTGGGAATGTGCTTGATAGCGAATCGACGGAAATATATTCATGGGAAAATATAGTTCCAGGAAGTGTAGCAGAAAGTATTTATGAATCTATAAAATACCTAGACATAATAAGCAAATTAAAACGTTCTATAAAAAAGGGTGTAGCGCCATAGAAATGCTTAACATGAACGGTGCCAACGCCACTGGTGCCCAATAGTAGCAACATAGCATGGACAATAAAATAAATATACCCAATCCAAGGTATCAGCAGAAATGGCAATAACCATAGCTTTGTATGTAGGGAATGATGTAATCATTCCTTTTCCCCAATTATGGAGTATCTTGCCGCACCCTTATGCAGAAACTTGAGCTAAAATCGTATTATGACGTGGTGGTCGTAGGGGCCGGCGTGGGCGGGCTTACCGCTGCTGCTTTGCTGAGCAAGGCAGGTTTCTCCGTCTGCGTGCTGGAGCGTGAGCCTCATGCAGGTGGCTACCTGGCGGGTTTCAGACGTAAAGATTTCCGTTTTGACACTGCTATACACTGGCTGAACCAGTTTGGCCCGGATGGGCTGGTAACGAAGCTGTTTGACATAATAGGCAGCGACCACCCCGGCGCTATAGTGCAGCACAACATAAAACGTTACAAGGGCGATACTAAGGACTATATGCTGACCAGCAATCCTGATGAGCTGCGCGACCAGCTGATGCAGGAATACCCCAACAGCAGGGACGGCATCACGCGTTTTTTCAAGGCGGCAAAGAAAATCGGGTATTCATTTAAGGATTTCGGGAAGATATTCCGCTCTGAAGAAACGATGGCATTGCCGGAGCGTATGGTGAACAAATTGCGCCTGCTGAAGTTTGCGCTGCCCTTCATACCATACATCACCTATAGTGGCGAAAAGGGTATGAAAAAAGGGCTGAACAAGTTTTTTAAAGACGAGGGACTGAAGGAGATATTTTCTTCTGAAGCGGAACTGCTGGGTTGCCTGGTGCCTATAGGCTGGGCTTATTACCAGGACTTTCAAAGTCCGCCCGTGGGTGGCGGGCAGGTGATACCCGAGTGGCTGCAGCACGTGGTGGAGTACTACAGCAACCATGTGTATTTTAAATGTGAAGTAAAAGAGATACTGCTGGATGGTAAAACCGCTAAGGGCGTGAACTTTCACCACCGTGGCCATGACTATACTGTGAACAGCAAATATGTAGTGGCGGCCTGCGACGTAGAAACGCTCTACGAAAAAATGCTGCCCGCGCATGTAGTGCCGGAGAAGCTGAAGAAGACGCTGCGCAATGCAGAGTTGTATGCATCATCGGTAACACTGTCTGTAGCGCTGAACTGCCCTACGGAGCAACTGGGTTTTGGCGAAGAGATGGTGCACCTGAGCAGCGAGCTGGTATCGCGCGATGACCAGGGCACCGGCGACCCGACTACGAGCGAGATCATTATACTGGCGCCATCGTGCAGGGACAAGACACTGGCACCTGAGGGCTGCGGTACACTGACGCTGTTTATGCCCGCGTTGATGCACCAGCACGAAGAATGGCAAACCGAAAAAGACGCCAACGGCAACTATGTGCGTGGCGAGGCATATAAGAAACATAAGAACGTAATAGCAGAGCAGATAATAGACCGTGTGGAAAAAGAACTGGGTATAGAGCTGCGCAGCCATATATTGTTTTACGACGTGGCCACACCGGTAACACACTGGCGCTATACGGGCAACAAGGGCGGCACAATGATGGGCGCGCGCCCCGGCAAAAAGAACATGCAAACCAAGGTGGCGCATTACCACACGCCGGTGAAGAACCTGCTGCTGGGCGGCCACTGGGCAGAGCTGGGCGGAGGCGTGCCTATTGCCACTAAAGCGGGCGCCAATGCAGCGTTGCTCATTTTTAAGAAAGAAAACAAAGCAGCGTTCAAATCGCTGGCGGCCTATATGGATGGAAAGATAGACAGCAAAACCTTGCTGGATAATCCCGTTTTTAAACCATACGACAATAGCTGGGTGCAGCAACCCACGCCCGCACAGAAGAAAGCTATGCGCGAGCAGGGAGTGAAGGAGTAGTAAGCGAATAGGACATTGGTGTGACATAGAGCATTACATATGGCATATAATTTGTGTATTTTTATTATATCATTTCTAACCAATGCATAAATTATACGCTTATGAAAAAAACACTACTCTTACAGGTTCTACTGGCTGTTTTATCGCTTTTAAACTACAACCAGGCTGCTGCCCAACAAGACACGCGCAGGCAATATTTTGACGGTGCTGATACCAGCGTGTCTAAATCTATAATTGTGCACCTGGATACTGCGGCTGAAAATATATGGCAGATAGGAAAACCGCAAAAAACAATTTTTGACAGTGCTCAAAGCCTGCCCAACGTACTTGTAACGGATACCATCAACAGTTATCCTATGGGGAATACATCACGGTTTATTACCGGCTTTAACCCGGATGATTGGTCACGATTATATAAAATTGCTTTCAGGTGGATGCAAAAGCTGGATATGGACACTAACCGTGATGGTGGTATTATTGAGTATTCGCTGGATACAGGTATGACATGGATAAACGTATTCAACAATCCCAGCGTTTATAATTTCTATGGTTTTGACACTACGAATAAAGATACCTTAGTGACAGGCCAATACGCCTTTAGCGGCACAGATACAGTATGGAGAGATATATGGCTTTGTTTTGATTGGCGCCTGCTGAATACAACAGACAGTTTTATGCTGCGGTATACATTGATGACCGACTCTAACGATAATAGCAGGGAAGGATGGATGATAGACAATATGATGGCACAGCCTACCTATTTCCACACAGTGAGCCAGGTAGATGAGAAGGGGACATTTTTAGTGTATCCTACTATTACAACAGGAGTAATAAAAATTGATACGGAAGATGATGCACAGGAAATAGAGGCGCTACAGGTGGTTGATGTACAGGGAAGAGTGGTAAGGGAAAGCAAACACCTGCCTGTAAAAACCTCTATAGATATAAGTATGCTGCCCGCAGGTACCTATTTTATAAAGGTAGGCACAGCACACAAAGCAGAAATACATAAGATAGTACTCGCCCCGTAACGGTATGCAAAGAAAGTTGCTGATACTGTTATTGTTAGTGGCAGTAATTACAGGATTTGTCAGGAGGGGAAAGGATAAGCCATATTCTTTCCCCGAACCTTACCTTTTTAACGAAATGCCACATGCGGCAGGTAACCCCGTAACCGTAGCCGGTGTGGACCTGGGCCGGCATTTGTTTTACGACCCGATACTCAGCCGCGACAGCAACCTTGCCTGCGCCAGCTGCCACAGGCAGGAGGCTGCTTTCAGCGATGGGCCTGTGCGTTTCAGCAAGGGTTTTAACGGTGCGCTGATGTCGCGCAATACTATGCCTTTGTTTAACCTGGCCTGGTACCCATCATTGTTTTGGGACGGGCGTGGCGGTGTAATAGAAGAACAGGTATTTCACCCGGTGCGCACACAAAATGAAATGAACCTGCAATGGGATGTAGCAGTGCAACGCATCAGCAACAGCAGGTTTTACAAAAAAAAATTCAGGCAGGCATTTGGTAATAAAAAAATAGACAGTGTACTGATAGCAAAAGCCATAGCCCAGTTTGAACGCACGCTGATATCCTACAACTCGCGGTACGACAGCGTGTTGAGAAAAGAAGCGTTTTTTACCAGGGCGGAACTGAAAGGTTTTGAACTGGTAACAGATATGAGCATGGCCGATTGCCTGCATTGCCATACTGTAGATTCTGACCCTATGGGAACGACATTTGGTTTCAGCAACAACGGGCTGGATGATGTAAAGAACGCAGCAGATTATGCTGACAAAGGCGTTGGCGGTATAACCGGCAGGGTGGAAGATAACGGTAAGTTCAGGATACCATCTTTGCGCAATATAGCGCTGACCGCCCCGTATATGCACGATGGCAGATTTAAAACACTGAAAGAAGTGCTGGATTTTTACAGTGAGGGCGTACATGCATCTGCTAATGTAGATACGAAAATGACAGCGGCCCACGGCGGTGGGGTACACCTGACGGAAGATGAAAAATATTTTATCATCAGCTTTTTAAGTACACTTACAGATTCTGTTTTTATTAAAGAACCCACCTTCAGCAACCCGTTTAACATCGCACAATAATTAGCAAACTGTATCGTTACAAGGGAAAGACGATACGCTACTTGGAACACGACTTGCAATCTCCACCTTACTGGCCATTTTATAAACGCCTGCTGTTTCGCTTCTGGGGTGTTTATTTTATCATTTATTTTTTGCTGTCGCATTTTGATGTGCTATGGATGTGGCTGGTAAAACTGATGGCCACGCTGTTTAATGTAAAGGATACACTGGAAACTGATGGCATGGGTAGCGGTGATGGTATATACTATTACCTGCAGATACCTGCCATGCTGCTGGTTACCCTTATCATCAGCACTGCGTGGAATATTGTGGACAGGAAACGTCAGAGTTATAATCAGGCCTTTTACATAGTGTGGGTGATAGTTCGGTATATGCTGGCATTTTACATGATCAGCTATGGCGTTGCTAAAATATACGAGTCGCAGTTTCCGGCGCCCAACCTGCACAGGCTGGTGCAGCCCTACGGCATGTCGTCGCCTATGGGGCTGGCGTGGACGTTTATGGGTGCATCGCGGGGTTTCAGTATGTTTACCGGCTGGGCAGAGGCGCTGGCTGGTTTGTTCCTGCTGTTCAGGCAAACGGCGAAGTTGGGCGCCTTGCAAAGCATCGTGGTGATGAGCGTGATAGTAGCTATGAATTTCTGCTACGATATTCCTGTAAAGATATTTTCAACACATTTGCTGTTGGCGGCGGTGTTCGTCATCGCTCCTGAAATACCAAGATTGCTGATGCTCCTTTTTTCGGGTAAGGCTATACCTGCATCCGGTTTATACATGTTCCCGCCATCTTCAAAATGGGTGCTGGTGTCCTGGGCTGTAGTCAAACCAATTATTATAATCCTGATTGGCTTAATGGTCTTCAATATGGAACAAAACAGCCGAACTATACGCGCTGATAATAAACATGTGCCGTTATACGGATTGTACACAGCAGAATGGGTGGTGAGCAATAATGATACAATACCTGCACAGCTTACAGACAGTACCCGCTGGCATTATCTCATCATGCAGTATAAAGACAGGGCCACCGTGCGGTATATGGATGAGACCTTTGAGCATTTTGAGATAACGGTAGATACTGCTAAACATACCATAGGCATGACCGGTGAAGATGATAAAGAAAAGATGTACCGCTATATAACAAGGGACGACGTACTGGTGCTGGAACACAACCTGAAGTTTGACAGTACACGCATTGTCCTGCGCAGGTATGATACCAGGAAGTTCCTGCTCACCAACCGTGGTTTCCGTTGGGTGAACGAGGTACCATTTAACAGGTAGCATATTTTTGTAGTTTTACCTGCTGCATGAAAAAAAAACTGCTGAAATCATTTACCACATTTACACGTCCGGAACGTATGGGCATCGTCGCCCTGCTGGCCATTATGCTGGTGCTTATTGCCGTGAGGTTTACGATGCACCTGTGGGTATCATCGCCCGAGGTAGATGTGCAGCAGGTGGTGATAGCGACTAAGAAATTACAGGAAAAAAATCCCAAATTCCAAAATACAGGCAAAGTGACATTGCCGCCCGGCACGAAAATCAACCTGAATACTGCTGATTCGCTGACGCTTATTTCCCTGCCGGGCATAGGCAAGGGCTTATCTCACCGCATATTGCAGCGCCGAAGACAGTTGGGCAAGTTCACCAATATGGAGCAGGTACTGGATGTTTACAAGTTCAGGCAGGAGACGAAGGAAATGCTGCTGGAAATGACTGTAGTGGAATAATAAGGGGCGTTGTATTAAGAAAAACCGCGAAACAAAGGCCATTGTCATGGACAGATGGCAAAAAGTTCGTAAAATTGCGCCTTATTTAGTATGTTAATCAAATTATGGATTTTAATTACACTGACACCCAACAGGAAATAGCAATAATGATCCGCGATTTCGCCAATAAACACATCCGTCCGGACATGATGAAATGGGACGAAGAGCAGATATTTCCTGTTGAACTGTTTCGCAAAATGGGCGAACTGGGGCTGATGGGTGTACTGGTGCCAACAGAATACGGGGGATCGGGCCTGGGATATTTTGAATATGTGACTGTAGTGAGCGAGATAGCTAAAGTATGTGGCTCTATAGGCCTTTCTACAGCCGCGCACAACTCGCTGTGCACGGGGCATATCTTATACTTTGGTAACGAAGAACAAAAGAAAAAATACCTGCCTAAACTGGCAACGGCTGAATGGATAGGCGCATGGGGACTGACAGAGGCTAATACCGGCAGTGATGCAGGCAATATGCGCTGCACAGCCACCAAAGATGGCGACGGCTGGATACTGAATGGCACTAAAAACTGGATAACGCACGGTAAAAGCGGGGATGTGGCCGTAGTGCTGGCACGTACCGGTGAGCCCCGTACCAAAGGCAATGTGACCGCGTTTATAGTAGAACGTGGTACACCTGGTTTCAGCGCCGGGAAGAAAGAAAACAAACTGGGTATGCGTGCATCAGAAACTACAGAGCTGGTTTTTGACAACTGCCGCATATCAGACGCGCAGCGTATGGGCGAGGTGGGTGATGGTTTCCGCCAGGCTATGAAGATACTGGACGGCGGACGTATCTCTATCGCTGCATTATCATTGGGTATTGCACAGGGTGCATACGAGGCTGCATTGAAATATTCTAAAGAGCGTGAACAGTTTGACCAGCCTATATCTCACTTCCAGGCTATAGCGTTTAAACTGGCTGATATGTATGCTAAAATATCTGCTGCAGAAGCGCTGATATACCAGGCTGCAGATATGAAGAACCGTGGCGTGAGTATGACCAAAGAGTCTGCCATGGCAAAATACTACGCATCTGAAGTGAGCGTGCAGGTTGCTACAGACGCGGTGCAGATATTTGGTGGGTACGGCTATACCAAAGATTTCCCTGTGGAGAAATACTACCGCGACAGCAAGCTGTGCACGATAGGTGAGGGAACGTCTGAAATACAGAAGCTGGTGATATCAAGAAGCATATTAAATCAATAAAAGAAACGCCCCGCTGATGCGGGGCGTTTTTATAAATTTATATTTTGCAGGTTGTTACAGTGGTTGCTTTGCGAGGCCTACCCATTGCATTTCGTCCTCAAAGTCTGGGTCTTCATCTATTTCCAGCAATAAGTCGCTGCCATTCAGGGTCTTTATTTTAGCTATCGTTGTTTCTTCATAATCATCTTCTCCCAGTACCAGTTTTAATTCGGTGTCGTTCTTCTGTAGGCTCCATTTGAAATATTCTTTCTCTTCATGACCTTGGGGGTAGTATATTTCATCGTAAGAAATATAGCCGCTTCCATCAGGGCTAAAGAAGAATATCCCGCCGTCTATATCAGTTTCCTTTTCGTTTTCTTCCAGCATTTTGTTGCCGTTCTCGTCGTAAGCAGCATACGCGAACTTCCATTTGCCTACAAGATGATCCTTCGCTGTAGGCAGAATGTTTTCTTTTTCTTTTTTGCAGGAGGTAAGAAGTGTACCGGATACTATAACGGCCAGTAATCCTTTGAGCAGTGTTTTAGTCATAAAAGGGGAGTTTAAGATGTTTAACGGAGTTCAAGGGCAATTATTATGCCAGAGGTTTTTTTGCAATTCTGTTACCTTTTATCTAGGTAGTCTCTTGTCTTCACTCTTATCCAGCTACCACCCCTGTTTATATAAGAATAAAAGGATTCCAGTATCATCTTATCTTTTGAGAGCGATATAATATCTATATATGTTGTATCCCTGGTTGTGCTATCTGTATCCCATACTTTACCTAATAAAAGAACTTGTTTGCCATCGGTTGATTGTGCCCACTTGCTGACTGAAGTATCTTTCAATAGTATGCTATCGACGCCCCTGTAGATACTGTATAAAATAAACTTCCCAGAATCCCGGAATTCCCATGCAATCATGTCGTCCGGACCAGTTTCTTCTTTTTCTTCCACTTCATAAGTGCCGTTGGTATTTGTATCCCAATATGATTCGGTAACTGTCCAATAACCCAATAATAGCGACTGTTCCTTTTGCGGCACTGGGTCTTTTCCCTTGTCTTTGCAGGAAACTACAACAATGCAGATGCCGATGCATAAGGTCAACAGGTATTTATTCATTGTACAGGTTTTTTAATTAAGGCTGTAAATAAACATCATTTGCCCTAAATATAAAAGCCGTCCCTTTGTGAAGAAGACGGCTTGAAAATATTGTTGATGTTCTTAGTAATCTCCAATAGTCATAGACACCTGCGCCAGCGCTTTTTCAAGCTGTTCGTCATTTGGCGCTATGCCGTGCCATTCGTGGCTGCCCTGCATAAAGTCTATGCCGTGGCCCATGCCGGTCTTCATCAGTATCACTATTGGTTTGCCTTTGCCTGTTTCACCTTTGGCAGCTTCCAGTGTTTTTACCACCTCAGCCATATCATTACCCATTTCCAGGTCTATTACATGCCAGCCAAAGGCTTCAAACTTAGCCCGCAGGTCGCCCAGGTTCATTACATCTTTGGTAGCGCCGTCTATCTGCTGACCATTCCAGTCAACCGTAGCTATGAGGTTGTCAATTTTATGATGCGCTGCAAACATGATGGCTTCCCAGTTTTGTCCTTCCTGCAGTTCGCCATCGCCATGCAGGGAGAACACCAGATGTTTATCACCATTCATTTTTTTAGCTAGCGCCGCACCGCAGGCTACGCTCATGCCCTGGCCCAAAGAACCGCTGGCTATGCGCACACCGGGCAGCCCTTCGTGCGTAGTAGGGTGGCCCTGCAGTCTTGAGTCTAATTTGCGGAAGGTCTTCAGTTCATCTACCGGGAAGTAACCTGAACGTGCCAATACACTGTAGAATACGGGAGAAATATGGCCGTTAGACAGGAAGAATACATCTTCGTTCTTACCATCCATATCAAATTTTTCCGGGTTATGGTCCATGATATGGAAGTACAGCGCAGTGAGATACTCTGTGCAGCCCAATGAGCCACCGGGGTGGCCGCTCTGCACCGCGTGTACCATTCTTACTATATCCCTGCGCACCTGCGATGCTGTATTCTTAAGTTGTTCTAACTCCATTGTAGTTGTTATTCTGGCAGCAAAATTAATGGTTAGCCCCGACTTTTCAGAGAAAATATACAGCCTGTGGTACAACCTGTGTATATTGCGTGGACTGTAAAAAATGGACAAGGCGCAGCGACAATACTTTACCCGGCAACTGATGCACTGGCATGTTACCGGCAACTATAGGGCACTGCCGTGGAAAGAGGAGAAAGACCCGTATAAAATATGGCTGTCTGAAGTGATACTCCAGCAAACACGGGCAGAGCAGGGGCTGCCTTATTACCTGCGTTTTACAGAAGAGTACCCCACGGTAAAACACCTTGCCGCCGCAAAAGACGAAGATGTGTTCAGGCTATGGCAGGGGCTGGGCTACTACAACCGCTGCCGCAATATGCTGGCCAGCGCCAGGTACATTGCTACAGAACTGGAAGGCAGGTTTCCCCGTGAATATGAACAGATAGCCGGCCTGAAAGGGGTTGGCAGTTATACCGCGGCCGCCATTGCCTCGTTTGGATATGGCCTGCCATATGCCGTGCTGGACGGTAATGTGTACAGGGTGCTATCAAGATATTTTGGCATTGAAACCCCAATAGATAGTACCGCGGGCAAAAAAGAATTTGGCCAGCTGGCGCAGGAATTGCTGGACACTACCGACAGTGCGGGCTACAACCAGGCCATCATGGACATTGGCGCCACAGTGTGCAAACCCGCAGCACCACTGTGCGGGGACTGCCCCTTGCAGAAAAAATGCTTTGCCTGTAAACATGCCATGACAGCCGACCTGCCTGTAAAAAGCAAGAAGCTGACCGTTAAGAGGAGATATTTCCATTACTTATTCCTGCTGCATGATGGTAGACTATGGCTGCGTAAACGCACAGCCAACGATATATGGCAGAACCTGCATGAGCCACTGCTGGTAGAACATACCGAATTGTATAAAAAAGAAGACCTGCTAAAAGAGGAGGCGGTAAAAACGTTGAAACTTAAAGCTGCGGATGTAGCAGAAGCCGGTGAAGCATCGCAAAGGCTGACACACCGTATCATCGAGCAGCAGTTTTATATAGCCAGGGTAAAAACAAAGCCTGATACGCTGCCCGGGGACGGTGCGTGGGTTGATTTTAAGGAGCTAAATAAATACGCTTTCCCTAAATCTATTGTTTCATTTCTTGAAAAAAAATCATACTTTTATTAATATGGTTAATCGATTATTCCTGTAATATAAATATTAGTCGTAATGAGAGGCGTTAATAAGGTAACTTTGATAGGCAATTTGGGAAAAGAACCGGATTTACAATACCTGGAAGGCAATATAGCAGTAGCTAAATTTCCGCTGGCTACTACAGAAACTTTTAAAGATAAGACGGGTAACCTGGTATCGCAAACGGAATGGCATACCGTAGTACTGTGGCGCGGACTGGCAGAACTGGCGCAGAAATACCTGCACAAGGGCAGCCTGGTGTATATAGAAGGCCGCCTGCGTACCCGCAGTTGGGAAGATAAAGACAAAAACCGCCGTTTCAGCACCGAAATAGTGGGCGATAACCTGGTAATGCTGGACAAACGTAAGGAAGGCGGCAGTGATGACCCCATAATAGACAATACTAATCATACTACAGGTACGGACAATTTCTCTGAACCTGACCTGAGTTTTAACCAGGGCGATAAGGATAACCTACCGTTCTGATAATAAATAACAGTAAAGAGCAGGGAAAGAGTTGTTCAAATTCTATCCCTTTTTTATTTTTGATATAACCAAACTACAAACTACTTGGGAAGCGCGGCAGACGGGGATCCGATTCTGACATCTATATTTCTGGCTACAGGCGAGGCATTTTCTGCTTCCACTGTCACTATACTTATTATTGTTATACTCATTCAGTTAATGCTCAGCGCCATTACATCCGGCTCTGAGACGGCATATTTTTCACTTTCAGCAAAGGATATTACCTACCTGAAAACGAAAGAAACAGGCTCATCCAAGCAAGCCGCCCGCCTGCTGGACCAGCCAAAAATATTGCTGGCTACCATATTGATAGGTAATAACTTCATCAACATATCTGTGGTAATAACCACCAAAATGCTGATGGACAAAGTACTTTCCGGCACCGGCCTTGACGATGGCGCTACCTTTTTTATTAATGTTGTAGTTGTTACCCTGTTACTTGTACTGTTTGGCGAGATATTGCCCAAAGTATATGCCACGCAGAATAATATGCGTATGGCGCTGTTTGCTGCGCCGGTATTGCAGGTAATGAGTGGCTTATTCCGTCCTGTCAGTAAACTTATGGTATCTTCTACCAGCTATATAGAGCAGCGTATAGGCACCAAAGGGGTAGCCAACCTGACCGGTAAAGATTTTGAACATGCTATAGAACTGACAGTAGGCCACACCGCTACCAAGCAAGAAGTTAATATCTTTAAAGGTATATTGAAGTTCAGCAATATTACCGTTACACAAATCATGCGTACGCGTATGGATGTGGGAGGCGTGCCTTACGGCATAACCTTCCCCGAGGTGCAGAAGATAGCGATACACCAGGGCTACTCGCGCATGCCCGTGTATAAAGAAAGCCTGGATAAAATTGCAGGGATAATTTATACCAAAGACTTTTTGCCTTATATGGATGATGCCGGTTTTGACTGGCATAGCCTGATAAGGCAAGCCTACTTTGTGCATGAAGGCAAGCTGATAGAAGACCTGCTGAAAGAGTTTCAGCAAAAGCGCATACACTTTGCAATAGTAGTAGATGAATTTGGCGGCACATCGGGTATTGTTACGCTGGAAGACATCATGGAGGAGATAATAGGTGATATAAAGGACGAGTTTGATGATGACGAGCACCAGTACAAAAAGATAGATAATAACAACTACATCTTCGAGGGTAAGACACTCATCAACGATGTATGCCGCATTATGGGTATTTCTACTGATGTATTTGAAGATGTAAGGGACGAAAGTGACTCAATAGCAGGCCTGGTACTGGAGCTGTCCGGCAAGTTCCCGGCTGTGAATGAAACAGTAAGCTACCAGATATTCGACTTTACGGTACTGAACCTGGACAAGATGCGCATACAACGCGTAAAGATTACGATAAACCGCCCGCACGAAACTGAGGAGTAGCGGTGCCGCTACAGCTGTTACATGTCACCTGTTTAAATGCCGGTATGTAACTGTCGAAATTTACGGTATCATTTTTATACAGTATGCAGCAAAAAAAGGAGGATACATAAATATGTATCCCCTGATTAAAGTATGTCTTAGTTGAATATTAGCTCTCGTTAGTCCTTGGGCCGCGTGGGCTGAAACGCTTGCCGGGCTGCCTGTTCGGGTCTTCTGTACCACCGCCATTGCTGTCATTGCTGCTGTTGCGGTCGTTATCGTAACTCCTGCGGAAACCGCCGCTGTCACTACTACGCTCCCTGTTGTATCCACCGCCATTGTTGTCATTGCTGCGGTAGCCGCCACGGTCGTTGCCGCGATCACGGTTAAATCCGCCGCCATCGTTGCTGCGCTCGCGGTTAAAACCACCACCACCGCTGTTACGGTCGCGATTGTATCCACCACCACTGCTACGGTCGTTGCTGCGCTCGCGATTAAAACCACCACCACCGCTATTGCGGTCACGGTTAAATCCGCCACCACCGCTACGGTCATTGTTGCGGTTGAAACCGCCGCCACTACCACCACGGTTGAAGCCACCGCCTCGGTTGTTGCCGCCACCCGGAGGATTTTTAGGCTTGGATTCTTTTACAGATATAACCTGCCCTTCAAAATAAGTACCATCAATATTGTCAATGGCATCAAAGCTTTCAAATTTGTCGGCCATCTCTACAAAGCCAAATCCACGGGCCGTTCCTGTTTGCGCATCTATCGGTATTTTTACAGAAACTATCTCTCCAAATTCTGAAAATAATGTGCGTAAACTGTCTTCACTGGTTTGCGGGTGTAAATTTCCAATAAATAAATTCATAATGTATGTAATTAATAACTCAAACCTACGGAAATAACGGGATATATCCGTTTTTTAGTCAGGTGGAGAATAAATATTTTTGAGAGATTTAACGCACATTAACAAATACCTGAATTATGAGGGAAATACTGCTGTATATAGCCACCAGCCTTGATGGCAAAATAGCCAGGAAGGACCATTCGCTGGACTGGCTGCCGCCGATAGATGAAGGTGGGGAGGACTATGGATACAAAGAAATGCTGGATACTGTAGATGCCGTTTTGATGGGCTACAGCACCTACGAAATATGTATGGGATTAGGGGAATGGCCATACAAAAACCTGAAAAGCTATGTATTTTCAAGAAATGCAGGCAAGCAAGTTATCCCTGAGGTAGAACTGGTAAATGAAGACCCTGTAACATTTACCGGGAAGCTAAGAGAAACAGAAGGCAAAAATATATGGCTGATAGGCGGCGGTGACATCATAAGGCAACTACACGATGGCGGGCTGATAGATAAGTATATGATAGCAACCATACCTGTGATATTGGGTGAAGGGATAGAATTGTTTCCGGCGATAAAAAAAGAGCAGAAGTTATCTGTTGTGCATCATAAAGCCTACCCGGGCCTTATCATGACCCATTATGCCAAAACTGCTGAATAAAGAAACAATTTTCACTACATTTAGCCCTGTAAATAGTAGAGTATGAGATACATTAAAGCAATTTTGCTGCTAAGCATAGCAATAGTTGGCTTAATACCCAACACCGATGCCCAGCAAAGAAAAAGAAAAGTAAAGCAGCGTACTGTAGCAGACCTGACCGGCACCTACTGGAGACTGTATGAAATGAATGGCAAACCCGTAGTTACACCGGCAGACTCAAAAGAGGTATATATAAAACTGCTGGACAACAAGAAAGGCGAACTGGAAGGCTTTGCCGGATGCAACCTGCTGACAGGACAATATACCCAAGGCAAGGAAACACTTAGTTTTGAGCCGTCGGCCACTTTGCGTGCCTGCGACGATATGACTGTAGAGAACTACGTGTTCAACGCCCTGAATAATACAAACCGGCACGAGATAAACGGGTTGTATTTATTACTGTACAAAAACACCTACCTGCTGGCAATATTTGAGGCCAAGTATTACGAAGAAGATTAAGCAAAAGATAAAAAATATGAACGCCCTGCACATTTGCGGGGCGTTTATATTTTTTATGTCTTTCTTGCAATATAGCGGGCTGTTTTAAAGCCTTGTTTTTCAAAGAATAATGCAGCGTCCTTGTTTTCGTGCCAGTAGTCAAGTTCTATATCAGCAATAGAGAGGTCTGCGGCCAGTTTCGCGGCTGTCTCCAGCAATAATGTGCCTATACCTTTTTGCCGGTGTTTCTTCAGTACAGCCAGCTGGTCTATATAAACAGAGCTGCCACGGTAGTGAAAAGGGCTGTCGTCCACTTCTTTTATAAAGAAAATAATATATCCTGCTGGTACACCTTCATCATAAGCTATATAGGCTTTACAGTTGTGCTGACTGAGCATAGCTTTAAATGCCGGTGCTACCTCATTTTTATTATAAGGTTTAAACCTGCTGGGGTATAACAGGTGGTGCAGGTCCTGCACTTCCTCATTCAATACTGCGATGAGTTCAGCATCATTGGTTTCAGATATGGTTGTCATACATAAGCAGGGATTCAAAGTTTATATATGGAATTTGATGCCCTGTGCTAGCGGCAGTTCATTACTCCAGTTTATTGTATTTGTTTGCCTGCGCATATATGCTTTCCAGCTATCAGAGCCGCTTTCACGGCCACCACCTGTTTCTTTCTCACCACCAAAAGCACCGCCTATTTCAGCGCCGCTAGTGCCAATGTTTACATTCGCTATACCACAATCGCTGCCTTTGTGAGACAGGAATGTTTCTGCCTCGCGCATGTTCAGCGTCATGATGGATGAAGACAAGCCCTGCGGTACACCATTTTGCAGTGCTATCGCCTCATCAATGGTGTTATACTTCATAATGTACAGGATGGGTGCAAATGTTTCATGCTGTACAATGGGCATTTCGTTTTTAGCCTCATAGACAGCAGGCTGCACATAACAGCCACTTTTGTATTCTTTGCCGGATAATACGCCACCGGCTATTATTACCTTGCCTCCTTGTTCCTTCAGTGCAGTAATAGCATTAAGGTATTGTTGCACGGCGTCCGTATCTATCAGCGGGCCTATGTGGTTTTTTTCATTCAGCGGGTCGCCTATGCTCAGTTGTTTATATGCCGCTACCAGTTTCTTCTTAAATGTATCGTACACTTTTTCGTGTATGATGAGTCTGCGCGTAGTGGTGCAACGTTGCCCGCACGTACCTACCGCCCCAAACACGGCAGCGCGCAATGCTATATCAAGGTCTGCATGTTCTGTAATGATGATAGCATTGTTGCCACCCAATTCTAATAGAGAACGTCCCAGCCTTTGGCCCACTGCCGCACCCACAGCCTTGCCCATGCGGGTAGAACCTGTGGCAGATACCAATGGTATACGGCTGTCACTGCTCATCCATTCACCCGTATCCCTGCCGCCAACTACCAGGCCGCAAACACCTTCAGGTACTTTATTGTCTTTGAATACTTTGCTGATGATATTCATACAGGCTATGGCCGACAACGGAGTTTTTTCCGATGGCTTCCACACGCAGGTATTACCACATACCCATGCCAGGAATGCGTTCCAGCTCCATACAGCTACTGGAAAGTTGAAAGCGCTGATGATACCTACTACACCTAGCGGGTGCCACTGCTCGTACATACGGTGCTGCGGGCGTTCACTGTGCATGGTAAGGCCATACAACTGCCTAGATAAGCCTACTGCAAAGTCCGCTATGTCTATCATCTCCTGCACTTCACCCATGCCCTCCTGCAGGCTCTTGCCCATCTCGTAGCTAACCAGTTTGCCCAGTGCCTGTTTGTCACGGCGCAGTGCCTCTCCTATCTGTCTCACAACTTCACCACGCTTTGGCGCAGGCCACATGCGCCACTCTTCAAAAGCCGTTTGTGCCTTATCTACTACAGCATCATAAGCCTTACGGTTGACACCTGTTACCGCACCTATTTCTTTGCTGTCAACTGGCGAAAATGATGCGATTTTTTCTCCACCGCCTTTTTGCCACTTAGTGCCCGTAAAAGCGCCATTGTTTAGTTTATCTATACCGAGTTGTTTCAGTTCTTTTTGCATTGACTTGTCTTGATTTGTTAGCGATGAAAAGCGATGGCAAAGATAACTAATCTAACCCTGTGGCAAGCACCAGGACGAGTGCCTTAAGGAAAGGTATTATAATTTTATCCCTTTCTTTTTCATTTCTTCTGCCAACTTCGCAGGTATGGGGCGGCAGGCGCAATGTTTTACATGTTCCAGGTGCCATTTCACCCGTTCTTCAAATGTGGGTTTTTCAGGCATCTTATTTTTCAGGTGCCATTCTTTGTTCAGTTTGGGTATCATAGTAATAAATTATCAGGCTAAAGTCGGGAATAACCGGAAGGCTGCCAATGATGAAAATCATCACTTAGCCTCACTTCCATTTCTGCGCAATCCGCATAGCTGTTTCCAGCATTTCCGGCGCCCATGTTTCTGTTTCCCATTCGCTGTTTTGCAGGGTAGAGTTATTCAGCGACTGTATTAATTCGTTATAATCTGTAGCAGTTTCGAGTATGCAGGATAGCTCCAGTTGCTGCTCGTAGAGATGCGGGTCTTCAACAGGCGCAGTAGTAATAATATTATTAACTGGTAAGAAGGGATGCACATGCTCCTCCGTTTTATCTGTATTTGCATCAGCAACTATCTGCAGCATGCGCAGGTAGTCACGGTAAAATTGACTCCTGTTGTCAGGTGTTATAAGCCCTGCGCCTAATTGTTCCAACACTACATATTTCAGGTGCGGGCACAGCGGTATAGTTTTGCGTAACAACTCAAATACTTCTGCCGGCACTGCATCGTCATGTGTATCTCTCCGCACCTTCTTTGTCGGCTGTACTTCAGTGCTTTCCCAACTTCCACCCGATATATGTATCTCGCGTACACGGTGCAGTGGGTATAATTTTATTATTTCTTTAAAAGGCAGGGTGAAGTTGTGCAACTGGCAATAGAGGTTGTGCAGGTCGAGTATGATAAAACCATTTACAGGTTCAATAAGTTTTTCTAAAAATTCGCCATGCTGTTTCACTTCATCAACCGTATAAGAAAAGGCAAGATTCTCTAATCCTACCGGGCAGGTACAGGCTTGCTGTATGCGGGCCAACCTGTCTTGCCCTATAGCCAGGGTAGATGCTGTATATGGAATGTTGAGCGGTGCGCCATGATGGAAATCTTTCCCGGTCATAAAACCGAAATGCTCTGTTACATGGTCGAACGGGAACTCAGTAGCTACTTTTTCCAGGTGCTTCAGCCACTGTTGCTGTTCAGGCAACCACCGGCCGGAGAAGAGTGAGAAGAACACACCGTGTCCTACCAGCCTTTGTTCTTTGCTGTAAAATTGTAGCAGTTCCAGGAACCACGGGGGTACTTCATCAACATGAAAGAGAGTGTCGAAAGACCATTCAATGGCCTCCACCCTCGATTCCTGTAATAATGGTAAACATGCAGCGAGGATATTAGTATCCAGGTTGCATGCTACCGATGATAATATTGCGGGCATTTATGCGCTGGTTATTGTATGTTAACCCATGCCACATGCCGGGCAGTCGTATGGTGTTACAACCGGGTTATTGCCATTACCTTGTCCAAGCACATCTGCATTTTGTTGTTCTACGGGTTGTACCGTATGATTGCTCCCTTTAGAACATGAAATGGTGCCGGTAGTAACGCCTAACAAAATTGCACCGAGTAATACTTTTGGCAGTTCCATACATAGCAGTTTTTAGTGGTTAATTATGATTTTGTATCTATAAGCAAGCTATTGAAAACTATTGTCATGCATGGCTTTCAAAATGTCATATTTTAGTTAAAATCATAAATATCCCCCTAAAGAAGTTAAAGATGACAATCAGAATGGGCTGTCGAAACCGGCCAGTGTCATGAAGGATAAATCCCGTTCTGAGATTACAGGATTCTCTACACCCCAATCAAAACCGAAGCTATTGTATAATATGCCGGTATCCCGCTCTTGGCTGTATTCTGAAGATACAAGATAGTAAGTGACGGCATCGTCTGTAAGCGATTTAAAGCCGTGCGCAAAGCCTTCGGGTATATAGTAAGCTTTGTGGTTTTCGGCAGATAATTCCTGTGCGAAATACTGACCGTAGGTAGCTGATTGTTTGCGCAGGTCAACTATTACATCAAGTATTGCACCCTGCGGGCAGAAAACAATTTTGGCATGATGGTGTGGCGGTGTTTGAAAGTGCATGCCACGTATCACATCTTTTTTTGAAAGGGAAAAATAACTCTCCTTCAATTGAAACTGAATGTCATGCTGTGCGAGTGTAGTTTCATGAAATGTTTTCACGAAGCTGCCCCTGTCGTCGTAAAAGGCAGGCAGGTCTATTACATATGCACCTGCCAGCGGTATGGGTGTAAATTTCCACATCAGTTTATATCACCAAAATATTCTTTGATTTGTTTCATGCACTTATCATATGCCGGAGTTTCGCGGTCGGCATACCATTCTGCCGTCAGGCGGATGGCGGTCCTGGCATCCATCTTCGGTTCCCAGCCTATCGCTTGTTTTGCCTTGCTGCTATCCAGCAGCAGCAGCTTAGCTTCGTGTGGGGCATTGGCCTGTTGCTGGTTTTCAAAACTGCCACGGCCAAAACGTTCTATAAATATTTTAGTCAGGTCTTCAACTGTCACGGTATCATTTTCGTCAGGGCCAAAGTTGAATGCTGTAATGTATTTCTCCGGTTGTTCACTCATTTTTGCAGCCAGGTACAGGTAAGCGCCTATCGGCTCCAGCACATGCTGCCATGGGCGAATGGATGTAGGGTTGCGCAAGCCGACAGGCTGGTCAAACTCCAGCGCGCGCACTATATCAGGTATGATACGGTCGTCAGAATAGTCGCCACCACCTATCACATTACCTGCACGTACAGAGGCAACAGACTTCCGGTGTTTCGCGTAGTCTGCCTTATTGAAAAATGATCGCTGGTATGATTCTATAACTATTTCTGCTGCGGCTTTGCTGGCAGAGTACGGATCGTAACCGCCCAGTTTATCATCTTCATTAAACGGCGTGCCGCGCTCAGGGTTCTGGTACACCTTGTCCGTGGTGATCATCAGTGCAACGCAGGGCTGCTGTACACCACGCAAAGCATCCAGCATGTGCACGGTGCCTTGTGTGTTCACCATAAAAGTATCTGCCGGTGTATCATAACTGCGCCTTACCAATGACTGTGCCGCCAGGTGAAATACAAAATGCGGTTCGAAACGCACCAGTTCACCCTGCAATGTTTTAAGGTCGCGCAGATCACTTTCTACAGAAGCATAGCAAAGTTTGTCGCCATTTACCTGGTTGTACAGGTCGTTGTCTTTTTCTGGCGGCAAGGCATAGCCCTTTACATCGGCGCCCAGCCATTGCAGTATCTGCAGCATCCATGCGCCTTTAAAGCCCGTATGTCCCGTAAGGAAAACGCGCTTGCCTTTGTATATTGATTGCAGGTATTTTGCCGTTACCATTTCTTCCACAGTGGTTTTGTTTCCCAAAGTTCTTCCAGCTCTTCTTTGTCGCGTATGGTGTCCATACACTTCCAGAAACTGTTGTGGCGGTAGGCAGCTATCTGTGTGTCTTCCGCCAGTTTATCCATAGGATAACGTTCCCACATTACATCATCAGCATCGGCAGGCAGGTAGTCTTTTATCCCCGGCTCTATAACGAAGAAGCCACCGTTTATCCATGTGCCGCTGTCTTCAGGCTTTTCTTCAAATTTATTGATGGTACCATCCTGCTCCATATTGATGACTCCAAAACGGCTGGTAGCCTGTATCGCTGTCATGGTGCATATCTTACCACTCTGTTTATGAAACTTCACCAGGTCATTGATGTCAATATCACAAACACCATCGCCATAGGTAAGCATAAAAGGCTCGTTGTTAGTATAGGGTAGTACCCTTTTCAAACGACCTGCTGTCATTGTATCCAGCCCCGTATCTATCAGCGAAACCTTAAAAGGCTCAGCAAAGTTGTTATGTACCTCCAGTTGATTGTTGGAAAGGTCAACCGTTACGTCTGCATTGTGCATAAAGTAGTTGACGAAGTATTCTTTTATCATCCAGCCTTTATAACCGAGGCAAATAATAAACTCTGTATGGCCAAAGGAGGCATATATCTTCATGATATGCCAGAGTATGGGCTTACCACCAATTTCTATCATGGGTTTCGGGCGCAGTGTAGATTCTTCTGATATGCGTGTACCTCTACCTCCTGCAAAAATGACAACTTTCATCTATGTACCGTTTGTGCTTTATACAGCAACAAATATAACAGGAAAGAAAGGAAAATTACCCCGATGCAGTCAATAAGCTGTTATTTTAACTGAACTATTTGTTAAGGTAATCGGCCGGTATGGACAAAGGGAAATCTACTACCTCGTCGAAGCTTGCGTTGTTAAAGGTCATATCCATATAATGCTGCTCGCCGCGCGACTGTACGTTGATAGCCCTGCTGATGGCGAAACTACGGTTGTTTATCATATCGTAGTTGCCATATTGTATCATAGCTGCCAGCCCGCCTGCAACTGTTGATAATACCTGCTGTGTGCGCATGGTGCTGTCTGCCTTGTTGTAATTCACCTGCATTTTACCATCGGGGTTGGTAATATCCAGGCTCCAGGTGCCGCCAAAGTCTGTTACATCAGTTGGCTGGCCCTGGTTGGTCAGCGCCTCGCCTATTACAAGGTTTTGCAACAGGTTAAAATCTATCGCAGCGGGTAATTGCTCCCGTGCTTCTGCTGCACTCAGCCGCATTACAGATTTATCCAGGTAATTCACCAGCATAAAGCTATCGGGGGTTATAAATACCCGCGCTACATTTACCAGGCCCATACCCCCTGTTATATGTACCCATATCACACTGTCTTTCGCCATCCTGAAATTGGCCGTAAAATCGTGTTTCATGCCACTACCCTCGTAGTGCATTTTGGCTTTGCCCTTAAAGGTCTTATAATCTAGCCGCCTGTTCCACAAAGGTAGCAGGCTGTTTATCAGTTCCTGCTTTTCAGGACTGATAGCCGGTGCTTCTTCTTTCGGGTTTTCAATAGCGGCTTCTTCCAGTACCGCAAGCGGAGCAGCGGTATCTGTTACAGTAATAGCTGTCGCAGTAGTATCTACCGTTACATTTTTGCGGGAAGGCTTTTTCTTTAAAACATTACAGGATGCGGTCAGCAACATGGCTAACACAATAACAACACTCTTATTCATACAGCTTCACTTCCTTTATTTTCTTTTCCAATTGAGGATTGTCAGCGCCCAGCTTTGTTGCTTTCTGCCAGCAATCCAGGGCTTTGTCTTTATCGCCCAGTTTAAAATGTATATCGCCCAGGTGGTCCCACAGTGTACCGCTGGCGGTTGTTTCTTCTTTATCTATAGCTTTCTGTACGTACTCACGGGCTTTTTTGTAGTCACCTTTCTTGTACATGATCCAGCCATAGGTGTCTAAAAATGTAGCCTGGTCAGGTGCCAGCTCCAGCGAGCGTTTAGACATTTTCTCCGCCTCATCCAGCCTTGCACCTCTTTCAGACAAATAATAGGCGTAATTGTTTAATGTACTGGCGTTGTCTGGTATCAGTTGCAGGGCTTTTTCGAAATTTTCATCTGATAACTCGTATTGTTTTGTACTGTTATATACATCTGCCAGCATGCTGTGCATATCTGCCAGTTCGCCTTTGTTTTCTTCCGGCACCATATCTACGGCCCTGTTCAGCGCATTGATAGCCTTCGGGTAGTCGCGCCTGTAATTGTAACCTAAACCATTTATAAAGTGCAGCTGCGCCTGGTTGGGAAATAAACGCAAAGCCTTATCGCTGTATTTAATAATAGAGTCAGGCATTTGCTCCTGAAGGTAGATAGAAAGCAGGTTCTTCCATACATTATAGTTGGCGGGGTCTGCCTGCAACGATCTTTTATATTGGTCGGCCGCCTCGGCCATTTTGCCTGATATACCTAACGTATTGCCGTAGAGTGCTAAAGCTTCGGCGTCATCGGGACTTTGCTTAACAACCTGTTCAGCCAGGCCCAGGGCGTATGGTAATTCTGAACTGTCTTTTATAGTGAGGATATAGTTGGTGAGTATGCCTATCTGCTCTGAGGGGTTCAGTGCATTATTAGTAACGGCCTTTCCCAGGTAAATTTTATATTTTTCTTTATCACCTTTCTGCCTGTAGTATTCAGACAGGCTTAGCTGGATATTCGGGTCGTCGGGGAACAACTCTTCCGCCTGTTTGAAAACTTCAGCGGCTTTATCAGGCATCTGGCTCTTGTTGTATATCTCTGCCAGGCGTATGTAGTAGGTGGTTTCGTTAGGCGCTATCCGCAGCAGCGTGTTAGTTGTTTCTATTGCTTTTTCAAGGTCGTTTTCATTAAGGTACAGTTGCAGTTTCGCTTCCAGTATATCCTCGTCGTCGCTATACATCTTCAGTAGCTTGTCAAAAGCGGCTTCTGCTTTTTTCTTCTCTCCTGCACGTTGGTACAGGTAGGCTATTGTCTGCAGGTACTCTTTGTTATTTTCATCCTGGGCCAGTACCTGCTCGTACATTTCGGCCGCTTCTTTAAACTTGTTGTCGTCCAGCAGCAGTATGGCATATTGCTCTTTGTACCATTTATTGCCGGGTGACAGCTCTATTGCCTTCGTGATGTTTCTCTCAGCTTCTGCGTTGCGTTTGCCCGCCATATTGATGCGTGCCAGGTCGTAGTATATACCGGCTGCGTTGGGGTCAAACTGCAATGCGTTTTTCAGCATTTTTTCAGCCTCGGCATTATCTCCGCGGCTGCGAGCTTTTGTGGCTTCATAGTGCAGCACTACGGCGTTCAGCTCACTTTGTGCGCCTATGGGTGGTGGTATGGTATCCGCTTCCTGCGCCATAGCCCCGGCGGTTGCCAGGGCTATGCACAAAAATGTATTTAGTATCTTGTTTAATATCATGACAGCGTAGAAAAATCTCCCAGGCTTATATCCTGTGGCTTTTCAGTGTAATTTACACTTTTACCCAACATGGAGTTTTCTATACGTGCATTTTTAACAATGCTATCAGACTGTACAATGCTGTTGCTGATGCGGGAGTCTATCACCTCTACACCACTTTCAAGCGATACATGCGGGCCTACCACGGAATTGGTAATGACCACGCCCTCGCCTATATAACAAGGCGGAATTATGACAGAATTATTACTTACCAGTGAAGCATGTACCAGTTGCTCAGTTTCCTGCTTCAGTTCCAGTATGCGTTGGTTGGTAAACACTGTGGCGTCTTTGTTGCCGCAGTCGAGCCACTCTTCTACCTGGTCTGTATAAAACTTCATACCTTTTTTCAGCATGTGGTCCATGGCATCGGTTATCTGGTATTCACCTTTCAGTTTTATATCTTCATCTATCAGGCGTTGCAGTTCTTTTTTCAGGTTGTCACCATCTTTAAAATAATACACCCCTATTATGGCCAGGTCCGATACGAAATCCTGCGGCTTTTCTATAAACGCCTCTATCTCTTCTTTATCGTTCAGCTTCACTACGCCAAAGGCAGACGGGTCTTCCACCTTCTGTGTCCAGATGATGGCATCCTTAGAGGCATCAAAGTTGAAACTCGCTTTGAATAAAGTGTCTGCAAATGCTATCAGTACATTGCCCGTCAGTGTTTCAGAAGCGCAAAGTATAGCGTGTGCTGTGCCATGTGCCTCGTGCTGGTAGCATATTTTCCCTTTTGCTCCCAGTGCCGCTGCTATACCCAGCAGGTTTTTTTCTACCGCTTCGCCGAAAGAGGGCCCTATAATAAAGGCTATCTCCTCTACTTTTTCGCCAGATGTGTTGATGATGTCTTCCACCATGCGCTGTACTATTGGCTTACCTGCAACAGGCAACAAAGGCTTGGGGGTAGTAAGTGTGTGGGGCCTCATGCGCTTGCCCATTCCCGCCATCGGTATTATGATATTCATGTATCCTGTTTTTCGCTTTTATAGTTGATTACTTGATTGAGATTATTGTACGCCGGAATGGCCAAAGCCGCCATCGCCTCTTTCAGTGCCGTCCAGTTCAGCAACAGCGTGCCAGCCTATTTGTTCATACCGGGCTATTACCATCTGGGCTATCCTTTCCCCATCATTAATAGTTTGCGGCTCTGAAGACAGGTTGATGAGTGGCACCATGATTTCCCCGCGATAATCGCTGTCTATAGTACCTGGCGTATTGACCAGGGTCAATCCCCGTTTTACAGACAACCCACTGCGGGGCCGTATCTGCGCCTCGTAGCCGTGCGGCAACGCAATATACAACCCGGTGGGCATCAGCCTGCGTTCCATTGGTTGCAACGTTACAGGCTCTGCAAGCCATACCCTTATATCCATACCTGCGGAGCCGGTGGTCTGGTACTCCGGGGCAGGATGTGTCGATTTGTTAACCAGGCTCACTTGTGTCATAACAAGGCGCAAAGGTAAGAACCATCAGCTAAATATTCCTAATAACAACCCACGCATGACAAAAGGGAATAATTCAACCAGATGACGTATTTTTACTGTAACTAATTGAGAAATAATGAACAGGATTTTTACATTGATTATTTGTGTTTGTTGTGTGGTTGGCGTCAATGCACAAAGCATAGCGCCTGCAAAGCCTAAACTTTCACCATCCACACGCCTGCTGCTGAAAGACATGGCTAAACATGATAATGGGAAAGTGCCGGAAGGCTATATATACAGGAAAATTCACGGCCAGGATTATATAAGTGGTATGATACAGGTAGCCAATTCCGCTGCTGTAGAGGCCCTGCTGGAAGATATGGGCGTGATTGTGGGCACAAAAGCGGGTAATATCTGGACAGTAAACGTCCCTTATGAAAAAGTAAAAGAGTTTACACAGGTGCAAGGCATAAGATATATACAACTGGATGAGCCTCTCCGCCCCGCAATGGACGTTGCCCGGCAGGTGACCCGTGCAGACTCCGTACATATGGGAATAGGACTGCCATGGCCTATGACGGGTAAAGGTATCATAATGGGGGTTATAGACTTTGGTTTTGATTATGGTCACCCGGGCTTTTACGATGCTACAGGTACTACCAACCGTATAACTAAAGTATGGGAGTTGAACAGTACAGGCACACCGCCCGCCGGTTTTGCCTATGGTCATGAGCTGACCGGCACTGCCGCTATACTGGCTGCCGGTACAGATAACGTAGAGCAAATGCATGGTACGGGTGTAACAGGCATTGCGGCGGGTTCTGGCCTGGGCACTACAAACCTGCTGCACAAAGGCATGGCTTATGATGCTGACCTGGTTTTTGTTGGTGTAAGGCGCGACACGATAGGGCAGCAGTGGTTGCAGAGCAGCTTTTCAGATTTTGTAGATGGGGTTAATTATATATTCTCTTATGCAAATTCAGTAAGCAGGCCTGCAGTTACCAATATCAGCTGGGGCTCACAGTCCGGCCCGCACGATGGCACTTCGCTGTTCAGCCAGGCTTGCGATAACCTTTCCGGCCCCGGGAAAATCATAGTAATGAGCGCCGGTAACGACGGCCAGGAAAACATACACCTGTCTAAAACCTTCACGCCGACAGATACGATGATACATACATTTGCCATTTTTGACGATGATACGATGAAGCGCACCTGGATAGATATCTGGGGAGATACGGCAAAAACATTCAGTGCACAGGTAACGCTGTATAGCAACGGCATAGCAGGCGAGTCAACAGGTTTTGTACCTATTGATGACCTTGACCATCCTATGATACTGAAAGGAGCTAATGGCCTGGACACGTGTTTTGTAGATTTCCTTACTTCATCTTCTGAATACAACAACAAGCCACGCATAACTATTGATATTTACAATAAAGCGGCAGATAGCATACATATAGCTATAAAAGGCAATGATGGTTCTATCAATGTATGGAATGAGTATTATTACTACGGCTATAAATACGGTTACAGCAGCTTTTTTAGAAGTCTTAGCCTGCCTGGCGCTGTAGATGGTAATACCATCTCTACCGTAAGTGATATGGGCAGTGCAAAATCTGTATTGCTGGTAGGCGCATGGGCGTCTAAAACACAGTGGAAAGATATTAATGGCCAGACATTAGGTTTTGGGTTTTCTGCCGGTAACATAGCCCCGTTTTCAAGCAAAGGGCCGATGGCCGACGGCAGGATCAAGCCTGATATAGCCGCACCCGGTATGATGATGGTGAGCCCCGTAAGCTCTTACGATGTCCGTTATACCCCAACGGGGCTTAATAGCGGATATGTAATATCATCTCACAATTTTAATGGTAAGAATTATTATTATGCTGGCTTCCTGGGTACTTCGGCCTCTGCGCCGGCGGCTTCAGGCATAGTAGCCATGATGTTGCAGGCCAACCCTAAACTTACACCCACGCAGGTGCAGGATATAATAGGCCAAACTGCTATCAGGGATATTTTTACAGGCCCCCTGCCCGCTACTGGCAATAATGTATGGGGTAAAGGAAAAATAAATGCCTATGGTGCAGTGAAGGCCGCGGCTGCTGCCAATAGCGTATATACAGTAAAAGGCACAAAGCCTGATTGCGCCCTGTTCCCTAATCCAAACAACGGGCAGTTTACCCTGGCCTATACCAGTGCAGCTAAACAAACGCTTGATATAACTGTAAGTGATGTTACCGGCCGCGCCATAGCGCGCGAACAGTGGTCTGTTAATGCTGGGGACAACCTGCACTCATTCAGCTTCCCCCAGTTGGCTAAAGGAACCTATTTTGTAAATGTGGCAGATGCAGGTGGTAGTATCAGCATAAAAACCTCCGTACAGTAAAAATAATATACCGGCATAAAAAAATGGGGCGTTTAGTACGCCCCATTTTTATTCTTATGTAATTGACTAAAGTTTCCGCGTCGCAGAATCAAGTTTTCTTGCTGCCGAATCTTTTATTTTATCAGGATGGTTGGCGTTTGGCCTCCATAATTCAAATTCATATTCGAGATAGGTTTTTTTCCTATCCTTCTTCTCGAAACTGGTGACTTTCAATGTAGTTAGAGGGTGGGCTTTACTTTTATATACAACTGCGTTGTTGTCAAACGTGCTTTTAGTTTTTGTCCCCTCTACGTATTCAAAACCCTGCACCTTGAAGTCCGTCAGTAATAGCTCGCGCTGTTCCTGGTTGCCTACAGTATGGCTCAATATAGTACTCTTATCGTCTGTCTGTACTGTAAAAGCAACTGTATATGGCAATGCTATGGCTGCGTTACTTTCATTCTGGTAAGTAAGTTTGCTTTTGTACTGGTAGGTTTGGTATCCGTGTGTTTCTTTGTTGAGAGCTATGTTGTAACCCTTTGGTTCTATTAGTTTAGAGAAGCATGCATAGTCTTTACAAGCCAGCATCTCCAGCATTTCTGTGGCATTAAGTGGTTGAGCATTAGTGTATTGCACAGTAGCCATTACAGTTGTAAGCAAAAACAATATTTTCTTCATAAGAACAGTTTTGTATCTGAACATGTAACATTTTCACAGCTTATATGTTGCAGATATGTTTAACATTAACATTTAAAAGATTATACAAAAAGAACAGGAGTGGCTTTTGGCCACCCCTGTAAAAGATATTTTATGCAAAGCCTTATGGCTGTGTAGCAGTATATATTACATTAGCTGTATAAGTACCTGCGGGCAGTGCAAAACCCGGAGTTGCTTTGTATTTCAGTTTAAAAGTCCTGTTGCCGCCTGGTGTGCCCCAGTTGATAATAGTAGCGCTACCTGATGGAATGCTTGCGTAGTTATTGTAGGAAAGGCTACCACCGGTTTTGTTTTCAGTTATCATCATAGACAAAACATTGGATATCTGTACAACCGGTGCAGGCGTAGTGGTTCCGCTATAACTAAAATTGTGTGCGTCTGTTTTCATAGACACGTTGAAGTGTTTATTTGATTGAACCAGCATTTCCTGCTCGTTAGATGTTATACCGTTAGCATAGTCAGATACTGTCTGGAAAGCCAGGGTTACATCAGACCCTTCTTTGCCGCCATCTACAAATGTGATAGAGATAGCATTTGACAAGGCCAGTTTAGCAGATTGTGTAGCTGTAGCTGTTTGGTTGGTGGATGTTTGAGCGTTTGCTGAAAGCCCTAAAACTGATAATGCTGCGATTGCGATGAAATTTTTCATTTTGTTTGTTTGTTGTTTGTTCGTTTGATGATGCAAAGATGCTGCGGCTACTTGTTCCAGCGAAGAATATTGCATCGGTTAACCTGTGGTTAGCAATCGTGTAACAACCTGTTAACAAGCACGGCATACAGAAGAATAGGTATAAATCAGTGAAAAAGGCTTTGTTTTACACGGCTCGGGCGCGAACAGGGTAAATATATTCCTGCTAACGTATTGCTTTTAAGCCTCTTACCCTGCAAATTCCTATTTTTACAGTTCGTAACATCAAAATATTAAATGGAAATAGTCGTCATTATCGGCCTGGTACTTTTAAACGGGGTATTCTCTATGAGTGAAATTGCCCTGGTATCCGCAAAAAAGTACAGGCTGGAGCAGGCTGCAAAAAAAGGAAGTAAAAATGCTTTGCGAGCGCTGGCCCTGGTAAATAATCCCGGGCGTTTTTTCTCTACGGTACAAATGGGCATAACACTCATTGCTATTCTTACGGGTGTTTTCAGTAGCGATGAGTTGCAGACCCAACTACAGGCCAAGCTGGCTACAATACCTATGCTGGCAGGAAACGAGCACGCTTTTGCCGTAGTAATCATAGTAACAGCAGTTACATTCGTCACCATAGTATTTGGCGAGTTGATACCGAAAAGGATAGGGTTGCTTTTTCCTGAAAAGATAGCATCCTTCATGGCAGGACCTATGAATGTACTGTCTATAATAACAGCGCCCTTTATATGGTTGCTTACCCGTACCAACGATCTTGTGCTGTTTCTCTTCGGTATAAAACCAGATACGGAAAACAGGGTGTCTGAAGAAGAAATAAAATCTATAATACAGCACAGCGCAGAGGGTGGGGAAGTACAGGAGATAGAAAGACGCATAGTGGAGCGCGTATTTTCACTGGGCGACAGGCGCATAAGTGAATTGATGACACACCGTACTAAAATAGTGTGGCTGGACATAAAAGATGATACACAGGAGTTGCGCAGGAAAATAAGCAGCGAGATACATTCTATTTATCCCGTGTGTGATGGCACGCTTGATAAACTGAAAGGCATCATCAGCATTAAAGATATATTCGCCCACGAAACAGACCTTCATAACTTTCTGCTGACAAAGCACCTGAAGAAGCCATTGGTATTACATGACAACGTACCTGCGTACAAGGCGCTGGAGGCATTCAGGAATGCAAAACTGCATTATGCCATTGTAGTTGATGAATACGGGTCTATAGAAGGCATCGTATCTATGGACGATGTGCTGGATGCGCTGGTGGGCGATGTATCTGAAATAGGGCAGGAAGAATACCAGGTAATTGAACGAAAAGATGGCACCTGGCTGGCAGATGCGCAGTATCCGTACTTTGAACTGTTGCATTATTTTAAAATATCTGACGATATGCCGCAAAGCGAATTTAATACTATAGGCGGCATGATACTGGATAAATTAAGCCGTATGCCCAATGTTGGGGATATCGTTAAATGGCAGGGTTATGAATTTGAGATAGTTGATATGGATGGTATGCGCATAGATAAGGTGCTGATAAAGAGAGTAGAAGAAGACGACGAAGAATAGTATGCCTGGAAAATTAACCGGGGAACAGAGAATAAAGGGCGGTTCGCATATATATGCGTAAGCGCCCTTTTGGTTTTTATTATCAATTACTTATACGTCATCCGGCAGAAGGTAGCTGCCACTTTTGTTAATTAATGGTTACCTGCTTGCAAATCGGCGGTTAAGCATTGGCGTTTGTTTGGCATAAGGTCGTTGGCGATAGCATCTTTGCATCATCAACCGAACGAATTCAAACAAACAACAAACAAAATGAAAAAATTAATCGCAATCGCAGCAATCGTTACAATGGGTCTTTCAGCAAACGCTCAAAACCAGTCTAACCAGAATTCCTCAGCTTCCCAGACAGTACAACTATCTTTGAGCAACGCTATCGAGATCACTTTCACAGGTAACAGCAGCGCTACGGGTGCAGACGTTACGCTTCCTTTCACAACTGTAAACAACTACGCAAACGGCGTAGAAAGCGATGCGCAGGAACTGAAAGTACGTTCAAACAAAAACTTCTCTGTTGCTGTAAAAGCAAGCAATACCAATTTTTCTTATACAGGTACAACTACACCTGCGCCGGCTATGCCTGTTAGCGGTGTATTAGCTGTAAAAGTTACGGCAAACAATACAGGCGGCGCAATAGCTACCCCGTTTTCTGCGGCCGGCTATGCTACGCTTACTGCCAGCAACCAGAACCTTATAAATGAAGCAACACGCGGCGGAGACCAGAAATTCAGTGTAAAATACAAAGCTACTCCCGGCTTCGCTTACCCTGCAGGTACATATTCTGTAAACGTTGTTTACACTGCTACACAGCAATAGTTGTTGTTCCAGGTTACCTGTCTATTATAATTGCCGGCCCCCCAACGAGGGCCGGTTTTTTATTTGGATGCATGGTATGTCCTGCCGGGTTCCCATATAAGTCTGAAAAAACTGCTGAAACGTTCCTGTTCCCTGTTTACAGGTATGCCTGCCACAATTCCTATCAGCACGTGCTCTGTTATAGCTACCCTCAGTTGTGGCCTTATGGTCATGTCAAAATCGCCGCCGGCCAACTGTTTATTAAACTCTATACCCACAAAGTTGCGGGTGCCTGTTATCATATAATGCAGGCTGGTATTTATATGGTAGCTGTTGTGCCAGTGTTCATTCCGGTATTCTTTCTCAAATTTGGGCCCTGTATATATCAGGGAATGAAAATTTTGCCCGAATCGTTTTGCAACTACCAGGAAAGGGTTGTACAGGTTACCCCGAAATACAGCACGGCTATGCATATTGTTGATGTCTGTAAATACAAGTTCGTGTATATACCCCAATGCCATACTGGTATTGTATTTGGGCGATACTAAAAAGCTCCATTGTGTAGCCAGTTTTAAACTTTCTACCCTGTGCGAAGGCGTTTCCTCTTTTTTAGTACCGTTTACAGGGGTGTAAAATGTAACGGGTAGCTCTACCTCAAATCCAACCCTGTCTATTGGGGCGAATTCATATTCTATTAGAGCTTCGTAACTATCGTAGCGGGTACGGTCTGTTATGCCTGTGCCAAAGTTCCACTCCCGTTCACCTTTTCGCGCACCCAGGTCGCGTATCAGGTCTATGTAAAGAGGTTCAGCATGTAATACTTTTGCCGGGTATTGTTGCTCTGTTTCTTCTATGTACAAGCTGTCCTGCGTGTATTGTTCATTTGTTTGGGCATAGGCCCCGCTGCACAGCCATACAATGGCAGCAGCCAGTGATATCTTCCTCATTTTGTGTTTTTGACTTTATTAGTAATGGAAAATGCCAGCCATAGGTATGGCTGCATATGTTGAACCATTATGCCACATCAGGAGGAGGTGCGGGAATATTAACCGGTAAACTGCTTAGGAAATCAGTGTTATGTGTAGTGTGTTGTACAGTGCTATATGCAACAATAGCTGAATTGTTGTCAGGGGTAAAACGGTCTATAAACAGCGTTTTTATTTTTGATATATCCTCTTGTGCATCATCGGTATCAGGTTCAGGCACGCAGTTTTCAATATCCAGCCACTCTTCTGTTACAAGTTCAAATACAGATTCAATTTCGTTTATACCGGCGTTACTGTACAACCTGCTTTCGTTATTATGTATGCTATGAAGATGCTCTGCCGTGCTGTTATAAGGCACGCTGTAGTTCATTAGTACTATTGCAAGCAACACTACTATTACATTACTGGCATATTTCTTCAGGCGTGTATGCATTCAGGTGCCAAAAATATGTTGCAGAGGTTGATTTTCAGCAGGCACGCATGTTAAAAATATTGTAACAGCACATCACGTATCATGCCGTATTATTATCCCGCACTTAAAGAAAACTGTTTAACTCAAGTTAATATTAGCATTGCGGCAGCCTATACATTGTTTATCAGTATGTATTTTTTAGCTTAGCAATATTAAAATGATATATAGAAAATGAGGAAGTTGTTATTGTTGATTGCATCAGTAGCATTTGCTGCCGGATACGCCCGTGCCGGGGACATAAAACGGGAATTGGACAGTATTGTATCAAAATGGGAATACCTGGAAAAGTTCAGCGGGACGGTGGCGGTGCTGCAACATGGAGAAGTGCTGCTGAATAAGGGATATGGTGTATCAATAGGTAACACGGGTAAAGTACCGCATGAAAATACACTGTACCTGGTAGGTGAAAGTACGGAGATGTTTACAGCGGCCCTGGTATTTAAGCTGTTTGAAGATGGCAAACTTGCATTGAGTGATAAAATGACGAAGTACATACCCGAACTGAAAGAGTATGATGCCGTAACCATAAAAGACCTGTTGACGCACCGTTCGGGTATTCCTGACTATTTTATGAGTGCCGCACTGGGCAATGTTTACGTAGCGCATACACGTACAGACATCATGAAGATCATTGCAGGTAAAACGCTGATGTTTACACCGGGCACAACGTACAACAATTCGTTTTCCAACTACTACCTGCTGGGGCTTATTATAGAAAGAATAACCAGCAAGCCATATGGCGAGGCGCTGCAGCAATATATCTTAAAGCCACTGGACATAAAAGATGCAGGGTTCGATTTTAATGGCCTGGCCAGTTGGGACAAAGCGCAGGGCCACACGATACTATCTTCTACCAGGATGATACCGGCTTTTAATACAGACTCAACAATTGGGTACTCTGCCGCAGGGTTGTTTATGAGCGCGAACGGCATGTATAAATGGGCTAAGGCCATGCTGGGGTATAAGCTTTTAAAGAAAAGCAGCTGGCAGGTTATGACCAATGAACTGGGGAACAACTATGGCCATGGATGGGAAAGCACGGATGTTTTCGGCAAAAAAGCTATAGGTCATACCGGCGAAATTCCGGGCTTTATTTCCAACTTCTATGTCATACGAGAGGACAGCACTATTATCATCATATTAAGTAACGATTTTGAAAGCGAGACAGGTTACATATTTGACCAGCTTACTGCTGCGTTGTACAAGCAGCCATATACCCTGCCGGAAAAAAGAATACCCGTATTTCTTGAGCAGAGCAGGCTTGAATATTATGCCGGTACATATGCTTTTGAAGATGGCAGCAACCTGAACATATATATAAAAGAAGGGCAGCTTTGGGGTAAAATGGCCAATATGGATGAGTTTACCATAGTAGCAGATATCATACCTGACGAGTTTTTTATGAACAGCGTAGGTACAGAGTTTAAATTTCACCGTGATAAAAAGACCAACCTCGTAACACATGTGGTGGTAAGGACAAGCAGGAAGGAAAGCATCGCCAAAAAATGGCAATAGTGCTTTATTAATGATGTGTTAATGTATGGGCTTACGTGTTATAGTTTGCCACCTATGCCGGAAATTTATAAAACTGTAGCAACTACAGCCATCATAAAAAATGAAAAACATGCGACCATCATTTCAAAAACCCGGCCTGAGAAAATTATTCAGTAATAAGTTCCTGACCTATATGGTAACAGGTAGTAATGGCAAGGGCGATGTAGTAGAAGTAGAGGTAAAAGTAAAGGGTAAGGACATTACCTACTCTTACACCAACATAAAACACAGGGGATAGGAAAACACCTGAACAATAACGGTATTTTACTGTTCATATCATTTCATAATGAGTTTGCTTTTTGCAGGCTCATTTTTTTTGGCGTAATTGTAGTTATATTTTTAAACTAAAACAATCAGTATTATGATACGTAAAGCAACAGCAGTATGGCAGGGCACCGGTAAAGAAGGCAGCGGCCACATCAGTACAGAGACAGGCGCACTGAGCGAATCTAAATATTCATACACCAGCCGGTTTGAAGATGGCCGTGGTACCAACCCCGAAGAGCTGATAGCAGCTGCACATGCAGGATGTTTTACCATGAAGCTGTCTTTTGTATTAAATGAAGCGGGTTTTACACCTGACGAGCTGACAACAAAATGCGGTGTTACTTTTGAGAATGGTACGGTTACAAAATCGCACCTGGCAGTAAATGCAAAAGTACCGGGCATTACCCCTGAAAAATTTGCAGAAGCAGTAGCAGATGCGGAAAAGAACTGCCCTATATCAAAACTGCTGAATGCCGAAATTTCTTCTGAGCATACGCTGAACTAAAATGGTCTGAATTATTTTTTACATGCCTGTACTTATAATAGTGCAGGCATTTTTCTTTTATGGAATAATTTCCTTCAGCCGCTCCAGCACATGGTGTGTTATAGGGCATACAGTTGAATTCTTTAACGTGAGGGGCACACGTTTTATAATTACATCCTCGTCTGTATAGGGGTAGCGGGCGCAATCGCTGGGGCGGTCTTCGTAGATATTACAGGTATTGTCTTCTGCTAAAAAAGGGCAGGGTGTTTGCCTCAATACATAGTCGTCATCCTTGTCCAGCACAAGGTATTTGCTTACAAATTCCCCTTCTTTCATGCGCAGCACTTTGGCTATGCGTTTTATGTCAGGGTTTTTAAAGCGGGGCGAATAGTTTTTGCAGCAGTTGGCGCATTGCAGGCAGTCTATTTTTTCAAAGGCCTCTTCATGCAGCTGCGGCAGGGCGTTCAGAATCTTATTCTTGTCGCCCTTTTCCAGCATGCGCTTATACGCCTTTTGGTTTTCTTCCGCCTGTTTTTGCCAGTTTGGTTGCATCTTATTAAAAACGCCCCGTTTTTCGCGGGGCGGTATATTTTAGTCCAGGTGCATCAGTTTCATGATACGCTCCAGGTCTTCGTCATTATAATACTCTACCGTTATGGTGCCTTTGCCATTCTTTTTTCTTTCCATTTTTACGCGGGTAGAAAAGTGTGATGCCATACTGTCTTCAATACGTTTGTAAGCGGGTGGCAGTTTAACAGGTACAGATTTTCCATTCCCCTGCGACCTTGCCTCTGGGCTGCTCATATCTTTCACCAGTTTTTCCGTCTGCCTTACAGACAGTCCTTTTTCCCTCACCTCGCGAAATACATACAGTTGCTGATCTACCTGCTCAAGGCCCAGCATAGCACGTGCATGGCCCATACTCAGGTCGCCATCGCGTACAGACCTTTGTATATCCGGCGGTAGGCGCAACAGGCGCAGGTAGTTGGTTACCGTAGTACGGTCTTTTTTCATGCGCTCTGCCACTTCTTCCTGTGTCAGGTCGCACTCGTCCATCAGCCTGCGGTAGCTCAGCCCTATTTCTATCGCGTTCAGGTTTTCGCGTTGCAGGTTTTCCAGCAGCGCCATTTCCAGCATCTGTTGGTCGTCTGCAGTGCGTATATAGGCGGGTATATCCTTCAGCCCTGCCAGTTTAGAAGCGCGTAAACGGCGCTCTCCTGATATCAGCTGGTACTTTGCCTGCCCTATCTTTACCACCGTCACCGGCTGTATGATATCGTGCAGCTTTATACTTTCAGACAACTCACGCAGCGCTGTTTCGTCAAAATCCCTTCGGGGCTGTTTGGGGTTTACCTCTATCTGCTCTACAGGTATGCGAAGGATGCTGCCTGCCGACTGGCCGGATACGGATGGCGGTACGGCCTTCTCACCGGAAGAGTCCTGCATTTCCTCATCTATCGTATTCAGCAGCGCGCGGATACCCTTGCCTAATGCTTGTTTCTTGTTATTATTAGTCGACATGATTGCCGGGTTCAAATATTTTGTCTTCGTTTTTAATCTTAGTCATGTTGTTCTTCTGCAGTATCTCCTTGGCCAGGTTCAGGTAGTTGATAGCGCCCGTGCTTTCCGCATCATACATCAGCGCCGGCGTGCCAAAACTTGGCGCCTCGCCCAGGCGGGTGTTGCGGTGCACAATGGTATTGAATACCAGCTCGCCAAAGTGGTTTTTAATTTCTTCCACTACCTGGTTAGAAAGGCGCAGGCGGCCATCATACATCGTCATCAGTATGCCCTCTATCTGCAGTTCGGTATTAATGCGCGTCTGCACTATTTTTATCGTGTTCAGCAGCTTACCCAGGCCTTCCAAGGCAAAGTACTCGCACTGTACCGGTATTACTACGCTGTCTGCCGCGGTAAGGGCGTTCACCGTTATCAGGCCCAGCGATGGTGAGCAGTCTATGATAATAAAATCATACTGGCTGCGCAGGCCGTCTATAGCCATGCGCATTACATGCTCACGGTTGGGGTGGTGTATCAGTTCTATTTCCGCACCTACCAGGTCCAGGTGAGATGGTATCAGAGACAGGTTGGGCGTTTCGGTTTCCAGTATCACCTGCTGCACGGGGGTTTCATTCACCATGCAGTCGTACAGGCTCAACTGCACGTTTTTCAGGTCAAACCCATTGCCCGTGGTGCTGTTCGCCTGTGGGTCGGCGTCTATCAGCAGTGTTTTATATTCCAGCACGGCCAGGCTGGCCGCCAGGTTAATGGCTGTGGTGGTCTTACCTACTCCTCCCTTCTGGTTCGCTATTGCTATTACTTTTGACATAGGTACTGTTTGTACTAAAGCTGGTTAAAATACTATTTTTTCGCCAATCGGCGGTTTTATATATTAATTTATATGGTGATTGTTTCGCCTATGGCCGGCAACAGCAACTGCCTGCCTGCGGCTGAAAAGGTTTGTTTCGCTTCTTCTTTATCTATAGCTATGGGAGGCCAGGTGTCATAATGTACACCCACCACCTTGTCGCACTGCGCAAACTCAGCAGCTATCAGCGCGTCGGCCACGTTCATGGTAAAATGCCCGCCTACGGGCATTATGGCGAAGTTCATGTTGCCGTAGCGCGGCACCAGTTGCATATCCATCACCAGGCAGGTATCGCCGCTGTAGTAAAAGCTGCCATCAGCACTGGTTACAATAAAGCCTGCGGGATTGCCGCCGTAGCTGCCATCGGGCAGGCCGCTGCTGTGTGCTGCGGGTACCATGCGTACACTGCCAAATTCTGTATTCATCAGCCCCAGGTTCATACCGGTTACCTTATCATATCCCTGCTTTTCTATCCAGTTGGTCACCTCCAGCATACCTATTACCATAGCGCCGGTGTTTTTGGCAATGGCCACAAGGTCGGCTATATGGTCTCCATGGCCATGAGAAATCAGGATGTAGTCTGCCTCAATACTGTTTATGTCGATCTTTTGCGCATGGTCGTTGCCTTGTATAAAGGGGTCGAACAGCAGTTTTTTACCTGCTGCCTCTACCATAAAGCAGGCATGGCCGTAAAAGGTCAGTTTCATGATTTTAAATCCCTGTTTTCTTGTTTGGAAGCTTGAATATGTAAAGTTAATGCATTGGCAGGGAATTTCGTGGAACATCGTGGAATGTGGAAAAGAAAGAAATGTTTGGCTATCACCAAATGTATGTCAATACCTATATGCAAACGTAGGTGAGGATTTTTACCCGATATTTGCTGAAAGAAAGAAAAATATATGAAAATAATAAAACTAATGTTACCCTTGCTGTTTGTTGCTGCCGTTGGTTGCAAGTCTGTTAAGTCTGCACAAGGTAGCGAAGGTGTTAAGAATGGAGATAATACAATTTTAAACAATGATGCCGGGGAGATGGAAAGTACTGTGAATGATAAAACCTTACAAGTCACTCCGGGAGTGGAAGCAGCGCCTATACAAAATGATGAAAACAATAATATGCGTAAGTCGGAGATAAAAGTTGTTAAATAATAACTACTATAGGTCAATAAAAAACGGGATACGTAAGTATCCCGTTTTTTTATCTGATAAGACAAATACTTACTTCTGTACAGATAATTTTGAAACAACCTCAACTTCGTTTGTAGCAAGTTTCACAAAGTGTATACCTGCTGCAAAGCCTGATACATCTATCTTGAATGTATGCTCACCGCTCAGGCCGTCTTTTATTTCTTCCCTATACACCACTTTCCCTGTCACATCTGCAATGGTCAGGTAACCGGCAGATTTACCTTTAAAATTACGGGTAATATTAACTACTGTATTAGTAGGATTAGGATATATTGCCAGGCCTTCATCGCTGTTTATTCCATCAATGCCTGTTGCCCATGTAATCGTTTTTATAGTTGTACATTTTTTGTTGGCTTTGTTGGTTTTATTGTCTGTAATGGTAGTACCACCTTTTGCCCAAACAAAAACACTGTCACACCATTGGAAGTTATTATTTGTGCCTGACGGAGAAGTGCCAGGTATCAATGTAATTGTATCACGGATGATCAAGCTGTCACCAGCCAATAATCTACCTGTAGAATTTATAAAAATACGGTTGTATACGCCTACTGGTGTAGCTATAAACATTGTATCGCCAAACATCAATGAATCAGGGCCATGGTTTTTTAGACCCCATGCAAAAGCATAACGTTTTGAGTTTGGTGCGTCTTTAAGTTCAAGTGTAACACCGGCTGGGATATAGCTTAGGACTTCAAGATCACAAGTTCTTGCCTGCGCCATTGCGTCACCAGCAAAGGCAATGAAAAGAATCATAAGTAAGTAAATACGCTTCATATATAATTTTTAAGAGTTAAGAGGTAAAGATATAGAAAATGAGGTTAAAAATTACATGGCCTGTTAAAAAAGTTATGTCATGATGCTAATAACGGTGGTAAATATTAGCTGCAGGTTAAGTTTATGACAAATAAAGTATAATGGTGTGACAGTGTTTAGTGTTGGAACTATTGCAAACTGACCGTTCTTAATAGCAAAGCCATTAGTTTGTTATATTCATCATTATTTCGTATATTTGTTATGCATTATTAACGTAAATCCTAACCATGTTCAGGTTTTTAGAAAAGTATGAAATCTGCAACAAAACGCAACAACTGTAAACGTTCAGGATGATATAAGAATCACTCATGTAAAACTATAATATCATGATAAACCGGCCTTAGAAAAATGGCGTGAAGAAAATCTATGAAGTGCAGCGACCACAGCGAATATGTGCAGTAAGGGTGGATTGACGATGGCAGATAAGTACAGCATAGCTATGAAGGTTGATAGTAAGCATTATTCGGTGTAGCGGAACGCAATAGATTTTTAGCTATTTTTCTACAGCCTTGAACTTTTCTTTTGTTTCTTTTCTTTTGGTTCAAGCCAAAAGAAAAGAAAAGGTAATGACAGCAAAAACAAAACGCAACAACTGTAAACCTTTTTCAGGACCACACTTTTCAAAAAAACCATGAAAAATGCAACAAATTGCAACAACTGTATCTTTTTCAGGACTAGACATATTTCCAAAAACCATGGAAATTGCAACAAAACGCAACAATTTTCCTAGTGTGCTACAAGGGAGGTACCATTGTCAGGTCTTTATCATAAAAAACAGCAATTCAGCAAGTTTTGGCAAACTATGGGCTATTATCCTATCTTTGACACACTTTTTTATACCATATAGTACATCCGTAATGAGAATATTAATTACCATACTGGGCTTATCTGCCATACTGGGGCTGCAAAGCTGCTCTGAAGATTTTACCGTTGCCGCGCCTTACAGGCAAATCACTGTAGTATCAGGCATACTGGACCGTGACGATCCTGCCCATTATATACGCATACAAAAGGCGTTTATGGACGAGAACAAAAGCGCCATAGACATGTCTAAACAACCCGACAGCAGCTTTTTTAGTAACCTTGAAGTAAAACTGTACCAGTATAATATAGAACAGACTAAGATACTGGACAGCGTAACCCTTTCGCGCGTAGATATGAACAACGAGCCGGGCGACTACAGGAAATATGACGCTATAAACAACCAGCAGTTCTTTACCACACCTAACTATGCATATAAATTTACGAACGATGGCTGGACAAAGCCGCATGTACTAAGCCCTGCACATTGGTACCGCCTTTTGATAACCAACCTGGACAATAATAACCGCGATACGTCAAATTTTGTAGGTATTGTAAACAGCGATCCGGATCGTGCAGACGATGGCTTTTTTATTCCTGAATTTAACGAGGCCGCCTACTCGTTGAACTTTGCAAAAACCGACAATAATGGCCGTTTCAGGTTGCTGACATATATGCCGCGCAATGGCCGGAAGGTAGAGGGGTATATACATTTTAACTATACAGAAAAGGATGCTGCCACCCTACAGGAAACAAAAAAGAAAGTAGTATATGCTTTTGATGCGGAAGAAGGTGAAAATGTGGTGAATTTTGAGCTGGTAGCACTGAACAGCAGCATATTTGCCTTCCTCAGTTCATCTATAGGCCCCGCACCTGCCAATGTAGAACGCTATATGGACAGCTGCGATGTATTTGTATATGCAGCCAGCCCCGAAATGCATTATTATACTACCATCAACCAGGGCCAGGCAGGCGGTCTTACAGGCGACAATATCAGGCCTAATTATACCAACTTTTCAGGTAGCAATGTAATAGGCGTACTGGGGTCAAGGGCAAAAAGGATACGTTGGTCAGTGCCTATTAATGATGCTACATTAAACTCCCTGATGTCCAATCCCATAACTGCATCATTACGCATAAGAAAGCGCTAATCAACTCCTATTTGACAATATAGCAGATAATTTATATTTGTAATGCCTTTATGTACCACATAAAGGCATTATTATTTCACTTTGACAGTCGCGCTGCCATTATTGCAGGATATAGTTGAATGGCATGTGTATTGACATAGTGGTAGTAACGGCTAAAATTGCCGGAATTACTAATCACACTAAGGAGAAAATATTATGGGAAAAATTATTGGAATAGATCTGGGTACAACCAACTCATGCGTTGCAGTAATGGAAGGAAACGAGCCTGTTGTAATAGCAAATGATGAAGGCCGCCGTACCACGCCATCTGTTGTGGCATTTTTGAAGAACGGGGAGCGCAAAGTAGGTGACCCTGCCAAGCGCCAGGCCATTACCAACCCGCAGAACACCATTATGTCTATAAAGCGTTTTATGGGCCGCAGGTATGATGAGGTTGGCAGCGAGCTGGACCATTCTGCATACAAAATGATAAAAGGCGAGAACAATACTCCTCGCGTAGATATAGATGGGCGCATGTACACCCCGCAGGAAATATCTGCCATGATACTTCAGAAAATGAAGAAAACCGCAGAAGAGTTCTTGGGCCAGGATGTAACTGAAGCTGTAGTAACCGTGCCTGCATACTTTAACGATGCGCAGCGCCAGGCTACTAAAGAAGCTGGCGAGATAGCCGGTTTAACTATCCGCCGTATTATTAATGAGCCTACAGCGGCCGCACTGGCTTATGGTTTTGATAAACAAGGCAAAGACAGCAAAATAGTAGTGTTTGACCTGGGTGGTGGTACTTTTGACGTATCTGTACTGGAACTGGGCGACGGTGTATTTGAAGTAAAATCTACCAACGGTGATACGCACCTGGGTGGTGATGACTTTGACAAAGTTATCATGGACTGGCTGGCAGATGAGTTTAAAAAAGACGAAGCTGTTGACCTGCACAAAGACCCGATGGCATGGCAGCGCCTGAAAGAAAGCGCTGAGAAAGCGAAGATTGAGCTTTCTTCAAGCCAGGAGACTGAAATAAACCTGCCTTACATAACAGCGGTAGATGGTGTGCCTAAACACCTGGTGCGCAAACTGAGCCGCGCTAAGTTTGAATCGCTGGCAGATAGCCTGGTGCAACGCACTATGGAGCCTTGCCAGAAAGCATTGAAAGATGCAGGCATGACAAGTGCTGATATAGATGAGGTAATACTGGTAGGAGGTTCTACACGTATCCCTAAGATACAGGAAGTGGTAGAAAAGTTCTTTGGCAAAAAGCCTAACAAGAGCGTAAACCCCGACGAGGTGGTAGCTATAGGGGCTGCTATACAAGGCGGTGTACTGACTGGTGATGTGAAAGATGTACTACTGCTGGACGTTACGCCATTGTCTCTGGGTATTGAAACCATGGGCGGTGTTATGACCAAACTGATAGAGGCCAATACAACGATACCTACCAAGAAAAGCGAGGTATTCTCTACAGCGTCAGATAATCAGCCAAGTGTTGAGATCAACGTGATACAAGGTGAGCGCCCTATGGCTAAGGATAATAAAACACTGGGACGTTTCATACTGGATGGCATACCACCCGCACCGCGCGGCGTACCACAGGTAGAAGTTACCTTTGACATTGACGCCAACGGTATCTTGAACGTAAGTGCTAAAGATAAAGGCACGGGCAAACAACAGAACATACGTATTGAAGCCGGTAGCGGACTAAGCAAAGACGACATAGAACGTATGAAGAACGAGGCGAAAGCCAACGAAGCTGAAGACGCTAAAGTACGCGCCCGTGTAGAAAAACTGAACATGGCAGATGGCCTGGTGTTCCAGTCTGAAAAGCAACTGAAGGAGTATGGTGATAAAATACCTGCTGCTGAAAAAGCAACTATCGAAGGTGCTGTTGCCAAACTGAAAGAAGCACATAAAGGCGAGGATATAGATACGATAGACAAAGCAATGGAAGAGCTGAACAACGCATGGCAGGCAGCAAGCCAGCACATGTATGCAGACCAGGGCCAGGGTGCAGGTGCGCCACAGGACGGTGCCCAGCAACAACAGTCGCAAGGCAATGACGATGTATCTGACGTAGAGTTTGAAGAAGTAAAAGAAGACGGTAAGTAATATTACCGGGATGATAAAAAAGAAGAACGCTCTTTTCGGAGCGTTCTTCTTTTTATATAAATATGATAAGCTATGCTTAGATATGTTGCTTGAAGTATTCCAAAGTACGCTTCAGTCCTTCACGACGGTCAACCTTTGGCTCCCATCCTAGTATAGTCTGCGCTTTGGTAATATCTGGTTTGCGTTGTTTGGGGTCATCTTTTGGCAGTGGCTCGTAAACAATTTTTACATCGTTGCCTATCAGTGCTACTACTTCTTCTGCAAACTCCTTCAGCGTTATCTCTGCTGGGTTACCAATGTTTACCGGCATATGATAGTCTGACAATAACAGGCGGTATATACCTTCTACCAGGTCATCAACATAGCAGAAAGAGCGTGTCTGGGAACCATCGCCAAATACCGTTACATCTTCGCCACGTAGCGCCTGACTCATAAATGTAGGCAATGCACGGCCGTCATCTAGCCTCATGCGCGGCCCGTAAGTATTGAATATGCGTATCATCCTGGTTTCCACGCCGTGGAAGTTATGGTAAGCCATAGTAATGCTTTCCAGGAAACGCTTGGCCTCATCATATACACCACGCGGGCCTATGGGGTTTACATTACCCCAGTATTCTTCTACCTGTGGGTGTACCAGAGGGTCGCCATATACTTCTGATGTAGATGCAACGAGTATGCGAGCATTTTTAGCTTTAGCCACGCCCAGCACATTGTGTGTACCCAGGGATCCTACCTTCAATGTCTGTATAGGCATCTTCAGGTAGTCTATCGGGCTGGCAGGCGATGCAAAGTGCAGTATATAGTCTATTTCACCGGGTACATGTATATACCTGGTAATATCGTGATGATAGAATGAAAATTCTTTCAGCGGAAACAGGTGTTCAATGTTTTTTATATTACCCGTCAGCAGGTTGTCCATGCCTATTACTTCGCAACCCTCTTTTATAAAGCGGTCGCACAGGTGAGAACCCAGGAAGCCTGCGGCACCGGTTACCAGTACTCTTTTTTTGTCGGCCATTAGTTTTGTATTAGTTAAGATTATGTCTATCTGGTTGTCTATTCAATCTACGAAAGAACCTTTAATTTTTCCTTCAGGTTTTCATGAATAGTGCTACGGCCAATGCTTTCATAATAGAAGCCTTGTTCTGCCATTTTTTCGAGCGTAAATACATTGCGGCCATCAAAAACAAAGGGTTGCTTCAAAGCCTTGTGTATGCGGTCAAAGTCAGGATTGCGGAACTCGTTCCATTCAGTAACTATTACCAGGGCATCAGCATCCTGCAGTGGGGCATATTCATTTTCGGCGTATTGTATTTTATCACCCAGCAATTCTTTCACATTATTCATTGCTTCAGGGTCGAAGGCTTCTACGGTTGCACCGGCTGCCAAAAGCTCATCTATCAGTTCCAATGCCGGGGCTTCGCGTATATCATCAGTTTCAGGCTTGAAGGCCAGGCCCCATATAGCAAATTTGCGGCCTGACAGGTCTTCTCCAAACACATCCTTTATCTTTTTGCCCAGCCTTGTTTTTTGCAACTGGTTCACCTCCATAGTGGTTTCCACCAGTTTGAAGTCGTAACCCAGCTGGCGTGCAGTACGGCCCAGTGCCTGTACATCTTTAGGAAAACAACTGCCGCCGTACCCTACGCCTGAAAACAGGAAACGCTTGCCTATTCGGCTATCACTACCCATGCCTACACGTACCATATCTACATTGGCGCCCGCCCTTTCGCACAGGTTGGCCATTTCATTCATAAAAGATATGCGCATAGCCAGGTAAGAGTTGGCTGCGTATTTGGTCATTTCAGAAGAACGCTCGTCCATAAAATAGATGGGATTGCCCTGGCGCACAAATGGCTGGTACAATTCTTCCATTATTTTCTGCGCTTTTTCAGAAGATGTGCCTATTACTACACGGTCTGGTTTCAGGAAATCATCTACTGCAACACCTTCGCGCAAAAATTCGGGGTTAGAAACTACGTCAAAAAGGCTTTTGTCAAGCTTTTGCGCCATTACAGCAGCCACTTTTTCGGCGGTACCTACAGGCACAGTACTCTTATTCACAATAACTTTGTAGCTATCTATTATATCGCCCAGGTCGGCCGCTACCTGTAATACATATTGCAGGTCCGCTTCTCCATCCTTGCCGGGAGGTGTAGGCAGTGCCAGGAAAATAACCTGCGCATCTTTAATGCCATCTGCCAGCGACGTAGTGAATTGTATGCGGTTTTCCTTAATGTTCCTTTCAAGAAGTACATCCAGTCCGGGTTCGTAAATAGGGGTTTGCCCGTTTCTGAGCATGGCCACCTTTTTCTCGTTGATATCAACACAGTTTACATTGTTACCTGTTTCAGCGAAACATGTACCGGTAACAAGACCAACATAACCTGTGCCTATTATGGCAATTTTCATATAACTGGTAAAAATTTGTGCAAATCTAATTATTATTTTGCAGCGTAATACAATTCATTTACCTGCGGGGGGTAAATATGCGCCAATTATGTTTTATATTTATCCCATTACTAAATAAGCATTGAGTAAAAGCTATTGATATATGTTTATAAAGAATTTCCCCGGTAGAGTATTGCCCGGCGTTATTGCCGGATTGGGATTAATGGTCGCTTTATCAGCCTGCAATAAAAGAGAGAGAGAAAATGACAATGTAGTAAAGCAGGAAGAGACTTCTTATGCCAACGAGCAACTAATGCTGGAACAGATTTATCACAACGCTGACAGGGTGGTTGAACGTGTCTTTACCCTTGGGGTCGCCTCATTGGGTACTTGCGTAGGCGTACAATATGACACTACAGTAAACCCTGAGATCGAAAGACTCACGATTAATTTCGGAAAATCGGCCTGCCTGGGGTATGATGGCCGGTACAGGAAGGGGAAAATAATCATTGAGTACACTAAAGATATAAAGAGAAATACCAATGGACATTATAGCAAGATGATGTTTGACGGGTATGTACTGGATGACCATACCGTGGCAGGCCACAGGGAAATATGGTGCAAAGGTATTAATGAATCAGGCAACCTGCATTTTGGCATAGCGAGCATGGATACGATAACAACATCGAAGGGTGAAATGGTGACCGGTGCAAGTTTCCGCGAGCGTGAATTGTACATGGGCACAGGTACGCTCCAGACAACTGATGACAAATACCGCATTACAGGATATGGTAATTTCATAGGTGCTAATAAAACTACTTACCGTGTAGAAATAGCCCGGCCACTGGTTGACGCCCTGGATTGTAACTGGATAAACCAAGGTGTTATAAATATATTTCCTACCGGGTCAACCCAAAGAGTGCTGGATTTTGGTGAGGGTGAATGCGAAAGCGTTGCAACCATTAATGTAAATGGTGTTATTACCGAAGTGAAAATACCATAGTAGATATTATGTACTTCTGATGGCGGGTAGATAATCCGCCATTTTTTATAAGCCCATATCGCTGAGAGATGTGGTTATTATCCTGCACGATTCTGCAATTTCCCTGCTTGTAATAGTAAGTGGTGGTGCAATACGCAGGCAGTTTTGCGCAAACAGGAACCAGTCTGTAAACAGGCCGTTATCTATACATTTTTGCACCAGCGTCAAAACCTGTTGCGAGTTTGACAGTTCTACAGCTATTAATAACCCTTTACTGCGTACTGATATTATACCGGGGTGGCTCAGGCCTTGTAAAAACAACGCTTCTTTTTCTGCAACCTCATTTGCAATACCGCTATCAAGCAGGGCCTGCATAGCTGCCATACCCGCGGCGCAGCATACAGGGTGCCCGCCAAAGGTTGATATATGACCCAGCACGGGATTGTTTGTAAATGCCTGCATGTTACTATAAGAAGAAATAAAAGCGCCCATGGGCATACCGCCACCCAGCGCTTTGCCCAGCATTAGTACGTCGGGAATCACACCATAGTGTTCAAAGCCCCACAGTTTGCCTGTTCTGCCAAACCCGCATTGTATTTCGTCAAAAACTAATAGGGTGCCTGTTTCATCGCATTTTTTACGGAGTGCCTGTAGCCATGCCTGCTTTGGTTCTATGATGCCAGCCTCTGCCTGTACAGTTTCTATTATTACACTGGCTGTATTTCTATTAATTGCGTTTACAAGTGCCTCACTGTTATAATTATAGTGCCATACCCCCGGCAACAACGGCCTGTAGGCATTCCGCCAGTATTCGTCGCCTATAATGCTGAGCGCACCTGTAGTAGAACCATGATAACTGTTGTTGCAGGCTATGATATCTGTTTTGCCGGTGATACGGCGTGCGAGTTTTATAGCTCCTTCCACGGCTTCTGCGCCGGAGTTGGTAAAATATACACAGTCGAGCTGCTGTGGCAGGTGCGCTGCCAGCAATGCAGCGTATTGTGTTTGCGGGCTTTGTACCAGTTCTCCATATACCATTATATGCAGGTATTCGCCGGCCTGTTTTTGAATGGCGGCTACCACATCAGGATGGCAATGCCCCATATTGCAAACGCTGATACCGCCTATAAGGTCCAGGTAAGCCCTGCCGTCCACATCATACAGGTAATTGCCCTTTGCGGAAGTAATGTGCAGGCCAACGGGGGCAGGGGACGTTTGCGCATTATGGCGCAGGAATATATCGCGGGTATTCATCCCGGCAAAGTTATTATATAGAGCAGATACTTCAGCCTATACAAAATACGGCCTGTTAACATTGCGGTAATATTAGCGTCACATACGCGTAACATTGGCGTAACATGACAGTAATATTTGATAGTGACTTTTGCAGCAGATTAAAAAGAGTAAAGATTGTGTGGAATGAATGCGCAGGCTTTACTATAAAGAATCAAAAACAGATGTTATGCATACAAAGCATTATTCACTTAAAATTAAACATGCGGTAATGTTAGCGTAATATTTGTAACGTCAATTTGCAGCAAAATAAAACTTTTATGAAAATGAAATTTATGAAATTGAAAAATTCAGCTACTGCGGTAAAAACATCTATGGTGCTGATGTTGTCCATCGCTCTTTTCTCTTGTGGTGAAGATGAAAACAAAACACCAACAACCGTAACTCCAGTGAAAGATGTTGAGGTTATTAATCAAAACATTTCTGGCGATACGAAATGGACAAGCGACAAAGTGTATCAACTTGCAGGAAGGATAACAGTGTTATCCGGCGCAACGCTGACAATCGAAGCTGGTACAATTATTAAAGGTGAAGCAGGTACAGGCGCTAACGCTACTGCATTGCTGATAGCAAGAGGCGCAAAGCTTATGGCAGAGGGAACTGCAGCGAAGCCAATCATATTCACTTCTGTAGCTGACGAAATTAAACCAGCAGATGTTGCTGCAGGAAACTTTGCAAGCCCTAACCTGGAGCCGGATGTTAACGGCCTGTGGGGCGGTGTACTGATAATGGGTAAAGCGGGTATCTCTGCTTCTGCCGCTGAAGTTCAGATTGAAGGTATTCCTACATCTGACCAGAATGGTTTGTATGGTGGTAGCGATGATGCTGATAACTCAGGTGTTATAAAGTACATTTCTATCCGTCATGGTGGTGCTAACATTGGTGCCGGTAATGAGATTAATGGTCTTACTCTTGGTGGTGTAGGTTCAGGTACAATAATAGAAAACGTAGAAGTAATAGCTAACCAGGATGATGGTATAGAGTGGTTTGGTGGTACTGTAAGTGTTAAAAATGTAATCGTTTGGAATGCAGGTGACGATGCAATAGATGCTGACCAGTCATGGGGCGGTACTCTGGACAACTTTGTTGTAGTAACTCCCGGCGACCACGTTTTTGAACTGGATGGCGCTGAAGGTACAATGACCAGGACTTATACCATTAAAAATGGTTCAATTGTAAACGATTTTGGTGGTAGAACTACAGGTGGAGATTTGATCAATACCGATAAAAACACTATGGTAAACCTGGAAAACTTGTTCTTTAAAGGTGTTACTGATCAAAAAATTAACAGGACTAAAGATAACCCTGGTACAAAATATACTAACATCGTTATCAATGGTACAGGTTCTGCTGATGATTATGTTGCTGACGGACCTGCTCCATCTGGTATCACTGTAGGTGCTTCTTCTTCAGGTAAGGCTAATGTAAGTGGTTTTGGTTGGACATGGGCTTCTAAAGCAGGTGCTTTAGGTGGTCTGTAATAATCATACAGGTTTAATAAGTTTATTGATACAGCTTAAAAAAAACACATAGTGGAAATTTGGGAAGAATAGAACTCTTCCCAAATTTCTGTATAATAATCAAGCAATGAAATATTTTTTACTACTCGTTTTAAGTTGCTGCATAGGTTCAGCAGCTATGGCTAAAGGAACAATCCGCGGCTCTGTTATTGACGGAGATGGACAACCATTAATGTCAGCAATTGTAATGTTGAAAGGTTCAAATACCGGTACGGTAACTGACCTGGACGGTGAGTTTACTTTTACAGTTGAATCCGGCACCTATAGCATGTTGGTTAAATGTATAGGTTGCCAGCCTGTAACAATTGAAGGGATTAGTGTAAAAGATAATGAGGTAACTGTAGTAAAAGACATTAAACTTCAATATGCAGGTTCAGAACTGGAAGAAGTGGTAATTAAAGCAGAAGCTATCAGGAGGTCTGAAGGTTCATTGATAGCCATGAAGAGAAGGTCAACTTCTATAATGGATGGTATATCTGCAGAACAGATGCAACTGGTAGGTGATGGTACCGCTATTGAAGCTTCTAAAAGGGTAACAGGTGTCAGTATTGAAGATGGTAAGTACATATACATCAGGGGATTGGGAGACAGGTACACCAGGACAACTTTGAATGGTATCCAGATACCTGGTCTTGATCCTGATAAAAACAGCCTCCAGATGGATATATTTCCAACCAGCCTGATTGATAACATCATTACGTATAAAAACTTTTCGGCAGAGCTACCCGCTGATTTTACAGGTGGGCTTGTAAATATTGAAACAAAAGCATTTCCCGAAAAGAAGATATTCTCTATATCCCTGAGCACTGCTTACAACCCGCAAATGCACCTGAACCCGGACTACATTAAATATAAAGGCGGTAAGACCGACTTTTTAGGTTTTGATGATGGCACAAGAGCATTGCCGGAAGGTACTGACCCGGTGAATATACCAACACCACTAAACGGTTCTTCTAAAGAAGAAGTAAACTCGTTTGTACGTAGTTTCAACCCTACCCTGGGCACAAGCAGGGGCACAAGTCCGGTAGATTATGGTGCAAGTATTACGTTGGGCGACCAGTATCAATTGAGGAACACAAAGAAAAGCAGTTTGGGTTATATCTTTTCTCTTTCTTATCAGAGAGCATACAAATATTACGATGATGTAATCTACAGCGAATATCAGCGGTATAGCGAGGAAGATAGAAATGAGATGCGGTATGCCACTATTTTGAAGGGACAGCTGGGTGAAGAAAGTACACTGTTGGGGGGATTGGCCGGTATTGCATACAAAACAATGAAATCAAAATACAGGTTGACTGCTACAAGGCTGCAAAGCTGTACCAGCAGGGCCGGTATTTTTGATATAGATAATGACGGTGCTGCAGTAGGCCAATCGGGCTATAAAGCAACTTCTCATAACCTTGAATATAATCAACGTTCATTAACGAATGTGTTACTTGCCGGAGAGCATTCCCTGGACGGTGATAAATGGCAGGTAGAATGGAAACTGTCGCCAACATGGTCAACTTCAGACGATCCTGATGTACGTAAAACAGCTTTTACAGAGTCAGCTACAGACACGTCGTTCCTGGCCGGTGCCGGTGGTAACCCCAGTAGGATATGGCGTTACCTGGATGAAATTAATGCGTCTGCTAAAATTGACATAACAAGGAACTACAAAATGTTGGACCGGGATGCTAAACTGAAGTTTGGTGCCGCCCATATTTATAAAAAGAGGGACTATGAGATTTTGTTCTTTGACATCCAGTTTTTTGGTAGCCAGAATTGGACAAGCAATGATGTTTCCCAGGTGTTGACCCCTGAAAATATTTACCCCAATGGTAATAATATCTATTATCAATCGGGCAACCTGGAGCTTAATCCAAATGCATACTCTTCCAATGTGAATAACACGGCCTTTTATGTATCAAACGAAATGTCTTTATTGCCTAAACTGAAATCAGTATTTGGTGTAAGGGCTGAAAATTTTGTTCAGAAATATACAGGCTCAGACCAGGCATATGCCAGTGGAGATACAGCAAACGGCAGGAATCTGGATAATGAAGAAGTATTATCTGCATTAGATTTCTTTCCATCGGTAAATTTAATTTATGCACTGACGGAGAAACAGAATCTCAGATTTACTTACGGCAGGACAATAGCCAGGCCTTCGTTTAAAGAGCTGTCTTATGCACAAATACTTGATCCTATAACAAACAGGATATTTAACGGTAGTTTGTTTACCTATCCTGATTGGGACGGAAAACTGACAGAAACAAGGATCAATAACTTTGACCTGCGCTGGGAGTTGTTTATGAAACCTGCAGAATTGATTTCTGTTAGTGCATTCTACAAAACATTTGACAATGCTATAGAACTGGTAAGAATACCTGCACAGCAAACAAGCACAGAATTCCAGGCACGCAACGTAGGCGATGGCCAGCTGTACGGTTTGGAGTTTGAACTGAGAAAAGATTTAAGTTTCATATCACCTCTTTTTTCAAAACTGTTATTTGCAGGAAACCTTACATTGGTTAAGTCGCAGATACAAATGACAGACCTTGAATTTAATGCAAGGAAAGAATACGAGAGGGCAGGACAAACTATAGACAATGTAAGAGATATGGCCGGGCAGTCACCTTATGTAATCAATATGGGATTGAGCTATTCTAATCCTGATAATGGTTTGAATGCTGGTATGTTTTATAATGTTAAAGGCCCTACTTTGTATATTGTTGGTGTAGGTCTTTATCCCGATGTATATACCGAACCATTCCATAGCTTAAACATCAGCGTTAATAAGACAATTGGTAAGCAACGTAAAACAGTTATTGACTTCAAAGTTGCTAATTTGCTGAATGACCGCCAGGAAAAGTTCTACCAGTCATATAGGGCGAAAGACCAGATTTTTGATAGTTTCAACCCGGGCATTACATTCAGTCTGGGCATCAACCACAACTTTTGACGTTTTGATTTTCATAGAAGTACGAATGAAAAATGGCTCCCGGTTGGGAGCCATTTTTTTATTACGGGAACTTTCAATCGTACTTAAATAAATTTATTGTCTTTAGCCAACTTTATAGCGTCTGCCTTCGAATGTACATTCAGCTTGGTGTATATGTTTTTGATGTGCGATTTTACCGTTTCAAGGTCTATGAACAGTTCCTCTGCAATGCGCTTGCGGCTTTTACCGGTAGCTATCTGCTCCAGTATCTCCGTTTCGCGGGGCGTTAATGGTGACTCTTCACTGCGCTGGAAAGACTGGATAACCATACGGGCTATGTTGGAGCTCATAGGGCCGCCCCCGTCCATTACTTCTTTTATAGATGCCAGTATCTTTTTGTGAGGTGTATCTTTGGTCAGGTAGCCGGAAGCGCCGCCTGCCAACGCACGGAATATCATTAGTTCCTGCTCATATACCGTGAGTATAATAATGTGCGCTTCCGGTACCAGTTTCTTTAACTTAGGGATAGCGTCTATACCTGATAGCCCCGGCAATTCAACATCCAGGAGTATTACATCGGGGTCGCACTTGGCTATTTTTTTTGCCGCTTCTTCATAAGATGGGAAGCTACCCGTTATTTTATAGCCCTCATTCCCACCTATCAGGTATTCATACCCTTCGCGTATGGTCTCATCGTCTTCTATCAGGCATATTCTTATATCAAGGTCTTGCATAGCTGTAAGATTATTGTATTATAAAGTTCCTATAAGTTAACGACATATGTATCCCCCCAAACAGGGTATTTGGTAATTCTTAACAGATAAGTCAGCTGTTTTTGTCCGGCAGCCTGAAGTGGAGGTCAATGGATGTCCCTTCTCCGGGGCGGCTATCTATATATATCCTTCCCTTCAGCCTTTCGGTGCGGTTCCGCATATTGTTCAGCCCGTTGCCCTTTACCACCTCTTCAACATTAAAGCCTTTGCCATTGTCAGACAGTGCTATGTGCAGTACGCCCCTTTCCCTCATTTCTGCCTGGAGGGTCACTTTGTCGGCATTAGCGTATTTCAGGCAGTTGTTCAGCGCCTCTTTATATATCATCAGCAGGTTTCTGCTCATATCAAGTGGCATTTTATATTGTTGCCAGGTGCTTTCTATACCTGTAAATTCAAAATGTATATGCGTATCTGAGAATAACTCATTGCCAAATTCACGTATACGGTTCAGTATTTCGTACAGGTTATCGTTAGTAGATTGCAACGACCAAAGTATGTCTTTTGTGCCACTATAAAGTTGTGCGGTATTATCCTGTATCTGTTCTATAATGCGCTTTTTATCAGCGCTCACCTCTCCCAGTTTTTCTTTTAGTACATTGGTCAGTACATTTATACGGGTAAGCTTGTTGCCCACTTCGTCATGAAAATCTTCGGCGGTACGCTGCCTTACTTTGCTTTGTTCTTCGCGGCGCAGTTGTTCTACCAATGCAAGCCTGTTTTGTTTGCGGCGGTTAATTATGTACTGTATGGAAATACCCGCCAGGATACAAGCAAGAAATATGAGCAGGCTGAACCATGTGGTTTTATGTATAGGGGTGATAATTTCAAATGGGTAGGCAAGTGTTTTTATATCCTCGCTGTTGATGGTGCGGCTTTCTACTTTCAATACATATTTTCCGGGTGGCAGTGCGGAGTAAGTAACGGAGTTAAGCGGTGTCCAATCGCTCCATGGTGCGTCCAGCCCATCTATCCTGTAGCGGTATTGCAACTGGTCGTTACCACTCAGGGATATACCTTTAAATGTAAAACTGATATTGTTTTTCCGGTAGGGTAGTGCGAGTTTATAAGGCACATTGTACCAGTTGTCAAGACTGTCGTAATAAGTACTGTCGCGAATGTCGTCACCGAATACTTTTACAGATTGCAATACCACACTTATGGGCTGCGGCAATAATAATTTCTTGTCGGGGTCTATATGCACAGCGCCTTTTGTAGTGCCAAACCAAAGTGTACCATCAGGCATTTTGCACACAGCGTTCTGGTTGCTTTCCATGCCGGTAATGCCCTGCTGTTTGCCATAGAAAGTAACCTGGGTACTACCGTTGTAGATGTGTATTTTATGAATGCCGTAGCCTGTGCCTACCCATATATCGCCATTGTTGTCTGCTATGATGTTGTAAATGAAATCAGATTGCAGGCCATTGCTTTTGTTGAGTGTTATGCTTTTCCTGGTTACCAGGTCGTAACCGATAACACCGTTATCATTTGTCCCTATCCATAGTTTTTTGTCGTGCAGTACCATGCACTGTGGGTTAGCGTTATCAAGCGGATCATCTGTTTTAAACCGGCTTACGCTATTATTATGGTACAGGTACAGGCCAGTAGCTGCCACAATCAGTGTGCTGTCACTGCCAATAGTAACAAACGATAGTACGTTGCTGTTGATGCCGGATAGCCTGGTGAATTTACTCTTCTCATAAATTACTGCTCCGTTTCCTGTGCCTATCCATAGCCTGCGTGCCGTGTCTTTGTACAGCGAGAAGATGGTGGCTTTGGCAGGCAATTCAGCAGAGGAATAATAGATGCGTTCCCCGCCTTTTATCCTGCAAAGGCCATCGCCACCTGTGCCTACCCATATATCATATTCACCATCTGCATACAGAGCGCTGATGTATGCATTTTTATATTGCAGCGGTATAGGTATAATGTTTTCCTTGTCATAATAAAATAATCCTGCATCAGCCGTACCAATATACAATCTACCCGATGGGGTAGGGGCAAAACTCATTACCTGCTCGCTGGGCAGGCTGCTGCGCTCGTCCAGTATTGAAAACTGTGAACCGGAAAAACGGTACAGACCCTGCCCCTCTGAGCCAAACCAGACACTGCCCTCTTTGTCGGACAGTATTGTATTGATTGTATTATCTGTAAAACCACTTTTTTTACCATACTGCATCATGCCGGAATCTGTAACGCGGTATGCACCCGAAAACCCGCCCAGCCATATTGCACCGTCTTTCCCCTCTGCTATAGTTATGAAAGGGATATTTATCAATGGTGTGCCATTCACTCTTACAGCCTTTATCGTGTCTTGTTTTATATAGAACAAGCCGTTGCCGGTTGCTAACAGCAAGCGTTTTCTACTGTCCAGCAGGAAGTGTGTGGTAGTGACAGGTGCCTTGGGAAATCCGGGGAAATTAAAGAACAGGCTGTCCCAGTTCTTTTGGTAGTAACGATATATACACCCGTTTTTCGTTGCCACCCAAAGTGTGTCTTTGACGGGGTAAATTGCTGATATGGTAAGGTTGGAATCGGGCAGGGTGAGTTGTGACGTTTTCTTATCCCTGATGTTGAATACTTCTTTATCTGTATGGCACCACAGTGTATTGTCATTACCCGCGATGATCTTCTTTACGATGCGGGCGCTGCCATTATCCGGTGCCTGCAGGCTATAATGTTCAAAACGTTTGCCATTGTAGCAGGACACACCCTCGGGCCCGCCCAACCATATATTGCCGTCGTTATCCGTGGCTATGGCAGTACAGTTGTTATCCAGCATGCCATTGCGCACGTTATAGTTTGTAAAATTGGCCCCATCATAACGTGATAATCCACCTAATGTACCTACCCATAGGTGCCCGTAATTATCCTGCGCCAGCGCCCTTACCTGCGATTGTATCAGCCCGTTTTCTACACCCAGGTTATAAAAAGAATAGCGTTGCGCGGCAAGTTGCATAGCGCAACAACATAAAATTATAATGATGCTAATCTTTTTCATAAATCCCTCAAGTGAAATTACGTTTTTAATGCCATTCATAAACTGCTATCCTTTACCATACAAGACAAAAAAATATCATACCGTTGAAAATTCCCCCTAAATGAGTGATGCCAAAAAATGCAAATCCCCCATTGCGGGGTATAACGTTGATGATGGACAAGATTACTTTTGAATCACATAAAAGGTATTGAAGATGAACCATCGTTTGTTAACTTTCGCATTGCTTTTTACACTGTTCAACCTTTCCTTTATTGCAAAGGGGCATAATCTTACAGGCAAAGTGGCAGATGCGGACGGCGCTGCTGTAGCTACCGCCAGTATAATACTGTTGAAGGCAAGCGATAATGCACTGGTAAAATCAGAGCTTAGCGATGAAACCGGTGCTTTTACTTTTACTGAAATAACTGATGGTGAATACCTTTTGAAAATAACTGCATTAGGTTATACTCCCTATAGTTCGGAAAAGATAAGGGTAGCAGATGAGGATGTTATTTTACAAACCGTTAAACTTGACGCAAAGAATAATAAGCTGAAAGAGGTGACTGTACGTTCGCAAAAACCACTGATAGAAATACATGCTGATAAAGTAGTGGTGAATGTAGAAAACAGTATTATCAATACAGGGTCATCTGCCATGGAAATACTGGGCCGCTCGCCAGGGGTGAATGTTGACCAGAATGACAATATCAGTATAAAGGGGAAGCAAGGCGTAAATGTAATGATAGACGGTAAGCAGATGGCGGTATCAGGCGCAGACCTTGCGAATATGCTGAGGGCTATGCCATCTAACCAGGTAAAACAGATTGAAGTAATAAGCAACCCCGGTGCACGTTATGATGCTGCGGGTACGGCAGGTATCATCAACATCATTACCAGGCGCGACCAGAAGATGGGCGTAAATGGTAGTGTAAATGCTTCTTATGCTCAAGGGGTATATCCAAAATACAATGCAGGCGCTAACCTGAATTACAGAAACAAGAAGATAAGCAGTTACATTAGCTATAATTTTTCAAGAAGATGGTGGTTCAATCACCTGAAGCTGGACAGGAAGTTTTATGGCAATAACGATGCTTTACAGTTTTCTTATGTACAGGATAACTTTATGAAAATGCCTATGAACAACCATAGTGGTACAATAGGCATGGACTACAGCCTGGATGATAAAACGATTGTTGGGATAGCTGCAACAGCAGGCACCACCGGTTTCAACCAGGAGGCGACCAATACGTCGCGGGCAATGGATGGTAATAACGATGTGATCTATTACTTCAATACACTGGGCGACCACAGGCAGGACTATTACAATTACTCTGCCAATGCTAACCTGCGAAAAAGATTTAACGACGCGGGTAAACAACTGAGTGTGGATGCAGATTACGCCCGCTACTGGAGCCAGTCTAACCAGAACTTTGAAACGGTATATACAAGGCCGGATGGGAATAAATACCAGCCTGACTATTTTATGCGCAGCTACCTTGCCGGTATTACACAAATACGCTCTGTAAAAGCAGACTATACCCACCCTGTGAATGAGAAGATGAAATTTGATGCAGGTATTAAATCAAGCTATGTAACATCTGACAATGAACCGCTTTTCTATGATAAAACAACCGGCGATTTTGCCCTGGATGTAAAACGAAGTAATCACTTTATATACAAAGAGAACATTAATGCAGGCTACCTGAACATGAACAAAGAATGGGATAAGTGGAGCACCCAAATAGGGCTTAGAGTAGAAAATACAAATGTAACAGCAGAACAGATAACGCTGGACAGTACTTACCTGACAAGCTACACACAACTGTTTCCCAGCTTTGCCGTGCAGCGTAAACTGGGTGAGCAACATGACCTTGGCGTGACCCTGAGCAGGCGCATAGAGCGCCCCAACTACCAGCAACTGAACCCCTTTAAGTATTTTATAGATAATACAACCTACAGGGCGGGCTACCCTTACCTGCGCCCATCACTTACGTATGCCGCAGAGTTGTCGCATACATTCAAAAAGAAATTTCTTACTATGATTAGCTATAGTGTTACAAATGATAACATAACAGAGGTAATACAACCGAGCGATACAGAAGACTCTATCACCGTGCAGATAAATAAAAACCTGGCCAGGATGGATTACTATTCATTGAGTTGCGCCTATCCATTTCAAATAACAAAATGGTGGAGTAATACAACGAATGCGACCCTATACTATGCACACTATACAGGTTTTATTGCGAACACCAGCCTGAGCAATGGCGCACCCGCATACCAATTAAATATTAATAACAATTTTACCTTGCCCCGGGGATTCAGGGCAGAAGCCGGTGGTTGGTACCAATCGCGACAGATATACGGTTTCATGGATTTGAAACCCATGTGGGCACTTAACCTGGGCCTGCAGAAAACAATCATGAAAGAAAAGGGTACACTACGCCTTAATGTACAGGATTTATTCTGGACATCGCCGCCCCGAGCCACGTCTGTATATAACGCTTACAGGGAAGATTTTATAGTGAACCGTGAAACAAGACAGGCAAGTATATCCTTCAGCTACAGGTTTGGCAATACTAAGCTGCAACCTGCACGCCGGCACAGTGGTGGTGCTGAAGATGAAAAAAACCGCGCCGGCAACGGATAGACAAGAACGCTTTCGCATATCCTAACCAAATGGAAAAGTATACCTGTGTTTACAGGTGCTGTAAGAATCCCCTTAGCTTAGTGTTGTATAACAGTAAAAGCAAGGGGCTTTCTTATTTTTATTTGAACTGTGCACCGTCAATACCCATCCATTGCAGGGCATTTTCGTACAGTAATTTATCTTTTACTTGTTGTGAAAAACTATCTATGCTTTCAATAAGTTGTCCGGGATGATGTTCACCAAGCGGGAAAGGATAATCGCTGCCCATACATACTTTGTCTGTTCCCATTACATCTACCACATACTGCAGCGCTTTGTCATCATGCGTCAATGCGTCTATCCAGAATTTTCCCAGGTACTCGCGCGGGTTTACATTATTGTCTATAGCGCACAAGTCGGGACGTACGTTAAAGCCATGCTCTATCCTGCCGATGGTAAAAGGAAAACTACCGCCAGCGTGTGCAAATGCTACACGTAGCGCAGGGTGTTTTTCAAAGATACCGGCGAATATCATAGAACTGATGGCGCGTGCTGTTTCGGCTGGCATACCCACCAGCCAGGGCAGCCAGTATTTGGTAATGTGTTCTTCACCCATCATCTCCCAGGGGTGAACGAACAACGCGCAGCCAAGTTCTTCAGCAGCTTCCCAAAAGGGTGCAAAGTAAGGGTCGCCAAGATTCTTTTGATTAATGTTGGAGCCAATTTCCAGCCCTGGCATTTTTAGTTCTTTTACACAACGCTCCATTTCTTTTATGGCCATATCAACATCCTGCAGGGGCACGGTGCCTATGCCTGCAAAGCGGGTAGGATGATGATCAACACATTGCGCTATATGGTCGTTAAAAAAACGGGATGTTTCCAGTCCATGTTCAGGTTTAGCCCAGTAGTTAAATAAAACAGGAATGGTTGACAGTACCTGGACACCTACTTCCGTCATATCCATTTCTTTGGTACGGGCATCGGGACTCCAGCAGTTTTCCTCCACTTCGCGAAAAAACTTATCACCCTTTATCATACGTGCACAGCAAGGCTTGTGGTGTTCAAGATGGATAAAATCTCCGTAACCGAATTTCTTAAACCAGTCGGGTATATGCTCCGGCATTATGTGCGTATGTATATCTATCTTTTTCAAAGTCAAAATTTTAGCGTGAAATATAAGACTGCAACATCATTTTACTTCCTGTTATATAACGTAAAGTTTTTAAAAACTGATAGCTGAATTATAGATGATGATATAAAGGTATTATCATTGATTTTATCCTGCTGGCGCATATGGCCCAGTTGAATATTGAAATCCCTATTGAATTTATAGCCCAGGCCGGTATATATCCAGTTGCGCGCATAAGATGTAGGCATCATATTATCTGCCTGGTTGATCCACAATTCATCAAAGCCATGAAAAAATATGCTGTGTTTTTTATCGTTCAGTTTCAGGATGTCAAACATCACTATCAGCCTGTAACGGAAACGGTTGGAATAAGTATAGCCATCCAGGTAATAATCTTCTGTAAGGGTTTCTTTTTTTATTGTTTGCAAAAACCGGTGCTCAAACCTGAACCGGTGCTGTACAGTCACATTGCCCACTTTCGATTTGAGCATGGCCTGCTCCCATATATTATGTTCATTGCGGGATATTGCCAGCGTATATGGTTCATAAGGGGTGAAATGCAGAAAAGAATACCCGACAGATAGTTCTATGTCTTTATTTAATGCAAAATCTATAGATGGGCGTATAATGAATGTTGACTGGTCTTTCAGGAATGCACCTGAGCGTTCATGTATCTCGTTGGTAAATGTGAATTTATCAGAAAGATAAAACCTGTTCAGTAGCAGAGACCATGTATTTACATTGCCCTCGGTTGTATTATTATTTGCTGCTGCCGGCAATGCTAATATTGAACATATAGATGCGGTAAGCAGATACTTAATGGGCATTCTCATTCTTTAAGTGGTTGGAGTAGTTGCAAAAGTACATAAAACAGCCGTGAACGCTGGCGCTATTCACGGCTGTCGGCAAATATGAATACTGTATAATGTTTAAGTAACGTTCTCATAAATAATTGCAGCGCCCTGTCCTACACCTACACACATAGTAGCCAGGCCGTATTTGGCCCCACGTTTCTTCATCTCGTGCAGCAACGTGGTGGATATGCGTACACCACTGCAACCCAGTGGATGACCTATAGCTATAGCGCCACCGTTCACATTCACTTTCTCTTCAGGCAGGCCCAGCTCCTGCATGCAAGGTATGCCCTGTGCTGCAAAGGCCTCGTTCAGTTCAATCAGGTCAAGATCTGAAGCTTGCAGCCCTGCACGCTTCAAAGCTTTTTGCGTAGCCGGTATAGGGCCTATGCCCATAACTGCAGGGTCAACACCGGCTACAGCCATGCTTATTATTTTTGCTATTGGTTTCAGGTTGTATTTCTTCACCGCATCGGCAGATGCTAACAGCATAGCTGCGGCGCCATCGTTTATGCCTGCTGCATTGCCTGCTGTTACTGTACCGTCTTTTTTGAATGCAGGCTTTAAACCTGCCAACGCCTCTATTGTTGTTTCACGTGCATGCTCATCATGCTCAAACACCATCGTCTTGCCTTTGCCCAGGTCAATAGTTATGGGGGTTATCTCATCTGCAAATTTACCGGCTGCTTTTGCTGCTGCGTAACGTTGCTGGCTGCGCAGTGCGAATGCGTCCTGCGCTTCGCGGGTTACGTTGTAACGTTCGGCTACATTCTCCGCAGTTTCACCCATACTGTATGGGTGGTGCAATGCACTTAGTGCTTTATTTACAAAACGCCAGCCGAGTGTCGTGTCAAATATTTCAGGGGCACGGCCAAAAGCCTTGTCAGACTTGCCCATTACAAAAGGTGCACGTGTCATGCTTTCAACCCCACCTGCTATATATATATCGCCATCGCCGCACATTATAGCGCGCGATGCATCCATAATAGCCTGTAACCCTGATGCGCATAAACGGTTCACAGTACTACCACCTACTGTTACCGGCAAGCCTGCCAGCAATACAGCCATACGAGCCACATCGCGGTTGTCTTCGCCGGCCTGGTTAGCAGCGCCTGCTATTACATCTTCTACATCATTCACGTCAATAGAAGGGTTGCGTTCTACCAGCGACCTGATGACATGCGCCAGCAAATCGTCCGGTCGTACACTGCTCAGTGAACCTCCGTATTTACCGACAGCGGTACGGGTAGCGTCTATTACAAAAACTTCTTTCATAATTTTTATTATCGTTTTTTCTGAGATGCGAAAAAGGTGAGTTGTGTAATGTCTTTTCTCCTTTCCATCTCGGCCGTTCAAATGTTTAAGCTTTGTTCTATATCGGCAATAATATCTTCAGTAGTTTCTATACCCACACTCATGCGTATCATCCCGTCTGTTATGCCGAATTTGATCCTGTCCTCCGGTTTTACACCCACGTGCGTGGTAGATGCCGGGTGCGAAACCAATGTGTCACATGTGCCCAGCGACACCGCATTCGTACAAAGTTTCAGGTTGTTGATAAATGTCAGCGCAGCTTCGTATCCTCCTTTCAGCTCAAAGCTCATTAACGCGCCAGGGTGTTTCATTTGCGCCTGTGCCACCTGGTAGTCAGGGTGGTCATCCAGGCCCAGGTAGTTAACACGTTTCACTGCAAGATGCGCATTTAAAAACTCCGCTACTTTCTGTGCATTGCTGCAATGTTTCTCCATACGGAGGCAGAAAGTGCGCAGGCCATTGGTAAGCAGGTAAGCTTCAAAGGCGTTGCAGTTAGCACCCAGCAGCCTGTGTTTTTTGGTAACAACGGTGTTCATTTTTTCTATGTCGCGCCCTATCAGTATTCCGCCTACAGCGGTGCCATGCCCGTTCAGGAATTTTGTGGTGCTGTGCATCACGAAATCCACATCGTATTTAAAAGGTTGTTGCAGGTATGGTGTAGCAAAAGTATTGTCTGCACATACCGTCAGCCCATAGGTTTTTCCCAGTGTACTCAGCGATGCTATATCAATACATTGCAGGGTGGGGTTGGCCGGAGTTTCTATATACATCAGCGTGATGCTTTCATCAGCTTTTATGGCATTTTCCACAGCTTCAGGATTATGAAAGTCAACCAGTATTGCCTCAATACCCAAGTCAGGCAATACTTTGTCTATCAGTTCCTGTGTGCCGCCGTATAACGAATAGTGGGTAATGATTTTTTCACCTGCTTTCAGGTTACTCAGCAGCATGGTAGTGATAGCTGCCATGCCCGATGCGTGCAGTATAGCTTTTAGTTGCAGCGGGTTGCCGTGGCTATCGTTCAGCTTGTAGGCCTCCATCATCGCTATCTTCTCCTCCGCCTCATTAATGGTGGGGTTGCCAAACCTGCCGTATATATATCCTTGTTCTTTTCCCTGGAAAATATCTATGCCTTGTTCCGCACTATCAAAAGTATAGGTGCTGGATGCATAAATAGGGGTGAGGTGAGCGCGGTTGCTTTCTGTCTTATGCCCGCCATGTACGCAAATAGTTTCAAAACCTTTATCATGCAGTTGTTTCATTGCGCTACTTAATTAGTGCGCAAAGGTACAGCTATTAAATAAAAAAGCAGCCTGTCAGCAGGCTGCCTCTATCTGTCAAATACGTTAATATTACTTTTTACGGGTAAATGTAATTTCCATTGATTTATACTCTTTGCCCTGCATCATCACATACATTACCATAGAGTAATTGTTTTCGTCAGGGAAAGTCATCACCTGGCGGAAAGGAGTGGCGGATTGTGTCATAGGGTCAGACGCCTCACCTTTGAACTCGACGCTTTTGGTAGCCTCGTCCCATTTGCCTTCGCTGTACATTACACCGGTAGCATAATTATCTATCCATGTATTGGTAAACACTTTTTTTATGTTATCATAGCCTGTTACAGATTCTCCCTGGAAAGGCGTCCCCTGCATATCGCCATTAAATATGGATTTTTGGTATCGATCTCCATAATACATATCGTTGGTTACATCTGCAAAACTGGTAGAAGGCTCCATGCCCGGAGACATCCACATTTTTGTAACTGCGGTCCAGTTACCATTGTATTTACCCAGCATTTTGTGCATTTCGCCGGGCGTGGCATATTCCATATATGCTTTCACGGCATCTGCCCCCTGTGCATAAACACCTGCCGCAGATATCGCTAATAAGGCGGTAAGTAGTATCTTTCTCATAAATATAAGTTTGCAGCAAGTTACGAAATAGTGTATTTTCAGCAACAGGGTAAGCCATATTTGTTTAAGTTATGAAAGAGATGTTATTACAACTGGCCCGGTACAATGTATGGGCCAATAAGCTAATGATTGAAACACTGCTGCAACTGGATGAAAGACGGTTGGATATGGTTATAGAGAGCAGTTTCCCATCTATAAGAAAAACGGTGTACCATATGTGGAGCGCCGAGGATATCTGGATGCAGAGGCTGCACCTGGCAGAACAGCCTGTATGGGCGGAATCTACGTTCAAAGGGGATTTCGAAGAAGCTGTAAAGAAATGGGGACAAGTTTCTAAAAAAATACAAACGTTTGTAGAAAAACAATTCAGCGATGATTCCTTTACGCATGTTGTACAATATTATAACCTGAAGCGGCAGCATACAAAAGTGCCGGTGTATGTATGCCTGTTGCAGGCTTTCAACCACGCAACCTATCACCGCGGGCAACTGGTTACAATGCTGCGGCAGGCAGGTGTAACCAAAATACCGGGTACAGATTTCCATATCTTTGTAATGAAATGAAGTGTGTATGAAAAGCGGTAAGAAAACCTGGGCAGAAAAGATGAGGCCCGGCATGAAGCATGAGGTAAAAGTAAACGACAAAGACTTTGCTGATATACCTGCAGGACACACCTTCCTGATAGCCACGCCCGAAATAGTGGATAGTTATGTACGTAATATTCCCCGTGGCAGGCATGTATCTATAAAGCAAATGCGCGAAGACCTTGCCGCTGAATATCATGCGGAATACACCTGCCCTGTAACGTCCGGCATCTTCCTGCGTATAGCTGCAGAAGGTGCTTACGAAGAGTACCTGGAAGGGAAAACCACTAATGAAATAATGCCCTTCTGGCGGATGATAGATATGAAATCGCCCTCGGCAAAAAAACTGGCCTGCGGTGTGGAATTTCTGAAAGAAATGCGCCAGAAAGAAGGACTGGATACTTGATAAAAAAATCGCCCTCAATTTGAGGGCGATTTTGCTATATATAATCAATTTAAATCGGGCTGCGGCGTGTAGCGCAGGTATGGCTTTACGATCTTTAATCCTTTAGGAAATTTCTTTTCTGCATCTTCAGTACTTACCGATGGTACTACTATCACATCTTCGCCATGTTTCCAGTCGGCAGGGGTGGCCACACTGTAGTTTGCTGTTAGTTGCAGTGAATCTATAACCCGCAGCACTTCCAGGAAATTTCGACCGGTAGATGCCGGGTAGGTGATGATGAGTTTTATTGTTTTATCCGGCCCTATGATGAACAGTGAACGAACCGTTGCTGTCATAGACGCATTCGGGTGAATCATATCATATAGTGTAGCTACATTCCTGTCCGCATCTGCAATAATAGGGAAGTTCACAGTAGTATGCTGTGTTTCATTAATGTCTTTTATCCAGCCATTATGCTTATCCAACGGATCAACGCTAACAGCCAATACTTTTACATTGCGTTTCGCAAATTCGTCTGCGAGTTGTGCTGTGCGGCCCAGTTCTGTCGTACATACCGGTGTGTAATCTGCGGGGTGAGAAAATAATACACCCCAGCCATCGCCCAGGTATTGGTGAAAATCAATATCGCCTATTGTAGTGTGTGCCGTAAAGTTCGGCGCGGTGTCCCCTAATCTTAATGACATAATGATCTGTTTTAATAATATGAATAATTTTACCAAATATATTGGTTTGATGGTTTTATGAATGTTAAGGGATTCTTTATTTTGGTGATAGAGGGGTATGTAATATCTATAATACATACTGTATCTTCGTCCCGTTCGTTATTATAACCAATGTTACACATGCGCATAAGCTATTTTATACTGATTGTACTTGGGGCATTACTGGTGCGGCAGCCGGTAGTGGCACAGCAGAAGCTGATACATATGGCCGAGCACGACAGTAAAGCTTATTACTTCGGTATTACATTTGGTGCCAATTTCTCTTCATACCGCATCAGGTACAGCGAGAGTTTTGTAAAAACGGACACTTTTAAGTCTATACAGCCCGGTTTTGGCCCTGGTTTCAACCTGGGTATCATGGGCAACCTGCGGCTGAACAGGTTTGTGGATCTGCGTTTTGTACCCACGCTGGCATTTGCCGAAAAGGGAATGACTATAAATGTGAGGAACTCCGCCGGGGGGGATAGTATATCAGAGCGTTCTGTAGAATCTATATACATGCACCTGCCTTTGCAGTTGAAGTTTAAAAGTGACAGGATAGGTAACTTTCGTTTTTATGCGCTTACAGGCGTGAAGTTTGATTATGACATGGCCGCCAACGCCCGCTCGCGCCGTAAAGATGAGTTTATCAAAGTATCCGCGTCTGACTATGGCTATGAACTGGGTGTAGGTTTTGAATTTTATTACCCCAACTTCATTTTCTCACCGGAAATAAAGCTGAGCCAGGGTATGGGCAACCAGATATTTAAAGACCCGAGCGTGCCACTCAGCAATGCTATAGATGTACTCAGTACCAGGATGATAGTCATTTCCGTACACCTGGAGGGATAATTCATGTTTATAGCTGCACACGGATACTTAGTGCTCTTTCAGCGCTGCCAGTACATCGTGGAAACACATGATACCTGCTTCAAACATTTCTTCCTCCATTTGCCTGCCGGTGCGTTGTTTTAAAGGGGCTTGCTCTTCCTGTTCTGTAGCTTCATATAGAGGGTCCTTACCTGAAAATGTATTTTGGTCGGTGTCTGCGTGTAATAAGTAATGCCTTTGATAAAAGGTGGAGATGCCTTTTACAAGTATAGTGCTATATGCGCTGTAATTATAGGTCCCATCGTCGTTTTGCTTATTTTTTATTGGGGCCGGGGGCCAATGCGGTTCTGGTGTAAGCCTGTTGCTACTGGCTGTGTCTATCCTCGTTGGTAACGTAATAATTGTCATGTGTGTTTTATATTTTTTCTCTGTTATCTCTATATTAAATCTCTCTTATCCCTTGAAACAATCGTGCCGTTGCACGTTTTGCGCGTTTTATTTTTTGCTTTTTAAGATCACGGCGACGGGTTTACAGGATAAAGAGGATAATCTTTGTGGAAAGTATGGCATTGATATGCTCCCTTTGCCTGATACAAAAGTCCTGAATTGTTCATCAGCCGGCAACGGTATTATGTGCAAAACAGGGGGGGTATTTTTCACGGGGTATTTTTTTGATTTGTTTACAGGGAATTTTTACATTGCACTGTACTAAACAAACATCCCATATGCCTGTTCAGATAAAAACGTATGACGATTCCTCAGACCCACGGGTAATCAGCCTGGAAGATTACGAAAACGGGCGAGCTAATTTTTCCCTGCATTACTACTACACAGAGATGGAAGCGGCCTTTACCAGGGACGTTATCGATGTGCCGTGGAATGCCCTGCAGGCAGCCGTAGATAATTATGTACTGGAAACCGGCGTGCCTGAAAATGAAGTAGCGCTCAGGTTCGTGCACTGTTTCGACACACTAACCCATGCGCTGTATTACAGGTTGCAGATATGCCAGATGGTACTATCCCCAACTCCACCACCACCCGGCACCCTAGCAGTGTACGACCTGGTAACTACCGGTGCAAAATGGTATGACGTAAAAAACTACACACTTTCTCCTACGCTCCACACAACCCTGGGCAGTGTTTCTTATCTTAATGATTTTTACTACAAAGACGAACCACAGGCCACTTCTATGCAACGCCTGATGGACGGGCCCGGTATATATGTGAAAAACCTTACATTGCCCTGGGCGCAGGAGATAAAGCTGATGTACCAGGAAAATGGCAGCCCTGTAGATGCTACTATCAATTTTGCGGCGGCATCTTATATAGAACCGCCTGAGTATTCTAATGTAATGTGGCCGCACGGTATGATTGCGTACCTGAAAGATAGCGAAGGTACACTCTTGCTGGATGATGAAAGTTACGTATCGATATTTCATAATAAAGGCGCGGATATGGCTACACAATGCCCTCCAAATTGCAACATATACATTATGCCAGTTTTATAGGAGATACCGACATTTTCATTTATTTCACTGGAGAAAAGCTTATGCGTTTTTTATTTTATGTAGGAATTGTACAGGTTATCGCACTTATTATTGGATTGTTCCTTTCAAAAAGGTTGAATACATTTTACTTGTTGTTTTTGTTACAATTAATACTGGCAGTACTTTTCGAGGCTTATGGATATTATATTAGTGTTGTACTTGGCAAATACAACTTATGGCTGTTTAACATTTATATTCTTTTAGAAATAAGTTTATTAACATTAGCGTATACAGTATTATCAAAGAATAAAATCACGAATATTTTTGCTGCTGTTTCGTTGGTCATGCTTGTTGCTTTTTGGGTTTATTCAATATATAATTATGGCATTAATACCCTCGCAAATATATTTTATATATCAGGGTGCATATTGCTAGTGGTATTATATTTCCATCTTTTATTTGCTCAGGTAATATTTAATTCTCACAAAATATTGAAAAACCCTCTTTTCTGGATATGTAGTTCTGTTTTAATATATTTTGGTTGCTTTATTCCCTATAAGGGCATAGAGAACAGAATGATATCAAACGATATAGATTTAGCAAAACGATTGTTCGATATAAATCTTGGGTTAAATATCATCCGCTACTCTTTAGTCGCCGTAGCATTCTATTTATACGGCAGTCAGGCCAAAAGGGGATATGTCAGGCAATGATGTTTTACTGGTTGTTTACGTCCCACATGTTAAAGCCCAGGCCATAGAACCTTTCACTTGTCTATGTTCCTGTCACTTTGTTACCTTTATCCTAAACAAACAAAGGGATATCTGCGCAACACCTGTAATCTATCAGTTTTGCGCTGCCGGTAATAACATAAGACATTGCAGATGTTGAGCCACCTCTCATTTCTTCTTTCTATAATAGTCAAAGTTGCTGCAATAGTTGTTGGTGTCGTGTATTGGAGGAGGTTACCCCTACCTTATAGAATAATCATGGCCCAGGTATTTGTCGGCATACTGGCAGAAACCGCAGGTAAAATAATGAACTTACTCCATTACCCCAGCAATCAGTGGGTGTTTAATATTTACATGCTGTTTGAGACAATATTACTTGGCTCAGCAGGATACTTTTTTATGAAAGAGGGCAGCGCACGCAGACTGGCAAAATACCTGTTGTTGTTCTTTATTGCCTTCTGGCCATTGTGCCTGTACTTTTATACATTTTTTCAGCTTTTTAGTGCTTACTATGTGTGTTATTCGTTTTTCCTGATTTTACTATATACCTACGTACTGGTGAATTATGCCCTTTTTACCAAAAACAAGCTGTTAGGTAATCCTCTCTTTATTATTTGTATTTCCGTTATTATGATGTTTGCAGGAACAATACCATTCTTCGGTACGCTGAAACATGTTGTAGAAAATGATATCGACGTAGCTTTGCTTTTGTTTTATGTCATTATCGTTATTAACCTGATTCGCTACCTATTAGTTGCAATAGCTTTCTATCTTTGCGGCAGTCAAGCCAAAAAGGGGATATGTTAGGCAATGATATTGTACTTACCGTTATTGTTACCACTTTACTGATACTGTTGCTTATAGCCGGTGTCATAATTACTATGATACTAGCCAACCGCCGCCATGTGCAGCAGGAAGTAAAGATGGCCCAGATGGCCGTAGAGTATGAAAAAGAACTGCGCAATGCTGAACATGAAGTGCAGGAGCAGGTATTGAGTAATGTAGCACGGGAGTTGCACGATAACATAGGCCAGCTGCTGACATTGATACGCATACAACTGGAACAGGAAAAGCTGGACGATGAGCAACTGGCAGAAAAACTAGCCCCGGTAGATAATACACTTACAGATACTATAGAGCAGGTGCGCCTGCTGAGCCATAACCTGAGCACCGAATACCTGGAAACACATGGCTTGCTGTACGCACTTGAGAAGGAAATGGACAGGCTGTCCGGGCTGAAGAAACTGAAGGTGCATTGGGAATGTGATGGTATAGAAAAAGATTTTGAGAAAGGCCGCCGTATTATGATATTCCGCATGGTGCAGGAAGTACTGAACAATGCCATGAAACATGCCGTTGCAAAAAACATATACATCAGCCTGGCTAATGCCAACGGCTTTAATTTGCAGATAAGGGATGATGGCCGGGGGTTTGACAAGGAAAATGCATTGGCTACAGGTAAGGGCGCGGGCCTGCAAAACCTTGTAAAAAGGGCCAAACTTGCTGATTTGCAATTAGATATAACCAGTGCACCAGGGAAAGGTAGTATCTTTACCTTTAGAGAGAATTAATGCATTTCCTATGGAGCATGCCACTGAAATATTCCTTGTAGATGACCATCCTATTGTGCGCAGCGGACTTAAAGCCCTGATAGAAAGGCTAGGTAACTATAAAGTAACCGCTGAATACGATAACGGGCAGGAGCTGATAGACAGCATCCCCTTTGCCAGCCCGCCGTCGCTTATTGTTATGGACCTGAACATGCCCGTAATGGATGGTACGCAAACCGTTTACGCCTTGAAACAGCGTCATATTACCATCCCTGTGTTGATATTGACGCTGGAAACAGAAGAGCAGACAATTATTAATTTATTCAGGCTGGGTATAAGAGGTTACCTGCCCAAAAGCGCTACCGCGCCTGTACTTCGCCAGGCTATAAGCGATGTGCTCATTACAGGGTATTACCATAACGAAATGCTGGTGAAGGCATTGCTTTCTCCGGGTGATGTGTACCTGGATGAACGGCAGCATGTATTAAGCCAGGTAACCCCGCGCGAGCGTGAATTTCTGCAACTGGTTTGCGACGAAAAAGAGCCTACTTACGAGCAGATTTCTAAGACAATGGAGGTGAGCCGCCGCACTGTAGATGGCTACCGCGAGTCGCTCTTTTCAAAATTCAATATCAAATCTAAAACAGGGCTGGTATTGTTTGCTATCAAGTACGGGATAATAAAAATGGAATAGAGATTAAAAGCAAAGCCCCGTAAAAACGGGGCTTTCTGTATGTAACAGGTAAACGATACGAAAATCAATTAAAGGTACTTATTTTTTTCAATAATTCACCTTTGCCTATATATCCTGTGTGGCTCCAAATCACTTTTTTGCTTTTATATAACAATAGGGTCGGTAAGCCTGAAATATTCAATTCCTGCGCGACCAGCGTATTTTTATCAGTGTTTATTTTTCTTAATTCCATTACGCCGGCTTGTTCTTCTGCTATCTCCTTCAGGAAAGGGGCCATTTTTTTGCAGGGGCCGCACCATGTGGCATAAAAATCTACCAGCACCAGCTTATCACTGTTCAACAGTTCATGATAGTCCATCATATTCATCCCTTGTGGTTGCCCTTCGGTTTCAGTTTCTACTTTCATACCGGCTTTCTTCCAGCCGGTTATACCGCCCTGCAGGTCATATATCTCCTTAAAGCCCATCCCTTTCAGTGCCTCCGCTGCCTGCCCGCTCCTGTTGCCCGATTTGCAGTACACAAATACAGGTTTATTCTTATCCAGCTTAGCCATTTCATCCATAAAAGCAGGGTCATTCCAGTTAATATTCAGCGCACCATTTATATGCCCCTCAGCATACTCTTCCGGCGTGCGTACATCTACCAGTATTTCATCAGCTTTATCATTCATAGCCGCCTTGTAGGCATGTGGGTTCAGCACATTTGCTTTTGGGGTAGAATTGCAGGATGTAAAGCTTATAGCAAGTAGCAGTATAGCTACGGCACATATGCGTATGAGTGTTAACATAAAAGAGATAATTTATTCAAAATTAATTAAAACCTATCCGGCATATTGTTCTATTACCTGTTGCAGTTGTGAAGCCGGTACTACACCGCTTTGCCTCCATACTACCTGCCCTTTTTTAAACAGGATAAGCGTGGGCACACCGGCTATATTATAGTTACGTGCTACTGCGGGGTTTTTATCTGTATCTATTTTTATAATGCTGGCCTTGTCACCTATTTTATTCTTCAGTTCTACCAGTATAGGCGCCATCACCTTGCAGGGGCCGCACCATTCTGCAAAAAAAGTCTATCAGCACAGGTTTGTCACTATTGATAAGTTCTGTAAGTTTCTGTGTCATAATAATCTTTATTAACAATATGATGCAAAGTTAAGATACAACGGCTGCACCATAAAGTTAAGGTTTAACTGAAAGCTAAAGGCGAATTAAAACACTTTCTGAGCGGCTGTTTTTCAACAGATTGATGTAACTTTAAAGGTATTGTATGAATAGATATATATTACTTATGGCATTGGGCAGTAGCCTGTTGCTTACTGCCTGCGAAAAAGAGACTGGTAAACCTACCGTAGAGGAACCTCTTTTTGAACCTGATTTTACCATTTCGGGCAATTTGTACGTGCACCAGCCCATTACATTGCGCAGCAATTATAAAAAAGATACAAGGCTTACCTGGTACTTCGGCGACCTAACCGAGCGGACACTGATAGGCACAGAAACGAAATACAGCTACAGCCAGCCGGGTACGTATAAAATAACCATGGCTGCTGTGGATAGTATTGGCGGCGTTGTTTCAAAAGACGTGACAATAACATATGGAGCAGAACGTGTAGCTGGTCAGCAGAAGTGGAATTTTATATTCAGGCGTGATAAATACGGAGCACCGCTGGGAGAGATACCTGCCGAAACATTTTCACTCAGTTTTCCACTGACTATTATTGACGACAGCACTATTTCTATACCAGACATTGCACGTATGCCTGAAAGGGGGCCTTATATAGTGCAAAAGGCATACATCAACGATTCGGAGATGGTGTATAGAAATGCTGATATCACTGCAGAAATATCCCTGGTATTTGAAAAAGGGCTGGGAGGCATGAGACTGATACAATCGAGGAATGATACTACATTTTACCTGAATGGATACGCTACTATATTTAACTGATAAATGCACATACTCAAAAATAACTACTCATGAAGCTACACCTGTTTTTATGCTTTTTTTTATTGCCATTTTTTGCTGATGCCCAAGATGTTCAGCATAAAATATTTGATGGAAAAGCAACGTTGAAATTACCTGCGCAATATAGTGTCGGCTCATCTGCGGATGTCGGGTCGCAAGAGGTAAAGCGTTATGCTGTGTCATATAGGGAAGAGGATAAAAAACACAGCGTAAATATCTATTTTGATAAGTATAAGCGTACTACGGAGCAGTTGAGGAAAGAGTACGAAGACTACAAAGCGTCTTACAATACAGAATACCTTGATGTTTTAAGGGATGAATTTGTAACAGCTGATGGTAAGGTTACTTATCATCTTGAATACAGGCTGAAACCTGCATACTACAGCAACGAAAAAGGGAGCCTTGAAATGTCTGATGGCAGGCTTTACCCCAATCATTTTATGTTTTACGGTATCCTGCAAAAGGGTTATGCAAGGACAGTTGTAACAGAATATGGTGGCAGCGCAGATGGTGTACAGGCTATACGCGAGCTGAATAGCAGCATTATTAATGGTTATAAGGTGTTGTAGTTTGTCCTTATTCGTTTGGTTTTAAAATTTGCTTGTTAACATAAATTATTTCGTTAACAAACAAATGTGCACCGTATCTTAGTATTTCATAAAATAGTTCCGGTATGCGTACTCCTGTTCTGCTGTTCCTTTTCCTCCTTATCTGGGTCTGTTCTGTAGATGCAAAACATGCACCACGGGCTAAGAAAAGCAAGTTACTGAAGTATAGCCTGGACAATGGGAGTGTGCTGATAGATATACCACAAATTTTTTCAGTGGACAGGGAATACCGTCACTACTGGGATAATTGTATGAATGGTGGGTACTCAATAGCTTTTAATGCTGATAACGATAATGATGGCGGAATGACCATGCAGGTAAACCTGCACGACCATATATCTGGTAAAAACTGCCTACACGACCATTTTGACCCGACAAGCCACGCCCGCGAAAATGCCATGCTGATCAGCGATACAACTTATACTATGGGTGGTAAAACATATACCATTATTGCTACACAGGCAGAACCTGGAAAGCGACGTGGTACACGCACCCACAATTACCATCTTAGCTATTATATAGCGGCTGATGGCCGTATGCTGGAACTCCATTATAACTATTGGGATAAAACCGGCAATAACCTGCGCTACTGGCAGGATATGTCTTTTCATATAGCTAACTCTCTTGTATGGAGAAACTATAGCGAGGCCACTGCCGCATTATAGCAGTAGGCGTATAGGCAGGTTATGGGTAGCGGTAAGGTATGCCATATGCAGTGGTATATGTTCGTATTGGTATGATGATCATTTCTTCAGTAATCCCATCTGCATCAAAGCCTGTTATCAGTACATCATATTCATCACCTGTATATTTTGTTAAGGCTTCTACCGCATCTTCGCCGGCTTTTATTGCATTTATGAACAATGTTTTCTCTTCATCACGATAGGGTGCCATCACTACCTGCTGCACATTACAGGCTATATTTACATCTTCGGTTTCAATAAATATGCCTGTACCGTCCAGATCCATAAAATCTTCTGCTATATCTGCGGCTTCCTCTTTTGAAAGAGGTTTATATATGCTCGTGTTCATGGTGGCAAAATTAGTTTTTCAACGCGTTTTATATCACAGCTATGTTATTGCATTTATATTTTGCGCATTTATTCGGGGTTTAGGTATTTAGTTCTTACTTTTGCACCGCTAAAAACAAATAATATCTATTATGGCTTCTAAGAAAATTCAGGAACTACTCGGCGACCAGGCAGGTTATTACCTCGACCACAAATGCACGACCATTGATAAATCAACTTTGCATACACCATCTGCAGACGCGGTAGACCAGTCCTGGATACCCTCTAACCGTAATATCCAAACTATTCGCAGCATACAATCTATAATGGGCAATGGCCGCTTGGCAAATACGGGTTATGTATCTATACTACCTGTAGATCAGGGTATAGAGCACAGTGGCGGGGCGTCTTTTGCACCCAACCCTATATATTTCGATCCTGAAAACATTGTGAAACTGGCTATAGAGGGTGGTTGTAACGCAGTAGCTTCTACATACGGTGTATTAGGTTCTGTTGCACGTAAATACGCGCACAAAATACCTTTCATTGTTAAAGTAAACCACAATGAGTTTATATCATACCCCAATGCCTTCGACCAGATCATGTTCGGTACTATAAAAGACGCATGGAATATGGGTGCCGCCGCTATAGGCGCTACCATATATTTTGGTAGTGAAGAGAGCAAAAGGCAGATAGTAGAAGTCGCAGAAGCTTTTGAATACGCGCATGAGCTGGGTATGGCTACAGTGTTGTGGTGTTACCTGCGCAACAGCGATTTCAAAAAAGATGGTGTAGATTATCATACTGCGGCTGACCTTACTGCACAGGCTAACCACCTGGGTGTAACTATACAAGCTGATATCATTAAGCAAAAATTACCTACCAACAACGGTGGTTATACTGCGCTGAACTTTGGTAAAACACATAAAAGTGTTTATGAAAAGCTGACCACTGACCACCCTATAGACCTGACACGCTACCAGGTGGCCAACTGCTACATGGGCAGGGTAGGTCTTATCAATTCAGGCGGAGAAAGTAAAGGTGCATCTGATATGGCAGAAGCAGTAACTACAGCAGTGGTAAACAAACGTGCCGGTGGTATGGGTCTTATCAGCGGTCGTAAAGCCTTTCAGAAACCAATGACAGAAGGGGTTGATCTGTTGAATACCATCCAGGATGTGTACCTGGATAAAGAAATAACCCTTGCATAACGTTTAATTTAATATTAATAATATGACGGCAGCTTAATAGCTGCCGTTTTTTATTTAACTAATTGATAATCATACATTAAATAATTTTTTATAAAATTAAAACAATATTAACTTTTTCGTGTTGCATTAATATGTCATAAAATAGACATAAATTTATATATGGAGAAATTTAAAGTTAAGTTGACACTCTCCATTTTATGATATGTCAGCTTTTACGCCAAAAACCATAGTTATGAAACAAAACGCTTTTCTTACAGTATGCCTCACCATACTATTTGCTGCCTGTATATCTCAGCAGGCCATGTCGCAGTCCATTGTTGCTGCAGGGTACACTTTTTCGGCTTCTCAAAAAACTTTCACATACCTTTCGGGTGGTACATCATTGCCGGGTGTTGAAGTAGATGATGGTTATGACGTAATATCCATATTCCCATTCAGGTTTTGCGGTAACACCTATACAGATCTTGTTCTTTGTTCAAACGGATGGATGAAGTTTGGTACACAGCCAACTTTTAGTAATCCTTATATGAACAGCAACGAGAATTTAAGCCAGGGGCAGTATCCATGTATCTATCCGTTATACGAGGATATAAGTGGTGATATTGGAACTTCCAGTTATCAAATAACCGGTACTTATCCTAACAGGGTATTTGTGTGGGAATGCAGGGATTTTAAATGGAATTATGACGCAACCACAGCCTCAGTATCATTCCAGGTATGGCTTTATGAGGCAACAGGCGTTATTGAGTGTTTGTATAAAGAGGAAAATGGTACAGTCTCAGTAGGCAGCAGCGGCGGGGCAACAATAGGTATTGCTAATTCTATTACAGACTGGCAGACTCTTAATTTAGCGAGTGCAGCACCTACGTCATCTTCTACAACTTATACTTACAATATCACATCACGACCTGCTACCGGCCAGAGTTATATTTGGGATCCGGGTCCACCTTGTGCTTTACCCATCACCCCGGCTATCACTTTTGTCAATTCAACAAGTACAGATATTTCCTGGACAGCTCCAACTGGTGCATTGGGATATGAGTACTTTATAGATGAAAATCCTACACCGCCTACCACAGGTACACCCACTGCTATTACTGCTACTAATGTAAATGCTACAGGCCTGAAACCAGGTACGGTATATTACCTGCACCTGCGTACCCAGTGTGGCACATACAATTTTTCTTCATGGATTTCTTTCAGGTTTGAAACATTGCCCCCATGTGTTATTCCGCCGCCGGGTATTAATAAACTGCATATCGATTCTAATTCTGCAAAACTATCATGGCAGGCAGGTACTACTGTTCTGGGATACGAATATTTTCTGAAAACAGATGCGACATATCCCACAAATGCTGTCGGCGCTACTGCAATTACCAATAGTGCGCTGAATCTTGATAAACTGATCTCAGGTAAAACGTATTATATATTTCTAAGGGTGAAATGCCAGGGCAATGACAGTTCAGGCTGGCTGTTGGATTCTTTTTACGTACCGTATCCATGTAATGCGCCAAATGTAAAGTTTGACAACCTGAATAGCGGCAGGGTTGTTGCCTACTGGGATAGCTTACCATCTGCATACGAATATGAAATTCTTAATTCAGCAGCCAATATAGACCCGTTTGTCGGTATTAAGGTGCAAACTAACAGTTACCATATGCCATATCTTGACGCTGGTAAAACATATTATGTTTATGCACGTTCTCACTGCGACGACAGGGGGATAAAATCTACTTCGAAATGGTCTGAAACTACGTTTACTACGTGGCCGCTCAATATAGATGGTATTCCCGGCGAAAATGAAGTTTTTACGATATATCCCAACCCGGCGAAGGACAAAATATTGGTAAGCAGAGATAGAAAAAATACACAAACAGCAACTCTCAGCCTTTTTGATGTAAATGGGAAAAATATATCCACTGTTCCCTTTGTAGTACAGAATGTTGAAATAGATGTAAGTAAGTTAACAGGCGGCACATATATACTTCGTTATACAGATAATGGCCGTACAATACACTCACGGTTTACAAAGCAATAACAAAAAATTATCTGTTGCTATTTTTTTTAAGCTCTGGCTGTTGCAAAACGCCAGAGCTTATTCATTTTCACTATCTTATACAACAGGTGTATTTATTTAATATGTAATACATTTTCATTTGTATTATTTGTCAGTTAAAAATGCGCTTAAAAATTAAAATGGATTAAAAAATTGTTGTTTTTTAATTCTGTTTTAACTTAACTTTAATCAAACTTAATTTGACAGCGATATGAAAAAATCATTACAACGATTATTAATACTCATAGCCACAGGGCTGGGTATTAATTTAAATGCTTATGCAATTTTACCGGGTACTTATACCATAGGTGGTACCTCGCCAAACTACACAACGCTGAGTGATGCGATAAATGCACTAAATGCAACAGGTGTACAAGGCGGTAATGTAATCTTCAACATCCGTAGCGGTACTTATACCAGTACATCATGGCGAGGTGAAATTACTACTGTACAAAATGCCTCTGCAAGCGCCCGCGTTATATTCCAATCTGAAAGCGGTAACCCTGCCGATGTAGTAATTAACGTTCCCGGTACATCTTCCGATAACTATATTGTGAAGTTCAACAAGGCCAATCATGTGACTTTTAAGAACCTTACGTTTGTAAATACCAATACCTCTTACGGACGTATATTTGATTTTGCCAGTACATCTTCAGAAGATAGTATCGTTAATTGTAGTTTGACAGGAGCTACTTCTACAACTTCTTCTACAACAGGCGAACTGGCGATTGTTTATTCTAACCAATACACAGGTAGCAATGTCGTTTTTTATAAGAACGTCTTTAATAATGGTGCTATGTGGGTACGTTGGTACGGTACAGGTTCAAGTTCATGGGCTACCGGCGGTAAGTTTATTGAGAATACCTTTAACATGACCAACAGTGGCTACTATGGCACATATATGTATTATCATAGTGATACCAAATTCCTGAAAAATACATTTAACTACACAGGTACGGGTGTGTTTTATGGCCTGTATACTTATTATGGTGAAAACGGGATGGATTTTGCAGAGAACACTTTCAACATGAACTCTACAAGTACGCTGTATCCGTTCTACTTGTATTATACAAACTATTATGCCTCTACCAGTGGTTTTAACGGTAATGGCCCTACTATCAGGAAGAATATCATCAATACTACTAACACCAGCGGTACTACAGTGGGTATGTATACTTACTACTGCCACTATATGACCGTTACAGATAACATTTTCAATTGTAACAGTACTACAGGTGCTATTCAGTTGCAGGGCCCATTGTACTATTGCAGGGAGAGCCGCGCAGAAGGTAATACATTCAATTTCACTGCCAGCAGTTCAGGTGGGATTTCAAATACTTCAGGTTGCCTGTACACCGGTGGTAATACATGGCCCGATACAGTTCAAAAAAATATCTTTAACCTGAAAACTGCCGGAGGTACAATAGACTGGTATACAGTTTACTATGGTGGTAACACTGGTTCAACTATGAATAATAACGAGTTGAACTTTACTAACACTACGGGTAGCAGTTACTGCCGTATCCAGTATGCTATGGGAGCAGAGTTCACTAAGAATAAAATCAAAATGAATTCCACATCCGGTTTGATGTACGGGATGTACCTATATGGTACTACCAGCTATGCTGGCGCTAAAGTTCACAATAACGATATTGAGTTGACCAGTACAGGTAATGCAACACATTATGCACTCTACGGTTCTTACATGAATACAGATAAGGTGTTTAATAATATTTACACATCAAGCACACTGGGAGCATCTAACCTGGTGTATTTCCCTGGTACTCAATACAATGGTAACAGGATATACAATAATGTTTTCCATTCTCTACAGTCAAGTCTTACATCTACAACCAACTATGGTGTATATGCTGATGGTACCAGCGGTGAAATATTTTTTAATAACAATATAGTATCGCGCGCTACACCGCTCACCAGCGGCGGTTATGGTGTGTATAATACCGGTTCAACACTGAAATCAGACTACAACTTGTACGATTTGCCGGGTGCAACTGTGTTCTACCAAAGTCCCACTAAAAATGGCGCTTCATTGCAAACATTCCGCGAAGCGTCTAAGGTAGACTACAACTCACTGGTGTATAAAGCACCATATGTAAACGCTGCTGCACGTGACTTTACAATTAACGCTTCTAGCCCTGATGCATGGGCTGTAAATGGCCGCGGTGTACATGATTCTACCCGCTATACTGATCGTTCAGGTGCTGCTGTACCTTTATTTGTAACTTCAGGCGTACCTGATATAGGCGCTTATGAGGTGGATCCAACCTCTATACCTCCTGATGCGGTAGCAACGCCTGCCAATCCTGTAGCTAACGCCTTCCAGTTATTTACCTTCGGGCAGGATACTGTGCTGGCTATAGAGTGGGGTGCTACGGTGCCTGCTACTTACACTGTAAAACAGTATACTGGTATAAAAGCCACCCCTGTGCCTGCAGGCCTTAAACGCATGTTCTTTAATATACAGGGTGATGCCTCTTCGTTAAACCATTCTTATACAGCCTATACTTTCTATAAAGATCCGTGGATAGGTGACATACCCACTGAAAATGACGCTGTACTGGCGCGCCAGAGTGGCACAGGTGGCTGGGTAGGTTATAACTATAGCAATGCCGTAAGGGAAACAACCCGTAATATAGTTTCTACTGTAGGCACTATAGACAGTGCAGGTAGCTTTACCGTGGTAGAAAATGGCCGTATAGGTATCCGTTGCGTGTACCCGCCAACCGGCATCAGGATTTCTAATATTACTGCAGAATCTGCAGACATTAAATGGGATGCTATTTACAATCCGCTGGGCTACCAGGTTATAGTGAAGAAGACCAGTACACCGCCTACAGATACAGAGTGGGGTGCTGCGCTGAACCCGACATCTAACAGTGTAACATCGGGCAACCTGAATGAGGATACGAAATATTACGTATTCGTTCGTAATATATGTGGAGAGAAGGATACATCAGGCTATACGATAGATTCATTCACCACTATTATTACGTGCCATGCGCCTACCATTACAGTTGTAGATGTGCATAACACCCGTGCAGTGGTATATTGGGACAGTGTAAGAACGGCCTATGGATATGAAGTAGCGCTTACAACATCATCTACAGCCCCTGCAAATGGCACCAACATTACAAGTACAGAGAGGTTGTTCAGCTTCCTTGATGCGGGCAAGACCTATTACGCACATGTCCGTGCAAATTGTAACACCATCTATACCAAATCGGAATGGACTACAGTAGAATTCAGCACATGGTCAACAGGCGTAGAGCAAATAAACAATGCAGGCGCAGGAATAGAAATATATCCTAACCCTGTACGTGAAGAACTGGTAGTAACGCTGGGTGGCAAGGTAATATCAGGCACTGTTACGGTGCAGGATATGACCGGCAAAACGCTGAAAGCTGTACAGGCAACAGAAAACAAAGTGCATGTAAATGTAAATGAGCTTCCTGCAGGTGTGTACATACTGCAATATGCTGAAGATGGCCGCCGCGAGCAGGTGAAATTCACTAAGCAGTAGTATTTTTAATAACAGCATTATTAAAATAAATTAAAAGCTCCCTTTGGAAGGGAGCTTTTTTATGATATTAATGTGTGTTTCATGCCTGTATTGCATTCTGAGCGGTATTTACGTGCATATTTGTATAAATCTGTATTGATTAAAATTTAGTTTAAATCATGTAAACCTGATTTTAATTTACATGATTGCTTTTTAACCATTTGCGGTAATCATGTCAAGTAACTTTACGTGTGACAATTTTATATGTAACAGGTAAACAAATTTGATATGAAAAAAACATACTCTTTATTTAAAATTTTATTGTTCTCATTTTCTGTATTATGTTGTAATATGGCTATTGCTCAGCCATTGAGTGGTACATATACAATAGCCGGATCTTCACCTGATTTTGCAGATTTGAAAACAGCTGCAACTGCTCTGAATGTAAGAGGTATAAGTGGCCCGGTGATATTTAACATAAGAGATGGAAGTTATTCAGGAAGCTCGTGGCAGGCTGTTATAGAAACTATTTCAGGTGCGAGTTCCGCAAATACGGTCACGTTTCAGTCGCAAGGTGGTAACAGGGCCAACTGTACTATTGAGGTTACAGGTACATCTGCGGCAAACTATATTTTTAAACTTGAAGATGCAAGTTACATCAGGATAAAGAACCTTACCTTAAATAACTCGCACAGTACCTATGGCTGTGATATTTTATTTGATGGAGCATCATCTTATAACCTGGTAGAAAACTGTGTTTTAACAGGTAATTCATCCAGTAGTTCCAGTACAAACAAAAGCCGCATTTATGGTACGGGGTTATCCGGTAGTGAAAATGATACCTTTCGTAACAACCTGATAAGCAGGGGGGCGTATGGTATATATTTCCGGGGTACAAACACAAGCTCTACCAGCAATGGCCATGTGTTTATAAATAATGAGTTCGAAGAAAATTATACCTATGCTATATATGCCTATTATTTAGGGGATGTGATCTTTAAAGATAATTATGTTCATCGTACAGGTAGCGGCACATATAATGGCTGTTATTTTTACTATACACGCAACGGCATGTTGGTAGATAATAATACAATAGAAATAAACACTACAGGCACAACTTATGGACTCAGGTGCGAGTATTCAAATTATTCAAGCAATAACGACGCGGCTTATGTAGCTATCACCAACAATAACGTAGATGTAACCAGTAAAACGAATACTTCTTACTCCACCTATATCAGGTATATCAGGTATGGTTATATCGCCAATAATAATATTGAAATGAATTCCACAAATACGTCAGGAAGTATTTATGCCTATTTGATGTATTATGGCTACAATTCTCATGCTCATAACAACACGATAAAAACAAATAAAGCAGGAGGATATACAAGGGCCTATGTGGTGTACGCGGGTGATAAAGATTCTGCCACCAACAATACGATAGAAATATTGGGTAATACATATACTTACAACTACCTGGCATACTCGTGCGTTGCCCATTATGTAGTGGATAATGATGTGTATATTGAAACAAATAACAGAACAATATACGGTACCTATATAGGGTACGACAACGGCATTTTTGCCAATAACAAAATCGTGCACCAAAGCAATACGGGTACTGTTACAGGTTTATATATGGACTATGCCAATGGTTCCAGAATTTATAATAACCTGATTGTGACAAAAACTGATGGTACTAATTATGGTGCCAGGGCTTATTACGTTTATCCCTCAACCAGTTTTTTTAATAATACAGTTTATACTTCGGGCACCGGATCCAGCAACTATAACATCTACGTGTATAATTCGTCATCCTCCTACGGCATTAAGATGTACAACAATATTTTTTATAAAACAGGAAGCAGCGGATATAATGCGTATGTACGCAGTGCAGACCAGGTTTTCAGCGATCATAACCTGTATTACAAACCTGCCGGTGATATTTTTGACGGTGTGAAAACGGAAGCTAACCTGCATGACTGGAGGAAAGGCACCGGGCTTGACAGGAATTCTATTTTTTACGATGTGGAATTTACAGATGCTGCTAATCACGATTTCAGTATAGTAGCGTCTAATGAGAATGCATGGGCGGTAAATGCAAGAGCTATGCACGATACTGCACGCAAAACTGACTATACCAGCCAGGCTGTGCCACAGTTTACTGAAGATGGTGTGCCGGATATTGGTGCCTTTGAGGTGACACCTACATCTACGCCACCGTTAACTATTGCCAGCCCTGCTGCGCCTGTGGCTAATAGTGCACAAACATTCACATTCGGGCAGGATACTGTTTTAACAATGGAGTGGGGAGCGACTGTACCCGTTAGCTATGATGTGCGGCAATATGCAGGTACGAAAGCTACGCCTGTGCCTGCCGGCCTGGAGCGCATGTTTTTTTATACAGAGGGTACGCCTGCTACATTCAGTCATTCCTATAAGGCCAATACTTATTACAAAGATTCCTGGTTGGGAGATATACCAATTGAGGAAGATGCTGTTATGGCAAGGAAAAGCGATGCCGGCGGTTGGGTAGGTTACAATTACAACAACGCTTTCAGAGATGTGGAAAATAATGTGCTTTCAACAGCAGGCACAATAGATAGTGTAGGTAGCTACACTGCTGTAAGAAACGGGCGTATAGGCATCCGTTGCGTATATCCCACTACCGGTATAAGGTTTTCAAATATTACTGCAGAATCTGTGGATGTAAATTGGGATGCTATTTACAACCCGTTAGGTTATCAGCTCATCGTTAAAAAATCTCCAGAGCCACCAACGCACACAGAATGGGGAGCAGCGCAGAATCCTACATCCAACAGCGCAACGGCAGCCAACCTGGATGAGGATACTAAATACTATGCTTTTGTGCGCAATATATGCGATGCCAAAGATACTTCTGCTTATAGTATCGATTCTTTTACTACCATTATTACATGCCATACTCCTGTTATAAAACTGGTTGATATGCATAACACGCGTGCTGTAGTTTATTGGGATACAGTAAAGACGGCAGTTGCATATGAGATTGCACTTACTACCTCACCCACACCGCCTGAGCATGGCACAACAATTACGAAAACTGAAAACCTGTTTTCTTTTCTTGACCCCGGTAAAACCTACTATGTGCACCTGCGTGCAAATTGCAATACCATGTATGCCAGGTCTGACTGGGATACCAAGGAGTTTGCAACATGGGCGGTTGGTGTCAGTGCTGTTGATAATATAGACGGTATGATGGAAGTATATCCAAACCCTGCTATAGATGTTTTGACAGTATCACTTGGCAAGAAAATAAATGGAGGTACTATAACGATAATGGACATTACCGGTAAACAACTGATGAGACAAACTGCTGAATCCGGTAAAATAAACATTGCTGTAAACGAACTGCAACCAGGGGTGTATATTGTACAATATGCTAACGAAGCTGGCCGCCAACAAGTGAAGTTTTTGAAACAATAACGGTTTAATCTGATTATTAAAATGGAATTAACCTTATATCCTTCAAGTGGTATCTGGTTGATTCCATTGTTTTTTACAGTATTATCAATAGTTACAGCTTGGTAATAGTATATAGTATTCACTCCTGAATTTGCATTTATTAATGTTAATTTAATCCCTGTATAATGGCATTTTAATCATAGCCAATCTGCCGCTCTTTTAACTTTACGAAAACCTTGGATGTGTTGTATGAGCATCCAGGGATATTAATACTATAATTAGTAACAGTTAAAAAACAGGTAAATGAAACAAATCAACTTATTAAAAAGAATGATGGTGCTGTTAGTGACAGCGCTCACATTCACTACCTCCGGTTATGCCCTTGTAGGCACTTATACTGTAGGCGGCGTGACGCCAAACTATACCACGCTAAAGGATGCGATTAATGCTGTTAATGCAGCAGGCGTAACAGGCGAAGTTATTTTCAAAATCCGTACAGGAACCTATTCCGGATCTAACTGGCAGGGCGTGCTGGAAAGCATTACAGGGGCTAGCGCCAGCGCCCGTGTAATTTTCGAGTCTGAGAGCGGTAACCCGGCTGATGTTGTTATAAACGTGGCAGGTACTTCTACTGATAACTATATTGTAAAGTTTGACAAGGCAAGTTTTATTACATTCAGAAACCTTTCTTTTGAGAATACAAATACATCAAATGGTCGTATTTTTCATTTCATGTCAAGTTCATCTAACGACAGTGTCGTAAACTGCCGTTTTAAAGGTGCTACAACTACTTCATCGTCAGATGCTCTTGCAGTTATTTACGCTTACCAGCACACAGGTAGCGATAACGTTTTTTATAAAAATGTAATAACCAACGGAGGTACCAGTATATACTGGAGAGGTACCAGCACAGCAAACTGGTCTAAAAATCCTGTTTTTGCAGAAAATACAATTAACATGACCAATAGCGGATATTATGGTTTTTACATTTACACCTGCGAGAACCCGGTACTATCCAAGAATATTGTTAATTATTCAGGCAGCAGCACATTTTATGGCGTTTATACTTATCAGTCTGAGCACGACCTTGTTTACACTGAAAACGAAATTAATATAAACTCCACAAGTATTGTTTATCCTATGTACCTACAGTACATTAACTATTATTCAGGAACGAGCGGTAACAATGGGCACATACCTATTGTTAAAGGAAATAAAATTAATGCTAAAACGACGTCCGGTACAATCTATCCATATTACAACTACTACTGTTGGGGTATGGAATATACCGATAACGAGGTAAACATCGACGCTACATCAGGATCGATTTATCCGTATTCTTATTATAACAGGGATTTTCTTTTAAAGGACAATGAGTTTAATTTTACTGCAACCACTGGCTCTTTATCTGGTAGTTATTTCATGAATTACAACAGCGGTAATTATGTTTTTCTCTGCACTAAAAATGTATTTAATCTTAAAGCTACAAGCGGTTCAATGGCACCCTACTGGGTTAACTATGGCACTACAGCTGTCGAAGACAATGAAATAAATATAACTACGACAACAGGTACGATACAGAATTATTTTACTTATCCTGGGGGGGCAGTCTTTGCAAACAATAAAATAAAATGTAGTTCTACCACAGGTACAATACAAGGGTTATATATGTATTATGGTAGTACCAGTTATCCGGGTATTAAGGTTTACAATAACGATATTGAAATGGTGAGTAGTGGTGCTGCCCCACATAGTGGCCTATATTTTTATTCAGGCACAAACGCTAATAAGGTTTACAATAACATAATTACTTCCTCAACCCAGGGGGCATGTAGCCTTGTGTACGTTTATAACTCCTCGCACAATACGGGCAACAGGGTTTATAATAATGTTTTTCATTCCCTACAGTCAAGTCTTACATCTACAACAAACTACGGAGTATATAGTGTATCTACCGCTGGGGAATTCAATTTTCATAGCAATATTGTATCACGCAGCACACCGCTTACCAGTGGTGGCTTTGGTGTGTATATTACCGGCAGCGCTTTTAAGTCTGATTATAACCTGTACGATTTACCGGGCGCAACTATGTTTTATCATACATCTTACAACGGGGCATCGCTTAATAGCTTCCGCGAAAAGGCCGGTGTAGATATGAACTCGCTGGTTTATACTGCACCATATACAAATGCTGCTGCAAGGGATTTTACTATAGATGCTGCCAGCCCTGCTGCATGGGCTGTAAATGGCCGCGGTATGCACGATACTACTCGCTATACAGATCTTGCGGGGACTGCTGTACCGCGCCTGGTAACCGATGGCGTACCTGATATTGGTGCTTATGATGTTACCCCGACTTCTACGCCCCCTGATGCAGATGCAACACCAGCTAATCCCGTAGCTAATGCCTTCCAGGTGTTTACTTTCGGGCAAGATACGGTGCTGGCTATAGAGTGGGGTGCTACGGTGCCTGCTACTTACACTGTAAAACAGTATACTGGTATAAAAGCCACCCCTGTGCCTGCAGGCCTTAAACGCATGTTCTTTAATATACAGGGTGATGCCTCTTCGTTAAACCATTCTTATACAGCCTATACTTTCTATAAAGATCCGTGGATAGGTGACATACCCACTGAAAATGACGCTGTACTGGCGCGCCAGAGTGGCACAGGTGGCTGGGTAGGTTATAACTATAGCAATGCCGTAAGGGAAACAACCCGTAATATAGTTTCTACTGTAGGCACTATAGACAGTGCAGGTAGCTTTACCGTGGTAGAAAATGGCCGTATAGGTATCCGTTGCGTGTACCCGCCAACCGGCATCAGGATTTCTAATATTACTGCAGAATCTGCAGACATTAAATGGGATGCTATTTACAATCCGCTGGGCTACCAGGTTATAGTGAAGAAGACCAGTACACCGCCTACAGATACAGAGTGGGGTGCTGCGCTGAACCCGACATCTAACAGTGTAACATCGGGCAACCTGAATGAGGATACGAAATATTACGTATTCGTTCGTAATATATGTGGAGAGAAGGATACATCAGGCTATACGATAGATTCATTCACCACTATTATTACGTGCCATGCGCCTACCATTACAGTTGTAGATGTGCACAACACCCGTGCAGTGGTATATTGGGACAGTGTAAGAACGGCCTATGGATATGAGGTAGCACTTACCACCACATCTACAGCCCCTGAAAATGGCACCAATATCACAAATACAGAAAGGTTGTTCAGCTTCCTTGATCCGGGCAAGACCTATTACGCACATGTCCGTGCAAATTGTAATACCATGTATGCCAAATCGGAATGGACTACGGTAGAATTCAGCACATGGGCAACAGGCGTAGAGCAAATAAACAACACAGGCGCAGGAATAGAAATATATCCTAACCCAGTACGTGACGAACTGGTAGTAACGCTAGGTGGCAAGGTAATATCAGGTACTGTAACGGTGCAGGATATGACCGGCAAAACGCTGAAAGCTGTACAGGCAACAGAAAACAAAGTGCATGTAAATGTAAATGAGCTTCCTGCAGGTGTGTACATACTGCAATATGCTGAAGATGGCCGCCGCGAACAGGTTAAGTTCACTAAGCAGTAATATTTAATTTTAATTTATGTATTGACCGGGGGCTTAATGCCCCCGGTATTATTTATGCCGGGTGAGATTAAAATATCATTTTTTTTACCTGATAACACTAACCTTTTATCATTTACTCCTGTCTGTTTCTTATGTACTGAAATTTTTCCGGGCTGATAATGCTAAAAAATTATGTAGTTATAACTTTAATAACTAAATTGTACTCACGAATTTTCTAAATTAACAGGTATTATGAAAATAAAAAATTACACCTATTCGTTTAAAATGCTGGCTTTGCCCGTGTTAATGGCTTTTGCAGCTCCGGGTGCCTATGGACAATTATTGCCGGATACTACATGCGCACCTCCAAATCCTACCACATCAATAATCAGTCCTGGCTGCGACATCGTCCAAAGTGTGGCTCAAATAACACGGGTTACAACAACAGGCGGTATAGTTAATTTCGACAATACTTCAGCTTGTGACGATCCTGCTACAAGATATATGGACTACACTGGTACCGGCAAAATGGTGCAACAGGAGGCCGGTAAATCTTTTGATGTAACTATCAGGTATAAAGGCTTTAAAGACGCGACAGATAAATCTCAGAACAAAATATATATAGACTGGAACCGGAATGGCTTTTTTGATACTTCGGAATATGTAAAAGCACCGGGTTGGGTACCAGGCCCCAGCCCCCACCCGCATTCAAATACTGCTATTAATTCACCAGTAACAATTAAAGTGCCAGTGCCTCTCTTTGCTAAAGAAGGCCTGATGCGTATGCGTATCATTAATGGTGCGTTACCCCGATTTCCTGCACAATTTCATTTAATGACGCCGTGTTGGACTGGTGGTGGTGATGGCGAAGCAGAGGATTATTTGGTAGATATAATTAACCCGTGCATACCTCCTGCTGTTACATCTATTTCAAAAATCGCCAATTTTTCTGCGAATATATCATGGTCTGTACGGGAGAATGCTGAATTTTATGAGTACCTGGTAACAACAGACCCTACCGTGCCATCGGGCATAGGCTACAGTTTTACTAAAAAAACAGAGCTTGATATAGATACTTTCCAGTGCGACGTGAAATATTATGTATTCGTAAGGGCTATATGTGATACTGCCGGCAGAACAGATGTGCAGTGGAAGAAATCTGACTGGAAAATAGATTCATTTAAAACCCATCCTTGCTGCGAGAATCCGGAAGTGAAGGTTGACCAGGTTACCAGCACCACAGCCCGTTTATCCTGGGCGCCTATTTACACTGCTACCGGGTATGAGTACGCTGTTAGCATAACTGATGTTCCACCTGCTGGCCCAGGCCTTAAAACAATCAGCAACGTTGTTATTCTCCAGGGCCTGAAGCCAAGTCAGAGATATTATTACTTTGTCAGGAGTCGTTGCAATCCTACACCACTGTCTGACTGGACAATAGGGAATGTAAAAACATTGCAATATACATCGGTTGATGGCCTGGACGCGCAGTCTTCGTTCAGTATGGATGCATACCCCAACCCTATGACCGACAACCTCGTAGTGAAACTGAATGGCGACCGTGGAGTTAATGCAAAACTAACCCTGATAGACCTGACTGGTAAAGTAGTGTATAACCAGCCTGTAACTACTTCAGAAGTAAAGATCAATGCATCGACCATGCCATCGGGTATATACATTGTAAAATACAGCGATGACCAGCACAACGAGGTAATGAGGGTGACTAAGAAATAATAGTATCAATAACATCATAAAAAAAGCACCGGCATTTTGCCGGTGCTTTTTTATTGCGATACATAGATTATACTGTAGTGGCATTTTATGTTTTCGTAATTTTTTTATTAATATTTTATAATAAAGTAAAATAAATGACTTCGTGTTTGCAATCTATTTAATTTAATATTAGATTTAATTTATTAATTAATCTTCCTAAAAATTATCTATTTATGAAACAAATGATTTTTTCCTTCATGGCCTTATTCCTATGTTTGGCCGACACAACTGCACAGTACAACCGCGTTTTTTACAACGGAACTTATCCGGGAGGAACCCAAACAGGTGAAAGAGGATGGGATATAGTAGATGCTGGTAACGGACATACCTGCCTGCTTTCAACAGCTTGGGATGTAATGTCATTAAAGGAACTCGATTTTTCAGGTAATGTGGTTTGTTCAGAAACTTTCCGGCTGAATTTTGGACTTTTTACTAGTGGCACGTTAATAGAAAGATTGTGTAAAGCCCCCAATGGCGATTATATTGTTGCAGGACGCCGAGCGCCAGGACAAGCTACGCACCCTATAGTTGGTAGATTTAGAAAAGATCCTGCTAATCCCGCTAAGTTTGTATGTGTGTGGTTTTATGAGTATCCTGGAGATAATGCATGGACACTGCTTGGCCGGGGTGAGATATCAAGAACCAACATTGTAAGAGCTGAAGACGATGTGAATGAATCATACATAATAGCTACAGAGGGTGATGATGCCGGTACGCCTATTGCAGGTAGCGGTGCCCAAACAGTACGCGCCTTTAAAATAGATGCCAACGGCAATCAAATATGGAATAAGAAATACTACGATAATTCGGGGGCTGCACAAACTATGTACGTGAAAGCATTGGCATACGGACACGTCACAACCGATGGCCAAAAATTCCATAAGTATTTAATAGGTGGGTGTGCGGATTATTTAGATAAAACATTTTATATGTTCATAGACGGTAACGGTAACCTGTTAAGCCCTTTTATAGAATATGATATGCCGGGAATCGAAAGATTCCCTGAAGTCATATATGATTCCAGTACAAGCGAATTTATATTAAGTAATGAAATAAATTCGGGCATTGGTAATCCTGAAATAGCTGTCAGCAAAATAGGTTATTTTACTCATGCTATTTCACAGACCGATTTGTTTAAGGAAAACGATCCCAACGGTATACTCTATACTTCCGCCCATACAATAACCCAAGACGCAACAGGCATGCACTACCTTATTGGAGGTGTGGCTTCTAATGAAGATATAAACACCGGTGATGTACATTCAGGTCCATTTATCCTGAAAATAGATAAGTCTGCAAATGTCCAGTTTTTTAAACGTTATAATCGTTTGGCCTTCTCCGGAATGGAACAGGTACTCTCCATAGTTGGTTTAGGAGGCATAGAAAATTATGCCGCGGCTGGGCAAACGATTACCGGAGATAATGCCAGGGTTTTTACCACCGATGTATCAGGCATTACCTGTGGCGAAGAGGATGTAATGTACGACCAGAATACCTTGCACTTATCTCCAACTTCCTATACATTTTCAGACGCCAATATATCAGGTCGAGTGTCTTTGGTTCCAACTGCGGGAGGAAGTTTTATGGTTCGGGATTGCGACCCAGCAAATCCTGAATATAAACGTGGAACTACAGGTGTCAATAATATAGAAAAAGAAGGTATAAATGTATATCCTACAGTTTTAACTCAGCAGGAAAGTGTAATCAACTTAGAGGTACCAACAAGCAAAGCAGCAAACCTCTCTATTGTTGTTTACAGCCAGGACGGACGGGAAATTAAAAGAGAACTTCACTCTTTAAATTCAGGCAAGAATTCTATTAAATTCGATAGTGAGATTACTGTACCGGGCATTTATATTTTCAGAATTGATTCTGACAATCCCGGGTTGAAAAGCAATTTGAAAATTATCAAGCTATAATAGTTTGTTCTATTCACATCTTATCAGGCATAATAAAGCCCCTGCATTTGCAGGGGCTTTATTATTATACAGTCCAGCTTACTTTAGCTTAAACGCTTTTTTCACCTGTGGCACAAAGTCCAGTTTCTCCCAGGTAAACAGTTCGACTTTTACCTTTTTGGTTTTGCCATCACCGCTGGTAAACTCTTTGGTAACAGTTTCGTTCTTGCGGCCCATATGTCCGTATGCAGCACATTCGCTATACATAGGCTGGCGCAGTTTCAGGCGTTGTTCTATGAAATACGGGCGCATGTCAAACACCTTTTCTACTATTTTAGCAATCTGCCCGTCGTTCATATTCACCTTAGAAGTACCATAGGTGTTTACATATATACCCATAGGTTGTGCTACACCTATAGCGTAAGATACCTGTACCAGTACCTCGTCGCATACACCCGCAGCTACCAGGTTTTTAGCTATATGGCGTGTTGCATATGCAGCAGAGCGGTCAACTTTACTTGGGTCTTTACCTGAAAAGGCTCCGCCACCATGAGCGCCTTTACCACCGTAAGTATCTACTATTATTTTGCGGCCTGTAAGGCCTGTATCGCCGTGAGGGCCACCTATCACAAACTTACCCGTTGGGTTTATGTGATATTTTATCTGTTTGTTAAACAGGCTCTTATATTGTGGGTAGCTTTTTATAACCCTTGGTATCAGTATATTCAGGACGTCTTTGGTTATGGTCGCCTGCATTTTCTTTTCTTCGGCAAAATCGTCGTGCTGTGTAGAGATAACTATTGTATCTATACGCACAGGTTTGTTATCGTCGCTATATTCAAGTGTTACCTGGCTCTTTGCATCAGGACGCAAGTATTTCATTTGTTTGCCTTCTTTGCGTATAGCTGCCAGCTCGCGCAATAGCAGGTGTGCCATATCCAGCGCCAGTGGCATATAGCTATCCGTTTCATTGGTAGCATAGCCAAACATCATACCCTGGTCGCCGGCACCCTGATCTTCTTTTTTCTTTTTATCTACACCCTGGTTAATATCAGGAGACTGTTCGTGTATAGCAGACAATACACCGCAAGAGTTGGCCTCAAACATATACTCACTTTTCGTGTAGCCTATTTTTGCTATCACGTCGCGGGCTATATTTTGGGCGTCTATATAAGTATTACATTTTACCTCTCCTGCCAGCACCACCTGCCCGGTAGTTACCAGCGTTTCGCAGGCAATCTTTGCATTAGGGTCCCAGGCCAGGAAATTGTCAACTAATGCATCTGATATCTGGTCAGCTACTTTGTCAGGATGTCCCTCTGATACGGACTCTGATGTAAATAAATATGGCATTGTTTATAATTAGTTTTTTATTGCTGGCGAAGATAAGAATGATTTTGCTAACTGCTATATAACTATAAATATATTAAACCCGCAATTTGTGCAGTAAAGTCAATTATTTTTTACGATAGCATATTATTATGTATTTTTATCGCTAATCTAGCTCACTGTTTTATACCAGTGACTGTAATATTATGATACTCATTTAGGAACATGGCGATAATAAATAATATCCTGAAAAATTTTAACCTTAAGCTAGTAAAGCTTACCAAAGAAGGCATTCAGAAAACACAAATGGATCTAAATGAAGATCCGGTTTTCCTGAAATTATACAATGAGGTGAAGCCATATACAATGACTTCTATAGAAAGATGTTACGGCTTGTACAGTGCTGTTAATTATATAGTTAATAATAATATACAGGGAAATTTTGTAGAGTGTGGTGTGTGGCGCGGCGGTTCCAGCATGGTAATTCTAAAAACACTTATGTTGCATGGTGTGCGGGACAGGAAACTATATATGTACGATACCTACGAAGGAATGAGTGCACCCACACAGCTGGACGGAAAAGAAGCAAATAAAGAATGGAAAGCAGCTGTAGTGTCTGATGAAACTAATAGCTGGTGTTTGTCTAAAATTGATGAGGTTAGGCAGAATATGCAATCTACCGGCTATGATACCAGCCTGATAGAGTTGATAAAAGGAAAGGTGGAAGATACTATACCTGGAGTATTACCCGAGAAGATCGCATTGCTGCGACTTGATACAGATTGGTATGAATCCACTAAACATGAATTATTACACTTATTCCCATTGTTGGTGCAAAATGGCGTGCTGGTAATAGATGATTACGGCCATTGGGAAGGCGCAAAAAAAGCAGTGGACGAATATTTTGCTGGTAATAAAAATGTGTGGATGCACAGGCTTGATTATACTGGCCGCCTTATCATAAAAAACTGGCAACAATAACAAATGCTTAGCGATATAAAAAAAGCGAGGATTATCTATCCTCGCTTTTTTTATATCGCTATATTATTATTCTACTATTCTACCGTTACAGACTTTGCCAGGTTTCTTGGCTGATCTACGTTGCAATCGCGCATGATTGCTATATGGTATGCAAGTAACTGCAATGGCACAATACTGATGAGTGGAGATAATATCTCTTCTGTCTCCGGCACTTCTATCACATGGTCTGCCAACTCACGTATCATTGTATCACCCTTATGCACTACTGCTATTATCCTGCCTTTCCTTGCTTTTACCTCTTGCACGTTCGATACTATTTTCTCGTATGCGCTCTGGTTAGTAGCCAGGAAAACTACGGGCATTTCTTCGTCTATCAATGCTATAGGGCCGTGCTTCATTTCAGCAGCAGGGTAGCCCTCTGCATGTATATATGATATTTCTTTCAGCTTCAGCGCCCCTTCCAGTGCTACCGGGAAGTTATAGCCCCTTCCTAAGTACAGGAAGTTTTTAGCGTCCTTGTACTGTGCCGCCAGTTCGCGTATCTGGTCATCCAGTTTCAGCACTTCTTCTATCTTGTTAGGGATGTTTTCCAGTTCGTATAGTATCTCGCGCAGTTTAGATGTAGGAATGGTGCCTTTTTCCTGTGCTATCTGCAGGGCAATAAGTGTCAGTATAGTTATCTGCGTACAGAATGCTTTTGTAGATGCGACCCCTATTTCTGGTCCTGCGTGCGTGTAAGATCCTGCATGAGATGTGCGTGCTATAGATGAGCCTATTACGTTGCATATACCATATATCAGTGCGCCTTTGCTTTTTGCCAGCTCTATAGCGGCCAGTGTGTCAGCCGTTTCTCCACTTTGTGATATGGCCAGTATTACATCGCTTTCGTTGATAATGGGGTTGCGGTACCTGAACTCTGATGCGTATTCTACCTCTACAGGCACGCGCGCCAGGTCTTCTATCAGGTATTCACCTATCAGGCCACTATGCCATGATGTGCCGCATGCGGTTATCAGGAAACGTTCTGCCTTATCTATGCGGTTAATATATTCAGAAAGTCCACCCAGCTTTATCCATCCCTGTGCGGCATTCATACGGCCGCGCAGGCAGTCTGCTATTACTTTGGGCTGCTCATATATTTCTTTCAGCATAAAATGCTCAAAGCCGCCTTTCTCTATCATTTCAAGGCTCAGCTCCAGTTCCTGTATAGCGGGTGTCATTTTTATATTACCCAGGGTTTTGATGGTATAGCTACCATCGCGGTTTATTACACCGTACTCCTGCTCGTCCAGGTAAATGACATTCTTGGTATATTCTATTATGGGCGACGCGTCTGATGCTATGAAAAACTCATCATCGCCTATGCCTATCACCAGCGGGCTGCCTTTGCGGGCTGCTATCAGCTGGTCAGGGTTGGTTTTGTCTATTACTACTATGGCGTAAGCACCCACTACCTGGTTTAGCGCTACGCGTACTGCATCTTCCAGCACAGGCTGGTCTTTACTGCGTATTTCCTCTATCAGGTTTACCAATACCTCGGTATCTGTATCAGAGTGGAATACATAACCACGCTTTTTCAGTTCAGCTTTTATAGAGGCATAGTTTTCTATAATCCCATTGTGAATGATAGCAAGGTTGCCTGATTGTGACAGGTGGGGATGTGCATTCACATCATTAGGTTCTCCGTGTGTGGCCCAGCGTGTATGTCCTATACCAATTGTGGCTTCTACCTTCTGCCCATTTGTTATTTTTTCCAGTTCGCTTACCTTACCTGCTTTTTTGTAAATAGACAGGTCGCCATTCAGCAGTGCTACACCTGCGCTGTCATAGCCACGGTATTCAAGCCTTTTCAGGCCTTTAATCAATATAGGAAATGCTTCACGCTTGCCTATATATCCAACAATGCCACACATAATGGATGATTTTTTTAATTTGGTTTGGCGTAAACTACGTTCAATTGCATTTTGTAAGAACTATGGTTCCTGCCGCCGGCCACAAGCCTGTATGCCCCGGGGAAACCTTTAGTGCCTTTTATCCGCAAATGTAATTCATTACGTTTATCTATGATAGCCTTTTGAACCTCTCGGGGTATGTTAATTCTATATGTGGTAATAGTATTTCCCGATGCATCTTTTTCAGAACGTTTATTACCATCTACAAAGAATATCGCAGCCGTTATATCAGACCCTGTATAGTCCAGTATTTCATATTCTGCTCCCGCTTCATCTATACCAACAGGTGTTATGCGGTTTGGCTCCGGCAGGCTGTCTGTTGCCACGCCGCTGCTTATTTTAGTAATAACCAGTTCCGCCTTCAGTATAGATGATACTGGCAGGTTTTTAAGGTTAGGTATGCGTATGTCTATAGCGCAGCCTGGCTCATTTTGCAACAGTACGGTATCGTCAGATGTGTTGAGTGTCTGGCTGTACCTTTCTATAAGGTTCTGTGCAGGGAAGCCTGTAAAGTTCCTGCTGATGCGGTTATAATTGGCTGTTTTATCGCGCAGGTAGTTAAAGAATACCGTCTTGGATTCCGTGCTGCCGTCTTCATGATAGTAAAATGCTATAGCAACGCGCGAATAGTCGCTGCCACCGTCAAAAAGTATGTAGGGCAACTGGTCTGCGCCATTATTGAAATTATAAGTACTGTCGGGGGCTACATAAAAGCCGTTAAACCGTGCTGCGAAATCATCAACATTTACAATAGGCACCATGCCCCGCACTTCATTCACAAAATTCTGGCTCAGGGGTATGCGCAGGTGTTTATAACCTGTGTTGTTGCCCCCTACTACAGGTGTGTCTTTCAGTGCAGATTGCAGGTTAATTATAGCTTCACCCAACACCTCGTTGCCTACCTTCAGGCTTTGGTCGCTGTAGTAGTCGGTAGTAGCGCTCATAGGCTCAGTTACACGAAACACCTGGAACTTCTGCGGCTTTGGGTCAGTACGGTTGCCCCAGCTAAAGCCTGAATACGGCAGGATTAATACTGCTGAGTCAATAGTATAATTCCCTGCAGAGAAATTAAAATCATTTATACCAGGCAACACCTGGAAGTACATCCCTGCCGTGGTCCTGCCAAAAAACTGGTCTGTAATATTGCCCAGTGCCTGCACAACAGGCAGCCCTATAAGTTTTTCGCTTGTTTTTGTATGGTTCAGAAATACCGTTTTGCTGATAACGGTAAGTGTGTCACCAACAGACTCTGTGCCCAGGTCGTTGGCACCGGGAGCTATATTGGCTTTTACTATTGTTTCCTCCTTACAACTGTTCAGTGTAAAAATAGCAGCTGTCAACAGGAATATAACCGGTACTGAAAATAAGCGTGGTTTCAAAAGAAGTAATGATTTCTGCGAAAGTGATAAAAAGTATTCTAAGACTGTGTTAAGCTTTTATATAAGTCTAACAAAGGTGTAATGTCTTCTTTCCAGCCTTCATCATATTTCACAACTTTCTTATATCTGCTGGGCTTTATTTCATCTGCTATAGCTTTGTCTGTATTGTCATCGCCAAATATTACTACGTCTGCATATTTACAGGCGCCCATTGTCAGCCCCATATTGTCGTTGCCTTTATAGGCTTCCAGGTCTTTATCCTTAATATCGCCGCTTATCAGCGCTTTCCTGGGGAAGGTTTCGCCCAGCGAGGCCTGAAACTGAGGGTTTTGTGCTGTATATACTATTTTTGAATAATTGAATACAGGTTCTTTTTTATAAACTGTTTTCAGATATAACGGCACGAGGGATGTCATCCAGCCGTGACAATGTATCACATCCGGCGGCCAGCCAAATTTCTTAACTGTTTCCAATGCGCTTTTGCAGAAGAATATCATGCGCTCACCGTTATCTTCAAAAAACTGGTCTTTATCGTCTGTAAATACTGATTTACGCTTAAAGTAGTCTTCATTATCCATAAAATATACCTGCAGGCGGGCATTAGGCAATGATGCTACTTTGATGATAAGGGGGTAGTCGTCTTTGTCAATAATTATATTGATGCCTGACAGGCGTACAACCTCGTGCAGCCTGTGACGGCGCTCGTTTATGGTACCGAACCGTGGCATGATTATCCTTACTTCAATACCGCTATCAAATGTTTTTACAGCCAGGGTGTTAAGGAGTTGTGCGAAATCGGTTAATTCCACGTAAGGAGATAGCTCGCTGGCTATAATTAAGACACGTTTTTTGTCTTCTGACATGCTTGTGTATTAGTTAATTTAAAGAAGGTATTTTACAAAAGTGAATGCAAAATTACGAAAATATTAATTTACAACCTTTACTTTGCGCTTTTTAAAGCGCTCTATACTATATAAATGGTCATATTTAAAAAAATAGCTGATATAACAGCTTATCTAAGTAACCACAGGCAGCAAGGCCATTCCATAGGTTTTGTACCTACTATGGGTGCGTTGCATAAAGGACACGTATCCCTGCTGGAGCATGCACGCAGTAACGGAGATGTAACAGTGGTCAGCATCTTTGTAAACCCTACGCAGTTTAATGACAAGAAGGATTTTGACGCATACCCCATAAGCATAGAAGAGGATATACATATGCTGGAGCAAGCGGGGTGCGATGTGGTATTTATTCCCCATGCTGATGAGATTTACCCACCGGGCTCATCACAGCCACCTGTGTATGAGCTGGGCTATATAGATACTGTGCTGGAGGGGGCAAACCGTCCCGGCCATTTTAAAGGAGTGGGGCAGGTGGTAGCCCGCCTGCTGCATATTGTTATGCCGCACAGGCTATACCTTGGCCAGAAAGACTACCAGCAGGTAATGGTCATAAAACATGTAGCTGCACAAATACCGGAACTACAACATATAGACGTGGTAATATGCCCAACAGTACGTGAAGATGACGGGCTGGCAATGAGCTCGCGCAACCGCAGGCTTACAGACCCGCAAAGGGCTTTGTCTAACCTGCTGTACCAGTGCCTTGTATCTGTACAGGCTAAAGCAGGTATAGATACTTTTGCCAAGGTGCAGAAAGAATGTATGGACATTATGACAGAAAAGGGATTGCAGCCGGAGTATGTATCCCTGGCTGATGCACGTACTATGCAATTGCTGCCCGACTATGATAACAGCCGCCCTATGATAGCCCTGATAGCTGCAAGGGTAGGGAATGTAAGGCTGATTGACAATATATTCTTACAACCGGTACCGGCGGCATAGTTTTGTGATACTGTTTACTTTTATAACAAAGATATATGCCAAAAATTAAACAAAATACATATTTATTTCGTTTTTTAATTTATGTTGGTAGTACATTTGTTTGCATAGAAATGCCTATTTTTATTTAAGTTAAAATATTATTGATTGTATGGAAGAAACATTAGTGAAAAGGGATATTATCCTGGCGGAGGATGATGATGACGATGTACTTATTTTTGAAATAGCTATGGCAAACGTAGCCCTGCCTTATACACTGAGACATGCAAAAGACGGAGAAGTGTTGTTTGTAATGCTCAAGGAGAAAGTTCCATACATTCTTTTCCTGGATATAAACATACCATGTAAGGATGGGGTAGCCTGTATCAACGAGATTCGTAAAAACCGCGATTACGACAATATGCCCGTTATAATGTTTACGTCTAACGTTGCTAAAAAAATAATGGAAGACTGTTTCCGCAGTGGGGCTAATTACTATATGTTGAAGGCAAATACAATCAACGGGCTGGTTGATAACCTGAAAAAAGTATTCTCTGTAGATTGGGATAACTACATGCATTATCCTCCGCAAAACCAATTTCTTTTAAGCTAAGTAATGAGAATAAAAAAAGAGCGGCATGTGCCGCTCTTTTTTTATTCTGGTTTGCTTGAAAAGCTTACCCCGTCTCCCGTATTGGGGCGTGGCTTATATCCCATACCTTTTATTAGTATGGGTTCATACCTTGCAGCAACATGGTTGCTTAATTGTTCGCCATTCACATAAAGGCCGCGTGTATTATATTTCATGCTGTATGCTTTGTTGGTATCCAGCAGCTTGTCGCCAGCCATTAGTCGTATTACCCTGCGGACATAGTCATCACCACCTTTAGAATGAAAAGAGCCCGCAACTCGCTCTTGCCTTATAGATGATCCGGGGTTATTCAGTTCTTTTGCCGTAATACCTTCACCGCTTGTATTGTACTCGGTAGCACCGCTACCGTGCGCTTTCAGGAAGTCTTCCATTAGCTTGCTGTATTTAGCCTGCATAGGCACCGCCATCGGCTTCCCCTGCCATAATACCTTGCCGTTCTTGTACATGATGTTGTAAGACTCGCGTTGTTTCAGCAGGCCGTCATGTATCGCATAAGCCAGTACAAAGTTGGGGTTCCCTTCGGTAAACATCTTTTCTGCTATAGCGGGCAGATTGTCGCCGTAAGTGTATAAGTGTACTGTACTGTTGCCAACTTTCCGGTCGGGCACAGCAAGGCCGCCGGGTATGCGTTCAAATTTCATCTCGCCTTTTTTATAGCCGGCGCGTTCAAACATTGGTTCGTATTTAGCTGCCATCCTGCCTGTTAGTTTCCTGGCATTTATATAAATACCATCGCCTTTATATTCCACCAGGTAGTAATTGTTATCGTCTATCAGTTTGTCAGCTTTCAAAGCATCCATGATAGCGCCATGTTTTTTATTATCCTTATTGTTTTTCTTTCTCTCCTGTTGTTTTTTAAACTTCTCTTTTTCTTCCAGCGCTTGCCGGTATTTTTCATCTGTTTTCAGCAGGCGTTCATGTTCGGCTACATCTTTCTCATGTTGCTTCAGTGCTTTCTCATGTTGCTCCAGTGCTTTTTCATGTTCGGCTAAAGCTATATCATGTTGTATCAGCGCCTTTTCATGTAGCAATACAGCTTTATCATGCTGTATCAGCGCCTTTTCATGCAGTTCCATGGCTTTTTCATGTTGTGCCAGTTTTTTATCGAGCCATATCTTTTCATTCTTATCCGGTTTGCGCAGGTGCTTCCGGCCGCTCAGTGTTTCGTATGCAGGGTATGATAGTTGTTCATTATGCGTCATCACCATGCTGAAATCATTGTGCTCCCGCAGTTCTTTATTTTGCTGCATAAATACAGCGTTGTACTTTTCTTTCATGGTCGCTGTTAGCAGGTATCCATTCACCCATGTGTCATCCGGTGTATGTATGATCATCACCTTTCGGTTAGTGTCCAGCAGGCCGTCTTTGTGCATTTCCGCCAGCATAATATCGTCTCCCGATGATTTTGCAAAGGGCGGTAATGGGGGTATAGGCGGTATCGGTGATATTGTTGGTAAAGCCCCGCCAGTCGGTACATCGTTACTTACCAGGTATTTATGCAGGTCTGCCTTGTTCAGCCTTCCGGATACTTCGTTCTTATCCAGGTCAAGTCCAAGTTCATCCCTGAACAACTGCCTGTATTTCACATCCATATCACCCGTCAGTTTTTTATTGTTAATGCTGATACCATTACTGCCATATTCCATGGTGAACTTATCCATATTGTAATTTACCAGCCTGTCTTCATTCATGATGGTGAATATCACAGCCCATGCATTAAAGGTCATTCCTGCTTCGTACCTGTCTGCCGGTGTTATAGTTCTGAAGGCGGATGTTTCATTCAGTACATCATACAGGGTTACAGTACTATTACCGGGCAATGTTCCAAAATGTAGGGGGGCGTACTCATCCTCGCCGTTCATCACCAGGAAGTTTTTCAGCTTTTCTTTATACTGTTGCTGCTGTTGTTTGCTTATCGCCTTGTAGCCGTTACTCACGTTCATGGTCCAGTACTGGTCGCCCAGGTACAATACTTCTCCTTTAAAAGGTAGCTTCACCAGGCTGTCAGCCACGGCATCTACAAACACATAACGGAAGTTGCCTTCATCATACATCTGCCGGCTTATCTTGCGTAGCTTTTCTTTCAGGTTATCTTTTTCTGTAGAATAGATTTTATTATTAGCCGTTACCAGTAGTAGTACTGTTGCTACAGCGCCCACTATAGTTATGGGTATAGCCCTGTTAGCGTTGTCGGGGGCCGGCTGTACCTGTAGCAACGTCTGTATGCGTTTCAGCAACTTACCTCCCTTTGCCGCACTCAGCGACAGGTTGTTTTCGCTCAGCCGCATACTGGCTATCATGGCCAGGGTTTCCGCCAGCTCTATACTTCGGTCGTGGCGTGCTGCTGTATTATCGCATGATAGTTCTCTTTGGTTGTTAGCATGTTGTATTATCAACCAGGCAAAAGGGTTGAAGAACAAAATGCAGTTGATGCATTGTGTAGCTATATTAACGTAGTGGTCGTACTGGCTGTAATGCGCCAGTTCATGCAGCAGTATGGCCTCTGCCTGTTCAGTGCTCAGGTTGTTGGCCATGCTTACGGGTATCAGTATCAGGGCCTTTGCATGGCCTATGATACACGGGGAGATATTGCGGGTAGTAAAAGCCAGCCCTATATTACCCTTTACGCCCAGTCTTTTTTTTGTATCGTGTAGCAGGCTCAGCCATGTGTGTGTGGCTGGGGCGATGCCTTCAGTTTTCAACCTGCGCGTTGTTATATATTGCACCATCAGCCTTGTGGCGAATAATACCAGTCCGGCCAGGTACACCATCATGATGATGTTGCTGTACTCCATAATAGCCAGGTTGATATCGTTCCACAGGCTCTGTACAGAAAAAGAAGCTCCGGGTGAAGCCGTATTAGTGGCCATGCCCGGAGTGTATGGTGTGGTGACTATATTGTTTACTACAGTGTAAGGCTCAGACGGGAGTACGGGGGCTGCGAATAATACAGCGCGCAAACTAAACAGCGGCTGTACAAAAGCTATTAACGGTATTAGTAGCAGAATATTGCACAGGTAATATTTTATTATGGGACGTAATGTAGGCAGGGTGCCTGTAACTATCCTCAAGGCCGCGTAGGCAATGGCTCCCGCATATACAGACTGTAATAATGCGGCAACAACAATAGGTGCTGTTTGCTGTATCATAACTAACGTTTTTTAGATTGTTTGGCTTTATCTATCAGGGTTTTTATCTGCTCCAGCTCCTCGGGTGTGGTTTTATAATTACTCAGGGCGCTCATCACCAGTTCTCCCGCACTGCCGCTGAAGAGGTTTTTCATCACTTTGTCCATAAACTTGCGCTGCACCTTTTTTATATCCACATTGGGGAAGTAGACGTGTTGTCTGCGGCTGTCGTCGCGTGTCAGCAGTTCCTTGTCGTACATCACCTGCATTTGTTTCAGCGTGGTGGTATATCCCGCCTCGCGCCCTTCGCTCAGCGCTTCGTGTACTTCCTTTACTGTAGCCAGCTCTTTGTCCCAAAGCACCTGTAATATCTCCAGTTCTGCTTCTGTTATATGTATATCCTGTGTCATTGTACGATGTTTGTCGTACTAAAGTACGATTGTTTTCGTAATTACAAAAAAAATCTACAAAAAATTTCTGAAATACATGCCGGATTCCAAATGGAAGTGCGGAAGATGAGGATGGAAAACCTCTCATAACAAGAAATACTCTGGCAGAAGGACTTTTTGAGAGCAAGCGGATGGGTGATACGGCTAAGGTGATAGTTAATACACTTTTACCATCACCACCTTCTCACCTTGCTCAGCCATTTGCCCTATCGGTTCTATATAATCACCTAAGCCCTGGGCAAGAAATATACTCCTCACTTCTTCCAGCGCAGCGGGAGCAACAGCTACAAGCAGCCCTCCGTTGGTTTGCGGGTCGGGCAGCAGGCTGAATGCCTGCATCACATCAACACCCGCTTCAAAAGCTGTCTTACTGCTGTAGGCATTCCAGTTTCGGTAGGTAGCATCAGGTACTACACGCTGTTTCAGGTATTCGGCGGCGCCATCTATTATCTTCAGTTTAGTATAAAATAACTCTGCCGATGTATTGCTGCCTTCTGCCATTTCTATAAGATGCCCCAGCAGACCGAAACCTGTCACATCCGTCATAGCATGTACGCCTGTTACCAGCCCCAGCGCTTCGCCCACTTTATTCAGCGCTACCATCTGGCGCACCATAGTTTTCTTTTGTTCGGGTGTTATTACGCCACGTTTTTGTGCTGTAGAAAGTATGCCCACACCTATGGGTTTTGTCAGTAGCAGTACATCGCCCACTTGTGCAGTATTGTTCCTCTTCAGGTGTGGGATGTTAACGATGCCGTTTACCGCCAGTCCAAAGAAGGGCTCTGCCGCATCTATACTATGGCCACCCGCCAGTGGTATGCCGGCTTCAGCACAAATAGCCCTTGCGCCTTCTATCACCTGCTGCGCAAGGTTTGCAGGCAGTTTTTCTACCGGCCAGCCCAACACTGCTATGGCCAGTATAGGTTTGCCGCCCATGGCATATACATCGCTTATGGCGTTGGCAGATGCTATCCTGCCAAAGTCGTACGCATCATCAACTATTGGTGTAAAAAAATCTGTCGTGCTGATGAGTGCCATATCGTTGCCCATATCGTATGCACAGGCATCATCATTACTGCTGTTGCCTACCAGCAGTTTATCATTATCAGGCATGATGGTATTACTCTGCAATATCTCCTGTAATACGGCTGGTGCGATTTTGCAGCCGCAGCCGGCACCATGTGCATATTGTGTCAGTCTTATTGCTTCGTTGCTTTCTTCCATGCTATTATTTTTTTACTGTTCACCAGCCCGTTTACATATTCACAATCTATCCTTTCAACCGACATACCTGGATTGCCTCTTTTCTGCAATGCTTTGTTGTATTGCTTGTCGTAATACTTCAACAGTATCCTGAAGCTTTCTGTTATATTGTCTTGTGCTAAATATTCTAAGGTTGTCTTTGTTTCCAGCGGGCCCAGACGTTTCTGTATCCTTATTATCGCTTCGTGCAGTTGTGTCTTATCCTGGTTGCCGTATTCTTCTACTATATGTTTCAGTCGTTCTTCAAAAGGTATTTCAAGAAAACAGACGGGTGCACTTCGCATGTTATCCCAAAAGGCATTAGGCAGGTTGATGCCGCCTATGCGCTGGCTTTCGTCTTCCAGCCATATGGTATCATCTGCATTGCCTTTCCGTTTTATTTCATACAGTTCTTCTGCCAGCAGGTTCTCAAACATTTCCTGCGTGGGGGCAACCACACCCGCTATTGCGCCAAATGCTGAGCCTTTATGTTTGGCAAGGTCTTCCAGGTCTATTACTTTTTGCCCTGTCTTTTTTAACTCCTGCAGCACCAGTGTTTTACCTGAACCGGTGTACCCGCCAATGACGCTAAAAGGGTAATCTACTTCGAACTGTACCCTTGCCATAGCACGGTAGGCTTTATACCCGCCGGACAAAGTAAGCACCCTGAACCCATACAACTCCAGCAGCCATGCAACGCCTGCGCTACGCATGCCACCACGCCAGCAATGCACCAGTACGGTTTTATCTGTACGCTCCTGCATCAGGTGTTCTACCTGCTCTACCATGCTGCGCATCTTCGGGCCGAAGTAATCCAGCCCTATCTTCACGGCTTGTTCACGGCTTTGCTGTTTGTAGGCAGTGCCCACTACTTTTCTTTCCTCGTCGGTAAACAATGGCAGGCTCACAGCGCCGGGAACATGTGCGTGTGCATACTCTCCGGGGCTGCGCACGTCCAGCACAAGGTGTTTCCTGCGCAGTTCCCAGAACTCTGTTACCGGTATTTGTTTTACAGCCATTGCAGCCTGAAAGATAGAGAGAAAATGGCAAAGGGTAGTACGGGGTTATACTTCTGCTATGTTAGTGTTTATCTTGTACAACAGGCAGGTCTTTAAGCGTTCATCATCTTTTAACAGCGGATGTTCAAATGTTTTGATTTTCTGCATGCCTGTTTTCTTCATCACTGCTTCTGATGGCAGGTTTATTTCAGGGCAGATGGCAACCACCTCATCCAGTCCTGCTACTTCAAATGCAAACTCAAGGCATCTTTTCGCACCCTCTGTTGCAAACCCTTGCCCCCAGTGGTTTTGCCCAAGTCTCCAGCCTATATCTATACAAGGCGTAAAGTCAGACTCAAAGGTTTTCTCCATCAAGCCTGTAAAACCTACCAGTTTTTTAGTATCCAACCGCTCTACAGCAAAATAGCAATAGCCTTTTTGCTCATAATGGAATTGCATTCGTTCAATAAATTCAATTGTCTGTTCTTCAGTTTGAACGGACGGAAAATACTCCATTACAGCCGGGTCTGAATTAATAGCAGCCATAACGGGCAAATCTGCTATCGACCAATTCCTGAATCCTAAACGTGCTGAGGTAAAAATATATGGGGAATTCACAACGTAAAATTAAGGATGCGCTGCCACCCATGTTTCGCCATCGTCAAAAATTTCTTTTTTCCAGATGGGCACTGTCTGTTTCAGCATATCTATGGTATAACGGCATGCAGCAAAGGCAGCGTCCCTATGCGCTGCCGATACAGCTATCACTACTGCTATTTCACCCACCTTTAATGCCCCTGTGCGGTGGTGGACTACTATGTTATTAACCGGCCACTCCTTTTTTACCAGGTGGGCTATCTTTTCTATTTCTTTTTCAGCCATTCTGCCATAGGCTTCAAACTCCAGCATTTCCACATGCTTACCTTCCGTAGCAGAACGCACCGTGCCGATAAATACATTGATACCGCCACTCTCCCGCGACTGGGCCGCATATATACAATGCTGTACATCCAATGGTGTTTCTGAAATTTTTACTTCTATCATAACTAACCTCCACTTACAGGTGGGATAATCGCTATCTCGTCTGTTGCCTGAATAGCAACATGACCATCTGCATATTCGTCATTTACAGCTATCATATAAGATGCCAGTTCTTTCAGCCCGGGATATCGTTGCTCCAGTTCTGCTTTCAGGCTTTCTACAGTTGCACCGCCAACAGGCACTACAATTTCCCTTCCCCCGAAAATATCCTTAGCTATGCCAAATGCCAATACTTTCACTTCCATACTGCAATATTACTTAAAGATATTTGAGCAACACATTTACTCCGGCTACTAATACCAATACCGCTGTCACTCTTCTTATCATCAGCAGGTTAAACTTTACCGCACCTGTGCGTGAACCCAGTTGCCCGCCTGCAAACACTGCTAAACATAACAATATAATCCGCTTATAGTTGACATCGGCAGGTAGTTGTGTTAATTGTCCCGCTATGCCAGCTATGGAGTTGGCCAATATAAATATGCCGGCCGCTGCGGCTATTTTTCGTGCCGTATCCCAGTTAATAAGGTTGAGCAAGGGTGACAGGAATATGCCCCCACCTATCCCTACCATGCCCGACAGGAAACCAATGCTCCCACCGAGCACACCATCTTTAATAACATTTGACTTTGCATGTATCGCTTCATCTTTTCTATTGGTCTTTATCCATAAAAGAATAGCGGCTACTATAAGGCTCGCACCCAGTACTATGAAGAATGTCCTTTCACTTATTTTCACCGTTGCGCCCAGGTATGCCATAGGCACACTAAGCAATACCAGGGGTATTATTTTCTTAAAATCTACCTGCCTGTTACGAATGAAAACAATAGTACCACCCGTTACTACAATGATATTACAAGCCAGTGCAGTCAGCCTCATCTCCTGGAATGGTAGTGCATACATAGCCAGTAATGCCAGGTAGCTGGAACCACCACCAAAGCCTACGGAAGCATATACAAAGGCTATGACAAAGAAGAACAATAACAACTCCCAGTGCTGCATGCTGTAATATTATACAAATAGGGCGAATTGAAATAATCTGCTATTTTTATGCAAAATCAAAACTATATGAGAAAAATCGTTTCGGCTATATGCCTCTCGGTTATTTTATTCAGCTCTTGCGGAGATGGCAAGAAATCTTCCGGATCGGATGTGCAACAGGAAGCACAGGCTTTCATTGACAGCTATACTACAGAGTATGTGAAGCTCTACACCCAATCGAGCGAAGCGCAGTGGAAGTTTAATACAGAGATCATCGAGGGCGACAGTACCAACAAACTGGCTGCGCAGAAAGCTGATGAAGAAATGGCTGCTTTCACGGGTAGTAAAGCCAATATTGACAAGGCTACAGAGCTGATGAAGAACAAAGACAAGCTGACCGACCTGCAGGTGAAACAGCTGGAAGGTATCCTGTACCGCGCTGCCAATAACCCGCAAACCATAGCGGATATGGTAAAGGCACGTATCAAGGCCGAAAACGACCAGATAGAGAAACTGTACGGCTACCAGTATATGTTGAATGGCAAAAAAGTAAGCACCAACGACCTGGATGAAGTATTGAAATCAGAAAATGCGATTGATAAGCGCCTGGCTGCATGGGAAGCGAGTAAAGAAGTAGGAACTACACTGAAAGACGGGCTGGTAAACCTGCGCGACCTGCGTAACAAAACAGTACAGGAACTGGGTTACAAAGATTTCTTCAGCTACCAGGTGAGCGACTATAAAATGGAGACCAAAGAAATGATGGAAACCATGGAGCGCCTGATGAATGAATTGTATCCACTATACCGCGAACTGCACACCTGGATGCGTTACGACCTGTCTGCGAAATATGGCGTGACAGACGTACCTGACTACCTGCCTGCACACTGGCTGTCTAACCGCTGGGGGCAGGACTGGAGCGCGTCTGTAGAGGTAAAAGGACTGGACATCAACGCTGCGCTGAAAAACAAATCGAAAGAATGGATAGTGAAAGAAGGTGAAAAGCTATATACCAGTATAGGTTTCCCTGAATTGCCTGAAGTGTTCTGGACAAAATCAAGCCTGTATCCTTATCCTAACGATTCAAGCGTAAAGAAAAATAACCACGCCTCTGCATGGCATATGGACCTGAACAACGATGTGCGCAGCCTTATGAGCGTAGAACCGAACGCAGAATGGTGGGAAACTGCCAACCACGAGCTGGGCCATATCTACTACTACCTCACATATACTAATCCTGATGTGCCGCCACTGTTACGCGGTGGTGCCAACCGTGCCTACCACGAGGCTATAGGCAGCATGATGGGACTGGCGGCTATGCAGAAGCCATACCTTGTAGGCCGCGGGCTGATAGACTCAAATGCGAAAAGCGATGAAGTACAAAGCCTGATGAAAGAAGCGATGAACTCTGTTGTGTTCATGTTCTTCTCCTGCGGTACTATGAGCCATTTTGAACACGACCTGTACACCAACAACCTGCCTGCCGACCAGTTTAATGCTAAATGGTGGGAGTATGTAAAGAAATACCAGGGTATAGTGCCGCCAAATGAGCGTGGCGAGAACTATTGCGATGCGGCTACCAAAACGCATATTAATGATGATGCTGCTCAATACTATGACTATGCATTGTCTTATGTATTGCTGTACCAGCTACACAACCACATAGCTAAAAACATACTGAAACAAGACCCCCGCGCTACTAACTATTATGGACAAAAGGGTATTGGAGACTTCCTGAAAAAAATCACTTACCCCGGCGCATCTAAAGACTGGCGCACAGTGCTGAAAGAAAGCACCGGTGAAGAACTGAATGCGAAGGCTATGCTGGAGTATTTTGACCCGCTGGTAAGTTGGCTGAAAGAACAGAACAAAGGAAGGAAGTACAGCCTGCCTGAAAAATTGTAAGCATTACGAAGGAATAATATTCAGCCGCTCTTTACGAGCGGCTTTTTTCTTTCTCCAAACGGAACAAAACCAGGTGCAAAATGGTTTAACAAAAAATATTGGCCGAAATTTTGCGCAACCGATTAATTGCGCATATATTTGCAATCAAATGGTTGCATGTAAATTATGAAACGAGATGTATTCCAGGCAATAGCCGACCCCACGCGCAGGGCAATACTGGTACTGATAGCCACACAGGCTATGACACCTAATGCCATTGCAGAACATTTTGACAGCAGCAGGCAGGCTGTATCAAAACATATACAGATATTGGCTGAGTGTGAACTGGTAAAACAGGAGCAATCGGGCAGAGAAATATATTACCAGCTAAACCCTAAAAAAATGAAAGAAATAGACAAATGGCTGGAGCAGTTCCGCAAAACATGGGAAACACGCTTTAATCAGCTGGATGAAATTTTAAAACAATCTAAAAAATAAATAATCATGGCAACAAAAACTATGGTCTTTGAAAAAGACCTCGCAAACAAAAAACTGAATATTGAAAGGAGCTTTGACGGCTCTCTGGAAAAAGTATGGAAAGCATGGACAGAAGCGGATATCATTGACCAATGGTGGGCACCCAAACCATACAAGGCAGTAACAAAACAGATGGATTGCCGAACAGGTGGCATGTGGCTGTACAGTATGAATGGCCCGGAAGGCGATGGCCAGTTTTGCAGGGTGGACTACAAAAACGTAGCTCCTATGGCTACCCTTTCCAGCAAAACAGGCTTTTGCGACGAGGAAGGTAACTACAGTAATGATTTTCCGCTGATGTACTGGGACTGTACTTTCAATGGTAACGATGATGAAACAACTGTGAACATGGTTATATCTTTTGAAAGCCAGGAAGCTATGGAGAAATACCTGGAAATGGGTTTCAAAGAAGGGTTCGAAGCAGCATTGGGCAACCTAGACGAGGTACTGGCGAAGTAATCAATATAAAATATCAATCAGCACTAAAGCCACTCTACCGGGTGGCTTTATCATTTATGCCACAGCAGCATCTTTATTGTACTTCGCTTTATAGTCAAGCGGCGACAAACCGGTTATTTTCTTAAACACCTCCCTGAAGGCCTTATCATCAGCATAGCCTACTTCGCTCATCACGTCAAAAATGCTTTTCCTTCCCTTTTCCAGTTCCTTTTTGGCGGCTTCTACTTTTACACGTTGCAGGTATGCTACCGGTGTGTTGCCGGTTGCTTTTATAAACCTCCTGTCGAAGTTGCGCCTGCTGATGGCCAGTTCCGCAGCAAGTTTTTCAAAAGATATTTTAGTGTCCAGGTGTTCTTCAATATATGCCTGTGCCCGATTGATGAGTTCGTCGCCATGCCCCTTCTGAATATGGAACATAGCAAACTGCGACTGTGCTGTTCGCTCTATATCTATCTGGAATATCTTTGAGCAGAAGATGGCTGTAGTCCTGTCAAATATCTGCTCTACCAGGTACAGCATCAGGTTCAGGAAAGAGTATCCTCCCCCGTTGGTATATATGCCATGCTCCGCTGTTATCACTTTATCCTCCTCTATCTTAACGTTAGGGTACATTCGACTGAACTCTGCAACAGAATTCCAGTGTATAGAGCAACTCCTGCCTTCTATCAGCCCGGTTGCTGCCAGGAAAAATGCGCCGGAACACATACTCGCTATTTCAGAGCCCGCCTTGTATTGGCGGGCTATCCAGTCAACAATGTTTTTATTTTTCTTTACAGCTTCGCCACTATCACCAAATATTGATGGGATAATAAGAAGGTCGGTTTTACTAATGGTTTCAATATCCACCGGGTGCACGGTAAAATATCCGTCCTCTACTTTCGCTTCTTTAATAAATCCTGCTATCTGTATGGTCAGCCTCGATTCATTACCCATTTTCTGCCAGAACCCATTTGCACGGCTCAGTATTTCATAGGCTCCGGCTATGCTGTTCAGGTTTAGTGTACAGTCAGGTACAACAATGGTTATATGCTTCATAACGGATCTTTACACAAAGGTAGATAACAATTTAGTCCATATCCCCCCTGCACAAAGTCTATTTCACACCCTGACCGGGTCCAACTTAGCCAATACCTTTGTTTTATCAATTTTTCATCAATCACAAAAATTATATAGAAATGACAACAGCAACAGATTTTACCACAACCATATTGGTGCAGCAAACACCAATGGAAGCTTTTAATGCCATTACCAATGTACGGGGTTGGTGGTCTGAAGAAATAGAAGGCGGCACCGCTAAAGAGGGTGACGTGTTTGAGTATCATTACCGCGATGTACACCGTTGCAAAATAAGATTGACGGAAGTTATACCCGGCCGGCGCGTAGTATGGCATGTACTGGAAAACGATTTCAATTTCACCAAAGACAAAACCGAGTGGGTAGATACCAAAATGGTGTTTGAGATATCTGAAAAAGATGGGAAAACACAGGTACGCCTTACACACGTAGGACTGGTTCCTGAATATGAATGCTTTGAGATATGTGAGAACGCATGGACGCAATACATACAGCAAAGTCTTTACGGCCTGATAACAACAGGCAAAGGCCAGCCCAACGCAAAAGAAGGCGATATACATTTCAGCACAACGTTTATGGTAGATAATAACCCGCGAGAAGTGTTTAACGCTATCAACAATGTTACAGCCTGGTGGTCAGAAGACTTCAGCGGTGCGTCACAAAAACTCCATGATGAGTTTGAAGTTACTTTCTTCGGAGATGTGCATTACTCAAAACAAAAACTGGTAGATGTTGTGCCCAACAGGTCAATAACATGGCTGGTGACAGACAGCAGGCTGAACTTCCTGGAAGATAAAAATGAATGGACGGGTACAAAGATCATTTTCGACATTAATGAAAAGCATGGGCAAACACATGTACAACTCACGCACCATGGGCTTACTGCCAAACTGCAATGCTTTGGTGATTGCTCAAACGGCTGGAGGGAATATTTCACCGGAAGCCTGCAGCAACTGCTGACGACAGGTAAGGGTAATCCGTACAAAAAAGGACAAACCCTTTCGCAATAATGCAACAATAGAAAAAACCGCTCACTGAGCGGTTTTTTTATAATGTCGGGACGACAAGATTCGAACTTGCGACCCCTTGCACCCCATGCAAGTGCGCTACCGGGCTGCGCCACGTCCCGAACTATTCCGGTTAAGGTCGGCAAAGATAATAGAAAAAGTTTTTTTACCGAATAATATTAGTGCAGGTCAGATGCTATCAATCTCAAAAACTCTGAGCGTGTAGTATTGGTCTGGAACTGGCCGCTGAAGGCTGATGTTGTGGTTGTGCTGTTTTGCTTCTGCACGCCGCGCATCATCATGCACAGGTGCTTGGCCTCTATTACTACCGCTACACCCAATGGGTTCAGTGTTTCCTGTATCACGTCCAGTATCTCGTGCGTCATACGCTCCTGCACCTGCAGCCTGCGGGCAAAGGTATCTACCACCCGGGCTATCTTGCTCAGGCCTGTAATGTAGCCGTTGGGTATATAAGCCACATGTGCTTTGCCAAAGAAGGGTAGCATGTGGTGCTCGCACATAGAATACAATTCTATATCCTTTACGATTACCATTTCGCTGTATGGCTCCTGGAATTTTGCTGAATTCAGTATGGCACGGGCATCCATATTATAGCCCTGCGTCATGTATTGCATGGCTTTGGCAACACGTTCAGGTGTTTTCTGCAAACCTTCACGATCGGCATCTTCACCCAGTTGTATTATTACCGACTTGTAATCTTCTATCAACTTATCCGTAATGTCCTTGTCGTACTCTTCCGTTTTATTATATGCCATCAGCTATAAATTATCCGTAATATTCTACATATATACGGGGTGTCTCCTGTAGTTTTATATAGTGCAGTTGTGCCCCTGCCTTTTCTATATGTGGTTTCAATTCTCCCCAGATGGCTATGGCAAAGTTCTCCGCGCTGGTAAATTTCCCTTTCATGAAGTCCACATCCATGTTCAGGTTGCGGTGGTCCACACGCTCTACTATCACGTCTTTTATCAGTTCGCCCAGTTCTTTGGCGTTAAACACAAACCCTGTTTCAGGATGCGGTTCGCCCTTTATGGTTACAAACAGCTCATAGTTGTGGCCATGCCAGTTGGGATTAGCGCATTTGCCAAACACCTCGATGTTTTTCTCGGCGCTCCAGCTCTCGTTGTACAATTTATGGGCAGCATTAAAATGCTCAACCCTCGTCAGGTAAACCATTATCACTTTTAATTATCCTGCAAAATTAGGCTTAGTTAACCTTTTACGCAAAATAGTTGTTATTTGTAGTATGAAAATACTGGTAACAGCAGCCACAGAGGCTGAAATAGCCCTATCAATAAAACACATAGCCTCCCTGGCAAAAGAGGTGCAACCCCTTGTTTTTGAGCTGGGTGCGCATGAAATACATTTTGCCGCTACCGGGGTGGGCATGGTTGCCTCTGCCTATAACCTTACCAGGCTCCTGGCAAAAAACAGCTATGATTTTGCCATACAGGGCGGCATAGCTGGCAGTTTTAACCGTGATATACCTACCGGAGAGGTGTTGCTTGTACGTTCTGACAGGTTTGCCAGGCTGGGCGCAGAGGATGGGGAAGGGTTCATAGACATTTTTGACATGGGGCTGATAGCCCCCGATGTGCCGCCTTTTACTAATAAGGCACTGGATAACCCCATACACAAAGAGCACTACAATATCTCCCTGCCGGAGGCAAATGCCCTGACGGTACACACCGTTACCGGTAGCGATGCCACTACCCAAAACCTGTTGCAGCAATACAACTGCGACCTGGAAAGCATGGAGGGAGCTGTATTTCATTATATATGCCTGAGTGAAAACATTCCCTTTGCTCAAATCCGCGCGGTATCCAATTACGTGGAAAGGCGCAACCGTGCCGCATGGCAGATGGACGACGCCGTTATCAACCTGAATAAGCATTTGGTAACCATACTTAATTCATTACCGGAATGAGCGAATATGTAATAGACGGTGGCGAACAGGGTAAAAACAGGCTGAATGTGCTGGGCCGGGCCATGAACGAATACTCTATGGATACCCTGCACAAGGCAGGATTATCTGCCGGGCTATCGGTACTGGACGCTGGTTGCGGCGGTGGTACCATGACCTACTCCATAGCGCAGACTGTGGGGCAAACAGGGCATGTAACCGGTATAGACTATGATGGTGACATTATAGAGCTGAACAGGCAGGAATTGGCGGCCTCAGGAATTGCCAATATAACATTCCGCCAGGCGGATATTTATGCTTTTGACGAAAAGGAACAATACGATATAGTCTTTTCCCGGTATCTCTTATCTCACCTGGACAATCCTGCCGGTGTTATTGCAAAGTTGGTAGATGCATTGAAACCCGGCGGTATTTTAGTGGTAGAAGACATCCAGTTTTCGGGGCATATTTGCTACCCGGCCAACAGGGCTTTTGATACCTACGTGCAATGGTACACGGCTTTGGTAAGCATGACGGGGGGCAATGCCGAGCTGGGCATACAGTTGCCCTCTTTACTTAAACAGGCGGGTTTGCAGGACGTGCAGGTGCAGATAGCCCAGCCCGCAGGTACGGGCGGCCCTGCCAAACAAATGGCCCTGCTGACATTGGAAAAAATAAAACATGCGCTTTTAGAGCATCACATTACTACAGAAGCTGAATTTGAAGCAGTGCAGTCGGAGTTAAAGATACTTACAGGCGATGCAGATACCCTGCTGAGCATACCCCGTACCTTCCAGGCCCGGGGGCAAAAGACTATTAAAATTCATTAAAAATACTGATATTATATTTTAAAATTTGATGTTACGGGCATTTATTAGATAAAAAATATATCTTGTGGCTGTATTGTAACAATTAAGAGTAAGCAAAGATTTGGATAGTATGCTATCTTGTTTAATTTTGTTACTACTCTAAACATTAAAACTAAAACAAAAGAACTGTGGCGTACGAAAACAAGAATTTTGGCGACAACCGAAACAATGAGAGCATCTACAGCAAACGCATAAGGGCGGGGAAGAGAAGAACGTACTTTTTTGACGTGAGGGCCACCCGTGGCAATGATTATTTCATCACCATTACCGAAAGCAAAAAAAGGTTTGATGACAATGGCTACGAAAGGCATAAAATGTTCCTGTACAAAGAGGACTTTAATAAGTTTATAGCAGCGCTGACAGAAACTGTTGATTATGTAAAAACAGACCTGATGCCTGATTTTGACTTTGATGCGTTTAACCACGACAATGACGAAGAAGGCGAGGGCGAATATTCAGAGCGCCGCAGCAGTAATACAGAAACCTATGCTACTGCCGACGCCGTTGGTGCCGTTACAGAAACTATCGTTGACGAGGTACCGGAAATGTCAGCTGTAACTACATCTTCAATAGTGTCTAACAACGATGATAACAACGTTGACGACTGGAAAATCTAAATTAAAAGCAAATAATAAAAAATAAATAAAGCCGCCCTGGTACCTACCGGGCGGCTTTAGTATTTATAATAACTCCTGTTTTTCTATGCTTCTTTGTTGGCAGGCTTCTTCATTATTGCATATATCTCTATTGCAAAGCCTATCAATATCATCAGCGGTGCCACTGTAATGCGTGTAGCGCTGAATATCTCATCGTATTTAAACTTGGTAGGGTCTTCGCTTTTGCCGCCGCTCATCAGCATAAAGCCTATTACAACCAATACCACGCCTACAGCCATCCACATGTAGTTGGTTTTATCAAACAAAAAGTTGCCATGCTGTGTCACAACCCTGTTTGGTGTTGTTGCAGAAGCCGTAGTTGTCGTACCTGTTGTATTTTTTACTTTTGACATAAGAGCAATATTACTGAACAAATTTTAATAAAGATCATCCACGTGCATTTTCAGGTACTTCAGTACCGAGCGGTGGGTGCTCACAAATGATATTATAATGCCTAATACTATTATTCCCAGCATCAGCACCACTATAGATGATGTTTTGTGCAAAGCCTTCAGGGCCTCCAGCTGATTTTCTGAAAAAGCGATAACCGCCCACAATCCCGCAGATGCTATAACACCGCTGATAAGACCGTTCAGTATCGCCCGCCTGTCGAAGGGGCGGGTAATGAACCAGCGCGTAGCGCCCACCATCTGCATGGTTTTTATCAGGAAACGGTTGCTGAACATGGCCAGCCGCACCGTATTATCTATCAGTATAATAACCACCACAAAAAGCAGCCCGGCTATAACACCCAGTATGATACCTATCCTGCGGAAGTTGCTGTTCATATTATCAACTATCACGCTGGGGTAAGACACATCACGCACTATATTGCTCTGCATGATGAACTGTTTTATTTCTTCCAGGCTTTGGGGGTTTACATAGGCCTGGTCCAGGTTCACTATTATAGAAGAGTACAGCGGGTTGAAATCCAGCAGTTCCGTAAAATCTTCGCCTCCGCTCCTGAAAAATTCTTCAGCAGCTTCTTCTTTGGTAATGGTTTGCGTCTTTTTTACAAAAGGCTGCTGCTCCAGTACGGCGTTCAGTTTCAGCATCATTTCGTCGCGCGTGTTGTCGTGCAGTATTACCTGTACCTGCACCTCTTCTTTAAAAGCACGGGTAAGGGTGCGGCCATTAAGTACCAGCCAGCCCAGTGTGCCCAGCAGGAACAGCACCAGCGATATACCTATGATTGCATATATGTAAGAGGGTTTTGCTTTTTTGTTACTAGCCATATCTGTACCGAAGTGCCCAAAAATATAAAATTAAAACAGAAATAGCCTTACAGAGATTGCAACATATTTATTTTAACATTTCAGGGGCAAGGTTTATTCATGTGTACCTGTAGCTATTGCTGCAATAAACATTTAACTATCTTAGCCGCAGCAAAATATTTTATGCAAGACCTGAGACAGTTTTTTACAGAGACACATTTTATAGAAACAATAGCCGACGGCACATACGAGCCTGCACAACTGGGTGCCAACATCAGCTATGCCATTGGCGATGATTTTGACTGGGAAGATGCGGATATAGTAATAGTAGGCTGCGGCGGCTACGATAGCGATGCCGGCAACAGCGGGCCCGATGCCATCAGGCAGGAACTGTACAAAATGTATGGCTGGCACAAGGGAGTGAAACTAGCCGATGCTGGTAACATACTGAAAGGTGCGAAACAACGTGATACCATAGCTGCGCTGAGGACGGTACTGTGCGAGCTGGAGCAGGCAGGTAAAATAGTATTGCTGCTGGGTGGCCCGCACGACCTGACCATGCAGCAGTATGAAGCCTTTAAAAAAGCCGGGAAGCTGGTACATGCTACCGTTACAGATATGCTGATAGATATGGACGAAGCAGAGGAGGTGTCAGAACGCAACTTCCTGATGGATATGCTTACCGGCCAGCCCAACTTTATACGCCATTACAACCATATAGGCTTCCAGAGCTACTATGTACACCCTCATATACTGGAGACGTTAGATAGGCTCCGCTTTGACTTTTTTAGGCTGGGTGTGGTGCGCGAGCATATGGAAAACATGGAGCCCGTACTCAGGGCCAGCCATATGTATAGTTTCGATGTTAACGCTATCAGGCACAGCGATGCTCCGGCCAATATCAACGGTTCGCCCAATGGCTTTACGGGCGATGAGGCCTGCCAGTTGGTGCGCTATGCGGGTATGGGTACGCACCTTTCGTCTATGGGTATCTATGGCTATAACCCCGGGCACGATGTGCATAATATGACTGCCAGGCAAATAGCGCAGATGGTATGGTACTTTATAGATGGCTGCCTGGTGCGCAAAAGCGAGGCCGCATTTACTGATAGCAATGAATACTTCAGCTTCAACGTATCGTTCACTGAAAACGATACCCTGTTCCTGAAAAGCAAACGTACCAACAGGTGGTGGATGCAGATGCCCGACGGCTCATACATTCCCTGCTCTTATGCAGACTACCAGCAGGCCAGCGTGGGCGATATACCCGAACGCTGGATGAGGGAGCAGGAACGCCTTGTTTAATATCCGCTTAAATAACGTAATTTTGCAATAAGCCATCCCGTGCTAAGGGGTGGCTTTTTTATCTGTGAAGTATGATTGAGAAAAAAAGTATTATTAATGAAGAACAAACTGCTGTGTTGGTAGGTGTGGCGCATGCCAAACAAACCGAAGAGCAGACTAAGGAATACCTGGACGAACTGGCCTTCCTGGCAGAGACCGCCGGGGCGCAAACCATAAAGACCTTTATACAGAAACTGCCACACCCCGATAATAAAACTTATGTAGGAAAGGGCAAGTTGGAAGAGATACGTGACTACATAAAGACTAAAGGCATCAACCTGGCTATTTTTGATGATGAGCTGAACGGCTCACAGATAGGTAATATTGAAAAGGTGCTGGGTATAAAAACCATAGACCGTAGCGACCTGATACTGGACATATTTGCCAGCCGTGCCAAAACGGCGCAGGCCAAGGTACAGGTAGAGCTGGCGCAATACCAGTATATACTGCCCCGCCTGCGTGGTATGTGGAAGCACCTGGAGCGGCAGGGTGGTGGTATAGGTTCCCGCGGACCGGGTGAGACGGAGATAGAGACCGACCGCCGTTTGGTAAAAGACAAGATAAACCTGCTGCGCAAGCGCCTGCTCACCATAGACAAGCAAAACGAAACACAGCGCAAAGAGCGTGGCGAATATATACGTGTGGCCCTGGTGGGTTATACAAACGTAGGCAAAAGCACCATCATGACCTTGCTCAGCAAGTCTGAAGTGTTTGCGGAAAACAAGCTGTTTGCCACGCTGGACACCACCACGCGTAAAATAGTGTACGAGCAGACACCCTTCCTGCTGAGCGATACCGTAGGGTTTATACGTAAGCTGCCCCACCACCTGGTAGAAAGTTTTAAAAGCACACTGGACGAGGTGCGCGAGGCCGACCTGCTGCTGCATGTGGTGGATATATCTCACCCTCACTACGAAGACCAGATGGCCGTGGTAAACAAAACCCTGCAGGAGCTGAAGGCGTTTGAAAAACCCATACTCACAGTGTTCAACAAAATGGACATGTATGAGGAGCGCACTTTTGACCCCTGGCTGGACAGCGAGGTAAGGCAAGACCTGCTGCTGCAACTGGTAAAACGCTGGGAAACCGAGACCAACAACAACTGCATATTTATATCAGCAACGGAGAAGCGGAATATAGATGCCTTCAGGGATACCCTGCTGGGCCGGGTAAAAGCACTGTACGAGGAGCGTTACCCACATACTCCACGGGTTTATTGATAGCGCTTATATCAGGCTTGGTAGCATTTATACAATGTTTCTTATTTTTATACCAGCAAAGACAAACGTGATGGAAAAAACAAGATTTATTACTGATGCCAACGGTAAAAAGATATCGGTTGTACTTCCTATAAAGGAATACGAGCACATGCTTGAATTGCTGGAAGAAAAAGAAGATATACGCTTGTACGACGAGGTAAATGCAAGAAAAGAAAAAACCATTCCGCTCGACGATTACCTTGAAAAACGTAAAAAGCGCAAGCATGGCTAAGTACGCAATTGTCTTAACCAAAACATCCCAAAAACATAGTAATCTAAAGCATTTGCTCGGACCCATAACATCAGCATCCGCTGAACGGAAGTGAAAACCAATAGCCTACAACAGTTGGAGTGGGTAAAAAGTATCGTATGGTTTTAGCACAATCTTTATGCGATATTGCAAGGTTACTACACAACGCTATAAAACGTTTAGGTCTCATTATTTTAACTCATAATAAATTATAGTTTTTGTTTAAATAATTCTAAGCATTTTTTTGCGCAATTAAATGCTTGCGCTTATATTTGCAAGTAAATGCTTGCGTATTATGAGTGCCAGAAGAGATGTTTACCATGCAATAGCCGATCCAACCAGAAGGGCAATTATCGATTTGATTGCTGCACAACCACTTAATATAAACTCAATAGCTGAAAAGTTCGATATGACCAGGCAAGCTGTATCACTTCATGTAGGGATATTAGTAGAGTGTGGACTGATAATAGTAAAGCAATCTGGCAGAGATCGCTTCTGTGAAGCTAAACTTGATCAGCTTGACGAAGTAGTTTCATGGGTAGCACAATCTAAGAAACAGTGGGCTAAACGTTTTGAAAAGTTAGATAAATATTTAATGGATATAAAAAGCAATGAAAATGGCGAAGAGTAATGAGCTTTTAATTACACATACATTCAATGCAATGCCTGATGCTGTGTTTAAAGCATGGACAGATCCTTTGCATTTACAACATTGGTATGCCCCGGAAGGTTGCAGCATAACATATAAATCAATTGACGTAAGAGTCGGGGGGAAATTCCATTCGTGCATTCATGATCCTGTACATGGGGATTGCTGGATCATTGGTACATACCATGAAATTATCGCTCCTGAAAAATTGATTTTTTCTATGGTTCTTTCTAATGAAGCTGGAGATTTAGTAAGTGCAAATACAGCAGGAAAATCAAATGACTGGCCGGAAGCTATCATGACAACAGTTACGTTCAGTCCGGTTGGTGCACAAACAAAAGTTACTTTACACCAGGCAGTAGATGAGTCAGAAGCTAAGAAATCAGGGGCATATCAAAGCTGGTTTAGCATGTTTGATTCCTTGCAAATTTTTTTAAACAATATTTAAAAAATGAAAACTAATATACAATTAAAGGCCATAGTCTTGGGGTGCATCATTTCCTTAATGTTCGGCTGCATAAAAACTAAACAAGTTGCTGTAATGAATAAAAACAAAGTTATTGTAGAGAAATATATGGAAGGTTTTAACGCAGGCGATCATGCTAAAATACTTTCCTGCCTTACAGAAGATGTGATTTGGGAGTTACCGGGTGTCTATTATCATGTCGGTAAAGAGGCTTTTGATAAAGAGATAGAAAATGAAGGTTTTACAGGTAAACCAATTATCAAAGTCACTCGAATAATAGAAGAGAATAACGTAGTGATTGCTGAAGGCACGGTACAGGCAACAAAAAAAGACGGCACAATTCTTAATCTTGTTTTCTGTGACGTATTCGAAATGGAAAACAGCTTAATAAAAAAATTGACGAGTTATCTAATGCCAATAAGCACAGCGTAAAATGTACTACAGTCCCACACCCTCATTTCGTCAAAAATAAATTTCACTAAACAAAGTAAATAACGTAAATTTGTCTTAGTAAAATGCTGGCATTTTACCTTATTCCTTTAACCATTTAAAACTCAAAGCCATGAATTTGAAACATCATGCATTCGTAACCGAATACCTTTACTGGGGCGACCAGGTGATCGCCTATCAGAACGCTTACAAAAAACACGGTTCCTCTTACAGGTCATTACAATCGGCGGCAAACCGCCTGCTGGCCATGCCTGAAGTGGCAGAGGCTATTAATAAAGCACAGTCGGCCATACGCTCGCGCGTGGAAGAAGAAGTAGCCGCAAGGCTGAAGCAGGAACTGCTGACCATACAAAGAAAGCGCGAGATACTGGCGCAGGTAGCCACTGGCAGCCTGTATATAGAGCAGATGACTGTGGGCAAAAACTGCAGCAACTGTACGCACCTGGTAAAGCCCACCATCAACCAGATGCTGAAGGCTATAGACCTGGATAATAAACTGGCAGGCCACTATGCTGCAAAACTGGCCACAGCAGGCATACAGCCTGTAAACACAGCCGTACAGCCGGAGCCCGAAAATAAAAACAGGGAAAATCTGCAACAAAATGCAACAATCCACCCTGCTGCACAGCCGTCCCCGGCGCAGGAAGATGATGTATGGTCGCCCGAAATACATGTTACCCCTGCGGGCAATGTCATCTCACACGCAGGGCTGCGCAGGTTGTTACAGGGCTCTGCCGCTCCATCGCTCGCAAACGGGCGTAGCGGCACATAAAAATTGCCATACTTAAAGACAAACTTGTATGTATTGATGTCTATGCTTTAGCATAGTATAAAATACCGGCGGCCTGTATTGCCACATTACGCTTTTTTGCTATTCCTTATGGCAAAAAAAATGCTTACATTCATACTAACAATTTTGTTTAACAAGTAAAAATGTACCGCATGAAGCAGACTGCGCGCGAATTGCTGGTAACAACAAAAGTAGCAGAAAGCTGGCAGCAAAACTTTGACAGTAATGTTGACGGCCTGATGAACCTTGTAAGTAAAGTGGACAACGATAAACACGTAGAAAACGTTACTGAACTTTTGGATGTATATCACAGCAAAACAGATGATTTAACACCACCGCAAAAGAAACACCACAGTGGCCGTCCTTTTGAATTCACCGTATTCCGAAACTAAAATCTCCCGCTTATATATAAGTTTTACATCTCCTGAATTTTATTTTTTGAATACTTATCCTGCATCATATACGGCGGGCAGGGGTGTTTTATATTTATCTAATCGTTAAGGTTTTGAGAAAAACCGTAGTATTTTGCACATTAAACCCCGCTGGGGGGTTAGTTTTGCTACTTGCGCAAATATAAAAAAGCACACAAATGAAGCGACTGGCAATATTGGGTAGTACGGGTTCTATTGGCACACAGGCACTAGAGGTGGCAGATGCCAACCCCGGTCTGTTTGAAATAGAGGTTTTAAGCGCGCACAGCAATGCTACATTGCTTATAGAGCAGGCCCTGAAGTTTAAGCCCAACGCAGTAGTTGTTACCGACGAAACAAAATATACAGCAGTAAAAGAAGCTTTAAGCCAGCATCCCGTAAAGGTTTTTGCCGGTAAAAAATCGCTGGATGAAGTAGTGCAGTGGGATAGTGTTGATATGGTAGTAGCGGCTATAGTGGGCTTTGCAGGTTTATCTTCTACACTGGCGGCTATTAACGCAGGCAAAACCATAGCGCTGGCCAATAAAGAAACACTGGTAGTGGCCGGAGACCTGGTGATGCAACTGGCCACAGAGAAAAAGGTGAATATCATCCCGGTTGACAGCGAACACTCTGCAATATTTCAATGCCTGGTGGGCGAACATCCTGATAGTATCGAGAAGGTGATCCTTACCGCGTCGGGCGGGCCGTTTATAGGCCGCAAGCCCAATTACCTGGTTAATGTAAAAGCATCGCACGCACTGCAGCACCCCAACTGGACCATGGGCGCCAAAATAACGATAGACAGCGCCACGCTGATGAACAAAGGGCTGGAAATGATAGAAGCCAAATGGCTGTTTGGGCTGGATAATGAGCAGATAGAAGTGGTGGTACATCCGCAGTCTATCATACACTCGCTGGTACAGTTTAACGATGGCTCGCTGAAAGCGCAGCTGGGCCTGCCCGATATGAAGCTGCCCATACAATATGCACTCACTTTCCCGCAAAGGATACCGAATGATTTTAAGCGCTTCAGCTTTAAAGATTACAGCAAACTAACATTTGAGCAGCCTGATTATAAAACTTTCCGTAATCTTGCACTGGCGAAAGACGCAATGTTTAAGGGTGGAAACCTGCCTTGTGTTATGAATGCCGCTAATGAAGTGGCTGTAAACGCCTTCCTGAAAAACAAGGTAGGCTTTATAGAAATGAGTGATATAATAGAACAGACCATGGGGCATATATCATTTATTGAACACCCTTCGTTGGAAGAATATGAACAGTCTGACGCAGAAGCACGTGCCTATGCTACAGAACTGGCCGGTAAAAGCCAGCTGGCCTAGATAAAAATTAAAAGTCAAACATGCAATTGAATACCGTTTTACTGATGTCAGGTGGTGCCGTACAGGCTCTGCAATTATTGGCAGCCTTATCCCTACTCATACTACTGCACGAATTCGGGCATTTCTTTTTCGCCCGTCTCTTTAAAACAAGGGTGGAGAAATTTTACCTGTTTTTCGACTTCCTGTTTCCTTTTCCTAATGTGCTCAACTTTTCCCTCTTCAAAAAGAAGAAAGGTGATACAGAATATGGCCTGGGCTGGTTCCCGCTGGGGGGCTATGTAAAAATAGCCGGTATGGTGGACGAGAGCATGGACAAAGAAGCCATGAAACAACCGCCGCAACCCTGGGAGTATCGTTCTAAAAAAGCCTACCAGCGCCTGTTGATCATGCTGGGGGGTATTATTATGAACCTGCTTACGGCCATGGTGATATACACCGTGGTGTTTGGTGTATGGGGCGAAGAGTACCTGCCTACGGAAAATGCGAAGTACGGTATTGCCGCAGATAGCGTGGCAGAAAGCATAGGCCTGCGCGATGGCGATAAGATAGTATCAGTCGGCGGGCAGCCGGTAGCACGTTTTAACAGCATTGTAAAAGACATTATTTTTAACGAAGCCAATACCATGCAGGTCATCAGGGACGGGCAGACCGTTGATATTCCCCTGCCTGCAGGTACCATACGCAAGCTTACTAAAAGGCAAAGGCTTTCAGTCATCACCCCAAGGGTGCCAACGGTTATAGACGTTGTAAGCGAAAAAAGTGCAGCCGAAGAAATGGGCCTGAAAAAAGGCGATAGTATTATAGCAGGTAATGGCAGCCCTATGGTTTTCTACGACCAGTTTGAAGACTGGAAAAGAGCGAATGCGGGCAAGAAGGTAGAGGTTACCGTAATGCGTGACAATGCGCCGATAGTGCTGGCAGGTGTGGTACCTGAAAATGGCATACTGGGCTTTCAGCGCGATTATATTATAACGAACTACTTTGAAACTGAAGTGGTGAAATATGGCTTTATTGAAGCCATAGGCAAGGGCTTTAGTTATACATCAGAGCAGATTGGCAACTACTGGAACGGTTTGAAATTCCTGTTTACATCGCCCGAAGTAAAGGTTTCTGAAAACCTGGGTGGCCTGGTAAGCTTTGGTAAGATGTTCTCTCCCGTATTCGACTGGCAGGACTTCCTGATGCTGACCGCATTTGTATCTATCATACTGGCTATAATGAACCTGTTGCCCATACCGGGTCTTGACGGTGGTTATGTTATCTTCCTGATATTTGAAATGCTGTCCGGCCGCAAGGTGAGCGATAAAGTAATGGAAACTGCAAATACCGTAGGGCTGGTACTATTGCTTGGCCTCATGCTTTACGCAAACGGTATGGACATTTTCAGGCTGTTTAAATAGGCCCACCATATGGCAACGCTCCAGACGGTAAACTTCTTTAAGCAATATAAAGATGACCTTCATGGCCCCTGCCTTGAAATAGGCTCCCTTATTGATCCGTCTTACAAGCAGTATTTGCCCAAAGACATACACGGCGATAATATCCCCGACCAGTATATCGGCATTGATATATTCGGGGGTGAAGGCGTTGATTATGTAGCCGACCTGTGCAAAGACCACAGCCTGGACCTGTTGCCGGTAAAAAACTTCAGGACCATCCATTGCCATTACATCATGGAGCATGTCATAGACAACTTCAGCATGGCAAGGAATATAGATAAGCTGCTGGATGTGGACGGCGTATTACTGTTGAGTGTGCCATTCTCCTGGCGCATACACCGCATACCGGTTGATATGTGGCGCTACACACCGCAGTCGCTCGACTATCTTTTTCCCAATATTGAGTTTATTGATGAACGGTCTGCTTTGTCTGTCCGCAAGGGAAACCAGCATTACCGCATCAACGAGTTCCCGGAGTTTGATATGGGCAGCGGGCTTAATAAATATCCTTGGTATATAAGCTGGTACGTAAAGATACTCAGGAAGGCAGGCCTGGATAACAACATATTTAACCAGCGGGCGCTGTTGTACGAAACCAACCTGATGATGTACGGGGTAAAACGGGACAAGCCAACCTACACCTATCTCGACCCTAAATATCTTAAATAATAACCCCTACAGGTTTTAACAATAACTTGCCCTTTATTTTCGTATTTTTGCATTTAGCTCTTTGAAAAAGAACTTACCTGGGGCCGACTGGTTTTGACAGCATAGGGCAGGTTAAGTAAGCATGTCGTGCGTTGTTTAATTAGCACGTAAATCTGAATATTCAAACTTTTAAATGGCGAAAACAATTACGCCATGGCTGCCTAATCAGAGATTAGTGTAACCATTTTGGCCGCAGACGGGCTTTTGCCTGTTGACGCTCCTGCCGCCTAACTCATCCTTCAACAGGATAGTCATTTATAGCTGCGTATAAGTGATGAAAACAAAGCAGATAGGATAGCAATAGGTTCGTCCGGTTCCGAAAGCTATCCGAAATTAAATTCCGGAATACACATGTAGAAAGCTTATCGGGCATATGTTTGGACGCGGGTTCGAATCCCGCCGGTTCCACATTTTTAATTTTTTCAGTATCCTGCCTGTGCATACAGGCAGGATTTTTATTATGACACATCACACTTACGCATCCCCCGCAGCATATTATAATGAACAACTACTGTCTGTTGCCGGAAAGGCCGCAACTGTAAAGAAACAAGGCGATGCTATTGCCTGGCTGCGGCTGGTAACTATACTGCTGCTGGCTGGCAGTGTGTACCTTGCCTTTCGGGAAAGTAACAATATGCTCTTCTTTATTCCGGCATTGCTGTTGGCTGCTTTGTTCTACATCCTCAACAAGCAAAGCCAACTAAAAGAAAAAGCTACCCGGCTGCAACTACACGAAAAGTTACTGAATGACGAACTGAACGCACTGAGCGGCGACTATACTGCATTCTATAGTGGGGAAGCATACATAAATACCACCCATACTTTCTCTTACGACCTGGATATATTCGGCAACCGCTCTATATACCAGGTGCTGAATAGAACAGTAACAACCGCAGGGGCTGATACACTGGCCGCGTCTTTACAAAACCCTTATGCAACCCAGGATGAAATACTGAACCGCCAGCAGGCCAACAAAGAACTTGCTGCTAAACCTGCATTCCTGCATAGCTTTCGGGTAACAGGTATGCGCCATGCAGAAGAACAGGATGCAGCAGCCAGGATAAAACAATGGCTGGGCCTGGATGATGTATTCCTGGGCAATAAGCTCTTTACGATATTGCTCTATATTGTGCCGGTATTATCCGTTCTGTTTATTGTTTTGTCTTTTATGAATGAGACATTGCACACGGGGCTTATCATCATGCTGGCTATTAACTGGGGTATTAATATCCGCTATACAAAAAAGATAAAGCTGTCACACTACCTGGTGAGCGAAAGTGTAAAAACCATTGGTAAAACCGAGCAGTTGCAGCATGAGGTGCTTAGGGAAGAATTCAACACCCCTTTACTCACAGCGTTAAAAGCAGAAATGGCCAGCAGTATCAGTGCTATTACAGAACTGAAAAAGCTGGTACATCTTTTTGATAACAGGCAAAATGGAATGGTAGGGCCATTGCTCAATTCATTGTTTATGTTCGATGTGAATTGTATGACCCGCCTTGAAAAATGGCGTAGCCAACACAAAAGCCAACTTGAAAATGCCATGCAGCTTGTGGGTGAAATGGACAAACATTGCAGCTATGCCAACTATACTTTCAACCACCCCGATAGTGTTTATCCTACAGTGAACAAAGCCGGCACGGTGATATATGCCGGTGACCTGAAACACCCGCTGATACATAAAGATACAGCTGTAGGCAATAGCTTTTCCATAGGCGAAAAGGAACAACTATATATGCTTACAGGTGCAAACATGACAGGCAAAAGCACCTTTATACGTACGGTGGGCACCAACCTTGTATTCGCCTACGTTGGCCTGCCTGTACAGGCTTCTTCATTTACCATACCGCTGGTTAAGATTTATACATCTATACGCGTAACAGATTCTGTGCAGGACGATGTGTCTTACTTTAAAGCAGAACTTCAGCGCATGCAGTTACTGATGAATGAGGTGAGCAATTCCGCTACTCCTTACCTCGTGCTATTGGACGAACCACTGCGCGGAACTAACTCTGCCGACAAGCAAGCCGGTACGAAAGCGATAGTGGAAAAGCTGCTTCATTTTAATGCCATCGGCATAATTGCTACACACGACACCGGGCTATGCGCCATGTCTGAAGAACACCCCGGTAAAATATCGAACTATCATTTTGAAAGTGAAGTATTCAATGGTGCGTTACGGTTTGACTATATCCTGAAACCCGGCGGATCCACATCAAACAACGCCACCATATTGATGCATATGATGGGCATAGTGGGATAAGAAACCCTATGTTATCAATACTTTAATTAGCTTATTGCTGTTAAGATTTATATTTTTGTTATAGAAAAGCCGGACATATGGGATTTGTAGTATTTGGAGTAATTGTATTGATCGTTTCTTTTGTATTAAGCAAAGCAGGCCCCGAGTTGCGCAAGTTGCTGCCATTGGTAAACGGTGCGCGTGCTTTAGGTATTATTCTCATCCTGTTAGGTGCGCTCACGGCCAGTATAGTACAGATTGACGCAGGTTATATTGGTGTAAAAAAGCTGTTTGGCAGAGTACAAAAAAATGTATTGCCCAGCGGCTTGCATATGATTAACCCGCTGATGGATATTGTAGAAGTGGACATACGTACTAAAAACTACACCATGAGCGGCATGAGTGATGAAGGTTCACAACAACAGGATGATGCCATTCATACGCTTTCGGCAGATGGTCTTGAAGTGACTATAGACCTCACAGTATTATACCGTGTATTGCCTACTGACGCGCCGGGACTGATTGCCAAAATTGGGATGGACTATGAAGATAAAGTAGTACGCCCTGTAGCACGAACCATGATACGCGACAACGCCGTTTATTATGACGCCATCGCTCTGTACTCTACGAAAAGGGATGAGTTCCAGACAAGAATACATAATAGCATAGAAAAGGAATTTAAGAAACGTGGGCTGGTGGTAGAAAACCTGTTGATACGCAACATTAGCCTGCCTGCATCTGTTAAACAAGCTATTGAGCAGAAGATAAATGCAGAACAGGAGGCTCAGAAAATGCAGTTTGTACTACAAAAAGAAAAACAGGAAGCAGAGCGTAAACGTGTAGAGGCACAAGGTATATCAGACTATCAGCGCATCATCAGCCTGAACCTGACAGATAAGCAACTGCAATATGAGCAGATAAAAGCTATAAAGGAGTTTGCCACTTCGCAAAACTCTAAAATAATTTTGATGGGTGGCGGTAAAGACGGCAACATCATACTGGATGCAAAGTAATATGAACAGTGCTATGAAAATGAAGTACACAGGATTATCAATAGCGATATTATTGCTATGCTATGGCTGTGGCAATGACAATCGGCCCGCGAAAACACACAAGGAGGTAATAGCTGAGGAAGGATTTGCAGAAGACACGCTGGGCGGGGGTATATACAAACATTACAAAGGTAGCATAGCGGGGCAACCCGTGGTATTGCATTATATGCAGTATGGCTCTACTATACGCGGCACCTACTACTACGAGAACATCGGCCAGGCAATTGAATTGTATAACTACCCCGATAGCAGCGATGGTGGAAACCTGTACCTGGCAGAAACCCCTGTAACCGAAAGGATAGATAACCCGGCTTACTGGCAGGTAGCTATATCTGGCGATAGCCTGACCGGTACCTGGATATCAGGAAACAGGGAAAATGCATATCCCATTGTCTTGAAAGAAGATTACACCAACGGTGTTCAACACTTCGGCATTGTCTGTGCAGACGATTCTGTAAAACTGAAAGACAATCTTGATAACCCGAAAGCATACACCAGTTGCCAGATGCTGCTCCCTGTAGGCAATGATGATGCTACAGCTTTTACGCGGTCTGTTATATACCGCAGCATGAAATGCGATACCAATAGTACAAAGGGTATAAAAAGTTGCCTTGACTTTCTTAACCAACAATACTTCGCAACATATAAAGAAGAAAATAACGAAGATGATTCTTTATTGATGACCAGTCCTTCTTTTTACAACTGGAGCAGGATGACCAACTTTTGGGTAGTGTATAACCGGGATAACATAACGGTGCTTAATCATCACAATTACGAATATCTTGGTGGTGCGCATGGCGTGTATTCCAGCAGCTATTTGTGCCTGGATGCCCGTAACAGGAAAGTATTAACCTTAAAAGACGTTCTTAATATAAACGAGCCTGAACTGGTAAAGCTACTGGAAAAGGAAGCCCGTAAGCTGTATCATGCAAAAGACACCGAGCCTCTGAACGCTTATATGCTGGCTGAAGAACTGCATGTTCCGGAGCAGTTTTATATCACGGGTAAAGGCATCACATTTGTATATGGCATTTATGAAGTTGCGTCATATGCAGAGGGAGAGATCAACCTCTTTATTCCTTATACAAAAGTAAAAAATATGCTCACTCCTTATATAGTAGAGCGTATGAAACTGCAAACATCACTTGCACATAAATAATACAAAATGGAAGACTTAGTTACGCCAGAACATGTTATCTATCCTGTAGGCAGGTACGCTATACCAGATGAATACAATCCTGAAATGCAGGACGAATGGATAAGCATCATAGAAGCAGCTCCATCATGGTTAGACCCCTGTATTGAAAACCTGGACGAGGAACAATTAAAAACCCCGTACCGACCCGGTGGCTGGAACATAACACAAATAATACACCACCTGGCAGACAGCCACATGAACGCCTATATTAGGCTGAAGCTGGCGCTTACAGAAGATAACCCGGTTGTAAAACCCTACCAGGAAGCCCTGTGGGGAAACCTGCCCGATGTTGATGTTGTGCCTGTAAATATCTCCATAACACTACTGCATGCTTTGCACCGCAGGTGGGGGGCAACTATGCGCAATATGTTGCCGGAAGATTGGGAACGCACATTTTATCATCCTGAACAGGACAGGAATATAGGCGTATGGGAGTTGGCAGATATCTACTCATGGCATAGCCGCCATCATATGGAGCAGATACGCAGTTTTCGCAGCAGGATGAATTGGTAGCTGCTTTTTAATAAATAGGCAGTAATTTAGCACTGTAGTAAAATCTAAAACATGCTTACAGGAATACAACACTTGCACAATTTCCTCCGTTGGTTTATCATCATATTCGCATTATGGACCATCATTAAAAGTATGTCAGGCATGGGTGGTGGCAAGGCCTTTACTAAAAGTGACAAACGCCCTGCAATGCTGCTGATGATATTTGCAGACATACAATTGGTGCTAGGACTTGTGTTGTACATAGGGAAAGACTGGTTTAAGGTATTGACAAGTGGTGGTTTTATGAAGTTGCCCGCACAGCGTTTCTGGGCTATGGAGCATATGCTGGGTATGCTTATTGCCATCATACTGATACATGTAGGATATAGTGTTGTAAAGAAAAATGTGCCCGACGCAACTAAATTCAAGAGGCTGTTCTGGTGTACACTACTGGCACTGGTAGTTATATTCATTACCATACCATGGCCTTTCAGGGAAATAATTGGCCGCCCGTTATTCCCGGGTATGTAAATCCTCTATGGGCAAAATCTTTCAACCCTTCTATTCGGCCTGGGTGGTCGTTACTTACCTTGTATGCCTGCTTGGCGCATTCCCCGTTATCTTTATTATAGGATTATGGGACAAACCCGGTGCGCGTAAGGCTATCTGGTATATTGTACACTACTGGGCAAAGGGCTGGCTGTTTTTTATCGGTATGCCCATGAGTCGCATTGGCAACAGGCCTTCCGATGAAAAATACGTGTATGTAGCCAATCATATTTCTTACCTGGATACCATACTTATATACGCAGCTATACCTTACTACTTTCGCACTCTGGCAAAGAAAGAGATGGCACGCATACCCATATTCGGGTTTGTGTACAAACAAATAGCCGTGCTGGTGGACAGGAATACGAGCGAAGGCCGTTCTAAAAGCATGAGGCTGATGTGGCGTGTACTTAAAAATGAATGTAACATAGCCGTCTTCCCTGAAGGTACATTCAATGAAAGCGGCCAGCCGCTCAAGAATTTTTATGATGGGGCCTTTCGCCTGGCTATTAATACGCAAACGCCTATACTACCCATGGTATTTCCTGACACCGTACACAGGTGGCATTTCAGCACGGTATTCGGCCTGAAGCCCGGCAGGAACAGGGTAGTATATCTTGACCCCGTATCGGCCATGGGTATGAACATGGACGACCTGCCCCGCTTGAAACAGCAGGTTTATGATAGTATGGAGGCTGCCATGCTGCAATATTCAGTGCCAAAGGGCTGATGTTAAATGGGCAGAAGAGCGTACCTTTGCGCAAATTTTAGAATATCATGGCATTACAGGCAGGCATAGTTGGACTTCCCAATGTAGGCAAATCAACCCTGTTCAACGCGGTAAGCAACAGCGCAAAAGCACAGGCATCTAACTATAGGTTTTGTACCATAGAGCCCAACGTAGGGCAGGTAGATGTACCTGACGAACGCATCAACAAACTGGCAGAACTGGTGCAACCGCAGCGTATTGTACCCACTACTATAGAATTCGTGGATATAGCCGGCCTGGTAAAAGGTGCCAGTAAGGGCGAGGGATTGGGTAACAAGTTCCTGGCGAATATACGCGAGGTGGATGCCATAGTGCATGTGATACGTTGTTTTGAAGACGAGAATGTACTGCGCGAAGAAGGCGAGATAAACCCCGTAAGCGATAAAGAAATAATAGACACCGAGCTGCAACTGAAAGATGTGGACAGTGTGGAAAGGAAAATGCAGCGCTTTGAAAAACTGGCAAAAAATGATCCCAAAGCAAAGCGCACATACGATGTGCTGAAGCAGTGCTACGATCACCTGATGCAGGGCAGGAATGTACGTGGCCTTCAACTGGAAGGGGACGAGCTGGAGCCAATAGCAGACCTGTTTTTGCTGACGGCGAAGCCTGTATTGTATGTTGCTAATGTGGACGAGGCATCTATGCTTACCGGCAACAAATATTCTGAAGCACTGATAGCTGCTGTAAAAGACGAAGGCGCCGAGGTGATTGTAATGAACAACAACATAGAGGCTCAGATATCTGAACTGGAAGCTGCCGATGACAAGGCGATGTTCCTGGAGGAATATAAACTAACTGAACCTGGACTGAACAGGTTGATACGTGGTGCTTACAAACTACTGAACCTCATTACCTACTTTACGGCAGGTGTACAGGAAGTACGCGCCTGGACCATAGGCCGCGGGTGGAAAGCACCACAGGCGGCAAGCGTTATACATACAGACTTCGAAAAAGGTTTTATAAAAGCAGAAACGATAGCTTACGATGACTTTGTACACTACGGCAGCGAGGCAGCCTGTAAAGAAAATGGTAAGCTACGCATAGAGGGCAAGGAATATGTGGTGAAAGACGGCGATGTATTGCACTTCCGTTTTAATGTATAAGTACAAATAACAACGTATAAAAGATAAAGAGGTCGCTCCTTCCGGAGCGGCCTCTTTACATTTGTTTCAGTTCTGCCACAAGGTCTTGCAGCATCTTTTTAGCATCGCCAAACAGCATAGATGTTTTAGGCCGGAAGAACAGGTCGTTTTCTATACCTGCGTAACCCGGTTTCATACTGCGTTTGTTCACAATTACATGTTCTGCCCTTTCCACCTCTAATATGGGCATGCCATATATAGGGCTGGCGGGGTCGTCTTTTGCGGCAGGGTTCACCACGTCGTTGGCACCTATAATGATGACTACGTTTGTCGTGCTCATCTGGTCGTTGGCGTCTTCCATTTCCAGCAGCTTTTCATAAGGCACATCTGCCTCTGCCAGCAATACATTCATATGGCCGGGCATACGGCCTGCTACGGGGTGGATACCATATACCACTTCTACTTCTTTTTCTGCCAGCACTTTTTCCAGCTCGTGGCAGATATGCTGTGCCTGTGCTACTGCCAGGCCATAGCCGGGTATCACCATTACTTTTTGTGCGTAAGCCATCAGCACGGCGGTATCGTTCAGTGATATTTCTTTGTAATTGCCCTGCTCTTTGCCTTCGCCTGCCGGGCCGGCTTTAGCGCCGCCGCCAAATGAACCTATCAGCACGTTTTTCAACGAACGGTTCATAGCGTTACACATCAATATAGTAAGTATGGTACCGGCAGAACCCACCAGGATACCACCTGTGAGCATTACAGGATTGTCATACAGGAAACCGCCAAAAGCCGCAGCCACACCTGTGAATGAGTTAAGCAATGAGATAACCACCGGCATATCCGCACCGCCTATCGGCATTACAAACAGGATGCCGTACAGTGCTGCCAATGCGAGAATGCCATAGAACACAATGGGTGATGCAGTAAAGCCACCGATGACCATAACCGCCATAACAAGCAGTCCGCCGAATATCATAAAATTGATAGCCTGCGCTGCGGGGATGGTCCTGTCGTTAATCTTACCCGCCAGCTTGCCCCACGCCACTACGCTACCTGCAAAAGACACCGTACCAATGATCATACCCAATACGATAACCGTCATGGTGCCCATAGTGGCTGCCATGCCGCTGTGTTGCAGGTGGTTGTATTCCACTATTGATATCAGCATGGCACAGGCGCCGCCCATACCGTTAAACAGGCTCACCATTTCGGGCATAGCGGTCATCTGTACTTTTTTGGCCATCATAGTGCCGGCTACAGTACCTATTATCAACCCGCCGAATATCCAGCCATAGTTGCCTAGCCCCATAGGTTCTGTAGCGCCTTCGGGTGTAAACCTGTATAGGAATATAGTAGCAAAAATAGCAATGGTCATACCCACGGCAGCTACAGTATTTCCCTTGCGTGCCGTATCTGGATGTGAAAGCATTTTCAGGCCCATGATGAATGTAATGGAACCAATCAAATAACTTAATGGAAGAATGATGTTCATATTATATCCTGGAATTTGGAATTTAAAATTTGGAATTTAACAGGCTATGCCTTCTTTTTCTTCTTCTTTTTATCAAACATCTCCAGCATACGGTCTGTAACCACGAAGCCGCCGACAACATTCAGCGTGCCGAGTATCACCGCCAGGAAACCCAGTACCAGTGCCAGGTAATCATCCGGCGAAGCCTGGCCCATTACTATGATGGCCCCGATGATGACTACGCCATGTATGGCATTGGCGCCACTCATCAGCGGTGTATGCAGCACCGATGGTACGCGCGATATAACTTCTATACCCAGGAAAATAGACAGGATAACGATTGTGAGCAACCTGTACGTAGCCGGGTCTGTAAATAGTTGGGTTAATGCTTCCATATATGTTATGCGTTAGCTGTTTGTGGATTAATAATAGATAATACACGCTCGTTGACGATACTGCCATTGCGTGCTATGCAGGTGCCTGCTACTATATCGTCTTCGTAATTCAGGTTCAGGCCGCCGTCTTTATCTATCACCAGTTTTAAGAAATTCAGCACGTTTTTGCTATATACCTTACTGGCATCGGCCGGGGCAGTGCAGGGTAGTGATGAGTTGCCGATGATGGTTACACCGTTATGGTCTATACGTTTATCATCCTGTGTCAGTTCTGTATTGCCACCCGTTACCGATGCTATATCTACTATAACAGAGCCCGGGCGCATGTCTTCTATCATCTCTTTTGTAATCAGGATAGGTGCACGCCTGCCTGGTATCTGCGCCGTGGTAATGATGATGTCAGATTTTTTGGCGTGCTCGTGTATTTTAGCGCGCTGCTTGTTCTGGAATTCTTCCGTCTGCTGTACTGCGTAGCCCCCTGCCTTAGATGCATCGGCTGCGCCTTCTACCTCTACAAACTTTGCACCAAGGCTCATTACCTCTTCCTTCACTGCCGGGCGTACGTCAAACACCTCTACCACGCCGCCCAGTCGCTTGGCGGTTGCAATAGCCTGCAGGCCTGCAACGCCCGCGCCCAGTATCAATATCTTGGCCGGGGGTATACTGCCCGCCGCTGTCATAAACATGGGGAAGTAACGGCAGTATTCCATAGCTGCCAGCAGCACCGCCTTGTAACCTGCAATATTCGCCTGAGAGCTCAGCACATCCATAGCCTGCGCACGGGTGGTACGTGGTATGGTATCCATGCTGAACACCGTATAGCCTTTTGCTGCCAGTTGCTGCATTTTCTGCGTATCAAACAATGGCTGGTACACACCTATCACTACCGCACCCTGCTTTATGTTTTCGGGCAGGTTGGCAGAGTTGATGGTGAGCAACACATCTGCCGCGGCAGCTATTGCATTGCGCTCTCCTATGGTGGCGCCGGCATCTGTATAAGCCTTGTCGTTGTGGTATGCTGTTTGTCCCGCACCGCTCTCTACCATTACCTGCACATTCATCTTCACCAGTGCTGCAACTACTTCGGGTACGAGCGACACCCGTGTTTCAGGTTGCTGCTCTTTCAGTACGCCTATTATCATAACTATACGTGTAATTCAGTTTTAAGATTCATGAATATAACATATAAATTCAAAAGTCAAAAGTCCGGGCAGTAAAATCCGGTTAATAAATAGCGGATGAGGGTTGGTTTGATGGTTAACGCCTCCTGCGAAACATGGAGAACAACGGAGTTACTTGCCTTTTATATACCCTTTTACAACGTAATACAGGATATACAGCATAGAGAAGGGTATCAGCAACCATCCTAAGAAACTGATATCAGTTCCCGGCATTTGTATAAGTGGTAGGTAGGTCATTTCAAATGTGTTGTTTAAAGGTTTTTTTGAATAACGGTAAGGTAAGGATATTTTACAAAAAGATACCGCAACCTCGCGTGTCCCCCTTACAGAGGGGGTAGGGAGGAGGCTTGGGGTGGGCATGGACGAAAACCGCTAAATTTGTACCCTGTATGAAAGTATCTGTAGTAACCTTCCTGCTTGGGTTCCTTTTTTTTAGCTGCATGTCGCAAACGGTTGATAGGGCTCAACTGGCCGGCACCTGGGTATTAGACAAGGGAACATCTGATGGCAAAAAAGTTTTTGACCGGTCTGACGTGAATGTGAGCATCGGGGCTGACATGGCACTGGCAAAGGAACTAAGTGGCACTATGCCTGTCGGAACCAGTAAGGAAATGCTTATTGCAAATTCAAAGGAACGTTTCAGGTTGAATAAAGGGATGCGCTATATCTTCACCGGCGATTCTGTAAAGATCATCAATGCTGACGGCTATAACTTCCACGGCACCTACGTTATTGACCCTGAGCAAAACACAGTTACCTGTGAGTTTATTGAAAAAGATGTAGCCAGGACCACGTTCACTTACCGGAACAACCAGTTGCTGCTCATCACCGGGTTCAAGCCTAAAAACGAAGAGTTCGTCCAGGTGTATATAAAGAGCAAGTAGGACGTTACATAGGCGAGTGTAAAGGAGGGGCTTAATACATTTCGTTTTATGTAGGTTATCAACGCTTACCTTTTCTTAACGGGCGCCAGTAGTGCGTAGAATATCCATGCAAACCACGATATAAACAGCACCGCTACCAGCCACAGTATTTTCTCAGCCTTGCTGGTTTTGCGGGAGGCCAGGATGATAAGTATGGGCAATACGTAGGCAAATGCTATTACAGCTAAAATTATCAGCACGGTTTGAAGTGAAACATCCATTGGTTTGCTTTTTTTAAGAACAACGGGGTGGGGGAATTGTTTGCTGTGTTGGGGGTATCCTGCATCCCCTTTTGTCATGCTGAATTTATTTCAGCATCCTGCGTGCTGTATTGTATAGCGCAAGACCCTGAAATAAATTCAAGGTAACGGAGAGATGTCATCTATCGTGCTTTTTCTCCTCTGCTATTCGTACGCTACATGACCTCTGCGGAACATGTAAAACAACGGGTACAGTGCCGGTATTGTTTAAACAAAAATGCTGCTCATTGAGCAGCATTTTGATATCTGGTATGAACTTGTATTCACTTAGTTTGAATAAAGAACATTCGGGTTACCATTAAAGTAGTCCATTACCCAACCGACATGCAAAGGAACGTCGTCTCTGCAGCTGCAACCCGGGAATTGGCCATGATCGTGCGGCCTGACTAAATTAGTGCAATGTGACAAGTTGTGGTCAGGACTAAAATGGAGTTCATTGCCTGAGCAACCGGTAGCATCAGCATAGTCTACAGCCCATCCTACCTCACTGCCTGTGCCACATGCAGTTGCAGACCACGGGGTAATTGAGTGGATTCCTGGAGGAATTACTGTCCAGCTTGGGTCGAGGTAAGTCACGGTACAGGTAGCACGATCAATGCAAATACGCCTGATTTTCAAATCGCAATTCGAGTTGTTTTCAAATCGGTCGAACTGTGCTTGAGATACGAGAGAGGAAATTGCCAGTAAGGCAGTCATTAAGAGATGTTTCATTTGGTTAAATTTTTAGGTTAAAAAAATACTTAATTCAAACTTATTTAAATTTCATTAAAAAACAATAAATTTTAAATTAAAAAATTGTAACCGGCAACGACTATCCTGTAATCTTTGCCTGGCTTATGGCCTGCTATTATTTATCCTTCTTGTCATGCTGAATTTATTTCAGCATCCTGCGTGTTGTGTATGTATAGCGCAAGACCCTGAAATAAATTCAGGGTGACGGAGAGATGTGATATATAGTGCTTTTGCCCCTCTGCTATTCGGGATATGCTAGACGCCTCTGGGCACATGTCGAACAGCGGGGGTGAAAATTTAAATTTTATTATCTTGATCCTAATTAGGATTTATCATGAGACAATTTTTATACTTATTTTACCTGTTGCCTATATCTTTTTTTTGGCAACAGGAGCCGAGAAATTTTCATGCTTTTGATGAAAATAAGCAGCTGGTTTTTATTGACGAATTTGATAAGGGAAATGTGAATAAATGGCATGAAGGGGAAAAAGGGAAATTAATAAAAGAGGATGCCTACGCCAACTTTGATTCAGGGAGATTTTTTTTTCGGGGTTATAAAAATGGATTCAATGCATATCCATGCGTAGTGCAATTTGACTATAAAAAGAATTATGAAATAGAAATTAAAGCAAAAATAACGACACGCAAACCTGAAAAGCACGGAGGAATAATTTTCTGGGGACGTGAAGACTATAACCTTCTTACAGGTAATTATTTGTATTTCTATGCAAATACCAAAGTATCAGTCTCCTCGGTTAAGGAAAATGTTAAAAACGGAGCACTTACCATTCGGGAAAGTTATCAATCTTCAAAAGACAGTGTTGCAATAGACTATAATGTTTACACTATCAGACGTTTCAGCGATTCATTTTATGTATTTGTAAATGGGGTATTTATGACTTCAATTAATCACTTTGACTTGGAAGGTGGTAAAATCGGATTAGGGGGAAATACCGGTGCACGGGTAAGCTATGATTATATAAAGATGTCGTACTTGCCTTGAGGACAAAATGTGTTGTGCAATCAGGATGTCTTCTGCCCTAAACTAGTTGAAGTTTATAACACATTGCTGTTTAGGATGTTCTGTAAGGCATCCCGAACAACGGATAGAATGCCGTTTTGCGAACGGAATTAGTACGGCTACTGTTGAATTATCCCCTAACTGCTTGAAGTTTGCAACTTCAATCTTATAATATAAAGCAGGTTTATAACCGGCAACAAATATCCTGTTGCTGCATCAAGGAACTGGCAGACACAGTCTTGCTTTTTATCAGGGATTTAAGTCGGGCAGACTTAAACCAGTATGGGAATTGTTTGCTGTGTTGGGGGTATCCTGCATCCCCTTCTTGTCATGCTGAATTTATTTCAGCATCCTGCGTGCTGTATTGCATAGCGCAAGACCCTGAAATAAATTCAGGGTGACCGGAGAGATATTATATATAGTGCTTTTTCTCTCTGCTATTCGGGATATTCTGCATGCTCTGCGGAACATGTAGAACAGTGAGGAAGGCTAGGCTGATAAATACTCGAGCTTTTCCAATGTTTCCATACTTGTTGTTAGTAATCTTAATAATTCTGGCTGTCGTCTAACGCACGGATTTTTTTTTGTGTAAATTCCAATGGGGCTTTTGCCGCTAAATGGGTAACGAACAACTGACACATGTCCTTTTACAGCTAACGCACACACGAGAATTGATACTACTGCCGTGCCCAACTCGGTCATCAGAGGAATTATTTCATTTTTCATGATGTTGTTGAAATCTTCACTGTCAAAAACTTGACTTAGTGTATGGGAATCATCTGCTCCGTTTAATGCAAAATGTTCTTTAAGAAAGAACATAAAATCAGTATAAGACCCAAAACCATAGTTATGCACATCAACATTTTTCATAGAGTTGATGACCGATAGTGCTTTATCGATTTCTTTCAAAGTAGTATGTTCAATTTGTCCCTTTTTTATTATATCGTTAGATAAGCTATTCCCAAATTCATCGTTAAAGCTTGTTAGGATTTGAGTTAAATCATTTGATGCGGCTAGTTTCTTTTCTTTAATAGCTTTGTTAACAATAGCTGCATTATCTGCAACTTCTTGCAGCATCTTAATGAACATTAATTCGATGGCATGGCCATATTTTCGCATATTGTCTTCGTCCTTAATTTTACCCAACATAATTCCCAACGCTTTACCTGCTTTTTCCGATGCCTGTTGAAATAAAAAAAATGACGTTCTATACTGTTCTTGTTCGTACAGAATATTTGCGGATTTTATATCATCCCTGGCAATTGCTATCAGTTGTTTAAATAAATTCAATATCAACTGTTGTTTAAGAATGAATATTGGAAATTGTGAAAAACAATTTCAATCAGTATTATAAATGCTCGTTCCTAAATCTTCGTTTTAGACGAAGATTAGTGTGGTACTCGTTTACTAAAGCCATATTTATTTTCGCGTTTTTTAAATGCGGCTTCACCACCTTCAACTATATCTGCAATATGCTCTCTAATACCCATAGACATTAACATATTTGTCTCACTTGCTGAAATAAATGTATTTTCAAGTGGACCATTGACATAATCAAATTGATATTGGCTATCAGAGTCTTTATCTCCTTGCCCTTTTTGATTTGCAATAATTATATTTTCAGCATCAGCGTTAACAACTATATTAGCATTATGTGTAACCAATATTATCTGTCGTTCTAACTTTTTCCTTTTTAGATACTCCACAAGATCTGCAGTAATAGAACGATTATCTAGGTTATCCTCAGGTTGGTCTATTAAAATCGGAGCTTTGGATTTACTCAATCCTATGATTAACATCAATATTACAAAGCTTGCTTTGCCAGTAGACATTTTTCCTAATTTATCATTTTTATACTCTATCTCCCAATAGTCAAAAAAATAATCGTCAAGCAATACTTTTATTGTATCCTTTTTATTCGCCTTCTTTGTCAATACGTATTCTTCTGTTTCAACGATAGCATTAAAGACTTTTTTTACTTCTACGATATGATTTGATAAGTCATATTCACTCAATGAATGCAACGTTTCATCAAAAATTCTAAATTGATTGTAGCTAGCACTACGACCATCACTAAATGAAAGCATCTGCCGTTGTAGTTTCGGAAAATTAAACTTAATCATTCCATCAATTTTCAGCCCATCATTCTCTAATTCAACTATTCTTGATGAAAGTTGACTAATTACATCAACGTAAGCTGTGTGATTTTCTTCATACAACGAAAAAATCTTCTCTTTTTGTTCTAAGAGAGACTTTTTATTTTCTTGAATCTCTTTTTGTAATTGTTCAATTGCCTGTAATGATGCTTTATCGTTACTAATTGATTCATTAATGATTCCAATTTGCTTTTTTGCTTCTTCAGTCTGGGTATAGGGCTGTAATTTTTGCAATAAGCCAATTTTTATTTCAGTATTGTCTATAAAAATTTTAGAAATTTTACTTTCAAGCTTAAATATGCCATTATCCAATTCAAATAAGGAACTAAATGCTTGAATATTGGTCAATAAGCTCTCTAAATCAGAATACTCTAAAACAAAATGTTCCTTCATTTCTTCACTCTCTAGAGAGTTGATAAGAAAATTCTTCTTATTGCGTAATGCAGTTAAAGTATTAATCGCTTCTGAATTGAAACTTTTTATTTTGCTAAAATCGTTGTTTGATTTTGTTCGTTCAATAGACAAATCGTCTAATTGCTTTTGTAAATCAGCATATTCGGTAATTTGTGCCTCAGTTAGCCCAGCGTTTTTATTAAGTTCTTTTATCTTTTCAATATTCGATTGGATGTTTCCATTAAGGATTTCAGTACTTGATTTTTGCTTTATTTCAGCTTCAAGTTCACTAATTTTATTTTTTATTTCAAAATAGCTATCAATGATTCCTTCCCTTTTTTTATCATTCAATTTAACAATAGAAAGAAAATTATCGTAGTTATTTTTAGATTCTAAGTCTTCATTAATTAAGTCACGGACGATTTTGTTTAAGTCTGAACCTGTTTTATTCTTAACAGGTTCTGCCAATTCAATAAGATAATTTTGAGGAATATATTTTATCTCTGGCAATATGCTGTTCTCCTCAACATTTCTGTACATAGATTGTCGAAATCCACCTTTTGTACATATTTCGAAATTAAACGTTTTATCAGCATCTCGTAAATCATACTTATTTTCAATCTTAGCCTTCTTAAAAAAATCTTGATTCGCCAAAAGGGTGTGAGCAATGTTATAAAGCAAAATAGATTTGCCTGAAGATTTACCACCAATAATTACATTTAAATTTCTATTTAGACGTATAGGATTACTCGTAAATTTGCTATCAGAAGAGATAAATTTCACTTCTTCAATGATAAGTTTGTCCTCTTTATAGTCGGGCTCATCTTTTTGTATTTTTATTCTGTCTTCTGGCTCGTATATGATTTGCTTAAGTCCCTCAAATGTTGGATCAGCCTTAATCCATAATGACTGCTTGGTTACATAGTTACTTATGAGGTGATTGTCAGAGCATATAACAAGAGGAATATGTTTTCCCATCTTACTTTTTAAGAAGGGTATTACTTTATTATTGTACTCTATGCAATCTTCTTCCTTTCCCATTTCAAAAATATCCACAACTCTAGCAATATCAATTTTTTGTGCTTCTGTATGAGGTAGGGAGTGTGTTATATTTTCGATACTATTGGATTTATCCCCGGCATGTATTGACACTATGCCACCTAACTCTTTAATCAGTTTAATTGTTTCAAATAACACACAATAGACTTCATTGGGTTTCTTATTTTCGCCTTGTATTTTTTTAATGTCCGTGCGACTTTCTATTTGCTTCCATATATAGTCAGTATTTGATTGTTCACTGAATATCCCAATAAAATGAAGTGGATCTTTACCTCTTGCGTCAGCTAGAAATTCTATACCTGGAAGGACAGTTATATTTCTTTCTTTTCCAAGTTTCTGTAGTTCGGTAATTAGCTTTACATTCATTATGTGATGGTCTGTAATTGCTACAACAGAAATGCCATTTGCTTCTAACCCGGCTATAATCTCACTTGCAGTTGTTGCTTTATTTTTGTAATCATAAGATGCAGGGGTGTGAAAATGTAAATCCCACCTCCGCCATTCAGAACCATTATTGCTAGTGTGCATAATTATATAAAATTGATAAAATATAAATGTAAGCGTTGTATTTGCATAAGTCAACCCGTGAAAAACACTCTACCGCTTTTCATTTATATTGATATATTAGCATTTAGCGCCAGTAAATATTGATCGTGCGGCTATATTTTTATTTGATTAAATAGTTATTATTTCGTACTTTTGCTATAGTAAAACTACCATGTAAACCACCATATCATGAGCCACCACATTCCCATCATCACCCAACATATTATAACGCAGCCCCGCCACCTGGCGGGGCTTTTTGTTCGGGTAACGTTTCCGGTTAAAAACGTGTTTTACTTAACATTACTTAACAGTTCTTTTCCAAGCCGTTCATTATCAGCTAATTACAAGGGTGCGATATTGCTTTTAGTTAAAGGTGCATCAGCGCAAAACAGCAGTTTTAATACCAAATTGTTAACTGTAAACTGCCAACTGTCCACTGTAAATTCCTTACTGTCAACTGCAAACTGTAAATTTGCCCTCGTTATGGCAAAAGAGACTAAAAGTAAACTCCAGGATATTATATCTCATTGTAAGGAATATGGTTTCGTATTCCAGAGTTCGGAAATATATGACGGCCTGCAGGCCGTGTATGACTACGGCCAGAACGGCGCCGAGCTGAAAAAGAACATAAAAGACTACTGGTGGTACAGCATGACGCGTGTGCACGACAACATAGTGGGTATAGACGCCGCCATATTTATGCACCCCACCACCTGGAAGGCCAGCGGCCACGTTGACAACTTCAACGACCCCATGATAGACAATAAAGACAGCAAAAAACGCTACCGTGTTGACCATCTTATAGAAGGCCATGCCGCTACGCTGGACGAGGCTAAGGGTGCGGAGCTGATAAGCAAAATGGAACAACTGCTGGCTGCGGACGATTTTGAGGGGCTGAAGCAACTGATAATAGACAACAACATAAAATGCGCCGTAAGCGATACCTGCAACTGGACGGACATCCGCCAGTTCAACCTGATGTTCAATACACAGATGGGCAGCACATCCAGCGACGCGGATGATAAAGTGTACCTGCGCCCCGAAACGGCACAGGGTATCTTCGTCAACTTTTTGAACGTGCAGAAGACCGGCCGTTTAAAGATACCGTTTGGCATAGCGCAGGTGGGCAAGGCCTTCAGGAACGAGATAGTGGCGCGTGGTTTCATCTTCCGTATGCGGGAGTTTGAGCAGATGGAGATGCAGTTTTTCATAAAACCCGGCACGCAGATGGAGTGGTACGAATACTGGAAAGAACTGCGTAAAAACTGGCATACCACGCTGGGCATAGCCGAGGGGCAGAACCGCTACCACGACCACGTAAAGCTGGCGCACTATGCAGACGCCGCCTGCGATATAGAATATAACTTCCCCGACTGGGGTTTTAAAGAGGTAGAGGGCATACACAGCCGTACCGATTTTGACCTTTCTAAACACCAGGAGTTCAGCAAAAAGAAGCTGACCTATTTTGACACGGAAGAGAACAAGCACTATGTGCCTTATGTAATAGAAACATCTATAGGGCTGGACCGTACAGTGATGATGGTGCTGAGCGAGGCCTACGAAGAGCAGGACCTGAGCACCCCCGAAAAGCAGGACAGCCGCGTGGTGCTGAAATTTGCCCCGCACCTGGCGCCTTACAAGCTGGCGGTACTCCCGCTCACCAAGAAAGACGGCCTGCCCGATGTGGCTAAAGAACTGATGGACGATTGCCGCCCGCATTTTAAATGTTTTTACGAAGAGAAAGACACCATAGGCAAGCGCTACCGCAGGCAGGATGCACTGGGCACCCCCTTCTGCGTAACGATAGACCACCAGACGCTGGAAGACCGTACCGTAACCGTACGCCACCGAGACAGCATGGAGCAGGAGCGCATACCGATGGCTGAGGTGAGGAATATGGTGCTGGAAAAAATAAGGCAGTTTTAATAGTGCCGGGGCAATTAGTACCAACAGTTTGGTAACTTTAATATATGGAAACCGAACTGCAGGAACTGGCAAGGGCGCTGAAAGAAAAGCTGGAACTGGATATACCCGGGTCCATATCTGAGGCGGAAATATTACTGCTGCTGGAAAGGAAACTGGGCTACCTGCTGGAGCGGGAACCGGAGGCTTTCTTCCAGGCGCTGTACAGGATAGACATCCCCGAGCAGCAGCTGAATATGGTTTTGCAACGCAACGACGCCCTACAGGAACTGGCCCGGATGGTGTATGAAAGGCAGCTTGAAAAAGTACGGTCGCGCAACCGCTACCGGGACTATTTTAACAATACCGATGCAGATAAAGAGCTGAAATGGTAGCCGTCATATCACGATTTTTCTGTAAATTTACAGGCTGTCCTACAGGGGCTGTAACAGGTATAATTCATGAAGCATAAGAAAATTTATATCATCCTCGCTTTTTGCGCAACGCTGTTATATGCGGCTTGCCGGCCCGATCCGTCTTTTGATGTAAAGACAGTGGTGGACAATGATAATATATCTTTTACGGTACCGGAGGGCTGGCCAATGCCCGTATATAACTTCGAGGATAATACCCTGACCAATGCCGGTTTCCAGTTGGGCCGGAAGTTGTTTTATGACAACCGCCTGTCAAGGGATAATTCAACTTCTTGCGGCAGTTGCCACCAGGCCGGTGCAGCCTTTGCACATGCCGAGCACGATATAAGTCATGGTGTGGATGGGAAAGTTGGTACGCGCAACTCTCCGCCCATCTTTAATATGAACTGGCATACCAGCTACTTCTGGGATGGTGGTGTCAATCACCTGGAAAGCCAGCCCATAAACCCCATACAGAATCCTGTAGAGATGGATGAAACCATCCCGGGTATCATTGCCAAAATAAAAGATGATGCTGACTACAAGGCGAAGTTTAAAGCAGCATGGGGAGATGAGGCCATGAATTCGCAGCGGATATTTAAAGCGCTGGCGCAGTTTATGGGGGCCATGGTATCTGCCAATTCAAAATATGATAAATATACCCGTGGTGAAACAACCCTGACGGCTGCGGAAATGAGTGGGTTGAATATATATAATACACATTGCGCTACCTGCCATACGGCGCCGCTGTTCACCAGTTTTGATATTGTGAACAATGGTCTGAAACCTAATGATTTTAATGATAGCGGCAGGGCTGTCATTACCAACCTTGCGCAGGATTTGTATAAATTCAAAATACCATCTCTACGCAACCTGCAGTACACGGCGCCCTATATGCACGATGGGCGCTTTAATACCCTGAACCAGGTGCTGAACCATTACGCCAAAACAATATATGTGAGCCCTACGCTGGATGCCCGCCTTGCAAACGGCATACAACTGACAGACGCTGAAAAAGCGGACTTGCTGGCTTTTCTAAGCACCCTGAATGATGAATCTTTTATAAGAGATACCCGTTTTTACGAGCCTTCGAATTAACGGCGTTCCCGTTCTTCAATGGCATCGCCCAGGGCAAAAAGAAGGTTGTCGGGCAGTTTTAATCCGGGTTGTGGCACAACATCGTATTTATCCATAACGGTCCAGTGCATATAAAAGCGCTCTATGCCCTGTATGTTTATTTCATAATACATTCCGTCTTTACGATGTTGCGGTAGAATAATAGCCTGCACCGTGCGGCCGTCGTAATTCACCCGTGCGGTAAAATTTTGCCTCATACATTGTAAAATTACAGCGATTTTCAGTTTTCTTTCCAACCTTTTTAAAAGTCGGTATGTCTTTTAAAATCATAGAGTTATTACCCGCAATCCATAACAAATAGTATTAAAATTAACCTTCAGGTATGAATTTAGGAGTCGCAATAAGATCTGTTAGAAGGCAGCTGGGTATAACACAACAAGAGTTAGCTGAAAAAAGCGGTATATCACAAACATCGCTGTCACAAATAGAAAACGCTGTAAAACGCCCCAGCAATAAAACAATCCAGAGTATCTGCACCGTGTTGGAGATACCGGAGGCTGTAATATACATACTGGCCATGCAGGATACTGACGTGCCAAGCAATAAGAAGAATGTATATGACATGCTTTTCCCTTCTATAAAAAATCTTGCCTTGCAGATTGTAGGCAATGAAAACAGGGAGATAATAGAAAACTGCCAGGCAGTAGCTGTGTAAATGCAGGTGTTACCTGCTTACATAGGCGCTTATCCTGTATAGTACTTTGCCCACAATAGTTATGCTTTTGCGTATGCTATCGGTCAGTATGATGACAGATGGTGTATTGGTTGTAGTATAGCTGTAGGCCACAGGCGGCGTTTCTTTATAAAATAGTCCCTGTATGGTTTGCCAGTGGCTGATGCCTGTGAAACAGCCATATAGCAATAGCGACCACAGCAGCGATTTGCATGCGAAGACTTTTCTGGCCCGGGAAAAATGCAATTTCATAGTTCTGTGTTTTAGATGCTGTAATGCTAAATATACGACAGAATATCCATGCATTATCTAACGCCTTTAGGGGGATTTAATATTTTGCGGCACTTGTAAAATGATGACAAACCAACCGCAGCAAAGCAGTAGAATAATGTGTAATTTTAGTAATAATGAAGGTTTCACTTATAACGGTCACATTATTACTATCCTTTTTTTATGCGGTATCTGCACAGGACGTGGCGGAACTATGCAGCCACAATAAAATACAATCGTGGCAGCAGTTTGCAAAAGTGACTACCGCTGCCGCTGAAGAAGAACATTACAATATAAAGCATGTGCACCTGGATATAGAACTGGACAACCGGTCTGTAGCTATTAAAGGCATTTGTGCAACTACTGCACAGGTATCAGAGCCCAACTTTTCGTTATATACGTTTGAGCTGAATAAACTGATAACGGTAGATTCAGTATTTATAGACGGGCAGGCTGCAAATTTTCACAGAAAGGACAACCTGGTAAATGTATTATGCCCAGCGGTGTTGCAGCCCGGGGATATGTTTACGGCAGTGGTATATTATCATGGTATGCCGGAACAGGGTACCATTTTTGCCTTTCAAAGCGGCATGAACAATGCTGTTGCCTCACAATGGAGCAGCCCGGTTACTTATACCCAGAGCCAGCCATTTAACTCGAAAGACTGGTGGCCCTGCAAGCAGGTGCTGACGGACAAGATAGACTCAGCCGATATATGGATAACCGTCCCGGACAGCCTGATGGCAGGCAGCAACGGCCTGTTGCAGCGTGTTACACAGTTGCCTGGAAATAAATCACGCTACGAGTGGAAGACCAACTACCCCATGGCATACTACCTGCTGTCTGCCTGCGTCGGTGCTTATGATGAGTACACATACAACACTGCTTTGCCCGATGGCACGGTAGTACCTGTACAGAATTTTATTTACAAAAGGCCGGGCGTACTTAATGAATACAAGGCGGGTATTGATACCGCAGGTATGATGATGAGTTACTTTTCAGAACTGTTTGGTCGCTATCCTTTTTATAAAGAAAAGTATGGGCATTGCATGTCGCCATTGTTTGGTGGTATGGAGCACCAGACTATGGCCACGCAGCATCATTTCGGTTCGAGGCTTACGGCGCATGAGCTGGCGCACCAGTGGTTTGGCAACCATGTTACCTGTGCGGGCTGGCAGGATATATGGCTGAATGAAGGTTTTGCTTCTTATGCTGAATACCTGAATGCTGAAAAATTCTGGGGTGAAAAAAGCGCCTATAACTACATGCAGGGTGTACACGACCTGGTGTTTAAAGACACTAACGAGATAGTAAACAGCAGTATATATAAAAATGGCAGTGATACGGAAAACCTGTACATAATTTTCAATACTACGATCACTTATAATAAAGCATCTGCCGTGGTGCATACGCTGCGCTACTATATCAATAACGACGAACTGTTTTTCGAATTGCTGCGCACCTACCAGCAGCAATATAGCATGGGCAATGCTGGTACCGGAGATTTCATACAGCTTGCTGAAAGCATAACGGGCATGAGCATGGATGATTTTTTTGCCCAATGGATATATGGCGAAGGCTACCCGGTATATAATATACAATGGAACCAGGTGGGCAGCAATGTATGGATAGAGCTGGAGCAGCAAACCACAGTTGCGACTACGCCGTTATTTACAACACCGCTTGAAATATTATTATCTTCTGCTGATGGTGATACTACGATAAAGGTAGCCCAGTATACCAATAACCAATCTTTGCATATTGTTACAGGGAAAAAAATTGACAAAATAATAGTTGACCCGCGCAATATGATACTGAATAGGGATAGCGTAACCAGGGATGATGACATGGGTAGCAACATAATCGTTTACCCCAACCCGACTAATAACGACTGGAAAATAACTAATTTAGTAATGGGAATGGAACTAAGGCTGACAGACCTGAATGGCAAACTGTTGTGGCAAAACACTACTGTAAATAACCATGATGTGCTGATACCAGCGGGTGCTTATGCAAGGGGCATATACCTGCTAGCGGTAACAGGCGCTGATGGCAAAACAAAAACACTAAAACTGACAAGACTTTAAGCGTTCAATAAACAATATGACAAAACTCTACGGTGTATATATTGCGATATGTATATTGATGCTGCCATTGGCAGTTTCTGCGCAACCTGAATGCAGTGGTAAAGCACGCGCGAAAGGCGAAAGGAAAACTACTGTTGCCGCGCCTGAAGAACATGATTATGATATAAAAGGATTGAAGTTTGATATTGAAATGACCAATACCTCTACAGCAGTGTCCGGCAATGTGATTACCTATGCGCGTACTAATATTGCAGGGTTTACCGATTATGTTTTTGAGCTGGATAATTTATTGACATTAGATTCTGTAAAAATAAATAATCAGTTAGTCAACACTTCAAACATAACTACCATTGGTGCTGTGAGGCGCATTGTATTAACTAACCCGCTGGCTATAAATACAGACTTTACTGCACAGGTGTTTTATCACGGGCAGACACCATCGGGCAGCGGACAGTTTTTTACCGGCGGACTTAACTATGTAAAGCTGGGCAATCGTATAAACATGGTGTATTCATTAAGTGACCCATACTTTGCTGACGACTGGTGGCCCTGCAAACAATCACTGACAGACAAGATAGATTCTGTTGCGATGTGGATCACTGTAGATGATACACTGAAAGCAGGCTGCAATGGCCTGTTGCAGAAGGTAACAGCATTGTCTGGCAACAAGAGCCGTTTTGAATGGAAAACGAATTACCCGATAGACTATTATCTTATTGCTGTAGCTGTAGCACCTTATAAAGAGTACAACTATTACATGCACTTTACTGATGGCAGCGGCGACTCTATGCTGGTACAAAATTTCGTTTACGATTCGGCGGCCTTTCTTACACCGGTAAAAAAATCGTGGGTGGATAGCACCGGATCTGTAATAGATCATTTTTCCAGGTTGTTTGGCAAATATCCTTTTCACCTGGAAAAGTACGGGCATTGTATTACAGAACTTGACGGCGGCATGGAGCACCAGACCATGACCTTTATGAGCAGGCAAAACATTTCCCCTACGCTGATAGCACACGAACTGGGACACCAGTGGTGGGGGAATAGCGTAACCTATGGCAAGTGGGATGACATATGGTTGAGCGAGGGCATGGCTACTTATACAGAACAACTGTACCTGGAACAATTTCAGGGAAATGTGGCTGCCAAAGCATTGCGCACCTCTAATTTCAACTACGTTATGTCTGTTACGAACGGCAGTGTATGGGTAGATGATACAACAAATGTAAACCGGGTATTTGATGGCAGGCTTACTTATGCAAAAGGTGGCGCTGTAGCACATATATTAAGATACCTGGCACCAAAAGACAGCTTGTTTTTTGCTGGACTGCGTACCCTCCAGCAGCAGTATAAATACGGTACCGCGCTGACTAAAGATTTTAAAGCAGTAATGGAGCAGGCTTATGGCCAACCGCTTGATAGCTTTTTCAGGCAGTGGATATACGGAGAGGGCTTTCCTGTATATAATGTAAGATGGGCGCAGGCGAACAATGTTGTGCATGTGAAAGTGGTGCAGACAACATCTGACCCTTCGATACGCGTGTTCAATGTACCGTTGCAGGTTAAGCTATTGTCGGCCAATGGTGATACAACTGTTACCATCAATATAATGGATACGGCGCACCATAACATCTTTTTTTGGGATAAAACAATGACAGGCATTACCGTTGACCCGGATAACCATATACTGGACTATACAAATTCCACACTGAGGGACCCGGCATTATTATCTGTACCGCACGATATTTACAGTAGGCTGAATATTTATCCCAACCCCGCTACAGATGGCTGGCATATAGAACACCTGGTACCCGGAAGTACGATAAAACTTTTCGGGATAAACGGCCAGACGGTATGGCAACAGGACAATGCCAATGACAGGGCGCACATACCTGCCGGACAACTGCTGCATGGTTGTTACCTGTTGCAGATACAGGTTGCAGGTGCGGAAACATATTACAGGAAATTGTTGAAATAAATAAAGCAGGCTGTTAAAATGCCGGATTGCTTATATGTGGTATCTTTGCACAAAATTAGTAGCAAAGCTTTTGCCCCAACGTTCTGCTCATGGACAATCTTCAGGAATTATTTCAGCAAATAATAGACAAACCATTACCCTCCCTCACTGTAATACTCAACCTGATACTTATAGAAAGCCTGCTTTCTGTAGATAACGCCGCGGTGCTGGCCACTATGGTGCTGGACCTGCCCAAAGACCAACGGAAGAAGGCGTTGAAATACGGTATTATAGGGGCATACGTCTTTAGGGGTATATGCCTGCTGTTTGCTGCCGTGCTGATACAGATATGGTGGTTTAAGCCTGTGGGCGGTATATACCTGCTGATACTAGCATTGAGGTATTTCTTTAAAAAGAAGGAACCGGAGCCAGACCCTGAAACCATACATGAAGAGCTTGAAAGGAAAAAAAGAAGCTGGTTTTACCGCAAGACACTGGGTGTCTTCGGCCCGTTCTGGTCAACCGTGATACTGGTAGAACTGATGGACCTGGCTTTTTCTATAGATAATGTAATAGCCGCCAATGCTTATACAAGAAATATCATACTGATATGGGTAGGTGTATTTATAGGCATACTGGCTATGCGTTTTGTAGCACAGGGCTTTGTGCGCCTTATGGAAAAATATCCTTTCCTCAGCAATTGCGCCTATACCGTTATCGGTATTTTAGGATTAAAGCTCAGCTTATCTATCATTACGCATTTTTATCCCTGTTCCCGTTTTTCGTTGTTTGTCGAAGGTCCGCAGGCATGCCTTGAATCGCAGGGTAAACACCTGCCATTAGGAGAACATCCTATGATATGGGGAGATATCCTGACGTCTATTATCAGTATCAGTATATTTATTGTACCGGTGCTAACGTCTATCCTGTTTAATTTTCCACGGCATCAACGGGAGAAGTCGGATCTGCAGAAATAGTAGCATATTCCCAGTCGGGGTAGGTGGCGCTCCAATCTATTTTGTCGCCCAGTTTACCTATGCCAAACAGCTTGTTGAGTGACATAGTCAGGCCAAATTCGTTGTAAGCACCGGCAATATGGTAATGAGAGCGCGCGAAATTTACCTGGAATTTATTAAGGTCTATACCAAGGCCATAGGCAAACCCCGCCATGCCGGTTTTATCCTTCAGCACCATTTCTGACCGGTGCAGGTGGTTGTAAGATGCCGTTACCAGTAAACGCTTGCCGATGAGTATTTCAGCACCGAAAATAAAGTGCCTGAACAGTTTATCTGCAAAGTAAGTTTTGGGCTTTGCGTTAGAATCTACATTGCCAAACAGGTTGTTGTTTTGTGCAAGAGCGGGGTCGTCATAGCGTATATCCCATTCGTACAAATGATGCACGGTAGTCAGCAGGCGTAATGGCACGTACCTGAAACGCTTGGTGATGCCTATCTGCAAATCGAAAGGCAAAGGCTCGCCGGGGTTATTGCCATTATATTTCTTCAGCATCACACCCATATTTTTAGCTACAGCGCCTACAGTCACCAGGTTGGTAGTATCCATATAAGTAATACCCACATCTGCCAGCGCTGCATACGCATTCTTGTCAGCCAGGGTTGATTGTGCATACTTAACAGAAGCACCATAACGCCATTTGTCTTTGTAGCGGCGCGAGGCACCTATAGTTACAGCATATTCATTCGCTTTGAAATCGCCGTTGCTGATGCCCAGGTTATCTGTACGTACAAAGTTGCCATAGTTGAGGTACTGTACGCCCAGCAGGAACGATGTTTGCAGTTTGGGCAGGTGGTAACCATATTGCAGATTGGCCAGGCTGATGCCGGAATAATAAGCGTTGTAATTAAGCCCCAGGTTGTTGTGCAGGCCCGGACGCATCAGCGACGGGTTTTGCATAGCCAGGGATATATCCTTATCAGGATTGGACACATTGATACCGCCCAGGGCAGATACATGCGGGCCCGTAGGCAGCCTTAAAAATTCCATCGTCCTTTGCCCGCCCGCTACCTGCCCCCATACAGGCGACACCAGCACACAAGACAAACACACAGTAGTAAGGTATCTTTTTAACATACGCTTTAAAAACGCCCTGACAGGCAGTTATATTGCTGAAAGATAAGCCTTTTTTAGCTGTCGGCGATGCCTGCGGCTTTCTGCATTTCTTCTACAATAGCCTGGCTGACACCGGTGTTGGAGAAGCCCCCGTCGTGAAACAGGTTTTGCATAGTTACCATGCGTGTCATGTCGCTGAACATGGTCACGCAGTAGTTGGCGCAATCTTCAGAGGTTGCATTGCCCAATGGCGACATTTTGTTGGCATATTCAAAAAAGGCATCGAAACCGGCAACGCCTGAACCGGCCGTAGTAACCGTAGGCGATTGGGAAATGGTGTTAACCCTTACTTTTTTAGCGAAACCGTAATGGTAGCCAAAACTGCGGGCTATGCTTTCCATCAGTGCCTTGGCCTCTGCCATGTCATTATAGCCGGGGAAGGTACGCTGCGCTGCGATATAGGTAAGTGCAACCACAGACCCCCATTCTTTCAGTGCATCCAGCTTCATGCAGGATTGCAGCAACTTGTGCAGCGACAAAGCAGATATATCAAGCGTCTTTAAGAAATTATCGTAATTGGTATTGGTATAAGGTATAGCCTTCCTCACGTTAGGAGACATACCTATGGAGTGCAGTACAAAGTCCAGCTTGCCACCCAGTATCTCCGTGCTTTTGTTCAGCAGGTTTTCCAGGTCTTCTATACTGGTAGCATCGGCAGGTATTACCTGTGCGTTGTTGCACAGTTTAGCCAGTTCATTGATCTTGCCCATACGCAACGCTATAGGTGCGTTAGTCAATACAATTTCCCCGCCCTCTTCGCAAACACGCAAAGCTGTTTGCCATGCAATAGAACGCTCGTCTAATGCGCCGAAGATGATACCTTTTTTGCCCTTTAACAGTTGATATGCCATAACCACGTGTAATTTAAATATTTACGGAAGGTAAAAGTAGAAAAAAAAGCGGTGGTTTGCGAGCCTTATACATAGAGTATTTTAACATACTATATCATGCGGCGGGTTTATATTTGAGGCTTATGAATAAAAAGGTTTTCCTCATATACTCTGCTTGCCTCTGTTCTACTTCTACCAATGCACAACATGGGCATATTATTATGGATGCATTGCGCAATACGCCGGTTGCATTTGCTACTATTAATTCTAAAAATACTTATGCCACTGCCAGTGAAAATGGCTATTTCAATACAAGCCTGTTTGGCAAGACTGATACGCTGAATATACATTGCATCGGCTATAGCGGAGAGACATTGTACATAGATGACCTGCCCGATACTGTGTTCCTGCAACCATCAAAGCTTACCTTGCCTGAGGTCGTAGTGAACGCTACGGGCAATCGTCAAATAACTGTAGATAACTATACAGGCAGGCGGCCTGTAAGAGCCTGGGGAGATGTTGCCGGTATTGAAAGGGCGACACGGCTGGATTTTCCGGAGGTGGACAAGGGCCGTGTAAAGAAGATAAACGCCGTAGGCATAAAAATGAAGAAGAAAACCAACAGTAACCTTTGCAGGCTGCACCTTTACGCCGCAAAAGCCGATGGTAGCCCCGGTGAGGAACTGCTTAACAGGAATGTCTTTATTACTAAAGAAGACATAAAAGGCAGGACATGTACCAAAGACCTGTCGGCGGAAAATATATACACCAGTGCCAATGGAATTTTTATAGGCATAGAATATGTGGGGCAGGTGTTTACAAATAGCGCAGGAACTATTATAGCCGATACGACTAATAAATATAACAGGTCGGTCGTTTTCGAGACTTTGCATTATACCGATGCGGCGACATATACCCGCACAAGTATTTACCGGAATTGGGTATTGCTGGACGGCAGCCCGTTTGATGACGGCCACCCTGTTAATATGATGGTGTCTGTGAAGTATGAATAATGTTCAAATAAAATGTTATCTGAAATATGATTAGCTTTGTGCATATCACTTATACACTAAAATATAGGTAAATGAATAACAAAGCGATCATCATCGTTCTGCTGATACTGAATACTATTGTGCTGCTGGGGCAGGTATGGCCCGAGGGTGCACCGCCATTTGCACGTACTGTGAACATTATTTTCCTCTGCGGGAGTATGTTGTTTTTTATAGTGGCTTTGAGAGGAAAAAAATAATCTACCTCCTGATAATAATTTCCACGCGCCTGTTCAGGTCGCGGCCTATTTCTGTTTCGTTGGATGCTAAGGGCGCAGCTTCACCCCAGCCCTGTGTGGTCATGTTCAGCTCGTTAAAACCATAGGCCATTATTTCTTCGCCCACCAGTTTGGCACGGAGTGCAGACAGGCCTTCGTTTATCATAGGCGTACCTGTATTGTCCGTATAGCCGTTTATTATTAAGACAATCCCCGTTTCCTGCATCCATGGTTCTATAGCAGCCTGTATCAGGCGTTTTATCGAATCAGTTAATGCAGCACTGTTTTTCGGGAAATGTACAGTCAGTACCAGGCTGTCGTGTATCGGGGCTGTATAGCCTTGCGGAAGCAATGGAATATTGTATATAACAGGATTGGCAGCATCCGGCTGTACACCTGCCAGTGATATGGTATCCCCCCTTTCCATATAGCCCACCCTGTCTGCCGAGTAGGTGTATTTTTTGCCTGTGGGCAGGGTCATCATAAAGCTGCCATCGCCACGGTTGCTTACATAGCGGTACAGCCGCTCGCCGGTATTGGCATTGCTGACGATGATGCTTGCGTTGTTGAGCCTTGTTTTTTCGAGGCTGTCGTATACATAACCTTTTACCACTGCTACTGGCACGGGCTGCAAATGAGCGGCCAGCCAGGATTCGTATAAATCGTAGTTGCCCTCTACACTATCCCTGTCTGACGATAAAAACGCCTTCGCCCCATCTACCGTTACAGATATGCTATTTTCGTTTGCTGATGTATTAATAGGGTAGCCCAGGTTGACCGGAATGGACCATGCTGTATCATTCCTGCGGCGGCAATAATACAAGTCTGCACCGCCCATACCGGGGTGGCCTGTACTGGAAAAATAGAGTGTGCTGTTGTCTATATGTATAAAGGGTGCGGTCTCATCGCCGGGGGTATTTATCTCAGGGCCCAGGTTGCGTGGTTGCTGCCACAATCCATCCTGGAAGCGTGAAACCCATATATCCATCCCGCCATAACCGCCATCGCGGTTGCTTACATAGTACAAATCCCTGTTGTCCGGCGAAAGGCAGGGCATACCCTCGTAAGCGACAGTATTAATAGTAGCGCCGAAGCTTTGCCCTAAAGACCATATAGTATCTGCTGTATAAGCCATATACAGGTCGCAGCCACCCTGGTCCCAGCCGTTCTCGCTTTTGTTTTCGCAGCGCATGTAAAACAGGTAGTGCCCGTCGGCGGAAACTGTCTGTGCAGCTTCGTGCTGTATGGTATTGGTAGGTGCACCCAGGTTCCTGCCTGTTAACCATCCGCCGCAGCTATCTACAGTAGCTTTATAGCAATCCATATCGGTATTTCCCACAAGCCGGGAGAAATACAATTGCATAGTATCGGCAGAGATGAACGGGTGCACTTCTGCAAAGCGTGTATTGACGCGCACACCGAGATTGGTAACTGAATCTTTTAAAGGACTGGCCATTGCCCTTTGCATGAAGGCAGCTTGTTTGCGTAATGTTTCCCATTCGGGATTTGTTTGGGCGCTGTTGCCGGCAATCAGTTGCAAAGCCTGTGTTGGCTGGTGGTTGTACAACATGCTGCGCGCAAGTGGCAGGGCAAAGGCTACATTGCCGTTTTTGCAGCTACGCGATGCCTGTGTAAATACATCTGTGGCCTGCGCATATTTACGGTCTATAAAATACCAGGCTCCTAACGTACTGTAAGCATCTGCATAGCCGGGTGCAGCTTTTATAGCTTCGTGCATGGCTATATAAGCCAGGCTGTCTTTGTGCTTTAGCTTATACTGTATAGCCCTGTGGTATTTCTTTGCAGCAGCATCTGGCACCTGCGCAATAGCGTAGTGGCTAACCAGGAATAGCAATGATAATATAATATAGTTCCTTAATGCGGACATGTAATTATGGTAAAAATAATAACCTAAGCCATTCATTCATAAAAAACAGAACTTTGTATTTTGAGCAACAGGAGATTATTTTAATATGGCAACACAGATAAAATGCCCCCAATGCGGCACGGACTTTGAGCCGGACGAGGCTGTCAGGGCGGAGGTAGAGAGCCGCCTGAGGGCGCAGATGAAGGACTGGCAGAAGAAAAAGGAGGAAGAATTTAATATACAGCTACAGCAAAAAGAGCAGGAAAACCTGAAAATGCTGGCCGAGGAACGCAGGAAACTGGGCGCGGAAATAGAAGCGCAACTAAAAAAGAAGCTGGAAAATGACTATGAAACCCGCATGAAATTCCTGCAGCAGCAAAATGCTGACATAGAAGCCAAACTGCAACTATCGCATGAAAAGGAACTGCAATTCCTGAAAAAAGAACAGGAAATCATAAACAGGGGTAAAGAACTGGAACTGGAACTGCAACGCAAGCTGAACGAAGAGACCAACCGTATAGGTAATGATATACGCAGGCAGGAGGAAGAGAAGAACCAGATGAAGTTTAAGGAATATGAGAAGCAACTGGAAGACCAGAAGAGGCTGGTAGAAGAAATGAGGCGGAAGGCCGAGCAGCGCTCTATGCAGCTACAGGGCGAGGTGCAGGAACTGGCGCTGGAAGAATTGCTGCGCAGCAGTTTTGTGTACGACGTGATATCAGAAGTAGGGAAGGGTGTACGCGGCGCAGATTGCATACAAACCGTGCGCAACAACCTGGGGCAGGACTGTGGTAAAATAATTTATGAAAGTAAACGTACCAAAGATTTCAGCCCTGACTGGGTAGAGAAGCTGAAGGCTGATATGCGCAGCCAGGGCGCCGATATAGCTGTGATAGTAACGCAGGCCATGCCAAAGGACATGAATTGCTTTGGTGAGTATAACGGCGTATGGGTATGCACTTTTGCAGAGGTGAAGGCTGTAGCGCAGGTGCTGCGCGACTCTGTAATACGCATCCACACTGTGGCGAAGAGCCAGGAAAACAAAGGCGATAAAATGACCCTGCTGTACAACTACCTGACAGGGGTAGAATTTACCGAGCAATGGAAGGCGATACGCGAGGGCTTTATGAGCATGAAGATATCTATACAAAAGGAGCGTGACGCCATGGAGCGCATCTGGAAAGCACGTGAAAAACAACTGGAAAAGATACTGTTGAGCTCTTCACATATACGGGGCTCTATAGACGGGATAGCAGGTATGGAAAGCATAGATATGAACCTGCTGGATGATGGGATGGATTTGATTGATTAGAAGCGGATGCTTTTATTTATCTGGGTTTAAGGTAATGCTTAGACAGTGAGAGCCTGTTGTATCAGTATCAGTGTGAGATGCCCTCCGGAACATCTTTAATGTGTACGGCTATGCAGCAGGCAAATACACGCTGAATACAGAACCCTCGTTGGGTTTGCTTTGTACCATTATCTTCCCACCGAGCAGTTTTACAAATTCGTTGCTGAGGCTGAGGCCCAGGCCTACCCCTTTTTCGTTACCTGTGCCGTAGGTTGATTTTACTTCAGATGTAAAGAGTTTTAACTGCTGTTCTTCTGTCATACCTATGCCTGTATCCTGTATAGATACACGGCAGCCATTATCCTCATGGCCTATACTTACGGTGATGATACCACCGTTGGGCGTAAACTTTACCGCATTATTGATGAGGTTACGCACTACCAGTTTCAAAATTTCAGGGTCAGTAATGGTATAAAGTTCGTCTTCTGTGTTCATAACTATGTCTATACCCTTGGTGGCGGCTATAGAGCGTTGTATGTTCAGTATCTGCGATATAAGCTCATTGACATTGGTTTCTGTTTTATGCAACTGTACCCCCTGTGCCTGGCTTTTAGACCATACGAGGATGTTCCTGAGCATACCCGAAGTGTTTTTGGTAAGGTTGAGCAGCTCTTTTTTCATTTCCAGTTCATCCAGTTCAGGGTGTTCTGTTACTAATTCCAGGTAGCTTTGTATGGATGATAATGGCCCCAGCATATCGTGCGAAATAATAGAGAATAGTTTATCCCGCTCCTGTATAATGTTTTTAAGGGTGCTATTCTGCATGGAAATTTTACGGCTTTGCACCTCTATCTTCCGCGCATGGTCATCAGCTTTTTTTCGCTCCCTGACATAGCTGCTGCGTAAAAACCCCGTGACCAATGAAATAAAACCAAGGCTGACAACATAAGTACTGAATATATCAATAAAACGCTCTTCGCGCGAAACATACAACCCTGGAATACCTGTGGGGTTATTGTATTCGTACCACAGCAGGAAACTGACAGTGACTGTGTGCAATACCACCCAAAGGATATACATTCTTGGTGAAGTGATTGCGATTAATAAATTGTATATCACAAAAAACACCAGCAGGGTAGGGCCGTCAATGCCTGAATTGAAAAAGTAGTTGATAATTAATACAACATAGCATATGCTGGCATACAGGATTGCGGCCAGCATTGTTTTACGCCTGACCCTTGACAGGTAATACAGGACGGGCAATGCAACCAGTATGCCCAGCAGCATGAATAATACCACCTGGGATAAATTGGTACCCACAGCTGCCAGCAGGTAAGCTATACCTACGGCAAAAGTTATTACCAGTATGGCATTTACTATTCTCTGTTCGTTAGAAAATTCGCCACTATTTCCTATAGCTTTCTGCCATAAATGGCGCATAGGTCTCATCCTCTATATGTATTTGTCTCTATATGCAAAGAAACGCTTAAATTTCAATTACTGCGCACTAAAAGCCAATATATAGAAGTATGCTATATTAAAGTTTAATTAATGAGGAAGCAGATCGGTATGTAAATGGCTGCTCCGCAGTAGCTTTAAACTCATTCCATATTTCAGCAACTATTTCCCCTGCGGGTTTTATGTCGTTGATGAGGCCGCTTATTTGTCCTATTTCCAGTTCGCCTTCTGCCAGGTCACCTTCAAACATCCCTTTTTTGGCACGGGCACGGCCTAATAACTCATTCAACTGCCCGGTAGTTGCACATGCGGCTTCCGCTTCGGCCACGCGGGCGTAAAAGTCATTACGGATAAGCCTTACTGGTGTGAGTTGTTTTAACGTTAAAACAGTATCACCTTCTTTGGCTTTCACTACGGCCTCTTTAAAGTTCTGGTGGCTGGATGCCTCCGGGCTGCAAACAAACCGGCTGCCTACCTGCACGCCCTCAGTGCCAAGTGCCATTACTGCAAACATGCCACGGCCCGTGGCGATACCTCCTGCTGCTATTACTGGAATGCTCACCGCCTGTCGTACCATGGGTATCAGGCAGAGTGTGGTTGTTTCTTCCCGCCCATTGTGGCCACCCGCTTCAAAGCCTTCAGCCACAACAGCATCTACACCCGCTTCCTCGCTCTTCCTGGCAAACTTAGCGCTGCTTACTACGTGCACTACTTTTATGCCCGCATCCTTCAGCGTCTTCGTCCATGTTTTAGGATTGCCGGCAGATGTAAATACGATGGGTACTTTTTCTTCCAGTATGATGGCTATGTGTTTATCAATATCAGGATAAAGTAATGGCAGGTTTACCGCATATGGTTTGTCTGTAGCAGCTTTGCATTTTTGTATATGTTCACGCAGTACTTCGGGGTACATGCTGCCCGCACCTATCATGCCCAGCCCACCGGCATTGCTCACGGCCGATGCCAGGCGCCAGCCAGATGCCCATATCATGCCTGCCTGTATTATAGGGTACTTTATGCCAAACAGGGTAGTAATGCGGTTGCTGAATGTATTATCTGCGGTAAAGCTGCCTTCAAAAAGCATGGGCGTGTATATATGTTTAGTTAGACTTCTTCTTGTAAAATAATGTATTGCTGTTCTCCGGCCTGAAAGTGTGCCTTGCGGTAGCCATCAGCACCTCTGTGGTAACGGCGTTGTACTTATCCCATTCCTGGTTGATCATGGCAGCATCGCCCAGCAGTTCGTAAAACGCCAGGTTGTTCGCCCTTGATAACAAGCTCATGTCTTCAAACTCCATCATCGATTCGATCTTGTTTTTAGCCTTTGCCAATTCTTCTTCCGTTACACCTTCTGCCAATAGTTTTTCTACTTCGGTATTGATGGCAGCATCTGCTTCTTCAGGGGTTTTTCCTTCTACTATCTTACCCTCTATTACCAGCATGCCGGGGTCTAAGCTGCCGGTATGATAACAATTTATGTTGCTGAATAATTGTACCTCTTTTACCAGCTTCTGGTGCAGGCGCGATGCAATGCCATTGCCCATAATTTCTGTAATAAGGTCTATAGCATAATAACCGGGGGATAACCTGCTCTCAATATGCCATGCTTTATATATCGCATTTAGCGGTACATCGGCTTCAAAGGTCTGCACATTTGCAGCTTCCTGCCTTGGCTCCTGCGGAATGTTGCGTACGTATTTGTTGCCCGCTGGTATGCTGCCGAACCATTTTTCTGCCAATGTTTTTACCTGTTCCGTTGTAACGTTGCCCGCTACACATAGTACTGCGTTTGACGGACGGTAGTGTTTGTAAAAGAAATTCTTTACATCTTCCAGTTGCGCTTCTTCTATATGTTTCAGTTCCTTGCCTATCGTCATCCACTTATACGGGTGCGTGGTATAGGCGAGTGAGCGCAACAGGTCCCATGCGTTACCGTAAGGTTTGTTTATATAATGTTCCTTAAATTCTTCGCATACTACCTTGCGTTGTACGTCCAGGCTTTTCTCGCTGAAGGCCAGTTCATTCATACGGTCGCTTTCCAGCCAGAAAGCCGTTTCTATATTTTGCAGCGGAAGCTGTACGTAGTAATTGGTGATGTCGTTTGTTGTGTAAGCGTTGTTTTCGCCACCAGCCATCTGCAATGGTTCGTCATATTCAGGAATATTGGCTGAGCCGCCAAACATCAGGTGCTCAAACAAATGGGCGAAGCCTGTACGCTGTTCGTCCTCATCGCGCGCGCCTACATCATACAGTACGTTTACCGCCACCATAGGCGTGTTGCTATCATGATGCACTATTACCCTCAATCCATTTTCCAGTGTAAACCGTTCAAACTGTATCATAATTTTTCTCGTTGTAGAGGGGCAAAATTACAATATCATCTTATTAACGTGACATCTCCTTTCAAGATAAAGTCGGTACCGCCGCTGCAACGGGCTTTTACATAATAGAAATAAGTACCTATATCGCATATGTCAGCGCCCTGCATGCCATTCCAGCCGGCGGAAATATCTTTGGACCGGTAGACCAGGTTGCCCCAGCGGTTGTAAATATAAATTTCAAAATAGCCGATATGTCTGCCTAAAGCACGGAAAAGATCGTTCCTGCCATCGTTGTTTGGAGAAAAGGCGTTGGGCAGGTAAAGGCATTCGTTGCAATTGTAAACATTGAAGGTATCTACCTGTTCGCGGCATTCATCTTTACTGCGCACCCATATATTTCTACCGCTTATTTTTCTTGTTTGCACAGTACTCCCATCGTGCCATGTGTATAAGCTATATTCTTCCGGAGCAGATATTTCTACGCTACTTTCATTACCACACAGAAAAGTATCGTGTGTTGTATAAATGGGTTTTCTAACCAGGTCATTCCATGAATAAATATGGTTGCCGAAACCCATCTGTGTGCGTATAGTATCCGGCATATCAAATTCAAGTGGCGCCAGTTTGCAGGAATCCCCACGTTTATCAGGATCATTAATGCAATGAAGAATTGTATTATTATAACCCGTGATGTAAAGCTTGCCGTCCGGGCCTTTACGCATTCCCCCGAAAACACCTTCCGGGCTTATTCTCATCATTGAATTTACTACAGCATTTACATCTGGCAGCAAAGAAATGTCCAACTGCAGCAGGTTCATTTTCACCTGCGAGCCCCCCCTGCCTGTTGCTATGTACAATAACCTGCCACCAGGAGCAAACTCAATACCGTACAAAAATTGATTTCCTCCATTATCAGCTACGTTGTAAATCATCCGGGCATTAGAAACCATACCCGTGGCATTATTAAAATCACACACTTCAATACCATTCAAAGCGCCCCTGCCTGATGTTGTTAATGCAATTAGTTTCTGGTCAGGAGATATTTTCATTTCCCCGATCATATATAACCTCAACTGGCCAACAGTGTCCTGGTCGGAAAAACTGGTGGCCAATGATACTTTACCATCTGTACTTATCCCCTGTGCGTCTATCTTAAACGCCTTAAATTGTGATGAACTATATTTACGCACCAGCAACCAGTAAAAGCATCCTGCACCTTTTGTGATGATCATCTTTTCAGATGTGCCGCTATCCAACACAATATTTTTGTTTATCACGTCGCCTAACCCGCCGTTCAGCGACATATCCACAATAGCATATCTTAAATAGCCGGGCGCATGTGGCGACGAAATAGCTTCAGTACAGTCGACAGTAAACACGTAGTACTTGTTAGTATCTTGTATAGCCCTGGCTATGGCTACGCCTTGTGTTGCTGACCCCCTGGTCGACCAGCCTCCATGATTACCCAGGATGCCATTACCATTAGGCATGACAGCATGGGTCCTATCCCTGATGGTTAAACCGTCTGAATAAAACAACAATTCTCCTGAACTATTACATATCGTTGCGCAACCTTCGCTGGTATTTGACTTAGAAATAAAAAATTGCGGCTCACCCAAATTGAAATTTAATCCTGCACCGATGCCGAAGGTCCAGATATTATTCTCGCCCTGCGCTGATACATCGGCGGCGTGCAACATCATCAAAAAAAGAATAGTAGCATACGTTATAGTAGTGCGACTCAACATGTATTTCATCAACTACCTAATAACAAAAAACGTGCACGAATATTGCCTGTACGCCCTAAAAATTGCAATATCATCTTATTAAGGTGACATCTCCCTTTAATATAAACTCAATTCCCTCGTAGCATTGCGCTTTTATGTAATAGAAATAGGTGCCTACATCGCACAGGTCGGATGCGTTCATGCCGTTCCAGCCATCGTTTACATTATCTGAATGATAAACCAGTGTACCCCATCTGTCATAAATATAAATATGAAAATAGTTCAGTAACCTGGCAACCGGGCGGAAGCGATCATTTTTTCCATCATTGTTAGGCGAAAAGGCTGTTGGCATATACAGGCAATCGTTACAAGGATTAACATTGAAAGTATCAATTACCTCCCTGCAGTTATCTTTGCTGCGTACCCATATATTTTTCCCGTATGCTATTTTTTGCCTGCCAGTACTGCCATCGTACCAGGTGTAGGATGCATAGCCTTCCGGGGCGGATAATTCAATTGCTGTTTCACCACGGCATAGAAAAGTATCGTGCCTGTTATACACCGTGGGTCTTCTTACATCGTTGTAGGAATATACATGGTTGCCAAACCCGAGCATGAAACGTACAGAGTCGGGCAAGGCATAATCCAGCACTGTAAGGTTACATGCCTTCCCTCTTTCGTCAGGATTATTGATACAATGAATGATATCTGTGCTTTGCGAGGTGATGTATATTTTACCATCCGGGCCTATCCTCATACCACCCATGCCTGCTGTTGTTGCTATTGGCATGCGTGATTTTGTTAAGGCGATGCTGTCCGGAAAAGCAGAAACATCAAACTGCATAAGCGGCGAGCCCCTTCCGCTTCCATCGCCCGCACCAATGTATAGCAGTCTGCTGCTGGGTGAAAAACTGAGCCCGTACAGGGAATTCTTATCACTGTATATCTGAATGGGGTCGCTGACCCTACCCGTCCTGAAATTGAAACGATATAATTCAACAGCATTTTCGCCTGATACCAAACGACCGGTAGTTAACGCAATGAGCCTGGCATCCGGTGAAACTTTCATTTCGCCTACCATGTACATTTTGTAATTGGCCTGTATGGTGCTGTCATCAAAAGAACTGGTGAAGGAAGATATTCCTTCGTGTATTTTTCCTGTATCGTCAATTTTATAGGCTTTAAACTCGCCGGTGCTGTGCATATGAACCAACAGCCATAAATGACATTGCCCGCCCCTTACCACAATCATCTTCTCACCGGTGCCTGTATCTAATACTATGTTTTTTTCTACCACTTCGCCAAGGCCACTGTTCAGCGACATATCTACAATGGAATATCTAAGGTAGCCCGGCAGCCGTGGTTTGTAAATATTCTCTGTACAATCAACCGTGAATATGTAATACTTGTCGATGTCGTTTATAAACGGAACTATAGCTACCCCTTGCGTCGCGGAGCCCATAGTTGCAGCGCCGCCCCAGTTGCCCAGGATGCCGTCTCCATTGCGCATCACGTCGCCGTTCCTGTCCCATACATGCTTCCCATCGCTGTAAAACTGTAGCAGACCTTCACTATTGCATACTGTGGCGCAACCCTCTGCGGTATATGCCTGCGACCTGAAAAATGTTGGCGGGGAGGTGCTGAAATCAAACCCTGCGCCAAGGCCAAAAGCCCATACATTGTTTTCACCCTGTGCAAATCCGGCATTGGTGTGCAGCGCCAATAACAAGCATGTTATTGCATACCATAATTGTGTGCGGATGTTGCGTTTAACTGTCATGTTGCTATTTAATAGCGAAAATCATATACAAATATGAGAAGATTTAATCATCGAAAATACCTTTTTAACTTCAGGAAGTGTTTTTCAAAAAGATGGTAGGACACCATACTACAGCCAATGGTTAATAGCAGGGATAGGCTTATAAACACAAACGCTCCCACACCGGTATGTGTATCAAGACCTGTTTCAGGAAAAAGTTTTAATAAGAGATTGATGACTAAAGTATGGTACAGGTACAAACCGTAAGTGTATATCCCTAGTTTGCTGAGTATATTTTTATCGCTGATGCTGAAGCCTGTGCTGTGTGGTAATGTAAAGATGATGACAAGGCTGAACAACATGCCCAGTAGCGAGGTGAGCCACATAAAAGCAAACTCATCGCCGGTATATTGTGAACATACTATAACTGCTGCAATTGTGAGCACGGCCAGGGAATACTTTACGGTGTTGGGAATAGCCAATATCCTGCTTTCAGTTCTGTTATGATTGGCAGCCAGCATGAAGCCCGGTATTGCGCCGTAGGCAAACAGGTCTATATTAGTGAGGATATCCAAAGCCGGAATACCCTGCACAGCATACACATACCGGCTGAGAATACCCACTATGATACTTATACCTATAATAGCAGGAACATACTTTTTTAAAAAATATAGCAGCAAACCCCAGGCGATGTAAAAATGCTCCTCGATGCACAGCGACCACATAACACCCAGGGGGGAAACATTAGGATGCCCACCCGTGGCCATCATTTTATAATTTTCCAAGAAGAGCAAAGATTTCCACCATTCAGGCTGATAGCCTTCGGCCGATTGAGGAGTGTGCAATATCTGCTCAGTAATATAGGGCATGGCAAAGGCCAGGCCTATCATCAGGTAATACAAAGGCCATATTCTCAGAATGCGTCGTACAAAGAAATGTTTCAGGTTAAATTGCCCATTTCGTTGTTGCTCATCCACTATGATATAGGTAATAAGGAATCCGCTCAGAACGAAAAAAAACTGTACGCCTATGCCCCCGCCGGCACGCAGGTAGTTGAACCATGGGAATGCAGTGATGGGTATATGCAATAAAAACACTTTGAAGAACGCAAGGAACCTTAACGCATCGAACGTATGAAAATGCCTTCTTGCCTGTATGGTGTTTTCTTTCAATTCTATTTAGTTTTCCGGCCAACTTTGTAGCAATGCCCCTGTATGTTTTTTAAACATAGCCAGCAATATATCAACATGCGAAAGGTGCGTACGGAATGACAGGCATGCGAAGCGCAATACATACATACCATCCAGCTGTGTGGACGAAATAAATATCCTGCCATCTTCATGCATCAATTCTGCCAGGCGTTTATTGAACGCGTTTGCATCGCTATGCTGTGGCACGTACCTGTATGCAACTACAGACAACTGCGGCCGGCATACAATTTCAAACCCCAGTTGCTGTATTTGTTCTGTAAAGTATTGTGTGAGCAATATTTTCTCGCGCAGGCAGTCTTTAAAAGGCTGTTCGCCGTACAGTTTCAAAGGCAGCCACATACGCATCCCCCTGAAATGCTTACTCAATTCAGGAGAAATATCAGCGGGAGATATTACCTCACCAGTACTTACCGTATCCTGCATATAATTTGCTTCGTAGGCGAATGCATTTTGCAGGTGGTGTACCTGTTTTACCAATACTATTCCTGTACCATAAGGCAGGAACATACCCTTATGCGGGTCGAGCACTACAGAGTCTGCCAATGCAATGCCCTCAAATTTCTCTCTGCATTCATCCAGCAGCAGGAAATATCCACCGTAGGCAGCATCTACATGCATCCATAGATTATGCGCCTGTGCTACATCACTTATCTGCTTTAAAGGATCTATAGCGCCCACATCTGTACTGCCCGCATTGGCTATTACCATAAAGGGTAACAAACCTGCTTCTCTGTCAGCAATTACCTGTTGCTCCAATGCATGTACATCCATCCTGAATTGTGCATCCATAGCTACATCCCTCGTGATACATTCCCTGAGGCCTGCTATGATAACAGCCTTGTCCACACAATGGTGTGCCTGTGCCGTGGTGTATATCACCACACGTTCAAAATCCCTGGCCTTTATTTTCTTAGCATCCCTGGCAGTGGTGATAGCTACAAGGTTGGCGATGCTGCCACCTGAAGTAATATTGCCCCCAAAACCTTTGGTGTAGCCTACTAGCTTACCCGTCCATTCTATCAGGGCGTTTTCGATACGGACAGCACCGGGAGAAGCATAAAATACACCGGCGTACTTATTCGTAACGTCAGCCAGGTAATCGCCCAATGCCGCAGTATACAACCCGCCGCCGGGAATGTAACCCAGGTGGCCGCCATGCGCGGTGTTGATACCGGGGTCTTCCATATGCTCCTCCAGTAGTTGCATAATATCCTGCATATCCGTAGGAGTGGCAAAATCGACATTGCTTAATACAGCATCGTCAAATCCCTTTTGTATAAAAGCCGGTGCTGTTTCCAGCCGGTCCAAAAACTTATCTGTATAGGCCTGTACGGAACTTTTTTCTGTTTCACGCTTGTCTTTGCCCGGTTCTAATACCCTTGCAGCATGTTCCAGTTGCAATATCCTGCGGGTAATTTCATTTGTCATAGCCAACAAATGTAATTAATGAGGCATGAAAAGAGTCGGGATAATTTGATAATCTTATGGCATTATTACATGTATAAGTTTGTTATTTTTGAAACAAAGTTGATCTAACAAAAAAAATAACATGCGTCACTATTGCGTCCTCGGGCTGGTATGTTCCTTGCTTTTTATAAGCAATAAATTGCATGCACAGTTTAATACTGGTTTTTGCGGCACATCAGAACTAATGCAGGATTACTACGACGCTAATCCTGTAATGGAAGCAGAGCGCATAGCACTGGAACAGTTTACAAAAGATTTTACGACTGTCAATAAGGCTGCGAAAGGTACTACAACCCAATATACCATACCGGTCGTGTTTCACGTATATGACACAGTACAAGGTGGGTTTAAAATAAACGATACGCTTATTAAAACCGCGATAAAGTGGCTGAATGAAGATTACCATGGGTTAAATGCCGGATTTAATACAGTGCACAACCAGTTTATGCCTGTGCGCGATACATTGGATATAACTTTTGCGCTTGCGCGGAAAGACCCCTCGGGCAACCCTACAACAGGGATTCTTTATTACCCTGAAAAAGCCGGTTATGCGAATAGTACCTCGCAGTATTTAGCGCAGATAGCAGCCGAAGCATGGGATAATTATAAGTACCTGAACATTTACGTTATGGTGGACCTGTACGATAATAATGACCTTGGCCAGTCGGGGGTGGGTACGTACCCGATAAAAAGCCTGTATGATAATAAACACGCCCGCATAGTTTATAATGGCAAATACCTGGCATATAATGCTGTAAATGTTCCTGGTTTTTCGTCTGTACTAACACACGAATGCGGACACGTCTTAAACCTGATACATACTTTTGAAGGAGGTTGCAGCGCGCCGAACGACAATATCGCAGATACCCCGCCGTGCGATAAACAGCAGGGGTGCCATCAGACAACCAATACTCCTTTAAACTGCAACAACAGCCTCGTGAATGCTGAAAATTTTATGGATTATAATGCCAGCTGTTACAAAATGTTCACAAAAGGGCAGGTAGCGAGAATGGTAGCAGCACTTAATACAGCGCCGCTGATATCTTTATGGCAACCGTCTAACCTGACGGCGGTCGGGCTGCTGGGTGTAGATGATGTGGTTCAAAACCTGCAGATCAATAATATTTATCCTAACCCGACAAGCGGTAGCATCATCTTCAGGGTACATGCGCGCAATACAGAAGCGTGTACAGTTACCATAACCGATATTACAGGACGTATGGTTTCAACATCGGACCACATGGTATATACTGGTGACAACAGTATGAAAGCTGATATAACCGGCCAGCCGGCCGGACTGTACCTGTTACAACTGAAATCAGAAAGCAGCCAACAGGTATTTAAAGTACATCTGCAATAGGCCATATTTATAGCCTGATAAGCGTTTAAACTGCCCCGGAGGCAGTTTTTTACGTAATTTCGGCAACTGAAAATGATGTTGACGGATAACCACGGAAGGCGGGTGAATTACCTGAGGCTAGCAGTGACGGACAGGTGCAACCTGCGCTGTTTTTACTGCATGCCGGAACACGGTATAGACTGGCTGAGCCGCAAGGAACTGATGAGTTGGGAAGAGATGCTGCGGCTGTGCAGTATTATGGTAAAGTCGGGCATTGAGAAGATAAGACTGACTGGTGGCGAACCATTTGCAAGGAAAAATTTCATGGAGTTTCTTACTGAACTTGCACAACTGGAAGGCCTGGAAGAAATCACATTGACAACCAATGGCGTATTAACTGCCCCTTACATTCCTGAGTTGAAGAAGCTGGGTATTAAATCAGTAAACCTGAGCATGGACTCGCTGGACAGGAACAGGTTTTTCTCCATTACCCGCAGGGATGAATTGCCTGCCGTGCTGGATACCATGCACGAACTGCTGCGCCATAATATTGCAGTGAAAATAAACGCGGTAGTAATGGAAGGAAAAAATACAGAGGATATTATTCCGCTTGCGGAACTGACTAAGGATTTGCCTGTAAGTGTGCGTTATATTGAAGAAATGCCATTTAACGGGCATGAAGGTTATGGAGGTCTGTCCTGGGATCATATAAGAATACTGAACACCCTGAAGAATCGTTATCCGGATATTGCAAAAATTCCTGATCCTTTATATTCTACATCGTACAACTACAACATTCCCGGCCATAAAGGCAATGTGGGTATTATAGCGGCATATACACGATCCTTTTGTGGTACCTGCAACCGCATACGTGTTACACCGCAGGGTGATATGAGAACATGCCTGTATGGGAACAGTGTGCTGAATGTAAAAGACCTGTTGCGTAAGGGATATGATGATAAAGCTGTGCAACAGGAAATTATCAACGCAATACAACAACGCGCAAAAGACGGGCACGAGGCAGAAAGGTTACGCGTAGCCACTGGTATTAACGAATCGATGGCAACAATAGGAGGATAGGCTTATGATAACGGTAACTGAAGCAGAACAAATAATACTTGCAGAGAAAAGAGATTACGGTATAGAAGCTGTAACGCTTGAGCAAAGTCATGGAAGGGTATTAGCTGAAGCACTTTTTGCGGACAGGGATTTTCCGCCATACGACCGTATTACAATGGATGGTATTGCTATAGCTTACGGAGCATTTGAAAATGGACAGAAGACATTTTTCATAAAAGGCACACAAGCTGCCGGTCATATGCCAATTGAAATAACCACGCCTGATGAATGCGTGGAAGTAATGACGGGAGCAGCATTGGCTGCTTCGGCAGATACCGTTATCCGTTATGAAGATATAACCATAGTAAACGGCCATGCAACAATTAATATTGATAACATAAGGCAAGGACAAAATATACACAGGAAAGGCAGCGATAAAACAGCGGGAACATTACTGGTAAAGGAAGGGCAGGCTATTACACCTGCGCTTATCAATACGGCAGCTTCAATAGGAAAATCGAAACTACTGGTTAAGAAACTACCCAGAGTAATGGTACTTTCTAATGGAGATGAGTTGGTAACAGTAGATGAAATGCCGACACCTTACCAGGTGCGCCGTTCTAACAGCCATGCTATAGCAGCTATTTTGCAACAGCAAGGTATTGTTGCAGACTTACTTCATTTGCCCGATGATGAAGCGGTTATTAAAACTAAACTTGAAAGCCTGCTACAACAATATGATGTTATCATATTAAGTGGTGGTGTGTCTATGGGTAAGTATGATTACCTGCCAATGGCTTTTAAAGAATTGCATGTCGAGAAAAAGTTTCATAAAGTAAAACAGCGCCCGGGTAAACCATTCTGGTTTGGAACAAGTGACAACGACAAAATAGTATTTGCTTTTCCCGGCAATCCGGTTTCTGCATTTATGTGCATGCACAGGTATTTTATTCCCTGGCTGCATGCATCACTAGCAATAGGAACAAAACATCCGGTATATGCTGTGTTGAAAGAGGATTATACATTCAGCCCTGAACTGCAATATTTTTTACAGGTGAAAATACATAGTGAAGCAGATGGTAGGCTTATGGCTGTGCCCGCAGAAGGAAATGGTTCGGGGGATTTTATCAACCTGCTGGATACAGATGCTTTTATGGAACTGCCTGAAAAACAAACTAACTTTAGACAAGGCGAGGCCTACAGGATATGGCCTTACAAACAAATAGTATTATGAGCCAGCTGACACATATTGATGAACAAGGCCGTGCTAATATGGTAGATGTGAGTGAAAAGACGCTGAGCAAACGCATGGCACGGGCAAGGAGTATTGTGCAACTGCCAGCGGAAGTGCTGGCGCAAATCTCGTCAGGAGATATACAGACGAAGAAGGGTCCTGTGTTTCAAACCGCTATTATTGCGGGTATAATGGCTGCTAAAAAAACCGGGGAGCTGATACCCCTATGCCATCCATTGGGATTGGACAACTGTAATATTGATATACACGTAAATGAGCAAAACGAGGTTGTGATAGACTGTACAGCAACTATAACAGCAAAAACCGGTATTGAGATGGAAGCCCTGACCGGTGCCAGTATTGCCGCGCTTACTATATACGATATGTGCAAGGCTATGAGCCATGATATAGTGATAACGGAAACAAGGCTGATGGAGAAAACGGGAGGTAAAAGTGACTACAGGCGCGACTAAACTTTATGGGCTGGTACTGGCCGGTGGGCAAAGCACCCGTATGGGCACGGACAAAAGCGTGATGGACTGGCATGGTAAAGAACAGCGTTACTATATAGCAGATTTGTTGCAGGAATACTGTGATGATGTATTTATCTCCTGCAGGGGAGAACAACAACAGGAAATAGACGAGCGTTACAAAACCATTGTAGATAGTGTTGATGGTAAGGGGCCTATGGCGGGCATCCTGTCTGCTTTTGAACAATATAATAATGTAGCGTGGCTGGTAGTAGCCTGTGATCTGCCACTGGTAAATGCAGAAACATTGCAAGAACTTATTGCTGCCAGGGATGTGTCGAAGACAGCCACAACCTATAAAAGTCCGTATGATGGATTGCCTGAGCCATTGATAACAATATGGGAGCCAAAGAGCAAAATGGTATTGGAAGAATTTAAAGGCAAGGGGTATAATTGCCCAAGAAAGGCACTGATAAATAGCAATACGCTGATTATTGATGTGCCCGACGAACATGCTTTGATGAATGCCAATACCCCGGAAGATGCGGAAAAAGTTAAACAAATAATTGCAGGACTATAGTGATGGATGATATGTTGAGATATACCTGCCAGATGGCCTTGCCCGGATTTGATGTGAACGTGCAATTGCGGCTTGCAAAGGCGAAAGTATTAATTGTAGGTGGCGGTGGCCTTGGTTGCCCTGCTGCTCAATACCTGGCATCAAGCGGTATAGGTACTATAGCTATTGCCGATGATGATACAGTATCTGTAAGCAACCTTCACCGGCAGATACTCTATACTCCTGCTGATGCAGGTAGAAAGAAAGCTATAGTAGCAGCAGAAAGGTTACAGGCTCAAAATCTGGATGTGCGGGTGGTACCACTGCTTACACGTGTTACATCAGAAAATATTATGACCATTATTAGCGGTTATGATATTGTTGTGGATTGTACCGATAATTTTGAAACGCGTTACTTGTTAAATGATGCCTGCGTGCTGGCAGGCCTGCCATTGGTATATGGCGCTATTTACCAGTATGAGGGGCAGGTAGCAGTGTGGAATATCACCAATGCAGATGGCACGAAATCTCCTAACTATCGCGACCTGTACCCTGATGTGAATACTGCCGCTGTGCCTAATTGTGTAGTGGGAGGAGTCATCCCTACTATTGCGGGTATAATAGGATGTATGCAGGCCAATGAAGTAATAAAATACATCACAGGTACAGGTGAGCTGCTTGCAGGACGCCTGTTAGTGTTTGATGCGCAAACGATGCAAAGCCGGGTGTTGAAATTGGGCGTGGTCACAAAAACTGATATCAAAGCCTTCGCCCAGTATGCAGCAGTAAAAAATATTACAGCCGGGGAGTTACAGGCATCTATAGACCAGTATCAACTGATTGATGTGAGAACGTCTGAAGAACGGGAGGTTTTTAATATAGGTGGTAAGCACGTCCCTCTTTCTGAATTAGTGTCGGCTGTAATAGAAGCAGATAAGGCTATAGTATGTTATTGCGCATCGGGCAAACGTAGTGACGAGGCCGCACGTATATTGTCCGTTAAGTTTCCCGGGCTGGCTATTTATTCGTTACAGGGAGGATTGTCTGCTTATTCCAGCACACCTTCTTTTACCTCATCCCAAAGAGCCTTGTAGCAGGTGTTAGCATAGCTTGATGGTGCAAATACTGCCAATGGTGCCAGCTCTGTGCCCATGCGTTCTACATGCGAAAGGTTGGGTATATAATGCTCGAAAAAACGTTTGTCTTTATACAACTGCTGCATTACTTCTTTATGCATGTTTTTGCGGAGGTCGGCCATGGTAAAAAAGCAGGCCAGTTTCTCCGGTTCAGAATTGTTATTCTGTAAATATTCCTTTACCATCTGGTAGGTGCGTACAGATAGGGTAGTGGGTATTACAGGCATAAATATCATGTCTGAAGCCTGGAAAATATTATCTGTAAGCAGGGAAAATGCAGGTGGACAATCTATAAAAACAAAATCGTAGTCTGCTGATACCTGTTTCAATAATCCTTTCAACTGCTTTTTTGACTTTTTTGTATCCTCCAGCAACGCATCAAATTTGCGTGCCGATACATCCGCAGGAATAATGTCCAGGTTTTCATACCCTGTTGCCAGTATGGTGTCTTCCAGGTTGATGTCCTGTTCTATTAACTTCTTTGCTGTGCCTTTTTGTTTGGGTTGCGCCGTATAGTAAAAACTGGCGGCACCCTGGGGGTCCAGGTCCCAAAGCAGGGTTTTATAACCATCTGCAGCAGCCATATATGCAAAGTTGACACATGACGAGGTTTTGCCGACACCACCTTTCAGGTTGTATAATGAGATAACAAACATAGACTTGAAATTATGCAAAGCCTGCAATGGCAGGGAATTATATGCATTAAAGCTAATGTTTTGCAACCGTTTTTACAATGATTGCCTGTTAACTTTCTGGTCGGCAGCCGGAGTGTTTTGAGGAGATTCATCAATGTTAAATAACCTGTATGCAAGGTTTATACCTGCATTGGCGGCTGACAAGCCTGCATTTTCGTAGTTAAATGTATTTTGCGGTACTATCGCTGTGCCGTCCGGGCCTATCACCCTGTATTGTACAGACTGGCCCTTGCCTTTAGCGGTAATGGTAAGATAAACCTGTGGTACAGTAGGGTCTGTTACCCAGTTTATATTGCAATCTTTAAGCCTGCTGATAGCTTCCTGCCCGCTATTCCCACTTATATGCAATTGCATATTCATGCGCTGCCCGCTGTATGGCACCAACTGCGGATATTCGGCATACATCCTTGTCATCCATGCAGCATAGGCAGCCTTGTCTTCACGTTCTTCAGCACATTCTGCCTGTGCCTGGTAAACACGGGCTAAAAACAGCTTCTCGTATTCTACATCTATATCCTGGTCCTGCAATATGCCGTCTAATATGATACGTGCTTCTTTATAATTGTCCAGCTTCATATGCAGGTGGGCAATGAAGTATTTAAAGTATTTGCGGATGTATTTACGTTCGTCTGTCTGTACTTCTTTTTCGAAACGGGTAATAAAATAATTTGTGCTGAAATCGCGGATGAGGTACCATATTTCGTCCCAGCTTACGGTGCTTTCTGTAGAAAAGAGTTTGTAAATAACGCGGTCCCGCTCAGGATTCTGCGCAAACTGGTTGATAATAAGAAACTGCTGGCTATATTTATCTGTAGTGGCCTGCGCCATTTTTGCCAATGCCCTGGGGTTATACCACCAGTTGCTGTTTTCAAACTTTTGCCGCTCAATTTCAGCATTTACATTCAGCAGTTTTACCATCTGTGTGCTGAAATCGTAATGCGTCTGGCTAAGGGTAGTGCCTATGTGCAATTCTTTAAACTCCGCCGCTTTTTTTATGTACCGTTCAGACTCTGATATTTTACCATTATAGTGCATAGCGCGTGCCAGTGCTATGTTATACCAGCCAAACCCGGGAGTAGAGCCATTTGCTTTTATCATATCCTTCATCAGCTCTATTGCCTTTTCCGGCTGGCCTTTGTACAGTTCCAAGGTGGCTGTATAATATGCCCATTCTTTCAGGCGCTTGTCGCCGCCATCCTGTGCTATTGCTTCTTCGTATTCTTTTTCAGCTTCGCGAAAATCGCCGCAGATGGCACGGAAAGTAGCATAGTTATTATGCGGAAATATACCGCTGCCACGCATCAGGTTATAGTAATAAGCCGCGGAATCAACCTTCAGCGCATAGCTGTACAGAATTGATTTGTAGTGATATACAGATAGCTTTTCATTTTGCTCGTATCCCGGGCGGAATATCTGCTCGTTGAGCCTTTTATTGATGTTGATACGGCGCAGTTGAGAATCCAGGTACTTGTTCGCCAGTGCTTCATTTTCAGAAATGGAATTTTTCAGAAAGGGGTATTTTGCGCTGGTATAGTACCTGTGGCGGTGTACTGTCCATGCCATATGATTGTACACATCCATGTTAAAGTAGTCCGACTGGAAATTCCATTTGCGCACCCTTTGTAACAGGTCGAATGTTTTTTGCGGTTCTTCCATGTTGTTGTAACACATCATCAGGAAGAAGGCGATAGTCGTGTACTCGTAATGGTAAAAATATACAGGATAATATGTAGCAAGGTCTCCCGAACGTGTACGCAGTTCAGGCTTAAAGTCACGCTCTATAAGGTATAAGGCGCGCTCCAGTGGAACTGACGCATTCTTGAATCCAAGATAATCTGCAGCATGGTCGTATTTGTAAACTCCCTCATAGAGCCAGCCAACATAATAAGTGCTGTCTATCCTTTTGAACTCGCGGGAGCGGGGTAGCGCATCGTCGCTGAACATGCTGGTACCCGTACGTTTGGCATTGATTTCATAGCGTTTTGCCGCGTTTGGTCCGCGGAGAGGGGTTTGCATCTGCGCCCATGTATTACCCGCCGCCAGCAGGAAAATACATAAATACAAAACAATACGATTTCTGATGTTTGAACCACCCATACAGCTAACCTTCTTATTCGCCGGCTTAGGCGTATAACCTTAATTTAGCCAATCTTTCAGCCTCTTTATTTATAATACTGTTCAGCGCATTTTGCCTTCCTTCCTTGTTGCGGTATATCAGCCTGTGTTCCAATACCTGGTAGGCCAGGTCTTTTACATCGTCCTCTATCACAAAACTACGGCCACGCAGCAGTGCATAGGCACGCAGGCACTTAAGAAAAGCAATACCGCTACGGATGGAAGCGCCAAGGGTAATATCCTGGTGGGCACGTGTACCGCGCACTATATTACTTACGGCTTTTACTATTTCATCATGTACAAAAACTGCTTCAGTTTCTTTTTGTAATTGTAGTATTTCATTCATAGTAAGCACCTGCTTAAGTGTTACCAGGTTTTCCGCTATATCCAGGTATTCTTTATAGATATTCAGTTCGTTGGTTTCGTCAACATAGCCAAAGTATATTTTCATGAAAAACCTGTCGAGCTGGGCGGCGGGCAGCGGGTATGTGCCCTCCATTTCTATAGGGTTTTGGGTAGCTATGGTAAAGAACATTTTCTCCAGCATAAGCGTGGAGTCACCCGTAGTTACCTGGTGTTCCGCCATGGCTTCCAGCAAGGCACTCTGTACTTTTGGCGATGCACGGTTTATCTCATCGGCCAGTAATACATTACAGAATATAGGCCCTTTCTTGAAAACGAAATCTTTTGTGTTGTCATCAAAAATATAAGTGCCTATCAGGTCCATAGGCAGTAAATCCGGGGTAAATTGTATCCGTTTAAATATCACTTCACCAAAGCCGTCGCTACCTGATATGCAATGCGCCAGGGTACGTGCCAGTACAGTTTTACCCGTACCCGGATTATCTTCCATTAGTATATGCCCACCGGCCAGCAGGGTAGTCACTACCATTTCTACCTGGTGACGTTTACCACGTATCACACGTTCTATCTGTGTTACCAGGTTGCCTATTTTATCTGTCGCAGAAATTTCGGGGACTTGTGTTATGTTTTCCTCAATAGGTTCCATATCCATATATACAAAACTACTTTCTACAAGTTTACTGATTTATAGGCTGGTATGGCGTATAAGGAGTATAAATTTTTGTGAAAAGAAACTATGTACAGTTTACGACTTCTTCACATACTTAGCTATCACCTCTTTAAAAGCAATGGTGAATACTGCAGCCACAATCACCAATTCCAGTACAAAGCCTGCAATAGCCATGGGGCTACCAGGTTGAGATGCCGTAACCATTACTTCCAGTACGCTGATGATAAGGCCGGCCATGGCGATCATTTTCACCAGCCTTAATACCCATACGGTGGTTGTATGCTCGGGTTCTTCACCTTTTGCGGGTGTGTCACGGTATTTTATCAGGTAGTGTTTCTGTATAGATAATGCGAGGTAAATAATTACACCCACCAGCGGAAACAACCAGAGTGCCGAGCGGCTGTTGTAGCTATCCAGCGCACCGGCTTTATTGTCACCCAGTATGATGACTTTGTCCGGCACCAGTGAGTAAACAATAGGGATCATGGCTACCAGTACTACCAGTAGCGACAATGATATTTTTTCGAAAAGCTGTTCTTTCTTTTCGAGTTTTGAGAAATAAGAAAATAGTGCCATTATTTACTTTCCAATCTTACAATAGGTACTATCATCTCCTCGAGCGATATACCTCCATGCTGGAATGTGTTCCTGTAATAATTTACATAGTGGTTGTAATTATTAGGATAACATAAGAACACATCTCCTTTTGCAAAGATAAACGTTGAACTGATATTTGGCTTTGGCAATCCGGCTTCAGAAGGGTCACGGAAGGCAAGAACGTCTTTTTCTTCATATTGCAGGTTACGGCCGTGCTTGTAGCGCAGGTTAGCTGTAGTATGCCTGTCGCCTATACATTTGCTGGGAGTTTTTACACGCATAGTGCCATGATCAGTTGTTATTATCAATTGTACACCCTTGTCGGCTATTTTTTTCAATGCTTTATATAGCGGAGAATGTTCGAACCAACTAACAGTAAGTGAGCGGTAAGATTGCTCATCGCCTGCCAGCTCTTTCAATACCTCCATCTCTGTACGTGCATGAGACAGCATGTCCACGAAGTTGTACACGATAACCGTCAGGTCGTTTTTTAGGTAGTTGTGCACATCATCTTCCAGGTGCTTACCATTTTCGTTGTTGGTAATTTTCAGGTATTGTGTTTTCAGGTCGCCCAGGCCCAGTGTTTTCATCTGGTGTTGCAGAAATACCTCTTCAAATAGATTTTTACCGCCTTCTTCATCGTCGTTCTTCCACTCATTAGGGAATTTCTTCTCTATATCGGCCGGTAACATACCTGCAAACAGCGCATTTCGCGCATATTGTGTAGCTGTTGGCAGAATGCTATAAAATGCATCTTCTTCCATTACCCTGTATGTAGCGCTGATAATTGGTTCGAGAACCTTCCACTGGTCAAAACGCAGGTTGTCTATCACTACCAGGAATGTGGGTTTGCCTTTGCTGAGGAAAGGTTTTACTTTTTCTTTAAAAACATTGTGCGACAGCAATGGTCCTACCCCAGACTTGATCCACTTAGCGTAGTTTTTATATATGAACTTGTAAAATTCTGTATTAGCTTCAGTTTTCTGAGATGTGAGTACTTCCATCATTTCGGCACTGTCACTGCGGCTCATTTCCAATTCCCAGTATATCAGCTTTTTATAGAGTTCTATCCATTCCTGATGGTCGGGGTTAGAACTTAGGGCCATAAAAAGGTTCCGGAAATCCTGCTGGTAGGCTGTTGTTGTTTTTTCAGATACCAGGCGTTTGCCGTCCATTATCTTTTTCAGGGACATGAGCACCTGGTTCGGGTTCACAGGCTTTATCAGGTAGTCTGTTATCTGCGAGCCAATGGCTTCTTCCATTATGTACTCGGCTTCGTTTTTCGTCACCATCACTACCGGCAGGGAAGGGCGCAGTTCTTTAATCTTGGCCAGGGTCTCCAGGCCGGTTATGCCCGGCATACTTTCGTCCAGCAGCACTACATCTACATTTTTCTCTTTAAGCAGCTCAAGAGCGTCATAGCCATTGGTTAAGGCCGTCACTTCATAGCCTTTATTCTTTAGAAAAAGTATTTGTGATTTCAGAGATTCGATCTCGTCATCTACCCATAATATATCGCCTTGTATAGTGCCCATTCCGTGCTTTATTTTCTTTGTAATGTGTGTTTGATGCCTAATATCTGTTGCTAAAAGTACGGTTCTGATATTAAGGTTGTGTAGTTTTAACGCAAGTTTCGCAACATTATTATAATTAACAATGCCTGCGAAGGTATTGTTGAACAAAGATTTATGATAGATAAAGTAATAATAAGGCCGGCGGTTGTAACAGATTGCCCTGCATTAATGGGCCTGGTGAGGGAACTAGCGATATTTGAACGTGAGCCGGATGCGGTAACGGTTACACAGCAACATTTTGAAGAAAGTGGTTTTGGTAATAACCCGGTTTGGTGGGCCATTGTAGCTGAAACAGAGGAAAAAGTTGTGGGATTTGCCTTGTATTATATACGGTATTCTACCTGGAAGGGGCAACGCATGTACCTGGAAGACCTGATAGTGACGGAAGAATACCGTGGCAGAGGTATTGGTAAAATGCTGCTGGATGAGCTGATAGAAATAGCAAAACAGAAAGGGTTCAGCGGTATGTTGTGGCAGGTACTTGAATGGAATGAACCGGCCATAAAGTTTTATGAAAAGTATAAGGCATCATTCGACCCGCAATGGGTAAATGTATCGCTGGATTTCTAATACTGGTAACCTTGCGTCATGTACGTAGGGCATTTGTATGTTTTCAACTGTATCGACAGGTTGATGGTGTAAAGCAGGTACTGGTCTTTGCTGGAACTATTGCCGCGTTGCTTACCTGCCCTGCCCAGTGCTGTAGAATTTATCTCTACAGACCTGTCCTGCAGCGCCAGTTCAGGACTGTCAAATCCGGGAGCACCCTGGAATTTATCAGCCCCAACATAGGTTGCACTCACATCATCTATATAATCTGTAAGTGTAAGCCTGCTGGATATCTCAAAACCAAAATTGAGGCCGGGACGTAGCCAGTATTTAAAACCTGCGCCTACGGGAAACATAAAGCTGGTATTTGAGTAACCCCTGTCGCCATACCCTGCAAACTGCCCCTCGGTGCCCATTGTGCGGAGGTAATACCTGCGACCGTTAAGAAATGTATATGGGTCATAATAAAAGATGCCTGCACCACCTACCAGGTAGGGTGTCCAGCGGCTATTATCTTCTCCCGTTACAAAACGGAAGAAATTAAATTCAGTAAATATTGCTGCTTCTACAATAGTGCTGCGGAAGTTGAGGTTGCGGGTTTTATTGAAGGTGTTATTGGACAATTTGTCGTCATAAGACAGTTGGGTGCCGTTTGCGCCTATACGTACTGATATATAAGGGCTAAGATGAATACGGGTAAACACCCCAATGGACGGGTTAGGCGTTTTAAAACCGTAACGGTCGTTCAGATCACCAAAGTACTGAGAGCCGCCAACAGAAACCCCGTACTCCGTTGATGTATAAAAGGACTGCGCCATGCCCGGTAATGGGGAAATGGCTACCAGTAATATGAATAACAGTTTATGCATGATAATTCTCACCTGTATAACTACAAATGTAACTTTTTATTGCCGTTATCAAAACCTCTTAGTTGCGGCTGTCAACCCCCCAGTATAGTTTTTCGCGTATCGTCTTCAGGAAATTATGTTCATCAGGCCGTACCAGTGAAATAGTGAAATTTTCCTTTTTTACGGCAAGTTGCACATGGTTGCTGATAGCCTGCGTGCGGGAATCAAGTGTACACAAAAACTGGTCGGCCCGGCCCTCCACTTCAAAAGATATTACGGTATCGTCAGGCACTACTATAGAGCGTGTGTTCAGGTTGTGCGAGGCTACCGGTGTAATAACAAAGCTGGATGTCTGTGGAAAAACAACCGGTCCGCCACAACTGAGGGAATATCCTGTAGAGCCAGTTGGTGTAGCAACTATCAGGCCATCTGCCCAGTAGGTATTGAGAAATTCACCATTCAGGTAAGTATGTATTTTAATCATGGAGGACGAATCCTTCCTGTTGATGGTAAACTCGTTCAGCGCATAAGGAGCGCCGTCAAATAGGGGCACGCTGGAATCCAGGTGTAACAACGTACGTTGCTCTACCGTGTAAGAACCCCTTACCAATGAAGAAATAGCAGCTTCTACCTCCTGCTCCGGTATGGCGGCAAGGAATCCCAGCCTGCCGAGGTTGATACCTATAAGGGGTATATTAGAAGCGCCTACAAACGCAACTGTATCCAGCAATGTGCCATCGCCCCCCAGGCTGAATATCATATCAGTATTAGGTGGCAGGTCTGATGCACTCATAAACAAACCAGGCCGTTCTTTCAGGGATAAATGGGGTCCAATGCGTTCGTAGAAATTTTTATGAAATACCAGGTGAAGATTGTGGCGTTCCAGTAAATATATGATATGCTGTATCCTCGATATATTTTCTTCTTCGAAAGTACGGTTGTATATGGCTACGAGCATAATATATTGTATGGGTTGTGCTACGTGAAAGTATTAAATAATATGTAGTTACTCGCTGTTATTGATGTGCAAAAATAGCCCTTTTTCACCCAAATGGTTCCATGTATATTCCAGCCTGAGTTTGAAGTCATAAAACGAAACTATATCCGCACCCACACCATAAGAATACAGGCCACGGTTGTTCAGGTAGCTGTTGCCCGGGAATTTATTACGTACATATCCAACGTCTGCAAATACTTTAGGATAGATGCGCACGGGTATCGTAGCTATATACCTGATGGGTATTTTCCTGAAAACATGGTTAATGAGCTCATATTTCAAGTTGGTACGAAGCAAGCCATAATGCGAGCCATCTATAACATAGTATTCATAGCCCCTGATATATTCGCTGCCGCTGCCCAAGGCATAGACATAAGTATAGGGCTGAGCATCGCCAAACGAAAGCCTCCCCCTGAAAATATGGGAAGTATAGATTTTCTTATGCCATTTTTTAAAATAACCCACCTCTGCCTGGTACTGGTTCTGAAAATCAAAGCCTTTCCAGCCTGCACGGACAATGGTTTGCGTAATGGCCTTTAACCCTTCCATGGAATAATTCCAATTGTCCACCATATTCAACTCGTAGCGGTAAATAAACTCCAGCAATTGCTGGTGGGTACTACCCTTCAGGAAATAGTTTGGATTCAGCAGCAGTATTGTATCCTGCACTTTCTGGCTGCGAAAACGCAGCTCCAGTATATGCTTGCTGGCATAAGCAGGGCGGTAAGAATAATTCACCGTTGCTTCCAGGGAACTGGTTACATAGCTACCGGGTGTACGTGCAAATTTCCATTTGTTACTGTCTGTACGTATGAACCATTCCTCATTACGGCTGGTAAATATTTTTCCGCCAAAGCCATGTTTTTGCGCTTTATCAACATATGGGCGGGAATACTCCAGCCCAAAACGTTGTGTATAGCCTATCTGTGCAACTATACCCACCTGCTCAAGATTGCCCCTGAAGTTGCGGTTTTTGAGTGTCATGCCGATATTTGCACGGCGTATATCCCTTTTTTGTTCTACCCACCATACGTTGAAATTCCTGTCTGCCAGTTTAAAAGTAAACTCCGGAATGATATACCACTGCTCGCGGACCAATACATTGAAGTCGATTACTCCGGGCGCTACGCTGTCCTTGTGCAACTGTACCTCTATAAATATAGAAAGGTTGAATATCCTTTTCTGGTTAAGTACCAGCAGGTTTTCAACTTCATCCTGCAGTAACGAATCCCCTTCTGCGACATTCATTTCCCGTAATATAATCCTGCGCCGGGTTTTTTTGTTGCCCGTGATATTTATAGATCGCAACAATATTTTATCGGGTTTTACGGTATTGAGTTCTTCTGCAAGCTTTACCTGGCGTATGCTATCGTGCAATTGCACCTGCGCGCCAACAGGAGCGACAGCCATGAACAACAATGCTGACAGCAGGAAAAAAACACGCATAGATGGGTTGCAAGATAACAACCTACAACCAGTTGTGAAAAAAAACAGGTTTATTCTCCTAACCAAATATTAAAGACTGGTGTCTTGTTTAATAACTGCCTTATCTTTAAAAGCCGTATTTTAACCATATGAAATTGCTGAATAACAAGTATTATACCTTAGTAGCCGGCATTGCATTTGCATTGTTAACAGGCTCGTGCAAGCATGAAGCCCCCGTAATAAAACCAGATATAGACCCAGCATCGACACAATATCCGCTGGAGATAGCGAATATAATAGTAGCTAAATGCGCCACAGCCGGCTGTCATAACGCTACCAGCTATACCGGTGCAGGCGGGTTAAGGCTGGATGACTGGCGATATATGTTTGATGGTGGAGGTAATGGTGCTGTAGCTGTGGCTTATAGCCCCGAGAACAGCTCATTACTTTATTTTTTGAATCCGGGTCCGGGCGTATATGATGAAATAAGCGTTGCGCCTACTATGCCTTATAATGAACACCCGCTGAGTAAGGAAGAATACGAACTGATAAAGAAGTGGATAGCCGATGGCGCCCCTGATAAAAATGGCAATATACCGTTTGGCAGCAATGCAGCCACGCGACAGAAAGCATACCTCACACAGCAGGGATGCGACCTTGTAGCCGTAATAGACGCTGAGAAAAACGTTGTAATGCGGTATATTAAGGTAGGTAACAGCCCGAGAATTGAAACCCCTCACTATATACAAATTGATAAAAAAGGGCAATACGCCTATGTTTGTTTTGTTGATGGTTCAATTATACAGAAGATAGATTGCAGCACCGACAAAGTGGTAGGCGAAATGAATCTTGCAAGTGCAGGAGGAAATGATGGTTTGCAGTACAACATAGTACAAGTGTCTGACGACGGTACGAAACTGATTGCATCTCAATTAAAACCAAATGGCAATATAGTATTTGGGGATGCGACAACTATGACTAAAACTATTAGTGAACTTGCGACCCTGCCTAACCCACATGGTATTGCTTACAACCGCAGTTTCGATACTTTTTACATCACGGGACAGAAGGGTAATGCTGTGTATATTGTAGATTTAATGCCCGGAACCAATAGTGATTACGTGTCTATTGACAATAAGCCGGTAACAACTCAGAGTGATGGGAATACAACTCCTGATCCCCATGAAATAATAATGGCACCGGATTATTCAAAATACTTCCTCACCTGTGAGACTACAAATGAGATAAGGATTATAAGTACGGCAGATAATAGTCTTTTAAAAGTATTGCATACCGGCACAAAACCACAGGAACTTGCCATTTCGGAATCAAGGCCATACCTTTTTGTTACCTGCATGGAAGATGTTTCCAGGGTATCTGCATTGTATAAAGGCACAGTTTATGTTATTGATTATAATACTTTGACCGTAATAAAACGTATTGATGGGGAATTCAGTGAGCCACATGGGGTAACTGTTGATGACCGGAATGGAACCTTTTATGTTTCCAGTGTAAATGCAAGAGGAGATGGCCCGGCCCCACACCATATTTCAGATTGTGGCGGACGTAACGGTTACTACCAGGTATATGATCTTAATACATTTGAACGATTAAACAGGAAAACATATGAAGTACCCCCTGCTCCATATTCTTTTCAAATGAGGTTTAAGTGATCCTGTTTTAGAATTAGTTGGAGTGAGTAGGAGGCAAATAGCTTGTCCATTTGTATTTTTGAAGATGCTTACAGTTTCATTGCACGGGATAGCTATATCATCGCCACGGGGGTTATATGCCGAAGAACATAAAATTCACAACAGTTTTGAAGTGGATGTACATATCATAGTGCCTGCAGGTAATGTAAACGAAATACCCTTTGTAGATTATACAATTTTAAGGGCAGTAGTAGCGCAGGCTTTCGAGCAGCCTTACGAACTACTTGAACATTTTATACGTGATATTCACACTCAATTGAAACAAAGTTTCCCGGAGTCTGAATGCATAAAAATAGCCATTAGAAAAATGCATCCACCTATGCCCGGGCGGGTAGGGTACGCACAAGTGGTGTATGAAGGTTAATACATTATGCCAAATAGAGTTGTGAGTATCCTTACATGATGATTGAGAAATAGAAATGCTTTTACTTTGCATGATGGGAACGAAACTGTCAGTTAACATTAACAAAATAGCCACCCTGAGAAATAGCCGAGGGGCAAATACCCCGGATGTATTGCAGGTAGCTATTGACTGCCAGCTTTTTGGCGCCGATGGCATAACAGTGCACCCCCGCCCCGATGAAAGACATATACGCTACAGCGATGTGCGAGAAATAAAACCTATTATCACTACAGAATTTAATATTGAAGGCAACCCTAAAGAAGACAAATTTGTACAACTTGTATTGGATACCATGCCCCACCAGGTAACCCTTGTGCCTGATAGTGAAGGGCAGTTAACATCTGACCACGGATGGGATACAATAAAAGAAGCGAGATACCTGCGTGATATCATATCAGTATTTAAGAAAGCAGGAATCAGGGTGTCTATTTTCACTGACCCTGTTGCAGATATTATAAAAGCCGCTGCCGATACAGGTACAGATAGAATAGAGTTATATACAGAAGCTTATGCAAGGAAATTTGATACAAATAAAACTGATGCAGTAAATATATATGTTAAAGCTGCTGAAGAAGCAGTAAAGTGTAATCTTGGTATAAATGCCGGCCACGATCTTAACAGGCATAACTTACATTTTTTCGCAAGTTCTATTCCCACATTACTAGAAGTTTCAATTGGTCATGCTCTTATAGCTGATGCTATATATTACGGTCTGGAGAATACAATTCAGTTGTATAAACGATCTTTAGCAGGTTCTTAACGAATTGATAACAATTCATTAACAAATATTTTTTCGATAACATTAGTAGATTAAAGTGTTTAATTTCAACAATTAACACATTTTTTTATATTTTATTTAGTGATTTTCTATCTTCGTAGATGCATTAATTTTATTACGTTATTAACAGTTTATCTACAATTTATATCTTTATTCCAAGAGAAGAACCGCCAAGCCCTACCTGCCTACAACGTATATATAGAAAAAATAGTCTTAATGCACCCCAAGATTATGGTAAGAGATTTGCTTGCTTTTGCAGTGTTGTACCTGCTTATTACAATTCCTAATAGCGTAAGTGCGCAAGCACCGGTCGCCGCCTTTTCAGCTAATAAAACTACAGGTTGTTCGCCAGTAGTTGTGCAATTCACAGACCTTAGTACAGGAACACCCACAAGTTGGTATTGGGACTTGGGTAATGGTGGTAACTCATCGCTGAAAAACCCGTCAACTACATATTTTGCTGCGGGTACGTATAGGGTTATTCTTACAGCAAGTAATTCGAACGGGAGCACGAAAGACACTGCGTATATTACTGTACATGCTTCTCCCACACTGGTTTTTACTGCCGATACTATTACGGCGTGCGGAAGTAAAACGGCACAGTTTAATAATACCAGCACCCCCGGGGCCGGCGGCGCAGTGAATTATTTGTGGGATTTTGGGGATGGCAGTACATCTACAGCAACGAATCCAAGCCATGTATATACGTATCCGGGCAGTTTTGCAGTATCACTTGTAGCCACAAATAGTAATGGATGTACCAGCACGCTTACAAAACCCAACTATATAAAGGTTGTAGCCAAGCCTGCGGCGGGGTTTGTTGCCAATAAAACATCAGGCTGTAATACACCATTCCAGGTAAATTTTACAAACTCCACTACGGGTGCTGTATCTTACAATTGGAAATTTGGTGACGGTAATATATCGACAGCGGCTAATCCTACACATACTTATACAACCAGTGGAAATTTTTCTGTAACACTGGTAGCCACAGCTTCTAATGGCTGTAAAGATACATTTGTGCGCTCTTCCTATATCTCGGTGGGGCAGGTAATAGCCAATTTTACAACAAATACACCTATATGCGCAGGTAGCCCGGTATATTTTACAAATACAACCACACCCGGTACAGGTACCAGCCGATCATGGCAATTCGGCAATGGTGGCACCTCAACAGCAGTCAATCCTTCATATACATATTCAACACCAGGTACATATACTGTTACATTAGTTGAGACATACGATGTTAATTGTGTTGATACTGTTAGCAAAAATATAACTGTAAACCCGTCCCCGGTCGTAAAATTCAGTACTCCTGATACTGTGGGTTGTTCTTTGCCATTTACCGTTCACATGACAAACAGTACTACAGGTGCAACAAGTTACCTTTGGAATTTTGGTTATGGCGGAACGTCTACAGCCACTAACCCTACGCATACATATTCGTCAAATTGGGGGCCGTATCCTGTAACATTAACAGCAACAAATTCTGCAGGTTGTTCATCTTCATTGACAAAGAGTGCATATATAAAGGTGACAAAGCCGGTAACCACATTAACAGCTTCGCCGACATCAAGCTGTGTGAACAGCCCTATACAATTTAATTCAACATTTACAAGTGGAGGTATGCTATATGCTACCAACTACCGGTGGGATTTCGGAGATGGTAGCAGTATTGTAAACTGCGCAACATGTACTACACAGACGCATTCTTATACAACTACCGGTACTTATACAGTAAAACTGATCGTATCAACATCGGCAAGCTGTAAAGACACTGTTACGCAGGTAGTGACCATAAAACCGAAACCTGTAGCTAACTTCACTGGTTCGCCACTTGTTATTTGCCCTGACGGCGTGGTGAATTTTACTAATACATCTACCGGTGCCACGTCTTATTTGTGGAACTTTGGGGATGGAGGGACATCCACACTTACTTCTCCCAGCCACATTTACGACAGGACAAACTCATACGATGTTACACTAATAGCCTCTAACGATGGTTGCAAGGATACACTGAAGCGTAACGCGTATGTTACGGTGCAACTGCCTTTGGCAGATTTTAAGCCAACGTTCGAATGTAGTACTAGACTGAAATATACATTTATAGATAAATCGCAGGGGGCAAATACGTATTCCTGGGATTTTGGTGATGGTAATACCTCAACAACTGGGGGAAATGTGTCACATACATATAGCACAGCAGGTACATACACGGTGGTGCTTAAGGTTAAGAATACAGCGACAGGTTGTACAGACAGTTTTGCGCAGGTGATTAATGCTCAATCTATCATCTTGCCAACTTTTACTGTAAATGACACTACGATATGTAAAGGAAATTTATTGATGTTGACAAGAGCAGGATCTACTGCCGGTTATACATATACATCCTATTTCGGTAGCAGTCCTAATTACAGCCAGGCAAACCTGGTTGCGTGGCATGCGAATTCAGCAGGTGTGTTTGATATGAAAATAGTTGTAACAGACGCGCTGGGTTGTAAAGATAGTGTCGTAAAGAAAAACTACATTAAGGTTGGCGGCCCGGATGTAAGTTTTACCGCATCGGACCTTACACCATGTAAAGAAGATAAAATAATATTTGACGATAATACTACCTCTGCTACGTTTGCAATCACCAGCAGGGTATGGGATTTTGGGGATGGAATACAAGAGCCGGCTTCAACTGATACTATTCATCATAAATATAATAATACTGGTCCCTACAGTGTAAAACTGACCGTTACAGATGCTAATGGCTGTAAAGACGATTTGAAGATCGACAATTATGTGTATGTATATAAACCGGTTGCACAGTTTTATACAAATGATACGTCTGTGTGTGCAGGAAGCCCTGTGAAATTTCAAAATAACTCAGGAGGGGCAGATTTTACTTCGGCATGGACATTTGGCGATGGCAATACCAGCACAAGCATAACGCCAACACATACTTATAATGCAATAGGAAATTATACAGTGAAACTGGTGTTGGTGGATGCTTTTGGCTGTAAAGATTCTGCAACGAAAGTTAACTATATTAAAGTGCAGAAGCCAACTGCTGCATTCACTTTGAGCGATACAGCGGCTCCTTGCCCGCCCCTTTCTATTATGGCTACTAATAGCTCGACCGGCGCTGCAAATTACACATGGACATTCGGTAATAATAACCAGTCAATACTTGCTAATCCATCCATTACTTATACATATCCCGGTGTTTATACAGTCAAGCTTATAGCCACCAACGGCAGCGGTTGTAAGGATTCCACTTCGCGTACTGTTAAGGTGAACGGGCCTACGGGTTCCTATTCATACGCGCCTGCTATCGGGTGCAACCCACTTACTGTAAACTTCACAGCTGCTTCAAACAGTACAACTTCATTTATTTGGGATATGAACAATGGTGTAACACAAACTACAAATACACCATCATTCTCATATACTTATACTCAGGCAGGCAGGTATGTGCCAAGATTGATATTGAGTGACGGAGGTACATGCCAGGTACCATTGCAGAATGATGATACCGTGGTTGTAGATAATGTAGTTGCTGATTTTAATTTTGTCAATGCAGGTAATATATGTAGCTCAGATACGGTCTATTTTAATGATACTATTATCAGCACCAATTCAACTATATTAACACGCTCATGGGATTTTGGTGATGGTAAAAACAGCACAGCAGCAGACCCGAACCATTTCTATGCGGCTGCAGGTACATACCAGGTAAAGTTAATTATAGGCAATACGACAGGTTGTAAGGATACTATTGTGAAAACTGTTGTGATACACGGGCTGCCCGGGGTGAATATTACCGCAGCAGCTGATTCTATTTGCCCGGGGCAACTCACAGGCTTACAATTATCAGCGAGTGGTGCCACAAGCTACAGTTGGTCTCCCGCTACAGGACTGTCGTGTACTAATTGCCCTAATCCTGTAGCAAATCCGCAAACAGTTACACGTTATATTGTTACCGGTACAGATGCAAATGGTTGTTCTGCTAAGGATACTTTTACAATTGGTATCAAATCGAAACCAGTTATCGTAGTAAGCAATGATACATCGATATGTGGTGAAACATGGGCAAATCTGAGCGCTACAGGTGCATCCTCTTTAACGTGGAGTCCTGCTACGGGGTTATCTTGTATTAATTGCACCAATCCTGTTGCCAGCCCTGCAGGTAATACTACTTATACTATAATAGGTGCTAACAGTTCAGGATGTAAGGATACGGCAGTGGTAACTGTAACAGTAATGCCAAAACCGGTTGTTGTAAGCAACGGCACGGTGTCTTTATGCAACGGTGATAGTATATTATTGAACGCAACAGGCGCTGCAGGATATATATGGTCGCCCGGTGCAGGTTTGTCCTGTACCGGCTGCCCAAGTCCATCTGCCCGTCCAACATCTAATACAACATATACAGTAGTCGGTACATCGGCCAATGGCTGTAAGGATACTGCTACTACTACTGTAAACGTGAACGGTTTGCCTAATGTAAGCGCCGGTAGTGATGTAGCGATATGTACTGGTAGCAATACATCATTACAGGCAACAGGAGCATCCAACTATACCTGGACCCCTGCAACAGGCCTTTCATGTACCAATTGTGCTAATCCCACTGCCAATCCAACAACAACAACTACCTATACTGTAATAGGCGCTAATGGCAGCAGTTGCAAAGATACAGCCACCGTAAAAGTGACAGTAAATTCTTTACCAGTGGTAAGTGCAGGTGCTGACAAATCGTTATGTATGGGTACAGGTGTATCCTTACAGGGCATCGGCGCAACTACATATAGCTGGACACCCGCTACAGATTTATCCTGCAGCAATTGTGCCGCACCTACCGCCACACCATCGGCAACCACAACTTATACAGTCACGGGTACAGATGCCAATGGTTGTAAAGACACAGGTGTTGTAAAACTGACAGTGAACAGCTTGCCTGTAGTAAGTGGCGGCGGTGATAAAGATATCTGCCCCGGCGATTCAGTATCGCTACAAGGCACAGGCGCTACCAGTTATATATGGACACCTGCTACTGGTTTGTCCTGCACGAACTGTGTAAGCCCTAAAGCATCTCCCGCAGTTACCACTACTTATACAATAACGGGTACCGATGGGAATGGCTGTAAAAATACATCTACTGTAAAAGTATCAGTAAATGCACAACCTAATGTAAGTGCCGGTAGTGATGTAGCGATATGTACTGGTAGCAATACATCATTACAGGCAACAGGAGCATCCAACTATACCTGGACCCCTGCAACAGGCCTTTCATGTACCAATTGTGCTAATCCCACTGCCAATCCAACAACAACAACTACCTATACTGTAATAGGCGCTAATGGCAGCAGTTGCAAAGATACAGCCACCGTAAAAGTGACAGTAAATTCTTTACCAGTGGTAAGTGCAGGTGCTGACAAATCGTTATGTATGGGTACAGGTGTATCCTTACAGGGCATCGGCGCAACTACATATAGCTGGACACCCGCTACAGATTTATCCTGCAGCAATTGTGCCGCACCTACCGCCACACCATCGGCAACCACAACTTATACAGTCACGGGTACAGATGCCAATGGTTGTAAAGACACAGGTGTTGTAAAACTGACAGTGAACAGCCTGCCTGTAGTAAGCGGTGGCAGTGATAAAACAGTGTGTCTTGGAGATTCCACGCAATTGCAAGGTAGTGGTGCGGTGTCTTACGCATGGAGCCCTGCTACAGGGCTGTCTTGTACAAATTGTACAAACCCCAAAGCATCGCCGTCGGTCACAACAGTTTATACAGTTACGGGTACAGATGCCAATGGTTGTAAAAATATATCAACAGTAAAAGTAACCGTAAACACACAGCTGGTTATAACAGCAGCCAATAAAGATGTTTGTAAGGGAAGCAATGTACAATTGAATGCTTCAGGCGCAGTATCATACAAATGGACCCCTGCCACAGGCCTTTCATGTACCAATTGTCCAAACCCTGTGGCAAACCCTGCTGCAAGCACTACTTATACAATTACCGGAACAGATGCGAATGGTTGTAAAGGCACAACACAATCTACCGTAACTGTGAATAAGCTGCCAAATGTAAACGCCGGTAGTAATGCCAGTATATGTCTTAAAGATTCAGTGCAACTACAAGTTAGTGGTGCTGTTTCCTACGCATGGACATCGGCAACAGGATTGTCTTGCGTGAATTGCCCCAATCCTAAGGCTTCACCTGCTGTTACTACAACGTATACCGTATCAGGTACAGATGCCAATGGTTGCGTTAATACTGTGGCACTAACAGTAACCGTAAAATCTTTGCCAAATGTAGATGCGGGTAACGATGTTGCAATATGCGCAGGTGCGAGCACAGTATTGAAGGCAACGGGTGCAGATAGTTATATATGGTCTCCGTCTAATAATTTAAGTTGTACAAACTGTGCCAGTCCTTCGGCTAATCCTGCTGCTGGTACTAATTATGTGGTCACAGGCACAGGTACTAATGGTTGTAAAGCAGCTGATACTGTTAATGTGAAAGTAAATGCGTTACCGGTTGTGTCAATTTTGCCAGTTGCTGATATCTGTGCAGGAGATTCAGTGAAATTAGAAGGTAAAGGTGCAATGAGTTATATATGGACACCGTCGGCAGGGCTGTCATGCACTACCTGCCCCGACCCTAAAGCTGCACCTGCAATCACGGCAACATACCTGGTTGCCGGTACGGATGCCAATGGTTGTAAGAATACAGCAAGTACACAGGTGGTGGTAAAACCTCTGCCTGTTGTAACCGCTACCGCCGCACGTGACCTGATTTGTGGTAGTGATACTACACAGTTAACAGCTACCGGGGCTCAAAGCTATTCATGGAGTCCTATACCAGGCTTGTCATGTATTAATTGCGCCAGCCCTGTAGCAACGGTATCTGCTGCTACAACTTATTTCGTGATAGGCACGACTAATGGTTGTACTGATACTGCGCAGGTGATGGTAGATTTACGATCTGCCCCTGTTGTAAACGCCGGCCCTGATGTAGCTTATTGTACAGGATATTCTGACAGTCTGAGCGCTACCGGTGCGCTGACATACACCTGGTCTCCGGCAGCAGGCCTTAGCTGTACTACCTGCGATAATCCGGCTGTAAATACAACTAAAACAACCGTATATACTTTGACCGGTACAGATGAATATGGCTGTACCAATACAGATAATGTAACAGTAACAGTACATGACCTGCCAAATGTAAATGCAGGAGAAGATAAAAATGTATGCGAGGGTAGCACTGTACAGTTACTGGCTACAGGTGCAGCAAATTACTTATGGTCTCCAGCTGACGGTTTAAGTTGTGTAAATTGCCCGAACCCGTTAGCGACAACAACTTCTGAAACCATTTTTAGTGTTAAGGGTACTGATGCGAATGGATGTGTAAATACTGATGACGTGAAGGTGACTGTTATACTGAAAAAGCCTGTATCATTTAGCCCTGACGATTCGATATGTATTGGAGAGGCAGTTGAATTGTATGCGGGTGGCGGTTCATCATATATATGGTCTGCAGACAACGCTGTAATAGAACCTTTAAATGCACGTATAACTGTATCTCCTGCTGTAACAACTACATATAGTGTGGTGATTAAACAGGGTGAATGCTTTACAGACACCGCTCGTCCCACAGTGTATGTATTTAACCTGCCGGAAATAGATGCAGGTGAAGACAGGGATGTGAAAGGAGGTGCCCCGACAACGTTGAGAGCTGTTAGCAATAATGTTGCGAAATATGAATGGAGCCCGGCGGAAGATATGGATTGCCCGGACTGCAGTAATCCTGTAGTATCGCCTACTAAAACAACGTTGTATCACGTTAAGGTTACTTCAGACTTTGGCTGTGTTGCGGAAGATGAAGTAACGCTACGGGTAACATGCGGACCTGACCAGCTATTTATTGCAAATACATTTACACCCAATAACGATGGTGTAAACGATATGTTCTTCCCGCAAGGTCACGGGTTGAATACAGTACAGAGGTTTAGCGTGTACAGCCGTTGGGGAGAGTTGCTATACGATGCGAATAATATTCCATTGAATAATCCTACTTATGGATGGAACGGTACCTACAAAAGCGAACCGCTGAAACCGGATGTTTTTGTTTATATAATCAGGGCTACGTGCGAGGACGGCAAGCCGATAGAAATAAAAGGGGATATATCATTGATAAGGTGATAAAATTTAATACAAGCTTATGAAAAAATATTTAGGAATATTATTGTTGTTGCCGCTTGCATTGAAAATGGAGGCGCAGGATATACACTTTTCCCAGTTTTATGAAAACTCTATAATGCGCAATCCGGCATTAACAGGGATATTCAGCGGAGATTATAAAGTTGGTGGCAACTATCGTACACAGTGGAGTAATATTTCAGTCCCTTTCCAGACATTTCTTTTGTCTGCGGAAACACGTATTGTTACCAACAGGGCAATTGGCGATTACCTGAGTTTCGGTGTATCTGCCATGTATGATAAGGCAGGTTCTATCAGTTTCAACAGCCTCCAGGTTTATCCTGCCTTAAATTATAATAAGACATTAGAAGACAGGCGAAATTCCTATCTGTCAGTTGGTTTTGCAGGTGGGTACATCCAGCGTTCAGTTAATTTTGCTAAAGCTACTTACAGTTCTCAATATGTAAATGGCAGTTATTCTGCCAATAATGCTTCGGGAGAAAATTTTACAAACAGTACAATTGAGAACTATGATATAGCTGCTGGTATCAGCTTTAATAGTTCTGCCGGCCCGGAGAATATAGTGAACTATTATCTTGGTTTTAGTGCATTTCACCTGAATAAACCCAAGCATACTTTTGAAGATGATAACGCACTAATAGTATTGGCGACAAAATATACCGGTAACGCTGGCTTTAGCCTAAAAATTAATAATCATTTTGGCCTGAATGCACATGCTGACTATAGTAAACAGGGAACATATAAAGAGGTTTTGGTAGGTGGACTGGCCAGTTGGCAGACTGCAGGCGAATCAGGACCATTCTTTAAAATATACGCGGGTGTATTCGCAAGGTTAAAAGATGCGATTATTCCAACTTTTAAAGTAGATTATAATATTTATTCGCTTACTTTTTCCTACGATGTAAATACATCCAGTCTTCAGCCTGCTACAGCAGGTGCCGGCGGATACGAATTGTCGTTTTACATCAAAGGCAGGTATAAAAAGTCTCAACAGAATGGTGGTAATTTAAGTTGCCCACGGTTTGAACACATGCTGCAAGGCGACCCAGGTGCATATTAATATTAAATGCCTGAAATAACAAAAGCGGGACACCTTTTAAGGTGTCCCGCTTTTGTTAATAATATCTCCTTTTATTTAGCTGTTTCGGTAGCGCCGTCAAAAGCAAATTTGAAGCCTATGCCATGTATTGTCTGAAGTTCTACCCCTGGCTGGTCTTTCAGATATTTTCTTACTTTGGTAATGAACACATCCATACTTCTACCCAGGAAATAATCTTCCTTGCCCCACACATTCAGCAGTATCTCATCACGTTTCAATACCTTATTTGCGTTGTTGCAGAGGTATTTTATAAGATCAGCTTCCCGTTGTGTCAATTGTTTGTCTTTAGCACCGCCGCGCAGCACCAGGTTGTTATAGTCAAATTCCAGGTTACCTAGTTTTATCACTTCAACCGTTTCTTCACCCTGCTTTTTTGTGCGCTTTAAAAATACCTCAAGACGTAACAGTAACTCCTGCATGTTAAAAGGCTTGGTAATATAATCATCAGCGCCACTCCTGAACCCTGCTATCTTATCATCATCCATAGATTTAGATGTAAGCAAAAGAATAGGAATGTTTTGATTCTTTTGCCTTATCTGGTTTGCAAGAGACATGCCGTCTTTTTTAGGCAACATTACATCAAGCAGGCAAATATCAAAATTCAATTTCATAAACTGTTGCCATGCAGCTTCCGCGTCAGGGCAATGCACTACGTCATAGCCATTTTTCGTAAGGCTATCTTTTACCACGTAGCTAAGCGTGGCATCATCTTCTACAAGTAATATTTTTGATTTATCCGCCATATATAGTGTGTATATAGATTACAAGTTACGTAGGTGTCCCTATGCAACCATTATTCGCGCTGAACTTCTGCAAGATACATAATCTGACCCTTGTATGTATATGTTTTTTAAAAATCATATCCATTTATATAATGCAACATCCATGTGCCATAACTACAAAATAATCAGGCAATCAACATTATTAAACACATGAATTAAAATTATATGATAATATATTTTATTTTATCCTGCTGGGGTTAGCGGTAATAAAGCTTTCCCAGCTTGTAGCCTTTTTCTTAGCAGTAATGGGCTTGGTATGGTTTCCTTTCAGGTCTTCATATTTGCCCTGGTAATGATGGCAAAGCGCCACTGCTACGGCATCTGTAGCATCCATGAACCGTACATCGTCTTTAAACTTCAGGGTATGTTGCAGCATTTGCCAGACCTGCTCTTTGCTGGCATTACCCCTGCCCGTTATAGATTGTTTTATTTTACGTGGTGCATACTCGGTAGCGTTCAGGCCGTGCATCATGGCTGCTGCAATAGCTACCCCCTGGGCTCTGCCCAATTTCAGCATACTTTGCACATTTTTGCCAAAGAAAGGGGCCTCTATGGCAACGGCTACCGGCTTATGAAATTTTATCAGACCCTCCATCTTCATATAAATGAGTTTCAGCCTTTCGGCATGGTCTTCATTTTTAGCTAACTGCAATACCCCCATTTCCACCAGCGAAATGTTACTTTTGTCCACGGAAATTAAACCATACCCCATAACAAGGGTACCGGGATCTATGCCTAAAATGATTTTGGGAGGCGTTTGCAAAGTTTCCGTTTACAGATTTGAACAAAAGTACCAAAATATGGCTCAATTACCTGCTTGGCGGTACTATTTCGCTATTGCTGCTGTGGGGCATCTACGGGCAGGTATCATCTCAGCTTGAAAAAGTTGACATAAATACTTTGTGGGATACAGGACCCGACTACTTCATGTGGATATGCGTGATACTAATGCCTGTCAACCTGCTGCTGGAGGCAAAGAAGTGGCAGATTCTCGCAGGTTCTGCCCAGCCGCTTTCTTTCAGGGGGGCATTGGCCAGCTACCTTGGCGGTATAGCGTTTTCGTTAGTAACTCCTAACAGGCTTGGGGAATATCCCGGCCGTATGTTGTACTTAAAACGAAAGAATACAATCAGGTTAGTGAGTGTATCTATACTGGGGGCGCTCACGCAGATGCTTACTTTGTTTGTGTTTGGTACTATAGGCCTTGCTTATTTCTGTGTTAATTTTTACGAGCCGCTGGCATTGCTGCTGTTGATATTAAGCTCGATGATTACGGTTGTCCTCATCATCGCCTTCTGGCGGTTTGAAACATGGTTACCCCTGATAGAGCGCATAAAATGGTTGCGAAAGTTCAGGGTGTACAAAACTTTGTTAAAGAAGTTTACCCCAAAGCAGCAATTGACCATTTTAGGCATCTCCCTGCTCAGGTACAGTATCTATACGGCACAGTATTTGTTTCTGTTATATTGGATGAAAATCGACATGCCATTTTTTGACGGATATTGGATATGTGCATTGTTCTTCTGGGTGATAACGGTCATACCTTCTATTACGCTTGTTGAGCTTGGGGAACGCGGTTATGTGGCGCTATACCTCTTTCATGAAGCAACAGGCCTTTCAGAAAATATTGTAGGGATATTGGCTGCGACGGTAGGTATCTGGCTCATCAACCTGACATTGCCTGCAATACTGGGTAGCCTGTTGTTGCTGCGTATGAGGTTGTTGCGTTAACGATTATTTGTTTTTATATGTCAACATTATAATGAAAATTTGTGTTATGAACAGGATGTACAAGTGGGCTTTAGGACTGATATTGATACTGGGTTTGGGTATAACCGCACAAGCGCAATACAAGGAGTTTTGCGGGATAAAAAACCGCACTTTTAAAAATGGTGAAAAGGTAGTGTACAAAGTGTACTACAATATGGGTATGATATGGGCAGGCGCCGGTACGGCTACGTTTACGACAAAACTGGAAACATACAACGGTAAACCCGTTTATCATGTTAAAGGCGTTGGTAAAACGTTTTCGTCTTATGAATGGTTTTACAAGGTGCATGATGTGTACGAGTCGTTTGTAGATACAGGTAATATGATGCCCCTGAAGTTTCTGCGCGATGTAAATGAGGGGGGCTTTAAGTTTAAGAATAACGTCAGCTTTAACCATGAGCGCAACCAGGCTATTTCTACCAATGGTGTGTTTAACGTGCCTGAATGTGTGCAGGATGTATTGTCAACCATATACTATGCCCGCAATATTGACTATAACAAATATAAGCCGGGAGATAAAATACCTTTTAACATGTTTCTTGACGATGAGGTGTTTAACCTGTATATACGATATGTAGGTAAAGAGATAGTAAAAACTAAATACGGCACTTTTAAAGCTATAAAAATTGCACCACTATTAGTAGAGGGTACTATGTTTAAAGGTGGAGAAAAAATGATGGTATGGATAACTGATGATGAAAACCATATACCTGTACGGGTAGATAGCCCGATACTGATTGGTAGCATTAAAGTGGACCTTGTAGAGCACGAGAACCTGCGCCACCCGTTAAAAGCAATGCTTAAGAAGGGTTAGACTTAAATACTTTCCTGAGATATATAAGTGCCCGGTAACGGGCATTTTGCTATTTTAAAAATTACTCTTCTGCCCAACGTCTGCCAAAGCTTTATTAACTTCATGATTCTAAGAACAGATCAATAATATGTCTATCAACGAAGCAGCCTTCCTGGAGCGATATAGCAAACTGAATGAGCAGCAGCAGGAAGCTGTAAATGCCATATATGGCCCTGTAATGGTAATAGCCGGGCCCGGCACCGGAAAGACCGAGGTGCTGAGCATGCGCATAGCCAACCTGTTGCGTAGCGAAGCGCAGGTGCAGCCCAATGAGATACTATGCCTTACCTACACAGATGAGGCTACCAACAGTATGCGCAGGAGACTGTTGCAGATAATAGGCCCCGATGCACATAGGGTAAACATTGGTACTTTCCACGCTTTTTGCAATAATATAATACAGAACAATAGTGAATTTTTTAGTGAACGGCCGTTGCAGCCTATCGCCGACCTGGACCGGACAACCCTGCTCCGCGAAATGCTGGACGAATTACCCAAAGGGCACGAACTGCGCAGGCTGAGTGGTGACGTATATTATGACGTATCGAGGTTGAGTCGCTTGTTTGATATGATGAAGAAGGAACACATTGTTGCGGAAGATATTATCAATGCTGCGGATGAATATATAGCCAGTCTGCCTGAAAGAGAAGAATATATTTATAAGAAAAAAGGGAAAGGATATGAGAAGGGAGATTTAAAACGAGCTGCTATAGATGATGAAACCCGCAGGATGAACATTACCAAAGCGGCGGCAACATTGTTTGACACCTACGTGCGAAAAATGCGGCAACGCGGCTGGTATGACTTTAATGATATGATACTATGGGTGCTGGATGCTTTTAAGGAACACCCCGCATTATTGCTTAACTACCAGGAACGCAACCAGTTCATACTTGTAGATGAATTCCAGGATACGAATGGCTCGCAAAACGAATTGCTGAAACTGCTTACAGAATTCTGGGATGACCCTAACATATTTGTAGTGGGCGATGATGACCAGTCTATATACGAGTTCCAGGGCGCGAGGATACAGAACATCGTAGAGTTTTACGAGCGGTATAAGGAAACTATCAAGGTAGTAATGCTGCCGCAAAACTACCGTTCATCACAGGCCATACTGGATAAGGCTATGGCAGCAATCGGGCAGAACCAGCAACGGTTAATACACCAGATGGGTGACGTGCAACCGGATAAAAAAATAGTTGCGTCTGCAGAACGCTTTAAGAATGGTAACGAAACAGTTGTTCCTGTAATAAGGGAATATACCAACATCCTGCACGAAGAGGCGGATGTCATCATGCAGATAGAAGAGTTGAAGAAAAATAACGTTCCGCTCAATCATATTGCTATACTTTATGCCCAGCACAAGCAGGCAGATAATATCATTGCCTTGCTGGAACGTAAGAATATTCCATATTCTGTAAAGAAGCCGGTGAATATCCTGCAACTGCCGTCCGTAGTGCAGGTATTGAAATTGCTGGAATACCTGGCCCGTGAAAATACACTGGCTTTCAGTGGAGAGCACCTGTTGTTTGAAATGTTGCATGCACCTTGTTATGGTATAGATGCGGTAGATATAGCATCTCTGTCGTTGTACATGCAGCACAATAAGGCCAAAGACAGGAATGTAACTTACTGGCGTATGCTGGTTTCCAACGGGTTGTTATTACAAACTATTGACCTGCAAAGTGCAGATTCTATTCTGCGCATGGGCAACAATATCAATCACTGGCTAACGCAGGTAAATGTGCTGCCGCTACCGCTCCTGGTTGAAAAACTGGTGTATGAAAGCGGTATGGTGCAATATCTCTCTGCATCAAAAAATTATACGTGGGAGATACAGGTATTGCATACCTTCTTTGATTTTGTGAAGGACCTCCACAGCCGTAATGCCAAAATAAAACCGGCAGACCTGCTACAGATGGTTGAACAGATGAAGGACGAAAATATTTCTCTACCCTTACAAAAAATAATCCAGGCTGAAAACGGTGTGCAATTATATACTACGCACGGCGCTAAAGGAAATGAATTTGAGTACGTATTCCTGATAGGCTGCACCAAAAACTTCTGGGAGTCAAAAGCAGGTGGTGGCAGTGATTACAAGTTGCCCGATACCATCACCCGTACAGATGATGATAAGGATAAGAGTTATAAGAAAGAAGTGGCACGCAGATTGTTTTATGTGGCGCTTACCCGTGCTAAAAAACATCTGCATATTTCTTATGCTGCACACGACAACAATGGGAAGCCTATAGAACATTCTGCATTTATAGATGAAATAAGCCATGATGGAGAACGTATTGTAACCAATGTAGCTGAATATGATGTGCTGACACATCTGGCATGGGCTATGCAGCCTGTACCGCCTGTACGTATAGAACTGGCCAACCGCCAGTGGATTGAGAAAGTGCTGCAACAGCTCATCATGAGTTATACGGCATTGAGTAAATACATCAACTGTCCTGTAGCTTTTTATTATGAGAATATATTAAGAGTGCCTTTCCAGAAAAACGATGCTTTATCTTTCGGTAGTGCGGTGCACTATGCACTGGAGCGTTTTTTCAGGGTGATGAAAGAACGGGGCAGAGTATTCCCTACCAGCGATGAATTGTTGAATTATTTTGACTTTGGGTTGAGTATGGAGGCAGGTTCGCTTACGCCCGACCAGTATAAGCGCCGTACGGAACAAGGGCATAATATACTGACAGAATATTATAACCAATACATTACAGAGTTTGGTAAGGATGTGGAAATAGAATTTAAGATACCCCGGTATATACTGGACGGCGTACCTGTAACAGGTAAGATAGATAAGATAGAAATGGACGGTGAATTATGTGATGTGACAGACTATAAAACCGGCGACCCCGATAAGAGTGCTGCTAAATATACTGCCCGCCCAAGTGAGGCTAACCCCGATGGTGGAGACTATTGGAGACAGATGGTCTTTTACAAGCTGCTGATTGAAAACTATAAAGACCGTAACTGGAAAGTGCGTATGGGTATGTTCGACTTTATACAAAAAGGCAAAACGAGCGGGCAATTTAAACGTATTCAGGTGCCGGTATTCCCGCAGGACGAGGAAATAGTACTGGGTCAGTTGCGCAACAGCTACGCGCGCATCATGAACCATGAGTTTGATAAAGGATGCGGTAAGGACGATTGCTATTGGTGCAATTTTACCCGCCGGTACGAGCTGGTAAGGCCTGAAGAGGTGGCAGAAATAGACGATTTATAAGGCAGCGGCTATTTTGAGCGGCCTTATATGCCCGCGAATGTGTAATTTTGCTTCCACCAGTGACTAATAATGGGCATATTTTCAAAACTATTTGGTTCGAAACAACAGGAAAAAATTACTACGTCTTACAATGGTGAGCCGTTGGTTGGAGATTTCTCATTTCTTGGAACAGATATACACTCACATTTTATTCCGGGTATAGACGACGGTGCACAAACGGTTGAGGATAGTATTGAACTGATTACCCGGTTACAAAATCTGGGATACCAGCGTATTGTAACAACACCACACATTAAGGTTGACCATTATCCTAATACGTCAGCTATTATCCGTAACGGTCTTGAAGAAGTAAAAGAAGCGCTGGCTGAGAGAGGTATGGATATCCCGGTTCATGCTGCGGCAGAATATTATATAGACGATCATTTCATGAACATACTGGAAACCGAACAGTTGCTTACCATCTGGAAAAATGAGGTGCTGGTAGAAATATCCTTTATGTTTGAGCCCATACAGCTTAATGAAATATTATTCAAACTCACATCAAAAGGCTATCAGCCTATTATGGCACATCCTGAGCGATATATGTACTATCACCAGGATTTTGATAAGTACGAGGCGCTGAAGGATAGAGGGTGTTACCTGCAAATGAACATAAACTCCCTGCTTGGTTATTATGGTAAAGGTGTAAAGCAAGTGGCCGAACGACTATTTGCTATGGGGCTGTATGATTATGTAGGTACAGATATGCACCACGTAAAACATGCAGAAGTTGTACAAAACATAGCCAATACGCCTGAGATAATGGCGCTCCTGCAAAGCAAGCCGCTAAGAAATCCTTTAATACAGTTTTAATTTCGGGCTGTTAATATTCCGTTACCGGCCTTCCCGATTTGTATTTGGCCTGTTAGCCCTGAATTATTTGCTATATATTTGCGGGCGTTTAAACAACTAAACTCACTATTTAATTCCCCATATGTCAAAAAGAATATTAGTCACAGGCGGTGCAGGTTATATCGGCTCTGTGCTTACAAGACAGTTATTAGAAAAAGGTTATAATGTAAGGGTGCTGGATAGCCTTATGTACGGTGGAGAGCCTATCATAGATATGTTCAACTACCCGAATTTTGAGTTTGTGAAAGGTGATGTGCGCAATAGGGCAGATGTAGAAAAGGCGATGGAAAATATAGACTGCGTGGCCCATCTGGCTGCAATTGTAGGCGACCCGGCTTGCGCTGTTGACCCTGAATTGTCAAGAACGGTGAACTTGGAAGGTAGTAAATTGCTGTATGAAGTTGCAAACGCAAAAGGCGCACAGAAATTTGTATTCGCATCTACCTGTAGTAACTATGGTAAAATGGATGACCCTGGCGCTTTTGTAAACGAAGAATCAAAGTTAGCACCGGTTTCATTGTATGCGGAAACTAAAGTAGCTACAGAACAATTCCTGCTGTCTCAGCCAAAGGATAATAATTGCAAACCGACATGTCTGCGTTTTTCTACGGTGTATGGTTTGTCCCTGCGCCCCCGTTTCGACCTGACGGTGAATGAATTTACCAAAGAACTGGCCCTGGGCAGGGAATTGGTGGTGTTTGGTGAGCAGTTCTGGCGCCCGTACTGTCATGTTTACGACCTGGCACGTTCTGTTGTTACAGTTATAGAAGCACCTGAAGAAAAAGTGGCCTTCGATGTATTTAATGTCGGCGATACAAGGGAGAACTATCAGAAACAAATGATAGTAGATGAGATAAAAAAACAAATCCCGGATGCGAAAGTAACGTACGTATCTAAAAATGAAGACCCACGCGACTATCGTGTAGAGTTCACTAAAATAAAAGAGAAATTGGGCTTTGAGCTGATGTTTACTGTGCCTGATGGTGTGAAGCAGATAAAAGAAGTACTGGAAGCAGGTTTTATTTTAAATCCGGACGATAATAAGTACAAAAATGTATAAGCCTGTTATTGACTATATCCGCAAGGTATATAATGCCCCTGAAGGTTTCGTGCCGTTGCATGCACCTTATTTTGGAGGTAATGAAAAAAAATACCTTGCCGATACTATTGACTCAACTTTCGTTTCTTCAGTAGGTGCATATGTAAACCGTTTCGAAGACATGATGGCAGAGATCACTGGCGCGAAGTATGCTGTAGCTACCAGCAATGGTACAGTGGCATTACAACTGGCATTGGTTGTAGCCGGTGTAAAGGCTGGTGACGAGGTAGTTACACAGCCTTTGACATTTATTGCAACTGCTAATGCTATTGCACATAGTAATGCTACTCCTGTATTTGTAGATGTAGATAAGGACACGATGGGCATGTCTCCGGATGCATTGGAGGATTTTCTGAAAGAAAATGCTACAGTGCGGGATGGTGCGGCATATAATAACACTACAGGTAAACGTATAGCCGCTTGCGTGCCTATGCATACATTTGGTTTCCCTTGCAGGATAGACCGTATTGCTGAAATATGCAACCGGTGGCATATTGCCCTTGTTGAAGATGCTGCTGAATCATTAGGAAGTTATTATAATGGTCAGCATACAGGTACTTTCGGCCTGTTAGGCACCTTTAGCTTTAATGGTAATAAAACAGTTACCTGTGGTGGTGGCGGTGCTATCGTTACAAATGACGAAGCACTTGCAAAACACGCAAAACATATATCTACAACAGCTAAAATTCCACATCCGTGGGAGTTTGCACACGATGAGATTGGATATAATTTTCGCCTACCTAACCTTAATGCTGCTTTGGCTTGCGCACAGTTAGAGCAATTGGATGGTATTTTGCAAAACAAGCGGGATACAGCAGCTCTCTACGAAGAATATTTTAAAGGAACAGATATCGGTTTTGTTTCAGAAATGGAAGGTAGCAAAGCTAACTACTGGCTGAACTGCATAGTGGTGAATGGTATTGATGAAAGAAACGCTTTCCTTGAGGCTACTAACGGGGCTGCGGTGATGACGCGTCCCATATGGAAACTGACGAACAAACTGGATATGTACAAGCATTGCCAGCATGGTGATTTGTCCAACTCTCTCTGGTTGGAAGACCGTATCGTAAATATCCCCAGTAGCTACAGGCCATAATTGTAAATAAATTGTTATCGCCTTGTTGCGGTAATGTTATACTGCAGCGATTGTTCTTTGATGGACAATCGCTGTAGTATTTTTATGTACTCACATTAAAACTTACACTAGCTTTTACCATGTACAGCTACGATAAAAAACACATACTTTATAGCAACGAAACTGTACGCGATGCGCTCGCAAAGTTGAACGTTCTAAAAACTAACACAATACTCATCGTTGTTGATGAAGATCAATCGCTGGTTGGGTCTCTTACAGATGGTGACCTTCGCCGTGGATTTATTAATGGTCTCAGTTTCGACACTTCGCTGCTGGAGTTTTTACAACCAAATCCCCTTTATGTTTACGAAGACGAGATACATACAACTGATTTTAACAGTATGAGGTTGAGAAACTTCATGGTGATACCAATTGTAAACAGGCAAAAGAAAGTAGTTAAAATACTCAATTTGTCGCACATACAGTCTATTGTGCCTGCAGATGTGTTTATTATGGCCGGTGGACGTGGACAAAGGTTGATGCCCCTTACAGAGCATACACCCAAGCCTATGTTAGTTGTTGGCAATAAGCCGATAATAGAACATAATATAGACAGGCTAATAAAATTTGGTATCACAAATATCTACATCAGCGTCAATTACCTGGCAAAGCAAATACAGGACTATTTTAAAGATGGCAGTGATAAAGGTGTTTCCATAAAGTATGTACACGAAAACAAACCGTTAGGCACCTTAGGCTCTGTAAAGATGGTTGAGGAGCTGGAACATGATTATGTAATGGTCATGAACTCAGACCTGCTTACCGATATTGATTTTAATGGCTTCTTTCAATCGTTCATAAGGTCTGGGGCAGATATGGCTGTTGCAACTACTATGTACCAGGTAGATGTTCCATATGGTGTTATGGAGGTTGACAATGGTAATTTTGTCAATGCGCTGAAAGAAAAACCATGTTATACTTATTATTCTAATGCCGGCATCTATATTATAAAAAAAGAATTACTGTCACTTATTCCACACGGTGAGTTTTATAATGTAACAGATTTGATGGAATCATTGATTACAGACGGCAAAAAATTGGTGTCATTTCCTATTCTCGGATATTGGCTGGATATTGGCCGCCATGTAGATTTTGAAAAAGCACGAAAAGACATTTATACTTTAGTGCTTTAAAATAGGCTGCACCCCTTTACTTTAGTAAATATTATTTATATTTTTGTTGCAGGTTTGAGTAATTATTTTACTCAAACCTGCTGTCGTCATACATGTGGCTGACAAAGGCGAAGCCATGCCAATTGAGAAGCAGATAAAACATTTATAATGCTGGAAACACTCATATCATCACGTACCCGTATAAAGTTGTTGTTACGCTTGTTTCTTAATCCGGGCACCACTGCATACCTGCGCGGCCTTGCTGAAGAATTCGACGAAAGCACAAATAGTGTTAGGGTAGAGTTGAACAGGTTTGAAGATGCAAATATGCTGGTGTCTGAAACAAAAGGTAATAAGAAAATGTACAAGGCTAATGACAAACACCCCCTGTTTAAAGATATACACAGCATTTTGCTGAAATATATAGGGGTGGACAGGATAATAGAAGCTGTACTGGACCGCATTGGAACTTTGGATAAGTTATACCTGGCGGGAGATTATGCCAGGGGTATGGATAGCGGGATAGTCGATCTGGTATTTGTGGGCGATATTGATAAACGCTACGTAATGGAAATAGTAGCTAAGGCAGAGGCGAAAATTAAAAAGAAGATAAGGTTTATTACCTACGAAACCGGCGAATGGTATGGCAATGCCGGAAGAGAGCATAGTGGTGAGCCACAATTGTTGCTTTGGGAAAACAAAATTGAAAAGCTATGAGTTGGTATGTACTATATACTAAGTCACGCAACGAAAAGAAAGTAACAGCGCTGCTTAAAGATAAGGGTATAGAAGTTTTCTGCCCTTTGAAAGAAGAAGTAAAGCAATGGAGCGACAGGAAGAAAAAGGTGGCAGAACCCATCTTCAAGTCCTATGTATTTGTACGGCTTGAAGATTATAAGAAAGAAAATGTGGATGTACTTACCACTCCAGGTGCAGTAAGGTTTTTGTGGTGGAATGGTAAGCCCGGCCTGGTAAGAGATAAGGAAATAAAAGCAATAATAGATTTTTTGAATGACTACAGGGATGTGGATATAACTGTGACTTTCTCTGAAGGTGAACATATTAGAGTAACCGAGGGGCCATTAAGAGAAGCAGAAGGCAAGATAATAACAATAAAAGGTAACAGGGCTATCCTGCATTTACATTCATTGGGATTGAATATGACAGCACGACTGCCATTGCAATCGCTCACAAAGCACAAAGACTAATCATATATTGCATTTTCCACAGCTTTTACGCATTCATAATGTGCGATAACTATAATTCGCCTGTCTTTTTCAGTACATTTGGGCAAAATAAAATTGTAAAATGAAATCAATACCTGGCATTATTAAAAATTGGGGAGTATTATCAATATTGATGCTGATCGTTATCGGCTTTACAGATTGTAATAGCGCCAAGCAAGTTGCCTATTTTCAAGATGTTCCAGATTCTGTTGCCATTATTAAACGTGTACAAAACGCAGAGTACACAGAACCTACAATTAATATCGGCGATGTACTAAATATTGAAGTGACAACTATTGATGCTAAAATGGGCGGGGGCGTGACAAATTCAGCACAAACAAATGACCCTGCAAAGAACGAGGAACTGAGTGGTTACGTTGTAGATAAGAATGGCCATATAGAGGTGCCAATACTTGGCAGATTGCAGGTTTTAGGCATGACCACCATGCAGGTGAAGGAGTTAGTCAGGGAGAGTGCGCTGAAGTTTTACAAAGAACCATTGGTTAATGTAAGAATTGCAAATTTTTATATTACTGTATTAGGAGAAGTAAGAGCCCCCGGCCGTTATGTAGTAACCAGTGGTAAAATAAACATAGTAGATGCCTTGGGATTGGCCGGAGATTTGACTTTGGGTGGTAAAAGAGGCAATATTATTGTCATTCGCGAAGAGAAAGGGGAATCAGTTCTTACCAGGGTCAACCTTAATTCTACAGATATTTTTCAGTCAAAATATTTTTATCTTCAGTCCGGAGACAAGTTGTACGTAGAACCGCTGAAGAGTTTTGCTAAATCAGGAACGAGTGATAGAAACGCTGACAGGTACGTAAGCCTGGCACTGGCTGGTGTGTCTGTCTTGGTTGCTATTACTTCTCTGGCCATAAGGTTATAAACCACAGGATAATACTGGTATAAAATTTATGCAGGATAACCTTGAGCCAATATTTTCCGCAGGGAAAAAACAAGGTACTGACAGCAGCATTAATGTAGAAAAACTGCTGGCTAAAGTATGGGCATACTGGCATGTGTTTGCTATATGCGTGCTTTTGGCATGTATTGGAGCATATGTGTACCTGCGCTATACTACGCCCCGGTACATGATCTATGCCAAGGTATTGATAAAAGATGAAAAGAAAGGTGGTATGGGTGAAGGCCAGGTATTGCAGGAACTCGGTTTGCAGTCTTCCCCGGCAAATGTTGAAAATGAAGTAGAGATTTTCAAAAGCCGTACGCTGATGAAAAAGGTGGTGGGCGGCCATCAGTTTAATATTCACTACTACGCCCCGGGTAGAGTAAAAACCAGTGAATATTATTACGCAGATCTTCCATTCAGGTTTTCCCCCCTTTTCGACAACAACAATACACCTGTTAGCTATAAATACGAGTTCGAAATAAAAGGAGCGGAGGGTTTTGTTATAGCGGATAATAAAAAGAGCTGGTCGGGCAGGTGGGGCGATACCGTTATCTTGCCTATAGGGCCTGTAGTAATATCTAACCGCAGGCAACTGGCTAATCCCGCATATAATCTTGATAAATGCACGATAGAAATAAAGCCGACTGAACAGCAGGCTGTCAGCACACTAAAGGCGTTAACCGTAAAGCCTGTTAATAAAGCCAGCATAGTAGAAGTAGCCATATCTGATATACTGCCGCAAAGGGGTGAAGATATCCTTAACGAACTAATTGATGAATACCTGGATGCCAGTATAGACGACAGGAACAAAACGTTAGATGCTACTGTGGAATTTATTGATGACAGGTTGATAGGTGTAACATCTGAACTGACAGGGATAGAAAAAAATATTGAACAGTTTAAGAGCAGTAAGAAGCTGACAGATCTTACAGAACAGTCGAAAATGCTGTTGGAAAATACCAGTGAATATGGCAGGCTGCTTACTGAAAAAGAGGTAAAACTGCGCATACTGGAGTCGCTGGAGCAATACCTGGCTGACAGCAAAAATAAAGACCGCATTGTGCCCTCATCCCTATTGGTAGAAGGCGATGCTGCGCTCAATGCAATGAAATCATATAATGAGCTGCAATTAAAAAAATCATCATTATTACTTACCAATACAGAGGATAATCCATTTGTTGTTAACCTTGACCGCCAGTTGGAGAACATCCGTGAAGACCTAGTACGTTCTTTGGCCTCTATGACGCAAAGTGTGAAGGTGTCCATAGCAGAACTGCAGAGCCGTGCGGGATTTCTCGAGTCGGAAATTCGTAAGGTGCCAGAAAATGAACGCGTGTACCTGGAGTTCTCCCGCCAGCAGGCTATAAAACAGGAATTATACCTTTTCCTGCTTAAAAAAAGGGAAGAGAACGCAATCTCCAAATCATCTACAGTAGCTAACGCCAGGATTGTTGACCCCGCCAGGAGTGAAGGCGCGCCGTATTCACCGGCGAGTTCCAGGGTGTACCTGGCGGCAATAGCATTAGGCCTTATCCTTCCTGGTATATGGGTATTTGCAAAAGAACTGTTTAATGTAAGGGTGACAGCTAAAGAAGATGTGAAACGTCTTACTACCATGAACATAATAGGTGAGATAGGGAATAGTGATACAGGGGAAGAGGTAGTGGTACATAAAGAGAGTCGTACCGTAATAGCCGAACAATTCAGGGCGTTGCGTACCAACATGCAGTTTTTACTGGGTAATAATAATGATAAAGTAATTTTATTGACATCCAGCATGAGCGGTGAGGGTAAGTCTTTTGTCGCCCTAAATCTCGCGGTCACGTTATCGTTGTCCGGAGAAAAGGTGGCTCTGCTTGAGCTTGATCTGCGCAAGCCGAAAATATCAGCTGCGTTAGGATTAAAACAAAGTGACGGATTTACCGGTTACGCCATAGGCCGTGCGCAATTGGCAGATATTTTACAACCTTCAGGCATCGTACCATCATTGTATGTTATATCATCAGGGGCCATTCCTCCTAATCCTTCTGAATTGCTTCTTTCCACACGTGTGCCAACATTGTTCAATGAATTGAAGAAAGATTTTGATTATGTAGTAGTTGATTCCGCACCGGTAGGACTGGTTACAGACGGGCAACTGCTAAGCAAGCATGCAGATGCTGTGCTGTATGTATCGCGTATGAACTATACCTACAAAGAACAGTTGAGAAATGCTGAGGAGCTACAGGAGAGTGGAAAGATAAAGAGAATGAGCCTGGTACTGAACGATGTAAAAACAAGAGGCGGCGTATATGGTTATGGCTATGGCTACGGGGCTTACGGTGATAACTATTTTGAAAATGGAACAAAAAACAAAGGCCTTTTAAATACATTAAAAGGTACTTTTAAAAAATCATAATTAATATACAGGTCACACACTTTTATACAAATGGCAAATAAAAAAATTGCGGTTATTGGTCTTGGCTATGTTGGTTTGCCCCTGGCAGTTGAATTTTCAAAAAAGTTCGCGACAATAGGGTTCGACATCAATGAAAAACGCATTGGCGAGCTACGCTCAGGTATAGACAATACACTTGAGGTAGCTAATGATGAACTACAGGAAGTAAATGTTGCTGCGCCCACGTACGAAAAAGGTTTGTATTGCAGCAACTTGCTGGATGATATCGCAGATTGTAACTATTATATTGTCACTGTACCTACACCGGTCGATAAATACAATAGGCCTGATTTGACACCCCTGTACAAGGCGAGCGAAACAGTCGGTAAGGTATTGTCTAAAGGAGATATCGTTATTTACGAATCTACAGTGTATCCCGGTGTTACAGAAGATGAGTGTGTACCTGTACTGGAACGTGTATCAGGTTTAAAGTATAATGTAGATTTCTTCTGTGGTTATTCTCCTGAGCGTATCAACCCAGGCGATAAAAACCACACAGTGACCAAGATACAGAAAGTAACATCAGGTTCTAATGATGAGGTGGCTGAACTGGTTGACCAACTATATAAAAGTGTGATAGTAGCCGGTACGCATAAAGCAGCAAGCATCAAAGTAGCGGAAGCGGCAAAAGTGATAGAGAATGCACAGCGCGATATTAATATTGCCTTCGTAAATGAACTGGCGAAGATATTTAACCGTATGGGTATTGATACTACAGATGTGTTGGCTGCAGCGGGTACCAAGTGGAATTTCCTGCCTTTTAAACCCGGGCTTGTTGGTGGGCACTGTATTGGTGTAGATCCATATTACCTGGCACAAAAAGCACAGGAAGTAGGTTACCACCCTGAAATAATACTTGCCGGCCGCAGGCTGAATGACAGCATGGGCGGATATATAGCCAATGAAGTGGTAAAGCAGCTGATAAAAAGGGAAATGCCTGTAAAGGATTCGGATATACTGGTACTAGGCATCACATTTAAAGAAAACTGCCCCGATGTGCGCAACACCCGTGTGGTAGATATCATTGCAGAGTTGAAGACCTACAATATAAACATCACAGTTTACGACCCTTGGGCAAATCCAGCGGAAGTAATGCACGAATATGGCGTTACAACTACTAATGAGTTGCCCGCCAAAGACAAATTTAACGCAGTGGTATTGGCCGTGTCGCATAAAGAATTTTTAGACACTGCATGGAAAGAGTGGCTGGCCCCCGGTGGAATTATTTATGATGTAAAAAGCTGCCTTGACAGGTCCCTGATAGATTCAAGGTTGTAATACAACCAGTATTTTTATTATGAGTGAATACTTTGCACATCCAACAGCTGTAATAGATGAAGGCTGCAGGATAGGTGCCGGAACTAAAATCTGGCACTTTTCTCACATCATGAAAGATTGTGTTATTGGTAAAGGTTGCAACATTGGGCAGAACGTAGTTGTTTCTCCAGGTGTAGTATTAGGCAACAATGTCAAGGTGCAGAATAATGTCTCTGTTTACACCGGGGTTACTTGTGGAGATGATGTTTTCCTTGGGCCATCATGCGTGTTTACAAATGTGAGTAACCCGAGAAGTGCCGTGCTGCGCAGGGATAAATATGAGCAGACATATGTAGGTAAAGGTGCAACAATAGGTGCTAACGCAACTGTTGTTTGTGGTAATAATATTGGTGAATATGCTTTTATAGGTGCAGGTGCGGTCATTACAAAATATGTACCTGCTTATGCATTGGTTATAGGCAATCCCGCCCGGCAAAAAGGCTGGATGAGTGAATATGGCAATAAGCTGCTGTTTGATAAGAAAGGGATGGCTAAATGCGAAGAGAGCGGTCAACTATACCGTTTGTCTGCCGGGGTGGTAACACGCCTTACATAATTCTACAGGTTATCGGTACCGTTTCATGAGTATCGGAAAAAAAGCAGGGAAAGGTTTTCTGAAGATATTGCAGCGTAATGTGCTGGAAAAGCTAATGGGCTTAACTACTGTTATTGTATTAGCCCGTCGGCTTACACCGTACGATTTCGGCTTGGTAAGTATTACAGAGGTGTTGCTATATATGGTGTCTGTATTCGGCACTACCGGCCTTAGTGAGTACTTGCTTGCATACCGCAAGCAAGATGTGAAGGAGACATTCAGGGCAGCGTTCTGGTTCAACCTGGTTATCACATTTATTGTCCTTACGGTGTTCCTGGCACTGGCACCGGTATGGGCTCATGTACAAAACGATGAGAGGATTGTCGGGATATGTTTTATCACAGGGGGAATATTTTTCTTTTCCCAGCTATCGGTCATCCCCAAAACATGGTTTAGCCGCAACCTGATGTTTGATAAGCAGGTGCGGGTACAAACACCGTTTATCATTCTTATACCTGTCGCAAAATTAGTAGCTGTGTTTGCTGGTCTTGGGGTTTACAGCTTGGTAGTACCCACGCTTATATTCATGCCCATACAAACATGGATGTTTTACCGAGCTTCAAAAATAAAACCGGGCAGGAGGCTATATACGGAACGCTGGGGTGAGATTTATAAGTTTACCCGCCACCTGATTGGTTCAGGTTTGCTGAGGCGGCTGGCAGATCATGGCGACAAATTTATTCTTGGTAAATTTCTGGGGTTAAGTACCCTCGGCATATACAATATAGCTATGCAGATGGCTGAGTTGTTCACCACACAGTTGACGATGGTGTCTAATAATATACTCTCATCAGTACTGCCAAAGTATGTAGATGATAAAGGGCGTTTTTACAATCATTATATCAATTTCTTAAAAACGTTCTCATTTGTACTACTGCCATTTATGGCTATTATGATGGTAGCAGCTAAACCTATTATTGTGTTGCTGTATGGAGAACAATGGGTAGATGCTGTAGTACCTATGCAGATATTGATCGTCTATTCTGCCCTGCGTTCAGTAACCAGTTCGTTTAGTAGTGTTATGAATGCTTTTCATCTTAATAAGCAATCCTTCAGAATAAACCTCTTTTTTACACCCGTCCATCTCGTTTCGTCTGCGATAGCCGCATATTATTGGGGTATTATTGGTGTAGCAGTGTCATTAGTTGTGGTACGTTTGTTTTTTTATAATTGGAGAATTAAACTTACAATGAATGCTGTAGAGCAACCGGTTACTCGTTGGTATAAGGATTTGTATCCCTACTTCACTTCTATCATCGTAGCTATTGTCGTTTCCTTCACAGGCAATAATTATATCTTTCAATATACTGCCAACATGTATCCTGTATGGATCATAGTTACCGCAACTGTTTGCGTGGTTATAGTGTACAATACTTTGGTGAAAATTATTTTCCCAGCCGAATTAGTAAAAATATCGGGCTTTTTGGGTGTTACTTTTCCCAGGGCACAGTTATTGTTTAACAGGATATACAGGGTATAAATTCTGATGAGGATAACAATTCTTTCCGGTTCAGTACCTACTACCACATTTATAGATGCGATGATAAACGTCATGGCAGAGGATGGATATGAAATAACCGTGATTGGAAAGAAGGCAGGCTCGTGGCAATATCACCCAAAGGTCAAAGTAATAATTGTGCCTGTTTCTATTATTGAACGTATCCTGTTCATAATCGGGTTGCTGCCCACTACAGGGTTAAGTACCCTCGTTAAAATATGGAAAATAGGAAAGCAGCGCAAAACGTTTTACCACAACCTCCTGTTTTACCTGCCCATTATAAAATCGAAACCAGACCGTATACACCTGCAATGGGCGGCCTTTATACATAACCGTGATTTGCTGTTTGATTTATACCCAAGTAAAATACTGGTAAGCATGAGGGGAGCACATATCAATTATACACCACTTACAACACCTGCCATCCGGGATAGCTACCTCCGTTTGTTCCCCCGTGTGCACAGGTTTCATGCTGTAAGTAAGGCTATCGCAGAAGAAGGTATATTATATAACGCTGATATTAATAATACGGATGTTATCTATTCTTTTGTAGATGATGCTTTATTGAAGAAGACTATTGTACAAAAAACGCCTTCAAACGTACTGCATATCATATCTGTTGGTAGGTTCTTCTGGAAGAAAGGCTATGAGTATGCATTAGATGCACTGTATTTACTGAAGCAACAGGAGATACCTTTCAGGTACACATTAATAGCTGAAGGAAAAACACCAGCAGGAATTATATACCAGGCTCACCAGTTAGGCCTTAAAGATGATGTGAGCATAATTAATGGCATGACACATGCCGATGTTCTTATGCAAATAGAACAACATGATATATTGTTGTTGCCCAGTGTGGAAGAGGGGATTGCTAATGTAGTGCTTGAAGCTATGGCTGTAGGCACCCCCGTTATTACTACAGATGTAGGCGGCATGAAGGAGACAATTGATAATAGCGTCAATGGTTTTGTAGTGCCAGTACGCAATGCACCTGCAATGGCTGATGCATTGATAGTCTTTAAAAACCTCGTGCCATCGCAGCGATATACTATTGCTACAAATGCTAAAGAGAAGTTGCGCAACAGGCACGATAGAAACACATTTGTAGCGCGCTTTAGAAACTTTTATAACAGTTAATACTACTTACCTTCTTGAAAAAAATTAAAATACTTTTTACACTTCCCAATCTGCAAACTGCGGGCAGCGGTCGTGAAATGATCAACATAGCAGAAAGACTGGACAAAAATATCTTTGAAGCCTGGATAGGCGTTCAGCAGGCAGGTGGGCCATTGTTTGATGATGTGATTGCTAAAAAACTACCCCTGATTGTACAGCCTTTTACGGTGCAGGAGCAGGATGCTGTTTTGCATAAGGTGAGAAAAGCTAAAGTGCTGGCAAAGAATTTCAAGCCACTTGACTTTGATATATGGCAGTCGTTCAACTGGTCTTCTGATTTTTCTGAAGCGCTGGTGGCAAAGTTTGCAGGTGCCAGGTATATATATGTGAAGAAGAACATGAACTGGGGCCGTAAAGCATGGAAGACCAAGAGCATGCTGTCATCAGCGATTATTGCGAGAAATACAACGATGGGTGAGACGTTTTTCGCTAAGAAATATTATAAACGCAAGGTACACCTGGTACACGGTGGTGTAGATACCGATATGTTCAGGCCTTCTTTTAATATGGCTGCCCGTCGTGAACTTGGTATTCCAGACAAGGCCTTGCTTGCATGCTCTGTAGCGCAGATAGTACGGTCTAAAGATATCGCTACGTTGATAAAAGCTGTTGCAAGGGTTGAGCAGGCATACCTGGTATTGGCAGGCGCCGTGCGCGACCAGGTCTATAAAGATGAACTGGACACGCTGGTACATAAACTGGATATAAAAGATAGGGTGTACTTTATCGGGGAAAGCACTTCTGTAAATGATTTGCTGAATGCCAGTAATGCATTTGTATTGCCTACATCGACATACAAGGGGCATGAAGAAGGTTGTCCCGTAGCGGTGTTAGAAGCTATGGCTGCCGGTACGCCTTGCGTAGTAAGCGATGTAGCCGGTAACAGGGATTTGATACAGCATGGCAAAACAGGGCTGGTATTTAAAGCTGAAAATGTTGATGCACTTGCTGATTGCCTGAGAGAATTTATAAATAAACCATCCTACCCTAAAGAGCTTGCAGAACGGGCTTTAGATAAAGTGTATGCCGAATATACAATACAAGCCGAGGTGAAACGTTTTGAAGCATTGTACAGGAAAATGATGAAAGTATAGTGTCTGCCTTTAGCGATGTATGGATAAGCAATGAAGCCGGTTCTTTGCCCTTTGTAAGAAGGGGTAATCAACCCTGGCAAAATCATGGTTATAAGCTTTGGTTGAGTTTACCTGCAATGGGTATTTCCTTCATAACCGATGCTGCTGTAAATAATTACTCACTTACGCTGGTAGGCCAGCTGTATGAAAATATATCCGGTGAAGAGATTTTGAACAGGTGTATAAAATACATAACTCACCCGGGGATTGGTTTTGCAGACCCGGCGGGACATTACATTATGTTTGTTCGAGACAATGAGAATAAACATACCCACATATTTACCAACAGGCTGGGCAGTTATCATGCATATTGGTCAGGAGATAGGGTAATCACCACATGCTATCTCGCACTGGCTGAAGCAAAAAACAACAAACGGCTTAACTGGCAGGCTATAAGTGGCTTTATGGCTATGGGTTATTTCCCCGCAGACACTACTTACCTTGAAGGAATCAGAATTTTTGAGCCTGCAAGCCATTATCATTTTAATGATGAGTTGGTACTTGTAAATAAGCAACGTTACTGGCAGTGGACATACAATCCCATAATAGCACCTGTTGAGTTTTATACAGAACAGTTGCATGATATACTCCAGCGTTCTTTATCCGTCGCCACAAAAGATAAAAGAACATGTATCCCCATATCAGGCGGATTAGATAGCAGGATGCTGGCTGGTGAACTGGTGAGTGATAGTATGTCGCATACAGAACTTAAAGCCCTGTCATATGGATATGCTGAAAATTCTAAAGAAATAAAAATTGGAAAGCAGGTAGCTGACAAACTCAGCATCCCGCAACACAGTTACGTAATGCCAGATTATCTGTTCGCGCAACTGGATGAAATTATTGATTCTGTAGAATTGTTTCAATATATAGATGGTACAAGGCAGGCGTCATCTGTAGATTGGCTGAAGAAAAATACGGACGTAGTTGTAGGAGGGCACTGGGGTGATGTATGGATGGATACACCAAACGTCCCCAACATGAACGAAATCCAAAATGCTTTTCAGAAAAAAATTGTAAAAAAAGGCTCAGAATGGCTGCTGAAAAATATTTGTGAGCCGCACCTGAAAAATTCCGTGGATACCCCTCTTGATTATTTCAACAAGTTTGTGGCTGAATACGATTATATAGACGATGCGGACTTTAAAATGAAAATATATAAGACCGACCATTGGTCTTTTCGCTGGACAACCGCCAGCATCAGGATGTACCAGGCTGCTAATATGCCTGTATTGCCTTTTTATGATAACCGCATAGTTGACCTGTTTACAACTATACCACAAGATATGCTTAGGCAGAGGCAATTGCAGGTGGCGTATATAAAGCAATATCATGAAGCCCTGGCAAGAATTACATGGCAGGAGTATGACGCTGATTTGTATAATTATAAACGGTTCAACAACCGGAATATATCCTACAGGGTGGTGGATAAAATAAAACGTACTATCAGCAACAAACCGACAATACAACGCAACTGGGAAGTGTTTTACATGCATCCGGCAGGAAGAAAAGCGCTTGAAAGTAAACTGCTGAACAATAAATTCCTGCAGGATATTGTGCCTGAAAGTGTGGTTAAAGAACTTTTACAAGATATCTACAAATCGCCAACCGCAGCCAATGGATATACTGTATCTATGTTGCTGACCTTTTCATTGTTTCTTAACCGCGTATTTTGATAGCATATAGCATGGATATAAAATTATCTGCAGCATCGATAAATATCACTCCTGTACAGCCTGTACCACTGGCTGGTTTTGCTGAACGGAAAGGACTTTACACACAGGTAAAGGATGAACTCGAGATAAACCTCTCGGCTATAAAACAGGATGGCAAACTGGTACTGATCTATTCAGTGGATACTCTGTTTGTGCCTGATTCATTCGTTAGTCTGGTAATTGATTCATTCGGCAGAGAACATGGAATACAAGAGCAGGATGTCTGGATGGCTGCAACACATACGCACTTTGCACCATCGCTTGATAAGGAGAAACCTGCCTTGGGTACGGTTAACGATGAGTACTACAAATTTGTAACTGAACAATTATTGCAGCTTACCCAACAAGTGCTGAATAGTGATTTTGTAAATGTTCATGTGCAGTATGGCAACGGAAAGTCTGTATTAAATGTAAATCGCAGGAAAAAACTGGTAAGACCACGTAACAAATTCAGCCTGTATAACAAGGTGCTGATGTATCCCGATTATGCAGGCGTGAAGGATGATGATATACACCTGGTAAAGTTTGCTGATGATAGTGGTAAGGTGAAAATGATATTATGGAATTATGCCTGCCATCCCGTGGGATATCCCCACATGCACAGGGTTACCGCAGAGTTCATTGGCGTTATCCGGCAGAAGTTAAGAACAGAGTTTAATAATGATAGTTTGCCGGTAAGTTTTTTAATTGGCTTTGCAGGCAATATGAAACCCGACCTGACGCCTGTAACACATACGCGATGGAAAGACAAGCTAAACTACGCTTTCCAGTTAGGGCCTAAGTACGTTCGCTTTCCCGATACAGCATCGTATTTGCAATGGACAGAATTGTTATGGGCGGAACTTAAATTGGTTTTAGACAATATAAAATCGTGTACGCCGTCCGTGGTATATAATACACAGTACAGTTTGCCCCTAAACGATATTATTGGTGATAGCGGCCATGTTATCCATTTCAAGAAACTTTCTTTTGCTGAGGGCTTTCATCTTACCGGGGTATCGGCTGAGGTGTTGGCAGAGTACAAATATTTACTTGCAGGTGTCGAGCCCGCTATAAATATAGGCTGCCTGGCAGGTACAAGAATATACCTGCCGACAGATAAGAATATAAGTGAGGGTGGTTATGAAGTGAACGGATTTAAAAATAAGTTTGGTATATCAGGGCATTTTAAACCAGGCGTAAATGATACAGTTATAAAAGCGATATCAAAACTATGAGTAAAAAACTCAGATTGATATTGGTTGCTAATTCTGTGCCGGTGGCCGATGCCGATTTCCTGAAGGATAAGGTATTTGGCCTGGCTCAGCATTTTGACCTGCATTTCTTTTGCTGGGGTAAGAAGTCATCAAAGGGGTTGTTTGTTCAGAAGTACGCCGATAAACTGGGTGATGCTAATGTTCACCTGTATTATAATAAGTTAAGCGCACTAACACTATTCAGCCTGCTTTTACTTAATGCATCCCGGTTTTTGTTCTACCCTGTGTTGAGCATTAGGACAATAAGTAAGATGCTTAATCTTTACCACGGCGACAGGAAAAAAGCTTTCATGAAATTTAACCTCTATTTTCCCATCATAAAACTGAAACCGGATATAGTTCATTTTGAATTTGGTACGCTGGCACACAAATTCAGCGATTTGAAGCAGTTCGTGGATTGTAAGACCTCTGTAAGTTTCAGAGGGTATGATATTAATTTCACAGCGCTTGATAACCCTGTGTATTATAGAGATGTCTGGTCGAATTTTGATGGCTTCCACTTTTTAGGTGACGACTTAAAATATCGTGCTATAAAACGTGGTTATACAGGAGGAAAAGTTGAAGCGTTGATTCCTCCCGCTATAGATACAGCCTTGTTTATTCCGACAAGAGCAAAAAGTGCAGGTAATAAACTGGTTATAATAAGCGTAGGCAGGCTTACCTGGAAGAAGGGATATGAATATGCGTTACAGGCAATGGCAGTCCTGAAACAAAAGGGATTTTCTTTCGAATACAGGATAGCGGGTGATGGTAACTATAAGCAGGCTATACAGTTCGCTATCATGGAAATGGGTTTGGAAGATGTTGTTATATTACTGGGAGGGCTGGATAAGGACGCAATAAAAGAGGAATTAGATAATGCTGATGTGTTTCTTCATCCTGCTGTATCAGAAGGGTTTTGCAATGCTGTGATAGAAGCACAGGCTATGGCACTCCCCGTTATAGCTACTAATGCCGATGGCCTTGCCAAAAATATTGAGCATGGTGTAACCGGCTTTATTGTGCCGGTTTATAACGCACCAGCCATTGCTGAAAGACTGGAATGGTGTTTCGCTAATAAGAATGAATTGCCCGCAATGGGTAAGGCGGGAGTGAAACGTGTACAACAATATTTTAAAATTGAAGAACAAGTAGAAAAGTTTAAAGATTTCTATACCAGGCTGCATGCTTCTTAATATAGATATTGTTTGTTTTAATTGTGACGAAGAGCAACCTGTGTGGGAGCATGGAAATGTATTTCATTCAAAACAGCAACCTCAGGCATTTATACAGGATGTTGACCATCTGGTAAGCACCAGTACTGCAGATTGGATTTTATTTTGGGATTATTCGCTTGGGCAGCCTGATGAAAAGTTTATTGCACAACTGGCATCAGAACCTATAGATGTATTTCATGCAGGACTTAAACTTGGAACAAGGACTTTGCCTGATGTGATGAATTACGTACATCCTACATGGATGTACAATATAGACGGGGACGACAATGTGACGCACAGCAACTTCAGGATGAGCTTTAGTGCTGCTTTGGTTAGGCTGCCGGTATTAAAATTGCTCAAGCCATATATACAGCCCTATACTTCATGGCAAATGCTGGGGGTAGCTTTTGGCTACAGTGTAATATTATCAGGGGGTATTATCCGTTATCATGCAGATATGGTGAAACTTCCGGGGGTTGTACCGGCTGTTGTATCGCTTAAAGATGAGTGGATATTTGCACGCAGTTTTTTTACGCCACGCTGGCAGTTGTGGACTTTGATGAATAAACGCGGATTGCTTGCTAATATTAAAGCATGGCTATCAACCCGTCACATTCCTTATCGCAAACCTAAGCGAATCATCCACTCATCCGTAAAGACGGAAGAACCGGTACCTCATGCTACAGTATCTATACTGGCCCCTACGTTAGACAGGTATTCTTACCTGGAGGAAGAACTCAGGGAGCTGAATGAACAAAACATATTGCCGCACGAAGTCTTGATAACAGACCAGACAGATAAGGAACGTAGGCAGTCAATTGATTTCAGTAAATACAATAATCTTACCATTAGGTATTTTCCGCAGGACGAAAAGGGACAGTGCATTGCATGGAATAAATTAATAGAAGAAGCCACGGGTGAATATGTTTTTTTCTTTGGGGATGATGCTTACGATATCAAACCTTCATTAATAGAAAAGATGTTGCAGACTATGCATCGTTTTAATGCAGATATGGTCGCGTCTAATGTCAGGGAAAAAGGGATAGTATATGGCGCAGCCAATTATCATTATTACATGTCAGATAGCTTCCCTATTACGTTAATAAAAAAGTCAGTAGTGACAAAAGTGGGCGGTATGGATATGTTCTTTAACAGGAATGTAAAGGCAGACCACGACCTGGCTATGCGTAGTCACATGAACGGCGCCTTAATGATATTCGATCCTTCAGCGGAGATAGGACATCATAGAGCGCCGTCAGGTGGACTGCGTGCGCACAATGCAAGGGTTATTACCAACTTTATGGCCAAAAACACCCTCACCAAAATATTAAACCCATCTGCCAGCGAAATTTTTATTTATAAGAGATACTATTCCGCCAGGCAATACACCAACCATGTAAGAATCAAATACATGAACCAGCTATTGACAAACGGAAATATATTCAGAAAGTTTTTGCGGTTGCTGGTGATGCTGTATAAGTTACCAGCAATTAAAAAAGCATACAAGGCTAATTTGCACATGGCCATGGACGAGTTGAACAAAAGGGGCATACCTGTCAATAAATGAAAGTGTTGCATGCTATAGACCGTTTGCAGGCCGGTGGTGCTGAAAAGATGTTCGTAACACTTACTTCTTTACTATCTGCCGAAAATGTTCCTGTTGCTGCGCTGTTGTTCAATTCAGGTTATGCGCTGGACCATCAACTGGACAAAGGTGTAAGGCTAAGGGTATTGAACAGGCAGAGCAGGTTTAATCCTGTTACATTATACAAGGCACATAAAATATGCAGTGAGTATGATATAGTGCATGCGCACCTGCGGCATGTGTATGCCTATCTCAGGCTGGCTCAATGGTTGTTTAGGGGTAAGTATAAACTACTGATACATGACCATGGGGCTGTAGTGCAAACCATACCTTCCAGGCTCAAGGGCATTTTCCGCCCAAAATATTATATAGGTGTAAACAAGGCACAGGTAATATGGGCTAAGACTCACTTAGGTGTCAGCGAAGATAAAATTTTTCTGCTGGAGAATACGATTATTCCGGTAGCCCCTGCTGGTGGAATAAATAGCGTTGCGAACAAAGCTATGATGATAGCTAACATCAGGCGGGTAAAGAATATTGAATTTGCTATACGGCTTTTTCAAGCTATGGGTTGGCAACTGGACATATATGGAAACATTGCAGAGCAGGAATACTATTATGAACTGATGCAACTCATAAATAATAATCCCCGCATTCGTATAATAAGCGGTGTTACAGATTTTTCAGGCATATATGGTCAATATAATTTAGCCATTCATAGTGCTCCTGCTGAAACAGGGCCGCTGGTTTTATTGCAATATCTTTCTGCGGGCTTGCCTTTTATAGCTTATAAAACCGGTAGTGCTGCAGATAGAATTGCTGACTTTTTGCCCGCAATGCTGATGAATAATTTTGAACCTGAAAACTGGCAGCAGCAAATAAATTTGATACTTAACGATACCACGCTACCTCAAAAAATGAGGGAACTGTTCCAACAGGAATTTAGTCCTGAAAAATACATCGGGCAATGCCTGGAGATATACAAAAGCATACACTCTTAGTAGTATCAGATACAGCTATGATACAAAGCGATGGGCAGGTCCTTGTTTTCGATCCTGTATTGCGTGAAATGAGGGTGATAGAGGATATGTTTGACAGTATTATATGGCTGGGTGCAACTACGTTAAATAATAAACCATCGCTGAAGCCTGTAAACAGCAGCAAAATAAAAACAGTGATGTTGCCCTGTGTCAGCAGGAGTGGGTTGATAAACATCTTCTTTGTAATACTGGCCTACCCGGTTTTTTTTTACCAGGTATTGAAATATCTGCCTGCTGCTACTCATATACATACCCGCGGGCCATCGCATCCTGCTTTCGTGGCTATCCTTATTTCTTTACTGGATAAGAAGCGTATTTACGCCCATAAATATGCAGGGGAGTGGACTATGAATAACATACCGTTTACTTACAGGGTACAGCGTGCTATATTAAGGCGCATCCGTAAAAATAATGTCAGGATTACCATAAGCGGCAGGAACAGTACAAATCATCAGAATGTATTCGACCTGAAAAATCCTTGTATATATGAGCATGAGTTGCAGGACATGAATGCCGCTGGCAAAATCAAAGATTTTTCAGGTGAGTTGAACCTGATTTTTGCAGGCAATATGATGCATTCGAAAGGTATTCTGAAATTGCTTCAGGCTTTGAAAAGTGAAACGTTAAGTAAACGATACGTGAACCTGTTTATTGTAGGTGGCGGCAAACTGCTGGAAGAAGTACGGCAACAGGCTGAAGGTATAACAGGATTAACTACAATCGTTACAGGCAATCTTAGCAGGGAGGAGTTGAATAAACTATACGCGATGTCACACATATTAATTTTGCCCAGCAGCTCAGAAAGTTTTCCGAAAGTAATTGCCGAAGCAGCAGCTTATGGCTGTATACCGGTTACCACCAACCTGTCTGCTATAAGCAAGCAGATTACAGATGGGGTAAACGGCTTCCTGATGGATACGACTGCCGTCTCTGATATATTGGATGCACTTAACAAAGTAGCTGCTCAAAGGTCTTTAAAGGACGTAAGTAACAACGCTATAAATATGAGCCATCTATTTACCTATGAATATTTCAGGAAAAGTATGTCTGAAGTGTACAGCATAGCCTAATGAATAATATTACGGCACATAAAATACCACTTTCGGTTATCGCCCTGGTTAGCCTGGTAGGGCTTCTGTCATGCTTTGTACCACTATTGGTAGCTGGTGTATGGGCGCTGGTAATAATAGGTACTATCGTAGCTGCCATCTATAAAAAGAACGATTGGGTATGGTATGGCATCGCGGCATCACCCATATTAGAGGTATGGTCGCGCATGGTAAAGGGTGCCCCTGTACTCGATGAGGTTGGTAAATACTATTTACTCTTAGCAATCATCCTAGTATTTATATACCATGTAAAGGAAGAAACACATAAGCCTATGTTTAAAATAGGTTTCGTGTTGATTACATTATTATTGCCCAGCCTGTTTGTTAATATCCCGGGCTTTGACAGGGAGCAGTGGGTGTTTAATATTTTGCCAACACTGGAACTTTCTTTGCTGTTGATGCTTGTTGCCCGCGAAAGATGGGATATAGAGCGGTTTGCACGTACTATACAGGTGGGGGTACTGCCTATCATATTTATAGTTATATACCTTCTTGTAAAAACCCCTGCCATCAGCGATGTGAATTTTGCTCTTGGTGCAAATTTTAAAGCTGCAGGCGGTGGCACCAACCAGGTAGCTACTGTATTGGGTTTAGGTATAATGTACATCATGCTATCGCTGTTGCTAAAGCGCCCAGTCTCAGCGCGGGTGCTTTGTTATCTTTTGATCGCGTTTCTCTTCTTCAGGAGCTTTCTTACATTCTCCCGGGGCGGGGTTTTCGTTTCCGTCGCTTCTATTCTTATAGCTGTTGCTTTTGCTATGATTGTAAACAGGAAAACCTTTTATCGCTATACGCTTGTGTTGCTGGTATTTGTAGTGGCAGGTTTGGTTTCTTTTAATGTGGTAGATAAAATTACCGGCAATAAGCTTTCGCAGCGATACCGCGGAGAAACGGCGGCTACTCTTTCGGGTGAACAGGCCAAGACATGGCGTAAGGTGACTTCAGGCCGCAGTACGCTCATCATGGCCGATTGGATAATTTTCAAAAACTACCCCTTGTTTGGTGTCGGGCCGGGTGGTGCCAAAGAGCTAAGGAATGACCTCGGCGCACCGCAGGATTCGGCGGCACATACAGAATTTACAAGGCTGATGAGTGAGCATGGCTTAGGTGGTCTGCTCGCAGCAATCGTTATGTGTTTGTTTCCCTTTTACTGGGTGAATAAACAGAAATATCATTTGTGGAAAGGTATCAGCGCTGCATTATTCTGTATGGCTATTCTTACGGCAGCGCATTCAGCTATGCGTACCAATACAACTATAGTCTGTTATGCGCTGGCAGCCGTGCCGGTATATATAAGGGCAGGTAATAAAGATGAAAACTAAGCCGGGCATTTTATATATAGGTAATAAGCTGGCTGCACATGGCTATACTCCCGGCAATATAGATACTTTAGGCCCACTGCTGGAACTTGAAGGATATACAATGTACTACAGCAGCAATAAGCTGAATAAACTGTTGCGGCTGGCAGATATGTTGACTGCAATATGGCGTTATCGCTCAAAGGTTGATGTTGTGTTGATAGATACCTTCAGCACTTCCGCTTTTTATTTTGCGTGGCAGTGTGGCCTGTTGTCCAGCATGCTGAATATAAAATACATCCCGATATTGCGGGGTGGCAACCTGCCTTACAGGATGCGCACCTCTCCTGCTAAGTGCAGGCGATTGTTTGGCAATAGCTGGAAGAATATTGCTGTATCGGCATACCTGAAAAACCAGTTGGAGTATATGGGCCTGCAAAGCATCCTTATCCCGAATCATATTGAGTTGGATAATTATCCTTTCAAAGAAAGGCCTGTATTATCTCCAAAGCTGCTATGGGTGCGTGCATTTCACAAAACATACAATCCGCATATGGCTATTAAGGTTGTAGCGGAGTTGTTGAAAAACAATCCCTGCCTTGAACTCACAATGGTTGGTCCCGATCTGGATGGCAGTATGCAGCAATGTAAACAGTTAGCTATAACACTTGGGGTGGGAAAACACATCCGTTTTACCGGCAAGCTTTCAAAAAAGGAATGGATTAACCTGGCGCAGGATGCAGATGTATTCATCAATACTACTGATTATGATAACCTGCCAGTAAGTGTTATAGAAGCTATGGCACTTGGCCTGCCAGTAGTTTCTACCAACGCAGGCGGCATGCCTTTTTTAGTGGAAGATGGGGTAAATGGCTTGCTGGTAAATATAAATGATGCACAGGCCATGGCTGCCAACGTACTGGATTTACTGAACGATAGAGCATTTGCAAAAAAGCTGAGTGTAAACGCCCGTACAACTGCTACGCAGTTCGATTGGCAATTACTGAAAGTTAACTGGCACAGTTTACTTAAAGAACTGAACTAACCATGAGCCTGTTCGAAAAAATATTAACTATAAAAGGCTATCCGCTTGCTGCGGCAGTTAAAGAATTGCAACGCCTTCAGTCAATGGGTGTTGATGAGTTTATACACTGGCAGCAAAACAAAGCATGGGCACAGGCAAGACATCATTATGATAACAATCTGTTTTATAAAAACCTTGTTGGCAACATATTCCCTGGCAAATGGGAAGATCTCCCTGTTATTACAAAAAAGGACTTACAACAACCGTTATCACAGCTTATTACAAAGGGGGTACAACTATCAGGCTGTCATGTAGGTAGCACGTCGGGCTCAACCGGGCAGCCGTTTTTCTATGCGAAAGACAAGATGTCTCACGCTATGACATGGGCTGTTATAGCAGACAGGTACAGTTGGCACGGGCTGGGTTTCGCATCAAAGCAGGCACGCTTTTACGGTATCCCTAAAGAGTTTGTAGCCAATAAAAAGGAATTGTTCAAAGACCGCCTGATGAACCGTATTCGCTTCAGCGTGTTCGATTTGTCTGATGCCGCACTGTCTTCATTCGTTGGCAATTTCAGGAAGTACCGTTTTCACTATGTGTACGGATATACGAATGCGCTGGCAGTATTCGCCAGGTACCTGTTGCGTCATAACATGGTGTTGAAGGATATATGCCCTACGCTGAAAATATGCATCTGTACATCAGAAACATGCACGCCTGAAGATCATAAATTATTACAGGCTGCTTTTGGTTTGCCCAATATAAGGGAATACGGAGTTTCTGAAACCTGCCTCACGGCATTTGATGCACAGGATTACTGGCGCCTTACCGAAGAAACATTGCTTACGGAAGTTGTAGACGATAATGGACGCCAATTAAATAACAATAACGAAGGAAGGTTATTATCAACCTCATTATACAATGCAGCCCTGCCTTTGATACGCTACGAAACAGGCGACATAGGCACAGTAATGGATAGGCCGGATGATAGTATCTGTCGCTCATTAGGTAGCTTGTCTGGGCGTGTTAATGACCTGGTATTTTTGCCTGGCGGTAAAAAATCTGCTGGGCTTACGTTCTACTATATATCACGCAGTGTGCTGGAAAATAGCGGCGTTCTCCGGGAGTTTATCATCAGGCAGGTAGCCATTGATACCTTCGTTTTTGATATTGTTGCCAATAGGGATTTAACCAACGATGAAATTGCATTGCTGAAACAAAAAGTTGCAACATATCTTACACCTGGTTTGAATGTGGTTATCAACAGGGTCCCCAAAATAGAACGCCCGCCATCCGGCAAATTGAAACATTTTTATTCGGAACTGAAATAAGATTGGAGAAGAGACTCGTACTGCTGACAAAATATTTTCCGCCGGAAATGGGTGCGCCGCAATCGCGCTTGTATGAAACGGTGCTTGGATTACAAAAACGTGGATGGGAAGTACTGGTTATCACTGCTATGCCCAATTACCCTACCGGTAAGGTCTTCCAGGGTTACCGCAATAAATTTTCTATTACTGATGAGGTGGATGGAATAAACATGGTGCGTTACAATTTATACGCTTCTCACGCTAAGAATCCTGTCCCACGTATCATCAGTATGCTTTCGTTTGGCTTTACGTCTATGTTTTCTTTAGTCAGGGTAAGAAGGTTCATGCCCACATATATTATAACTGAATCGCCACCGCTTACGCTTGGGCTTACCGGTCTTGCATTGGCAAGGCTATCCGGCGCAAGGCATATTATGAATGTGTCAGACATATGGCCGCTTTCTGCGCTCAGGCTGGGTGCTATATCAGAAGGGTATATGTACAAGCGGCTCGAGGCTTTGGAAAAATACCTCTACCGCCGTTCTTATGCCTGTATAGGCCAATCTTCAGAAATTGTAGCCCGGTTGCAGGCTACAGGTAGCAGGCGGTCTTTGCTGTTTCGCAATGGTGTGGATTTTCAGCGGTTTGATGCAGTGAGAAAAACACAGCCCGCTTCTATCCGGCGAGGCAAGTTACGTATAGTATATGCCGGCCTGTTGGGCATAGCGCAAGGTGTGCTGGATATTTGCAGGAACATAAATTTTGCTGCACAGGGTGCGGAACTGCATATATATGGTGAAGGCTCGCAGAAGAATGATGTAGCATTATATATCAGGAGTAACCAGGATAAAGGTTTATTCCTGTATGATGCTGTTCATCGTAAGGATATACCTGCAACCCTCATGCAGTACGACGTAACGTTGATTCCATTGGTAACACCTATTTACGGGGCTGTTCCATCTAAAATATATGAGGCTATGGCCGCAGGGTTGCCGGTTATATTTTCAGGTGGGGGAGAAGGAGAGACTATTATCGCTCAACACAAAACAGGCTGGGTTTGCACTCCCGGAGATTATAAAGAGATAACCGAAAAAGTGAAGCAGGTAGCCACTATGCCTGTTGAAGAGCTGGAAGTGATAAAGAAAAATTGCATAGAGGTGGCGGAAAATATTTTTAACAGGGAAATTCAAATTGAAAACCTGCATGGTTTTCTTACCGGGCAATCATGAAGCTGACCATAGTAGCCGGGGCAAGGCCCAATTTTTTAAAAATAGCGCCACTCATCAGGGAGCTGGATACGGTACGCAGCGAAGGCGTAGATATCACATACCGGCTGATACATACCGGCCAGCATTATGATGCCAACCTCAGCCGTGTTTTTTTTGATGAGCTGGGCATACCACTGCCACATGCCAACCTCAATGCGGGCTCAGGCTCGCAAGCGGTGCAGACGGCCAATATTATGATAGGCTTTGAGCAGGAGCTTATGGTTAATAAACCTGATTTGGTTATCGTGGTAGGTGATGTTAATTCTACCATGGCCTGCACTATAGTAGCAAAAAAGCAACGTGTAAAAGTAGCACATATAGAAGCGGGCATTCGCTCTTTTGATATGACCATGCCCGAAGAAATAAACAGGATGGTGACGGATGCGATTGCGGATTATTTTTTCACTACTACGGAAACGGCTAATGAAAACCTGATGCGGACAGGGGTAAATGCTGCCAATGTATTTTATGTGGGCAATATAATGATAGATACCCTCTACCAGAACAGGGATATGCTGGTGGCGCCGCCATTACTGGCGCAGTATGGACTTGATCTCAGCCGTTGTCTTATCCTCACCCTGCACCGCCCGCACAATGCAGACCGTCCTGAAAAACTGCGGGAGATATTACAGGCCATTATAGATAACTGCGGCGACCATCATGTGATTTTTGCCGTTCATCCCCGTACATTGGCTTCATTGCAGGCTACAGGCTTTATACACCCGCGCCTGGTGCTTACCGGCCCTGTCAGTTATCTTTCATTTATTTACCTGGTGCGTGGTTGCAAGGCTGTTATTACAGATTCAGGCGGCATACAGGAGGAAACCACCGTTATGGGTGTTCCCTGCATTACACTGCGTAGTAATACGGAAAGGCCCGAAACTGTGACCATTGGTACCAATGAATTGGTGGGCAATGATATAAACAAACTGGTATCCGCATTGAAAAGTATATTTTCCGGTACATGGAAACAAGGCAATATACCTGACCTGTGGGACGGCAAAACAGCGCAACGCATTGTAAAAATATTATCAGGCATTGGAAGAGACAGCACCGGAGTTACCCCTTCATGACATTATAGAATGGGATGTGCCCAACTGGTCGCAGTTAATAGAATATTGGCTGCCTCTGTTAGATTCCCTCCCGCGCGATAGCAAGGTGCTGGCTATAGGCGAGCGCAACGGTGGCTTGTCACTTTGGCTGGCGCTGATGGGTTTTAGCGTGGTATGTACAGATGTTACAGATATATCTGAAAGAGCTGGCTGGCTGCATAAAAGGTACAGGGTTGCAGACAGGGTGAGTTACCGCGTTTTTGACGTGGTAAATGGAGAATGGAAAGCGGAGCAGTACGATATCATTATAGCAAAATCCGTAATAGGGGGGCTAAAGGCAGAACGGTCTGATCCCTCTACCAGGACACCGCAGGTGCAGCGGCAGGCAGTGCGTAACATCCACCGTTTATTGAAACCCGGAGGGTATTTTTTTTCTGCCGAAAACCTCCGTGGCAATATGCTTTTGCACATTGCACGACGGCTAAAGGGGCGCAATACATCATGGCGACACCTGTCTTATAATGAACTGGAAAGCTTATTTGCCCCCTTTGCTATTGTACAAACCAAAACATTTGGTATTTTACCAACCTTTTTTTCGGGTAAGGTACAAAACAGGTGTATTCATTTTATTAATAAGTATGTGCTGGCAGTGTTACCGGCACGTACCAGGTACATTGCTTTTACGGTTGCCAGGAAGTAACAGGTTATTTAGGAAAATCACAGCAGGATAATGGATGGTAGTCTGATAAGATTTGTAGTAGTGGGTTTTGGCCATATAGGCAAGCGCCATGCAGATATGGTGCTGGCCAATAAGGAATGTGAGTTGGTAGCGATTATTGATATTGATGCAAGGCTGGAACAAAAAGCGGTTGAAACATATAAGGTGCCCTTTTTTACATCATGGCAGGCTTTTGCGGCATCCGGCATACAGGCAGATGTAGCAAATATTGCTACGCCCAATGGTCTGCATGCGCAAAATGCGCTCGTTGCTATACAGGCGGGTTGTCATGTAGTTATAGAAAAGCCGCTGGCACTCACCACGGCAGACTGTGATACGGTGCTGGATACAGCAAGAGAACACAACAAGCAGGTATTTTGCGTGATGCAGAACAGGTACTCACCACCTATGCAGTGGCTGAAAAAATTATTGACAGGTGATATATTGGGCAGTATATATATTGTAGATGTGCATTGCTACTGGAACAGGGATGAGCGTTATTATACAGGCAATACATGGAAGGGCACAGATGATATGGACGGTGGAACGTTATTCACGCAGTTCAGCCACTATGTAGATCTTGTATATTGGTTGTTTGGAGATGTTACCGACATCACGGCCAGGTTCAATAACTTTAATCATAACAATGTAATTGGCTTTGAAGATTCAGCAGCTGTCAGTTTCGGGATAAATGGCGGTGGCCGTGGTACATTAAACTATACTACCTCTGTATGGGATAAAAACATGGAAAGCACTATGGTGATAGTGGGGGAGAAAGGCACGGTAAAAATAGGCGGCCAGTATATGGACAATGTTGCCTACTGCCATATCAAGGATTATGATTTGCAACAGCAGCATGATGCTGCACAGGTACATGTGGATGGATATAATGATGCGAAGGCTAATCATTACTACGTAATAGAAAACGTGGTAGATGTATTGAAAAACAGGTCTGAAATAACAACCACGGCAGAAGAAGGGAAACAAGTGGTGAATATTATAGAACGTATATACGCCCTAAAAAAATAGAATGAGGAAGATAGATTTTGCGCCTCCATATATAGATGAGGATGTGATTAAGGCTGTTACAGATACATTGAGGTCGGGGTGGATAACAACGGGCCCTAAAGTGCGTGAATTGGAAGAACTGACTGCATCGTTGTTCGGACTTGAGAAAACTGTTTGTGTCAACTCATGGTCATCTGGCGCTGCAATAGCGTTCAAATGGCTGGGTATAGGCCCCGGAGACGAAGTGATAGTGCCTGCATATACTTTTGCTGCTACTGCACTCAGTGTGCTGCACACCGGCGCTACCCCTGTAATGGTAGATGTACTGGACGATTTCAATATAGACCCTGAAAAAATAAAACAGGCAATCACCCCACGTACCAAGGCCATTATGTGTGTGGACATAGGTGGCTGGCCATGCGATTATAATGCCATAAATGCATTGGTGAATACACCGGAGGTAAAGGACAACTTTAAGCCTGCTAATGATATACAGGAAAGCTTTGGCAGGCCTGTGGTACTGGCAGATGCTGCCCACTCTATTGGTGCGGTTTATAAAGACAAACCCGCGGTGCAGTTTGCGGATATAGCCATAATATCCATGCACACAGTAAAGAATATCACTACGGCAGAAGGCGGTATTATATGCCTGAATTTACCAGCGCCATTCAGCAATGCAGATGTTTATAAATGGATGAAACTCACATCCATGAACGGGCAGGACAAAGATGCCTTTGCTAAAAAGAAAGCGGGTAGCTGGCGTTATGATATAGTGACCGATGGTATAAAAGCCAACTTGCCGGATATATGTGCTGCAATAGGCCTCACCCAGCTGCGCAAGTATAATAACTTTATGCTGCCGGAACGCCGCCGTGTGTACGATCATTATACGGCATTCTTTAAGAATAAAGACTGGGCTGTCATTCCACCGGGAAAAAATGAAGACAGTTATTCATCGCACTACCTGTACCAGTTGCGTATAAAAAATATTACAGAGCAGCAGCGCGATGATATGATACAGCATATTATGGATGCAGGTGTCAGTGTGAACGTACACTTCATACCCATGCCTATGCTTACGGTATTTAAAGACAGGGGTTATAAAATAGAAGACTATCCGGCCACGTACAGGAATTACGCCTGCGAAATATCATTGCCGATCTACGTACAACTTTCAGACGATGATTGCGCTTATGTTGAAGCGGAAATAGAAAAATCATATATTGCCGTGGCAGGATGAAAAGGTTGCTCGATATCGTTTTTTCAGTCGCAGGATTAGTAACACTTAGTCCTGTTTTTATTTATATAGCTATCCGCATAAAGGCAGATACGCGGGGCAATGTATTCTATAAACAAAAAAGGGTAGGGAAGAATGGTGTAGAGTTTTACCTGTATAAATTCCGCACCATGCAGGCCGATGCCGATAAGACCGGCCTGCTTACCTATGGCAATACAGATAGACGCATCACCGGGTTTGGCTCATTTCTCAGGCGCAACAAGCTGGATGAATTGCCGCAGTTGGTAAATGTGCTAATAGGCGATATGAGTATAGTAGGGCCCCGTCCCGAAGTTAAAAAGTATGTGGACCTGTACACAAAGGAGCAAAAACAGGTATTGAATGTAAGGCCGGGCATTACTGATATTGCTTCTATCAGGTTTATAAATGAGAACGAGATACTGGCGCAGCAGCCCGACCCGGAAAAATATTATATAGAACGGATAATGCCTGATAAAATACGGCTGAATAAAGTGTTTATTGCACAGCCTACGATATATAACTACCTGCGCATTATTGCACTGACCATAAAAAGAATCGCCGCATCATAAGACGCGGCGATTCTTTTTTTATTATATGTCCCTACTACAGGTTTCCCTGCTTATCCATTTGGGTGGTGGTATTCTGGTAGGTTGCGTTGTTGCTCACATATTCCGGTACCAAGTCTTTTATTAAGCCTACAGTTTCTAGCGTATAATGTTGGCGTGCACTGTTTATCAGTTTATCTACCTTTTTCCTTACCAGCTCATAGTCATATTCAGCCACCTTGGCTATCATTATCTTGTCATGGTACGTAGGCATCACGTTTTCTGAATCGTTCAGCAATTCTTCATACAGCTTCTCTCCCGGGCGCAGGCCGGTGTATTCTATTTTTATATCTACATCGGGCTCTTTGCCTGCCAGTTTTATAATCCTGCGGGCCAGGTCAACAATCTTCACCGGTTTGCCCATGTCAAATACAAATATCTCGCTGCCTTGCCCCATAACACCTGCCTCAATTACAAGCTGGCAGGCTTCAGGTATGGTCATGAAATAGCGTGTTATTTCAGGGTGGGTAACAGTTATTGGCCCGCCCTTGTCCAGTTGCATCCTGAAGCGTGGAATTACAGAGCCGTTAGAACCTAATACATTACCAAACCTTGTAGTTACAAACTTGGTTATGTTTGGCGTGCCGTCTGTACCTTTTACCAGGTCTTTGTAGTAGCTCTGTGTATATATCTCGGCTATGCGTTTGGTTGCACCCATTATATTCGTCGGGTTCACTGCCTTGTCGGTAGATACCATCACGAATTTTTCCACGCCGTTCATTACTGCCAGCTCTGCCAGGTTTTTAGTGCCCAGTACATTGTTCATTACAGCTATAGAAGGGTGTTCCTCCATCAGCGGTACATGCTTGTAGGCCGCCGCGTGAAACACAACCTCGGGGTTATATATTTCAAACAGGTGTTCCATCCTTATCCTGTCTGTTATATTACCCATGTAGGTTTTTACATTTACGCCTTTGTAGTCTTCCAGTATTTCCAGGTGCAGCTCGTGCATAGGCGTTTCTGCCTGGTCGCACAATATAATAAGTGACGGCTTGTAGTTAGCCAGTTGCCTTACCAGCTCGCTGCCTATGGACCCCGCGGCGCCTGTTACCAGTATCCTTTTGCCTTTCAGCTCAAAATGTATCTTGTCGTTGTTTATTTTTATCACCTCACGTTCCAGCAGGTCTTCTATCTTAATGTCTTTCAACTGCTGTGCTGCCAGCTGGCCGTTCAGCCACTCGCGTATAGGTGGTACCTGCTGTACTTTCATGCCATACTTCAGTCCTGTATCTACCAGGTGTACCAGTTGTTCCTTGGATATTTTCCTGTTGGCTATAATGAGCAGTTCCACACCTTCTTCCTGCAGGCGCATAAAGCTATTCTCGTCAGTGTTGTAGATGGGGATGTTCTCCATCAGCTTGCCGCTTTTGCTCAGTACATCGTCTATAAAAGCAACGACCTGTATATTACTGCTGGGAAAGTTGTTGATCACTTTTTTTGTCTGCAACCCATACTCACCCGTATCAAACACGGCCGCCTTTATTTTAACTGTTGCGCTTTGTGTTGCCTTGTAGTAATTGAAGGTGTAGCGTACCAGCAGGCGGTAGGTAATAAGCACAAAGTTGGTAATGAAGAAGTTGATAACAACTACAGACGTAGGGAAAAGGTTTATATCCTGTGCGAAAAAGTTGACACCGAAATTGATAGAGAAATAAAATATAGCCGCTATAGAGTTCACAATGAGCAGCCTGAAAGTATCTTCAATATTTGTGTACCTGATGATACCGGCATAACTCTTTAAAAGATAAAAGAGGATACCATTCAGCAGTAGTGATGCCATTAGTATGAAAGAAATGTCATACCGGGCTACTTCTTCCAGGTTAAAATTGAAACGGAGGATGAATGAGAAAAATATACAAAGCTGAATACACGCCAGGTCTAAAAGGAAAATAAACCACCGGGGCAGAATGCGTATTTTATATTGCATATATTTTTTTTAGTCATTAAGTATATCTGCCTGTATAAAAGAATGATACCGACAGCTAAACCTGTTTCTTTTCCTATTTAAATCTCCCTTAAAGCCGACGCAAAAATACATAATCACTTACGTATTTTTAAAAAAATATAATTATTTATGTCTCTTTTAGGTTCAAATTTTATTCAATTAATTCATTGTCAGTGCGTTAGTAACAAAACACTATCAATTTAATACGTTGTTACTCATATATTAGCAAGAAAATAGCGTGCCAGATTTTCTATTTTTGTTAAATGGAGGATAAATTAGTTGATTTTAGTGTACTGGAAGACCTGTCAGGAGGCGACCATCAGTACAAATATGAATTATTGGGTATATTTATAACTTCGGTAGATGAAGGCATGGCCAACCTGGAGCATCTTGTAAAAAATACAGATGATTTGGATGCCATTTTCAAGCAGGCTCATGCACTTAAATCCCCGGCAGGGATTGTGAGAGTATGGGAAATGCTGCCCCGTATGATGCGCATAGAAGAGTTGGGCCGCAAAGGGGAGGGTATGCAGGAGATAAATGAACTGTTTGACCGTGCGAAGGCTACCTATACAGAAGCACGCCCGGTACTGGTAGCAGAACGTGAAAAAAATAAACCCGCAGAATAAATATGCCCGGCAATGCCCATACGGCCACAGGTTGGCTGGAGCAGCACATGTTTACCTGCCCGTCAAAAAAAATGTTTTTGCTTGATTGTCCGGGCTGTGGGCTGCAACGCTCGCTGCTGGCATTGCTGAAAGGAGACATAGTGCTATCGTGGAAATTATACCCGCCTACACTGTTTGTGCTTTTAACACTAGCCACCTTGGCGGTACATCTTGTTTTTAACCTGCGCAACGGGGCTGTAGTTCTTAAATTTTTATTTATAATTACTTTGTTAATAATGGCTGTAAGCTATATTTACAAAATCATAACTCATCAACTTATATGAACGACTACAACCAACCACAACAGGATTTTCAGCAACCACAAGTTGCCTTGCCCAATTCTACTGCTGTATTGATATTGGGTATCATAGGCATAGTTGCCTGCTGCTGCTATGGTGGCGGTCTGATATTGAGTATTATAGCACTGGTACTGGCGGCCAAAGATATGAGGGCGTACAGGGCCAATCCTCATATGTACACAAAGGGCTCTTATAATAACCTGAATGCGGGACGGATATGCGCCATCATTGCAATGGTGTTCTCTTTGTGTTATATAGCTTTTATGGTAGCTATTGTTGGAATAGTAGGTTGGGAAAACCTGCAAAACCCTGAAGCTATACAAGAAGCCCTGGAGAATATGTAAATAATTAAGCATTCATAAACAATAGCGGGGAATTCATCCCCGCTATTGTTGTTTTTTAGACCCCGCCAAAGCGAAGGCCAATTGTAAATGGGCGCTGTTCCAGCGAGTTTTCGTGCAGTGGTGTGAGCTGGTAACTTGCAAACAACCTGAAGTATTCATCTATACCTATCTCTGCGGTTATACAGGCGTTAAAGTCGCTCAGGTTAAATTCGTCGTGGTTTTTCTGCTTGCCTAGTTGGGTAGATACCTGTTTCATATAAGACGATATGCGGTAACCACCCGTAAGGCCTGCGCCATACACCAGCCATGCTTTATCGGCCATTTTGGTTTTAAAGGTGAGCATAAGCGGAACGCTCAGGTAGGTTACCACCAGTTTGTTTTTGCTGAAGTTGTTTACCGTGTCTAAGTACACTATCGGCACTACATCATTGTTATACGTTACCTGCTTGTTGTAGCGGAAGTTGTACACTTGCAGGCCCAGCCCGGTTGATAAATATATTTTCTGCCTGTCGGCGTTCACCATGCGCAGCCTGGCTATTACAGGCCATATATTTATGTTCCAGCTTTTGCCAGTACGCAGGTCAAAAAGGTTTTCGTTCTGGTACACCTGTGGCACCTGCAGGAAGCTTTTGGCTGCAGCGGTGGTATAGTCCGTCTTGTCCTGTATGCTGTTAATGCCCAGGTCTATCATCAGGAAGTCTATACTTACAGCATTGTCTTTGCTGCCTTTCGACTCAAAGTGCAACCCGTCTGTGCTCAACTCTATGCTGTTGCCTCCATCCTTGTCTTTCTTTTTTTCATCATCCTGCGCCTGTGTAGCGTTAGTGGCCAGCAGCAGTGTTGCGGCTATGTATGCCATCAGTTTTATGTTCATGACTATCGTTTTTTTTAAAGTCTTACAATTAATAATGCTTTTTTACCTATCCTTAGTTTCACCTCTGTGTCTTTTATTTCCTGCCCTATGTTTTTTGCTGCCGCCAGCTTATCATCCAGTGCTGCCTCCAGCCCTTCTATGCCCTGTGGTTTATCGCCCAGTACGGTGGTTATAAACCTGGTTGCAATATTGTCTTTCCTCCTGCCCGGTATTATTACACCATTCACTATTTGTGGTGTTGTTTCTTCTGCAATAACGCCCTGCTCCGGTTGCGTTGCTGTTTTTTCTTTTGGTGCCTGTGCTATAGTCTGTGCTGCGGTATCGCGTTTACCGTGGCTGGCTATATGCTGCTGCGCGGGTTGTTGTCTGGGTTGTGGCCGTTGTATTTTTTCAGGTTCCTGCACGGCTGCGGCAGGTTTCTTTTTTGTATTATTTCCCACGGCAACAGTGTTTACAGGTTGTGTTGAATGGACTTTCTTTTGTCGGGCAATATTGTTCAGCGTAGTATCATCCATTGTTTCCTGTATCGGTGCCGGTGGGGTTTTTGTTACAGGTTCTGTTATGGTTTCTTGTACAGCTACGGGGCTGGTAGTTTCTTCAGTGTTTTTTTGGTTGGTAATGAACAGTACCGCCACCAGCAGCACACAGGCAGCAGCCATATAAATTTTCCAGTTGCCTAATCCTATTCGGCGTGCAGGTTCCGCGGTCCTTAGCAGGCTGTCTTTGTCCTTATATACTATTGTCTCGTCAGGCTGCATACGGGTGGCGGCATAAGCGTCCAGCTCGGCCTTCAGTTCAGGGTGCTGGTGTACGAACGCCAGCAGTGCCTGTTCTTCTTCTGGCTTCAGCTCCCCGTCTGCATACAGCAGCATATACTCCTCATAATTCTCCATGTTCACCATAGCTTCTGTTTTTTATATAATGTTTTCAACTTTTACCAGGTACTCCTTCAGGCTTTTGCGCGCGCGGTGCAGGTACACCTTCACCTGGCTGCTGCTCAATCCTGTTATCTGGCCTATTTCCTCATAGTTGTACCCTTCATAATCCTTCAGCAATACCAGCGCTCTTGCCTGTTCGTCCAGCCTCGACAGGGCCCTGTCAAGCACCTTCTTCAGGTCGGGGTTAGCTATAGTGGTAGTGCCGCTGTGCGTTACCTCTTCCTTATAGCTCATCCTGCGGCCCTTGCGGTACATATCCACGCTCTGGTTGTATGCCACCTGGAAGAGGAAGGACTTGGCCTTGGCCGGGGTTACGTCCTTTTTCTTTTCCCACAACACCGCAAAACTGTTCTGGACAACATCCCTGGCATCCTCTGCATTGCCGGTGCATTTACTGGCAAAGCGAAAGACAGCATCAGACCACTCCCGTACACAAGTGTTATAGTCGTTCAGTTCCATTCAAAAGCTAAATCGGGCATACTGCGGAAAAGTTACAAAAGAAGGGAGAATATTTTTGGGTACGGGCTGAAGGAAAGCTATCAGTTCATGGTCCTGATGCTACCTGGCTTTACATCGCAACACCTTCCCCACTAATTCTCGTTGTAACGAGGATTAACCAGAGTGTGCATTTGCAACGCCTGTTAATCAAAAGTTCCACACCTCAAAACCCTTATAAAAAAAACAGCCCGCACAAAACGTGCAGGCTGCGATACAGTTTTTATAAATATTTTATTTCTTTTTCGCCATGATGGTATTCACAAATTCTTTAGCATAGTTTTTCATGGGTGCAAAATCCTGCCCCAGAGATTGGCTGCAGTCCAGTACCAGCACTATACCCACATTCTTGGCTATAGCATCTTCCGTTTTGGTGTCTTCTACGTCTTCCACGTATTCATCGGTAAACTTGTATTTAATTTTTACCACCATCTTTTGTACCACGTAGGGCTCTGTGCCATTGCGCGGGGCAATGGTCAGGTTGCTCAACGGCAACACTGCTTTTTTAATGCCATTCCTGGTAACAACAGTCCCGCTGATATTGCCACCCGACCCGTCAAAAGTAAGGCCGGGGCTTACAGACGTAACAGTGAATTGAGGTGATTTACCATCGCCATTGGTCAGCATACCTTCTATTACAAAATCTGTGCGTATCCTGTCTGCGACGGCAGTGATGGTCACCTGCACATATTTAGGGTTAGCGGCAGATATAGGTACAGCATTGGTTACTATCTCCACATTCTTAGCTGTGGACATTACAGCATCAGCTATTTCCCGGAAGGTACTGTTCAGCGTAGCGCTGGTGGCCCTCCTGTAGCTGCCGTTCACAGCCAGGTCGCGCAGCTCATCATCCTTCAGCGTGCCCTTGCCTGCCAACCCCAGCGTATAAACCCGTACAGGCTTGCCCGATACTTTTGCATCATTCAGTATATCACGGGTATAATCTACCACCTCGTCCTGGTACACCCCCGGGAAGAAGTTTGAAGAGTAGTTGTCAAAACCATCGGTAAACACTACCATATATGTCATGTCAAAATCCTGCTTTCTATCGGCATCTTCCAGCAGGTCCAGCCCCTTAGTCATGCCGTAGCACAGTGCGGTGGCGTCGGGCTCGTTGCCCAGGCCGTTTATCGAATTTTTTACTATCGTCATGTCATCTGTCACCGGCGTTACGGTCACGTTATTATTAAAGCCTACTACGCCCATATACAGGCCCTCTACCTTTTCAGGTTGTTCAGGTGGCAGCGGCACGGGGTTGCGGTGCCTTGTTTCGCGACAGCTACCCGCAGCCAGCAATGCTGATAATGACAATGTGTAAACCAACAACTTTCTCATAGGTACATATTTTTTCTACATCCGTAATTTTCTTACACCAATACTGTGTTAACCAAAACTTGTGCCAAAATAACCGAACCGAATATCTCCATTCGTTGCAAATCCCAAAGAAAGTTGAGTAACAACAAGCAGCAACATAATTTAAACACCGATTTGAAATTCTTTAATTTTGGATTCCGGGTATTAACTTTATTCATGCCCACACAAAAACACCCCAACCGCATCCCCGCGCTCGACCACCTGCGGGCACTCGCCATCACGCTCGTGTTCCTGTACCACTACAGGATGTTCAGTCATCCGGAGTGGATAGACATCTATTGCCAGTTCGGCTGGGCTGGTGTGGACCTGTTTTTTGTGCTGAGTGGTTACCTTATATCCGGCCAGATATTTAAGGGCATACAGCGTGGCGACTTCTCTCTTGAGACATTTTTCATCAAGCGTGGCTTCAGGATATTGCCTGCATTCTGGACCGTACTCACGCTCTACTTTTTACTGCCCGATGCGCGGGAATGGCAGGGCGGACTGGCACCCCTATGGAAATACCTCACGTTCACACAAAACTACGGCCTGGATCTGCGGCACCACCGCGCCTTCTCGCATGCATGGTCGCTGTGTGTAGAGGAGCAGTTTTACCTGCTGTTGCCGCTCACTATATTGCTGCTGGTATGGATAAAAGCCGGCAGGGTAGCGCCGTATATATTGGTCGTACTTTTCCTTGCGGGCATGGGCATCAGGCTACTGGGGTGGAACAACATTATAGAACCTGCAATAGGTACAGATACTTTTGGCCTCACCTGGTACAAGTGGATATACTACCCCAGCTACAACCGGCTAGACCCCTTGCTTGCAGGCATTGCTATAGGCGGCATTACAGTGTGGTATCCGCGCGCAGCCCAGGCCATGCACAAATATCCCAACCTGTTGTTGCTACTCGGCCTGATGTTTGCAGTAGTGGCGTACTTTGTTACAGAAGAGCCCCTCAGCTACCACGCCACTATATTCGGCTTTGCCCTGCTGGCAATTGCCTTTGGCTGCATGGTAGCTTCCGGTACGGCTGCCAATAGCCTGCTTAATAAGTTCAGTTCTAAAATAACCACAACTATTGCTACGCTTTCATATGGCATGTACCTGTCTCATAAGATGGTGGTAAACGTAGTACAGCAGCAACTGCCCCGCTACGATATACCAACTGACGGGAATCTGTCCTTCTTTATCTGCACGGCAGCTTCCATTATCGCCGCTGCACTGTTGTACTTCATCGTTGAGAAACCTTTTATGATGCTGAAGGATAGGATTGTGGCCCGGCAATAGCGCAGGCACTGTCCTACCTCACGTTGAACTTCATAGTATGGCTTATGTCTGTGTTATATACCCTTAGCATGTAGGTACCATTGGCTACCTGGGGCAATTGTATTTCTTTATATATCCTGCCACCTTCAGTTTCCAGTTCATCTTTGTGTACAACCTGGCCCAATGTGTTCAGTACTTCTATTTTTACTGCACCGGTTATGGTTTGCAACACCTGCCCGGACAATACAAAACGGCCATTATTAGGATTTGGATGCAGCGATACCATACCGGCTAATTGATTGTCGTAAATGCCGGTCAGTATTTTTACATTGATACAGTTGCTTTTTACAGTGGCTGGCTGAGGGCACATATAGCTGCTGGTCATCTCCACGCATATCTCATCGTTATCGCTTAATGTGCTCGCGCTCCATATGGCACCGGTAGCTCCCTGTACATTGTTGCCGTTGCGCTTCCATTGATATTTAGGTAAAATGCCTCCATTTACAGGGCTGGCAGTGAACATTACCTGCTGCCCCACCTTTACAGGTGTGTTAGGTGCGGCGACTATACTTACAGCCGGGGTCTTCCACTGCAATACCGACATCGTCACATCATTACTCTGGTCAGTATATGGCGCGCTGCACTTTGTGTTTTCCGTCATGCTGCAGGATATTACATCGCCATCATTCAGGGCGGAAGTGTTATATACAAGACCTGTACCGGTTGTCGTGCCATTCACCTTCCATACAAATACAGGCGTGCCCGCATGTTGATTGGGCAATGCAGTAAACTGGACTGCATCCCCCTGGCAGATACTGTCCTTATTGGCAGATATGACTACAAAGGGTACAGGATTAGCTTTTACATATACACTGTCCGGTGCAGACACACAATTATTTGCAGTAGCTATTACACGGTACCAGCCCGTATCTGCATATTGCAGGTTGGTCTTTGCAGGTGTACGGCCACTTGCCGTAAAAGCACCGGGGCCGTACCAGCTATAGATAGCGTTGTTAATGTTCCCTGCAGACAGGTTGAGTGTTTCCCCAAGACATATAGGCTGATTAGCTGTTATATTGGATAAAACAGGCACCTCGTTAACTGTCGCCAATGTACTGTCAGTAAACAGGCAACCCCTTAGCGTCACAGTCATTTTATACCATCCGCTAGTGGCAGGTGTAGCTGAGGAAACAGAGGTATTCTGTGTGCCTGCGCCGAAGTTACCCGGGCCTGCCCAGCTATAGGCACTGCCTGTGGTAGAGGTGCCACTGCTTAGCTGTAAAGTGTTGCCTTCACAAATGGGACCGTTGTTGCTAACACTCACAGCGGCAGGCAGGGGTTTCACAAGCACGGTTATATTTTCAGAATTGCTGCAGCCATCTTTAGATACTGTCAGCGTGTACTGCCCTGAAGCGTTGACGCTTCCCGCCTCAAATACCGTATCTTCTTTACTGCCTGTAAAAGCCTGTGGCCCTGCCCAACTATAACTTGCACCGGTGGCAACATTTGTAACCGAAAAGTGAAGGCTGTCTTTTTCACAAACAGGGGTATTGGTATTGATGATGGGTTTGTCAGGGATAACATTCACTACAGCTGTTACGGTATCTTTAATTGCGCAGCCATTGAGTGTTGCTGTTACAATATAATCGCCATTGTGTATTGGCTGGGCTGCCAGTATGACGGGGTTCTGTAATGTTGTGGTAAAACTATTGGGCCCTTCCCACTTCCAGGTAACCCCTGCTGAGGTAGATGTGGCGCTTAGCTGAACATTGGTACCGCTGCATACCGGCCCGGTAGCACTGGTCGATAAATTTTGTGGCAAAGGTTTTACCTGTGCGTTAAGGGTATCTTTTTGTTCGCAGCCATTCAGCGTTGTGGTAATAATAAACCTTCCGTTGTACGTCAAAGGCACCGGCGCTATTTTAGGATTTTGTGTAGTAGAGCTGAAACCCGCAGGCCCTGTCCAGCTATAGGTAGTACCGGGATTAGCGTCACTGGTTATAAGCTTTAAAGTATCTGCCTCGCAAGGCAGGTTCTGCGCTATTGCATCATGGTTGATGATATTAGTATAAGGCAGTGGTTTGGTTGAAACTGTTACTGTATCTCTTGCTTTACAGCCGTATAAATTTGCTGTGACGATATACTCCCCATCGTTCGTGGTAGCAGCATTGGCTATCACCGGATTAGCACCTGTATCGTGAAAGCCGTACACCCCTTTCCAGGAATATTGTATGCCATGCGATGTGGACGTAGCACTGAACCTTATCGTATCTTCAAGGCACACGGGGCTGTTGCTTGTGGCTGAAAAATCCTGTGGGTAAATATTGTTGATGTATATCTTGTTCACACTTTGTACCGATGTATCACCCCTCAGGCTGGCAGTTACACGTATGCGGTATCTGTCCCCACGCGGAGTGTTTAAAGGTATCACGCAGGTCATCTCTCCTGTAGTGTCACTCACCACACTGCCTATGGTTATAGGATTGGCAAAGCCGCCTGTATCATCAGACAATTCTGCTGTAAAAAGATTACCATTGCGGAATGAGTAAGTAGTGCGGTAGCCCAGCTGTATTGTATCGCCCACGCATGCATACAAGGGTATTTCTGAGTTGATGGACACCAAAGTATCCTCTGTAAGTTTAGCGATGAATCCGTCATGGCTGCCACCATGAGTAAACTGATGGCAGTTGAAGGTGCTCACATCATAACTATTGCTGGTATGGCCGTGCAGGTAAATATTGGTGCTGCCATTCCAGGTGTTGACAAAGGCATTATTACCACCATATCCGCCGTTATTATATTCTTCACCGGAGCCGCCAAAATAGCTGCCCCAGGTTTTTTTGCCTTCCGTACTAAATTTCAGGATGTAGAGATCAGACTGCCCTTTTAATGCAAGCTGTGCTGCATCTGGTGTGGCAATGTCGGATGTGTTGCCTGTTGAGCCTGACAGGTACAACGTGTTGTTATGAATAGTTAACCCGCCATAATAGCCGGAATAGTAATTACTATCTAAATATGTTCCCCATTTTCGCTGCCCTGAAGAGTCAAATTTCATCATCATGCCTGCATAATTAGTTGAAGGCATCATTGTTTTGTAAGCACCTGGCGTGGCAATGCCGGTAGTGCTTTCTGTCCACCCGCTCGTATAAACATTGCCGCTGTCATCACAGTCCAGGCCACCCCACAGGTAGTCCCGGCCAGGTCCACCTACGTAAGTGCCCCATAGCCGTTTTCCTGATGCATCAAACTTTGCAATGAAACCCTCTTCCCAATAACCATTAGAATTGTTGGGTGCGAAATATGCACTGTCTTTATGCGTGCCGGGTGTGGCAATACCCGCTGTATCATCCGTGCTTCCGGATATGTATATATTGTTCCATTTATCTACCGTAACCCCCGAAACATGTGTCCACCATGTATCGCCATAATAAGTGCCCCATTTACGCACCCCCTGCGGGCTGTATTTTGCTACAAAGCCTGAATAAAAGGCGCTGCTGATAGTGGTTTGGTGCGCATTGGTTGACGCCATATTGTTGCTGCTTTGTGTGTGTCCTCCAATAATAAGATCACCGTTTCCGTCTATGTCCAGATCGTAGACATGGTCCCAACTTGATCCACCAACATAGGTCATCCATTCAGGCATACCGTTTTTTGTGAATTTTACCAGCACCCCATCATATACTCCTCCACCGTGTCCCGGCTGCTCTGTGCCCGTGGTACCCATAACAGGTATGGCGCTGGTGTCTGCACGGCCGCACAGGTATAACCCACCTTTAAATTTACCTGAATATAGCCAGAGCCTGCAGCCGGGATAATAATAGGTTCCCCACTGCCTTACACCGGCATCTGAAAGTTTTACAATGAACGCACAATAATATTGTGAACTGGTCCACCAAATGAGTGGCAATGTATCTTGGTAAGCACCCGTAGTGGCAATGTTATTAACACTATAGGTCCAACCAGTTCCGTACACATAGCCGCTATCATCTCCCGTAACATGGTACAGGTAGTCCTGCATTGCTCCCCCATAATAGGTGGCCCAGTGCAGTTGCGGGTCTATTACCAACGTAGCCCTGGCCTTATTTTCTACCCGGAAGGATAATGTATTACCGTTCAGTACAAAAGCAGAAGCTACCTGCTGATTGGTTTCTGCATTGTATGTGTAGGGTGCGTTTTCTGTAATGCTGCCATAAGTTGTGATGGCAGTAAGTGCACCATTATGCAGTTTCAGTTCTGTCGCTCCATCATAGCGCAGCTGTATATCATTTGCATTACCACCAGGGTGTACTACAAAGTCATATTTCAAAACCTCTCCTGTACCTACATACAATACCCAGTCAATATTCGGATAAATATTTTTGTAAGTGAGTTTACGGTAGGTATGTGCCACTACTCCTTTTTCACCTGTGGCCCTCGTTATATGGTTTTCATAATAACTGTCCTGCTCTTCGGCAACCAACTGTGCATTTCTGTCAGCCCCAATGAGTGTTACATCCATCCTGCAGGTAGTAATTGTATGTTCCTCATCAGGTTCCATTTGTGGAAAAGGCGGCAATTTTTCCCTGGTATTTGGACTCTGCCCATTGGGACTAACTTCCCCGGTTTTGACTTTTTCTTTTTGCTTTTCAGAACGGCTCCATTGGTAGTGCACTTGGCCGTTGCCAATGAACATCGTCAGGCCCGGAGCTTGTAGTTTGAAGTCAATATCACTGCGCACAATACCGTGCTGATCAGTTATCTGCCCTTTATTTTCAATAAACAACAATGACGATTGTTGCCTGAAATTCTTTGCTGAAACTTCATCTTTAGCTGTGCCGACAAAGGCATTACAGCAGGCAGCTATAAGGAATAAAATGGTTTTTACAGGTTGCATATGATTAGAATTGCCAATAAATATATGCAAATTGTTTGTTTTATATTACGATTTGTTGGTAGTAATCTGTTTTTAAGGTTTATAGTAAGACATCCTATTAAAAGGAAAAGTGAAACAGCTAGCAAATAAAAGGCTGATAACCGGGATAACAATCGAATGAACAACACAGACAAATACAAATCAAATAAAAAAACAAAATGACATGGATGTGAGACTACATTAGAATTTGGAATTTTCTCTTTGGGATTTCCCCTTTGCCATTTAACTGACTATTTTTACACATGCGCATAGCATTTGACGCCAAGCGGGCTTTTCATAACGAGACAGGGCTCGGGCAATACAGCCGTAACCTGCTCAACGCTCTTATAGAGGGCTATCCGGAGCACGACTACTACCTGGCTACCCCCCGGCCCGGCACATTGTACCATCCGCCTGCGCAAAGCAATGTGCATACTATACTGCCCGGTGGGGTGTACAAAACATTTCCATCGCTATGGCGCAGCAGCGGCATCCGGCACGACCTGCGGCAGTTGGACATCGACCTCTTCCACGGCCTCAGCCATGAGATACCCGTTGGTCTTAAGGGCATCAGGTCAGTCGTCACCATGCACGACCTGATATATGAACGCTACCCAAGCCAGTACAAGGCTATTGACGTGGCCGTGTACCGCAAAAAGTTTAAGTACGCCTGTAAACATGCCGATGTCGTCATAGCCATCAGCCGGCAAACCGCTGAGGATTTGCAGCAGTTTTATAAAGTACCTGCCGATAAAATAAAGGTCTGCTACCAGAGTTGTAACCCTGCATTTCAGCACCCGGTAGATGATACCACCATGCAGCGGGTGCGGGAAAAGTATAACCTGCCACAGCAATACCTGCTGACGGTGGGCAGTATCATAGAGCGCAAAAACCTGCTGAATATTGTAAAAGCAGTCCACCAACTGGGCGATACTTTAAATATACCACTGACTGTGGTAGGCAGAGGGAGCGGTAGTTATTACGAGCAGGTGCGCAGCTATATAAAACAACATGATCTGCTACTAAAAGTATTATTCCTGGGTGAGCATGATAATGGTGTGGATGCAGACGATATGCCTGCTATATACCGTGGCGCAACGGCCAATATTTACGCATCGGTATTTGAAGGGTTTGGCATACCTATACTTGAAAGCATGTGGAGCGGTGTACCGGTTATCACCAGCAATGTATCCTGTATGCCCGAAACGGGTGGTGATGCTCCCTTATACATTAACCCTATGGATGTGGAAGAACTGGCGGCTGCTATAGCCCGTGTCACTACAGACGAGACGCTACGTAATGAAATGGTACAAAAGGGGCTGGTACAGGCACAAAAATTTACACCTGCACGCTGCGCTGGGGCAGTTATGCAGGTGTATGAATCTCTTGTATAAAGCCTATGGCTTAACGGCAGGCGGTGCACCGGGATTGTCTGCAGTAAACTGCGGCTCTGTTGGCTTGGCTATCTTTAATTTGGAACTCAATTTCGGGAAAATCTGGCGCATTTGATGGAGGTTGCGGCCTGCGGCATCTATAAAGTACCATTGTTTTCCCTCGTCGGGAGACATGCCAATAATGGTGGTTACCGATTTTATAGTACCCTCGGGCAGGCGGTAGGTCATATATTGTTGCAGGGTGGCCTGCCATTCTCCGGCAGTATCTATTACAACAGCAGGCATTTCAGGCCATACAGCGGTGATAACATTGCCGCTTTCGCTTATCTCAGCCAGTTGCTTGGCCAGTTGAAGAGCCATAGCGCGCCTCCCTCCCTCTACCTGGGCTACCAGTGTCGGGTGGTTAAACGCAGAATAATCGTCGTAACGGTGCTGGATAAGGGCCTCGTCCATTGCTTTTGCCGCAGCAAATACAGATTTCCTTGCGGTTTCCTGGTCGGTTATCTGCGCATTTGAAACAGCTGTAGCGCAAATAGCAGCCGCCAGCAACCATGTTCTTTTCATATCGTTATTGTACTGTTTTAATTGTAAATATAGGCAACACACTCTGAATGCATGGCTATGGGTTGTTAAAATATAAGGGACAGATTTAAAATTAAAGACATGTTAAAAATTTCGCAAATTTTAGGTATCTTTAAGATGATAGCATTTGTTTAACCAATAAGTAATAACAAGAAAACGATATGAAATTTATACTTAAAATTTGCATTGCGGTGCTCTATATCTTAGTGGTTTCAGATCTTAATGCACAGAACCTCGCATTGACGGCAACAAGTGCACACTCTGGTGGTGGTGCAACTGGTTCTCCCGATTATAGTGCTGCCAATTATAATGACGGTGTAATTGCTAACTGCGGCTCTACCCCCTGGGGTTGGGTGAGCACCAACGGCTGGATAGAATATACATGGAGCAGCGCACAAACGCTCACAAAAGTTATTTTCTATAAAGATGGCCGCCCTATGACCACCTGTACCATAGAGTACTGGAATGGTACTTCCTACACGACCATAATGAATTATAACAACAGCGCTACCTGTCTGGATTCAGTTACATTCTCACCTGTAACAACAACTAAGCTCAGATTTAACAATATAGCGGGCAGTGGCAACCCCAACCACAGGGAAATAGAGGTATATGGAATCAGTTGTTCTACAGAAATTGTTAAACAAGCCGTTGATTCTACCATATGCGAAGAAGAAAATGCATCATTTACAGTGAACGCGGTAGATGTAACCAACTACCAATGGCAAATAGACCTGGGGTCCGGTTTTAATGATGTTGTCAATAACGCAAACTTTAGTGGTTCTAATACAGCCACTATTGGTATAAACAATGCAGGTTTTGACCTTAATGGTTCTATATACCGTGTTATTGCTACCAAAAGTATATGTAAAGATACCAGTGACGAAGCTATCCTTACCGTAAATGGCCTGGTAAACCTCCAGAACCTGAAACCAACAGATACTACTTGTATCACTGCAACTAAAGACCTGCAGGTGAAGGCAGACGGCTCAATCGTTAACTTCCAGTGGCAGATTTTTGTGCCGGGTGTTGGTTATGTCGATGTACCCACCGCTCCGCCATATACCCATTTAGGACATGTGCTACGTATAACTGGTGTGCCGGATACACTTGATGGCAGCCGTTTCAGGTGCATTGTAAATGGCATATGCGATGCTGATACAACCACCAATCTGCGCCTGACAGTCGCACCTATACCATCTGTCGGCTTGTCTCCCAGAGATACATTCCTAAAACCGGGTAGCATTGCAATATTTAAAGCAGAAGCTACTGCTGCCGGTGCCAGGTACCAATGGCAGGCAGCGCCACCACTGGGTAATTTTGTAAACCTGAACGATGGTGGCATATACAGCGGCGTAAAAACCAGCCAGCTTATTGTAAAAGGTATAAGTACCGTGCAGAATAATTTCCGGTTCAGGTGTATCATTATGAGCAGCCTGCTGTGCAACAGTCCCGGAGATACCAGCGACGAAGCTGTGCTGTCTGTTGACAAAACCTCTGTAAATAACATTGATGGTACTGTCAGCATGGTATTATATCCCAACCCTGCCAATGCATCAGACCTTTACATTAGCAGTAATGTTATGGCCAGTGGCAGAAAGTTTGAATATAAGATAGTAGATAAAACCGGCCGTGTAATAAAAGCCGGCGCATTATCTGACAATAATACCCGCATAGATATCGGGGGGCTTGCAGCAGATATATACATAGTGCAGATAACTGAACAAGACAGGATAGTGGCCCAGGAGAAGTTTACAAGGTTATAAATAAATATATATCTCAAATAAAATGGATGACCTGCCAGCCAGGTCATCCATTTTTTATTATCAGGAGCATTAACTACCTCCAGTATTTTAACGAAAGAGATTAAAAAATAATTAAAATATATGTTTTTAACCTTCGTTTTTAACCTGTTTACTCACGTCAAGGAAAAATTCCGTGTCTGATAAATACATCTACATTTAAAAAAGAATTCCGACATGAATATTTCTATTTACGTTAAAACACTTTTAGTAGCCTTATGCATCATATCATGTGTGTGTGTAAAAGCTCAAACCCCTCAACATGAATACGCATATGGCTCTAGTGGGAATGCGATACCGTTAGGTAACCCCACCAGTTCATGGAGCAATTACAAATCACAGTTTTTATATCACCCAGGATTTTATACTCCGACTGCTCCTCCTGTAGGGTTGATTACAGCAGTTTACTTCAAAATAGCCAGCAACTGTAATGCCACAGTTTTCAGTAACCTTATTGTTAGCTTAGGTAATACCACGCAAACAGCCTTAACTACGACTTACGTTACCGGGCTAACACAAGGGTTGAATGCTACCACGTTTAACGCACCTTCTGTAAGTTCAGGCGGATGGTTGAAAATCACCCTTACAACACCTGTAATGATTGATTTTACAAAACCACTTGTAGTAGATGTCAGTCAAACGAGTATAAATGGTGGTAGTGCTGGTGGTTATGACATTCAAACAGGTACAGGCCCTGTAGGGGGTAATGCACATACATATGGTAACACAGGTTTAACAACCGGCACTGCGCGTACACTAACCTACCGTTTTGGGTTTGACGTAATAACCTGTTCTACCGCTGTGACACATAGCCCTGTTGCTGCTACCATTTGTGAAGAAGATGGAACTGACTTTACAATGGCAGGTGTTGATATAGGCACTTATCAATGGCAGGTCAACCAAAATGGCGGTTCTTTTTCTGATGTTACAGATGGCAGTATTTACTCTGGTGCACAGACGGGTACATTAAGTGTTAATAATGTGCCTTACAGTGCAAATGGAAGTGCGTATAGGTGTATAATAGCGAAACCAGGTTGTAAGGATACTACAGATGAAGCTGTGCTTACGGTAAATGGACTGGTAAAACTTGAACCCCTGGATGCAAAAGACACAACCTGCATTACTGCTACCAAAGATCTGGTAATAAAAGGTGACGGCAGTATTGTAAACTACAGGTGGCAAGTGTTAGTACCGGGAGTGGGATATGTAGATGTACCCACAGCTCCGCCATATACCCATTTAGGACATGTGCTACGTATAACGGGCGTGCCTGATACACTTGATGGTGGTAAGTTTCGTTGTATAGTAGATGGGATTTGTGATACTGCAATCTCTACTGAACTCGAACTTAATGTAGCACCTATACCATCTGTCGGCTTGTCTCCCAGAGATACATTCGTAAAACCGGGTAGTATTGCAATATTTAAAGCAGAAGCTACTGCTGCCGGTGCCAGGTACCAATGGCAGGCAGCGCCACCACTGGGTAATTTTGTAAACCTGAACGATGGTGGCATATACAGCGGCGTAAAAACCAGCCAGCTTATTGTAAAAGGTATAAGTACCGTGCAGAATAATTTCCGGTTCAGGTGTATCATTATGAGCAGCCTGCTGTGCAACAGCCCCGGAGATACCAGCGACGAAGCTGTGCTGTCAGTTGACAAAACCTCTGTAAATAACATTGATGGTACTGTCAGCATAGTATTATATCCCAACCCTGCCAATGCATCAGACCTTTACATTAGCAGTACTGTTATGGCCAGTGGCAGAAAGTTTGGATATAAGATAGTAGATAAAACCGGCCGTGTAATAAAAGCCGGCGCGTTATCTGACAATAATACCCGCATAGATATCGGCGGGCTTGCTGCAGATATATACATAGTGCAGATAACTGAGCAGGGTAGGATAGTGGCCCAGGAGAAGTTTACAAGATTATAAATAAATATATGTCTCAAATAAAATGGGTGATCTGCCAAGCCAGGTCATCCATTTTATATTATCAGGAATATTAACTACCACCAATATTTTTACTGAAATAGATTAAAAATAGATTAAAATTTATATTTTTTAAACTTCCGGTTTAACAGTTTACTCACGTTATTAGGAGATTCTATGTCTGATAAGTACATCTAAAAAATCAACTTCAGATATGAATATTTCTATTTACGCTAAAACATTTTTATTAGTCCTATGCACAGTAGTATCTGTAGGTGCTAAGGCGCAAACGCCGGCCTACGAATTCGCTTTTGGCAGTGCGGGAGATCCGGTACCATTAGGTTCCAGCAATTCCAAAACTGATTATAGTGACTACAGGTCGCAGTTTCTATATCCTGCAGGTAAGTTTACACCTGCTACGCCTACCACCGGTACTATTACAGCCATTTACTTTAAAATCGCAAGCAAATCTGTAGCAACAACTTATACAAATTTTAAGGTGAGCATAGGCAACACATCGCTACTTACCCTTACCAATTATGTAACAGGCTTAACGCAAGCTGTAAATGACCCTACTAGGGCCTTCCCTGCTTTGAATGCTGGCGACTGGCTAAAAATAGAACTTACCACACCTGTAACGGTAGATTTCTCACAGCCTATTATAGTGGACATTAGCCAGGATAAGATGACAAGCCCGCCAGCGGGATATGATATTATGACAGATGCCCCGCTTATGAAAGGGAATACGCAATTGTACAGTACACCCGCAAGCTCTACCAAGGTATCTGCCCGTGGAATCTTGTACAGGTTCGGCTTCGACCTGATGACCTGCTCAACCTCTGTAACAAAACAACCTGTGGACGCAGTTGTGTGCGAGAATATGGCGACGAGTATTATAATGGAGGGTGATGACGTAGGTACCTATCAATGGCAGGTAGATGCAGGCAATGGCTTTGTGGATATAAAAGATGACGGTATTTATTCCGGGACTAAGACCAACGAGTTAACCACCAAAAGCACCCCGGGCAACTTTAATAACAACAAGTATCGTTGTATTGTAAGTAAGATGAAATGCGAGGATACGACAGACGAGGTGAAAATGCAGGTTGACCCGCTTGTAGCCTTGCAGCCATTAAAACCCCTTGATACTGCTTGTCTCAACTCTGTAAAAGATTTATCTGTTAATGCAAAGGGTGCTGTAAATTCTTATAAATGGCAGGTATATACTACAAGTGGCGGTTTTGTAGATGTAGATAACCACCCCCTATATACAAACATGGGTAATGTGCTGCGTATTAACGGTGTACACGATACGCTGAACGGTGGCAGGTTTAGGTGTATTGTAAATGGTGTTTGCAATACAGAAACATCTACAGAGTTGAAACTCAATGTGACACCTGTGCCTGTTGTAGCAGCATCACCCAGGGATACATTTGTCAGCCCCGGCAAAACAATAAAATTTGAAGTAGGTGCGACATCTGCAGGGGCCAGCTATCAATGGCAGGCAGCGGCACCCGGTGGTAATTTTGTAAACCTGAACAACGGGGGCATTTACAGCGGTGTAAAAACCAATACGTTGTATGTAACAGGTGTAAGTACAGTACAGAACAACTACAGGTTCAGGTGTGTAGTAATGAGCAGTGCAATGTGCAACATGCCCGGCGATACCAGCGATGTTGCGGTACTGTCTGTAAACAAAACCTCTGTAGATAACATTGATGGTGTTTTTGATATGGTATTGTACCCTAATCCTGCCAATGCATCAGATTTGTACATCAGCAATATAGCTATTGCAGGCAGGGACCTTAAATACAGGATAGTAGATAAAACCGGTCGTGTTGTTAAAACCGGGGCATTGCCTGATAATAATACCCGCATAGACATCAGCCAACTGGTGGCAGATATCTACATGGTGCAGATAACTGAGCAGGAAAGGATAGTGGCCCAGGAAAAGTTTACAAGGTTATAATTGATAAATAGACAGTAAGAAAAATGCCCCGGTTTATTGGCCGGGGCATTTTCTATTTATGTGCTACTGGATATTTTAGTTGAACACGTCTAAAACCTTTTTGGTGCCATTTAATAGTTTGTTGGAAGATTCCGGTTTGATAAGGCTGTAATCGAATATCTGTGGGGCGTTCTCATGCGGCCAGTTTTGCACTATTTGTTTCACATTTATCTTCTCAGATTCAATAAAATCTACCAGGCCTTTTTCCTGGGCATTCAGTGTGCGCTGTTTCAGGTTGTTGGTCTTTATCAGGTCTCCTTCTACCAGTATCTTGTCAGCTGGTATGTAGGATATGATGTACTCATCCGCATGGTGAGAACGCTTGTTGAGCAGGAATAGTTGCACCACGCGGTCTCCTGCTTTTATCTCGTAGCGGTTCATATTCACAAACTGGAATTTAGGCGTGATAGCTTTCTTTACCCGGACATCTTTTGAGAACATGTGTTTGTTGCGTGCAATGCCTGTAAAATAGTTACGTGTGCTCTCTGTAGTTACAATGATGGTACCTTCTTCCATAAAGGGGCGTACACCACCCATATGGTCCGGGTGCAGGTGAGAAACTACGCAGTAGCGTATCTCCTTACCGGGGTATGCGCGTTTCAGGTTGTCCAGCAGGGTATAACCGGCCTCTACATTTGCAGGTGGTTCAATTACTACCAGGAAGTCTTTCATGTCAGCTATCACCGTCTTGCTGTTCCACTGTGGCATAGGTACTATATGCAGCCATTGGCCAATGGTTTTCTGCGTAAGGCGCTGCATGCCATAATCTACGCGCGGCAGTATTTCTTTTAGCTGGATGTTAAGATTGTATATAACGTTCGAGTCTTTTGTGATGACGATTTTGCCAGGCACCTGGTAGCCGTCTATCACATTGTACTTACTGTAGGTAATAGTACGGAAGTGGTCGCCCGAAACTACATCATACATGGGCTGGTCTATCTTTTCCAGGTAGTAGGTTTTGGAATTGATGTACAGGAAAAAAACATTGCCCGATGCATTGTTGTGGCGTATGATGTGGTACTTGTCGTCGGTACTGATAAAGTTGTTGCGCGATGCATCACTCAGCAAGGCCTGCAACAGCATGTTGGGAGAAAATATCAGCGACTGGTACAGGTAGTTTTCTTTGTCTTTATCTGTAAGTTTTAATGCTTCGCCCGCTTCAGACACATTTATGTGCGTGGCATCTATATCGTAAAACGATGTTATCGCATCCTCACCTGCACGGGTAAAAGTATCTTTACGCAGCAGTTGTGCACCACCATTGCTCAGCACTACATCGGCAGACATGGTGAAATCCCTGGCAGAGGCGGGGTTGGTACTGCTGCCCTCATACTTGTACGTGCCTGTAAGGCGCAGGCTTACATCGCCCACCGTATTGTTATAGTTCAGCTCGCTATATACATCATTAAGCAAGGTATGTGCACGCTCTATGTTGTTGATAATGGTAACATGCTGCGCCTGTAAAGCGGTTGTAATGCACAGATTTGAAAGAAGTAAAACAGATAGTATTCCCTTAAACATCATTAAAGATAATAAAGTGCAGACATTCGTCAATACGGCAGGCGCGTACAGGTAAAAAATTACAAAAGCCTTATGACAATTAACTACCCGGGAAGTAAAGCAAAGCTTACATTTTCACTACGTCCTGTTTCACCTTGAACGTGAAATTGCGCTGTGATACATAGCTGAAGAAGGCTACAATAACCGTAGTGAGTATTTTAGAAGGTGTGGCAAACCAGCCGAATGTTTCCACGAACAACTTCAGGAAAACATAGTTGAGCAATATGCACATGCACACCGTCATTGCGTAGCGGAACAATTGTATGCGGCCCTTTAGCGTAGATTCCTGGAACACCACGTATTTGGACAAAGTAAAACCTATGGGAAAACTGAAACTGAAAGATATGATGAAGGCGGCAATATGCGAAGAGATGGTAATGCCCAGCACCTCTACCGGCTGCTGCATCAGTATGTAATTGTAGCTGATGAAATATATCAGGATGTCGAGCACGGTATTAGAACCGCCGCAAGCCAGGTAGCGGAATGTTTGCCGATTGATCCAACCGGCGAAAGGCTGGTGGAAAAAATCAATGAAAGCCAGTATTTTATCTCTCGTTGTACTTAACACTATCATCCGGTAAAAAGAAGGCAAAAATAAGGTTTAATATTTAAGCATCAACAAAAAAGCCGCAACTTATTACCATTTTAACTTATCCAAGCGTTTGAAGAAATCTTTTTCCTTCTCCCCGCATGACAATAACATATCTCCCAGCTCGTCATAAGACACAAGGTCTGTTTTACGGTCTTTCATAAGCCTGGCGGCACTGTAGGCAAAGTTGCGCCACTGGTCGCCTATGGCAGTCAACTCTTCGGCAAAGCGTTGTAGTTCGTCCCTGTTCAGCATGGTGGCTGCTTCCTGCAAAAAGGCTGCGTATAAAAACCTGAAACCAGCACCACCCGTGCCTATTTCTTCCTGCATACGTATAATGTTGCCTAAATAAAGCTGTGCCTGGCGCGGGCTGAGCTGCTGCGGATACTTCCTTATTTTCCTGGATAGCAGGAATATGGCATTGATACCAAACCAGGGCAGTGGGGGAGAAAGCATCAGGTAACAGTTCTTTTTTATGCTTTTCTGTATAGCCGCTGCAAAGTCTATTTTTCCAGGTACGTTCTTTACGTAATACATAAAACCCTTAGGCTCAGGCGTGCCTTTGGCAAAACGTGCTTTTGCCAGGTCTTCGGGGAGTATGGTGGTAAAGTCTTCCATCACCGGGTCGCTGATGTGGTAGAGGCCATTTTCCTTGCCATGCGCCACCAGGTTGTGCGCGTTAAAGTGAAAACGGAAGGCCTCCGGCAGGTAAGGCAGGTAATACACGCTGCTGAGCATGCCTACGGGCTTGCCCTGTTGCAGCACCGCATCCAGCCCCGCCATAGCTTTTTCTGCCGAGCTGAAACGCTGTGTATGCACCTCTATGCCCAGGCTTTTGTTCACCCGTTTGAAGATAGACCCCGGCCACGAGCGGAAGCTGCTGCCCGGCACACCGCTTACTTTAACAAATGGCAGGTGCGCAAAGAACAAACCCGCGCCTATGCCAAATGCAAGGGGCTCTGTTATGCTCACGCCTTCGTGCCGCAGCAGGTTGGTAGTCACGCCACTTTCGCAGTGGGCGTGCTGGTAATGCTTAAAATTTATAACTGACATGGATGTTTTTAATAATTGTACCCGCCTATTTGCCGAAAGATAACAGTTCGTCAACTGTAATATTAAATACTGACGCGTATTTTTCAAGGGTGTCTTTGCCCAGTTTGTTAAAGACGGATGGCTTCATATGGCGTTTTACCTGCCAGCCCCATTTGCCCATGTATTTTGCCAGCAGGCCCACGTCCATCAGGCATTTGTTCATGTAGTATGCCACGGGGCTTATTTCCCCCGCCTTTACCTGTTTTTCTATAGCTTCCAGGTCTGCATCTATGGCATCCCAGGCCTGTTTGGTGGCCATGTTCTCCGCCTCCCACCCGGCGCTGTTCACACCGGTATATTTCCCCTCATCATCCACCGCATACACCACCTTGGTCAGTACATCGCCCCCTTTAAACTTTTTGGGGTCTTGCGGAACTTCATTCACTTTCATACGTAAACCTGTTTGCCTTTGCGAAGATATATAAAAAAGGGATGGGTGTGCCCCGCCGGCTACCCGGCTTCTCCTGCGCGGGTGTCCACCTCCCCCGTTGGACTACGGCATCAAAGATGCCCGTCCAACGCCCCCTCCTTCGTAAGGAGGGGAACTAAAAAATGTTTTATTAGTAGTGAGCAATTATTTAAAGCAATATGGTAAGCTCGCCTCCTTACGAAGGAGGGGAGAATGGACGTTCCCGCTTTGCGGGAGGAAGGCCATTCGGGGGAGGTTGATATTCGCGTGGGACAGGTTACTCATTTCGCGGGGCTGCTTCGTGCCTGGCAGTGACGAGAGTGGGGTGTGCAAACTGTGCAGTGTGCGAAAATTTGCACGCTGCACACCTGCAAAACGTTATTGCGATACAACCACCAAACGTCATTGCGAAGGGAGTATCTGCGGAGGTGGATATGGTGGAAGCAATCTTGCCACGGGCAGGAGGTTAATGTCAATTGGTATCATTTTTGCCACGTAACTCCAAAAGAAATATTTCACCAGAATATTTAGGAATTGGCATTTTTTTTGCTCCGTCTTTTAGCGTAAAAGTTGTGTCGGTGCCTGGTCTTACTTTGCCTTGGGTTGTTAGAATAATTGGCATTAATGTATTAGGATTTATATAAAAACCAAAACCACTACTTTCCCGATTCATAAACTCTTCTTTGAGAACTTTATTTAAGATAAAGTTGTTGTTAAATAAGTCTTTATTATACTCCTTTACGTTTATCCAATACCCTTGTGGTCTCTCCATCCCTGCATTGTCGAACGTCTTTAGGATGTTATTGAAAACAAATGCCATGTAGTCTAGTTCGCCTAGAAATTGATTTACTAAAAAACCCACAGATGTAGGCTCGGAAAAATTGTCATAATAGCGAAACTGGTAAACAACTGAAAGTTCATTCAAAAATTTGTCATCAAACTTTTCAAAGAGTTTATAGTATTCAGTGTTTTCAAATTGTTTTTTTAAGTTGTCAAGTCTATCCAAATGTACCTTTGGCACTTTTTTATTTTCTCCGTTTATTGCAATTAATAGCGCTTTAAAATATTTTTCGATTGCACTTGAAGCAAGTGTTGCTCCTTGCAGAACATAATCATTGTTTATCAAAACACGACTGGCTATATAATCCCTATATGCCATATCAAAGAATGCTTCTATTCTTTTTACAGTATTTATGGTTACCTTTTGCATATCCCCTAAATTACTAATTAGAGGTGTATTATTCCACGCGTGACAAGATTGCCACAGTACATATCTGCATCCGCAGGTACGCGAGTAGGTGTTTCGCGAGGCTGCTTCGTTCCTCGCAGTGACGGGATAGATTGTGACGGGAGTGGGCGTATTGCTGATAGTAGCACAGGCGTACAAGTGAGTGACACAACGATGTTTCATAGCAGCACTTAGTTGGCTAAATAGTATTTTAAACTGTGCAGTGTGCAAATTTTCGCACACTGCACAGTTTTGCACATCATGCGCTTTTCTTACCGCAAAACTTTTGCAGCCAGTAGTAAACGGTACTGTGTTTCTTCGGTGTTCCCAGCACCATCTCTGCTATCTCTCTTACGCTCATGCCCATTTCGTTGCAGCGGCATGCGTCTTCTATCTGCTGTTTTTTGTCGGGGATGGCTGCCTCTTTGGGCATCATCTTCTCCCTGTACTGCAACCCCTCGTACACATGCAGGGTGTAGTGTACCAGGTGGCGGCTGATGGCTATGGCGTTGCGGAAGTCTTTGTCTGAACAGCCGAGGCGGTTGGTGTTGTTGTCTATAAAGCGCACGGCGGTAAGTATCATGGCTATGCGAAAGGTGATGAGCCCCATGCGGTGTATGCTGCCATCAAGGTCGCTGCTGATGTGCTCACGTATCTCGCTCTTCACTTTTTTAAAGTGCTGTACAAACTCGCGCACCTGGTGCGGTTGCAGGTAAAAGCGCACGGTGTCGTCCATAGCATCCAGCCGTTTGTACATGTTCATAAATCTTTCTGCCAGTACGCCAAAGTACACATCGTGGTCATCGTCCTCGTTTTCAAAAGGGTCTTTAAAATCCTCATCGCCCTGTAGTATGTAAAAGCAAAAGCGGCTGAAGAGGCCATTCTCTATACCCGGCAGCAGGCGGTGCAGCTGGTCTTGCGTGCCGCTGAGCACCACGCTCAGTGCGGGGTGGGGTATCATCACATCCTCATTGTCTGCCCGGCGAAAGTAGCTGACGGGCTCGTGGTGGTAGGCCTTGCGCAGTACATCGCTGAAGTTGCCATAGTCCTGCCGCAGCATATCGGCCAGTGTGTCGCCCTCGGTTTCAAACATCACGCCGCGGCCGTTGTTTTCCATCAGCAGTTGCATCACCGCAGTTTTGGTGGTGTTGGCCGGCAGGTACAGTTTCAGGTGTTTGGGTGGCTTGGGTGTTTCGGGCGGGTTGGGCAGCTTGCCTTTGTTGTAGAGTGCCAGCTGGCGGTTGTACTGCACCTGCGCCTCGTTATAGGCAGCTACGCCCTGCCTTGCCTGCTCCTGCTTGTAGTTGTCCAGCACCTGCCCCAGGTCTTTTGCCCACAGCAGTGCGCCCTTGCCCGTGCCGTAGCGCCCTATCACAAAGCAATAGAGATTGGCACCCACCATGCGTTTGGCATATTTGCCCTGCACATTGGGCAGCATACCGCTCAGCACGCCCAGCGCGCCTATAAGAAAAGTTTCGCGCTCTTTACTGTCTGTAAAGCGGCTACAGGCTACACCCAGCAGTGGCGGCAGGTTGTCAAAAATATCATCCTCCATAGGCAGGAAATCTGGAATGGGTGGCGGTGCGGGCTCAGGCGGTAATCCGTTGTTCAGGTCTGTGCCGGGCGGGATGTTGATTGTACGCCCCTTTTCTCCCCCTGGCAGGGGCTTTTGTTCATGGTTTGTTTCCATAATAGTAATGATAGTTTTTTGTTATGGTCTATCAGTTACAATATTACGGATAAATATGTACAATTGTGCAAGTTTGTTTACGCAATTATTTTAAAGTGGATGGAAACCTGTTGTGTACATTATATAACAAAGCCGGGTAGTAGTTACCCGGCTTTAGTTGTTATCTGTTTATCAATAATTATGGCTGTATCGTCAACATGCCACCAACGCCGCCAGTAATGTCCATGTCAGCCCCGTTAGGGTTCATGCCACACGAACATGGACCGGGATTGTTGTGTGGATTAGGGTACGTGGGGCATGGTGTTGCAGGATTGGTACTGAAGAAAACGCTTGCCGAACATCCTGATGAACCGGCATACCGTACTTCGTATCCCATTACACCCGTTCCAGTGCAGCCCGGGTGGTTAAAAGGGGTAACACTAGGACCAACTGGGATAGTAGTCCATCCTGAAACCACTGTATGTGAGCATGGGGCCGTTTCGTCAATACAAATCGCCCTGATTTCAAATTCGCATCCGTTGTTGTTGAAGATGTCTAGTGGAGTCTGGGCTTTTGCACCAAAGCATGCTAATGTCAGAATTGCTGCTACTAATAATTGTTTCATGTTTTTTGGTTTTTAAATTGTTAGGAATACTGCTAATGTATATAATAATTCTCGTATTAAATATGTTATGAAATGATTGGGTTATTATAATGTCATTAAAAAAACTATTCATGCCGATAGCGCCCCTATATATAAAGGGGGCCTCCTTACCATATCTTCTATCTTGGCTACCAGTTTTGTTCAATAGTATTTGTAAAGAGGTGCATGGTTTGTTTCCATAATAGTAATGATAGTTTTTTGTTACGGTCTATCAGTTACAATATTACAGATGAATAAGTACGGCTGAGAAGAATGAGCCCACTTAAAATGAAAAACTTACCTTTGCACCCGTAGAAAACTTACTCGATATGACTCCCGATAAAAAGGTTTATAACAGCATCCTCGAAACCATTGGCAACACACCCCTTATCAGGCTGAACAAGGTAACCAGTACCTTGCCCTGCCCCGTGTATGCCAAGGTGGACTCCTTCAACCCCGGCAACAGCATAAAAGACCGTATGGCCATAAAAATGCTGGACGTGGCAGAGGAAAAAGGACTGATAAAACCCGGCGGCACCATCATAGAAGGTACATCGGGCAATACAGGTATGGGCCTGGCGCTGGGTGCTATACAACGCGGGTACAAATGTATCTTCACCACTACAGACAAGCAGAGCAAGGAGAAGGCCGATATACTGAAAGCCTTTGGCGCGCAGGTGATTGTTTGCCCTACAGATGTAGAGCCTGAAGATCCGCGGTCTTACTACTCGGTATCTAAACGCCTGGCGAAAGAAGTGCCCAACAGCTGGTACGTAAACCAGTATGACAACCTGGCCAACCGCCTGGCGCACTACGAGCAGACAGGCCCTGAAATATGGGAGCAGACCGAGGGTAAAATAACACACCTTGTTGTAGCTACGGGTACGGGTGGTACCATCACGGGTACGGGCATGTACTTAAAGGAAAAGAACCCCAACATAAAAGTGTGGGCTATAGACAGCTATGGCTCATTGCTGACCAAATGGCACCGCACGGGCGAGCTGGATATGAACGAGGTGCACAGCTATATAACTGAGGGTATAGGCGAAGACTTCCTGCCGCAGAACTATATACGCGAGGTGATAGACGATTTCACCCAGGTGACGGATAAAGACGGTGCTGTAATGGCCCGTAAAATCACTAAAGAAGAAGGCATATTTGTAGGCTACTCTGCGGGCAGCGCCATAGCCGGCCTGCACCAGCTTAAGGAAACACTGAAACCTACAGACCTGGTAGTAGTAATATTCCACGACCATGGCAGCCGTTATGTAGGTAAGATATACAATGATGAGTGGATGCTGGACCGCGGTTTCCTGGAAGTGAAAACCGTAGCAGACCTGCTGGGTGGCCTGGGCCGCCGCAGGCTGGTAACAATAGATGAAGACGCGCAGGTAAGCCAGGCCTTCGACCTGATGAAGAAATACGATATAGAGCAGATACCGGTGATGAAGAACGGTGAGCTGACAGGTTCTGTTACACAGGTGGGCTTGTTCAAACGCATGATAGACAACCACGACGTGAAAGACTTTAACGTGGCTGATGTGATGGAAAACCCACTGCCCGTGGTTGACCTGTCGCTGCAACTGGACAGGCTGAGCAACTACATCAATAAAGACAACGGCGCTGTGCTGGCGCAGGACGACAGCGGCCAGTACCATATACTGACCAAGTACGATATCATTAACGCCCTGAGCAAATAATGGGTTTTATAAAACGTTTCTGGCAAAAGCCTCCGCTGGCATTCCCGCTGATAGCCTTGTTTCACATAGGGCTGCTGGTGTATATATTGTACAGGGACATGACAGCCCCTGAAGATGCTATACTGGGGCAGACTGCCACTATGCTGCTGTACACCATAGCCTGGCTGCTCATATGCGATATGCGCAAGTGGGCTGTGTTTGTTTATATGGGCCTTACCACGGCCAATCTCTGGGCGAGGTTTGTGATAGACGATACCATGATACGCAACAATTTTACCGATGTGATATTCCCTGCAGATGTGGTGTTTACATTCATCCTGCTGCTGTACTATAAAAAATTTGACTGATGCCGCAACGCATGGTGATAGACCAGATGGGCCGCGAGGTGACGTTCAATTATTATCCTGAACGTATAGTGAGCGTTGTGCCTTCGCAAACGGAACTGCTGTACGACCTGGGCCTGGATGCTGAGGTGGTGGGCATCACCAAATTCTGCGTACACCCGGAAGACTGGTTCAGGAATAAGACAAGGGTAGGGGGCACCAAAAAGCTGAACATCGAAAAGATAAGGGAATTGAAACCCGACCTTATCATCGCCAATAAAGAAGAGAATACAAAGGAGCAGATAGAAGAGCTGGCTAAAGAATTCCCCGTATGGCTGAGTGATATTACCAACCTGCCCGGTGCGCTGAATATGATACAGGCCCTGGGGCAGGTAACAGGGCAAGAGGGTAAAGCCAATGCGCTGGTAGAAGAAATAGTGCAGGGCTTTCAGCAATTGCACAAGGCAAATACACCCAGGCGTGTAGCCTACTTTATATGGCGCAACCCGTGGATGAGCATAGGCCACGATACCTTTATACACAGTATGATACAAACCATGGGCTGGCAGAATGTACTGGCAGACCGCAGCCGCTACCCTGAAATAACACTGGAAGAACTGAAAGGCTACAACCCTGAACTGGTGCTGCTTTCATCAGAGCCCTATCCATTTAAAGAAGAGCATATTGCTGAAATAAAAGCCACACTGCCCGGTGCAGAGGTGAAGCTGGTAGATGGCGAAATGTTCAGCTGGTACGGCAGCAGGTTAAAGAAAGCAGCGGCTTATTTGCAGGAGCTGGCAGGGCAATAAATTCCTTTTATCTCTGTTATGTGAATATGAAATTTCTGATGTCATTCCTGGTTCTTGTCTGTTTGTGTGCAGTTCAAACAAAGGCCATCATCTACCGCCATGACGTGGGACTGGATAAATACCAGGCGTTAGCAACACATCCCGGTTTTGCATGTATAGGCAGGGTTTATAGTGTAGATACAGACAGCCCAAGGCTTTCAGGCTCATGTGTGTTGATAGCCGGTAAATATGTGCTCACAGCTTTGCATGTAATGAAACTGCACGATATTGATGCAGGCAAATATAAGGTAGGCTATAACGGTAAAATGTACGATGTGTCTGCATACCGGTCTTATCCACAAAAAGGTCATGATATATTGTTGCTGAAGCTTAGTGTTCATGTTGAAGATGTGGTGGCCGCGCTTATGGACACATTGAGCCCAATTGTATATGACACGGTTACGATGGTTGGCTATGGTGGGTTGCGCCCTTCTGACAAGACAGATGGCGATGTAGGTATAAATGTAAAAACAGCCGCACACAATATTATTGACAGCTTGGCTGGTGAAGAATTGGCTGGCAGGCTATCAAGGTTGTATATCACTTTTGATGGCCCTTTGCGTGGCCGGGACAATATGTTACCATTAGAGGGGATGCCCAACGGCGGTGATAGTGGAGGTGGGCTTTTCGTGAAGCGCAATGGCAAGTATCACCTGGTGGGCATAACGAGCGGCAACAGGGTTAATATTAGTTTTGATGCCGGTTATTATGGTTCCCGTTCAAATTGGAGCAATGTTACAGCATACCGTAGCTGGATACAACAGTCCATTAGGGAATTAGAAAAGTAGAGCGGTTTTGGTAGAACTTGAAAAACAATAATTAAATGCCAAAACCGTTTCATTAATATGAACAACAGCCGCACGGCTTTGTGCCGGGTAGATGGCGAAATGTTCAGCTGGTACGGCAGCAGGTTAAAGAAAGCAGTGGCTTATTTGCAGGAGTTGGCCCTTGATTAAAAATCCGTCTCTATAAACTCTGTAGGTAGTTTCTTCAGCTTGATAATACCTATGGCGTTAAACAGCCTGATAAATGGATATACAGGGTCTATCTCGTGCTTGCGGATACCGAAGTTGGGGTGCGAAGCACGTTTGTGGTGGTTGTTATGATATGATTCACCCAGCATGATAACATCTACAGGCAGCAGGTTTACCGCCGTGCTTTTCAGCTTAAAGTTCCTGTAGCCATATTTATGCGCATACCAGTTGATGATAGCACCGTGTACAGGCCCTATTACTAATTGTATCGGCAGCAAAAGCCACTGCCACCATGCCGTAGCAAAAAATGCGTAGAATGTAATGCAGCCGGCAGCCCACAGCAGGCGTGGCCCCCAGCTATGCGCTATCCTGTCAAAGCTATCCCAGTCGGGCAGGTTTTTGGTAAAACGCTCCTCCATTGGGAACTTTCTGTCAAAAATATCTGTATAGGTGGTTTTGGTGGCCCACATCATGGCAAATACATTTTTGTAATGCAGGGGAGAGTGCGGGTCTTTATCCGTATCTGCATACGCGTGGTGCATCCTGTGCATCAGTGCATAGGTACGCGGGCTCAGGTAAGAAGAACCCTCTGTTATCCACGTGAAGATGAACCAGAACTTTTCCCAGCCTTTGCTCATGCTAAAAGCACCATGCGCCCCATAGCGGTGCTGGAAGAAGGTTTGTGAAAAAAGGGAAAGGTAATGATGTGCTACAAAGAATATTAAAACAGCCATGCCGGCAAACGTATTTTTTATTGAGGGTGCAAAGATAAGGCATCGGCGCTACACGCAGCTATAATAATATGTTATTACTCAATTAAACGTCTTTTATAGATTGTGGAATATGGCATAACTTAGTGAAAACTAATATTATGGACACTCCATTTCTTGGCCTGCGAACGGTTATATATAAAGTGGCTGATATAAAGGAAGCTACGCAATGGTACACCAATATACTGGGTTTCGAACCCTATTTTAATGAGCCTTTTTACGTGGGCTTTAATATTGCGGGCTACGAGCTGGGCCTGCAACCCGAAGAAGGGCAGCCGGCGAAGAAAGCTGATAGTGTAATAGCCTACTGGGGCGTGGCAGATGTAGAGGCAACCCATGCCATGCTGATAGCAGCAGGAGCAACACCACATGAAGACCCTGCAGAGGTGGGTGGCGGTATTGTGGTAGCGGCAGTAAAAGACCCCTGGGGCAATGTGTTCGGCATCATATACAACCCGCATTTCAAGCTGTAAAAAAGCAGGAGTGCAAACCGTTACAGTGTACGCTATTCAAATATGATTTTTACACTGTCTGATTGTGTGCGTTGTTTGAGCCAGTTGTTCAGTTTGTCTTTTTCTCTGGCCTGTGGCTCTTTTGCAAACCTGCCTGTGAAAAGGCTTACGGTATCAATACCGGCGGTATCAGAATATATGATTACGTCCCTGGTAAAAGAGTAGGACTCTATATCTGGGAACAATGCTTCCAGTTCTTTTTTTATGTTGGGATTATTTTCATTTTTCCTGGCACTGGCCAGCGCGTTTATCCTGGTATTCAGTTCTTCCAGGGTTTTGCTGTTAAAAGACGACTGTTCCATCATTTGTTCCGCATCCACCCCCTGGTGTACTACCAGTTTTGTTTTCTCCAGGTTGTATTTGTGCAGCTTTCTTGATAGGGTATCTATATCAGCTGCCGTGAGTGTTTGCCCTACCAGCAGCAATTCTACCTGCCGTACTTTTTTGTCGTAATTAAATTCATACTTGGCTACCTGCGTAGGCCTTGAATTAAATTCTTCCTGTACAAACTTGCTGACATTGTTCTCAAAAATACTCTTTTGTACAAGACGGTATGCCAGGTATATGCTGGGTATTACAGTTAGTATTACTATCACAAATATGATGCGCGATATACGTTTTTCCCGCCCCGGCGTGGTGAATTCTACCCTGTGAAATTTCAGGCGCTTTACGACAATAAGTGTAGCCAGGCATATAAAAAGGCAGTTGATAAAAAACAGGTAAATAGCCCCCAGGAAGTAATACCATTGCCCTGTTGCCAGGCCAAAGCCTGCGGTGCACAAAGGGGGCATCAGTGCAGTAGCTATAGCTACTCCTGGTATTACATTGGTCTTTTCTTTTCTTGTAGCGGCTACAATACCTGCCAGGCCACCAAAAAACGCTATGAATACATCCCAGATAGTAGGTGTGGTACGTGCCAGCAGTTCAGAGCTCGCATCGTGCAGCGGTGTGATGGTAAAGTACAGGAACGAAGTAGCTATACTGACACCGGCCGCTATACAGATATTCAGCAACCCTTTTTTCAGTAATTCAATATCGTTAATGCCAATACCCAGCCCTATACCTATGATAGGCCCCATTAGTGGTGATATAAGCATCGCGCCTATAACCACTGCAGTAGAATTTACATTAAGCCCTATAGATGCTATGAAAATTGCAAAGACCAGTGTCCATACGTTTGTACCCCTGAAAACTACATCCTTGCGTATAGTCTGAATAACGACATGCTCTTCCTGCATGCCGTCTGTAAGTGTGAACCTATGTTTTAAAAAGTTGCGAAGCTCTACTAATACTCTTTTCATCCGGGTATTTTAAATATGCAACCGCTAAAACGTAGTGGCCTGTTTGAAACAAACAAAAATACATAAAAAATGGGGACAGATAACCTATCCACATTATAAACGATAAATGTCTTTATTAGTTTAATTTATCAGCAACCTTATGTTCCTGCTTTTCCCGGCTGCTGAAAGCCTTAGCATATATATACCGTTGGGCACGTCTGGCATATTGATCTGTTCAGCTATTATCTTGTTTACAGGTTTTACCTGCTTCCTGTAAACAGATTGCCCTATAGCGTTATATATCTCAATAGCTATTTCGCTGTAATGAACATTGTCTGCTGTTATATTAAAGCTGCCGCTATTGGGGTTGGGATAAATATCCAGGTTGTGCAGTTGTATATCATTTACCGATGAGTTGATCTGGACATTGATAACATTGCTCTGCGTAGGGGTATTCAGCACGCAGGGATTACTGCTTTTAACCACAGCATATATACTGTCATTTTCATTAAGCGTTTTTAGTGTAAGGCTATCATTATTAATGCCGGGTACCTGCATGCCATTCCTGTACCAGATTATTGTAGGATTGGGACCTCCGTTACCTACATTAGCTACAAAGGTCACTGACTGGCCTGGTGTGATTGGTCCTGCCGGATTGGCAACTATACTGATTGTTGCCGGTTGCATGTTGTACACCGTCAATTTTAATGGAATATCTGTAACCCTCACAGGGTTGGTTGATACAATACGGACCTTATATCCGGCCCCTTGTGTTAAAGAGGGCGGTGTGTTGCAAACAATTTTGCCACCTGTTGAAGATGTGAGTGTGCCTATGGTTACGGGTGTATTAAAGCCGCCGGTAGCATCAGACAATTGTGCCGTGAATATATTGCCCGGGCCAAATGTTTCATTCACAACATAGCCCAGGTGAAAGGTATCATCAGGGCAGGCGTGTCGTGCTGTGTCTTTTATGGCAACAACTGTGTCAAACAGACCGCAATAGTTGCTGATTTCACCGGGTGTCAATGCCCTGTTGTACAGTCTGAGGTCATCTAATATGCCATTAAGCCAATAAGGATAAGTACTGAATATATTAATATTGTGAGAAGCGCCGATTGTAAGGCCTTCGCCTGAAGTACCTATAGCATTAAGTGCTATGGAAGACTTAATAGAACTGTTTACATAAGTATTTAGCGTGTTACCATCCCAGGTAACAATTACACAATACCAGTTTCCTGACACAATAGCCGGGGTATATTGCACTGCAGTATGTTGTCCGGGCTGCAGGAAATTTCCTCCTGCCCCGCTCATAAAAACATATTTTGAAGTATCCAGGGCATTGCATGTGCCATTGTCAAAAGGATTATCTGAAAAAATCATGCTATAGTGGCCCGGATTATGATCTTGTTCCCTGCTTAATATAGAACTCGTTTCGCACTTGCCGGTATAATACCCATTTACCTTCACCATTGCGCATATGCTGTAGGCAGACAAGTTCAGGTCTGACCCGTAGGCCACTACAGCCCGGCTATTAACACCATTAAATGACGCTGCTGTATTTGCTAAACCTGCTTTACCGGTAGTGTAAGAAATATTAGAAGGTGTACCGTTATGCCCGTTGCCTGAAACATCATTTACATTACCATTGAAACTCCAATGCGCAACAAGCCCGTTGGTGAGCTGGGCGTTTGCAGCCACGGTAAACAGTACAAACAGTAGGGTAAGTGTATATTTCATAAATATTAAATTATACTGCAATATAGTAATGTGTGCTGCATAATGGAAATACATCCAACAAAAACGCACTTTCATCCAACGAAAGTGCGCCCCTGTTCTACGAAGGGTATATTGTTACACCACAATGTTTATCATCTTGCCCGGCACGTAGATGAACTTTTTCATCGGTTTGCCGTCCATCCATTTCTGTACTGTTTCGTTAGCCAGTACCTGCTGCTCCAGTTCTGCCTTATCTATATCCAGGGCAAATTCCATTTCCGCACGCGCCTTGCCATTGATGGCTACAGGATACAGCTTGCTGTTTTCTACCGTGTACTTTTCATCGTACTGCGGGTATGCAGCATCTATGACGCTGCCTTCGTTCCCCAGTTGGTGCCATAGCTCTTCTGCAAAGTGTGGTGCGAAAGGTGCTATAACAACTGCCAGCGGCTGCAGTATGCTGCGCTTGTGGCAGTTGAGCGCAGATAGCTCATTGACGCATATCATGAACTGGCTTACGGATGTATTGAATGAGAAACGCTCAATGTCATCGCTTATTTTCTTTATCGTTTTGTGCAGTGCTTTCAGTTCGGCTTCTGTAGCCGGCTCATCTGATACAATTAAACCTTGCTCATCATTATACAACCGCCACATCTTTTTCAGGAAACGGTGTACGCCTTCTATGCCCTTGGTGTCCCAGGGTTTACTCATGTCTATCGGCCCCAGGAACATCTCGTACATGCGGAAAGTATCCGCACCATATTGCGCTACAATGTCGTCTGGGTTCACAACGTTGTATTTGCTCTTCGACATTTTTTCTATCTCTGCACCGCAGATGTATTTGCCGTCTTCAAGGATGAATTCCGCGTCTGCATATTCAGGACGCCATTTTTTAAATGCTTCGGTATTTAGTTCTACACCATCTACCATGTTTACATCCACATGTATTTCATCTACTTTGTATTGTTGTTTCAATCCTTTAGATACAAAGGTGTTAGATCCATTGATACGGTAAACAAACCTCGAACTCCCCTGTATCATTCCCTGGTTGATAAGTTTTTTAAATGGCTCATCAAAACCAATATGTCCCAGGTCGTGCAGTGCTTTTGTCCACATACGGCTGTACAGCAGGTGGCCTACGGCATGTTCCGTACCGCCTATGTACACATCCACCGCCTGCCAATAGTCTGTTGCTTTACGGCCAGCAAATGTTTCGTCATTATGCGGGTCCATATAGCGCAGGAAGTACCAGCTGCTGCCTGCATAGCCGGGCATGGTGTTGGTTTCCCTTCTCAGCGGACTGCGATAGTTCTGGTTGAGGTTTACCCACTCTTCTATATTCGCCAGTGGCCCCTGCCCCTCCGGACCGGGCTTGTAGCTGTCCACATGCGGCAGTTCTACAGGCAGTTGGTAATTAGTTCCGTCTATCTCGTCTATAGCATAGGGCGTATGTTCGGCATACACTATCGGGAATGGTTCGCCCCAATACCTCTGGCGGCTAAAGCCCGCATCGCGCAGCTTATAGTTTACCTTAGCACGGCCAATTCCTTTCTCCACTATGGCATTGATAGCGGTGTTGATGGCATCCTTTACTTCTTTGCCACTCAAAAAATCGCTGTTCTCTATTGTGCCGCCTTTATCTGTGTAGGCTGCTTCGCCGTTATACCTGTCGCCAAATACATTGGTGATGGGAATGTTGAAATGTTTAGCGAAAGCATGGTCGCGGTCGTCGCCGCTGGGTACCGCCATAATAGCGCCCGTGCCGTAGCCTGCCAGTACATATTCAGATATCCATACCGGTATATCCCTACCCGTAAACGGGTGTGTGACATAAGCACCGGTGAATGCGCCGCTTATGGTTTTTACCTCAGACATACGCTCGCGCTCGCTGCGGCTCTGCACATACTCTTTGTATTTAGTTACTGCTTCCAGTTGCTCAGCGGTAGTTATTTTATCTACCAGTTCATGCTCCGGTGCCAGCACCATAAAGTCAACACCAAAAACAGTATCGGGACGGGTGGTAAATACTTTTATCCCGTTATCCTGCGCTTTCAGCCTGAATGTTACCTCCGCGCCTACGCTTCTGCCTATCCAGTTGCGTTGCATTTCCTTCATGGCTTCTGTCCATTCCAGCTTGTCAAGACTGCCCAGCAGCCTGTCTGCAAATTCCGTTATCCGCAGGAACCACTGGCTCATCTGCTTTTTTACTACAGGATGACCGCCTCGTTCAGATACCCCATTCACTACCTCGTCATTCGCCAGCACCGTGCCCAATGCCTCGCACCACCATACTTCAGCATGGCTCAGGTAGGCGTTGCGGTATTGCATCAATGTATCCCTGCGTTGTATTTCATCCATCAGCTTCCATTCATCAGCTACGAACTGTAAAGTTTCGTCTGCCGGGCAGGTGTGGTTTATATTGCCTTCTGTTTCAAATATCTTTACCAATTCAGTTATTGGTGTGGCTTTTTGCTCTTTGCGGTTGTACCAGCTATGAAACAGTTGCAGGAATATCCACTGTGTCCATTTGTAGTATTTAGGGTCGCTGGTGCGCACCTCGCGGCTCCAGTCGTAGCAGAAGCCTATATTGTCCAGCTGCTCGCGGTAGCGTTTTATGTTCTGTTCAGTAGTGGTGGCAGGGTGCTGACCTGTTTCCAGTGCATACTGCTCTGCCGGCAGGCCAAAGGCATCGTAACCCATGGGGTGCAGCACATTGTAGCCGCAATGCCTTTTGTAGCGCGCCAGTATGTCTGATGCTATATAACCCAAAGGATGGCCCACATGCAGGCCCGCCCCGCTGGGGTAGGGGAACATGTCCAGCACATAAAACTTGGGCTTGTCACTCTCATTGCTGACTTTATATACCTCTTTATCTTTCCAGTATTGTTGCCACTTCTTTTCTATATCGCGGTGCGCGTATTCCATAAAAACTGCGTTTCTGTATTAAAACGGAGGGCAAAAATACAAAACTGCGGGCGGCATCCATAAAAAAAGCCCCCTGCATGGGAGCTTTCTGAAAATTCGTTGAACATATCACTATTCCAACACCACCGCATCAGTACCCCTGAATTCGTATGTGGGCGGATCATAATTAAAGAAGAAACTCATTTTATAGCCCGTGGCAGGGTATTCCTGCACATATTTTCTCTTTTGCTTCTTTATATCAATCGGGAAAATCCACAGTTCGCTCATATTGGTTTTTAATTCAAAAGGGCTTACGTAAAACACAGCAGCTTCTTTCATTTCCACCTGGGCAGCTATTGTTTTTATATTGCTGTCAATATCTACGTATTTGTACACTATGCCATTTACTGTATCCGGTACATCTTTCAACCAGCTCTGGTTGGCTATGTATATCACTTTGGTATTCGGTGTTATGCGCCCTGCTGCAGCTCCTTTCAATACACCGTTTTCGCCTTTGGCCAGTTCTTTCAGGCCGTACACAAGACAGTCGTTCATTTTCCAGCCTGTAAAGTCCGATTGTTTTTTGCTGTTGTCGTTTTGTGCCATGGCTGCAATTGGCAGTAACAGCAGTATAAATAACACTTGTTTCATGCTGCCAATTTAAGACAAAGATTTTTACTTTGCATCATGTTCAGCTACTGGGAGAGTCAAAGCTTTTTTAAATACGACCATATAGTCATAGGCTCAGGTATTACCGGCCTTAGTACAGCAATAGAGCTAAAAGCCTTGTACCCGGCACAGTCGGTACTGGTGCTGGAGCGCGGATTGATACCCGCCGGGGCCAGCACGCGCAATGCAGGCTTTGCCTGTATGGGTAGTGTTACAGAGCTTTTAGACGATTTGCAGACGATGACAGAAGCAGAGGTGGTTAACCTGTTTGCCAGTAGAAAAGCGGGGCTGCAACTGCTGCGCAAAAGGCTGGGCGATGACCGTATTGGTTATGCGGCTAATGGCAGTTATGAGCTGATAAATGAAAATGCAAAAGAAGCGTTAAATAAGCTGGATTACCTGAATGAGCTTTTACTACCGGTTAATAATCAACCGTCATTCAGGCGGGCAGACGAGCAAATAAAAGAATTCGGTTTTTCTGAAAGCTACACGCATGCGCTGATAGAAAACACCTGCGAGGGCGAATTGCACACAGGCAAAATGATGCGCGCATTGATAGATTTTGCACAGCAGCAGGGAGTAGAAATAAAAACAGGGGCGGAGGTTATTGAATACGAGGAAGAAGAAAAGTTTGTGGGTGTATATGTGGGTGAGTCTTATCAATTAAAATGCAGTACACTAAATTTATGCACGAATGCTTATACCCCGGAATTGCTACCGGGTGAGGATGTAACCCCGGGGCGCGGACAGGTACTGGTAACAGAACGCATACCGGGGCTAAAACTGAAGGGTGTATTCCATCTTGACGAGGGTTATTATTACTTCAGGGAGATAGACGGGCGTGTGCTGCTGGGTGGCGGGCGCAATATTGATTTCATGGGTGAGACTACGTATGAAGACAACATCACGCAAGTGATACAAGAGAACCTGGAAGAAAAACTGCGCGGGATTATATTGCCGGGTGTTGATTTTACCATAGCGCTGCGTTGGGCAGGTGTCATGGCATTTGGTGCCGATAAGCAGCCCATTATTAAGCAAATAAGCCCGAGGGTGTTTGGTGCCTTCCGCATGGGGGGTATGGGTGTAGCGCTGGGTAGTGAAGCGGGCAGGCAGCTGGCCGGGATAAATTATGCCTGTATAAAAGGCTCACTTTGATGCCTTCTCCGCCCATTGCATCATAGGGTGCAGCCATTCTTTATAAGGTTGGTATAAAAATCCATGGCCGTTGCCCATGTTCAGTTTTATTTCCTTAAAGCCCTTTACACAGCGGTTGCCCTCAAATAGTCCTGCAAGCGCACCTGTAGCGTCTGAAGATTCGTACACAGAAAAGAAGTTGCCGCATATTTTAATTGCTCCACCGGCATGTACGCCCATAAGAGCATAATTTATATCCGGGTTGGATAACACATCTGCCGCGTTCATGGCAATACTTCCACCTGCGGATGCGCCAACAATGATGATGTGATGGGCCGGTACACCATTATCCATCAGCTTTTTCACCTGTGCTGCAACTTTTCTGGCATAGTTGCCGCCATTTGCATCTTTAGGCCGTACCTCGCTGATGACATGATAGCCATAATTGCTAAAGGAATCTACAATAGCACGGTACATATATTTGCCATAAGCGGGGCTTACAGCATTCTCTCCCTGCGACTGTACAATAGCCCCATGCAGGTAGAAAAGGTATTTTTTATTCTTCTCAACTTTAGCAGGCACATCAGTAGTCACCTGTGCGTGCGTGGTTATTGTTGCACATAATATCAGCAGGAAAGAAAGCATTTGTTTCATCCAATAAAGTTACGTGTCCTACACAAACAACTCGCCAGCTATGTAGTCTGCATATAGCTTGCCCTTGTTGGTGAGGAGCAGCGTTTGTTCTTTCTGAAACAGTTTCTGCTCTTCCATAAACCTTTGCGCATCTTCCAGTATAGCCTGTGCATAATCGCTGCCCCAGTTGCGGCTTACACGTTCCATATCCAGGCCCCATGCCGTACGTAGCGATGTCATGATGTATTCATTCAGCCGCTGTTCCTGTGTCAGTAGTTCCTGTTCAGATTCAGGTGTGCCGCTTGTCATTACAGATTTTATATACAGCGGGTTGTTCGCAACATTCCATTGCCGCGATGTACCATTGAAAGAATGTGCCGAAGGGCCTATGCCTATGTAGGGTACACCCAGCCAGTAGTTGGTATTGTGTACAGCCCTGTGTCCCTCTTTTGCCAGGTTAGATATTTCGTAGTGCTCATAGCCGTATTGTTCAGCCTTTTCCATCAGCATTTCAAACTGCCGGGCCGATTGCTCCGCATCTACGGGTGAGGATTTTTTTGCTTTTATGTTATGGTGCAGTGCGGTGTTTTCTTCTACCGTCAGTGCGTAGGCAGAAAAGTGGGGGATGCCCAGGTCTCTTACCTGTTGCAGGTTATACAGCCAGTTCTTATCCGTCAGCCCGGGCGTGCCATATATCAGGTCTATGGTTATATTTTCGTAGCCTGCGTCCTGCACGGCTTTTATAGCATAGTCAGCCTCACGGGCGTTGTGTGCGCGGTTCATGTAGGCCAGGTCTTCATCAAAAAAAGATTGCGTGCCTATGCTGAAACGGTTGATGGCCGTATTGCGCAGGCTTTTTATATAAGCCGGGGTCAGGTCGTCGGGGTTGGTTTCTATGGTGAATTCCTGCAGGCCGCTTATATCGTAATGTGTGGCTATCGCTTCGGTAATTGTTTTTATCTCATCGGCCGATAACAGCGATGGTGTGCCACCACCAAGATATATAGTGCTGATGGCCGCTTGCGGCAGGTAGTGTTTTTTTGCCGCTATTTCCTTGATAATCGCTACAAGCATATCATCCTTTAGCTTCAGCGATGTAGAAAAGTGAAAATTGCAATAAGCGCAGGCCTGTTTGCAAAATGGTATATGAATATAAATTCCCGCCATGATTGTGCCGCAAAAGTACCACCAATATTGCCCTTTGTAAAAACAACTGTGAGTATTTGGCATCTTTTTTTATTTTTAGGCACCCCCATATGTTGTATAGAGTAACTTTTGTACTGATTTTCTGCGTTTGTGGTTTTTGCGGTTATGCGCAGGAGCTGCAGCCACCGCAGTTCTATCTCTCCAGGGCAGATGTATCCCGCGATGCAAAAGATTATTATACAGAGGGCCTCAACAAAACAAACCTTCACAAAGCATACTCTGTACTGGACAGTGTTTTTACTGATAATGACGTAACCCGCCCTTTTTACATACTGATGGCCTGTCATATGCTTAGCCAGGCCGAGGGGGAATTGCTGGAAGAACTTAAGATTATTTCCCGCTTTACGGCAGAATTACAGCCCGGCTCGCTGGGGCAGGTGTTGTTTTCACGCGAGAAAGCCTATAGCGGCTATAAGTTTCAATGGGCGAAGGCAATGGCTTCGGAGATACGCACCAGTTGTACATCAGATCTTATGGCCTGCTTCAGGAAATCGCGCAGCGAGGCTTTGCAACACTGCAATGCGGGCGATAAAATGCACCTGGAGACCCTCTACAACATGGTCAGGAAAGACCTCAATCTTTTTCAATAGCTACAGGAGTGCTAAAATATCTGTGCTAATACTAACTTTGCACCGGTAAGCGTATGCGTTTCTATAAAATAGTATCCCGTTTTTTGTTGCTTTTGATGTTGCTGGTGTACATTCCTGCAGCAGCAAAGGTGAATGTACTGCGCTATGACAGCAGCGTAGTGATAAATGCCGCCATGGCCGAAAAAGCAGCTGTGCAGGCTACAGATAGTGTGCTGCGTGCGCACCCTATGCTGGAAGCTGGCAGGTATGTAACCAGGGAGCATCGCAGGATATTTACAGACAAAACCTTTGATTTTTATCTCATACTGGGATTGCTGATCATGCTGGGGGTGATGCGTTTTGCCAATCCCAGGTATTTTCAGAACCTTTTTAAGGCCTTTCGCAGTCCTGGCTATGGCGCGCAGCAGATGAAGGAGAAAATGGGAGGATGGATGTTATACAACCTGTTCATGAATTTTTTCTTCGCATTATCTGCCGGGGTGTATGTTTATTATGTATTTAAATTCTACATGCCCCAACGTTATGCCATCTATTCCCCGTCTTTACTCATAAGTGTACTTATAATTAGCTTTGTGGGACTGTACGGTGCAAAATATGCAGTATTGCGTTTTAGCGGCTGGGCATTTAATGTCCGTGTCATTATAGGGCATTATATGTATAATGTATTCCTCATCAATAAGATTATCGCCATAGCGGTACTGCCATTTACTATACTGCTTGCCTTTGCACAGCCTGAACTGGGCCACCCGGCTATCATCGTGTCATTATTCCTGGTAGCATTGTTGTTTACCAACCGTTATATCAGGTCCTGGCAGGTGCTGGGGTCGTTTTTCCAGTACAGCAAATTTCATTTTTTTACGTACCTTTGCGCTTCCGAAATATTGCCTATGGCAGTTTTGGCAAAGCTATTGATACGCGGAATGTATTATTAAAGAACAAATTAAACAGGTAAACTAAAGTTAATTTGTAATAAAAATTAACAGGTACTCCCCCGATATGGCAAAAGCAGAACGAGCGATAAAGAACAACGGTAAGAAAGAGCAGAGCGTAAACCGGGTTTTGATTACACAACCTAAACCCCTTACAGACAAGTCTCCTTACTACGACCTGGCCAAAAAATACGGCCTGGAGATAGATTTTCATCCATTTATCATGGTAGATGGTATTGAAGGCAGAGAATTCCGAAAGCAGAAAATAGATGTGGCTGAATATACAGCTATCGTTTTTGCCAGCAGGAAGGCGATAGATAACTTCTTCAGGATATGTGAAGAGTTGAAAATCAAGGTTTCGCAGGATATGAAATATTTTTGCAGTACCGAGGCCGTGGCGCTTTACCTGCAAAAGTTTATCCTATACAGGAAGCGCAAGGTTTTCTTTTCTGCTGATGGAAGCATTGAAGGTTTGCAGGAGGTTATAGCCAAACATAAAAATAACGAAAAGTTCATAGTGCCTACCTCTGACACCGGTAAGAACGAGATAGCGCAATACCTGGCCGACGAAGGGGCTAATTTTGTAGAGGCTACCCTGTTCAGGACGGTGGCAAACGACATCAGCCCCGTTATGAAAAACAGCTATGATGTCATCCTGTTTTACAGCCCTAACAGTGTACAGACCCTGTTTGATAATATCCCCACTTATAAGCAGAACGGTACTATGATAGGCGCCTTTGGGCCTACCACATCAAAAGCCATAGAAGATGCCGGCCTGACGCTGAACATAAAAGCACCAGCCCCCAACGCACCATCTATGATAGCCGCGCTGGAACAATTCCTGGATAAACGTAAATAAAAATTTATATACTGAATGATATATGCCCGTCCCGGCGATAGTTGGGACGGGCTTTTTTGTGCCTGTATCTTTTCGGTAACTTGCAGTATGGCCAACAGATTGATCAACGAACAAAGCCCGTACCTGCTGCAACACGCGCATAATCCTGTAGAATGGTATCCTTGGGGCGACGAGGCCTTTGAAAGGGCTGAAAAGGAGCAGAAACCTGTAATTGTGAGTATTGGGTATGCCGCATGCCACTGGTGCCATGTAATGGAGCGCGAAAGCTTTGAAAATGAAGAAGTAGCCGCCTATATGAATGAGCACTTCATCAACATAAAAGTGGACAGGGAGGAACATCCCGATGTTGACCATATGTACATGGATGCCGTACAGGCTATAACACAGAGTGGGGGGTGGCCGCTGAATGTGTTTGTAACGCCGCAAAGAGTGCCTTTTTATGGCGGAACCTACTACCCGCCGCAACCACTGTATGGCAGGCCATCGTGGATGCAGGTTTTACAGCAGATCAACAATATATGGATCAATGAGCATAGTGAGATAGACACACAAAGCACGCAGATGCTTAACTACCTGAAACAGTTGTCTGCTGTGGCTTTCAGTAAAGACGGCAATTGGGATGCAGCCGCCTGCCGCAAGGTGGCAGACACCCTGCTGAACGCTGCTGATCAAGAGCTTGGAGGGTTTGGTGCTGCACCGAAATTTCCTGCAGCTATGGCTATTACTTACTTGTTGGAACACTATCATTTTACAGGCTACGAACCTGCGCTGAAACAGGCGCTGAAAAGCCTGGATGCAATGGCAGATGGCGGCATTTACGACCAGCTTGCAGGTGGTTTTGCCAGGTACAGTACGGATGCGTGCTGGCTGGCGTCGCATTTTGAGAAAATGCTCTATGACAATGCCCTGCTGGTAATGGCCTATGCAGATGCCTGCAGCATAACAAAAGAGGATAAATACAGGCGTATCGTAGAGCAAACCATAGGATTTGTAAACAATGAGCTGGCAGCGCCTGACGGAGGCTTTTATTGCGCCCTGGATGCAGATAGTGAAGGGGTAGAGGGGAAATACTACACGTGGACATGGCAGGAATGGCAGGAAGCCACCGGTGGCGACGAATTGGTTGAAAGGCACTACGGTATCAGCAAAGAAGGAAATTGGGAAGGAACCAATATACTGCATATAGCAGCTACAACGGCAGAGCTTGCGGCACAATACGGTATAAGCGAAGAAGAGGTAGCTGGCAGGATAAAAACTGTAAATAACACTTTGCTGGAGATAAGAAAAACAAGGATAAGACCCGCTACAGACGACAAGTGTTTACTGTCATGGAATGCGCTGATGAATATGGCCTTGAGCAAAGCAGGAAAAGCCCTGCAAAACGCTGATTATATAGCGCAGGCGCAACGCCATGCAAAGTGGATGCTGGATAGTTATTTTGTAAACGGCCAGTGGCTGCACACCCGCAAAAATGGTGTTTCAAAAATAGCTGCGAAGCTGGATGACTATGCATACGCAATAGCCGCTATGCTGCAGCTGGCATCGGTTTCAGGCGATGAATATTTAATTCTTACAGCCACTGATATGATAGAGATAGTCCAGGGAGAATTTTTGCATGAGGATAAAAGCTTTTTCTACTTCACATCAGAAAAACAAACGGATATTCCCGCACGGAAGACAGACCTGTACGATGGCTCTGTACCCGCATCAAACAGTGTTATGGCGCATAACCTGGTGCTGTGCGGTATGCTCATGGAACGCAGCCATTGGGTAGAGCAGGGGCAATATGTCCTGAGGCAGATGGCAGGTAATGCTATGCGCTATGCCACATCATTTTCAAACTGGGCCATATACGGGCAAAGAATGGCTGCAGGCTATAAAACAGCCGTAACCGGTGTGCAAAAGGGCGGCATGTTGCTGCAAACGCTGCAGAATGACTATTATCCACAGGTGTATATCATGCCTGTAATGCAGGATGCAAGCCGTATTCCTTTGCTTGCCGGTAAATATGCTGAAGAGCGGGAACAGGTGCATATTTGCGATACAACATCCTGCATGGCGCCCGTGCAGGATGCAGAAAGGTTGCAGGAGCTTTTGAAAATAAATTTATAACCTCTTGTTTCTAAATTGTTTTTTCACCATATTAGCGTTTGCCATTACAAACAATTTTTTTTTTGAAACTTGCATTTTTGGAAAAATCTTTAAATATTGTGCATCGGTAAGGCGGCATATTAGCATCTTTACCAAAAATTTACTTTATTTGCCTAAACGCAAAAAAAAATTAACAATCGTAGTATGAAACAACTTTCCCTGAAGATCTCAGCTGTTGCATTACTTGCATTCGCTGCAAGCTGCGGAACACCCGGCAATGGTGGTCAACTGGTAGGAGAGCCCAATGTGATGAACTATAGGCCTCCCGTTCCTATTGGTATGGTGTATGTTCCATCAGGTGTGTTTAAAATGGGAGCAAGTGATGAAGATGTTCGTGGAAAACAGGATGCGATGATACGCACCACGCAGGTTCCAGGCTTCTTTATGGATGCGACAGAAATATCTAACGCAGAATACCGCCAGTTTGTAAACTGGGTACGCGATTCTACAGCGCACGTGATGTTAGGAGATTTTATAGATCTTGATGATGGTACGCAGATGGTGGATATGAGGAAAAAAATCAACTGGAAAGATCCTGACCTTCAGGATCAACTGGCCAGCTTCTATATTCCTGCTGAAGCGTCAGGATGGGGCCGCAAAGAGTTTGATAACTCTAAGCTGGTATTCCACTACGAAACTTTTGATTACGGACAGGCAGCCCGCAACGGCGCCCAGGATCGTACGAATTTTGTTGAAAAACATGACATAAAGGTTTATCCTGATACTACGGTGTGGGTGCGTCAGTTGCAATATTCTTATAACGAGCCTATAGCAATGCAGTACAACTGGTTCCCTGCGTTTGATAACTACCCTGTAGTGGGTGTTAACTGGCACCAGGCCGTGGCTTTCTGTCACTGGAGGACTGCCCTTTGGAAGTCTGAACGTGAGAAAAACAAGATGTATTTCGAAGGTAGCTTCAAACTGCCAAGTGAAGAGCAGTGGGAGTATGCAGCACGCGGTGGCCGTACAGAGTCTCCATACCCATGGGGCGGTCCATACATAGTGAATAAAAAAGGTTGTTACCTGGCTAACTTTAAGCCGCAGCGTGGAAATTATGCTGCAGACGGTGGCCTGTACACAGTACCTGTTGACCGTTACTGGCCAAACGATTTCGGGCTGTATAATATGGCAGGCAACGTGTCGGAATGGACTCAATCTACATACTTCAATACAGCATACCAGGCTGTAGCAGATTTAAATCCTAATATCAACTACGAAATCCAGGAGAACGATCCTTTGTGGATGACGCGCAAAGTAATACGCGGTGGTAGCTGGAGAGATGTTGCATTTTACCTGCAAAATGGTACACGTGACTATGAATTTGCAGATACTGCTAAAGCATACATCGGTTTCCGTTGCGTAATAGAGCAAATTCACGGCTCACTAAACAACAGGCGCTAATAATTAAGGGAATAAGATTTTTATAATATTTATCAACTACAGAAAAATAACAGAAATGGGTTCAGTATCACTGTTTTTCGAGACCAAACAGGGTAAGTATATCAAGAATTTGATTATTGGTGTGGGTGCGTCGATAGTACTTTTAGGAGCGCTGTTTAAGTTGCAACACTGGCCCGGTGCAGGCCCTATGTTGACGATTGGTATGCTTACCGAGGCTTTCATCTTTGCCCTGCTGGGTTTACTGCCTCCACATAAAGATTACTACTGGGAGCGTTTTTATCCGAATATTGATGAAAACCCACATGTTGAAGCTTATCGTAAAGGCACAAAGTTCGACTCTGCTGCCGGCAAAGTTTCTCCGGGCGCATCATTAGATAAAATGATGGAAGAAGCACAGATCACTCCTGCTAACATCAGGAAACTGGGTGATAACTTCCAGAGGTTTGGTGCAGTGGTTGACCAGATTAAAGATATTACAGAAGTTACATCTGCTACTAATGAATATTCTCAAAGCGCTCGCGATGCTGCACAGGCACTGGGTGAAATGAAAAACACATTCATAGGTGCAAGTAATACAATGCAGTCTTTCAATAATGCTGCAGATGATACGGCACGCTTTCATGAGCAGGTTCAGGTACTGTCCAGGAATCTGGGCTCTCTTAACCAGATTTATGAAGTAGAACTTCAGGATGCTAACAACCACCTGAAAGCTATGAATAAGTTTTATAGCAACCTGGTGAATGCTTCTGATGCTATGGCTTCCAGCGCGACAGACGCGGTAGCTGCTAAAGAGCAAATAGCATTACTGTCTCAAAACCTGACTACGCTGAACCAGATTTATGGTAATATGCTGGCGGCTATGCAGGGCAGGTAATAAAGCAACAACAGAAGTAGTAGAATCAATCAATAAATAACCTTAGAAAAATTATAACAGGATGTCTCTACCTAAGGAGCCGCGGCAGTTAATGATCAACCTGATGTATCTGGTATTGACAGCAATGCTGGCACTCAATGTATCGTCCGAGATCCTGCACGCTTTCGAAGTGATAAATGAAAGTATATCTTCTTCAAACAACTCTATTGAAGCGAAAAATGATGAGATATACAAAAGTTTCCAGGCGAAAGAGGATGATCCAGTGCAACGCGACCGTATAAAAAAATACAACGACAACGCTAAGATCGTTAAGGCAAAATCTGCTGCGATGATTGCAAAGCTTGAAGAATGGAAAAATAAAGTAATAGACGAAGCCGGTGGTCGTGAAGAAAACGGTGAAATTAAACGTAAAGACAACATCGACGCCAGTACGCTATTGCTTGTTGAGAAAAAAGGTGGTGATGAACTGAAAGCGCAGTTGGTTGGTTTAAGGAACGATCTGCTTGGGGTCGTAAATCCTAAATACAAAGCACAGATTGCTAAAGATCTGCCAATAAAAATTGTAGATGTAGAGAAAAGCGACAATAACCCCCAGGGTGATTGGGCAACTGCTTACTTCTATAATATGCCTACAATGGCGGTTGTTACATTGATGTCTAAATTTCAGAATGACATTAGGAACAGTGAAGCGCTGATACTGAACCAACTTGCAGCAGAATCGGGCGAAGAGGTAATTAAATTTGACGCCTTTGAAGCTATTGCGGTACCGACTACAAGTTATGCCCTGGAAGGACAAAAGATAGAAGCTAAGATATTGTTGGCTGCCTATAATAAAAGTCTTGACCCGCGTATATCTATCACAGGTGGTGGCGGTTCTATCAAAGAAATAAAAGATGGTGTTGGCCAATATGAAGTAACCGCATCCGGCATCGGCCTGAAAACAGTGAAAGGACGCGTGGCTATAGATTTAGGTGGAAGGCAGGAAGAACGCGACTTCGAATTCCAGTACATGGTAGGTTCTACTGGTGCGTCTATACAGCTTGATAAAATGAACGTGTTTTATATAGGTGTTGACAACCCGATTACAGTGTCTGCCGCAGGTTATTCTTTGCAGGATATATCTGTAGGCATAGATGGTGCAGATGTGACAGCAAATACTGCTGAGGGCATAGGCCACTATGTAGTGAAAGCCAGCAAGCCTGGTAAAGTAATGGCAAATATCAATGCCAAAACTGAAGCAGGAGTGAAAAGGGTAGGTGGTATGGAAGTGCGTGTAAAATACATTCCTGACCCTGTACCTGAAGTAGGTGGAAAGTCTGGTGGTGGTATTCCTTCAAGCACTTTAAAAGCGCAGATAGGTGTGGTTGCTTCCTTGAAAAACTTTGACTTTGACACACGTTTTGTAGTTACAGGTTATGAAATGAGCTTGTTGCCTAAACGTGGGGAATTGCAAGGTCCGTTTAAATCTGATGATGCATATCTGAACAAAAACAAAGATATCATCGACGCTATTAAACGTAGCAAACCAGGCGACAGGGTTTATTTTGAAGAAATAAAAGCCAGGGGACCAGACGGTCGTGTCAGAAAACTGAACTCCATTACTTTTTTACTTTTATAAAAATTTTTATAAATTTAACGTTAGATTAAATTTTAAAGCAAATCATTATCGGAATTATGAATATCCTCAAATCATATAGAATTGCAGCTACAGCCGTATTGGTGTCGTTTGGTGGGGTAGCGTTTGCCCAGGATAACTCAACAACGGACCCGAGTTCCCAGTTCAGTGCCAAAGAAGGTGTAAAGGAAACCTGGCAACCTTCACTGGTAAGGGATGGTGCTTTTGACAGGATAGAACATCCTACGCACATACTTGAGTGGCAGCCACTTCGTGAAAACGATGTGATGTGGAGCAAAAAAGTGTGGCGCGAGATAGACATCCGCGAAAAGCAGAACATGGCTTTCCGTTATCCGGGTGATGATTATACCGGTGGTGGTTATTTCATTGAGATCATTCTTGATGCGGTAAAGAAAGGCAAAATAAAGGCTTACTCTAACGTAGATGACCGCTTTACAAATGCGCTGACACGTGAACAGATAATGGAGATGATGATAGGCCAGCCGGATACGAATGAAGTGGTTGACCCGATAACAGGTGATGTTACACAGGTTATTACTCGTCGTGAGTTCAACCCTGATATCGTAACCAAGTACAGGATAAAAGAAGAATGGAACTTTGACAGGAACCTTGGCCGCATGGTAGTACGTATCATAGGTGTTGCACCTATCAAGGATATCATAGACGAGGCTACAGGTATGTACCGTGCATCCCAGGCGGTGTTCTGGTTGTACTATCCTGAAATGAGGCCTATGCTGGCGCAGTACGAGGTATTCAATCCCGAGAATGATGTAGCGCGTATGACGTGGTACGATTTCTTCGAAGGCAGGTTCTTCGCAAGCAAAATCATAAAAACCAGCAATCCGTTTGATATGACATATTCGAACAGGCGTATGTCTCCGCTGGAGGCGCTGTATGAGGGCCAGAAAGCAAGCGAAATGTTATTTAACAAAGAACACGATATGTGGGTGTATTAATACCACCACATGAATGATAAAGGAAAAGCTGCCGCTCAAAACGGCAGCTTTTTTATTTCCACAGTCACCCTTTTTGCGGTGTTTTATTTAATATTGCAACCTTATTTTATTGGTGCCCGATGGTAATGGAAAAACCGAAGTTAGAAGTTTGTTTATCGCCCGCATTATTGCATTTATACAATACTGAAGAGGCTGTTGTGGTTATAATTGACGTGTTCAGGGCAACATCTACTATTGCCACTGCTTTGTATAACAAAGCTAAGGCAGTAATACCTGTTGCCAATGTGGACGAATGTATAGAACTGGGCAATAGTATTGAAAACAGTGTGACAGCTGGCGAAAGAAATGGCCATATTGTAGAGGGCCTGCAACATGGTAACTCCCCATCTGAATATGGCAGGGAATTTATAGAAGGCAAGACACTGGTGTTAACTACCACTAATGGTACCAAGCTGCTGCATATGATACATGGCGCAGACACCATTATCACGGGTTCTTTTGTAAACCTTAGCGCTGTCTGCGACTTCCTGGTGAAGAAGAACAGGAATGTGTTGCTGGCCTGCGCAGCTTGGAAAGACCGTTTCAACCTGGAAGATACTCTGTTTGCCGGCGCTGTAGTAAATAAAGTAAAGGACTGCTTTGATATAAATTGCGACAGCGCACGTGCGGCGGAGACGCTGTATAATAGTATGGATGGTGGCCAACCCATAGATTTTTTACGCAACAGTTCCCACTACCGCCGCTTATCTGCATACGGACTTGAAAATGATATGGCCTATTGCGCAACGATAGACCTGCACCCTGTAGTGCCTTATCTGAAGCATACGGAACTGCTCCTTCACGAGCCTATTCTGTAAGAAATGGGTTGTGGTTTTTTTCTGCCCCTACGGTAGTATCAGGCCCATGCCCTGAATGTACCCTTGTTTCTCCTGGCAGCGTCAGTAGCTGGGTTTTTATGGATGTTATCAGTTGGGTGTGATTACCACCCGGCAGGTCTGTACGGCCTATACTGCCATTAAACAGGGCATCTCCGGCTATTACCCAGTTGCCCGCCTTATAATAAAACGCAACACTTCCGGGAGAATGGCCTGGTACAAAACGTACATCTATCTCGTCGTCGCCAAGTTTTAAAGGGCTATCTTCTTGTATGTAGAAATCAACTTTAGGCATAGCGCCAAAATCAAAACCAAACATAGCTGCAGAACCCTGCGCGCTGTTGAGCACCGGCAGGTCTTTTTCATGTATGCCAAACGGTATTTTGTATAGGTCGGTAACCGCCGCCACGCCAAAAATATGATCTATATGCGCGTGGGTATTGATGATGCTTTGCGGCACCAGCTTATGCTCGCGTATATAATCGGTAAAATGACGCAGTTCAGCTGCATTATGCATGCCGGGGTCCACAATCCAGCACAGCTTTTCATCGTTATATATGATGTACGTGTTTTCCTGGAAGGGGTTGAAAACAAAAGATTGTGTATATAGCATAGAAGAAGCGCTTTTTTTGTAATTTAGATAGCAAACTTACTGTGTACGATTTATTTGACAAGTAAATTAGCAAACCAATATTATAATATCCAGTAACTATGCACTTTTGCCCGAGGCTTAAAATAGCAGCTTTATTACTAAATATATGTTTTTTGCTATTGGTAGCGCCGCAGGATATAGCGGCCCAGACCAATGTAGAAAAATATGGACAGAACAGGATACAACACAGAAAATTCAAATGGAGGTTTTTTGACACCAAACATTTTCGTATTTATCACTACGACAGGTCGGGCGTAGGCCTGGCAAGGTATGTGGCAGAGCAGGTGGAAAATGATATTGCAGTAATAGAGAGTAAACTTGGTGGCCAGTTTCCCGGCAGGTTCAATATTATACTTTATAACTCTTTTGACGAGTACAAGCAAACAAACGTTGGCCGCAAGTTCGATTCCCAGTTGCAGGACATACCTGCAGGCACCGTAGATATTGTGGGCGATAAACTGGTGGTATATTTTACAGGCGTACATACAGATCTGCGCAGGCAGACACGCTCCGGCATGGCCAGGGTAGTTATGGAAAGGATGCTGTTTGGTGAAACCCTGCGCGAAGTGGTGCGCAACGCCATTTTGCTGAACCTGCCTGAGTGGACGGTGAACGGATTTATTTCTTACCTGGTAGATGGCTGGGATGCCAACGCCAACAGCGACTGGAAAAACCTGATGGAATCTTACCCTGAAGAAGGGTTTTACAAACTTGCTGAAGTTAATCCTGAACTGGCTGGAAAAGCCTTCTGGAAATATGTATCTGACCGCTATGGCGAGGGGAACATGAAGAACCTGGTATATACTACGCAACTAAAAAGCAGCCTGAACCAGGGTGTAAAAATGACATTGGGCATGAAGGTGCGGCAGGCTTACGATTCTGCCATAGTGTTTTATAAGGACGTTTACGCCAGGGACGAAGCCCGCCAGCAAATACCCGATAGCAACACTGCGCTGATAGAAATAGATATACCGAAAGATGGTACTGTGATAAAAGATATCCGCGTATCACCCACAGGGCAGGATGTAGCATACGTAGCATGGAAAAATGGCGAATATAAAGTACACATACAGAAGACGTCAAAAACACAGGCGCGCTCTACAATACTTGCCGGTGGCATACTGGACTACAGTGCTGCACCAGACCCTGATTACCCCATCCTTACATGGTCTAACACAGGTTATAAACTGGCTATACTCTACCGGAAAAAAAATGATGTGCACCTGCGTATATATAATGCGCTGAAGGCCAAGATTGAAAATTATGACATACCACAAAACCGTTTTGACAGGGTATTAACCATGACCTTTATGGAGGATGATGACAAAATGATTTTCTCCGCCATAAAAAAAGGGAAAACAGATTTGTATGAATTCACCATTCGTGGTAAGAGGATGAAAAACATTACAGACGACGCATGGGACGATTTACAGCCATGGTACGTCAGTGGTGGCTCTCGCAGGGGGATATTGTTTATCTCAAACAGATCTAAGCCAAACCTGGACGCCCCGCTGGCAATAAACGAACTGCCCACCGGGCCTATGAACGTTTATTTTTACAACACCACTACACGCCAGAAAGAACTGCTGCAACTTACAGATGTAAAGACAGGGGACATATCGCAACCCATACAGTACGGTGCGGATAACTATGCATACCTGTATAATGAGAGCGGTATAAACAACCAGTACATAATTGTAATGGGAAAAGATATAAAACGCCGTGACACATCTTACACAGTGCCCGTTACAGACCACGCGCGCAACATTATTGCACACCAGTACAGCCCTGTAAGCAACCAGGTGGCAGATGTTTTGCAGGTGGGCGGTAAATACAAGATATATTATAAGAAATTGCAGACTACAGATATAAAAGCAACATCACCACAGCCTACATTGCTGAAAGAGTCTGAAGCGAACAAAAAGCGGAGCGTCATTAACGAAGATGCTATGGGCAATACCGGCATAGATGTAAAAGAAGATGAGCCTGTATTGAAAAGGGGGAATGCTTTTGAAACACAGTTTGAAGACGATGATACTGAAGAGCCGGTAGTTGTAAAAGAAACCAAAGCGGATAAAAAGCTGCAGAGAAGGACGCTATCTGATGACGAAGTGGAGTTGACAGACAGCACTTATTATAAATTAAAAGCACAGGCTTATAAGCTGAATTTCAAGCCCGATTTTTTTAGCATACGCATAGACAATTCTGTCTTGTTCACACGCTACCAGCCGGCCGACCTTAATGCCAATAAATATGTAAACCCGTCTCTTGGGGGCATGGTTACAGTAAGCCTCGACGACCTGATGGAGGATTACCGGTTTACGGGCGGGGTAAGGCTACCTGTCAATTTTTCGGGGATGGCGTATTTTATGCAGTTTGAAAATGCCAAGGGATTGGTTGACTGGAGCCTGCTGTACCTGAGGCAAACGCAGTTTTCAAACTATGTTGTCACCTATATAGATACTACAAACGGTTTTGAGCTGCAGAACGAGCAACTTGGCAAAACCACTATGGATATGCTACAGGGAAGCGTCAGCTACCCGCTGAATAAGTTTGAAAGTGTGCGCCTGCACCTGGGTTTAAGGAGGGATGCGCTCGCCTTTAAAGCACAGGATACCCTGAGCCTCTCTTACCCCGCGCCCGACAGGCAGAAGTATTGGATGATGAGTAAGGCTGAATATGTATATGATAACAGCATTAATCCTACTATAAATATCTACAGGGGTTTCAGGGTAAAGTTTTTTGCTGAATACCTGTACCGCCTGAATGGTGGTGGCGGTGGTTTTTACAACCTGGGTACAGATATACGTTTTTACCAGAAGATATATAAAAATGCTACGTTCGCTATACGTTTCGCAGCGGCACATTCTGCCGGCAAGCAAAAGATACTGTACTTCGTAGGCGGTGTGGACAACTGGTTGGGTGCAAAGTATTCTGACGATGCACCTATACGTCCCGGTGAGCAATATGCCTTCCAGGCGTTGGCAACCAATATGAGGGGCTACGAACAAAACTCGTGGAATGGCAACACATATGGCGTTTTAAATACAGAATTCAGGGTGCCTGTACTTACTACTTTATTGAACAGGCCTATACAATCGCCAGTTTTGCGCAACCTGCAGTTGGTGCCTTTTGCTGATGTCGGTTCTGCTTGGTATAAATTATGGCCAACAGATGCTACAGCCAGTAATACCCGGTATTTCCCAGACCCCGGCACGCAGGCCTCCCAGACCAACCTGCTTTTGGTAACGATAGATGACCCTAAGAACATTATAGGGCTGGGGTACGGTATAGGTATCAGGACCATGTTGTTTGGCTACTTTGGCAGGCTCGATTGTGCATGGAATACAGACAATCATACCAGGAAACCATTACTGCACTTTTCCATCGGCACAGATTTTTAGGATATGTGTTGAGGGCTTTTATAAAACTAATTGGCCGCTTTTAAGCGGCCTTTATTACTTTTGCTAATAAATTGACAATTTCTATGAGGTTTTCCAAAGAGGTAAAGACTGGTGCGCTGGTGGCTGTTTCATTGCTTGTTTTTTTTGCTGGTTTTTACTTCTTAAAAGGGTCCAACCTGTTTTCAGGGGAAAAAGAATACTACGCCTATTATGACAATGTGCAGGGCTTGCAATCTTCTTCTGCCGTGCAGGTAAAAGGGCTGGGCGTGGGCCGGGTAGGCAATATAGAATTGCTGGATAGTGATAAAGTAAGGGTGACGATGACGGTGGATAAAGATGTGCTCATCCCTGTAGGTACAGCTGCAGAGCTTGCATCTGCCGACCTGCTGGGCACAAAAATAATACGCCTGAAACTGGGCAGTGGTACGCAAATGGTAGAAGATGGTGCTACTTTACCTGCTTCTATAGAGGGCGGTATCATAGATAACCTGTCGCTGGAATTATCCCCGCTGATACTGGACTTAAGGCATGTAATAACCACGCTGGATACGGTGCTGATAGGTGTAAGCGGTGTGCTGAACGAACAAACCGCCAACAGCCTGGCCAATACGGTAACATCGCTGGACGTAACGATGAAAAACTTTTCAGAATTATCTGTAAAGCTGAATAATGAAAGCGAGCAACTGGCATCTATCATCAGGAATGCCAACAGTATTTCTACCAACCTGGCTAATAACAACCAGAGCATAGAGAACATCATTAAAAACGCTGAAAAAACCACCAACAACCTTTCGGGCGCACCCATACAGGAAACTGTGAAAGAACTGGAATCTGCTGCGCAACAACTGGACGGTATCCTCAGAAAGATAAATAATAACGAAGGCTCTCTGGGTATGGTGGTAAATGATAAGCAATTGTACAACAACCTGACGACGACTATGAAGTCGCTAAACGACCTGATGGCGGATATCAATGCACGTCCATGGCGGTATATAAATGTTACAATTTTCGGAAGGAAAAAACAGAAAGATTAACAAATCAATTAAGCGATACAAGGGTTATCGCCGTTAACTCTTCAAATGAAGCGATTTTCATTTCTACTGCTATGTATGGTATGTTTTGGCCTTGTGCAGGGTTATGCTCAGGGCGCAAAGGCAGATACAGCTAAAAAGGTGGATATTGAGATTGTAAGCGCGGGCTACCAGGAATATATTACTACAGACAGTGTACCCTACAACAAGCTGGTGAACAATGTGGAACTAAAGCAGGAGGGCAATACCATGTATTGTGACAGTGCTTATGTAAACCTGCAAAGCAACAACTTTGAAGCCTTTGGCAATGTGATGATAGTGCAGCCCGATGGTACGCAGGCCATCAGCGACTACCTGAAATATACAGGCAACACAAAAAAAGCATTCCTGCAGGGCAATGTAAGCCTTACTGATGGCAAGGATAACCTGTGGGCCACCGAGGTGGAATATGACATGGCCACTAAAATAGGCGTGTATTCAAAAGGAGGCACCCTGCAAAGCGATGCCACAACACTTACCAGCAACTCCGGGGTATATAACATAAGGAGCAAGGATGCACGCTTTAAAGACGACGTGCATGTGTACGACCCTGAATACACCATCATATCTGACGATATGGGGTATAATACCGAAACGAAGGTGACAACCTTTTACGGCAATTCGGTAGTCACCAGCGATTCTTCAGTGCTGAAAACCAACTGCGGTACCTACAGCAGCATACAGCAAATAGCGCATTTTCCCTGCCGCTCTTCTATCATTACCAAAGAACAGGACATGATAGCCGATAGCCTTTACTATAATAAGACGGTGGGCTTTGCAAAAGCCAGGGGTAATGTTATAGCCATAGATACCGCGCAGCAGGTAACACTTTATTGCCAGGTAGCAGACATGAACGAGCGTAAAAAAACTACACTGGCCACCGTAAAGCCCGTCATGAAAAAAATGAATGGCGACGACAGTCTTTTTATCAGGGCCGATACATTTTTTATGGCGCCTGTAGTACCTGTACGGGATAGTATAGCTATTGTAAAAACAGTAGGTAAAGGCAAAAAGAAAAAAGAGGTAACCGTAATGATAGCGGATACAACCGCTGTAGCTGCTGAGGACACATCAGACGCCCGCTATTTTATAGGTTATCACCACGTAAAGATTTTTTCAGACTCCATGCAGGGCCTTTGCGATAGTATTGTCTATTCGCAGAAGGATTCTATCATGAAGATGATATACAACCCCATATTGTGGTCGCGCCGCAGCCAGGTAACGGGCGATACTATTTTATTGTACACAGATAGTAATAAGCTGAAGAAGATGTTCGTTCCCGACAAGGCATTTGTTGTATCACAGTCGGGGCCTGACAAAGCGCAGTTGTTCGACCAGGTACAGGGTAAAACACTTACTGCCTATTTTGAAGACAATACGATCAACGAAGTGCTGGTAAAGCCCAATGCAGAGGCCATACAGTTTTCTAAAGACGATAACGATGCTTACATAGGCGTGAACGAAGCCAGCAGTGTACGTATGCGTGTGCTTTTTAAAGACCAGCAGATACAATACATCTATTTTGAGAAGGACGTAAAGCAGAAAATGACACCGCTTGATAAAGTGAACCTACCTTCATTGCGTCTCAGCCGTTTCCAATGGTTGGAAGAAAAAAGACCTAAGTCTTTGAAAGAGATATTTGAATAATATTTGGATATTATTATAAAACATCTATTTTTGCGCCACAAATGATGACAAAAAAGGCATATAAGAAACTGAAACGACTTACAGCAGGTAGGCCGTAGTAGTCTTATGTAACGTTATAACATACTATTAAGCGGGCTTACCTCACAAGGGTAAGCCTTTTTTAATTTCAGCCTAAACCTGGAAAAAAGATAAACAGAAAATGAGCCAGTTAAGCCAGCTTGCAGAAACACTGATAGGGTCGGAGATCGTACGCCTGGGCAACGAGATTGCCATACGCGTAAACCGCGGGGAGAAGATATATAACTATACGATAGGCGATTTCGACCCGCAGATATTTCCCATTCCGCAAGAACTGGAAGATGCTATCATACAAGCTTATCGTGATAAGCGTACAAATTATCCCGCAGGCGATGGCATACTTGAGCTAAGGCAGGCTGTAGCATCTTTCATAAAAGACAGGGAAGGCATAGCGTATGCAGCTAACGAAGTGCAGATAGCAGCAGGTGGCCGCCCGCTTATCTATTCATTGTTCCGCACAGTGGTAAATCCCGGAGATAAAGTGATATATGCCGTACCATCGTGGAATAACAACCACTATACACATATGAATGGTGGTGAGCATTGCGTGATAGAAGTGACCCCCGAAAATGATTTTATGCCTGTAGCTGCCGATATTGCGCCGCATATAGAGGGGGCCGCATTGTTGTGCCTGTGTACACCGCAAAATCCTACAGGCACTACACTGGCAAGGGCTGAACTGGAGAAGATATGCGACCTGGTGCTGGAAGAGAACAAGCGGCGTGGCGATGCTAAGAAACTCTACCTGATGTTCGACCAGATGTATTTCTCACTTACTTACGGCGAAACAGGACATTACAATCCTGTATCGCTTAGGCCGGAAATGAAAGAGTACACCATTTTTATTGATGGCATATCCAAGGCGTTTGCGGCAACAGGTGTGCGTGTGGGCTGGGCTTTAGGGCCGGTAAATGTTATAGCAAAGATGAAGGCGCTGCTCAGCCATATAGGCGCTTGGGCGCCCATGGCAGAGCAGGTGGCTACGGCTGAATACCTGGCTCAGAAAGATGCGATAGACAACTATTTTACATTCTTTAAAAAACAACTGGAAGATAGGCTCTGGGCTATATACAATGGTATCATTGCGTTAAAAGAAAAGGGGTATCCTGTAGATGCCATAGTGCCGCAGGCTGCTATATACCTTACCATCAGTATAGACCTTGCCGGTAAAGATGCAGATGGCAAAGCACTCGCTACACAGGCCGATGTTACGGAATACCTGCTGAATGAGGCAAAGCTGGCAATAGTGCCGTTTTATGCATTTGGTGCCAACAGGCAATCTCCATGGTACAGGTTAAGCATCGGCACTTGCAGCAAAGAGGAGATACCCCAAATGCTGGGTATGTTGGAAAACGCGCTGCAAAAGCTGGTGGTACTCAGTTAATAAAATTATAACAACGATTATTCTTTAAACTTTGAATAGATAAAATGCAAGTTTACAAATTTGGAGGGGCATCTATAGCCACCGCCGAGCGTATGCAGGCCCTGTGGCCTATTATTGAAGCTGCAAAACAGCCGGTAGTATTAGTAGTATCAGCATTGGGTAAAACTACCAATGCCCTGGAAAGCATAGTGGATGCGGCCTGCAAGGGCGATAAACAGGGTGCTGCAGACCAGGCGAAGGTGCTGGAAAAACAGCATATAGAATACACAAGGGCAGTGCTGGACCCCAAATATCATGCAGAGGCAGAGCAGGCACTCAATGTGTTCTTTACAGAAATGCAATGGGCTATTGATGATGCATCAAATCATAAATACGATTACACTTACGACCAGGTGGTATGTATAGGCGAGTTGCTGTCTACCCGCATCTTCGCCTTCTTCCTGCAACAGCAGGGTATGAACCTGGCCTGGGTAGATGTGCGTGATATTGTACGTACCGATGATACTTACCGTGATGCAAGGGTAGATAACGAATATTCTATGCAACAGGCGCAGCAGAAGCTAATGCCCTTGCTGCAAGAGGGAAAAAGTATTGTTACACAGGGCTTCATAGGCGCTACGTCAGACAATGCCACCACTACGCTGGGCAGGGAGGGGTCTGACTATACGGCCGCACTACTTGCTGCCTGGCTGCATGCTGAAGGCGTAACCATATGGAAGGATGTGGAAGGCCTGAAGAATGCTGACCCTAAGAAGTTTGCCAATACCGTAAGGATAGATGCCATAAGCTATGATGAGGTAATAGAGATGGCCTATTATGGCGCGCAGGTAATACACCCCAAAACAATAAAACCACTACAAAATAACAACATACCGTTGTATGTAAAATGCTTCCTGGACAGGAATCTGAAAGGCACCGTGGTGATGAACCAGGTAAGCAGTATGTTTTATCCCCCATTGATAGTGCAGAAAGGCAACCAGGTACTGCTGAAGCTGACAGCCAAAGATTTCTCCTTCATTACAGAAAGTAAACTGCGCGACCTGTACGATGTGTTTCATAAACTGAACATACAGGTGAACCTGATACAGAATGCAGCTATCAGTTTTGTGGCTTGTATAGACAACCAGCGGGGCAAGTTGCAGGAACTGGTGTCCATACTCAGCAAAGACTATAACGTGTCTGATAATGAGGACCTGAGCCTGCTCACCATCAGGCATTATACGCCGGAGGTACTAAGCGATCTTACCAAAGGCAGGCATATACTGCTGGAGCAGAAAACAAGGCATACCGTACAGTTGGTATTGATGTAACATACAACTTACCCAAACACAAAAACGGGGAATGTTTATTACAGACATTCCCCGTTTTCTATCAATCATACTACTACTACTATCTTTTCGCCAGGTAATAAGTAAGTCCCGCGGCTGCTACCAGTCCTAGTGCACCGGCGCTTACCATCGGCTTATTTACTCCTTTAAAGTTGATTCTGTTGATCATGTCTTTACCTCTTTGCAGAAGACTTTTAGGTGCTACTTCGCACTCTTGTGTCATATCGTGCATTTTATGCAACATATTTTTAGTTTTCTCGTTCATAACGCCTGGTTTTTAGTTGTTCAAAATAATGTATAGTAATATAACACGCTGCATTTCAAAACGTTCATAAATAAATGATAAAGCCTGGAAAATGATTAATAACATTATTTTATGTTTTATTGGCCTTACCTTTGCAACCCTTCGTATAAAAGATTGTTATACCCATAATAAAATATAAAAACGAGATGAAGAAAGTACTGATTTTATGTGCACTGGCAGTAGGAGCAATGACGCAACCCTCTGCTGCGCAGACAGATGCAAAAGCAAAAGGCATACTAGACGCAGCATACAAAAAAATAAGCAGCCTGAAGACTGTAAAGGCAGATTTTACGCTTGAGTTGAAGGGCGGCGGAGTGAATGATAAGAAAGCGGGCACCTTCTATATGAAAGGTCCTAAGTACCGTGTAAGCATTGCAGGGCAGGAAATTATCTGTGATAACAAAACTGTATGGACATATGTAAAAGCTACCAACGAAGTACAGGTAACAGATTACAATCCCGATGCCCAGACGATATCACCAACGAAAATATTCAGCAGCAATATTTTTGATAAAGAGTACAATTATAAATATGCCGGCGAACGCAAGGTAAATGGTAAGGTGTGCGATATAATAGAGCTGACGCCTAAAACCGGTAAAGGCTTTACCAAGGTGGAAATGGCAGTGAGCAAAGACAAAAATATTGTAGGCGGGCAGATACAAGAGAAGAACGGCAATAGCTACCGCTATGATATAAAGAACTATACGCCAAACTCTCCGGCGGTTACTGATGCAACATTTGCTTTTGATACAAAGAAGCACCCAGGTGTAGAAGTGATAGATTTAAGATAATGCCGGATTGGTAACAATAAATAAGAGCCGCTACACAATAGCGGCTTTTTTATTGAGTTATATTTAAAACAATTAATTTGCTTGTATGAGAATATCATCAGCCTTCAAAACTGTATTATCTGCCGGTGTATGTTGTATAGCAATATTTGCATTTGTCACTGGAACCCAATCCTGTAACAAAGAAAAAGCTGATACAACGAAGCAGCAGCCTGTACCACGGCCTCATATCGACCATATACGGAAATGTCACAATAAGGAAAATCCGTACCCGTCACAGATAAATGCCAACCTGCAAGGCACATGGGTATGGCAAAGCTATACCTGCTATGGCGCAAAAGACCAAACCCTTTCCGCCGGTAAAATAGTAGTACTTACTTTTAGTGATGGTGGCCTGTATAAAGTATATGAAAACAGTGCAGTAATAGAAGAAGGTAGCTGGACGCTTACTCAAAATAGCGCAGGCGATAACTGGACAATCACTACAACTAACCCATCAGCATACCTGGACGGATATATTGTGCTGTGTAAAAACGAAGTGATATTTAGCTCCAGCTATAATGATGCCTGCGACTATTATTTTACCAGGAGGGGTTAATAGCCCTGTTGCATCCACCAAGCACCCTGTTCTATTATATCTACATAGCTTATTCCACCCGGGCTGAACATTATGCCGCCCATGCCGGTGGGAGTTAATATGCGTGCTTCGTCCTTGCGTTGCAGTGCAGTAGTAGTTAGCATATTTTCTTCAACATAGTTTTCAGACACCAGTCTGTGCGATACCTGCTCAGGGTCAGACTCGTCAAAACTGTCACTGGGCGCGCCCTGCAATGGGTATATGGCTACCATAGATCCTTCATGCAGAGATGCCAGCTGTTCTATTGAAGTGATTTTTACCCACATTTTACGTTCGGTTTTACGGTAATATAATAATTGTATGTAGAAGCAGGATATGCCGGCAGGCATATAACATCCGGTTAACGAAACTGTTTTTTGGAAACGGGTAAAAAAGTTTTTTATATTTGCATTCTTATTCTACGAACGATGGATATCTAAGCATACCGCCTGCACCGCACAGGCGATGAATTCTCAAAGTTGTTGGCAATGTAAGCGCCACATTGCTCTTGTCCGTATTTTTATTTTCAATATTCTAAAATTTATATCATGTCGCAGCGTGTACACAACTCGCGTTTTATCAATATATTTTACCTGCTGAAGGCTGCTATAACAGGCGCTGAGGAGGAATTTACCAAGGGCAGTATCAACCGCGCCATTTTCATGCTATCGGTACCCATGATACTGGAGATGATGATGGAGTCTCTGTTTGCCGTAGTGGACGTTTTTTTCGTAGCAAAGCTGGGTGTGGATGCAGTAGCCACCGTAGGCCTTACAGAATCTATGCTGATGATCATCTACTCCCTGGCATGGGGTATGAGCATGGGCGCCACAGCCGTAGTGGCCCGCCGTACCGGTGAAAAAGATAAAGATGGGGCGGCCCATGCGGGTATGCAGGCTATATATGCCGGCGGCACCATCAGCGTAGTGCTGAGCATTGCAGGCCTTGTATTTGCAAAAGACCTGCTGTTACTGATGGGCGCCAGTCCCACATTGGTAGAGGCCAATGCCTCTTATGCGCAGATAATGCTGGGTGGCAATATCGTTATCATTATGCTCTTCCTCATCAACGGGGTGTTTCGTGGTGCGGGTGATGCGGCCATAGCCATGCGCTCTTTGTGGCTGGCCAACGGGCTTAATATAATACTATGCCCTACGCTGATATATGGTATTGGCCCTATACCGGCTATGGGGCTTGCTGGTGCGGCTATAGCTACAACAATAGGCCGGGGCGCAGGTGTATGCTACCAGGTGTACCATTTATTTAAAGGCAGGGGCTATATAAAGATATTGAGGAAGCACATTTCTCCCGATATGCCAATAATGGTAAATGTAATTAAAATGGCATCGGGCGGTACGGCACAGTTCCTGATAGCGTCAGCCAGCTGGATATTCCTGGTGCGCATCATATCACATTTCGGTAACGATGCCCTGGCCGGTTATACCATAGGCATCCGTATCATAGCCTTTACCATTATGCCGGCATGGGGTATGGCCAATGCAGCGGCGACGCTGGTAGGGCAAAACCTGGGCGCGCAGCAGCCAGACAGGGCTGAAACATCTGCATGGCGTGCCTCGCTGTTCAATATGATATTCCTGTGTACAATAGCTATTGTCTTTTTCATTTTTGCAAAAGACCTTGTAATGATCTTCAATAAAGACGCAGCGGTAGTGCGCCATGGGGTAGAGTGCCTGCGGTACGTATGCCTCGGGTACATGTTTTACGGGTATGGTATGGTACTGTCACAGGCATTTAATGGCGCCGGTGATACCAAGACGCCTACCATCCTTAACCTGCTGGGTTTCTGGGCCTTCCAGATACCGCTGGCATATTGCCTGGCCATTGTGCTGGACTGGGGCCCCAAAGGGGTATTCTCTGCCATAGCCATAGCAGAAAGTGCTATAGCTGTAGCCGCCATTATATTGTTCAGGCGGGGCAAATGGAAACTGGTAAAGGTGTAAAAAGCAAAGGCCGCCCAACGGGCGGCCTTTGCTTTTTACTAATATATTTTATGCTTAACGGTGGCTTACAACTATTGTAGTGTTTTGCACCGCATATTGCGTTTGCATCAGCACCATATAGTTGCCGGGCACCAGCCCCGATGTTTGTATGCTGTAGTTGGTAGTCGCCTCAGTAACATTTACTGTAGTTATCACCTTGCCGGTAATATCATACATTGTTATAGAGCCTTTGCTTCCTTCAGGCAATGCAATGTTCACTTTATCATCTGCAGGGTTAGGATATACTTCAGCCTTGATGTTTTCAGGCATATCGCTGATGTTCAAAGGCGTACCCTCATAAATAATGAAATCATCTATAGCAGCCTCTACAACGTTCTGGCCATTGGCAGGGGCATTATTGTTTACAGCATCTTCAGCAATGAAGCGCAGCTGTATGCTGGTATTTACACCTGGCAGGTATTCACTCACCCTGAATATCCTTCTTCTCCATCTTTGGTCAGGCTCTTTGGTATAATCTACTTTCTGCCAGAAAGGACTGGTACCACTGTGCATTTCTACAGACCAGAAGTCAGACTTAAGGTTGGCGCTATTTCCCCTGTTGTTGCTGTACCAGCGGTAATATTCCACCACAGGCTCTGAAAACGGCAGGTTGAACGAAGGTGTCATAACAGTTGTGATACCATTGGCTACCTCGTTGAATGTAGGCGAAGCCGAATTACCCGTTACCAGGCATTTGCCCGAGCCTGTTGTGTGGTCGTTATTTGGCTGAATAGGCAGGTTGTCTGATGTGAACGTGCCTACTGGTACATCGTGTACCCATAATCCACTGCTTGCGTTATCGCTGGGCATGCCTATCTGCCATCCTGTAATGTCACCTTCAAAATCATACTTATACCTTGGGATATTCAGCCCTACACCGTATTGGTATGGCAGTGTGTTTAATGAGGCATTTGCATAAGGATTGTACCTTGACGGAACGCCTACTGCTTCATTTATTATATCGCGAGCGCTGAAAAAATAATCAACTATTGCGCCACCTGGCATAGCAGGTATCTGTGCTGTGTAGGTGCTGCCCGATGTATTGGTCATAGCTACAGAATCCCAGGTGCCTGCATAGCGGTTGCGGTAGTGCAGTAATATATTGTTGAAAAACGATGGGTTGGTCAATATTAAGTTACCAGAAATAGATACCGGTGTGTTAGCAGCCTGGTGGGCTACTTCTGTATGTTCAAAATCTACATCGTTCAGTAAATAGATGCCATGGCGTGCAAAAGCTTCAGCTATCTGTGTGAAATGCGGTGTGCCGTTGCCCAGGTTACCATCGTTGTCATCATTCATCAGTGCAGATATCAGTACATCATAATACAGATCGCCTTCCATACCATTAGGTGCGTTAGGCACGTCATAGTGTGTCAGGGCAAACAAATCCATCATGTCATCTATGCTGCCCATGTTCTGCGCAACATCCCACCATGCACCTGCTATTATTTCACCATCAGCATGTACTTCACCCCTTATATCTGTAGGGTATACTTTAGGAGCGCCCGTGTAGCTCCTGATGTTTCCTCCATTCAGGTATGCACCATCGCCTACCACACCATCGCGGTTCAGGCCCATCGCCCAGATGTCAGCATAGGCTTCGCCCAGCGCACCGTTGCTGAAATTGGTACCCTGCGATGAGTAGAACCTGTAGCAAATGCCATGACCATATTCGTGATATACAATGTCTGACACTATTGAGAATGCCCTGCAGGAAGGTTGCGGCGGGTAGAAATTGATAGAATACTGCCCGTTCTGATAAAATGCGTTACACTGCTGGTTATTGGTCAGGTCAACGTTGGTATTTATAGCATTGTCCATACCTGTAAACGTTGGCCAGAAGCTTTTCATGTAATCGTGAATCCTGTTTACATAATAGAAAGCAGATACCGCCCTGAACTCTTTTGAAGAAGTATCAGCGCTGGGCAGGTCATATGTTGCGCCTGATGTCAGCATAACTGCCTGGAAACTTACCGGGTTGCCACCTTCTCTTACATAAGACCATGGGCCATTTACGTGGTAGGTTACGTTTGCCGGTGCAAAGGCAGAGGGGAAATCAGCATATCCGTTTGCGTCTGTTACAACATCTGTACTACCCGTAACTGACACACGCATATCAGAAATAGGCAGGTCTGTAGTAGGTGCTGTAGGTGCAGATGCATATAGTTTACCCTTTACGGTAACTTCAAAAGTCTCGTTAACAGCATTGCTGCGGTACAACAGTTCGCCTGTCATAGCATCTACATAGCCGGTAAGTTCGAAAGGCATTTCCTGTGCGGTGCCTGTCATGCTGAAGGCCCATGCAGGGTGTACCGTATAGCCATTGGCCGATGGTATGGGGAACCATACCCAGTCTTTTTCTATTTCCCTGGTAACGATGGCCATGCCTGCCATGCCCTGCGTCATTGCAGTGCCTGCCAATACATCGGCCGCTGTCAGTTCAGGGGTAATGTCTGAAAAAGAAGAGCCGTAACTCCGTGTTTTTATACGCTGCAATTTGCCATCTGCACCAAAGCGGAAGCTAAGATTTGAGAAAACCACCTTGTGACCTGCCAGTACCTGCTCATAATCTACAAAAGAGGCGTGCGCCAGGGTTACATTGCGGGTATTTGCCCACTCAGCACGGTTGATACCCAGCTCTCTTAGCTTGTCACCCATCAGTATTTGTGTCTTTTCCATAAAGGTACCACCCGGTACGGCTATAGAAGGGCCGTACATATCGCGGGCCATGCCCGTCAGTTTATCGGTGGTAGCATTCCAGCCTGGCAGCATTGCAGCGGCATAACTCTGCGTTACCGCAGCCTGGTTTGTATTGGTGCTTTTTAAAAACCTGTAAGATTGAAATACAGAATAATTCAGTTCGTTGCCCTCTCCGTGCTCATCTGCCCGTGCAACATTCATCTCTGTACCTAACATCAAAAGGCACATTGCAATTGTAATTTTTCTCATTGTAGTCAATGCTGTCAAAAACGTGTTTAATTAATCAATTTTTAATTTCCTATTATGGCCGTCCTGCTGCTTTTTAGAGGGGGCATATACTATTGTAGTTACAACAATCGAACCAAAAGGCTGCCCAAAATACCCAATATGTACCGAATTGACAAACAAAACACAATAGATTGATATTATTGTGACAATTGATATAAGCAACTTTTTTGTATGTTGTTTGTTTTCAATGTGTTGCCAGTTTTTAATGTATTCAGGCAAATTGTAGCCCTGACAATATATTACGATCTAAAAAATTACAGAAAAGGTTTTGAAAAAATAGACAGTTGCCTATCTTTGCACCCCGTTCTGAACGAATATAGTAAGAACAATAGGCGATCTCGTAGCTCAGTTGGTAGAGCAATACACTTTTAATGTATGGGCCTTGGGTTCGAGTCCCAACGGGATCACTGGAAAAAGTCACTCAATTTTGAGTGGCTTTTTTGTTTTTAGCCACCAGCCTGCTTAAATATTCTTAGTTATATTGCCTGACAGCAGTTCCTTACGTTCCATCGCGGGTATTACACCCATGTCGAACTGGAAGCAGGCGATATTTGTTGTGTTTTGTTGATTTTAGGACTTACCTCAATCCCTACCCTTTCCATCACATCCAGTGGAGCATAGGAGGTTTGCGATTGGTACCCAGGTTGTTCTGCCCTTTGCGGGTGTTCCAACCCTCCCGCCGGTTGCAGGACAAGCTGTGTACGGACAGCCCCGCCTGCGTGGGACGGGTTTTGTTGTATTTTGTTGTCATTTTCAATGTTTTTTATTTCCTGTTCTGCAGGTTGCGGGTGGGGCAGTGTGAACTGCCCATTGGCAACTACTGACTGCTTTACGGGATAGTGCCCGGCAAGTTTGCTGTCCAGATCTATGGCTTTGAGCATCTGGTTGATGGTGGGGCGTACCATCTGGGTGCATTGGTTGCAGTCTTTGCCTTTGTAGTTTTGTATGGCATACATTTCACCGGTGGCAATGTTGGCCAGCAGTTCGCGCTTGCGCTGTATGGTCAGCAGTTCTGTTTTTTGCTGCGCCCTTATTTCCTGCTCTACCTCGTAGTGAACGTGTTCCAGTACTGAACGGATGAGGCCGCCCACTTCGGAGCCGTCCATCAACTGATGGGCGGCAGCCATGATGCTTTCGTATTGAGACTCGTCCTCTACATTATAAGCAATACAGTAAGCGGTGTATGGGCTGCGGTGGCGCAGGTAAGTGGTAATAAAATTCAGCTTGTTGTTGTCCATGATAAAAGGGGTTAAGACCTCTCCCGGCCTCTTTGAAGACAAGGGCCTGGTGAAGGAAGTGAAGAAATGCTGCACGTTGGTTGTGTTGTTTTATTATAACAAAAAAACAAGTATTTGTTATTATTTTTGAAAATAAAAATTTGAGAAGTATCCTTAGTTATTATAAGTGGATAGCCACCCAGATTTGACAACTTTTCAAAAAATTGTCAAATCTTATTCGAGTGAAAATGGTAATGGCAAATGGTGGTACGGTGACAACACCCGACTACAGGGAATTGTCATTTATAAACTTTAAGGGCTAATGGCTGCTCCCGCACAAGAAACTGTAATGACAAAAAAACAAGTAATTATCAATACTTATCCTTATAGTTGATTTTCAGCATATTGCGGCTGAATCCATGAAATAAAAAAGCTAAAAAATGGGTGTTTTCACTATTGTTTGTTAAATAATTTTTTGTAAATATTTGTACAACACCCTATCATGTGTTTTTCCATACATAGGTATCATGGCAAAAATACTCATTAGCAAATATTGACAGTGTACTTTATTTAAGTTTAGCATTTAAATTCGTTCACTTTTAAATTTTGATATGTCATGAAATGAAAAAAAAGAAAACTTAAAAATGCCTGACACTGCCACCGGCGAACATTTTGCTGTAACCTTAATGAAAAGGCTGCCAGCTTTGATACAAAAGAATAATCTGAGCGGTATTGAGTGCCATGAGCGATGCTAATTGCGCCAAATTTCCCTTAAGATTATTGCTCCCTTTAAACAATTTTTTTTACTTAAAAAGATCATCAACAATGAAACATTTATTAATCATTGCAGTAGCACTACTGCTAACAACAGCGGGCAAAGCCCAAATGATACATAACAATACGGGATGCGATATACAGGTCACGCCTATTTGTTATAATTCAAATAATTATCCTATGGATTGTATGCTTGAGCCACCAGGCGGTGGTGGTGGCACGCCCATTACAGTGCCGCCGTACAGTTCTGTACCATTGCCAACATGCAACCCTAATCCTCCTTTTGTTACAGTGGCATATGAGATTTGCTGGGCCAGCCATTTATGTCCATTAGGGACGTGCGTAACATTGGACGCAAGTGCCGGAATGTATCCTGATTGTAAACCGCCACTGACCCCTCCTCCTCCTCCGGGCTCACCCTGGCCTTGGGCAGGGGTTACGGCTACTACAATACCGCCATGTTCTGACTGCCAAGGTTTCCCGAATCCTGTACCTGTTCGCATAGATGCTGCGGGGGATATATATTTTAATTAATTAAGCTAACTTTATTGAGGGAGGTATAGTCTTATACTTCCCTCATTTTAACTAAAGAACCTGATAATACATACTATATTTCTTGAAAAATTTTAAACCGTATTAGATGATGAATATTTTTACAAAATTTTACCTGTGTTTAAGTCTTTTAATCGTATCCTCTTCCTCTGCCTGGGCCCAACCTGCCATGCAATGGCAAAAGAACTACGGTGGTGCTGCTAGCGAAATATTTAATTCCGTATTACCTACAACTAATGGAGGCTTCGTTGGCTTAGCCACCAGTCAGTCTTTTGATGGCGACATTTCCAACACAACGGATAATTCACAAAAAGTATGGTTGGTAAAGGTAGACAAAGCCGGTGCTATCGTATGGGAGGAAAGTTACGGCGGTTTTAAGAGCGAAGAAGGGAATGCGATAGCAGTTACAAGTGATGGCGGCTTTATCATATGTGGTTCAACATCTTCTACAGATGTGCCAGGAATGCATGGGATACAACAGGATGTATATGTCGTAAAAGTAGATAGCGTAGGTAAGATGGAATGGCACAAAGCCTTTGGAGGCACACAGCCTGATAGAGGGTATGGAATATGCCAGGCTACGGACGGTGGATATGTATTTGTGGGTGATGCGGCATCTACAGACGGTGACTTAACTGCCAATAAAGGTATTAATGATGTATGGGTAGTAAAATTAACCAGCACAGGTACTATAAGCTGGCAAAAAAATTTGGGTGGCAGTTCGACAGACCAGGGATATGGAATAATTGCCACAACTGATGGAGGGTGTGTACTTACGGGTGCTTCTGCCAGTAAAGATGGTAACCTGACAAAAAACAATGGTGTATTTGACCTATGGGTGGTAAAGCTCAGTAGTGCAGGTGCCATCAGTTGGCAGCGGTCATACGGCGGTGCGAGTTCAGATGGCGGTATAAATGTAATACAGACAAAAGATGGTGAATATGTGATGGCGGGTTGTAATGAAATAATTCCAGGGCAGAGCAATAGCGGGGATATAAAAGAAAACAGGGGAAGCAGAGATGGCTGGGTGATGAAACTGCGTGCCAACGGTACTATAGTATGGAATAAGAGCTATGGTGGTTCAAAGATAGATACATTAAGAGGTATAGTGGAAATACCCGATGGCACCATAGTGCTGGCAGGTACTACGGAAAGCAATGATAGTGACGTGAGCAACCTGCACGGCACAGCGCCTGATGTGTGGGTGATGCAATTAGGCAGTGATGGCACTATGCTGTGGAACAAGACCTATGGCGGGACAGGCATTGATATTGGAAGAGCTGTGGCCTTAACAGCCGATTCGGGAGTGGTGATAGTAGGGGCTACCACATCTACAGACGGGGATATGGCCGGTAATACCCTAAAAGGCGGCTATGATACCTGGGTAATGAAACTGGGTAACGTGGTGAGCGTACAGGATGTAAAACCAAGGGCTGATATAAAAGTGTACCCTACGCTTACCAGCAGGGATGTGTATATAACCCTGCCCAAAAACAGCAAAAAGCCTGCTATAACACTAACGGATATGCAGGGACGGGTTATAGCTACAGAAGTGCAATACGGGGCAGATAAAATAACTATATCGGTCGGTAATGCCGCCCCCGGCAACTACCTGCTGCAACTGGTGTACGAGGGTGAGCAGTATGTGTACAAGCTGGTGTACAGGTAGTGAGATTTTTTTAGTTGCCGGTTTTGACAATTTTTAGAAAGTTTTCAAAGCTTATTTTTAATTGTACTTGGTGCTTGTACTGTGCAAAGCTCTCTCGCCACTGAGTGATAATCAGGGTGGCAAGAGAGCTGCGAGTCAAAACTGTTTAGCTGAATTTTTTCAGCATTTTACTTAAAGATGTTTAGTCTCGTGCTTTGCAAGACCCTGAATTTATTCAGGGTAACGTAAGGGCAGAGAATAAGCACCGTGTATTATATTCTTTGCATTACCGGATGGTGATATTTTCCTTCCATATAAGGCCGCTGATGTCTGTAAGTACCAGGCTGTAAGTGCCGGGCTGTAAATTTTCAAGTTCCGGAGTTTTAAATTTAAGGGTTGCCTTCGCGCCAAGCGGAATAACCAGGCTGTGCGCACCGGGTTTCACTTTTGTTACATATTCATTGTGTATCTGCCTTGTGTGCATTTTGGCTAGTTGCTCACCATCGAATCCAAATACTTCAGTCCCGCTATCCGTCTGTAAGCTTACGCCTACCAGGAACGAGCCATACACATCAGCCCCTTCATTCCTGAATACTGTAAATGAAAGCTCACCATTCTTTACCCCCGCATCAAAAATCTGCACATTTGGTTTAACTGACAGGTTGTGCAGTTTGCCCCATACACCGCCATGAAAATACTGGTTGGTAAACAAGGTAAGCCCGGTAATAATGATAGCACCCACCAAGGATAATTTGCGCATCTGTGTTGCGCCAATTTTTAACTGACCACTGCTGAGCCAGGTATAAACAGAGCCTGGTACGCGCGTTCTGCGTTGTTGCAGGTAGTTGTCTAATGAATAGTAGCCACCGCCCGATAAAAATACTGTAAAGCCTGCTGCAATGCCAAGTACGCCTATCTGCCACTCGTCCAGGCAGGTAGTTCCCAGCCAGCCAGCACCCAGCAATATGCCTAAGGCAAGCATTAGGACACCAACACTCATCAATCTTGTAAACAGCCCCAGTATAAACAGCAGGCCAACCACAGCTTCAACTATAGTGAACGCGAGCATAGACCACCAAAGCGCCTGCTCATGTGTTACCAAGTATTCAATTCCGGGTTTTATAAACAAGGCGTTGGGCAGAAAGTGATTGAATTTTTCGCCGATATAGCCCGCGGCATCCGGGTCTAATTTGTTGTCGAGTATCAACCTGCGCCAGAAAGCGGAAAAATATGTCCAGCCGGTTACCAGCCTTAAACTTAATGTAAACATGCCGGCAGCATTAAAGGTCTGCCCGGATATGAAATTTTTATTCATGATTTGTTTGATATAATTGATGAAATAATACGGCACTTTATGTAGTGCATCGTTTATCGTATCTGTCACCCGTGGTGACAGATCATCAATATTATATCAGTATTTGCCTGTGCCTGAGAAATAGCGGAGGCCCATTGCGTGTAATAACTGTGCTGTACAGTAATGCCAGCGTTTCATTGACAGGTGCCAATGTGTGCAGGTAATTGTTGACGGGTGTGGCAATGAATAAACTGCGTTGCCGGTTTTCAGTATTGCTATTCTGACGTTCAGCATCCCGGTGGAAAGTGCAGGTATGTATAACACCGGGGTTGTTATAATTTGCCTGGCTGCTAACGGGCAGTTGCTGATAAGATTTAATAGCTTTTTTTACCGGGCAGGTAACTAACGCGCATACCATCGTTGCCCACATTAGCAGGGTATAAGAAGTTTTGTATGCATTTTGAGTTAACCGCATGGGCAGAGCAAAAGTAGCGGCTACTATGTTAACGCAATGGTAAACGTAACTATTTATAAAGAATACTTGCTTTACCTGAAACCGGTTACAGTAATCCATGCCCCATCTGGCACGAGACGGGTGGGTCTCCTGTACGGGAGAATTAAGTTGCACCTCTCTGTAATACAGTTATACCAGAGATGCAGTATCGCTTATGGCTGCCTTGTATCGTTTCTCGGCTTCACTCCAGTTAATAACATTCCAGATGTTGGACAAGTATTCAGGGCGACGGTTCTGATATTTAAGGTAATAGGCGTGTTCCCAGACGTCAATGCCGATTACCGGAACACCCTTTACTTCTGCAATATCCATCAGTGGATTATCCTGGTTAGGAGTAGATGTAACCCGGAGTTTGCCATCTTTCACTATCAGCCATGCCCACCCGCTGCCAAAACGTGCAGCACCTGTTGCGTTCATTTTTTCTTTTAGCCCGTCTAACGAGCCGAAGGCCTCATTGATTTCAGCGACGAATTCTGCGGAAGGTTCCATGCCTGCAGGTGCCAGGATTTCCCAGAACTGACTATGGTTGTAATGACTACCGGCGCTGTTCCGTACAGACGTAGTGTAAGATGCTGTATTTGCCAGCAATTCTCCCAGTGTTTTATGCTGTGCATCTGTACCCGCTATTGCCTTATTCAGGTTGTCAACAGCTGTTCCGTGGTGTTTTTCGTGGTGAAATTGCATAGTTTGCGCATCTATATACGGTTCAAGCGCAGCAAAGGCATAAGGCAAGGCAGGATGTGAATGTGTCATAGTTTTTTACTTTTTTAGTTGTTAAATTGACGTGCCGTAATAACACATTTCTTCCATCGTTTATCCCTGAAAAATGTTACAATTGTATTGAAATTACTTCACGGCGCTCCTTTTCCCTGCCAGTATTACTTCATACACATACAAGGGTACGCTCCAGCCCATCCAGAATAGTGAGGGGGATATGTCTGCAAAGCTGCCAAGTTGCTGCACTACGGGTAACTTCACCGCCAGGCCCGATATGATAAAAGCCAATGTTACGATGTAGCTGCGGGTCATCCACTGCCTGTGCAGCTTGAATTGTTTTTTTATGGCAGTATAGTATGCAATAGCAGTGGAGCTTATCCATACGCTCACCCATATTTGTAATGAAAATGCATAAGCCCAGTTTACAGCGTATGCGGTGGTGAATGCAAGCACCAGTGCGCAGATGCTACTTACGACAATGGCTAGCAGGTACAGGATGCCTATTGCGCGGTGAATTCTCCAGCTGTAGTTCCTTAGCTTTGGCCAGAACTGGATGATGCCGGTAATAAGCGCGCTGCCACCCGCTGTTATATGCGCTATCAGCACCCACCTCAGCTGAAAGTATTTGCCCAATGCAGCGGGTGTAAGCTGCAAAAAATGATCGGCGCCGTGCATGAATGTCCATGTAAGAAAAAAAATAAGCGCCCATAAGGCAAAAGGGAAAACATCAGCAAGTGTTACACTAAAACCTGCTTTTTTTATCGTGTTTTTTTTCATTGAATTTTTCTGTTGCATTGTTCAGTAAATATTTGACAGGACAAAGCTGGGGCTATGGCCGTGAGTGACCAATACCCGAATAAAGATTCGGTATGTGCAGGAGGTGTATTTTAGTTATTTTTAACAGTAAAAAAGTGGCTGTATGTATGTAAAGAAAACAGACGAAGACCTGGATTGCGGTATTCGTGTAGCATTTAAAGTGTTTGGCGGAAAATGGAAATTATGTATAATAGATGCTATAAACCGGGGCATTACCCGCCCGGCAGAGATTTATAAAAACACCCCCGGTGCCACGTTGCGTGTTATAGAAATGCAACTGGCAGAACTTTTGCATTTTGGTGTGGTAGATAAATGTGCTGAAGACGGCTTTCCTAAAAAGAGTGAATACAGGCTAACGGAATTTGGCGCTACAATACTGCCACTGCTAACGCAGATAGACGGGTGGGGGACAAGGCATTCAAAATATGTACAGGAGAGGCTGGGCGAAACTACCGCTTACATTTAATTAAGAAGAACGGATAGTTTTCTGTGACTTCTGTTATTTCAAACAGGCCCGCATCACCAAATTCTGCGTTGATTGATTCGCGGTCATAAAAAAACATATTAACCCCGTGGAATATCTCGTAGCGGTCTTTACTGATAAATTTACCCTGGCCATAAGTAGGCGCCTCTTTTGAAATGGCAGTAAAAACCATATAACCATCTTCTGTCAGTTGGTTATAACAATCGCGGATGAGTTTTTTTCTTTCATCCTCGCCGAGCAGGTGTATTAAAGCATAACAAAATATTCCATCGTACCAGTTCTTGTCAAAAGGCATATTTGTTACAGAACCATGATGAATAGTTATACCGGTGCCATAATGTTTTCTTGCCATGGCTATAGCGGTAGCAGATATCTCTATGCCGGTTACTGTCATACCCGCATCTGCAAAGATTTGCGCATTGCGCCCGTAGCCTATGCCCGGTACCAGGATGTTTTTTACAGATTTTTCGACAAAAAAGTCCCGGGTGAGCACAACAGAATTTGCAGGTTCAAAACCCCACATTTCCTTTTTCTCGTTAAAAGCTGTCTCCCAGAATTCAGGCTTTTCATTTTGATGCTCCATAATGCGGCATTTCATTTCCTGTAAGTTAAGCATCTTCTTTTACTGCCCAGGCGGTTGGCTATAACCAATTCAGTATTGTTTTAATGTGAATTGTATTATATTTTTATGCAAAATCAATATTTATGAAGCTAACCGGTTTTGTTGCCCTGTGCGCAGTTGTGCTTTTTGCGGCCTGTAATAAAAGCGAAGACCCTAAAGATGATACCAAGCCCGGGGACACCCCTGGCAAGTCGGCCAAAAGGCAACTGCTGGAGGCCGGGAAATGGCAGTTAACTGCCGAGATAGCTACTGCAAACTATATGGGTAAGGATACGACTGTAGACCTGTATGCCGATATGGAAGAATGTGATAAAGACGATTTTGTAGTGTTTGCAGGAGACGGCACAGTGACTGTAGATGAAAATGCTGATAAATGCGACGACGATAACCAGTTGGAAACTTTTACATGGGCACTGCTTGATAATGACACAAGGATAGCACTCGTTGACAGTAACCCAGATACGTTCGACATTATAGAGTTAACGGCCACCCAGTGGAAATTTAAAAAAACGGAAGCGAATTCGTCCGGTGTGCCGGTAAACTGGATCAGTACCTATAAGAACATTAAATAGTGTACGCAGCGCAGCTTAGTTAAGTGCCTTGTTCTGCCATTGCGGGAATATATTAGCATCTGTAGCGCTCATGATAACCAGCGCGAACATGCCCAGTACTATAAGTAATGCAATCTCGAAGAAGGAGAAAGCCAGCCTGTTATTTACTATAGTGTGGCTGTCTTCTAGCAGGTGCTGCCCCTCACCGACCTGTATATTGCTGAGTGCATTCAGGTTTTGAATAGTAGCGTTAAATTCAGCCTGCATACTGCGATAGGCAGCATCGTTGCTATTATTCAGCCATTGCCCTTCATGGGCATTGTACAGGGACAAATTGTCTTTAAATAATCTCCACTTATTTTTCTCTTCGGTAGTCAGCACGGTCTGCTCATAGTCGGCAACCAGGTTGCTGATTGAGCGGTTGTGCTGTTGTATTGCAGCAAGCAGATTATTTCCCGGCCGGGCACCATCTGCCAGCAAGAGCTTTTTCTGGTAAAGTGCATTGCTGATGCCATAGATATATTGCGATGCTTTCAGCCTGTCTTTGTAAATTGACGACATAGAAGTATCAAGCGTGGAATAGCTTTTGCGCTCTACAATATTGCCGATTAAAACTATGATGAGTATGCCGGCCAGGAAAGCCACCGTCCTGATCTTATACTTTATATAATAAGCCCATTTCATATGGAAGTTTTCCTTTTAAATTACGAATATTTTATGAGATTTAGCAGTAGTTGTACTTTTATAACTTCACATTAGCAATGTATAGCAAAAGGGAAATATCAAAACAGCGGGAGGCCTTCTGGACAGCCTTTGGCAAATACATGTTGCCTGTATTATCGGCAGATAGAGAAAAGATAAACTGGGTGAACTATAAAACAGGAGTACCCGGTGTGAGTTTTAAAATGAATGCGGGTAATACAGACGCCGGTATAGCCATCGTATTGTCGCAAACAGACGCTGTTTTGAGGAAGGCAACCTATGAGCAGTTGCGGCAGCTAAGGGATATATTGCATGGTACATTGGGTGAAGAATGGCTGTGGCAGCCCGATGTACAGGATGAATATGGAAAAGAGGTAAGTATGGTAAGTAAAGAGCTAACCGGCGTGAACATTAACAGGACTGAAGACTGGCCTGGACTCATATCTTTCTTTAAACCCCGGATAATAGCCCTGGACGAGTTCTGGAGTACCGCCAAGTATAGTTTTGAATAGTGGCGTGCACCTTGCGTAGCTTTATAATTTCTTTAACGAACTCTTTTATCCCTTGTTTGTTGTGATAAGTATAGATGCATTCATTAAAATTATTAAAAAGCTGAAATTATGGACACTAAAGTAAAAAACATGGTACACAATCTGCAGCAAAATGGTGAAGGGCTGAGAAAGAACGGACAGGAAGCCACTGCCGGGTTATTGCAGAAATCCGCGAAGCTCCTGAAAAATATAAATTTTAAAGATTCACGTACCAGGTTGATCACTGCCGGAGCAGTAGGGATAGTCGGTGCGGCAGGACTGGCATATTACCTGCTACGCAGAAATAACAAACTGGTTTAAAGATATTTGTATAACTAAAACGGCTGTTTTAAGTAACGGCCGTCTAAGTAAAAAAAGGAAAGGAGCCGCGACTTGTGGCTCCTTTTTCAGTATATAAGAAGACGTGCGGGGATTTATGGCCTGTAATCTTCCCACAGGCCCACCAGGTTCCCTTCTGTATCAGAGAAATAGGCATAAGAACCCATGTTTTCCACCGTTTTTTTTTCTTTTATCAGCTTTCCACCGGCAGCTTTAATCTTTTCCATATAATCATCAATAGAGGGTACGTTGATAGTAACACAAGGAGTAGTGGAAACTTCGTCGCGCGGTACCAGCATGCCATTGATAGCGCCGGGCTCTAATGGTTGAAATGTTTCTTCGTTTACAGCTGTTGTTCTTGCGCCGGTGACTACAGAGCCATCGGGCATAGGCCAGTCCGTTATTTGCCAATCGAAAATGCTGTAAAATTCTTTAGCACGTTCCAGGTCATCTGTTGGAATTTCAAAGTGAACTACTTTTTTCATTACGTATGCTTTTTAGTTTATTTAAAGTTAAAGGAAAACGGGCTACCAATCGCAGCCCGTATGTTTCATGATTTTTAATTTTTTGCAGGAATACGTTTCAGCGTTTCCAGCAGGTAAGACCAGTATTTTTGCACTGAGCTGATCTGCACGCGTTCGTCAGGAGAGTGCGCCCCGTAAATATTTGGCCCGAATGATATCATCTGCATATCAGGATAGTTACTGCCCAGTATGCCACATTCCAGCCCGGCATGTACGGCATTTACATGTGCCTCTTCGTTAAACATCTCTTTATAGAGGTTGCTCATTACCTGTATAATGGGTGCATTGGGGTTGGGCTGCCAGCCGGGGTATGCGCCTGAAAATACAGGTGTAGCGCCCATCAGTTCAAACGAGCTGGATATAGCATCCTGTAAGTCGGCTTTCTCTGTTTCTACAGAGCTGCGTGTGAGGCACTGTATGGTGTAAGTGCCATCTTTTACCAGTATGCGCGCTACATTGTTTGATGACTGTACCAACCCGTTAATATCTGGGCTCATGCGGTATATGCCGTTGGGGCAGGCATATACCGCCCTTAAGAATTTCTGCTGAAAATCGTTGTCCATAACCTGCGCAGGCATGTTTTCATCCTGTATGGTTATAGCCAGTGTAGGGTCCGTTGTAGCGTACTCTTTTTTTAAAATATCCGCGAGTTCTGTTACTGCTGCTTTCAATGTATCAACGTGCTGCGCCGCTACTACTATAGTCGCTACAGATTCACGCGGTATAGCATTACGCAGGCTGCCTCCGTTTATTTCTGCTATACCTATGCTGTAATCTTTTGTCAGTTGCAGCAATATCCTGTTCATCAGTTTATTGGCATTGCCGCGGCCTAAATGTATCTCTGCGCCGGAGTGGCCACCCGTAAGGCCTTTTACCTGTATGGTGAATGCCTTTCCATCTTTGGCTGCGGCCTGGTTGTAGTTGCCGTCGCAGGTAATGTCTATGCCACCTGCACAGCCAATAGTCAGTTCATTATCTTCTTCAGTATCCAGGTTCAGCAATATGCTGCCACTGAGCACACCGCCTTTCAAGGACAGCGCGCCCGTCATCCCTGTTTCTTCATCTATAGTAAACAGTGCCTCTATAGCGGGGTGGGGGATATCTGTCGATGAGAGCAACGTCATGATAGAGGCCACGCCAATACCATTATCTGCACCCAGTGTCGTGCCCTTTGCTTTTACCCAGTCACCATCTATATACATCTCTATGCCCTGTGTATCAAAGTCAAAAGTTGTATCGCTGTTTTTCTGGTGCACCATGTCTAGGTGGCTTTGTATCACGATGGCCTGGCGGTCTTCCATGCCCTTGGTGGCAGGTTTTTTTATAATGACATTCCCCGCTTCATCTTCCTGAGTGTCGAGCCCTAGTTTTTTGCCAAAGTCTTTCATGAATGCGATAACCCTTTCTTCTTTTTTAGAAGGGCGTGGTACGGCGTTCAGGTCAGTAAAATGGTTCCACAACGCATTGGGCTGTAGCCGGCGTATTTCTTCGTTCATAGTTATTTCTTTTTCTTTTTAGATGCTTTTGCTTTGGGGTTAAAACTGATACACTGGTCTATCCAGAAGTCAAACTCTTTTTTCGATTTAACAGCGTTTCCATCTACCAGCAGGTAACCATTCATTTTCTTTCCACCCATTTCCATTACGCCGCAATTGCCGCGTTCCAATAACTCATCCTGCGTGTCGGGGTCTATGCGGCACATCAGTTCTTCTTTAAAAATGCCTACGCACATTTTACCATTGTACATAATGGTGTACCCGCCCATCATGTTTTTTTCTTCCACATTTTCCAGGTCGGCAAAGCGTTCGCGTATGCGGTTGGCAAGTTGTTCGTTGTAAGCCATTGTTGTGTTGTTGTGCGGTAACAAATATCGTGAAAAGAAAGGAATGGGGCCTACGCGAATCCGCCGAGTCCTTATGCAGGAGATTCGGCGCAGAAGTAAGGAGATTTAGCTATTGAATATCTTCATACCATGTAATGGTATTATTTACTTCGGAACACAAAAGCCGCCCCGAGATTTTATAATCGAATATTAGTTGATAACTTATTTCTTTACCAACCATAAAATCTCTTAAGGAAGACGATATGTCCAGCATTTCCCCGAATGTCTTTTTGATCCAATCAATATCGTCTAAAGCATTAATTCTTGTAACATTTTCAAACAAAAAACAACCTGATGCCCCTGTAACTGTGATTAGGTTTTTCTTTGCACTAAGGAGAATGTCGCCAACAGGCATACTGTCGGCTTCCGTCATCAGTTCTACTGCAATGTCTATCCTGTTTTTTAGCTCTTGCATGTTCATCGTGTAAATTAGTGGTGAGTAGCCCTACAACGTAGATAGTATCCCTTCCAGGTCCATCTCCGTTCTCACATACAGGTCGCGTGGCTTGCTACCTACTGCCGGGCCAACTATGCCTGCTGCCTCCAGTTGATCCATAATGCGGCCTGCACGGTTGTAGCCCAGGTTGAACCTGCGCTGTAGCATAGAAGTAGAGCCGCTCTGTGTTTGCACCACCACTTTTGCACATTCTTCAAACAGTTTGTCGCGATTGGTGAGGTCAACACTTTTTTCCTTTTCGTTTTCATCGCCTTCATATTCCGGCAGTTCAAACGCAGTGGCATAACCACGCTGATCGCCTATAAAGTTAGTAACGTTATCTACTTCAGGCGTATCTACAAAGGCACATTGCAGGCGTATCAGCTCACTGCCAAAAGAAATAAGCATATCGCCACGGCCTATGAGTTGCTCCGCGCCGCCTGCATCTAATATCGTTCTTGAATCGACCTTGGCAGATACCTTAAAGGCGATACGCGCAGGGAAGTTGGCCTTGATGGTACCTGTAATAACATTCACCGAAGGACGCTGCGTAGCAATGATGAGGTGAATACCTACCGCACGCGCCAGTTGCGCCAGACGGGCTATGGGCATTTCTACTTCTTTACCGGCCGTCATCATCAGGTCGGCAAACTCATCTATTACCAATACTATAAACGGCAGGTATTTATGCCCGTTTTCGGGGTTCAGTCTGCGAGCTATGAATTTATCATTGTATTCCTTTATGTTCCTGGCGCCACCATCTTTCAGTAGTTCGTAGCGATTGTCCATTTCTATACACAAGGCGTTCAGCGTATATATCACCTTTTTCGTATCGGTGATGATGGCTTCTTCTTCGTTGGGCAGCTTGGCCAGGAAGTGTTTTTCAATAGTACGGTATATAGAAAGTTCCACCTTTTTAGGGTCAACCATTACAAATTTCAGTTGCGATGGGTGCTTCTTATATAATAAGGATACAAGTATGGTATTAATACCTACGGACTTACCCTGTCCCGTAGCGCCCGCCATCAGCAGGTGGGGCATAGTAGCCAGGTCCACAATATAGTTCTCGTTATCTATCTTTTTACCCAATGCTATGGGCAGGCTCATTTTTGTATTGACGAACTTATCACTTAAAAGCAGTTGCCTGATAGAGACAGTTTGTTTATTGGCGTTAGGTACCTCAATGCCAATAGTGCCCTTGCCGGGTATAGGCGCAATGATACGTATGCCCAGCGCTGCCAGGTTCAGGGCTATATCATCTTCCAGGTTACGTATTTTAGATATACGTACACCCTCTGCCGGTACTATTTCGTATAAAGTGACCGTAGGGCCAACGGTCGCGCTGATGCGCTGTATCTCTATACCAAAGCTGCGCAGTGTTTGTATGATCTGGTTTTTATTGGCTTCCAGTTCGTCCTTATCCAGCACTATAGCCTCGCCGCTGCGTTCTTCCAGCAGGTCCAGCGTGGGGAATTTATAGTCGGGCAGGTCCAGTTCTGGGGCATATTTCTCATTGGATGCTATGCTGATGTGGCCTCCATGCGCCGGTATTTTGCGCTCTTCCTCTATGCGGTTTACCTCGAAGCTGAATTCTTCCTCTTCTTCTGTAATTTCTTCCTCCTCCTCTATTTCTTCTTCGTATTCTTCCTCTTCATTATGTTCTTCAACAGTCGTGGTTTTATCTACCAGTTCCATTTCCCATTCCTGTTCAGGCTCATCGTCCTCTTCTATAGCGGCCAGTGGTTGTACAGTATCAGTTGCATAATTGGCTGTTGCAGCCGTAATTACCGGTTGATGAACAATTTCTGGTACAGGTATGGCAGGGTCTTTTTTAGGCACCATAGCTACGGCAATATCCGTTACTTTGCCGGCTGTCGCCCTGGCTTTCCGCAGCAGGGGGGAGATATCCAGCGCAAATACCACGAATACGAAAAAGCAGACAATGGCAAATAATATAAGCCCCGTGCCGGTGTAGCCAAAAAAGCCATTCATATAATTAATAGCCTCGTTGCCCCATGCGCCGCCATAGGGAAATGTGGCGGCGGGCATTAAATAAGTAAGTATAGGCGCTACTACCAGTATAAGTATGGTAACCCAGCGCAGGTAACGCCCCATAACAACCATGCGCCTGCCATATAATAACGTTATGCCTGCAAGGCCAATCCACAGCGCAACCGCGAATGCTGCCACACCAATCCACTCGTACACCATAAAATGCGCTAAGGCCGCGCCCAGGCGCCCGCCACGGTTGGCAACTGTTGCATCGCTGCCAAATAGGAAATTCCAGGCAGAACCACCTGCCAGTAGCTTATCCTGGTCGGCCTGCCAGGTAAAAAAGTAACTGATGATGGAAAAGCAGATAAATATACCTGATAGCAGCAGGAACATGCCGAAAGTCAATTTTACCTGTTTTCTCCGGCTTATAGTTTCCGTATTTGCATTATCCGGCGCTTTTGCGCTGTTTTTTACTGTATTTTTTTTGGTTGTGGCCATTCTGGGAAAGCGAAAAACAAAAGTAATATTTTTTAAGCCACATCCCGAAACGAAAGGATGTAATGGCACACAACAGATATAATCAAGAGAGATAGTAGTAATTTATTTATGTTTGCTAAGCTAGCCAACCTATTGGCGTGTGCGGCCTGTCTGTGTTACAGCAATAACAGGAAAAAAGGCAGTGCTGGCGGGTGATGAGAATAACAAGCGATTAAAAAATTATACGAAAGAGCATTGCAACTTTAAAATATTTGCGTATTTTCAGCCGTTGAGAATGTGTATATAATGGCAGTTGACAACATTTTTGCAGGTATTTTAATAAGTATTGCAAATGGGGTTGCAAAGGTGACAGTTAAAATATATTTTTATAAAAAATTACACTCTTTAAGGATAGTAAATCATGATCAGTAAAAGAACCATTAGTCGTGTAGGCCTCGCTGTAGCATTAGCTTTTACCATGCAAGGTAGTCAGGAAGTACAAGCACAGGACGTTCACTTTACGCAGTTTAATGCGTCACCACTGATAGTTAACCCCGCCTTTACGGGCAATTTCAGCGGCAGGATGCGTGCATCGGCAATATACCGCGACCAATGGAGGAGCGTAACTGTTCCTTTTAAAACTATCGCAGTGTCTGTAGATGCGCCGATAGTGCATGACCTTACCGTAGATGATTACCTGGCTGCCGGCGTGCAACTGTATAACGACAGGGCGGGCGATGCCAACCTTTCGAACCTTACAGCACTGGCATCGGTGGCTTACCACAAATTCCTGGGTGCAAGCGTTAACAAAGCGCTTTCCGTTGGTTTCCAGGGTGGTTACACTCAAAAAAGCTTTGACCTGAGCAAACTATATTTTGACGGGGATTTTATAGATGGCACTTTCCAGCCGCAAAATCCAGGGCTTAATAATAAAAATGATTATTTTGTTTTTAATGCAGGTTTAAGCTGGGCACACCAGGCTACAGAAAATTTTTCTTATGCTATAGGCCTTGGTGCCAACAACCTGAACCAACCCCGTGAAACTTTTGACAGGGATGAAAAAGCAGATGTAGGCCTGGCAATGCGTTACAACGCACAGGTAGGTGCTATAGCTTATGTAAGTGAAAAGCTGAGCCTTCGTCCTGCATTGTTATACCAATCCCAGGCAAGCGCTACAGAAATTATCGCTGGTAATGAATTTCACCTGATAATGGGTGACCCTGAATTCCGCACCTTTACTACAGCAGTGTTTCTGGGTGGCTGGTACCGTTTTGATGATGCAGCAATGGTTACTGCCGGTCTTGAATTCAAAGGTTTCCGCCTGGGCCTGGCTTATGACTATACTGTATCTTCTTTGAAAAACAATGCAAGGAACACAGGCGGTTTTGAACTGGCACTGACCTGGATAGCACCTGATCCACTTGATTTTGCACGTAAATTAATCTACCCCTGCTCTCGTTTCTAAGATATTATAAATAAATAAATTAAGAAAGGGCTAAAAATATTTTCAAAAGCCCTTTCTTTTTTTTAAACCAATTTATATTTTTATACCCATTAATAATGCGCATGCACATGAGAAAAAATTGGCTGCTCCTGCTTTTGGCGACAATTATGGTAACGTTAAGTACGGATGTTGTTGCACAACAACAGAACAAAGACAGGTACCGGGATAAATCTGACGATCCCGTTGCTAAACTTCCGTACTACAAAAAGTTGCGTTGGGCCGATGGGCTATACCGTGAGGGTAGTTATTTTAACGCTATAGAATACTATACACAGTTAAAAGAAGAACAACCCCGCAACCCATACCTCGCATACCAACTGGCAGAGTGCTATTGGATGACTAGGGACTATGTACCTGCAGCACACTATTATGGTGAAACTTATAATATGGCCTCTAAAGTTTATCCTGAGTCCATATTTAAGCAAGCTGTCATGCTGAAACAGGCAGGTGATTATGAAGGTTCAGTAGCAGCTTTTAACAGGTTTATAGGAGATAACCCTAAAACGTATAAAGCACTGAAGAAACGTGCCCAGCGCGAAATTGAAGGTTGCCATGTAGCTACAAAATCTATGATGGACCCTCAGCCTGTAACAATAAAAAATGCAGGCCCGAACGTAAACAGTTCTTACACAGAGTCTGCACCATATCCATTAGGCGATACTGCCCTGATGTTTTCTACTATGCGCCAGAATGACTTGGTAGAAGTAGATAAGAAAAACCGTGGAGAATATATGGCCCGTTTCATGACATCTACCAAACAACAAAATACAACCGAGGTAGATTCTTTCCAGTGGCCATTAAAATTTATGGATGGTGCTTTTAACTCTAATAAAGTACACATCAGTAATGGATCTTACAGCCCAGGTGGCGACCGCTTTTACTTTACTAAATGTTCTGAAGGCGACTCTATGATGATAGAGTGTAAAATATATGTATCTAAATTTGAAAAATCGAGCTGGACTGAGCCTGAGCTTTTAGGTGATGGTATTAATGACGGTGGTTCTAATACCCAGCCTTTTTGTACTAAACTAGGCAAAAAAGAAGTATTGTTCTTCTCTTCAAGCCGCACGCTGCAAAGCCGTGGTGGTTATGATATCTGGTATTCAGTAATCGACCCAAGGAATGGTACCTACCGCCGCCCACAGAATGCAGGTAAACAAATTAACACTGCTTATGATGAGCAGACACCATATTACGATAGCCGTGTTGGGAAATTATATTTTGCATCTAACGGTTGGGTGAACATGGGCGGATTTGATATCTTTTCTGCTGATGGAGGCCCATCACGTTATACTAACATAACTAACCTGGGATATCCGATCAATACATCTGCCGATGAGATGTATTACATAAAAGATCCACTGGGTAAGCCCGATGCTTATGTAGTATCAAACCGTATAGGTTCTATAGCATTGAAAAACCCGACTTGTTGCGACGATATCTGGCGCATACAATATGAGCCAAAGCTTGTGGTAATGGGTAAAGTGGTAAACCGCAGGACACAGGAGCAGATAAGTGCCGTGGTAGTGAAAATGGTAGATGAGAAAGGCGACGTAAGGACTTTCGATTCAGAGCAGGGCGATTTCGCTTTCAATATGGCACGCGGACACTCTTATGTACTGACTGCTGATAAAGAGCAATTTGCTTCTACACGTGCTTCTGTAAATACTATGGAAGTAAAACGTACTGATGCTGATGATACGCTGCAGGTAACAATATACATGGATGAAGTAACCCCATCTTACACATTCTCTGTAAGCAATGTGTATTATGACTACGACAAAGATGCATTAAGGCCTGAATCTGTAGCATCTCTTGATACCTTGGTTCAGTTCCTGAACGACAACCCTTCATTTACTGTTGAGGTTTACTCATTTGCTGATGCGAAAGGTACTGATGAGTACAACAAAGCACTTTCTCTGCGCCGTGCACAGTCTGTAGTTGATTATATAGTTAACGCAGGTATTGACCAGAGCCGCATTGTAGCAAAAGGTTTTGGTGAATCAATGCCAGCAGCGCCCAACGTATCAGCAGGAGGAAGGGATAACCCTGTAGGCCGCCAGTTAAACCGTCGTACTGAACTAAGGATTATTACAGATGTACCAACACGCCGTGTATTGTACAACAGTGCTAAACCGGGTAATATGGACGACCAGTCAAGGAACCTGCAGATAGATGAGAATATTAACGAGGACGAGGAGGCTGATAGTGAGTCTGAAGTAGGTAAGCCCGGTAGTAGGGTAAATAAATAGTATTGGCTATAACAGAGCAATAAACAAAGGGTCGCGCCATTTCAGGCGCGGCCTTTTTCTTTTATACAACTACCGTATTTTTGCCACATGGATTATATCGAGGTTTCTGTAACGACCGCTGAAAAGGAAATAATGGATATATTGGTTGCAGAACTTGCGACTATAGGTTTTGACGGTTTTGAAAATGATGAAACTTTCCTGAAGGCATATATAAGCTCCGGACTGTTTGAGGAAGAGGCATTAAATGATATATTGACCAACTATAATGTAACTGCGCAGATACGTACCATACAGCAGCAAAACTGGAATGCGGAATGGGAAAGTAACTTTCAGCCCGTAACTGTTGAGGGGTTTTGTACCATCAGGGCCGACTTTCATGAACCGGACAGCAGGGTTGAGCACGATATTATCATTACGCCCAAAATGTCTTTCGGAACAGGGCACCACGCTACCACTCAACTGATGATACTGCAAATGAAAGACATGGATTTTGCCGGGAAAGAGGTACTGGACTTTGGAACGGGGACGGGTATACTGGCTATATTGGCAAAAAGGCTGGGCGCAGCCCGGACGGTGGCTATAGATACAGATGAATGGTCTTACGGGAATACGCTTGAGAATATAGATAGGAACGGTGTAGTTGGGATAGATGTGAAAAAGGGATCGCTGGAGATTGTTGCCGGTGAAAAATATGATATTATATTGGCTAATATCAACCGCCATATACTATTGCAGTATATGAATGAAATGCAAGAAATGCTAAAGGATGGCGGCATGGTTTTGATGAGTGGAATATTAGATGAGGACAGGAGTATTGTAGTACAACAAGGAGAAATGTCAGGGCTAAAAGAGGTGAACCAGATGATACAGGAAAACTGGATATCTGTATCGTTTGCAAAGTAATAGAATGCCAATAGTGACTATTTGTTATAATTTTCAGAAAAAACCAGCTAATCTGTTGGTAATCAGATAATAGTATATATGTTTGTGTCCGTGGTTAGGATTATTCGGATGTAAAATTTATATTTGCTATCCTCCATTTAGAATTGATTTTTGATGAATATAGCCATTCTTTTAGTTATAGCATACTTACTGGGGTCTATACCCACGGCGGTATGGGTAAGTAAAAAAGTGTTTGGAATAGATATACGTGAACATGGTAGCGGGAATGCCGGTGCAACTAATACCTTCAGGATTCTGGGGTCAAAAGCGGGCACGGCTGTCATGATTTTTGACATGCTGAAAGGTTTTTTAGCTGTTAAACTAGCATTGCTTTCACCTTACGGTTATTATTCAGAGCAATCTGTAAACCTGCAGGTATTCCTTGGTTTGTTTGCAGTCATCGGCCATATCTTTCCCATCTGGGCAGAATTTCGTGGTGGTAAGGGTATTGCAACGCTGTTTGGTATGATACTGTCTATACAGCCGCTGGTAGCAGTGAGTATGGTAGGTGTTTTTGTATTGATGTTGTATATAACACGCTATGTATCTCTCAGCTCTATTACAGCCAGCATAGCTTTTCCTGTAATGATCTTTTTCATATTCCGCGAGCCGGAAATGAGCTACAGGATATTTGCCATAGCCACGGCATGCCTGGTAGTGCTGACGCACCACAAGAATATAAACAGGCTTATCAATGGGAGCGAAAGCAAGGTAGCCATGTTCCGCAAGCGCAGGTTCCGCAGGCGTAAAGACGATTAAACCTTCTTATTTATTCATTGTTACTATTCCCGGTGAATATTTAGCCATAATTTTACTGTTATGAAGAAGCTGACTGTAATAATTGCTGCCGTAACTTTTCCTGTGTTACTTTCCTCCTGCTTTAAAAATCCTGTTACGGGGCGTAGTTCGCTTAATATTTTACCGGAGTCGGAAATGCGGAGCATGGCCAGCCAGCAGTATGCAGGGTTCATTGCTACAAACAGACCTGTACAGGGAACAGAAGATGCCGCTACCGTAAAAAGAGTGGGGCAAAAGATGCAGGCTGCAGTAACGCAATACTTACAAAGCATAGGAAAGGCTGAACTGATAAGCGGATACCAGTGGGAATTTAACCTGGTGAATGAAAATACAGCCAATGCATGGTGTATGCCCGGGGGCAAGGTTGTCTTTCATTCGGGTATTATGCCCCTATGTGCCAATGAGGCTGGTGTAGCAGTGGTAATGGGGCACGAAATAGCCCACGCTGTAGCGCGGCATGGTAATGAACGCATGAGCCAGGGCCTGGCAACAGAACTGGGCGGTGCTGCATTATCTGTAGCATTATCAGAAAAGCCGGAACAGACGCAGCAGATATTTAATACAGCATACGGCGCCGTTGCTAACTATGGCGTAATCTTACCATTCTCTCGTGCGCATGAAAGTGAGGCCGACCAGATGGGACTGATATTTATGGCAATAGCCGGATACGATCCTAACGAGGCGATTGCATTCTGGGAACGTATGGCAGCAGCAGGTGGAGCTAAGCCCCCTGTGTTTATGAGTACGCACCCATCTGACAAAAGGCGTATTAACGATATAAGAGGTAAAATACCGGAAGCAATGAAATACTATAAACCGAATTAGTGCAGGCCATCCCTTTATATAAAAGACTGCTGAGTTACCTATTGCCCGTGCAATTGCTAAAGACCGGCAGCACAGAGAATCCCTTACTGGAGTTATACTATTACCGTGGCAGGTACCAACTGGCCACCATAGATGCTTTATATTCAGACGGTACGGCTTACAGGCCATTGCAGATAGGCTTTACGCACCTGGCTAAAGTCCTACCCGGAGTGGAAGAAGTGCTGGTATTGGGCACAGGCCTTGCCAGCGGCGTGCAGATAATGGCTAAAATGGGCTATACGCCAAATTTCACACTGGTAGAGTATGATACAGTGATATTGAAAATGGCTATGGAGCTACTACCGGATTATAAAGGGAAAATAACGCCGGTATGCACAGATGCGAGGCAGTATATGGCAGATAATGCGCGTCAGTATGATGTGGTAGTGGTAGATATATTTAACAGCAGGGTAGTGCCACAGTTTGTAACGACAACAGATTTTCTGTCGCAATGCCGTAATGCTACGAAACCGGGTGGCCATATGATACTGAACTATATCATTCAGCAAAACGAAGAATGGCACCGTGTTGATGCCATTATCCGTTCTGTATTCCCAAAATGTTATTGTATTGATGACGGTATCAACCGTATAGTTATAGCTACAGCTTAGCAGATTGTATGCGTAATACCTTGCGGTTGCTTTTCTGCACCCTCATTTTTTCTGGCACAAGTTTTAAAATACTGTCCATAATGGTATTCAGTAGTGTAAGTTTTACAAAGTGGCCGCTGGTAACCATGCTTATTTCGCGCACTGGCTCAGGGTCTTCAAAATAACGTACACGCTCCATGCGGTCTTCAGAAAATTCGAACGTTGCAAACTCTGGAAGAATCGTCAGGCCCTTGTTGGTATCTACCATTTTGCGCAGTGTTTCTACATTACTTGATTCGTACCTGTAGGGGCGCTCCGTCTGTAGCTTTTCTATATGGTCTCCGCAAAGGTCCAGTACTTGGTTGCGCAGGCAATGCCCTTCATTCAGCAGCCATATGCGGTCCAGTGCTATATCCTGCGGCCCCACCATTCGCTTTTTAAGCGCTGCTTCACCTTCAGCAAAATAAGCTACCAGTGGTTCTGTAAACAATGGATACTCTTTTATACCGTTCTCATTCAGCGGAGTGCTTAACAAGCCTGCATCTATTTCGTTATTCCTCAGTGCTTTCAGTATCTGGTCTGTTTCCAGTTCTTTTACTATCAGTTGTACGTCAGGATAGCTTTTATTATAGCTTTCCAGCAAGCCCGGCAATAAGTACGGGGCTATGGTAGGTATTACAGCCAGTCTGAATATACCAGTCACTGTTGTTTGCTGGTTTTGTATCAGTTCATTTATTTTCTCGCATTCCGCCAGTATTATCTTCGACTGGTTGACAATGGACTCTCCCATGGCTGTAATAGCAATAGGATGTTTGTTTCTGTCAAAAAGTTTTATGCCCAGTTCATCCTCCAGCTTTTGTATCTGCATGCTAAGGGTGGGCTGTGTAACGAAACATTTTTCAGCTGCAGCTACAAAACTTTTGTAAGTGGCAACCGCAACTACGTATTCTAATTGAGTAATGGTCATAGTTTGTAATAATTATGTTATAAGCGAAATTAAACCTAGTTTTTGACATAGACAATACTTATAGGGTCTATAATCACTATAGAAGTGTTGGGTTATTGTTAAATTATAAATATATAAATTATCTTAAATGACTTACCGTGTAAAAGCATGTGTGTTTTTAGAACTAACTTTGCGGGCTGGTAAAAATTACCCTGAATGAGTATAGGCAATAAAATGAAATTAAAACCGGGTGGGGTATATATGATACACGTCCCGGCAGATTGTCTTGCATTGTTTGATGACTATACCGTTATTAAAAAACTACCCGTGGGGCGGCTTGTAAACCAAGCAGTGTTGTTTGCAAATGATAAAAATATACTTGAATCATCCTTTCCCCGTTTGATTGCACAACTGGAGGATGATGCTGTATTATGGATAGCCTATCCTAAAAAATCAGGCAAATTGAAAACAGATATAAGCCGTGACAATGGGTGGGACAAAATTTCTGCAATGGGCTACGACCCCGTAATGCAGGTAGCAATTGATGAAAACTGGTCGGCATTACGCTTCAGGAAAACAGAACTGATAGGCCCCAAGCTGCGCGATGTGCCTATGAACCAGCGTAAAACAGAAGGTATTGATTATGTAACCAAAACTGTAACCTTACCGGCTGATGCTGAAAAAAGCCTGATGCAACACAAGGGGCTGAAGGAATTATTCTATGCTTTGTCCTACTCTCATAAAAAGGAATATGTGGCAGCCATATCAGATGCTAAAAAAGAAGAAACAAGAATAAGGCGAATAGAGAAAATGGTGGAAAACCTGCTGAAAATGCAGGTTGCCAACGAACAGAAAAATAAAAAGAAATAAAAATAATAATGAATTATAAACACATACCTGCAGGTGCGGTATTGCAATACATAAAAGAAAATTTTGAGGGGAAGCTGGTAGAAGGTTCAAGGTCGCCGGCGGGCAACTGGATGAGATTTAGGCTGGAGCAGATTGAAAAAGGCAAAGCCACCATTAGTATGGAGGTGCGTGAAGAAATGACTAACCCTTATGGTAATATACATGGCGGCATGATGGCCCTGGTAATGGATGAAGCGATAGGGTGGGCTGTAGTGAGCTTGGATACTGACAATAACTATACATCGCTGAACCTGAATGTAGATTTCCTCTACGCAATAAAGCAGGGTGACAGACTAAAGGCTACATCTGAAATAGTACGCGCGGGAAAAAAGATCATTCATGTGGAATGCCGTGTGTACGATATGCAGGAACGGCTGTTGGGCAAGGCATCGAGCAACCTGATAGCTACCGGTATGAAGCCGGCAGAAGGTGAGTATAAGGTGGCTAATTAAGATTTATATAACCTGCCGTTTTTGTTTTGAATACCAAGTGATTACTTTTGATACGACTATATGCTGAATGGTAAGAAAATAGTAGTGGTGCTGCCGGCCTACAAAGCCGCGCCTACCATAGAACGTACCTATAGGGAAATACCCTTTGACATAGTGGACGATGTGGTGCTGGTAGATGATAACAGCCCTGATGACACTGTAGAAGTGGGCCGCGCCCTGGGTATAAAGCATATAATAAAACATGAGCAGAACAAAGGGTATGGTGGCAACCAGAAAAGCTGTTATGGAAGGGCGCTTGAAATAGGTGCTGATATAGTCATTATGGTTCACCCCGACTACCAGTACACTCCTAAGCTGATACATGCCATGTCTTCTATAATAGCTTACGATGTATATCATGTAGTAATGGGGTCGCGGATATTAGGCAATGGTGCGCTGAAGGGTGGTATGCCTATGTATAAATACATTTTTAACCGCTGCCTTACCTTGTTTGAAAATATTGTGATAGGACAGAAGCTAAGCGAATACCATACGGGGTACAGGGCTTTCAGCGCAGATGTAATACGTTCTATAGACTTCACGCATAACAGCGACGACTTCGTGTTTGATAACGAAATGATATCGCAGATATTTATGAATGGGTATGATATAGCCGAGGTGACCTGTCCTACGAAGTATTTTGAGGAGGCATCCAGCATCAACTTCAGCCGCAGTATGCAGTATGGCCTGGGTGTGTTGCGTGTGTCGCTGGTGCACAGGCTACATAAATGGGGCCTGCTGAAGAGTAAACTCTACAGCAAGCCGGTATAAGCATCTACAGTATAATAACTTTCTTCAATAATTTTTCTCCTGTGGCAGTATTCAGGAAATGGATATAATATATGCCTGAAGAAAAGCCGGCAATATTTACATTCGTTTCAATATTCGTCACGCCATCAATAGCTGCCTCCCACACCTGCTGTCCAATACTGTTGAACATAGTTGCGTGGTAGATATTAGCATCTGTAGCTATGTGCAGTACATCTCTTGCCGGAATGGGATAAACATCTATACCCGCACGTGTAATTAAATTTTGCGGCACATCATCAGGCCAGTTGTTTATCTTAAAAGGAGCATCGTTGATGTCAAAAAAGATGTTGCCCGCACTTTTTACCTTTATTCTTGCACCCGCTGTTGGTACGGTCATAGGTACTGTTACCGGCTCAGCGCCATCGTTAGGCGTATTTGATGCAAGTAAATACGGCCATGTAATACCGTCGTCTATCGACAGGAATATATCAACATTGCTGCAACTGACAGGCGCTGCTGTAGTATTGGCAACATCCCACTTCACTACATGGGTGCTGCCGTTTCTCCAGCGAATGTCACTGCTGTCAAGGCCATTTATTTTAAAAGGGCCCGCTGTTTCTGTTGCATACAATGTTACCGTGGTGTCAGACCAGTTGTAAGCCCCGAAGCCATTAGAAATATCACGTACTGTAAGCCTGAAGTTAAGGGTACGTGTTACTACCGGCATTTTCTCTGAACGGTAAGAATTTACACCACGCTTAATGGAATCAAGCACCGGGAATATGCGCCATCTTGATGTGTCGGGTCTGAAAGAGCGTATAATAGGGCCGAGTTCTGTAAAATTCAGGCCGTATCCAAAATCACCCAGGTCGTACTGTTCCCAGCAATAAGTGATAGCATCGTGAACGATATCTGTGGCGGCCGGTGCCTGTAATTCAAAAGGTGTACCAACAGGTACCTGGTAAGACGCCGCTATGTCTGCAACAAAGGGTATGTCATTTAACAACGGGGTAGTAGTGCCGCATGTGTTAATATCTGTAGTGCTGATGTATTCTGATATCTGGTGCAGGCTACGTGCATGAAAATAATCATCGCTGTGCATTTGCATATCATTGCCCGCACACAGGCCCGCGTAGGCCATGATGGTACTGCCGCTGCCAGGCTCGTAGGCAGATGATGATACTGCGTGTGAACCGCAGCCGCTGCCTGTATAGTTAAACGTATGTTGCGCACCCAATTGATGGCCTATTTCATGTACAACATAATCTACATCAAAAGCGTCACCCGTAGGGTTGGCTTTGCCCGTAACACCGCGTGCATGTGCCCCGGGGTCGCAGAGGCCTCTAAGGTCTGCTATTCCCCCATCACCACTGCAAAATAAATGACCTATGTCATAATTGGATGAACCAATTACTTTGTCACAGTTTGTTTGGTTGGCAGTTTGTGTTGCACCGTTTATACTGCTGTTCTGTGTTGATGTAAATGAGTCTGTTGCGGGGTCAAGGTATATGAGTGTATCGTTGTTGGGTACCAATTGCAGCGTAATGCTCAGTTCTCTTTCCAGTATCCCGTTTACACGTGCCAGTGTAGTTGTCATTGCGCTTAAGACTATGGGCTTTGTGGGTGTAATGGCACCAGATACTGCCTGGGCGTATTCACCGGTACATGCCAGGGCCAGCCTGAATGTTTTTTTGAGGCTGCCATTTGTTTTAAAGGCTGGCCGCGGCTCACTTTCTGTTGTAATTTGTTCAGCTTCGCCCAGCTCTTTTTCGGCATCATCAATTGTGCCGCAACTGCTTGTGTATGAAGGGTTCTTCGGGAAGTCTTTTTTGTAGTAACAAATGTAGAGGCCCTCGTTGCTGTTTGTATATGGGTCTATAAAATAAGTGTTGCCATTATTATATATCATGGCGTTAAAACCTGCATAAGTATAATTTACTTTGGCTGTAATGGCCGGATTATTGATAGAAACTGCGGTAAAGTTTTTTATCCCGGGGTATTTCGCTGCCAGTTCATGAGGCATTACAGGCGTTTGTTTTATCCAGTAACTTTCCATAGTGCCATCAGGCGCAGGCAGGGATATTACAGCACCATCGCCACCCTCCGGCAACTGAAACAGCAGGTTGCGCAGGTAAGCATCATTCAATTGAAATACTTTGTATGCCGTAGGGAATAACGTTCGTTCTCCTTTTACAGGAATCCTTGTATTGTTTAGCTCTTTCCATATAGTATTAACATGGGCAAAAGCTGTAGTACAAAAGGCAAAAAGTGTAAATAGCGATATGGATAAGATTTTTTTCATACGGTTGTTTTATTTATCGTAACGTATTTCCAGTAGTTCGGGTGTAGTATTAATGGTTTTATCAAGATTTTTATTTTCAGCCGGGGGCTGTTGGGTATATATTATGAAATAGGGCTTGCCCTGGACAGTCACTGGTTTTATTTCGAATTTTATATCGAACCAATTGATATTGGCTGAAAGTTGCCCGTTGTAATAAGATGCAATTATCTGCTGGCCTTTAGCCTCACCGGCAGCAGGGGTTGCCCCCGTGCGTACATATGTGCCTTCGGGCACATTGTTGTGCAAGGTAAATAGCTGGCAACCTGCGGGTTGTGGTAACGGTATTACCGTGGCTACCTTGTCGCCTTTATTTATGATGTTGAACACATCTGCAAGACGGGTGCTGTCTATGCTATATACTTCGTAATCTTTGGGTAATACTAATACCTGGTCGGCTTTATTGAGGACAGATGTATGTTCCCTAAGCCAATCAAGATGCGGGGTATTCATATCTACGTGAATATCCGCACAAGCCATTTTCTTTCTGCCCGTGTTATCCCCTCCTTTTACAGAGGTTGTTTTGTTACCTGCAGTACAGGATGAGAAAGCCAGACCAATAAATACTATACCTGCTAAAAATTTCATATGATTTACTGCGTACAAATAATGTACCGTTATTAAATTTAACCAATTATCAATTAACTATTGTAATAATATTGTCAGCTACAATATTAAGCATAAATGACTTTAACTGAGGGTACTACTTCCTTAATTTGCGCACCCCCAGGAACAGGGAATTGAGAATAAGTACCACATCGCTCAAAGCCATAATACCTGCACCATATGTAGGTTTTAACAGGCCTGCCGCCGCAACCGGTATGGCGATGATGTTGTAGATAAACGCCCAGAACAGGTTTGACTTAATAGTACGCTCTGTATAGATGCCCAGCATAATAGCCTTAGGCAAGGTGCTTAACTGGTTATTGGCCAGGATGACATTAGCTGACTGTATAGCTATCTGTGTAGATTCACTAAGGGAGATACCAACAGTGGCCCTTGCTAAAGCAGGTGCGTCATTTATGCCATCGCCCACCATAGCGGTAGGTGCGGTCTGCATTAACTGGTCTAGCTTTGCATTTTTCTGTTCGGGCGAGTGTTCTGCGAAAACAGTATCTATTCCCAGTTCATTCGCTATCCGTTCGCATTTATCTTTTTTATCGCCACTGAGCAGTATGGTGGCATAGCCCATCTGTTTTAGTTGCGTTATGGTATCACGTGCATCTTCACGCAATGTATCTGTAACCCTGAGCGCACCGGTATAGCTGCCATTTTTATACAGGTATATATCATAGCCCCTGTTGCCTGCTGTTGCCGTATGCAGCCATTTTTCAGAGCCCAACTGCCATGTATTACCTTCACTGTCAACTGCTTCCAGCCCTTTACCTTTTACTTCGGTAATATTATTAAAGTTGATTCCGGAAAAATCGTTCCATTGCGCAGTGACGGATTTTGCAATAGGATGTGATGAATGTGTTTCCATAGACGCCACGACAGATTGAAACAGCTTGTCTTCAATACCGCTTGTTATATAAGACTCTATCTGCAACTTGCCCGTGGTAAGCGTGCCTGTTTTGTCAAAAACAATTTGTTTCACCGTCTTCAGTCTTTGCAGCGTATCGCCACCTTTTATTAAAATACCATTACGTGCAGCACGACCTAAACCAACGGCTACAGCCGCAGGCGTAGCAAGCCCCATGGCGCAGGGGCAGGAGATAACCATTACAGCTATTGCCCGCATCATGGCATTGGCAAAGGTTACATCGAAGAAAAAATAACTGACAAGAAAAGCCAGCAATGCGATACCAAGGACAACAGGTACAAATATGGCACTGATCTTATCCGCCAGTTTTTGCAGTGGTGGTTTCTGGCCCTGTGCCTCACGCACCATGCGCACAATGTTAGACAGTACAGAACTATTGCCAACGGTAGTAGCCATCATTTTAAGCCTGCCATCCTGCAACAGGGTACCGCCTACAACTGCATCGCCAATTGTTTTACGCACCGGCAGGCTTTCGCCGGTTATCATGTGTTCATCTACCTGCGCCTCGCCGCTTATTATCTCTCCATCTGCGGGAATGCTGTCGCCATTATTTACCAGCAGTATATCGCCGGTCTTTATATACTTACTGTCTACTTCCAGCACGGTTTCTTTGCCAATGCTGTCTGTCATAACTATACGTGCTTTTTGTGGCTGTAGTTGCGCCAGGGCATCTATGGCTACAGTAGTGGATTTTACTGTTTTATGTTCCAGCCAGTTGCCAAACATCACGAGGGTAATGATAGAGGCCGTGGTTTCGAAAAACAGGTAATCATGTGCTGCAGCGGAAAAAGCAAACATGCCTATGAGTGAATAAACATAGGCAGCTGTTGCCCCGATGATAATCAGCACATCCATATTAGGGATGCCATGTTTTAACGAGCGTACTGCGCTGGTGCCAAACTGCCTTATCCCTATGGCGAAGACAGGTGTTGCTAAGGCCAGTTGTACCCAGGGGTTGTGCAGTACGTGCCAGCTGCTGAACATGTGCATGAGCAGCGGGATGGTAAGTATAGCAGATATAATAAGATATGTGGCTGTGTTGTCGCCATGCTCGTGGTTGTGTGCGTGCCCTGCATGGGTATCTTCTTCATCTTCACGCACTACTTTATAGCCCAGGTCGTCTATAGTATCGTATATCTTGTTGATGTCTGTGGTTTCGGGTAGGGTAAAGCTTATATCGCCTGATGCGGCATTGGCAGTGATGTTGGTAGCACCTTTTTTTTCCAGCACTTTGGATATAGTCAGCGCGCAGTTGCCGCAAGTCATGCCTTGTACCGATGCTGAATATGTTTTTTCCATTTCTTTTATTTGCAGGCAGTATATCTTTGTGCCTGATGGAACAAGCGCCTGTTTTACAAATTTCCTATTCTTTATCCAATATCCGAAATGCCGCGGATAAGCTGTGGCGATATGCGCATCAGTATAAGGTATGGGCGCTGAGCGGGCAGATGGGTGCCGGCAAGACCACGCTAATACATGCCCTGTGCGACAACTTGGGGGTGGAAGATGCTGTAAGTAGCCCTACTTTTGGTATTATCAATGAATATAGCTTTACCAACGGGGGTAATAACCATACTATATACCATATGGACTGGTACCGGCTGAAAGATGAGGAGGAAGCCATAAATGCCGGTGTGGAAGACTGCCTGTTGCAAAAAGATAATTATTCGATAATAGAATGGCCGGAGCAGGCGCCAGGTATTTTACCCTATCCTCATTTATGGATAAGTATTGAACATATGGGAAACGAGGAACGAATGCTTAAAGTTTGGTTAATAAATAGCAGAAGTGCATACTAACTGCATAGTGGCGGCTTAGTTTTACAACCCATTCTTCATTTTGTTGTTTATATTGTACTATGCAACTGTGGGACGCCCTTCTGAAAGGCATTACTTTAGGTTTATTTATGGCAATCTCGGTGGGCCCGACGCTCTTTGCCGTACTGCGCTATAGCCTGAACCATAGTTATAAGGCCGGTATAGCATTTATACTGGGTGTATCCATCAGCGATATATTATATGTGATACTGGCTAACGTAGCCGCATCGTGGCTGGAAGTACTGCATGATTATGCAAGGCCAATAGCCTATGGGGGAGCCGCACTGCTGATTATAGTAGGACTGGCAGGCCTCATCAGCAAATATAAGCCTGTAAGGCCCAGCACTACCCGTTTTGCCATAGGCACCTCAGGTTATTTTAAAATATGGGCGAGTGGTTTCCTGATCAACACCATCAACCCTGCAGTTATCATTATATGGCTGGGTACGGTTACAGCTACAGCCAATACTACTACCTGGTACCGTATAGTAATGTTTGGCGTATGCCTGGGGCTGGTGCTGGCAGTAGATATTGCCAAGGTATTCCTGGCCGATGCTATACGCCGTAAACTAACACTGCGCCGCATTATGTACCTGCAAAAAACCTCTGCAGCTATCATCCTCACATTTGGAATTGCTTTGATTACCAGCACGTATTTTAACATTCATCTTGATAAAAAGGAACCTCAATCCTCATATTATCAAAAACAATTTAACAGAGAGCCCAAAACTTCTGAAACCTTAGTATCTTTGCCGCCTCATGTCTGATGCGATACGTCACGAATGCGGATTAGCGTACATCCGCCTGCTGAAACCACTGGCATTTTACCACCGCAAATACGGAACAGCTTTTTACGGCCTGAACAAATTGTACCTGTTGATGGAGAAACAACACAACAGGGGACAGGATGGCGCCGGTATAGCTACCGTAAAGCTGAATGTGGAAGCCGGTCACCAGTTTATGCACCGCCTGCGCCTGAATGGTGCCAACGCTATAAAGCGTGTGTTCACCGAGGTGCAGCAGGAAACTGAAGAACTGGAAAAAATGTTCCCTGAAATACGCCAGTACCCCGGATTGCTGAAAGGGTATATGCGTTTTATGGGCGAGGTAATGATGGGGCACCTGCGTTACGGCACACAAGGCCGCAACAATGTAGAGTTCTGCCACCCATTCATAAAGCCAGATATTAACCCAACCCGCAACCTGGCCATGGCAGGTAACTTTAACCTGGTAAATACGGACGAATTATTTAAGATGCTGCACGAACACCCCAGCGCTACCATTCGCGAAAGCGACCTGGGAGCGATGATAGATACCGTACAGCACTATATAAAACTGGCTGACGAAGCCAACCCGCAGCAGCTGGACCTGGAAGGAGCCCTGAAAAAAGCTGCAGCCCATTTTGACGGTGGTTTTGTAGCAGGTGGCCTGGTAGGTAATGGTGATAGCTTTGTAATGCGTGATGCCAATGGCATACGTCCCGCATTTTATTATAAAGATGATGAAATCGTAGTAGTGGCGTCAGAACGTCCTGCTATTATGACTGCATTCAATGTGCCGCTGGAGCAGGTAAAAGAACTGACACCGGGTTGCGCTGTTATTACAAGGGCAGATGGCACTTTTAACGAGGTGAGAATATTGCCCGAGCAGAAATTAACAGCCTGCAGCTTTGAAAGAATATACTTCAGCCGTGGTGGTGATAAAGACATATACCGTGAGCGTATGCAACTGGGCCGCAACCTGGCTGCGGAAGTGCTGAAGGCAGTAGATAACGACCTGAAAAACACCATTGTTTCGTTCATTCCGAATACGGCAGAGATAGCTTTTTATGGCCTCATCAAAGGACTGGAAGACTACCTGAACGAAAGCAAGATGCAAAAGATACGTGCGCGTGGCAAGGAGATGAGCGATGACGAAATGCTGGAACTCATCAGCAGGAGGGTGCATATTGAGAAGATAGCTATCAAGGATGTGAAGATGCGGACCTTCATTACTGAAGACTCCGCACGGGATGAGATGGTACAACACGTATATGATATTACATACGGTACTGTAAAAGAAAATGTTGATACCCTGGTGGTAATAGACGACTCCATAGTACGGGGTACTACATTGAAGGAAAGCATTATAAAGATGCTGGACAGGCTGAAGCCGAAGCGTATCATCATAGTATCATCCGCACCACAGATACGCTATCCTGATTGTTACGGCATAGATATGAGTCGCATGGGCGACTTTATCGCCTTCCGTGCAACGGTAGAGTTGCTGAAAGACAGGAAAATGGAGCATGTGCTGGTAGATGCATACCAGAAATGTAAAGATGCGGATGCCGCCGGTACACTGGACGATGCGAATTATGTACAAGCTGTGTACGCACCATTTACCCCGGAGGAGATAAGCAAAAAAACTGCTGAAATGCTGAGCTCTGAAGAAGTGAACGCGCAGGTGGATATTATTTACCAATCTATAGAAGGGCTGAAAAATGCCTGCCCAAATAATAATGGAGACTGGTATTTTACAGGCAACTACCCTACAAAGGGTGGGAACCGGGTTGCCAACAAAGCGTTCATAAATTATATGGACAAGAAATCAGGGCGCGGTTACTGATCTATGTTAAATAATCACTTATGATTTTGGTATAAGTTGATTTTTTTTATAACTTTATATTACTAAGGTGCTCCAGGAAATATTGTAGCACCTTTTTTATTTTTTTAATTGTGGGATTGGGTTGTGTGCGTACATGATTTACCCCTGACATTTTAGAATTGGCTTCCCTTTACAAAACCGGCGGGTTACCGCCAGTAAAGTTATTTGTTTTAGCTAAAGCCGTTTAGAAAAAGGAAATGATAAACATTCAAAACAAAGAACAGGAAGAATGCCTGGTGATGGTGGTGGACATGAATGGGCGCGTGTATTGCGAAACCTATATGCAACCTAACGATAATCTTACCCTCGATATTAAAGAGTTGTTTTCAGGAATATACAACCTGGTATTTAAAACGGCTACTACCAGCCGTGTGCAGCAGATTGTAAAATACTAGGGACCGTAAAAAAAATAAAAGCCACACGTACCGGCTACCGGCATGTGTGGCTTTGCGTATATGATGTTATCAGAAACTACGGTTGATACCTATAACATACCTTAGCTTAAAGTATTCAGGATTGGCGTTTGGCGGCCTGTTGATGAAAGCGGGCACATCAAGGCGTAGCGTTAGCGGTTTTGCCTTGGTGAATTTCCACCATTTTTTGATAGTAAGTGCAGCACCCAGCCCTGCATCCACACGTATGTCGCTCCACATGATTGTTGGGCTTATATTCCAGTAGTCGCTATTTACATTAGTACTGCTCAGTTCAATAACTCCTGCGTCTGCAAAAGCATACAGGTCTATATGCAGCCAATTACGCGTCAACTTAGGCCTCAATGGAATGTACCTGTCAAAGTCAACCTCGGCATTTGCCGCGGCACCGCTTCGGCCTTTATAACCTATCAGCACTTGGCCATTACGTTGTTCTGCAACCAGGTAACCGGAGTATCCACGCAGGTTGAGTCCACCGCCCATATGCAGGTATGCATTGTTGTTTTGAGATGTAGCATAGTATTGGTAAGGTATTACCCCTGTAATACTACGGGTGTATTTATTATCCATAAGTTCCTCAGGGTTTGCACCTGCCAGGAATAATGCACTTTCATAAGGTATGCTGCTGCCTGTACCATACCTGCCAAATATCCTGGTACGTATGTCCAGTTTGTGCAAAGATTGATAGTGTTTGCTTTCCAGTTGCAGGTATCCATAGTTGAAATCGTTTGTCATAAATGGTGCACGGGCAGTAAGCGTGAGATTACCTATGCCATTTACAAACTTCATATCGCGCTTCCATGATATGTTCAAAGATGAGTTTGGCTTTGCACGCATACTGCTCCATTCGTTGCGGTACAGCAGGTAGTCAAGGTCGGCACTTACAGGACGCCACATAGTTTGCGCGTAAAACTGTATGGAGTTTTGCCTGTTGATGTCCCAGTTGAAACCGCCTTTGTGATACCACAATCCATCCAGGAACTTACTATGCAACTGTAGTTGCAGTTTGGGATTGAACCTTGTTACCGGCGACTCGTATTTAATGTTGTAGTTAATAGCTGCATATTTGTCGTACCAGCCTTCGTTGGCGAAGCTTTGGTAAGGTACAGACTGGCCAATGTGCGTGTTCCACCACAGGGTAGCTTCTGTTTTATGCATGGTTTGCATATAGTCGGCTTCCACATGCAGTCCTGCTTTTATTCCATCTACTTCATTCCACCAAATGTCAGGACGGATATAAGCATGGTGGTGGTGACGGTCTAACGATGGCGTCGCGCCTACATCAGGTTTTACCACTATGGCTTTAGGAGACAATGGCAGGCCCCTTGTTTTGTAATTGTCTATGGCATAGATATCGGCCAGCCTTTTTGTAGTGTCTATTTCTACATTCTTAATACCCGAAGGTATGATTACATGCGCATCGTATATTTTATTCCATCCTGCCCATCCATACCATTTATCCAGTACGGTAGCAGCAGTTTGTTTTTTAAACCAGGTGTTAGGTATGTGGTAACTGTATTTTTTACCATTGCGTGCAGTTACGGTAAAGTCTATGGGCATTTGCATTTCACCATTTCTTTTAAACCTGATGGCAAACATATCATCTGCGCTGATTTTGTGAATGCTTTTTATACCGTAGTCAGCACGTTTGGTTGTTTCCAGCCATTGGTCGAAAAACCAGTTGAGGTCAACATGGGTATATTGTATTATTGATGCGCGGAAATCTTCAAAATATGGGTGCGCGAACCGCCATTGGTTGAAGTAGTTCTTCATTGCCTTTGAAAACAGTGTGTCGCCCAATACATACTGCAGGTTGTACAGCATAGTGGCAGGTTTGTAATACACCAGCCCATAACCGTTTTCATGGTGGAGCGCATTGCCAAAATCGTTTGAGTGTGTATTCAGCGGAGTTTCATCTCCATTTAATGCATCCAGTATATAACGGTTGTACACGCGCTGGTCTCTGTAGGTAGAGGGGTAGTAGGCCAGTTTGCCGCGCAGTTTCTTAGGCCTGCGCGATACGGTATCCCCTTCCAGTTTTGCCAGTCCCCATGCTGTAAGAAATTGTGTAAAGCCTTCATCCAGCGATGCGCGATAAGTTTCATTGTTGCCCACCATACCATAAAACCAGTTGTGCCCTATCTCATGCACCAGTAAGCCTTTATAACCGGGGTTGCTGCCGCCATCAAGGGTCAGCATCGGGTATTCCATACCGTCAGCGGCATCTGCCGCCACCATTTTGGGATATTCGTACATGCCAAAGTCTTCAGAAAATGTTTTGATGATCTTAGCAACATATTGCGCAGAGTTTTGCCACCCGGCTGCATGTGGTTCCTGTGCCAGGCCTACACATTCCACGCCGTTCCAGTATTCAGTGGCAATACGGTAGCTTGGGTCGGCAGTAAAAGCGAAGTCGTGTACATTGATAGCATTAAATTTCCATTGCTTGCGTTCTCCTTTTACATAAGGAGTGATGATGGATGGCGCCTCGTCCCACTTTTTATCTTTAAAGTTTTTGATGTCCAGCTTTTTTCTCAGGTCATCGGGCAAAACCTCTTTCCGGTTCTGCAATGCACCCGTTGCCTCTACAACATAGTTGGACGGGAAATCGAGCGTTACATCATAGCTGCCAAAGTCAGCATAAAATTCCTTGTTCAGGTGCTGGTGGGTGTCCCAGCCAAACTTGCGGTCGTACACGCATACTTTAGGGAACCACTGTACACCGTTGTAGTGTTTGAAGCCCCATGCATCGTACATTTTCATGCGACGGCGCGTACTGCCGTTATCCCAGTACGTGGTAAAGTTCATAGTGAAAGTAACCTTACCGCCGGGTGCCAGTGGCTCAGGCAGGTAAATTTTCAATATAGTGTTATCCAGCTCAGTAGAAACGGTTTTGCCATCTATTTGGATGTCTTCTACTACACAGCCTTTGCCGTCAGCTTCGTAAGAGCCGAGGCGCGCCTTTACCTTATTAGCAGTCTCCAGTTTGCGCAGGTAAGAGCCTTTTACAAATGCGTTTTGCCAAAGGTGGAAGTACACGTAGTGTAGCGTGTCCGGGGAGTTATTCCAGTATTCCAGTTTCTCTTTAGCCTTTATGGCGTTGGTTTCTTCGTCTATCCGGGCATCTATGGTATAATGAACATCTTGCTGCCAGTATGCAGCATCGGGTTTGCGGTTTTTCCAATACAGCGCATTTTGTGCCGACCTGTATTCGTTTTTGTCCTGCGCATGTATATCTCCTGCAATAGTTATCACCAACAACAGTAGTACTAGTATCCTCATAAAACAAGCAATGTATAAGCCATGAAAATACGATAAAGTTGGCTTAGGTAGATAACGCTTTACGAGGGATTTAATATTGTGCGCATGTTGATAAATCCCTTTGCAGCATAGCATTTTAAAATGTACTTTCGGGGTTATTAAGAGGATGAGGGAAAGATGCGCATACAGCGTGTCTTTTTGCATTTTTAGCAGAGAGCGACCACAAATAGCAACAATGGAGGATCGTTAATGAAAAAGGTAAACAGTGCGCAACCATGGGACCTGATGGACCGCATATGGAAGCTGCTGATAGGTAGCAGGAAGGGATTTACGGAAATAAACCGTATGGTAAATGCTGTATGTGTTATTACCATAGGTTTCCTGGTGGCAAGCATGGCTACTAATATTGCTCTGACTCTGTTTGAGCCGCTCATACTGAATCTTGTTTGCATTGCATTATTGTTGATAGTGTATGTTTTAGCCAGGGTATATAAATTTTACAGAACAGCGTTTGGCATATACGCCTTTTGCTGTTATCTGGCATTGATAACAACATTTATATATAATGCAGGTACCGATGGCCCGGCATTCGTATTTTTCTTCCTAACATTCCATTTACTCATAGCTATTTCCCCAAAAAAACAGCATTTTCTCTGGGCAGTTCTGCATATAGTAATAGGCACAGCACTGATGTCCCTGGAGTATTTTTATGAGGGCACAGTCCAGGCAGGATATGATACAAGCTTTAGCCGATATTTCGATGTGGGTATCTCTTACGCAGTCAGCCTGTTTTTTGTGTACATCATTACCATAAACCTGCGCAGTAATTATGAGCGGGAAAAAAATATAGTAAAAAGACGTACGCAACAAGTAGCTGCCCGTTCGGCCAGGATCAGCGAACAAAATGAAAAATTAAGGGATATTGCCTGGGTACAGTCTCATAAAGTACGGGCGCAAGTGGCTACAATATTAGGACTTGCAGAACTTATTAGTGCCGATAAGCCTAACGATGCTGCTAATGCTGAAGTGCTAAATGGTATAAAAACAGCAGCACGAAACCTGGACGATGTAATACATGAGATAAACAAAATGACAGAAACTGTTGGTGATTAAGAGGGATAGGCAAGGCTGTAGCAAACTGTTAGCTAGTGAGGTAATATGAAGATACACCCTCGGCAGCCTGCTATATTGAACGATATGTATGACCAGCAGATTCTCCACAACATTCGTAGTATTCTCCTCATTTCTTTTTCGGCCGGGTACAACATTATTAATGTTGTATTATGAAAAATGATAAGAGCGCACCTTTATTTCGTCCGGTATTGATGGTATCATGTCCCGGGGGAGGAATTTGGATTACAAGATTACCCGGTATGTCTTTGGCAGAGCTTTACCTGCGGGAATTGAAGAGAAACAGGGCGGCGGTTATCAGGAAGATGCGCAGAGAAGAGGAAAATTGATTTTCCCACAATAACATGTTCCTGTCTATAATGTGTAATAGCTTCTTCCTTTATTCAGATACTCCCCAACATTTTACTCATACACCTCAATGATTTTTCCCTGCTGTTTCAACATACTACTTTTACAGAGTAATGAAACACTAAAACAAATACTAGTAAACAAAACAAACAACAAGCAGGCAAAACACTAAGCAAACAGAACAAACAAACAACAAAGCAAACAAACTTAATTTTTTAGTGTAAAAGGTCATAGTATTGTTGACAGCCGCATTGTTTCTACTTTGCGGCTTTACTTTTTTACTTGCTTCTCCTTCATTTGATGTTTTTGCCGCTCATCATTTCTTTTCCATACATAAGCAGTTCAATTAAATTGAGGTGTGAGAGCTGCTACGTAAGGCATTTTTGCTCAAAAGTCATAATTTAGCGATAGATGATGCCGACGATTGTTTAGAGAGTAGAGTCTTTTAAGCATACAACTATGATACACGCAATAGCATTAGACGATGAACCACTGGCGCTTGTTGTAATAAAAGCATTTTGTGGAAAAACTGAAGGCATTAAGCTGGAGAAAACATTTACAGACCCGGCAGAGGCGATGAAGCACTTGCGTAAATATCCGGTTGATTTATTGTTTCTTGACGTGCGTATGCCTACTATGTCCGGCATTGAATTTTATAAGGCTGTAAAGCAGGATACTATGGTCATATTCACCACGGCATATTCAGAATATGCTGTAGAGGGTTTTGACCTGAGTGCTGTAGACTACCTTGTAAAGCCAATACAATATGATCGCTTTTTGCAGGCCGTAAAGAAAGCAGAAGAATTCCATAATTTCCTGCATCGCAAAGAAGATACAGCTAATCAATATTTGTTTTTGAGGATAGACTACAGCCTGGTGAAACTGGCTATAAGTGATATAATTTATATAGAGGGGTTGGATAATTACATGAAGATATATGTACACAATGGCAAGCCACTTATCGTACGCATGAGTATGAAGGCAATGACAGAGAAATTACCACCACAGCAATTTGTGCGTGTACACAGATCATATATCGTGTCTGTACCGAATATTGTATCAATAAGAAATAAGCAGATACAGGTGGGGGGTGAGCAGATACCCATAGGTGTTAATTACGAAGAGGCCGTTGAGCAGTTGATGAAGAGATAGTTATTGTATGGCCTGCAAAAGCTCATTATTATAAAGGGTATCAGTATAGTTTTTAATGGCCTTGTAATTCTGGCCATCAAAATGTAAGTTGACCACAATGTCTCTGTACCCATTATTGTCGACATCGCTTATTGTAAATTCAACTTCCTGTTTATCTCGTTTTAATGCAAAGTCGAGCGTATATGTACTGGGGCTAAAATATTCCTTGTTGAGTAATTTATGTTTATAACCATCCTTGTCATCAGAGATTAGCAGACCTATATTAAAATAGTCTTCCAGTATATAGGAGAATACAAAGTCAGGAGCTTTATCGTTGTTAATGTACAACGTATCTACCCGTGAATACACTCCATCTCCGCCGCAATTTTTAAAAATTACCACATTTGACTTTTGTATCGCAATTTGCGACTGTTGTTCGCAAAAACCAGTTTTAACGGAGTAGGTATCCCAGTTGTAAGTTTTGATAAACTCACTGCCAGATTGAGGTAGAGAGAAACTACACAGCAAAACCAATGTGATAATGTAGATGGCTTTCATGCAAACACGTAGAGGTTACAACAGCAATACCGACAATACATAATCCATCAGCAGTATTAATATACAGCTGACTACTACTGATGTAGTAGAAGCCCTGCCTATTTCCAGGGCACCACCTTTTACATTATAACCGTAATATGCCGGTATGATAGTAATTATCAGGGCAAATGTTACAGCCTTGGTCATAGCAAAAAACAGGTTATAAGGATTAAATTCCAGCATTAGACCCTGGCGGAATTCCTCTTCAGTAATGATGCTTGAAAAACTACCTGCCAGGTAGCCACCAAAAATACTGATGGCAATAGACAGGGTTATAAGACAAGGGACCATTATCAGTGCCGCTATTATTTTGGGGAGTATCAGGTAGGTTTTGGTGTTGATGCCCATGATCTCCAGAGCGTCTATCTGTTCGCTCACACGCATGTTGCCCAGTTCGGAAGCTATTTTGCCTCCTACCACGCCTGCCAGCACTATACATATTACCGTTGGGGAAAGCTCCAGCATGGTAGAGTCCCTGTTAATCTGCGCTATAACAGGCTTAGGTACCAACGGGCTCACCAGTTGGTAGGCTGTTTGAATAGTAAGTACAGCACCCAGGAAGAATGAAATGATAATTACAATCGGCAAGGTTCTGATGCCAATGTCATAACATTGCTCCATAAACTCTTTCCAATATACCTTGGTGTTTTCCGGCTTTCTCAGCGAGCCTCTTAGCATCAGCGTAATGCTGCCTACATGCCCTAAAAATCTTTCAAACATAGTTGTGTTTACAAATGTAGATAATTGATGGCAATAAAAATCCCCCCGACGACAGGCCGGGGGGATATGTTATTATAAAATTATCGGCAGATTAGGCCATCTTTTTCAGTTCTTCAATTTGCGCTTCACGATCTACTTCGTTTTTCAGTTTGTCAGCTTTGTCCATATCTACCAGTATAGGCGCTGCAACGAATATAGATGAGAAAGTACCTGTAATAATACCTATCAGCATAGCGAAGGCAAAACCACGTGTTACCTCACCACCTACTACGAACAGTATCAGTACCACCAGGAACACTGTTAAAGATGTCATCACCGTACGAGGCAATGTATCATTAATGGCACGGTTGATAACGCTGGTACGCTCCTCGTTAGGATTTTTGCGGAAGTACTCACGAATACGGTCAAATACGATAATAGTATCGTTCATTGAGAAACCTATTACGGTAAGTATTGCTGCAATGAAGTGCTGGTCTATTTCAAGGGAGAAAGGCACCACGCCACGCAGGAATGAGAATACAGCCAGTGTAGCACATACGTTGAACAACAGTGATACAAACGTACCCAGTGAGTATTGCCACCTGCGGAAACGTACCAGTATGTAAATAGAGATAGCTATAACGGCGAATATTGTTGCCAGTTTAGCACCTTGTACCAGGTCGTCAGATATGGTAGGCAATACCGTCTGTGAGCTTTGTATGCTGTTCTTTGTGAACTCATCAATAGAACCGGCGGATATAAAACCACCTTCGCTAAGGCCCTGATACAGTTTCTGCAATACTTTCTGCTCAGTCTCCTGACTATGTTGTGTTATCAGGTAAGCAGTTGTAATATTTACATTATTATCAGTACCTATAGTTTTTACTATGGGGTATTCACCAAAATAGTTGTGAAGTTTTTCACGGATGTCACTAACCTCATGCTGTTTGTCCAGCTTCACAGTATAGCTGCGTCCACCTGCAAACTCAACACCATAATCAAAACCATTGAAAATGGCAGCAATACCTAATATAACAACGATAAGAGATATGGAATAAGTAACCTTACGCATATTCATAAAGTTGAACTTCGCTTTCTGGAATACAGCGCGTGAAATACCTGTCATGTATTTGAACTTTCCGCCACGGGCTGTCCAGATGTCTTTTATAAGGCGTGATACCAATATACCACAGAACAAAGAGATGGTAATACTTAACAACTGTGTTGTAGCAAAACCTAATACCGGGCCAAGACCGAATGCGAACAGGATAGCCGCAGTAATTAACTGTGCAATGTGGCCATCCAGTACAGGTGCGTTAGACCTGCGGTAACCATCTATGATGGCCTGCTTATGGTCTTTACCTATTGCCAGCTCCTCTTTTATCCTTTCAAATATCAATACGTGCGCATCTACCGCCATACCAATACCTAATACCAGACCAGCGATACCAGGCAGTGTAAGTGTTGCATGCAGGGCAGACAATACACCTACAGTAAACAACAGGTTTAGTGTAAGGGAAATATTTGCAACCCAGCCACTGGTGCTGTAATAAACCAGCATCAAAACAAATATGGCCAGGAAAGACAGAATGATAGATGTAAAACCGGCCTCAATAGACTCAGCACCCAGGGTAGGGCCTACTACTTGCTCCTGTACAATACGCGCCGGCGCAGGTAGTTTACCTGATTTCAGAATGTTGGCAAGGTCAGTCGCCTCTTCTACAGTAAAGTTACCACTGATAGATGTGTTGCCACCACCTATCTCACTTTCTACGCGTGGGGCAGAATATACTTTATCATCAAGTACAACACCTACAAACTTACCTATATTGTCACCGGTCATTTTTTTCCATGCACGGCTTCCCAATACATCCATAGACATTACAACTTCTGGCTTGCCCGATAGAGGGTTGTAATCCATACGTGCATCCGTTACACGGTCTCCTTCCAGTTTAGACTCGTTAACACCCGGCACAGTTTTTACGGCATATAAGTATAAAGGTGAGTTAGCATTACGTGCAGCATCTTTACCCTCGGCGCCATAAATGAATTTTACGTTGTTAGGGAATTTGTTCCGTACAACATCCAGCCTCAGGTATTCATTCAGCTTAGCGGTATCTTTTTTAGCTACCATACCTACCACTGGCCCTTCGTTAATGTTACCCTCTTGTGTTATGTTAGGATACCATACTGCAAACAGCGGGTTTTTCTTTTGAACCTCCTGCGCTTTCAGCGCGGAAGTATCAGTGCCAGAAGCAGTTGCAGCGCTATCAGTAGTATTATTCAGCAGTGATGCAAGGCTACCGGTATCGGCAGCGTTGGTGGTTGCTGTTGCTGTAGTGTCTGTTGCGGCATTGCCGGCACTGTCTGTGGGTTGTTCTTCACCGGATAAATACGCAGCAAGTGCATCGTTGGCAGGTTGCAGTATGTTGATGATCTCATTGTTTGAATACAGTTCGAAAAACTGTAATTTTGCAGTGGCCTGCAGGTAAGTGCGCACACGCTCAGGATTACGCACGCCAGCAAGTTCTACCGTAATGATACCTTTACTTTCATCAAGGTTCACGTTAGGCTGGGCTACACCAAATTTATCTATACGCGTCAGCAGTACTTTGTGTGTACGGTTAATCGCTTCTTTAGCTTCTTTGTTTATTTTAGCCAGCACCTCTTCATTAGTAGAATTGAGTGTGATGTCTTTCTCTGAAGCTTTGGTGAAATGCTGCGCCAGTTTACGACCAGGATTATTTTTCTCAAAGGCCTGGCCAAACAGCGTAATGAAGTTAGCCTGGCTGTTGGCCTTTGCCTTGTTGGCATCAGCTATGGCTTTATTCAGTACAGGGTCTGTGGGCCTGTTAGACATAGAGCGTACCAGTTCGTCAAGGCTTACCTCAAGTGTTACGTTCATACCACCCTGCAGGTCAAGACCCAGGTTTAGTTCCTGTTCTTTCACCTCTGCATAAGAGTATTTTTTCAGGAGCGGAATGTTCATAACAGTTACGCCCTGCATACTGTCGGTGATACGTTCGAAATGTTTGTCCGTCAGGTCGTCCAACTGTTTGCCTTTAGCATCCGGCTGTTCAAACCTGGCCAATTTTTCTGCTTTGGCCATTGCTTTCTTTTCTACGTTACGCGCTACAAGCGTGAACGATAACTGGTAAAGCGAAATGAGGATAAGCGCTGCGGTAAAAAATTTTACCAACCCTTTTAACTGCATAGGTTTGTTAGATTGTTAAATTATTTTATATGTTTTTAAAAACAGAGTGGGCAAAGATATGATTTAATATAAAAAAATGAAGTTTTAATGGGTTTAGCGCAAAACTTTCATTTCGTATAAATAAAGAGTTAATAAAACCAAAAAACTTTTAGTATTTTGTTAACGAAAACATTATTTTTACCCTTACTGACAAATATTAAAAAATAGTTTTAGGTATGATACGTAAGATTACGCTATTCTTTCTGTTGTGTATTAGTGTACAGCAGGTTACTTATGCCCAGCCTGTGTGTGGAGACTTTCATCATCGCCAGGCCTTACAAAATCCCCAGTACAAACAAAGCTTTGACAAACTGAATAGTGACATTGCCAACTGGTTAAGTACTCATAATAATCTTAATTCGTTATTAGGCACCGGTAGCAATGGTGATACGGTATATGAAATACCCGTTGTAGTACACATATTGCATACTGGGGGCGCTATCGGTACAAATTATAACCTCACAGATGGCAGGATAGACTCAGCTATAGAATATACAAATAAAGTATTTGAAGCAAACTGGGCCAGTTACCCAACGCCAGGCAATGGCGGAACGAGATTTCCCATCAGGTTCAAACTGGCTAAAAGAGACCCCTCTTGTGTTGCCACCACCGGTATTGTACGTGTCAATGCATCTACAACATTCTCAAACTATTCAGCAAATGGTATTGATTACGGCAATGTACCTCCCGGCCCGGGTGTTGCAGAAACCCCTTTGAAGGCATTGAGTATCTGGCCCAATGACAGGTATTATAATATATGGGTAGTCAACAAGATAAATAGTGTGGATGGTTATCCTCCTTTTTCAGGTTCGTTTATAGCAGGTTATGCATATTATCCTAATGCTTCTCCCGGTGTGGATGGTACAGTAATGCTGGCATCGCAGATGAAAGTCGGTTCTACTACCTTACCACACGAACTGGGGCATGCGTTTAGCCTGATGCATACTTTTGAAGGGGATGTCAATGGTACGACCTGTCCACCATCTGAGGCTGTTACAGGTTCATGTGCTAACTTAAACGACAGGTGCTGTGATACTAAGCCGCATATCAGGTTGGCCAATATCGGGAACTGCCCGACGGGGCCTACTTGTGTTACCGGGCAGAACTATGATGATAATACAGCCAAGAATATAATGAACTATACCAATTGTCCTGACAGGTTTACGCCTGACCAGAGAGACAGGGTATTGGCAACATTAATGAGCCCCACAAGCAACCGACGTACATTAGTATCTTCTTCTGCATCTCTGCCATTGCCAACAACACCTTTGCCGGCAGTATGTACCCCCACAGGACCTTCTACTCCTACAATGGGCGCCGGACCAGCAACAATATCCATTTATGATGCGAATAGGAAATATATAGATTTAGCGCAAGGCTCGTATAATGGCACAACCAACCTGTCGTATATGGATTATACTTGTTCTCAGCAAATCAGGTTAAAAGCAGGAAGTACATATACTTTCTGGGTTGCATCTCCACCATCTGCAGGTGAAAAAAACGTATTATTTATTGATTATAATAATGATGGCCGGTTAGGAAATAGCGCAGGGGAAAGAATTGATGCCACTACCACGGCAGGCGGGACATTTACCGGGACATTCACTGTGCCAGCTACGGCTACAACATGCTCACCTGTAAGATTAAGGTTAAGGGGCGGACGTACTAGTGGGTATATAGATTCTTGTACCAGCGGACTAGATGGCCAGACTGAAGATTATGAAGTTTTAATATATGGTTCCGGTAGCGGGGCTACAACACTTACACTGGATAAACCTCCACGTGGTGGCAACCCGTCCTGCTTTGGTACTGAACTGATGTTCAAAGCAAGGCCGTCTAATTCAGGTATCACCGTAATTAATTATAAATGGTACAAGAATAGTGTTGAGCAAAGCGGACAAATAGGAGATAGCTTCAAATTAAATACTTTCCAGGATAAGGATACAGTAAAGGCTATGCTTTATTACATTGGCCTTTGCGGAACTGATAGCGTTATGTCAGATTCTATTATAGTTAACCGTGTGGCATCTATACCGCCTGCTGTTACTATTGGGGTGACCGGTGGTACCAATCCTACGTGTATAGATGATACCGTTACACTATCGGTAATAAATAATGTAAACCCCGGTGGTGGGCCTGCATACCAGTGGAAGTCGAATGGTAGTAATATACCGGGCGCATCCGGACCAACCTTTAAGGCTATTGGTCGAGGTGGTCAATCTATTACTGTTGAGATGATTTCAAGCTCGACATGTGCCATACCAAGTAATGCTACATCAAATGCTATTGCAATAAATTATACCAATAAAGCTCCTGTAGTTAGTGTAGCGCTGACCATAGGTACAAACCCGGGTTGCGCAGGACAGTCTCTGCAGTTTACGGCTACTCCTGTTACCGCAGGTGGTACCAACCCACAATACCAGTGGTTTGTAAATGGTGTACCGGTAACTGGTACTGGTAATACCTATACTTCATCTACGCTGAATAATAATGACCAGGTGAGTGTTATTATGACATCGAACTCTCCCTGTGCTGTTCCGGCTACTGCATCATCTACACCAATAGTAATAATACAGGAGAAAATAACTGCTGATATCACTATTGCACAAAGCACGGGTGCTAACCCCACCTGCCAGTATAAGCAGGTTATCTTCAGCGCAAATACTACTAATGCGGGTAAGAATCCTGCATACCAGTGGTTGTTAAACGGCCAGCCCGTGGTGAATGCTAAAACCCCGATATACCTGACTGACTCACTAAAAAGCAATGATGTAATACAATGTGTACTTATTGCGTCAGACCCATGTGTCACTAACCCACAAGACACATCAAACAGCATTGTTATGATAGTGACACCTGCGTCGATACCTAAGGTTTCTATAGATATTACCGCCGGTAAAAACCCGGGATGCCTTGATTCTCTAATAGAATTTACGGCTGTAGCTACAGACATAGGCACTGCGCCTGAATTTGCATGGCTGATCAATGGTTTCCCCGCAGCAACAGGTTCGGTATTTTCAACCAGTACACTGTTAAATGGTAATACAATAACGCTGCGCGCTAACCAGACAGATGGCGGCTGCTATTTCCCTGATACAGCATTCTCTGCACCAATGGTTATGGTTCGTTCTGTAACGCCGAAACCACCGGTTATATCGCTGATTGGAAATGCTATATATACCAATTTTGACAGCTCATTTGTATGGTTTGGCCCCGATGGAGAAATGCCTGATGGCCCTAAAGGCAAAGCATACCCCGGCAAAATAGGCCCTTATTATGCTGTTACCAATAATAATGGTTGCTGGTCAATACCATCAAATATCCTGCGCATCACGTTGCTTGACATATCATCACTGGATATCAGCAACCTGGAAGTATATCCTAACCCAACATCAGATAAGCTGGTGCTGGACTGGAATGGACAGGTAGTTAATTACAGCATAACTGTTCATAACTCTATAGGACAGATAGTAATGAATGATAAGGCGGAAGGCGTTAGCAGAAAAGAACTGCGCCTGGGCAACCTTGCTGCCGGCAACTATTTTATAATGCTGAAAGATGCAGAAGGTAAAGTAGGCGTCGTAAAAGTTACAGTTGGTACTCATTAATACAGCTCAAAAACTAAATATCTGCGCCCCGGGAAGTTTCCGGGGCGTATTTTTTTTGTAGCATATGCAGGGATGCATAAAGTAAAACAGGCTTGAGTTGTTTTACCCAAGCCTGTTCCATTAATATAATATGTGTGTTATTCCGCCATCATTTCTTCTATTACAGCAGCTATGCTTTCAGCATTGGGCTTAGAGAAGTAGTCGCCATCGGTAGCATAGGCAGACCTGTGAGGCTGTGCAGATATAGTACGTGGTGCCACATCCAGGTGGCGGTAGCCGCCCTGGTTTTCCATTACCTGCTGGAACATATATGCAGAAGCTCCGCCCGGCACGTCTTCATCTATAAATACGATACGACTCGTTTTCTTCAGCGATTCTACTATCGCATGGTTTACATCAAAAGGCAACAGTGTCTGTACATCTACCACTTCGCAACTAATTCCCTGCGGCTCTAGGTAATTCACTATCGCTTCCTCTATCACCCTGAGTGTAGAGCCATAAGATACAATGGTAATATCCTCCCCCTGCCTTATAACTTCAGGTACGCCAAGTGGTACTGTCATCTCCATCAGGTTAAGCGGCACTTGTTCCTTCAGCCTGTAGCCATTCAGGCACTCCACCACGATAGCAGGCTCATCACTTTGTAATAGCGTATTATACATACCTGCAGCCTGTGTCATATTGCGTGGCACACACAGGTATATACCGCGTATGCTGTTGATAATCATCCCCATAGGCGAGCCACTGTGCCAGATACCCTCCAGCCTGTGGCCGCGTGTACGTACTATCAGGGGGCATTTTTGCCCACCTTTTGTGCGGTACAGCATGGTGGCAACATCATCGCTTAGCGGCTGTAAGCCATACAGCAGGTAGTCAAGATATTGTATCTCGGCTATGGGGCGCAGACCTCTTTGTGCCATGCCTATGCCCTGGCCTATAATTGTAGCCTCGCGTATGCCTGTATCAAATATGCGCCCTTCACCATATTTTTCCTGCAGGCCTGCAAAACCTTGGTTTACATCGCCTATTTTACCGAGGTCTTCACCAAAAGCAAACACTGCCGGGTTGTTTTCAAATGTTCCGTCAAAAAATTTATTAAGTATTTCGTAGCCATTCAGTGCCTGGTTTTCATCCAGTTGCGGCTTCACCTCCTGAACTTTCATAGCACTGTATTTTGATGCAGAATGCAGGTGAGATGAGTACCGCTCTCCTGATTCCTGCAGCAAAGTATCATAGTAATTGCGCAGCGTGCGGGCAGCCTGGCTGTTTCCATCGCTCAGGCGCAATGCACGGTTTATGGTCTGCAGTATGTCTTTGCGTATAGGTTCTTTTATACTGCTCAGGTCTTTTACCAGTTTTGATATCTTCAGGGCGTTATCTCCCGCCTCGTACACAAGCTGGTTGCACAACGTGGCGGTTTTTTCTACTTCCTGTTTCAGGGGGGCTATAAAGGCATCCCATGCGTTTTGCTTTGCTTTGCGCGCGGCTTCTTTGGCAGCCTGGTCTATTTCGTCAAGTTCAGCTACTTCAGCTATCTGGTTTTCAATTATAAAACTGCGCATTTTGTGGATGCAATCGTGCTCTTTCTCCCATTCCAGCCTTTCTGCGCTTTTATATCTTTCGTGAGAGCCTGAAGTAGAGTGGCCTTGCGGCTGTGTTACTTCCTGCACATGAAATATAGCGGGGGTATGTGTTTCGCGGGCTTTGTTGATGCCACGCTGGAAAGTTTCTACCAGGCCGGCATAATCCCATCCTTTCACTTTGTATATATGTATGCCGCCTTTGCTGTCTTCCCACTGCATACCTGCCAGCGCATCTGATATGGAGTTTTTAGTAGTTTGGTATTTGCGGGGTACAGAAATGCCATAACCATCGTCCCACACGAATATGGCAAGGGGTACCTGTAGCACGCCCGCTGCGTTTACAGTTTCCCAGAAATGCCCTTCAGAGGTAGAGGCATCTCCTATAGTACAGAATACCACCTCGTTACCCCCATTAGAAAATTTCTCAAAACCTGTTTCCAGTTCTTTTACATTCCGGTAGCATTTAGATGCAAATGCTAAACCCAATGCACGTACCATCTGGCCGGCTGTTGGTGAAATATCGCTGGAGGACTGTGGTGTTTTTGTCAGGTCATTCCACTCTCCCTGTTCATCTACCCACCTTGTTCCGTAGTGGCCATTCATCATCCGCCCGCCAGATGCCGGTTCATATTCCACATCAGTATTAGCATATAACTGTGCGAAGAATTTCTCAAGATCACTCATGCCGGTTGCAAACATCAACGTTTGGTCGCGGTAGTACCCGGCACGTATATCGCCGGGTTGCATGCATTTGGCAGCTGCTATCTGCGCCAGTTCTTTACCATCGCCAAATATGCCAAACTTGGCTTTACCTGTAAGTACTTCTTTACGGCCTATCAGGCTTGCTTCCCTGCTGGCCACAGCCAGTTGGTAGTCAAGAAGCACTTCATTTTTAAATTCGTCGAATGATAGCCTGTTGTCTTTTTGTGTGGTCACTTCCTGCAGCATATTCTTTCTGTATAATATTGGTACAAAGGTAACTTGTAAGAGGTATAAATTACAAAACCTTTACGAAAACTGGTGCAGTTTTACGTAATTAAAACAACAGATAATAAAAATATGCAACTGAAGAGTTGTGCGTTAAGCTGTTTTTGCCGAAGGGTTGCGATTGATGAAATATTGGCGTTCACCCTCAATCAGCAGCACTTTTACACTGCGGAGGCCGTTGTCATCATAGTCAAGCAGCGCCTGTACCGGCTCATTTTCTGCCGGTTTGTAAATATATTCCAGCCCATCTATCATTACGGTTTTGCCGGTAATGATAATAGAACCCGAAGACTGCTCGCTGATAACATGCTCAGAGCCATCGGAAAGAAAGGAAATATACTGTGTACGGTCGTACGAATATGTTTTACCGCCACGGCTCAGCATGCGATACAGTATTATTGCAAGCACAGCGGCTATCCCCAGTAATATCGGACGCATTATAGATTCCACAAGACTATTTTTTGGTATTTCCTGGTATGAAAAATACTAAAATTCAAATTATAAACGGGTATTGCGACAGAATTATTCATAAAACATGTTGCTGCCCGTTCTTTGCAAAGTAAGCGATTTAAAAGGTATGTATGCTAATGCATTTTTTCCACGCTATGTTTATAACCCTAAGGTAAATAAACATATGCAGCAGATATATTGTAAAGTTTACTTACCGAGTCCTCCACCTGATCATTGTTTGGATTAGCGGTTTTTACATGCACTACTATGTAGTAATAATTGCTTTCCTCTTTGATTATTTCAATTTTATTACCCCGAGAGTTAATGCTGTTCTTTATTTTATTTGCGCCTTCCCATGTATCGCTTGAGTGCAACGCTATCCTCAGGTTTCTTATCTTCTGTGCCGGAACCGGTGGAGTGGTGCCGGTTTTCCCATTGTTTAGGGCAGGTTCAGTTATAGCAGTAACAGGTTTTTCAGCCAGGTTGCTGTCTGTATTATTAAGAGAATCTGTAAAGATGCTATTGCTATCGGCAACATCAGTATTCAAAGGCACATCTTCCAGTACACTTTCCGGGGGGGTAAGTGCAGGCTGTTGATTTGTTTGCCGCTTAGGAACCATATAACGGTGATAGCCATAATAAGTAAGTCCCGCTAATATTACAAGGAGCAACAATACAAAAATGATACGCGCCCAGTTTAGTCTTGTAGGCTGTGCCGGTTGCTGCATGTATTGTTTTACCTGCGGCATGGCAGGTGCCGCTACTGTGCCAATGGTTTCGGCAGTAGGTATAGGGTTGGTTATGGGCGCTGTAGGTAATACAAATTTTTGGCTTTGTGTAGCAGCCCGTTCGTTATGTTGCAGCGAAATGCCTTTTTGCACCTGTATGGGCGGGGCGGTATATAGCAGCTGTGGAGCAGTGATAAAGTTTATCCTGTTATCCGACATCACAAATTTGCCCAGGTAGGGTAGTGCTACTTCTTCACCCGCCTGCAACTTGTTTCTTGCATCCGTACTATAATCATTCAGTGCATTAGCGGCTTTGCTGATACTCGTTTGCTCGTTATTGGCAATATAATTGGCCAGTGATTCATCAACATTGCCACCCTGGGCCAGTGCAATTTCGTAACTGGCGGGCTGCAGAGAATGGCCATCGTAGGTAGCGGCTTTACGCAACAGTTGTAAAGTGCCCAATCCGCTAACGTAGCATTGTTCATTTTTTAGTAAAAATAATCCTATGTATTTAGCTACATCCATTACTTGTAAAAGGTACCTGGTTGGTTTCAGGGTGTAAAATAAAAAATTAGGGTTAACATATTAACATTGCTGCGTGGTTATTTAAAATTTAACCCTTACCCCACCGAATATATTAAAGCCAAATGCTTCGTATCCGTACCATAACTGGTACCTGCTGTTCAACAGGTTATTTGCCTGCAGAAATATATTTACCCTTTTTATAATCTCGTATTCAGCACCCGCGCCTATATCCAGGCCGGGGTTTATTTTAGTGCTTTTATTGCCTTTTTCCAGGGCATATATCCCATCTACAAAGGACAGGTAAGCATTTACTGTCAGTTTCTTCATTGGTTGCGCCCTTAAATCTCCGGTAAAACGTATCGCCGGTGTATGCCACAACTGTGGATACGATTTATTGTAAAAATTCATCCACTGCCCGTTGAAACCTATGGAGAATGTATGAGCCACCTGGTAGCGTATGCCTGCAGTAAGACCCAGAGCATTTACTTTGGAATCGTATAACAATGTGAAATTCTTCCCATCGCCAGCAGTATCATTTATAAACAGTGGCAAATCATTGTACTGCCACCAGCTAACACGCCCATTAAAACTTATGTGATTACCGATATTGCTTTTTATACCGGCAAATACTTCATTGGTATGTGTTTGCATTACCGGGTATGCAAGAGCAGTTGATATATAGGGATTTTGGGTAGCGAGCTGGCGGAAGCTGTTTTGCACCAAATTGCCCTGCCAGCCTGCGTTGAACATGAACTGCGTACCGGGAATGGTGAAATTCACCTCAACATCGGGCAATATATAAAGGCTGCCAGTGCGCCCTATGGTAGGTGCTATACTTGCGTGACCGGTAAAAATGCCGTTGCGGAAGCGTATGCCGGGCGCCAGTTGAAAAATATTATTGTTTTGCCCCCTGTAAGCAGTGTATGTAAAGTTAAGGGAAGCATACAGTTGCAGGTTACTATCTATATTATAGACAACGGGTACGTCCAGTTTAAATGAATTTTCGGAAGTGGACCTGCTGCTTTCGCTGAAACTGTAAGCGGTTATGTAGGGATGGTAGTTTATTTTATCAGCGCTGTCTGCTTCATTTTTCATGTCCAGACCCAGCTCTACAGTTGTAAATGCTTGCCTGACAGCATTAATGGGGTAACTGTAGATGTTATGGTCGTAGCCGTAGTAATGGTAACGGTTGTTATGAATGCCCAGTCTTGCACCGAATGTTTTAGCATTTTTGTGTAAAGAGCCCTCTGCATCCACCCCTGTAAGGGATACCTTCTGGTTTTTTATATTACCGCTTTGTGATAAATGATTTATGCGGATGGCTGTTTCATAGTCTTTGCCCCGCAGGCTACCTATACCGGCATCGAGCAAAAAGGTAGAAAGATTGCCACCGCCCAATTTTACGTAATTGGCAAATTGCTCGTCGGCAGTAAGTATGTTTAGTGCCAACGGGCGCAAAGGCAATGAGCCATAAGAGAAAAACAAAGTCTGCTGCGGCACATTATATTGCAGCAAGGGTGCAGATGTATCTATAGGCGGTAATGTCGGGGTTGGTTCAGGCCTTGGCGCATGGGTTACCTCCGGCTTGTACGATTGAGTGATCTCTATCGTAGCGCCTTTTATAACACTGTCTTTAGCGGCCTGCTTCTGAGCCGCTGCCGGTAGTGCAAGAAATATGCCCCATATTGATATAGCTGTGTACACCAGTTTCATTAGCCCGTCTATTCTGATAATTTACTTTTTTTACTTTCTAATGCTTGTACTTCTTTCAGCTTATTATTCGCTTCTGTTTTCAACTCAGGTATTTTGCAGTTCTTTACAACACTTTGCAGCGTAGCCTTCGCATTGAAAATGTCGTCCTGCTTTACAAGTATGTCTGATATAAGCAGGTACGATTTAACCACCCAGTAATCGTTGCCACCGGATAGTTGTATGGTATTGCTGGCAGCGGCTTCTGCCTCTTTCAGCTTGTTTTGCAGGTAGTATATATATGCTACATTATACCTGGCTTCTGCCGCAGTAGCTGCCATATCAGAACTTTGCAGCTCTTTATAAACCGCCAGTGCCTCATCATGGCTGTTATTTTGCATCAGGGCTTTAGCCTTAATAGATAGGGCATTTTCTTTTAACTTCTTATCAAGTCCGGGGATAGATAAGAGTGTATCCGCGTATTTACCGGCTTCAGTATGTTCATTCAGGCCCTGGCTCGTCAGCATTAATCCATCATATGCAACCTGCAGGTTTTCCTGGCCCATAGCACTGGTGCGCAGTATGCCATAATATTTTTTTGCTTTCTCCAGGTCTTTCTGTTCGTAGGCAATGGTGGCAGCACGCCTTGCAGCATTTTCTGTAAATGTGTTCCATGAGCCGTTCAATACCTGCTCATAACCTGCAAGGGCCTGTTTGTATTCTTTAAGATGATAATGACTTTCTGCTTTGTAATAGTTTGCCTTCCCTGAGAATATAGCATCAGGATATTTTTGCAGGTAATCTCCCAACAGGCCTGCGGCTTTTGCCCAGTTACCCGCTGCATATTGAGCCTCTGCCGTGGCATAGTATGCCGAGTCCATAGTATTGTTATCTGCACCTTGTATATTGTTAGATTGCAGCAGGCGTGCGTAGCTTTCGGGTTGCCCTGTCTGGATGTACAGGCTTTTCAATGCATCCAGAGCCGCGGCCTTTTCTTCTGATGCAGGATATTCCGTCACAATATTCTTATATGATTCTATAGCCTTTTTTTCGTTGCCGGCCTGTTGGTATGCAAATGCGATTTTCATCCATGCCTTTGGCGCCATATTGCGCACTTCGTATGCCTCTGTAAGTGGCATGAGTATGGATATAGCAGGAGCATACTTGTCTTCTTCTATATAAGTAAGTCCACTTTCATAACGCGCCTGGCTGGCAAACATCGATGCCGGTGACGCATTGATAAGCCTTGACAATATTTCTATTTTTCCTTTGTTATTACCGGTAAGCCCCAGGATGATAGCTTTCTGGTACCGGGCATAATCACCGTCAGCAGTATTTGCTGCAATTACTTTATCGTATAGTCCTATTGCTTTTTTATAATCCTTTTGCATGAAAACGGCATCTGCCTCTCGCAAAGTAGTAGTTGCTATAAAGGTAGAATCAGCCACCGGGGCATTAGAACGGGCTTTGCCAAAATATGCTTGTGCCTCGCTATACCTGGACAACTGCATAGCAGCATAACCCATTGTAATGTGCATATTAGTTTCAGTAGCGGCGGGGCTCAGGTAGCTTGCCCACGTTTTGCGTGTATCGTTAATGAACTTCGTGCCATAAGTCATAACATCATCATAACGTGCCGATTTATATGCCAGGTCAGCTTTCCAGAAGTTTGCTGCAGCTTTATATGTAGGGTCAGTTGCATATTGCAGGGACTGTGTGAGCAGTGTATCTGCATAGCCATTGTTGCCAAGCTGTATCTGCTGCATGGCATAGCCGTAAGCTACTTTCTGAAATATCCGGTTGTATCCTTCATCCTGTTTAGATACATCCTGCATTGTTGCGTATGCTTCTGCATAATTGCTGGTGCGTATCAGCAGGTCTGACAATAAGGTTTTTGCTTCATCGCCATACTGCGTAACAGGAAAGTCTGCTAGCAACAAGTTGATATAATATATAGCATCATTATTATAGCCTAAATCATAAGATAATTTGGCTGCCAGCAATAATGATGCTTCTTTCTGACCCTGGTTAAAAGGCATGTCCGCACATACGCTGAAGGCGTTGCGGGCACTTTTTTTATCATTATTTTTCAGGTAACAATCACCCAGCAGGTACATAGAGCTTTGTGCAAGAGAATCCCTGCTACTATTCAGTTGCTCAAAATTATCTATCGCATTCAGCCAGTCGCCTGTTTTATAATAGCTGTAGGCCATTTCGTACAGGTCTTCTTTCCTGATACGTTCGGTATGGTCGTAGTAGTATTCAAAATAAGGCAAGGCTTCTGCATATTCATTCTCTTCAAAGTGCACCTGTGCGGCCAGCAGGTGCAACTCATTATGATAAAATGATTTTTCAGGGTTATTAATTAACCTTTTTGCATCCTGCAAGGCCTTTTTCCTGTTGCCTGTATAGTAGTGTATTTCGGCAATGTAGTAGGGTACTATATTGCTGTATTCAGGGTTGTTTTCAATTCTGCCAAAGCTGGTAAGCGCATCGCGGTAGTTACTTTTGTTGTATGCAAGCAATCCGTAATAGTAATTACCGGCATCATAATATTTCCCATCCAGCTCCCGTACAGATGCCAGCAATGGTTCTGCCTCATCAAACTGGCTGTTATTAAAATAACAATATGCCAGTTCAAACTTGGCAAGTATTATTTCCTCATTATTCAGGTTGTAAATACCGGCCATTTCGTAATAATGAATGGCATCGGCAAACATATTTTTCCTGAAGTAGTTTTGTGCCAGGGCATATGCTGCCAGCTGTTTATACGCAGGGTTGGCTGTACTGTTTATATAGTTTATTGCAACAGGTATGGCTGCCGGCTCGTCCAGCTTTAGCATACTGGCAGTAAGCAGGTATTTAGCCTTGTCTGTTTCGGAATAGGTTTTTGTGTTGGGTGCTGTATTGTTTTCCTGTAAAAACAGTTTTGCCGCAGCACCGGCATTTTTGTACTGGTGTTGTGCAAACAGTTCTTCTGCCTGTACTAATGTTTTGTGCTGTGGACGATGCGGCGTATGCAACTGTGCTGATGTATTGCCGGTAAGCAACAAACAGGTACATAATGCAGTAAGTAATCGGGCAATCTTTTTATCCTTGTTTGATGTCATTCAACCTTTTAAGAGTTAAAAGTTCCAGGTAGCATTCAGGCTCGGGAACAAAGGTAGTTGAAAAACACGTGTGTTATCAAGGCGTTCTATATAAAAAATATTGTTCCTGTCGTAAACGTTTGTTAAACTTAAAGTGGTTTCTATATTAGAATTCTTACTCAGTTCAAAACGTTTGCGTGCTGATAAGTCAAGACGATGGTATGCAGAAAGACGGCCACCATTTATATCATTAGCATATATAATTCCTATCTGGCCGTTTTGCGCGGGATAGTTTGTCGCTATGCCATTCTGTTGAATATTAGACTTTTCGTAGAAGCCCTGTGTCTGTGTGAATGGGAATGGCGAACCAAAATTGAAGCGCACAGATATTTCCCAATCTTTCTTTTTACCTGCTGTGTAAGAACCTAACAGGTTGATGTTCCAGCGCCTGTCGAATGGTGGCGGATATGTTTCTGCTTCCGTTACACCTTGCAGGTATGTTTGTCCTGTGGGGGTACGTACTGTAGTTACTTTGTTGCCATCCAGCACCAGTGTTTTATATACTACCTGCTGGTAAGAAACAACGCCCCACAGGTATATACGTTTTTGCGCATAACGTGCAGAAAGGTCAATACCTTTTGCATTGCCGGTACCTGCAGTGAAGTCGGGGTCTTGTACATTTATCTTGGTGCGGCTTAATTCTATATTCTGGTAAAAGTTTTTGTACCATGGCTCCAGGTTCAGTTCTACATTCTGTATGTCAACCTCTATACCACCCACTGCATGATAAGCACGCTGCAGGTTTGAGGCCACCCTTTCACCCTCTGTATTAATAATCGCCTGGTCGGGGCTTAATACAAAACCGTTGAAGAAGTTAACTATATCACGGTCGCTTTTTGTGCTCAATATATTTTGTGAATACAAACCACCTGCGGCTTTCAGGCGTACATTGTCGGTAATGTTATACTTCATACCAAGGCGTGGCTCCGGTGTGAAAACATCCAATGATGAATAGTATTGTACACGCAGGCCCGGCTCGAAAATGAATTTTTCGCCAAAGTTTTTGCGGTACATTACAAACAGGGAACCCATAGTGTTTCTCCTGTCAAGCGTGGTTTCCACACCTGCCGCGTTCTGGTAATCCAGGGCAGTATGCATACCGCTCACTTCAATGCCATATTTCAATTGGCTGTAGCCTTTGAAGAAGTAGGTGAAATCTATACCGCCCTCAAAACCATCAATACTGCTGGTACGCTCTCTGAATGTAGCCTCGTTAGCGCTGATGTTGTATTTAGAATAGGCAAACCTACCATTGATAAGTGCAGAACTGGTACCGGGGGTAATTACGAACGTAGCGCCTGCACCTGTAGCCTGCCAGTTAAATTCTGCATTAACCATCTTGGTATTGGGGTTGATGCTTTTTGCTTTGTCATCAAAGTTGAAACCGAAGAGGTTCAGCTTACTACCATTGTCTGCATTCACAGTTACTTTACCGTAAATATCCATAAAGCTGTATGGCAGTCCTGTTTTGAAAGGTTCTCCCAAACCACCATAGATAGATTTAGATGTCTTATCGAGGTAACTATATTTTGTTGACAAAAGGAATGTACTGGATGTACCACCTTCTTTCTTAGCTTTTATCAGTGGACCTTCCAGCATCACCCTTGCCATAAGGGGAGAAATTGATGCTTTACCCGCCAGCCTGTTCTTATTACCATCTTTGGTCGTAATGTCAACTATCGCAGATGTGCGGTTGCCATATTGTGCATTGAAGCCTGCTGTTTGTATTTCCACGTTACGTATCGCATCTGTTTCAAAAACTGAGTACAGGCCTATAGAGTGAAACGGGTTGTAGATAGTGATACCATCCAGCAATATACCTGTTTGTGTAGGAGAACCACCACGTATATATAATTGTCCGCCCTGGTCGCCGGTGAAAATTACACCCGGCACTACCTGCAGGTATTGGGCTATATCGGGCTCCCCACCTGTGCTGGGCAGCATTTTCATTTCCCTGGGTGTAACGGTAATAGTACCGGCGTTAATCTGGGTTACTTTCTCTGTTCTGCGTGCAGTAATCTCTACACCACCAAGTTCTGTTTGTTTTTGCGACAGGAATAATTTTTTGGTTACCATGCCGCCCGCTTTTACAGATATAGAGGTTTGAAAAGTATCATATCCTATAAGGCTCGTAAACAGGGTGTAAGTACCTTCCGGTACCTGGGAAATAGTAAAGTAACCATCTACATCTGTCTGCGCACCTATCTTAGTATCTTTCAGCAATACATTGGTAAATATCATGGGTTCCCCGGTTGCCTTATCATACACGAAACCTTTTATGGTGCCGGTGGTCACCTGCTGGGCAGAAACCTTGCCTGAAAGCAGGATAGCAAATATAAATACGCTGAGAATTTGGGGCAGATTGGATATGTGTTTCATTAGAATATAGTAAATATTTGCGAAAATTACTGTTAAATCCTGTATGCAGGAAGTGGCAAAGATAGTAATTACACTATTGTGGCAAAAAATGGTATTTAAACCTATGCGATACACTTTGTGTTAATATATAAATATCTTGTGTAAGTTTTACTTTATTTTCCAGATATGAAGATTTTCAGCGCCCCACAAATCAGGGCATGTGATACATACACGGTGCATGCAGCCAAAATTACGTCTTACGAACTGATGGAGCGGGCTGCAGGTAAATGCGTGGAGTGGATAAATGATAATTTACCGGCAGATACAGTATTTGTAGTTCTTTGCGGCTCCGGCAACAATGGTGGCGATGGTCTGGTTATAACAAGAATGCTGTACAGGCAGGGATATAGCGCGAAAGCCTTTTTATTGCGCCTTGGAGATGAGCTGACGGAGGATTGCCGCAAAAACTTTGAAAGGCTGAATGGAATAGACAATGCGCTGGTAGAAATACTGGAACCCGGCAGCCTGATTGCGGATATGCCGGAAAATGTTGTGATAATAGATGCTATATTAGGCACAGGGCTTAACCGGCCTGCAGAAGGGTGGGTAGAAGACTTTATCAATCATATAAATGAACTGCCCAATAAAGTAGTGGCGATAGATATACCCAGCGGTATGCCGGCTGATAATATTCCGCATAAAGGCGCAGCAATAATAAAAGCACATCATACACTGAGCTTCCAGTTTTATAAGCGTACTTTTCTACATGCTGAAACAGGCATATATACAGGAGATATACACATACTTGATATCGGCTTGTCGCCGGCATTTATTACTTCTACCCAAAGCAGTTATCATCTACAGTTAAGAGAAGATATTAATGAGCTTTTTAGGCCAAGGCAACGTTTTGCACACAAGGGGGATTTTGGAATGGCCTATATGATTGCCGGAAGTAAAGGGATGGTAGGGGCTGCAACACTTTCCACAAAAGCTGTGTTGCGAAGTGGAGCAGGCAAGGTAAGGGCTATAGTACCTGAATGCGGTTATAATATCTTACAAACCGCTGTGCCCGAGGCTATGTGTACGGTAAGTGGTGAAACCTGCATCAGCCGTATAAAAACAGATGCGGACAAGGCAGCTATTGGTATAGGACCAGGTATAGGCACAGCTGATGCTACCGCCAGGGCTGTGTCTGATTTTATAGCAGTGTACAAAGAACCATTGGTAATAGATGCTGATGCACTCAATATATTAGCGCAGGAACAGGACCTGCTGCATAAAATACCGGCTAACAGTATATTGACACCGCACCCCAAAGAATTTGAACGCCTGTTTGGGAAATCTAAAGACAGCATGCAAATGCTGGAGTTAGCCCGCACCCAAAGCATGAAGTACAATATTTACATAGTACTGAAAGGACATCATACCGTTATTGTAAGTCCCGAGGGGGATTGCTGGTACAATATGACCGGTAACAATGGCATGGCTACCGCGGGTAGCGGTGATGTGCTGACAGGCATCATTACAGGGCTGTCAGCACAAGGCTATTCATCAGCCGATGCTGCAAGGCTGGGTGTTTACCTGCACGGGCTCGCCGGCGACTATGCAGCGCAGCAATGGGGGGAATTTGCCATGAATGCCGGGGATATTATCGACAATATGGGTAAAGCATTTCTGCACATACAGAACAATTAAACAAACTCGTAGCCTATATCTTTTCTGTAATACTTGCCCTCGTAGTATATCTGTTCAGCGTTTTTATAAGAGGTTGCCAATGCATCCTGTATATTATTACCAAGAGAGGTAATGGCTATTACACGTCCCCCGTTGGTCACTACTTGTCCATCTTTATTAGCTGTACCGGCATGTAGCAACATGCTGCCTTTTGCCTGTTCCAAGCCGGTCATTGGTTTCCCCTTTTCATAGCTATCAGGATATCCTGCCGATACCAGCATTACTGTAGCCGCAGCCTCTTTTGTAAATGTTACATTAGCCTCGTTCAGTTTGCCTTCGTGCATCAGCACTATCAGTTCTACCAGGTCGTTTTCCAGGCGGGGTATCACTACCTCTGTTTCCGGGTCGCCCATGCGGCAGTTGTATTCTATCACATATGGTTCTCCACCTACGCTTATCAGTCCGAAGAATATAAAACCCCTGTACACCAGGTGCTCGTCTTTCAGTCCTTTTACCGTCGGATCTATAATGCGTTCTGTTACTTTTTGCATGAAGGCATCGTCAGCAAATGGTACGGGTGATATCGCGCCCATGCCGCCTGTGTTAGGGCCTTTGTCTCCCTCGCCTATACGTTTGTAATCTTTTGCTTCCGGCAGGCGTACATAGTTTACGCCGTCTGTCAGCACAAATACCGAAAGCTCTATACCATCCAGGAATTCTTCAACAACCACCTTTTTACTGGCATCACCAAAGCGCGCTTCTTTTATCATTGCCTCGAAAGTTTGCAATGCCTCATCTATTGTTTGTGCTATGACCACGCCCTTACCGGCGGCCAACCCATCTGCCTTTAATACAATAGGCAGTTTGTGTTGTTTCAGGTATTCAACTCCCGCATCATAATTATGTTCAGTAAACTCGCCATATGCGGCAGTAGGAATATTATGGCGCTGCATAAAATGTTTTGAGAAGGCTTTGCTCCCTTCAAGCTGTGCACCATTTTTAGATGGTCCTGCAACGATAATATGCCTCAGTTCGGGATCTGTTTTAAAGAAGTCATATATCCCAGCTACCAACGGGTCTTCAGGGCCGGGTACCAATATGTCAATATGATTTTCAATGCAAGCCCTTTTCAGTTCTTCAAAGTCTGATACAGGTATGTTCAGGTTGCTGCCGTACTGCATCGTGCCAGGATTGCCCGGAGCTATATACAATTCTTTACATGATTTACTTTGCCTCAGTTTCCAGGCTAATGTACACTCTCTTCCCCCTGAACCTAACAGTAATATATTATATGCTGACATGCGTTGCTTTTTACAGATAAATTTACCCTTACACTCAATAGTAAGGATATAATGGTTATTTTAACGGCTCAAAATTACTCAAACGTAACCTGTTCTGTCATAAAAATTTATAACTAATTATGAGCGATACGAAAGAAGTAACAGCACGCAAGCATCCGAAGGCATTGCCTTTCCTGTTTTTTACTGAAATGTGGGAGCGTTTTGGCTATTACCTGATGCTGGGAATATTTGTGCTGTACATGATAGATGTGAAGAATGGTGGCCTGGCTATTCCGGATAAATCCGCGGATGACATCTTTGGTACGTTCATAGCCTTTACTTACCTCACGCCTTTCCTGGGTGGATTCCTGGCCGACAGGAAGTTTGGTTACGTCAAGTCTGTATATTTTGGGGGTATCCTGATGGCTGCCGGTTACCTTGGGCTGGCATTACCTGGCTTTACTACTTTTTATATATCTGTAGCGCTTATAATAATAGGTAACGGCTTCTTTAAGCCCAATATATCTACACTATTGGGCAACCTGTATTCTGAACCTGAATATAAAGCAAAGAAAGACAGCGGTTATAACCTGTTTTACATGGGTATCAACATAGGTGCATTTCTTGGGCCTATACTTGCGGCGTTCATGCGTAACAAATATGGCTGGCCTGCGGCATTTGCCACAGCGGGTATAGGAATGCTTATAGGGCTTGTGGTATTTACCATTGGCCTGAAGCATTTTAAACATGCTGATGTAATGAAACCTGTAGAGAAGGGCGATGCAAGTATGGGTAAGGTATTTGGCGGGGTATTCCTTCCAGCTATAGTAGCGGGTGTGCTGGGCTGGATATTGCCCAAATACCTGTTTGGAGTAGAGAATGTTTTTGGTAGCAATAGTACCGATGCATTTATAGCCGCGGCTATTCCTGTAGTTATCTTTTATATTTCATTATGGTTTAAGGCTAATGCTACAGATAAACGGCCTATAGCGGCATTGTTGGTAATATTTGCATTAAGTGCTTCCTTCTGGGCGGTGTTCAAACAAAATGGGACAGCTCTTACCCGCTGGGCAAAATATTATACCGATAGAGAAGTGGCGCAAGTCATTGAAAAGCCGGCGCGTACTTTTTACCAGGTAGAGACCATGCCTACTAAAATTGACTCAGTGGTAAAATATGATGAGCAGTTCCAGGCAGTGAAGGTAGATGGACAAGTAGTAAAAGAATTAGGAAGGGATGTTTACTTCCGCAACCTGCCGGCAGATAAACAACCTGTAAACGATGAGCCTGTTTATTTAACCAGTACAGAACTCTTCCAGTCGGTCAATCCGCTGTGGGTAGTATTGCTCACACCTGTGGTTGTGGGCTTCTTCGCCTTACTCAACCGGAGAGGCAGGGAGCCCTCAACAGCTACTAAAATTGCGTTTGGCTTACTGATATCTGCATCTTCCACACTGGTAATGGTATGGGCTGTCTATGCAGGTAGCAATGGCGAGGTAAAAGTATCGCCTATGTGGCTGGTGGGTTGTTACGGGGTTATAACCGTTGGAGAACTGTTATTAAGTCCTATGGGTCTATCCCTGGTGTCGAAATTGAGCCCGCCCAGGCTAACAGCACTGATGATGGGCGGCTTTTTCCTGTCCACCTCAATAGGTAATAAGATGTCGGGCGTGTTGGCGAGTATGTGGTACGATTATGAGGATAAATCTCATTTTTTCCTGTTTAACTGTATGTTGTTACTAATATCTGCGGGGCTGGCATTTATGCTTTTAAAATGGCTGAATGGCATTATGAAAGAGAAAAATCTGAAATAAGTTGTTGATAACTAATTGAAAAATACCGCTACATGCGGTATTTTTTGTTTGCAGCCTTTTCCCGCTGGTATTTTTTACTATCTTTCGTTGTCTTAAAAACAATCAAATTCAATCTATGTCGCAATTAAATGATGACAAGGTATTAGGAACTTCAGGCGATTTGCCTATCCAGGAAAATTTAAACATGCCTCCCAAAGGCCACCCGCCGGGGTTATACTGGCTGTTCTTTGCAGAAATGTGGGAACGTTTTTGTTATTACGGTATGCGGGCTTTGCTGGTATTATACCTTACAAAGACCCTGATGGTTTCTGATGAAAGAACGTTTATTATTTATGGTGCCTACACTTCGCTTGTATATGCTGTAACGGTGCTGGGTGGTAAACTGGCAGATAGCCTGCTTGGTTACAGGTACGCGGTAATATTTGGCGGTATCCTCATGGCGCTTGGCGAATTTATGATACTGGGTGGTGGCGAGTTCTGGTTACTGATGGGTATGGCAGTGATTATATCCGGTAACGGCTATTTCAAAGCTAATATATCCAGTATAGTAGGCCGTTTGTATCCTGATGGTGACCCACGGAGAGATTCCGGGTTTACCATATTTTATATTGGTATCAACTTGGGTGCATTTTTAGCTACTACTGTAGTAGCTGAAGTAGGTGCCAAATTTGGTTATGAATATGGTTTTGGCCTGGCCGGTATTGGTATGGTAATAGGTGCTATCGTATTTGTATTCGGACAGAAACATTACCAGGGGCATGGTTTGCCACCTGATAGGGAAAAGCTGTTCAAGTCAAGATTTGGCCCGATCAATATGTTCCATATTACCATTCTTGGCACATTGTGTGTCATCCCGTTATTTTATCTTTTACTTACTAATCCGGGCATTGTAGGGTACCTGCTGGCTGCAACAGCGCTATATGTATTGTATGTTTTATTGTCTGCCGGGTTTAAAGGAGGCACTGTTTTAAGGGACAGGATGCTTATCCTTATTTTATTAATGTTTTTCAATATCGTTTTCTGGGCTTGTTTCGAGCAGGCAGGCTCTTCTCTTACCCTCTTTGCTGACAGGAATATCAATAGGGTAGTGTTTGGTTATGAAATGGGTGCTGCAACAACCCAGTTCTTCAATCCTCTCTACATCCTGATATTTGGTTCTATCTTCTCTGTAATGTGGGTGAAGCTTTCTAAGATTGGTAAAAACCCCAATATACCTATGAAGTTTGGTTTGGGTATTGTACAGTTAGGGTTGGGTTATTTGATTGTATGGTTATGCAGCGGGCTGGTAGATGCTGAATACAGGTTGCCCTTATTTACACTGGTATTCCTGTACATGCTGCATACTACTGGTGAGCTGTTCCTGTCGCCAATTGGATTGTCTATGGTTACCAAACTGGCACCAAAGCATATGACCGGTATGGTTATGGGGGCATGGTTCCTGTCTATAGCGGGTGCTAACTATGTGGCAGCTATACTGGCCAGCCTGACGGGCGCCGAGCATGGCGCTGATGGGGCAGAGGCTACTGCACAGCAGACCCTGACTCAATATGTAGATATATACACACAAATGGGATTGATAACAGTAGGTATAGGTCTGATATTGGTAATATTCAGCAAACCGCTGAATAAGCTAATGCACGGTGTAGTATAAACAACGTTTTAATTTATAAGAATGATATGCCCCGCTGTTGGAAACAGTGGGGCATTTTTATTAAGTTAATTCCTATTTTTATGCCTATAACTTTACCGTTTGAAATACAATATTGACCGAATTATAGCCTGCGCCATAGACGAAGTTGAGAACGCAAATTTTGCAGCTACACAGCAGTTTCTTGAAATACATCAAATTGTCCGCGATAATGGTTTTCCTGTTGTATTAAGGGTAGACACTGAAAAGGAAGACGATAATGTAATTGTATACTTTCAGGTTAAGGATGAAAAATTCTACTTTGCAGTTTATCTTGATACCGAACCAGAGATAAGTGTAAGGTGGACTGATACTGAAGATGCCTATTCTGTTTATTTCGCCATAGTGTCAGAGACACTTAACACAGCAACGATATTGGCAATGACAAATTTGAAGCCGACAAAAAGCTGGAGTAAAGGGGATAAATGGAACAATGGATTCCAGAATTTCACTAAAGTTATATTTGAGCCAAATCCTGAAGCTGATGAATTTGATGATAAGATTGAAAAGCTTTTGGACTACCTGTTGACTGACAAAGAGAATATTAAAAGATTAGTTGACAATTACGGTGGGTACATACAGGTGGCAGCAATGTTTCATAACGGCAATACGGCATTAGGTGGCGTACATCTAAACAAAGACATTATAAGAAAATTGGCAGATTTGAACCTGTCAATAGATTTTGACCTGTATGCTGAAGGTAATCTATTTAAGGAAGAGGATGGTAGTTGGTATGAATAAGTGCTACCTGCTATGTTTTATGGGTGATAAAAGGGGGTAATCCAAAATATAGTTTATTTTGGCAGTCTGTAATTTAAACACGAGATAATGGCAGAAACGCTCAACGAGTCATTCGACCTGAAACAGATTCAGGATTTTAAGGGTAAATATCCAAAACAGCTATGGTACCTGTTCCTTACAGAAATGTGGGAACGTTTTTGTTTCTACGGTCTGCGGGGTATGCTTACCGTGTTTATGGTTACAGAGTTGCTCATCAACGAGAAGGATGCCAACCTGCAATATGGTGCCATACAAGCATTCATTTATGCCTTTACATTCATAGGTGGTTTATTTGCAGACAAGATATTAGGTTTTCGAAAGTCTTTATTCTGGGGTGGCCTGTTGATGATAGCAGGTAGTTTTATTATAGCTGCATCTCCCAAAGAGTTTTTTTATATAGGTACCTGCTTTACCATAGTAGGCACGGGTTTCTTTAAGCCAAATATTTCTACTATGGTGGGCGAATTGTACCGTGCCGGCGACCCGCGCCGGGATGCAGGTTTTGGTTTGTTCTATTCAGGCATCAATATAGGAGCATTCCTTGGTGGCATGGTATGTGTATGGCTGGGTAAAAACTATTCATGGAGTATGGCATTTGGCTCTGCAGGGGTAGTAATGATTATAGGGTTAGTTACTTTTATTATTACGCAAAAAAGCCTTGGCCCGATAGGTTTGTCTCCTCTTAAAGATTTTACTTCAGGCAAGAGAAGAGGCTATGAGATTGCAGTATTTATAGGTTCACTTTGTGTAATGCCCTTGATACTGCTGATGGTGACAAATACTGAGTACACAGACTACTTTATGTACACCATTGGCCCGGCTACTTTGCTGTATGTGTTTTACGAGATGTCCAGGCTTAACGGTGCTGAAAGGAGAAAGATGGCAGCCGCATTGGTGTTTATTATCTTCTCCATTTTCTTCTGGGCGTTTTTCGAGCAGAGTGGAGGGTCGTTAAGTTTGTTTGCACTCTATAACCTGCACGATAGTTTTCTTGGCATACCCATGGATCCTAACGTGGTGAATAACAGCGCTAATTCGGTGTTCGTTATTATCTTCAGTATAATAGTGGGGCTTGCGTGGATATGGATGGCTAAAAAGAAAGTAGAACCAAATTCCGTGGTGAAATTCGGCCTTGGCTTCCTTTTCCTGGCCGGTGCTTTTTATACTTTCTACACTACACGTTTCTTTGCAGACAGTGATGGTAAGACTTCGCTGGAGATTTTTACGCTGGCATATTTAGTTATCACTTTTGGAGAGTTGTGCCTGTCACCAATAGGGTTGTCTCTGATGACTAAATTGTCGCCTAAAAAGCTGTGGGGAGTAATGATGGGTATGTGGTTTCTTGCCAGCGCATATGGCCAATATGTAGCAGGTATTCTGGGTGCAGGTATGGCCACTGCAGATAATGATGCTCCACTTACAGAAAAGCTGATGGCATATACAGAAGGATATAAACAGTTAGGTATATATGCACTTATTGCCGGTGTTGTTCTTTTGGCTATATCGCCCGTTATACGTAAGCTGATGGGAGAAGTGAAATAAGGATGGAGATAATATGAGTGTAAAAAGCTTTGTATGATACTCGCTGACTTCTCAGCTCTATACCGGGCGTTGTACTGATAGATTATGCAATAAATTTACACTGTAATGAAAGATGTATTAAAGAAGATTATAAGAAAAATTCCTATTGCTTTTACCCGAAAGCGTTACGATAAACAATTTAAAAAGGTCATCAGTAAAATTTGCGAGAGCAATAGCAATTGTATAGATATAGGTGCGCACAATGGTGAGGTATTGGATATCATGTTGAAACACGCACCCCAGGGTACGCATTATGCCTTTGAACCGATACCCGCGATGTTTGAGGCAATAAAGAGGAAATATGCCAATAATACCCGTTGCAGAATTTTTGACTATGCCTTGAGCAATACTACAGGTACGGCCACATTCAACTATGTTGTTTCAAATCCCTCCTATAGCAGCTTGATAAAGCGGAAGTACAACAAGCCAAATGAAGAAGATACACAGATAGAAGTAAGGACCGAACTGCTGGATAAGGTGCTTCCGGCAGACTATATCCCGCAATTAATAAAAATAGATGTTGATGGCGGAGAATTGTTGGTGCTGGAAGGAGCTGTAAAAACAATAACTGCCCATAAGCCTACCATTATTTTTGAACATGGGTTAGGAGCTTCAGATTTTTATGGCTCTACACCTGAAAAACTATTTGTTTTGCTGGCATCTTGCGGGCTGCGCATATCCACCATGCAGCGCTGGCTGGCTAACAGGCCTTGTTTTACAGAAAAGGAATTTAAAGAGCACTATTATAAAAGCAACGAATATTATTTCATAGCCTATCCATAACTTGAATAAATAATTCAACATGGCTTTATATTGATAAAGTATTATTACAAAAAGAGGGAGTAATTACTCCCTCTTTTTGTCGATAGCAGTATTATTAATGATCCTCTGTTACGGGAACATTAATATTTAGTACCTTATTGTCATCTTTTATCGTGTATGGTATCCCTCCAACCACATCCTTTTCTATTTCCTTGTCCCAACCTTTACCATATATATAGTAGTTGCCTTTTTTCAGGCTGGTAAAAGTTGCTACCGGTTTACCATCTTCCATTACGCATTTTACTTCTTCATCGTAGTTAGATGGCTTGTCTGAAGCGTTGTATTTAATAAATACGGTACAACTGTCTATATAATCGCTATGGTGCATCGGTGATACTTTTAGTGTGGTAGAACCGCCTTTGCCCGCTACTTCTGTAGCTTCACGTTCTCCGCAGGAAACTAATGAGAATACTGAGAGTAATGCTATTGCTATTATTGAGGTTGTTTTTTGCATTGCTTTTTCTTTTTTTGATGATATAATTAGATGATATAATTATTCATTTCCTACAGATGATATACTAAACATAGCCGGAAAATTATCGGCTATTTTAGACGCTGTTTCGCCACCATGCAGTATGCCTGATAGTTCCGCTATTTTCAGGTCGTAAGTTGGCCCGAACCATTTTGCTGCATCTGTTTTTATTGTAATAGACCCTGCCTGCTCACCAACAACCAGTTCTTTGCCAAAGCTCAGCTCAACTTCTCTCGGCGTTTCTTCGCCAGGTTTCACACCGGCAATATGAAAGGCCACTTTGCCACTAGGCGAAGTAGATTGCGGAGATGTGCCTTCCAATTTAGCTTGGATATAACCCGTACTCCAGGTCCAGAACATATCAAGGTTCAATACTGGGTCCAGTTCACCTGTTTGTGCACCTGAGGTGTTGCGTGGCACATCTACACCTATCATGAATTTTACTTTAGTATAAGTGCCCGCTGGCACATCTGCTATATGAAAATGGTGTGTACTGGCTTTATCACCACGCAGCAGCCTGTAGCTTTCTGCTTCAGTAAATTCAGTACCATCTTTCCTGACCAACCTTATGTTTGTTATCCAGTAGTTGAAAATGCTTATAGTTATTTTGTCACCGTGCATGGTGGTGTACTCTGTAGTGCCCAGTTCCAGTTCACTTGCTCCAAAATGATTGTCAAATTTAAAATGCACTTCATTAGGCATTGCGACAGGATTTTCCACAGGCTTTTTTACACAAGCAGTCAGGCCAATTGTTACGGCGAGTCCTAATGTTATTAATGACTTATTCATAATATAAAATGTATTTTATTGTTACTTGTTAATAATCAGACGTTTAATTTTCAGTTATGGTTGGCTTGAGAAAGCTACATTAACTGTTTTTTTATTTTCATTATGGTCAATTACTGTGGTCAACTCCAGCCGTAGTTGGCTTGCCTTATTCACCATATTTACCCATTGCTCATTTACAGGCAGGTTGCTGCCATGTGTATGGCCTTCACCTTCATATAATATTGCGCCTTGTTCATCTGTTATCCTGGCTATATATCCATGAAGCTGCCCGGTATAGCTGATATTGCCCCGTATAAATACCGTGTCGCCCCATTTATATATTTGTCCTTCCTGCGGGGTAGTAACCACTATTTTAACCTCATCAGGCTGCAATGGTACTTCTTCCTTTTTTTGACAGGACAATAATCCTGCCATAATTGCTATAAATATCGTTATGCTAATATAATTCTTCATTTTTTTGCGTATTAAAACAGTAGTATAATCCCTGCGTCTATTTTTTGCAGGGCTGTGATGTTTCCTGAACCAAAGTACTGTGCTATGGGCCTGCTATACTGTAACTGCAGGCCGGTTTTGCCGTAGTACATTTGCACACCGGCTATTGCCGATGTGATGTACCCACCCGTTTGCTCATTTAGCCATTTACGCTGGTAATTGTCATAGTCATGCAAAGCATATTCGTATCTTATACCCGCCTGTGGCAATATGGAAAATTTGTTGCGCTGCAGCCAGTAAAATAATGACACTTGCATATTAAACCTGTTACCATATTTGTACTTCAGGATGTCGGGTGTCGTCATTACATATGCCAGGTCTGCATTCAGGCCCGAATTACGATACCTGCCTGTATAATTAATGTTGACCGGTACATCCCATGAACCTGTCCCCGGCTGCATATTGGGCAATCCCTCACGTTCCGCCTGAGAGACACCGCTATGGCTACCCAGCGGAACTTTAATACCTGCGCCGCCTTGTAGCCTGTGTCGCAGTATGTTTTCAGAGCTATCGGCAGTTTGCAACAGGGTATAATTAACTATAGCAGTTGCATCGCCTATGCCCTTTATGGTCATGCCGCTACTGTTATAGGAACCTGTATTGTAACGATAAGGCAGGAAGACGAACAACTGCCAACGTTTGCCAATGTAATACCTGCCCCATAGTTGCACAGTTTGATAATGCTCGCGCCCGTACCATACCGGACGGTTTTCACTTAGCGGCATGTGCCTGCTGCTGAACTCGTTATACTGGTATTGTACACCTACAAAATGGCGGTACATTTGTGGTAACAAGCCCAGGCCCTGATTGCCTGAAGATGCTCCGCATACATCGCATGCTTTTGATTGCATGATACTACATGATAGCAGCATTACGCAAGCAATAATATATTTCATTGCAGTATTTTTTACATGTAAGTGATTCCTCTCTATCAATTTGATTGACAGTGAGACAATGAGGTTTTTGATTAACTCAACAGCTTTGAGGAGGATGGAATATTGCGCTGGTAACCTTGTAGATATAATTATTGATGTAAACCGCGTATTGTGATATCGAGTTATCGTCTTGGAATAAGTGAAATTGAAGAGGAATGTTCAAAACAACAAATTCAGGTAGTTCTGTATTGTGTTTCTTTACAGGTATTTTCTGCCCTTTGTTTTCTTCATTATCTATCTTGTGCAGTTGTTTTTTCAGGTAGCATTTTCCGGCACATTTTTTTTCAGGCATGTTCCTGTTCTGGCAAAGTTCTTTGGCAACGTAACTTTTGTTTACCTCGTACCAGGCTATAACACCCATCCGGGCTACCATCTGGCAGCTTATACAAAAGAACAACAATATAGCAATGTATTGCCTCACACTTTTACAAATGTAGGCAATCGGCAAGTATAAAATATAAAATGCCACCCATCGGGGTGGCATTTCTAAAATTTATTATGATGTAATTATTTCTCGTGATGTATGGGGTTGTCCATTTGCAGGTAAAGGTCGTAGGTTTTTGCAAATGTGTCAATTACCCTGAAGTGGGCTCCGCCATTTATCTTATCTTTTCCGGGCTCCAGTTCATAGTCTGTACCCTCAGCGTATATGTAATAATCACCTTGTGTCAATCCCGGAAACGTTACAGTTGGCCTGCCCAGGTCGAAGCTGATATATTCAGTGTCGTCAAACTGGTCCATAGCCGGCATAATAGATGTGCCATACTTAATATAAACCACTGCGTCGTTTATGTTTATTTTATGGTGCTGTGGGGTAACTACAAGTGTAGCTTTACCGCCGGTACCGCCTCGGGGCAGAGGTAGTGGGTCCACAATATCATTCTCCCTCTGGCAGCCTGTAGTTGCCAGAGCCAACGCTAATAAACCGGCTATATGATATGTTATACGCATATTTATATTGTAATGTGTGCTAATTAGCCCCCAATTTATAAAAAATCTGTTTGATAGTATATAGTAACTGCTGAAAATATCTGTAATAGTAAACTTTATATGACAAAACGGTGCTTTATGCAAATAGCAGAAAGCTTATTTTTGTCCATCTTTAAACGACAATGATACCTATGGGCAGGTTTTTGGCAATATTATTAACTGTTTTCAGTACAGTTTTTTCCCTTTCGTCATGCTGCGAAAAAAAGCTGTATTGTGGCGCAAAACCTTTGGATTTTGCCTTTACAGGTTTCCCTCGTTCAGAGGTCCGCAGTTTTACTTTGAAGCGTTTTGCTGTTGGCGACCAGTGGGGCAAACCATTAGATTCTGCGCAGTATGTGTATTACGGGAACGCGCCGGTTTCGGCAAGGCCTGATACTATAATGTTTTCAGATTACAGGACAGCGGGCGATCCTTTGAGTATAACACAGGGAAATGATTGGGGGATATACTTGCCTGTATCTGGTAAGACCTATTTTATTACAACAATTTTTGATGATAACCTTCAGTCGCAAATGGTGCGATGTAATGATGATGAAACGTCTTGTGCAAGGAATATTACTAACTTCTCACTGAATAATGAATGGCAGAATGGCGGGTTTGCATATATACAAAAACAAGAATAGCTCACTTACCCATAGCAGTAGGCAACAACTGCTTTTTCATCATTTTTTCAGCACGCTGCTCTTTCCTTTTTTCGCGTTCTATAAGTATAAATGCGTAAGCCATGTATGCTTTTAGCATGAGCCCTACAGGATATGTCATTAAATTTCTCATTGTGTTTTTTATTTTTTGTCTCTTGCTGTTTGTGTTTGATGATGCAAATATGCAACATGCATAACGCTGTAAAGAACTTTTCCACACCCTTAACTACCTGTTTATAAGCAGTTAACAACCGGTTAGCAAAAGATGCTGAACATGCAGTTAAAACAATGTGTTTCACGCTTTTGCTTTGTTAACGGATTGTTTGTGAAACAGTCGTTTTGTATATGCGATAGTCTGTTTGTCGATATTTATGGGCATGCAGGCGGGATGCTGCAACTCATATTGTTGTAATATTGTATTGCGATGAGGAAACTGATAATGATATGCTTGTTAATACCGGGTGCCACATTATCGAAGGCACAGGTACACATCGGCATAGGGGGCGATGCAGGCTTTCCGCTTATGTTCAATAAATTTGTTAAAGGCCATAATCATGCTTCCGGGGTGCCCGGTGCCAGAGTAACATTTACTTATACCCCGCAGGAAGCTGCTTTTTCCGGCTCATTAGTAGCGGGCATATCCCCTATGATATTGCCTATGGTGCGCTTTAATGGCGACAAGGATGTGCTTTATATAAATTTCGTGAATACAAGCCTCACGTTGTTGGGCCGCTTTCGCAAACAGTTGGCTAACGATGCGGAACTATTATACGGCGTTGGTGTAGGGGCAAACTTTCTTAAAGGGAACCGTGTACAGATAAGTCAACGGTCAGAAAATGAAATAAGCAGGGTAATAGAAGATTCTACTTTTTACAATAAAGCTACATTACCGGCCTTTTACCTGAATGTAGAATACATGCGTCCTGTAAAGAAGGATTCCCGCGTGTATTATGGCATAGGCGCGCAGTTGCATTACATTCATTTCTTAGACCAGGGCGCGAACTACCGCGTTGATATTATAGACAAGAATTTTCAATACTTCAGCCTGCAGCCACAACTTACAGGAAACATGATTAATCCTATGGTATTTGTCAATTTGTATTACAGGCTGTAGCAGGGTATTGAGGGTAATAGAAATAAGTGTTATGAAATTTTTAAAAACATTTTGTTTGTTGCTGTTTGGTTATACAGCAGCAGTGGCGCAGCATAAGGAAAGGTTTACAAACCTTTTACAGGCATGGGATACATTGGTAATGACTGTTGATACAAACTGTCCTGTGGCATTTATGCCTGATACGGCTAATATCTCGCTGGTGCTTGAAGGAGATATGTATTTTGCGTTTGATGGCCGTACGTACAAAATAAAGGTTTTACCCCATTATCTTATGAAGGCTGATGGCACGCTTATGGGACCAGCCATACTGGTTAGCGGCAATAGCCTGAAAGACGATTATAATTTTACGGCAACAATATCAGCATCTGTAAAACATGCAAACGGTGCTACAATAAAGCTTAATCCCTGTAGCCTGGCTACCGCTACCATTGCTACTAGCCTGGACAGTTGTGTGTATGAGAGAACGGCAGATAGTTGCGTGTTGAGGCTGAATGAGTTGAGCCATATCACTTGCCAATATTCTACAGCAGAGGACAAAAAATCCCTGGCATACGCCATAGAGCAATATTTATTGCGCAGGTATAGGGCGGCAAGGTAGAAGAATTGACAAACGGAAGGCTTTGTATAATGGGGTTATGCTTATTTTTGACCAGATATTTATATACATGAGAATAGTACAGCGCCTGGGCTTATTCCTTTTTCTTTTTGCCGGTGTAACAAATGCGTTTGGCCAACAAAGCCCTAAATGCGGTTTTGACTATACTATTAAAGCGGTTACAGATAAATATCCATCATTTGCAGATACGCTTAATGCAATAAAAAATCCAGATGTCAGCCGTGCCGCCGGCAAAACATCGGCTGGTAATGAAGTGCCGGTGGTTCCTGTTGTGTTTCATGTGATACTCAACAAAAGCCAGATGGTGTCTATCGGAGATACCGCCGGAATAATACAGCGCATCAATGCCCAGTTAGATGTTTTAAACAGGGATTTTAATGCAATGAATGCCGATAGTGTAAAAATACCCGGCGGGTTTAAAGGATTGTATGGTAATGCTGGCATACGTTTTGGTTTGGCGCATACCGCTCCTGATGGTAGTGCAACCCCGGGATACGAAATCATTACTACCACAAAAAATGGTTTTAATATAGAGAATGAAGGCGGTTCAGGTTATGGTTTCAGCGGTGCCAAGTATTTTCAGTACGGCGGTGCAGATGCCTGGGACACAGAAAGTTACCTGAATATATGGATAATAAACCCCTTGGAGGATGGGACTGTTACAAATGTACTGGGCCTGGCTATACCGCCATACCTGGCTACAGATGAATATGGTATAAGCCCGGTAGAAATGGGTATTGCAGTGCACTATGCCGCATTTGGCAACCGTAGGCACCTGCTTGAAAATTATATAAAAGGTTCAGATATGGGCCGTACACTGGTGCATGAGGTTGCACATTTTTTTGACCTGCTGCATATATGGGGCGACGACGATGGAGCTTGTCCTTACAACGGCGGTTCTGACGATGGTATAGATGATACTCCGCTACAGAGTACATCTTCTTCAGGCTGTTTGAAATATCCCCGTTTCGATGCCTGTACACGCACAGGCGACGGTATCATGTTTATGAACTATATGGACTATTCGTCAGATAGTTGTCTTTTATTGTTTACGCATGGACAGGTAGCTAAAATGCAGGCGGCTTTACAGCCGGGGGCACGTGCTTTCGGACTTACACAGCAGCCCTGGTTATTGTCTTATCCCGACCCTGCAAACCCACCCGCTCTGAATGATTTTACTGTATATCCAAATCCTGCTGATGATGTGCTGAATATTGTATTTCGTAAACAGGCGCAGGGGCTTGGTTATATACACCTGGTAGATATTATGGGGCGTGTAATAGATATTCGTGAATATGACAGGGAATCTTCATTTTATAGCTTCAGCGTAGCCAACCTGCGTGCGGGTTTGTATTTTGTCATCCTGCATTTTGATGCCGGCAGGGAAGTGCGCAAGGTATTGGTAAGATAAGCAGCCAAGCAATAATTTTTTTTAAGTTTGCATTTATGAAGTTGAAATGGTTGTTTTTACCGTTGGTTCTACTGGCGGCAGCATGTGGAGATAATGCTCCGGAAAACGATAATCCCGTGTTTCGCGAGCCTGCGTTAAAGAAAGTGACTGAAGCTATTAGTAAGAACCCTGAAAATGCACAACTGTATTTTGAGCGTGCAACATTGCTGGATGGCCTGGAAGAAGATAGCCTGGCATTAATGGATTATAAAAAGGCCATTAGCCTGGACTCAAACCGTGCTGAATATTACAGTGCCATAGGCGATATGCTGTTTGAGCATAAAGACCTGGAAGGGAGCGTACAGTGGCTTGAAAAAGCTATGCAGCTTAACCCCGATGACAGGAAGGCTCATCTTAAGCTGGCAAAGCTGTTCTTGTATATTGAGGAGTATAATAAAGCATTAACCGAAATAAATACCGTATTGCGCCAGGATGTTTATAACCCCGAAGGGTATTACCTGAAAGGCATGATATACAAAAGCCTGAAAGACACGACAAAAGCCCTCTCCAGTTTTTTAACTGCTTTGCAGGTAGAACCAACATACAGGGATGCGATGATACAATTGGGCATAGTGTATGGCATGAAGGCCGACCCTATAGCGTTGAAGTATTATGATAATGCTTATACATTGGATACAATGGATGTATTCCCCCTGTACGCACGTGGCGTGTTTTACCAGGACAAGGGTGATTTTGAACAGGCAAAACGTGAGTATATTAAAACAGTCATCAAAGACAGGAATTTTACCAATACCTATTATAACCTGGGGTATATATATATGCAACAGGACTCGCTGGAGAAAGCTTTCCGTCAATATGATATACTTACCAAGCTTGACCCGCAAGACCCGGAAGCCTATTTTAACCGGGGGCTGTGTTACGAACTGATGGGCAAACAAAAAGAAGCTATTATAGACTACAAACAGGCCCTTGTATTTGATGAAACATATGCTGAACCTAAAGAAGCGCTGCAACGGCTTAAAGTAAAATAATATGGGCCGGTGCTGAGGAAAATAATACATATACCTGCATTCCTGTTTGCAACCGGCGTTTATGCACAAGCACAAGGTGTATTTTCATATAGCGCTGTACCGCTGCAAGAGCATGTACAGGTAGAACTGCTGGGTAGCGATAAAACGATACTGCAATGTTATAACCTGTACGGCTATAATTACATTACCCCCACGGACTCATTTTATGGGGAATTTATAGTTGCTAAAAGTGCTGATACATTTCGGCATAAAACAACTGCAACGTTGAAATTTTGCAGGATAAAGGAGTTTTACGTTATGGTTGCAGAAGGCATCTGTAGCCCCATTCCTGTAGAGACGGGCATTGAAGTTGCATACCCGGGCAAAAAAGAAAAAGTATTTCTGAATTTTGACCCTGCCATGCCTGATGCCCTATTTGTCCCTTGTAAATAGTATCTTAGCAAGACATGTTAAGGGTAGGATTATTTGTATTTTTTTTAATAGTAATGTTTGTAGCACCTGTCTGCGCGCCTGTGTTGCGCGCACAAACAAAAACACAAAAGAAACCGGTTAAAGCCAGGGATACTAATGTAATTTATGTAGAAGAAAAACAGCCTGACCCACCTAAGCCGGCTTACAATCCACAGGCTGACATGAAGGAAACGGTAATTATTATTAACCTGTCTGATACCGCACCCAAACAGTTCCCAACCTATAAGGATACAGTAATTATCATAAAAAAAGGCCCTGGAAAAGAGAAAATGGCTGCCATGAAAAAGGCAGAGGCTATGCAGGAAATCCGGGGCAATAATTTTTGCGACTGTGTTAAAATGGATATAAAGGTATCCCCTGTATTAGAATATGAAACCTACCTGAATTACGATTTTATTTTTAAGAATGATTGTAAAATAGATGTTTGGGTCAGTTCCAAACATTTCAGGTTCACCCCTTTCAATACTTTTGATAAGCCGGTGAAAGTTTTGCGGAAATTAAGTTTCGTACAGCGTTACGGCCATCCTGATTTTGTGAAAATAATGCCGGGCGAAACATACACATTCACTAACTCCGACGATGCCTTTTTTGAATACGATTTAAAAAAAGGAGAGAATTATAAATTCATTTTCGAACACCGGAACTTTGGTGATAAAAACAGGAGGGCTCCTGATAAAACGTATCTCTGTAGCCAGAAAAGAACACAACTCATTACTGTGAAATAAGCAGAGCCTGTTGTCAGATTACCTTTTTGATGTATTTTCGGAACATGGAAAACATTTCATTAGGCATTGGCTCCCGCGTAGAGCATCCTCACTTTGGCAGGGGGGTAATTGTTGACATGTCCAGCGAGTTGTATATCATATGGTTCAAATCGCAGGGCGCTACAAAAAGCATCAATAAAGAATTTGACCTGAAAGTAATAGAAGCTGCTGAAGGCGGCAGTACGGCAGCGGGTAATATTACCATTACAGATATAGAGCAGGCATTGGATAATATCCTGGAGCGTCGTCTGCACGAAATGCAACTGGTGCCTATGGCCAATAAGTGGAATAGTGGAACACTGATTTTAAAGCCTGCAGATGCCTCTATGCAAACAAAAGAAATACCCATAGAGGGATTTTTTCATAAAATAGTAATGGTGCGCGACAGGTTGAGGCTGATAGAGCAAAAGATAAATGCGCATAAAGTGCTTACCGATGAAGAAAAAGTGGACCTGCAACAATATATAACCGGGATCTATGGTTCACTTACTACTTTCAATGTGCTATTCAGAGAAACGCACCACCAGTTCAAAGGAGCCGGAGGTGCGTAATATGTAAATCATTGAGTGGTTATCCCATAATATGCAACCATTCAAATATTTCGTTTTCAGTTTTGCCGGTACGTTTCTGGAGCCGTTTTACCAGAGCAACTTCCTGGCCTATTTCATATACCAGGTCTTCATCAGGAATATCCGGTTGTTCTTTCTTTATACGCTCCTTTACTTCAGGCCAGCGTTTGTTAAATTCAGTATAATCCATTGGTTGAAATTTTAAATGAATAAGGCCCTCCCCGGTACGTAAGGGGAGGCCCTGCTGCCAATTAAAGTGATTTTATCCAATCAACAACTTCGTCACGGGTTTTGCCCAGCTTGGTTTGTATTCTTCCTACCAGCTCATCTTCTTTACCCTCTTCATACATCAGGTCATCATCAGTCAGGTCAGCATATTGTTGTTTTGCTTTACCTTTTAATTCGTTCCATTTTCCTTTCAGTTCCAACTTGTCCATTGTTATGATATTTAGTTTGTGAAATAATATAACGCAACAGGTTTCAAAAAGTTGAATGCACTTATGTTAAAGCATGAATAATGTCACTATGTTGGGGATATTGCAATACCAGCTCAGATTTGTTTGCCAATTCAAAATCTGCAAAATCGAAACCAGGGGCAACAGTACATCCACATAACGTATAACCGCCCGCTTGCTCTACCCGGCTGCCAAACCAACTACCTGCGGGTATAATTACAACAGGTTGTTCACCATGCTCAATGTCTTTCCCAAGCAGGTGTTTTACCAGCTGTCCGCCGGGCTTTATTTCAAAAATGCAAAGCGCAGCGCCGTCGTAATGGTGCCATATTTCGTCTGATGCTATTCTATGCATGGCAGAGAATTCTCCATGCTCCAGCTGAAAGTATATGGCCGTACATGCATTCCTGTTGCCACGGTGTTCACTGGTCAATACATCTTCAGCCAGTAGCATTGATGAACGGTATATTTCCCTGAAGGCGCCACCCTCTATATGTTTGGCTAATGATAGTTTTTCCCTCCAGTATTGTGCAGTCTTTTTGTCGCTCATTTTGCAAAGCTATAAGATTTGTTAAATAGCCTGGTGGCTACTTTCCTGTTAAACGTTATGGCATATTTGTTGTCTATATTTAATTGTAAATAAAACACATTGGGCTATGAAGTCTGGAATATTAATAATTGGCTTGGCAACTACACTACTGATGACCTCTTGTATTAAAAACGAGTACTACGAAGTGGAGCAACCTCCAACACAGCAACCGGTACAGTACAACTATGTTTTTGATGATAATTTCGATAATAACATTAACAACTGGGCATTTAGTGATCCCGGAAATGCCGCCTTTGTGAGCATTGTAAATGGCTGGTTGAAATACACCTATCTACCGGCAAATGATGGTACAAATACCGTGGCAATAAATACCGGTGCAAAATTGCACCGCAACTTCCTGGTGCAGACCAGCATAAAATCTGACAACGCTATGGGGTTATGCTTTGGCGTTTCCGATTATGATTATGGCTATTCGTTTTTTATTGACAATGCAGGATATTTTGCCGTGTACAAAGAAGGTACTGCAAACAGGGGAGTGGAAACTATTATAGACTGGCAAGGAACTACTGCAATACACAGTAATGGCTGGAACGATGTTGAATTTGAACAGGCAGGTAACCGCTGGTTTGGATATGTTAACGGGGTAGAGGTGTTTAACTTGCCTGCAGAGTCGCTGGGAGGTTCACAGGTGGGTTATATCACCCTGGCAGGCACTACGGGCTATGCTGACTATTTGACGGTGCAATGGTAATGCTTAGCTTTATATTTCAGTACCTTAGCTGTAGCAACAAGTATGGAATAGTATGACAGAAGAAGAAAAGAAAAAAGCAGTAAATAACGAAGTATCAGAAGAAGAGCGTTACTTTCTTGAAGGGCCGCGTTCAAAATGGGCAGAGTTCAAATTTGTTGTGAAAGTAATGCGTGAATTCATACGAGGGTTCAGGAAGTTGCATTTTGTTGGCCCGAGTGTTACTGTTTTTGGTTCTGCGCGTTTTGGGGAAGATCATCCTTATTACCAATTGGCAAGAGATGTAGGCAAAGCAATTGTACCATTGGGTTTTAATGTTATGACAGGTGGAGGCCCCGGTATAATGGAAGCCGCCAACCGTGGTGCGAAAGAAGCAGGTGGCCGCTCTATAGGTTGTAATATTATATTGCCGCACGAGCAGATGCCTAACGATTACCTGGATATATGGGTGGCTATGGATTTGTTTTTTGTGCGCAAGGTTATTCTCTCCAAATATTCTTACGCGTTTATTGTACTACCCGGCGGATTTGGTACGCTTGATGAGTTTTTTGAAGCATTAACACTGATACAGACAAACAAAGTAGAACGTTTCCCGATAGTTATTATGGCTAAGGACTATCACCGGTTCATATACGACCATATACAACTTATGCTGGAACAAAAAACCATAAGCCCTGAAGATTTGGAATTGTTCAAGTTTACAGACTCAATAGAAGAGGCTATGGCGCATATCCAGAAATACGCTGTAGAGGAGTTTAATCTTAAAAAGACACCATATAGAAAGCCAACGCTTTTTAGTAATGGAAATGGGTGGTTTAACCGTATTTAATAATCACCCCTTCCATTACATTAATTACATCACTGCACTTATTATTCAACACCTGCAGGATGTTGTAGTGGTCGGATAGTTTGATCATTTCTATAGGATTGGTATTGTGGTCAAATAATACCGATATAGCCGTACTGACATTTTGCTCAGATTCATGAATAATAGCACGCATGTTTTCCAGGATTTCAATTAGGGCGTTCAGGTCTTTTCGGTTACGCAGACCGCCCAATGCCTCGGTTAGCAATGATGCGAAGCGTTCCAGCCTTTGAGATGCTTCAGAAGATATAGTCCCGGGTTCAATGTCATAATTATACATTTGTTTGGATGCAGCCCATATCATATCAGCTACATCGTCCAGCGATGTGGCCATGAAATGAATGTCCTCCCTGTCGAAAGGCGTTACAAAATTCCGCCCAAGTTCCACAAAAAGCTTATGTGTAACATCATCATTCCTGTTTTCCATCCGTTCTATTTTATCCAGGAGTGCGCGTCTTTTTATACGGTCGGTAGTGCGTACATGTTCTGAAAACAATGCGCTCATTTGCTGCAGGTTTTCCGCTACCTGTTCAAATAATTCATGAAATTTCTTACCACTCGGAACAAATAGTTTTGTTAACGCGTTCATACTCACTTATTTCTCCAAAACTACCTTTATAATTCACCCCGAAAGTCAAGGTGGGTTTAACTTAACGATATGATAATATGAAATGTTAACATCGCAAATATTAAATATAATTTCGCTACCTTGCACCCTCATAAAAATAGTATTGTTGTAAGTCTATGAGTGAGAATAAATTGAGTATAGTAAAGTTCGCTTCAAAAGGTGCAAGCAACTTTCATGATGCGGTAAAGGCAGGTGTAGAGGAGTACTTCAGTTTAAACAATATTTCCAAACAATACAACCCTACAATGGTAATAAAGACAATTGCTATGTTGGCAATGTACTTCGTACCATTCGCATTGATAGTTACAGGTGTAGCATCTGTAAACCTGTTCTTGTTTTATGGCCTTTGGGTTATGATGGGTATAGGCATAGCAGGTATAGGCTCATCCGTTATGCACGATTCTAACCATGGTGCTTATTCCAACAACAAGTTTGTAAATATATCCCTGGGGTGGCTGTTGAACCTGTTGGGAGGTTATGACCGTAACTGGCGCATCCAGCATAATATCCTGCATCATACCTATACCAATGTAGATGGTTTGGACGAGGATATAGACGCAGGTATATTACTGCGCATGTCGCCCAATTCAAAACACATTGGCATGCATAGGTACCAGCATCTCTATGCATGGTTGCTGTATGGTATCATGAACATCTACTGGGTAACTGTAAAAGATTACAAGTGCCTTATTAAATACGGTAAAAACGGCCTGATAAAAAAAGAGAAAGTCAGCCTGCGTTATGCATTGGCTGAGTTGACTGCATATAAGTTATTGTACTTTGGCTATGCGCTGGTACTGCCATTGTTGTTTGCGAATGTATCCTGGTATCATGTAGTGCTGGGTTTCGGGGCTATGCATATGGTAGGTGGTTTGTTACTTGCCTGCATCTTCCAGCTTGCACATGTCATGGATACTTCAGAATACCCGGTAGCAGGCGAGGGGAATAAAATGGACAGTAGCTGGGCTGTGCACCAGTTGCTGAATACTGCCAACTTCGCCCCGAACAATAAACTGTTATCATGGTACATAGGTGGCCTTAACTTCCAGATAGAGCACCACCTGTTCCCGCAGATATGCCATGTTCACTATCCGCAAATATCAAAGATAGTAGCACGTGTTGCGCAGGAATATAATGTTCCTTACAATGTTCAGCCTACTTTCAGAAGGGCCTTGAAAGAACATGCGCTGATGCTTAAAAAGCTTGGCAATCCTGCAAAAGCAGCATAAATTCCTGTTTTTTTAATAACTTTCATAGGTGTCTAAATATGATACTATGAAAAAAGTTATACTCCTGCTTTCATCTGCGTTGTTTGTATCAGTTACAACTCACGCGCAGACCAACATGATATCTACCAATCCTGTGGCAGAACAGGTGATGCTGGGTAACTACACACCTGCAACTTATATGCAGGCCAATCCGGTGCATAAAGCCGCAGATGTGACACAGGATATAATAAAGAGCATATCGCCTGATTCCCTTAAAGCCTACCTGGAAGTATTACAAACATTTGAGAACAGGAATACCGGTTCTGACACTGCATCAGCCACAAGAGGCATAGGTGCTGCCCGCAGGTGGATATACAGCAAACTGGAGCAGTTCAGCGCCAGGAATGAAAATCGCCTCATTCCATCCTACCTGCAATTTGACCAACTGATATGTGATATATCCCAACACCGCAACGTATTTGCAGTATTGCCGGGCACTGACCTTGCCGATAAATCCATAGTATTTGTTGAAGCCCATATGGACAGCCGCTGCGCTGGCCTGTGCGATACATCCTGCCAGGCGCATGGTATGGAAGACAATGGTAGTGGTACAGCATTGGTGATGGAACTGGCCCGTGTCATGAGCAAGTACAGTTTTAAGCACACTATTGTTTTTGCTTTAGTAACCAGCGAAGAGCAAAACCTGAACGGCTCACGTGCATTTGCGCTATACTGTAAACAAAAGGGAATCACTATTAAAACCGTATTGAACAACGACGTAGTTGGCGGTATTATATGCGGCGCTACAGCATCTCCTCCCGGTTGTATGGGCGCGGGTGCCATAGACAGTACTAACCTCAGGATATTCTCGGCTGAAGGATTTAACTCTCCACACAAGCAACTGGCCAGGTTTGTAAAACTGGAGTATAAGGAAATGATACGACCTTATGCATCCGTACCTATGAACATCAATATTATGACACCTATAGACCGTACCGGACGGGGTAGTGATCATATCCCTTTTTACCAGGAAGGCTATACATCTATACGTTTTTGCTCTGCTAATGAGCATGGTAATGCAGATGTGGGCGATCCAAACTACACAGACAGGCAGCATACCACCGGAGATGTATTAGGTGTAGATACGGACAATGATACTGTAATAGACAGCTTCTTTGTTGATTTTAATTACCTTGGCCGCATGGCTGTTATCAATGCCAATACTGCTTCGATGGCAGCTATGGGTCCGAAGACACCTGACTTTGATATATCATCCGGCCCTGGTGGAGTGTCGGTTTACATTACTACAGAAAAACAATACCAGCTTTACCGTGTTGCTGTACGCTCTACTACAAACGACTGGGATTCTGTATATACCATCGCGGGCGATTTCGGGTACATACACCTGGGCAGTGTGGGTAGCCGGTATATCAGTGTAGCATCTGTAGATGACCAGGGAGTAGAGAGCATTTTCTCGCTGGAGAAAGTAGCTATGGCCAGCGTGAATGATAAGACTGCAAAAACACAAGGTGTAGAGCTGATGCAAAACCATCCCAATCCATTTGACGGAGAGACCATCATATCAGTGTTAGCAGGCAGTAATATGACAGGCGCTGAAGCTTATATATCTGTAGCCGACATAGCTGGTAAAGAATTAAGGCGGATAAAGATGACTCTGAATGAAGGCATGAATGAAGTCACTTACGACCATGGCTACGGTGTTACGGGTACTTACGTTTATTCGCTGGTAGTAAACGGGCAAAAGCTACAGAGCAAAAAAATGGTATTTGCGAATTAATCTTCTGCTTTCTTTGGATACAACAATTTGAATGCATTGAACAACGCAGGATGGCCTGCTGTTGCATGGTCTTCTTCAGGCAGGTAATCGAAATAGACGTTTACGTTTTTGAGATTAGCTGTCCTGATTTTTTCGGCGAGTTTTTTTGCATCTTCTTCCATTACATGTTTGCCATCAAAACTGCCTTCTTTGCCTACGCCAATATATACCGCGGTTGCAGCTGATATTAATGGCAAACTACGTTTTAGCATAGAACCATCGTCCCACCACAGGCTGGGGCTTATGATAATATACTTGTCAAACAACCCCAGTTTTGTAAATAATATCTCTGTTGCCAGTAGCCCGCCCAGAGATTGTCCTATGAGCGTTTTTGCACCGTTAGTCTTATACTTGTTGTTGATAAAGGGCTGCAATTCTTTTTCAATGAATGAAATGAATTCTGCAGAGCCGCCATTTAGAGGCACCATCTTTTTGTCATGCTCAATAGTTGTCGGGAAAGTAAAATCTCTCTTCCTGTTAGTATTGGCTATGCCAACTACAATGCTTTTGGGTATCCTGTTTATCCATTCAAAAGTATTGAACTGTACCAACCCTGCTACATGTATAAAGTCCTCGTCGGCACCACCATCCAGCAGGTATATAACAGGGTAAGAACTGTCTGCTTGATATCCTTCCGGCAGATAGATGTTTAATGTCCTGTCTTCATTCAGTATGCTGGAATGAAGGCGCAGTATTTTGCCTAATACAAAGTCTTTACTATCCTGGCCCAGGGCTTGCAGGCATGTACATGCCAATAATAATATACCAGTAAATAATTTCTGCATCATATTGTGCTTTACATCCTTCGGGTCTCCTCAGGCATTTCTGTTCTTCTCTGGTTTTCTTCTTTTGTGCCAAAGTTATAAGAAAGTGAAATAGCAAAAGATTGAACATTGAATTGGCGACTGGTGGTGGCCACTACATCTCCCAGGTCTATGGTATCTGTATAGCGATATAAATTAAAAGGGTCTTGAACGCGTACCTTAATAGTTGTTGTGTCTTTAAACAATCGTTTTGACACGTCCGCATTCATCCATACACTTCCTGCTATTATTTGGGCGGTGCCATTCCTATACGGGCCATTAAATCCACCATGAAAGTTGCCTGCCCATCCTTTTTTAAAGCTGAACTGGGTGTCAATGGTTACATGATAACCAATGCCGTAGGCCTTTACTGGTTTGTTGTTTTGCGTTTGTGCTATTTCCATATAGCTGATGTTGCCTTTGGTGCTTATGTGTAGCCAGTCGGTCAACTGGTTATTGAAAAAGGCTGATAGAGCCCCGCTACTTCTTGTGCCGTTATTAACGGTAGAATTGATGCTGGTGTTTGTAGCTTTTTCAAATACCAGCATTTCCATAAATGTACCTAGTGTTTTTGAGAAAGATGCAACTGTTATAAAGCGGCCTTTGTAGTTATGTTTCAGCTCAACATTGTGTGTAAACTGCGGGCGTAACAATGGATTGCCAACATGATACGAGTATGGAGTAGCTATGGAAGTAAATGGGTTCAGTTCCCTGTAATACGGGCGCTGCAGGCGTTTGTTGTAATTCAGCTCCAGGCTGTTATTGTCGTCTGCTTTGTACGTAACAAATGCAGTTGGAAATAGAGAAATATAGTCCTGCGTAAACTGTAAGTTCTGCGTTATCTGGTCGCCTGTGGCGTGAGTATGCTCTACTCTTAAACCTGTTTGCAAGCTGAATTTTCCAGTCGTCATGCTACCGCTGGCATAGGCGGCATTGATGTTTTCATTATACAAAAAACGATTGCTACGGTTAGTGTCTATTGTCCACCTGCCATCAACGTATTCTTCAAAAATATTAGCCTCGTTCATAGTCGCATAGCTGCTTTTTATGCCACATTCCAATTCCTTGCCGCCCTTTCCTTTTAATGTGTAGTCAAGCTTTGCAGTATATAAATTAGTCCTGTCAGGGATGGTGTTATTGAGGAGATAAGTTTCGCCCTGCTGTAATCCATTATAGTTATAGTTATTACTGGTAATGTCCTGGTACAGGTCCCTGTTTGTTATAAACGTGCCTCCATAAAACTCAATCTTCTGTAAGCTATCCGGTTCATGCTTCGCAAACATATTTACATCTATATGGTGTCTCTTATGCCCATTGTTATTGGTTGTGTTGTTATAAGTATTTGTGCCTGTTGGTATGTCTGTTATTACAAGTGTATTTCTATCGGTCTCTTTGTTAGTGTGATAAATACCTTTAGCTGTTACATAAACATTTGTTTTTTCAGAGAGGTCGTAATCAATGCCCGTTTTTAAGGAATAATCGGGAAATGTTTCATGCCTGTATGATTCCTCTGTCAATTTTGTAACGGGTATGTCATTCTCTTTTCTTATTGTAGTTTTAGTATAATCCATATATCCCTGGCCTATGTAATAACCCGGGCTTAATGTATAAGTCGCTTTCCTTCTTTTGTATGCAATATTGCTGTTCAGGGATTTAAACGGGTATCTGCCCTGCTCATAGCTTGCAGATGCCGTGCCATTCCAACCTTCTTTTTTGTTTTTGGTCATTTTAATGTTGATGATGCCTGAATTTCCGGCAGCGTCATATTTGGCTGATGGCTGGCTCATCAGTTCTACGTTTGCCACTTCACTTGCATCTACACTTTTCAGGTACTCAGTTAGTTCTTTCCCCTCCATGTTGGTTGGTTTATCATCTATCAGTACAACAATTCCCTGTTTGCCATCTATACTTACAGTACCATTACCTGAAACGGTTACACCGGGCATGCCTTTCAGTATATCCAACAGGGTGCTGCCTTGCTTTACATTTTCACGCACATGTACTATGGTTTTCCCCAGTTCTGTTTTTATCACATCCTGCTTTTCGGTGACCACTACTTCTTCCATCCTGTTGTCCTGCCACTCCATTACTATATCATTTAGCAAAGTATCGTTGCTGAGTGTTATATCCAGCTTTTTGTTTTTGTATCCAAGCGCCTGTATATCTATAGTATATCTTCCTGCCTGCAGATTACTATATTCAAAACGGCCGTTGTCATCCGTCTGGCCGGTTTGCACCATAGCTTTATCAGCCTGTTGTAGTATAGTTACATATACCATTGGCAGTTGGTCACCATCAATGTTTTTGACTGAGCCCGATATCTTTAAGGCAAGGGCCTGGTTGCCTGTAAATAGCACTATAGCTATTAAGAAAAAGGAAGTGTATCGCTGGTTCATACCTTATTAGTTATACAGTTTAGGAGAAAGTATAAATAAATGTAGTGTATGGGTTTTCTAATACATAGTGACAGCTTTAATGTTTAGATAAGTTTAACGCAGATGTAAAAACTATGTTAACTCATTATTTAATAATAAAGCTTGTGAATAGCCTTTGCTCAAAAACGTCGAGCATTGTTTTTGCCTGTATATCTGTGCTGTATTTTACTTGTTTTAAGAGTGGTGCTAGTGTTTCATATTTGTTCCAGAACAGTGGATAGTATTTACCTTCGCTGGTATAAGCTGGTGCTAGAGCAATAAGCTCTACTACCATTCGTCCCTTTTGTTCATCAAAGTCCCATTGTTCCAGCATCAGTATTCTGTTAACGGTATCAGGATACATTTCTGAGAATACAACCTGGCTCATTGTGGCTCTTTGTGGCTGTTTCAATGTGTCTTTGGGGCCAATATAAGCAGCCATGCCATTAGTTTTCACTTCCTCTACAAGCCTTTTCGCAAGGTTTGATATAAGATGTGGCTCTTTCATTTCAATCTCCCGCCAAACTATTATCGGCTTGCCGTTGTAGGTGTTTCTTAGCTCTATTTTCTTGCCGGTTATTGGTATAGCATCAGGGTATGCACTACTATATTGTTGTGCAGGTGATAGCGAATAAAAGAAACATAGTATGACAGGGAGGATTAGTTTCATTTGCTCATTTTTACGCCACCGCTATCTCTTCCGCTAAATCCTTTTCCACGCGTAGCTTCTCTATAATATCTCTTTGCCTTTCAGGGGTATTCTTGCCCATGTAGTAGCTCAGTAGTTTTTGTATTTCCTCCTTGCCAAGTATCACGGGGTCTTTGCGCATGTCTTCCCCAATGAACTGTGCAAACTCATCAGGGCTTATCTCACCCAAACCTTTAAATCGTGTTATCTCGGGTTTACTGCCCAGTTCAGCTATAGCTTTTTTACGCTCATCATCGCTGTAGCAGTAGATGGTCTTTTGCTTGTTGCGTACACGGAAGAGTGGGGTCTGCAATATATATACATGCCCTGCCTTTACCAGGTCGGGGAAGAACTGCAGGAAGAAGGTCATGATCAGCAGGCGGATGTGCATACCATCCACATCGGCATCGGTAGCGATGATGATGTTGTTATAGCGTAAGCCTTCCAAACCTTCTTCTATATTCAGCGCATGTTGCAGCAGGTTGAATTCCTCATTTTCATAAACCACCTTTTTTGTCAGGCCATAGCTGTTCAGCGGTTTACCACGCAGGCTGAATACCGCCTGCGACTCCACGCTGCGGCTCTTGGTAATGCTACCGCTTGCAGAATCACCCTCGGTAATAAATATAGTACTCTCGTTTTGCTTCTGTATATACTCTTCTTTACCTTTCGCAGGTGGTTCGGCATTAAAATGTATGCGGCAGTCGCGCAGCTTTTTATTGTGCAGGTTGGCCTTTTTAGCACGCTCATTGGCCAGCTTACGTATGCCTGATAGTTCTTTACGTTCGCGTTCGCTTTGCTCAATGCGTTTCTTTATAGCATCAGCTGTTGCAGGGTTTTTATGCAGGTAGTTGTCTAACTCTTTCGAAAGGAAATCCAGTATAAAAGACTTCATAGACGCACCGCCTTCGGCTACATATTGTGAGCCTAGTTTGGTTTTGGTCTGCGATTCGAACACAGGCTCTTGTACCCGTACAGATACTGCTGCCGATATGCTCTGGCGAATGTCTGTAGCGTCGTAATCTTTTTTAAAGAAGTCGCGCATTACTTTTACAAACGCCTCGCGGAAGGCAGCCTGGTGTGTACCGCCTTGCGTGGTGTGCTGGCCGTTTACAAAAGAGTAAATATCCTCACCGTAGTCGTTATTGTGCGTTATGGCCACTTCTATATCCTCACCTTTCAGGTGTATGATAGGGTAGCGGTTGGTCTCTACATTGGTTTTGTTCTCCAGCAGGTCCAGCAGGCCGTTTTTAGATACATACAGCCTGTTGTTAAACTTAATCTGCAGCCCGGCATTCAGGTAGCAATAGTTCCATATCTGGTTCTCTATAAAATCTGCCAGGTAGTGGTAGTTTTTAAAAACCGTATCGTCGGGCGTAAATGTTACCAGCGTACCATTAGGCTCAGTAGTAGCCTTTTCTTTATGTTCTTTTACCAGTATGCCTTTTTCAAATTCAGCTTCTTTCATTTTTCCTTCGCGAAAGGCTGTCACCTTAAAGTAGTTGCTCAAGGCGTTCACTGCTTTGGTACCCACACCGTTCAATCCCACAGATTTCTGGAAAGCCTTACTATCGTATTTGGCACCTGTGTTTATTTTGCTCACCACATCTACTACCTTACCCAGGGGTATGCCACGCCCATAGTCCCGTACAGTTACTACGCCTTTATCTACGGTTATTTCCACGCGCTTGCCATAGCCCATGGTATATTCATCTATACAGTTGTCCGTTACTTCCTTCAGCAATATATATATACCATCGTCGGGGCTGCTGCCATCGCCCAGTTTACCTATGTACATACCGGGGCGCAAGCGTATGTGCTCGCGCCAGTCCAGTGATTTTATGCTATCCTCATTATACAGGTTCGTCGTATCCGCCATATTGGTGTCCTCTTATTTTACTTCGATTGCAAAGAAACTAAAATTAGGCCTGATTTATGTCCAGTCCTGAAACAGAATTTCATTATGTATTATAAAATACATTACTGTATTCGGGTTGTTGTATTTTGTTGCATTTTTTCCTGTTGTTTATACAATAGGTATAAATGCGTATCGTGATAAGAAATTGATTTTTAATCAATTGATCCTTACAGCCAGGAAAGGTAACCAGCGAGGGTTTTTCGGTTGAAGAATATACGTATGTATAAGCTTTCAAGGGGGTGTAATGTCTCCTGGTATTTATAACTGCTATTCAATTATTCCTTACAATGAATAACTACTGCAAATATACGTTATTTGTGTGATTTTTGAATACATTCAGGATTTATAGCTTTAATGGTGTATAAAAACGAGAACCTCCATTATAGGAGGTTCTCAGGAATTATTATATGAACTTTGCTTTAGAATTTTACACCAAATGTCAGTGCTATATTATTGAAACTGTTGTTTATAGTAGCTGAGGGTACATCTATAACCTCGTTAGGATAAACAACTGCATAAGGCTTTTCCTTAAATGAAGAAGTGCTGTGGTTAAAACCTAGGTCTATAAAGAAATTGTCAAAACGTACACCTACACCGGCAGAATAATTCATCCTGCTGGAGCCCATTGCCTCATTTTTATAAGGGTTGCCATAGTAGCCAAGCCCCAGGCGTACCATCAGCATATCAAAGCGCGCCTCGCCGCCTATGCGCAGGTTGTGCCCGCCTTTGTACATCGTTTTTATCCCGTTGTTTACTTCACTTTCATAATAGCTGTCTATATCTTCAAAATAGTACCGCGCAGATGAATAATCAACAAATTCATAATCGACACTGATGAAACCATATTTCCCAATAATGCCTGCCGCACTTAATACTGCTCTCCATGGAGTTATGAGGGAGTATTGATATTCATTAAGTGGTGCGTCCACCCTCGTTACAGGATTAGGATCTTCGCCCAGGTATGCTTTAAAGCCTTCAGTATGGCTTACTACAAAACGGCTCTGCACATCTGTCAGGCCATAATAAGTAGGTGTATGTATGGCAGCACCTGCACGCAAAAACTTAGTAAAGTTGTAAATAAAACCCAGTTTCAGGTTAATACCTGTACCTGTAGTTTTTAATGATTCTTTGTACTCGAAATAACTAAAATCGTTGTTTGGATTTCCTGATGCATCCTCTTCCCTTAATGTTATATCACGCAGGTAGCGGATAGAAGGGATGCCTACAGTTGCACCCAGCATCAGTTTCTCTTCGTAATTACCACCGAAAGAGATATTCACGTCTGTAATTCCGCCACGTTCCTGCACACTGCGCGACTGGTTGAGGCCTGTTGTAAAGTTGGGAACCTGTGTGTATCCGATAGTGTCATTAATATAATCAAGCAGGTAGCTATTATAACCAAGGCCTGAGAAATAATTATTGTTATCAAAATCGCTGGGGTTAGCAATAATATCTGCCAGGAACACTTCACTGGCTGATGATGTATTATTAGGCCCGTTGTATATGTAATTGTTGCTGAAGTCTGCAACACGGTTGACACCTATACCAAATGAAGCTGCTTTCCATTTGCTTTTTTTGTAACGTCTACCCTCTGCGGCGCTGGTAAATACCACGCCAAAGTTGTTGATGTTGAAACGGGTGCTGTTATCAGAAGTAGCACCTGCAGTATAAGTAGCGTCAGAACTATTGAGTTTCAGCGACGGTGTAAATGTAAGTTCAGAACTCCTGTATACTCCGATGCCTGCAGGGTTAACTGAAAGGGATGTGAAATCGCCGCCGATAGCTCCCAGCGCACCGCCAAAACCTATAGAGCGCGCAGTACCCTGAGGGCTGAGGTAAGAATACCTGAGTGCGTCAGACTCATCTTGCGCGGTGGCATACCAGGCTGTACCGGTAGCACCTATAAATATAGTAGTGAAAAGTAAAATTCGCCTTATCATAAAATGGTTTTGTTTTTTAGACAATGAATGACGGACAATGTTTAAATGTGTTGCGACAAATATCCGAAATCAAATACTACACGTATGTTAAAAAAAACGGTACAGTTTGAAAACCCGTACCGTTTGTAAAACTAATATTATTTATAATCTTACCTGCTACGTCCACCTCCACCACGGCTGCCACCACTAAAACCGCCACTACTGCGGCTGGGTGCGCTTGGCGCAGAATAACTGCGTGATGGCGTAGATGGTGCAGAGCGTTGATAAGACGGCTCTGAACGCTGGTAAGATGGTTCACTACGTTGTTGCTGAACAGGTGCGCTCTGCTGCTGTGCAGGCTGACTACGCTGGGGAACATTGCTACGGCCCCTGTTGTATTCTCTTGCCGGCCGGGCAGAGGGTGTATTGTTCCTTAAGCCCCTTGCCGGTGCGGTTTCAGACTGGTAAGAACGTTCCGTATATCCCCTTGTACCTCTTGCGGGTGTAGTGCTGCGCATGTTGCCTGACTCTATGGCACGGTTACCCATTTCCGCAGAAGGTACATTCCTTTCTGAATATGTCCTGTTTCCTGTTGGGGCCTGTCTTAGTTCTCCCTGCCTTAGCTGTCCGCGGTTGCTGGTAGTAGTAGTACGTGTACCACTTGAACGCATACTGCCCGGGTACCTGTTAATAGAAGAGCGTGGACCATAAGAAGTACTGCGGCCATACCCACTATTGTATGCTCCCGCATAATAGCCATCATAAAAGCCGTTATAGTATCCGCCACCGTAGCCCCATGCACCATAACCCCATCCACCATAGTACGGAGAGTTCCATACGCTGTAAAAACCTGGATAGCCATACCAGCTATTCCAGCCCCAGGCAGAGGACCAGTAAGGGCCACCGTAACCCATGCTCATACCCCAGCCGGAACCCCAACCATAACCCATGCCCATTCCCCAGCCACCACCGTACCAGAAGGGATCGTATGCCCAATAGCTTCCACCGTAGTATGGGCTGTTGAACCTGTTGAAGCGATTAGCATAAGTGTAATCGTCATCATCATAGTCTATGCTTTCATTTTCATTGCCGGTATAGTCCAGTTCATAGTCACTATTGTTAGCATTGGCGTTTTCTTCAGCCTGCTGTTTGCGTAGAGTTTCCTGGTAGGCCTGCTGCTGGCGTGCAGTTTCCTCGGCATCTTTTTCTGCGTCTTCTGCATTGTAGTAGATGTCGTCCTGCACTTTTTTCTTGTTCTGTGCATCAACAGCCACCTGGCCAAACACCAGCAACATCAAACCCGTGAGTAAAATATGTTTCATTGTAAGAATTTTTATCATGAAAACTACCTGTGTAAATTACTACTTTTGCCAAACCCGACCAATTAATTAACACCGGGGAAAGCACTAAAAACGCATTATGGGCGATAATTTAACAACTCGTAAACAGGATTATTCAGAATGGTATAATGACCTAATTATCAAGGGCGGACTCGCAGAACATTCTGCTGTGCGCGGCTGTATGGTAATAAAACCGCATGGCTATGCACTGTGGGAAAATATGCGCGACCAGCTGGACCGCATGTTTAAAGAAACAGGCCACCAGAACGCGTACTTCCCATTATTTATACCTAAAAGTTTTTTAAGCAAAGAAGCTGCGCACGTAGATGGCTTTGCCAAAGAATGCGCTGTGGTAACACACTACCGCCTGAAGAACGATCCTAACGGTGGCGGTATAGTGGTGGACCCCGATGCGAAACTGGAAGAGGAACTGATAGTACGTCCCACCTCTGAAACCATAATCTGGAACACTTATAAAGGCTGGATACAATCTTACCGCGACCTGCCTATACTGGTAAACCAATGGGCGAACGTAGTACGCTGGGAAATGCGCACACGCCTGTTTTTACGCACGGCGGAATTTTTATGGCAGGAAGGCCACACGGCACATGCTACCAAAGAAGAGGCTATAGCGGAAACCAAACAGATGCTGGACGTGTATGCCACCTTTGCAGAAGAGTGGATGGCCATGCCGGTGATACGTGGTGTTAAGACCGAAAGCGAGCGTTTTGCAGGTGCGGAAGATACCTATTGCATAGAAGCGCTGATGCAGGATGGCAAGGCACTGCAGGCCGGTACTTCGCACTTCCTGGGGCAGAACTTTGCCAAGGCTTTTGATGTGAAATTTGCCGATAAGGATAATAAAATGGAGTATGTGTGGGCGACATCTTGGGGGGTATCTACACGCCTGATAGGTGCACTGGTAATGGCGCATAGTGATGATGAAGGCCTGGTATTGCCGCCAAAAATAGCACCTGTGCAGGTGGTCATCATCCCGATATTCAATAAGGATGCGGAAGCTACGAAGCGTGTGGATGAAAAATTGCAGGAAATAGTAAAGCAACTGCGTGCCAAGGGTATTCGTGTAAAGTTTGATAATGACGATAGCAAACGCCCGGGCTGGAAGTTTGCCGAATATGAACTGAAGGGTGTGCCTGTGCGTATAGCGCTGGGCGCCCGCGACCTGGACAATAACCAGGCAGAAGTTGCCCGCCGCGATACAAAAGAAAAGGTGTCCATGTCGCTGGATACTTTAGTAGATAGTGTAGAGCAACTGTTGAAAGACATACAAAAAAATATGTATGACAAAGCATTTCATTTCCGTAATGAGCATACTACAAGGGTGGAAAGCTGGGATGAGTTTGTAACCGTGCTGAACGAGAAGACAGGCTTTATATCCGCACACTGGGATGGTACCGCTGAAACAGAAGAGAAAATAAAGGAAATGACCAAGGCAACCATTCGCTGCATACCACTGGATGCAATGAAAGAAGATGGTGCATGTGTGCTGACGGGCAAGCCGTCAAAGCAAAGGGTCTTGTTTGCAAAAGCATATTAAACTAATAAAGAATAAAACTATGTTCAACCAGACAGAAAACACACATGATGGCATAAGGATAGATGATGTTGCCAGGTATAACATGCTGGAAATGGGCCGCTGGGGTAAATTCCTGGCCATTGTAGGTTTTATAATAATGGCATTGATGATATTATTAGGCATAGTGATGATGGTTGCCATGCCTGCCATGTACACAGAAAGTGCGGCAATGGGTGGCCTTTTTGGCGGTTTTTTTCTGCTGTTATACATAGCGGCAGCGGCATTGCAATTTTATCCTACATGGGCTTTATATAAGTATTCCGCTGGTATTAAACAAGCGCTTGCGCATAACGACCAGCATTTGTTCAATACTGCATTTGGCCATTTAAAAGGCGCCATTAAATACATAGGCATAGTAACCCTGATAATGCTCTGTATTTATGCAGTCATTTTCCTGTTTACAGGCCTTGCGGCGCTGGTTGCCGGCTAATATACCGTCATTGTTATCTTTTTGCCGTTAATGGCAGGAGGCAATGGCCCCACAGTAATATCAAGATACAATTCATAAGTGCCCGCTTCGGCGGGCGCTTTTATTTTTACGGAGTGCTGGTAAGACATATCCATTTCAAATTCTGCGTTAATGTAAACCTCCAGGCTGTTATCACTATAAAATTTATTCTCTTTAAAAATAATAGCATGAATTACCGCAGGCAGCTGAGGGTTTGAGCCCATTGTCCAGTTGTCATTTTTTGTGTAAACAGTAAAATGTATAGTAGTTATCTCTCCCGGCTGAACTTTCACCTGCTCAAGGGTTGGGGTAATAACCAGTTGTGAGGCCGATCTGAAGTTATCTATGTACTGATACTGAAACAATCCTTTTGCTGTTGCAATAGAATCAAGTGTGGGTATGTAGTAATTCGGTACCAGCATGATATCTTTCCCCTGTATCTCAAATTCATCGTTCCATATATTGTACTGGTTTTTTCTACCCATACGGTTGTTAAGCGATATGGATCGATAGCCCGTGTAGAACTCATACCATGCAGCATATTGGTATTTGTTCATGAACACCACGGGGCGCTCACCGGCCTTTTCCTGTAGCTGAGAAGCCCATTTTTTTGTATGGTGCAGGGTTTCTTTTGTATAGGCAAGCTGCGGACTGTCGGGCAAAAAGTCGTACATGAGATAGCTCCTTAAAGGTAAAATAAGCAACAGTGAGGCAATGGCTGCAGTGCGTATGAATTTTGGGAACCAGCTTTTATCTTCTACCAGGCGATAGCCATATACAATAGCAGGCACCAATGCTATGGCCACCCAGTTAGCCTCGGCACGGCCCTTAATGGTCATAGCTAAGAAAAACAGCAGCGTGCCCGCCAGCAGTAATTTTAAAGTTCTGTCGAAGATATTGCCCGGCCTGGCTTTTATGGTATGCCCGGCTAATACAATGCCTGCAACAGGGCTGAAAACCAGCAGGGCAGATAATATGTAATTCAGGGTATTATCTATTTTATATCCCCCTGTAGAGCGTTCTGAAAGGTGGTAGTTGATAGACGGAAAATCATGAGTTATCTGCCACCACGCATGCGGCATAAACATAGCGGCACTTAATACGGCTATGCCCCAAAAACTGATCCGCAACAATAAACGTGGATTGGCAAGCATGACGAAACCAATAACTAACACGCCGTGGTATTTACTGAGCAGCAGCAGGGTAGTGGTTACCGCAAGTAACAGCGCTATCGGCCAACTGTCTTTATCAATATAAATGCGATAGAGATATAAGAACAATGCTGTAAAAAACAACAGGGGCATATCGGGCAGGGCCAGGAAGCTTAAAAAATGAAATGCCCCTATAGATACGATGGTAAGATAAAAAAGTAGTAATCTCTTAGGTTGTGTAAGCAGCTCCAGCAGGTAGATGAATGCCGTGCCCATTAGTACAGGAAAAAGCCGTACACCCAGTTCGTTTTGCAGCAGTGTATAGCCGGGCTTAATTATTGCCGCTATAACAGGCGGATGGTCGAAATAACCCCAGCTAAGGTGTTGCGCGTATTTCCAGTAGTAGGCTTCATCTGCCAACAGGCCGGTGCTGTATGCCTGTATCACGCATACTATCAACCACAATGAGTAAAAGCATAAGCGTGTTATGTTATTGTTGTGGGTATTGGCCATGTAGCAGTGTACAGCTTTATTACTTAAAGGTATTAAAACCTGAAAATAAACAAGAGTCGGGCTATGGGCCGACTATTTTACTCCAGCGTTACCATAATAGGCCGCGCGTTTATTGGTTCAGGTGGTGTACACTCCCTGCATATCAGCACTATTTTGTCGTAAAATACTTTTGCGCCTGTTTCAAACCAGGTGTGCAGTTTATCAAAAACTTTCTGTTCGTCATTATGCTTTACTGTAAAAGGGCCTATAATTTTGCCATCACTCAGAACCGATATGTCGTATTGCACAATCATATAGGTGTTGTCATTACCGGCCTGTGCGCTTACATACAGCTTGGGGTCCTCCCGCATTACAGATGGGCTCATCCGTTCTTTTACCGGTTGTGTAACGGCATATTTATTGCCTTTTTCACCGATAGACAGCAAGGCATGCCCCTGGGCAGATGCTGTGTAGCTTAATACCAGCAGCATAACAAATGTGATGTAGTAACGCATAAAAGATATAATCAGGCTATGTGAATATACAAAAAAGAGGAGCTGATGAGCTCCTCTTTCATATAAACGATATTTTATCAGTTTTAGTCTTTCAGTATCGTCCTGCTGATAACGATCTTCTGTACCTCGCTGGTACCTTCATATATCTGTGTGATCTTAGCATCGCGCATCAGGCGCTCTACGTGGAATTCTTTTACATAGCCATAACCACCGTGTATCTGCACAGCTTCATTGGTTACCCACTGCGCTATTTCAGATGCATACAGCTTAGCTACAGAAGCAGCCAGTGTATAATCTTTACCCTGGTCTTTGGTCCATGCGGCTTTCAGGCATAACAAGCGTGCAGCCTCAATAGCGGTTGCCATATCAGCCAGTTTGAATGCTATAGCCTGGTGGTTTGATATTTCAGTGCCAAAAGCTTTGCGTTCTTTAGAATATTTCAGCGCCAGTTCATAAGCGCCGCTGGCTATGCCCAGTGCCTGGGATGCGATGCCTATACGGCCACCAGCCAGTATCTTCATGGCAAACGGGAAGCCGAAGCCATCCTCGCCTATGCGGTTCTCTTTAGGCACTTTTACATCATGAAACATGATGCTATGTGTATCACTACCACGGATACCCAGTTTGTTTTCTTTAGCCCCGACAGTAACACCCGGCCAGTCTTTATGAACTATAAAGGCGTTGATGCCTTTGTGTTTCTTTTCAGGATATGTTTGCGCTATTACTATATAATAAGATGCAGTGCTGCCATTGGTTATCCAGTTTTTTATACCGTTCATCAGGTAATGGTCACCCATATCTTCAGCAGTAGTGCGCTGAGATGTAGCGTCCGATCCTGCTTCAGGTTCGCTAAGCAAGAAAGCGCCTACTTTTTTACCGCTGGCAAGTTCGGTCAGGTATTTTTGTTTTTGCTCTTCGCTGGCGTAAGTTTCCAGTCCCCAGCATACCAACGAGTTGTTTACACTCATACAAACAGAGGTAGAGGCATCCACTTTAGATATCTCTTCCATAGCCAGTACATAAGACACACTGTCCATGCCCGAGCCTCCGTATTTCGGGTCAACCATCATACCCATGAAGCCCAGTTCTCCCAACTCTTTAATGAATTCCAACGGCACTATCTGTTTTTCATCGCGCTCTATCACGCCTGGCAATAACCTGTTCTGCGCAAAGTCGCGCGCCGCCATCTGTACTGATTTCTGTTCTTCTGTAAGTTCGAAATTCATATTATAGAAATGATATAAATGTATTGTGTGATTAGTGCTGCAAATGTAGCGCTTTAGCTGTATAAATTCAAGTTGGCATAGATATTAGGTTCAACCTTTATTTAACGCTTCAAACTCGGGTTTCAGCAAGCCATACACCACGGAGTCTTCCATTATCCCGTTCCTGCCATAATGCTGCCTCAGCAGGCCTTCTTTGATAAAGCCGTGACTTTCTATCAGCCTTATAGATGGAATGTTCAGTGGGCTGGCAAATGCCTCCACACGGTTCAGGTCCATATGTTCAAACCCATATTTCAATACAGGTAGCATGGCCTCTGTCATATAGCCCCGGCGCTTATGTTCTTCCCTGTGCAATCCATAACCAATTTCCGCACGGTTGTGTACAGCTTTCCATGTATGGTACCCAATCCGCCCAATGATTATCCCGGTTGCTTTTTCTACCATCAGGAAGTTTTTAAAACTCAGGAAATAAGAGGTCAGCCCCTTGCGGTATTTTTCCTGCTCCAGGTCGTAATCCTGCTGCGTGGTGCAGCCCAGGTAAGTTATAATAGCTTTGTCGTCCCAGTTGGCGAATATATAATCATACACTTCGGGGGTAAGCTCTTTTAGCAAAAGCCTTTCGGTTTCTAACGTAATTGTATGCGGTAACATAATGCCGCAATATATGATTTGTATGGAATAATATTTTTACCGCATCTTTATAGCAGGCATCTGTATTTCTATTGGCAACCCACACATATACCGACGAAGAGCTGCTGCGGCAGTACCGCACCACGGCCAATAATGAGTGGCTGGGTTTTCTGCTGCAGCGATATACGGTATTGCTGTTGGGTGTGGCCATGAAATACCTGAAGGACAAGGAACAAGCAGCCGATGCTGTGCAGCAGGTATTTATGAAAGTATTGACAGCGCTACCCAAGGGAGAGATTCAGAATTTTAAAGGATGGCTGTATATACTGATGCGCAACCATTGTTTTCAGCAACTGCGCGATAAAAAATATGTACAGGGAGAAGAAGCGCTGGCAGACCGCACTGCGCCCGAATTGCCCGATGTGCAAACCCTGGTAGAACAGGAGCATGAAATATACCGTATGCGCGAAGCGCTGGGGCAACTGGAGGAAGGGCAAAGAATATGCATCAGCCTGTTTTACCTGGAGAAAAAGACCTACCAGCAGATAATGGAAGAAAAAGGATTTAGTTTTATGCAGGTGAAAAGCCATATACAAAATGGCAAACGCCGGCTGAAATATATAATGGAGGCTAAAAATAAATGAGCAACCCTAAACACATACCGAAGCATGGTACGCTGCCCGAAGATAAGCTGCTGGCTTATATGGAAGGCCGCCTGACCGCTGATGAACAGCGGGAAGTCGAGGCTATGCTGCATGATGACGGTATGGAAAGTGATGCGCTGGATGGTTTGAAGGAACTCTCTGCCCGCGAAGCTAAGCAGGTCGCTACGCGCATCAACTACAAGCTGCAACACGACCTGAAAACAAAAAAGTACAGGAACAACAAATTATTTGCGGATAATAAGTGGGCGTGGCTTGCTGTGTTTATTGTACTTTCATTATGTATTCTTGCATACTGCGTTATTAAAATCTTATAGCAGTGCTAATTATAAAGGCTGCCCCTAAGGCAGCCTTTAGCAAAAAGTTTCAAAGAATACTTAGCCCGGTATCCTGGACATATATTTGCTCATTTCATTTATCTGTGCCACTACCTGCTCGTTTTTAGATTTGCAGGCCTTTGCTTTGGCAAAATATGTTTTACAACTGCGGAAATCCCTACGTTGCATGGCTATGCCTGACAGTTGCAAATAAGCCGTTGCTTCGCTGTCTTTATCAGGCAGGCCCACCTTTACCGCCTTGCGCAGGTATTCGTATGCCTCTTTTGTATTACCTTTTTTAAATGCTATTGAGCCCAGTTGCAGGTAAGCGGTACCTTCAAATTCTTTTTCTCCTATGCCGGTTTCCAGTCCCTTTTTCAGGTCTGCTTCTGCCTTGTCCAGGTCATCCGTCATGGTAGATATATTGGCGCGCAGCATGTAGTAAGATGAGCGTACCGGCTTATAAAGCAGGTTGGGGTATTTTACTTTCTCCATTATTTTCTGTGCACCTTCCATGTCGCCATCTTCTACGTAGCGCTGTATCAGTGTCATAGGCCCTATCAGGAAGTGGGCCACCACCATTAGTATGGCTATAAGAAAAGGCAGCCATGCTATCCACCAGGTTACTTCAAATCCTAACACAAATCCCAGTCCTATCAGCGCGAAAGCTATAGGTAACCTGTTTATTACTAAAAAACGTCTTAATGCCTGCTTCATTATTTTATAATTGGCTGCAAAGATAGTTGATTATAATTCTCCTCCCGTTCCTGTATCAATATACTGTGCAGGGATGTTATATGGTATTTTTCTTTTGCGTATGGCGATTATTTCGAGGCAGTTTTCATGCACGATGTTATCTTTACGATGAAGTTTTTTCGAAAAGGCGGGATTACGTCGTTAATTTTACTGCCTGCAGCACACAAATATGAAAAAGAAAGATTGGTATGAAAACTGGTTCAGTTCTGCCTGGTACAAAATATTGTACAGGGATAGGGATGTACAGGAAGCAGAGCAATTTGTTGAAACGCTGATTAACTATCTGCAACCACCCAGGGGCAGCCGTATGCTGGATATTGCATGTGGGGAAGGCCGCTATGCAGGGCAACTGGCCGGCCAAGGATATGATGTTACCGGTATAGACCTGTCTTACCAGAGCATACGTAAGGCCAAAGAAATGGAGGCGGACAACCTGCATTTTTATGTGCACGATATGCGCTTTCCTTTTTACATCAATTACTTCGATTACGCTTTCAACTTTTTTACCAGCTTCGGCTATTTTGCAAACGACCGCGACCATGTTATGGCCGCGAAGTCTTTTGCTTCAGCATTAAAGAAAGGCGGCCTGCTGGTGATAGATTACCTGAATGTGGCTTATGTGCTGAACAATCTGGTGCCGGAAGAAGTGGTAGAGAAAGAAGGGGTAAAGTTTGATATAAAACGCAGCCTTATTGATAAGCATATTATAAAGGATATAAGAGTTACTGATAAGGAAGGGGCACAACACCACTATGCGGAAAGGGTGGCGGCTTTTTCACTGGAAGACTTTTTACAGCTATTCCATAAAGCAGGAATGGAACTGGTGAATACATATGGCGACCACGATATGGGTACTTATGATGCAGTAAGTTCTGAACGATTAATTATGATATTCAAAAAGTAATATGCTGAAGAGCCTGCACGATTTACTTATTTACTGGGACTATACTGCATGGTATTACCTGAATACCCAATGGGTAAATGACGTATTTGACGTGCTGATGCCCTTCCTGCGCAACCAGTGGACATGGGCACCCCTTTACCTCTTCCTGCTCATATTCATGCCCGCCAACTATGGCCGCAAAGGCTGGATGTGGTGTGTGTTTTTCCTGATGGCTTTTGCAATTGGCGATTATGTGAGCGCCAGCATTATTAAACCTTACTACGTACGCCTGCGCCCCTGCAACAATCCCTATATAAAAGACATAGTGCACCTGCTGGTACCATGTGGCAGTGGTTTAAGTTTCCCGTCGTCGCACGCAACCAATCACTTTGCAATAGGTATCTTCAGTGCTGTTTCTCTGCGCAAAAAAACCAAATGGATATGGCCAATAGCTCTTTTATGGGCGTTGTCTATTGGTTATGCGCAGGTATATGTAGGTGTACACTTTCCGGGCGATGTTGTAGTGGGCGGCATACTGGGTACACTGATAGGCCTGCTGGTCGGGTATACGTACAATAAGGTGTATAACCGGGAGCGGATATTCCCTACGACTTGAGATAAGCCCTGAAGTCGTCCTTATTTCTTTCTATTGTAAAGATATCTTCAAGCTTTGCGTATTCTGTTTTATCAGTTGTCCTGCTATAAGCCCATTCTATAAAGTCCAGCTTACTGTCTTCAAACGCAAACCAGCCTGCCATAAAACGCACCTGCTTTGTATCAAAGGTCTTTTTATCCAGTGCAGACTTTACCAGCTTCAGTTTTTCAATATCGGTTGGCTTTTCAGCTACCTGTATTTGCAGGTCATCCATTTCCTGCTCAGAAAGTTTACCACCCTGTTGCCATACCTTATTGCCTGTGGCAGCAGCTGTGCGTGCCGGCGCTGTGGTTGTGCTTATTGCTGCCAGCTCAGCGGTTTTTACCCGTAGTTCACCTGTCTGTATGTCCACTTCGCAATAGTTTATGGTACCCGCTGCTATTTTTACCCGTCCTGAATAAAGAAGCTTAGCACGGCCACCACCTTTCCTGTACTCAAGGTATTCATACACCTTTAGGTCGTGGCGTCCCTTAGGCAGGTCTGATATTGTAATGCTGCGGCCATGCTTGTTGTAATTGCGTCCGTTTACCGATACCACCAATGGAGCATTGTCACTAAGTGTTATGGTAACAATGCTACGCTCACGGCTGCCTGCAAATGCGGTTGTGAAGCATGTAAAAAGAAATGCCAGTGTGTACAATACCTTATTCATAACCGGAATTTTTATAGATGAAATTACACCAATAAATATTCAATCAGCTTGATAAAAGCCTTTATAGCATTGCTTTTACCATATTTTTAACGCCCGGCCAATATAGCGGCTATGATACCGGCAGATACCGCCGCATTCAGCGATTCTGCGCCTCCTTTGCGTGGAATGGTAATGCGGTGCGTGGCCAGTGCTACCAGTTCTTCCGGCAGCCCCTTCGATTCGTTGCCTATCAGGATGATGCCCTCTTTCGGGCCTGTTACATCATACAGGCTGCTACCGCCAAGCGTGGCCGCATATACGGGTAAGGATGTGCCGGTAATAAACTCCTTGAGTTCCGTACTCACCAGTTCTACACGCAGGTGGCCACCCATAGCGGCCTGCACCACTTTCGGGTTATAAAAATCCACACTGTCCGGCGATGCGACGACATGGCTCATGCCAAACCAGTCGGCTATGCGTATGATGCTGCCCATGTTACCCGGGTCCTGAAGCTGTGCCACGGCTATACACCAGCCACTATCGGGCAGCCTGCCCTCAGCTGGCATATCTGCCACCAGTACGGCTTTGTGTGGTGTTTGCAGGGCGCTCACCTTTTCCAGTTCCTGCGGTGTAGCTATGCATACCTCTGCTTCAGGATGTGCTTTTATATGCCGGCTATTTACATCTGCCCAATCCTGTGTGGCTATTATCATTTGTATCTTTGCCGCAGATATTAACCACTCTTTAGCTATTTTATCGCCCTCAGCCAGGAATACATTATATTGTTTACGGTATTTTTGTTGGGTTAACGACCTAATGTATTTACTTTGCGCGCTTGATAACATGGTGCAAAAATAAAATTTAATTGTCCTTTACAGGTACATGAGTTATAAAATAAGGGTACATATTTTGATGATTGTTTCGATGGCTGCCCTTGTGCTGCCGTCCTGCAACAGTACCCGCCATTTAAAAGAAGGCGAGTACCTGCTGAAGGAGAATGAAATAAATTTTACTGATACAAAGTACCTGGAAAATAAAGGCATACTTACCGACAACCTGGACAATGCTATTACACAGCAGCCCAACTCTTCCTTTTTATTTGATGGACTGAAGACGAAGCTCTTCCTGTATAACCTGCGTTATGAAAAGTACCAGCGCGATAACACGAACTACCAGGTGGAATCAAAATCGGTGGAGGCGCCTGTAATTTATGATAGCTCTACAATACCCCAGTCAATACAATACATGGAAGCCTATCTTTTTCACCAGGGATATTTTTACGCAAAGGTTTCAGACACGACAATATTTAATGAAAAGAGGAAGAAAGCAACCGTCAGGTATAATATTGATCCGGGTATTAACTACCTGATAAGGCGTGTTTATTTTAAGGATATAGCAGACCCTGAAATAAACAGGATTATCCAGGAAGATTTTTATGCGACTTTTTTGCGGGCGGGCAAGGCTTATTCGGCCAGCCTGGTAGAGCAGGAGCGTGTAAGGCTTACCAATATACTAAGGGACAGGGGGTATTACTATTTTGCCAACAGCAATATCAGTTTCCAGCTGGATACTGTTAATGCAAAAGATTTCATGAAGCCGGATGAGAGCATAATATCTGATGCTGCAGACCTGGTAACATTAAAAAAAGAAGCGCCGAGGCCCACACTGGATATTTATATCAACGTTGACAATAGTGAAGATGGTAAGGCATTTAAAAGGTATGGTATCCACAGGATACTTGTTTTTCCTGATTATATAGACAGGAGTGATGCCCGTGACAGTACCATGATCGTTAAAAAGATTGATAATACTACTTTTCGTTATCACGATTATTACGTGAGGGAAAAAGTAGTGAACAACCACATCTTTGTGCGTTCAAACGGGTACTACGTGCAGAGCGATTATGATAAAACCATTACAGAACTAAACCAGCTGGGGGTATTTGAAACTGTAAGGGGCGTGTATTTTGAAGATACTTCAAGAACCGGCGAAGGTATAGACTGGCTGAGTTGCGCTATCATACTGGGCCGGGCTCGAAAATACGACTTCAACCTGAGCTGGGAAGGCTCTACAGGTACTACTTACACATTAGGTAGTGGTGCCACGGCTAGCTTTAGTAATAAAAACGTTGCTAAAGGTGCCAACCTGTTTACTACTTCAATAAATGCGGGTATAGAAACACAGTTTGATGAAGCTACGGATGACTTTTTTGTACTTACAAAAACAGCAGGTATCAATACCAGTCTCGAGTTTCCTAAATTTCTTTTCCCGATCAGTAAAGAGCGGTACAGTATCAGTAATACACCACGCACGCAAATAGCATTGGGTGCCAACCTGCTGGACAGGGTAAATTTCTTTACACTGGTCAACCTCACATCGCGGTTCACATATAAGTGGCGTGAAACCAGCACCAAAAATTGGGAGGTGTCACCATTTTTTATCAACGATATCAACCTGTTGAGTGTTGACCCTAAGTTTCAACAAAGGCTGGATACCAACGAATACCTTGAAAAAACGTACAGGGAAACTTTTATAGAGGGGGAGAATGTTACCTGGACATTCAGCAATGCCAGTAAGGCGAAGTGGTACGACGATTACAGCTATGTAAAATTAAGTATAGAAGAAGCGGGCGGGGTAGTAGCCGGGCTGAACAGGATATCGCCTAACATGACCGTCAGCTTTTCGCAATATGTAAAGCTGGATTATGACCTGCGGCATTATATAAAACAAAGGCATTCAACTACAGCATTGAGGTTCTATGGAGGTATTGGTCTGCCTTATGGCGAGTCTGAAACATTGCCTTACCTGAAACAATATTTTGTAGGCGGCCCCTTTAGTATGCGTGGATGGAAGATACGTACGCTGGGCCCCGGTACATATACTGACACCAATGACATAACAGCTGATAGCCGCGCAACTGCACTGATAGACCGTACGGGCGATATAAAATTAGAAATGAACGCTGAATACCGCTTTGATATATTCAGGTTGTTTGGCGGGGCGCTACAGTTTAACGGTGCCGTATTTGCAGATGCGGGTAATATATGGCTGTCCAGGCCATCTGTAGATTACCCGGGTGGTGAGTTCAGGCTGAATACATTATACGATGCTTTTGCCGTAAATGGCGGCGCCGGTATCAGGATAGATATTGCCAGCCTTTTTATACTGAGGGTTGACTGGGCAGTACCACTTAAAGTGCCGGGCAACCTGGATATTCCCGGCAAGGAAATAAAACAAGGCTGGATATTGAGTGATATAGACCCGCTGTATGATAAATGGAGGAGGAGTATTGTCTGGAATATAGCCATAGGCTATCCATTCTAACGCCATTGCCGTTTTAGTATTATATTTGACACGTATGCGCAATATAAAAATAATTGAAGTGCGTTCTGAAATAGGAGCCGGTACACGTGGTGCCAGCCTGGGGGTTGATGCTATAAAAGTAGCGGCGCTCGATTTTATGAGCAGTTTCTTCGTCAACTTCCCTACAGAAAATTTAGACACGGAAAATAACCTGCTTTATGAGCCGGTAAAGTCTCCCTATGCAAAAAGGATAGCCGGGGTGCATACTATGTACGAACGCGTGGCTTCCTCTGTTGAGAAAACACTTAAGTCAGGCCTTTTTCCCCTGGTGCTGGCCGGCGACCACAGCACGGCAGGAGGTACTATTGCGGGCATAAAAATGGCCAAGCCTAAAAACAGGCTGGGCGTGGTATGGATAGATGCGCACGCAGATATGCATACGCCATACACTACACCATCGGGCAATATGCACGGCATGCCCCTGGCTACAGCCCTGAATATGGACAACAAGGAGAACCAGGTGCATACGCCTGATAACGCCACCATAGAAGTATGGGAAAAATTGAAAAATATAGGTAAAATAAAACCTAAAATAGAGCCTGAAGATATAGTGTTCATAGCCCTGCGCGACTACGAAAAAGAAGAAGAGTACATCATAAAAAAGCACGGGATAAAAATTATTCCTGTGCAGGAGGTAAGAAAGAAAGGAGTGGAAAGTGTAGTGCGTTCCGCACTGCTGCACCTGAGCAACTGCGATGATATTTACGTGTCTTTTGACGTGGATTCGCTGGATAGCTCCATATCGCGCGGTACAGGCACGCCGGTAAGTAATGGCTTGCGCGAGCGTGAGGCAGAAGATCTGCTGGCTACCTTTATGCAAAACCATAAGATATGCTGCTTTGAAGTAACTGAAGTAAACCCCACGCTGGACAAAGAAAACCTGATGGCTGAAATTGCGTTTAATATCCTGCAGCGCTGTGTCAATATCCTGTTGGTGAACTAAGCCTGCTGCCCGGGTGGAAAGATAAATAAATCACGTTCCGGTATGAAACTGTCTTCAAAAGCTAAGAATGTCTATTCGCGGATAAATTCTGAATCTGCCAGGATGGGAGATTTAAAGAAGATAGCTGCGGAAATTAAGAAAGACCATGAGTTGGCTATAGAATTATGGTCAACAGGTGAGTTTATGCCCGGGCTATTGGCAACGTTGATTTTTGATAAAAAGCTTTTGACACAGGACTTTATTAATAAGCTGGATGTTGATATGCAGCAACACAGTTTTGATCAGCGAAACCAGTTGATGGAATGGTTAATGGCAAATCAGCTTATGAAAGACAAGAACACTGTTGCGCTTGTCCAGTCCTGGCAATATAGCCCGTCTTCCCTGCAAAGGCGAACTTTCTGGTATTACCAGGCACGCTTAAGATGGATGGGGCAGACACCACCCGACAATACACCGGATTTGCTTTCCGCAATTGAAAAAAATATTTCTACAGAAGTGCCCGAAGTGCAATGGGCTATGAACTTTGCAGCAGCCTGGATTGGCGTGTTTGATAAAGCTTACAGGAAGCGTTGTATAAAAATCGGGGTAGATACCGGGCTGTATAAAGATGAAGTAGTATCCCGTGGGTGTACACCCAACTATCTGCCTGCTTTTATAGAGATTGAAGCTAATAAACGTGGTCTTGGATAATGCCGTTTTGCAGCAGTTGTAATTTAACCTTACGTGTAAATGTTTCTCCAATAAAAGAGCCACTATATAGATAGTGGCTCTTTTCCTGATTATGTTTAAGATGCTTATTTAGAAGACATCATTTTCTTAGCTTCGATGCTCAGTGTAGCGTGAGGCACTGCACGCAGGCGCGCTTTGTCTATCAGCTTTCCTGTAACACGGCATATGCCATAGGTTTTATTTTCTATGCGCATAATGGCTTTTTCCAGGTGGTTGATGAACTGTATCTGGCGGCTGGCAAGCTGTGCCAGTTGCTCACGTTCCATAGCGCCGCTGCCATCTTCCATATTCATGTAGCGGTTCTCTGTATCTTCTGTACCGGCTTCGTCTTTGCGGGTTATTAATCCCTGCAGGTATCCCAGCTCTTTGCGGGCTGCTTCCAGGCGGCCTGTAATCAATACTTTAAACTCATTCAATTCTTCATCGCTGTAGCGATATACCGGTCCTTGTTGTTCCATCGGCGTGTCTAATATCGATCTTGTAAAATCCGGCTGATAGTTAATCATTGTTGTGCCGGGTTTGTCTGTTGTTTTAGATTTATTTTCCAGTCGGCGGTGTGCTACTATTACTTGCTGTTTTCCTTCTTCACGGGCGTTGCGCCTTGTTGGTTTTGGTTTTTCTGTAGGTATCGGCGGCGGTGTCGGCGCTTTTTTAATCACTACAGGTTTCACGGCTTTCTTGCCGGATGCAGCTTTTTTTACTTCAGCTTTTACAGGAGCCGGTGCAGCTTTTTTAGCTACCGGTGTGCTTTTTACTTCAGCTTTTTTTGCTTCAACCTTTTTTGCCGGCGCTGCTTTTTTCGCAGGTGCTTCCACCTTCTTAGCAGGAGCCGCTTTCTTCGCCTCTACTTTATTCTTTGCGGGTGTCGCCGTTTTCGCAGGACTCTTCTTCGTCTCTTTTTTCACTTTTGTTGCACTTGTTTTAGTTGTGACCGATTTTTTATCCGGCGCAACCTTCTTTGCAACTGCTTTCTTTGCCGGGGGGGCTGCCTTTTTAGGCGCGGCCTTTTTGGCGGGTGCAGCTTTTTTTGAAGGCGCAGCCTTTTTCACCACGGCTTTCTTTGCAGGAGCCGCTTTCTTTTGTTCTACTTTTTTAGCAGGCGCAGCCTTTTTGACTGTCTTTTTTACAGCAACGGCTTTAGGGGCTTGGGCTGTCTTCTTTGCCACGGGGGCCTTCTTTTTTGTGGCCATAATTTTCTAATTTTTAGAAATTAACACTTTAAGAGTTATATCGTTTACCTCTATCTCAGTACCAGCCTGCATTTGAGGGACGATTTCTATATGATCCGCCAAAATTTCCGTGCAAATATAGTCACTGAAATTTATGATGGCTGACTTTAATGTTTCATACTCTTCCACTTGTACCGCTATCCTGTCTGTAAGTTCCAGGCCTGTTTCCTTACGTATCTTCTGGATACGGTTTACCAGTTCACGTGCATGGCCCTCATCCTGCAATTCAGGTGTTACCGTTATATCCAGGGCCACGGTCAGGTTGTCTTTATTGGCCACCGACCAGCCCGGTATATCTTCTGCTATTATTTCTACGTCTTCTATTGTTATTACTACCTGCTCGTTATCTATGTTTAAGTTATAAGTTTTTTGTTGTTCCAGTTGCGCTATGTCTGCCTGTTGCAGTTGCATTATAGCTGCTGCCACGGCTTTCATTTTTGCGCCCATACGCGCACCCAGGGTTTTGAAATTCGCTTTAACTTTTTTCTTTATAAAGCCCTCGGTGTCAACAAGGTATTGAAGTTCTTTTACATTTACCTCGTTTTTTATCAACGTTTCCACAGCCTGTAATTGTTCCTGCATGTGTTTGTTCAGTACAGGTACCAGTATCTTTTGCAGTGGCTGGCGCACTTTCAGGTTTTCCTTCTTCCGCAGGCTCAGCACCAGCGATGATACATCCTGTGCCAGTTGCATGCGCTCTTCCAGCTCACGGTCTATCACGGTGTCATCTATCTGCGGGAACTCTGCCAGGTGCACAGATGCTGCATCATAGCGTTTGGTAACACTATTCAGGTTGTTGTACAGCCAGTCGCTGAAGAACGGCGCTATAGGGCCCATCAGGAAACTCATCGTTTCCAGGCATTCATACAGTGTCTGGTAGGCGCTTATCTTATCTATTTCATATTCCCCTTTCCAGAACCGGCGACGGCACAGGCGTACATACCAGTTGCTCAGTTGCTCATCCAGGAAGTATTCCATAGCCCTGCCTGCCTGTGTAGGCTCGTACTCGTTCATAAAGCCGGTTACCTTATGCGTCAGCGAGTGCAGTTCAGAAAGTATCCAGCGGTCTATTTCAGGACGCTCGTGTACGGGTATATAGCGTTCTTTAAACGTAAAGCCATCTACATTGGCATACAGTGCAAAGAACTGGTAGGTATTGTATAGTGTACCGAAGAATTTGCGCTGCACCTCTTTAATGCCTGCCAGGTCAAACTTCATGCTATCCCACGGGCTGGCATTGGTTATCAGGTACCAGCGTGTGGCATCGGCGCTGTATTCTTCTATTGTTTTAAAAGGATCAACCACGTTGCCCAGTCGCTTGCTCATTTTGTTGCCGTTTTTATCCAGCACCAAACCGTTGCTCACAACGGTTTTATAAGCTACATCGTCAAACAGCATCACACCCAGTGCGTGTAGTGTGTAAAACCATCCGCGTGTCTGGTCAACACCTTCGGCTATAAAATCTGCCGGGAAGTGGTTTTTATGTTCCTTTTTATTTTCAAACGGGTAGTGCCATTGTGCGTAGGGCATCGCCCCACTGTCAAACCATACATCTATCAGGTCGGGCTCGCGGTGCATAGGTTTTCCATCTTTGGTAGCCAAAACAATCTGGTCAACAAAAGGTTTATGCAAATCCAAACTATCCCTGTCAAATACCTGGTTGGTATCCAATACCTTGTTGGCGTGTTTTACTTCTTCCAGCAGTTCATCTATGCTGCCTATACACTTCATTTCAGTGCCATCATCGCTCACCCATACAGGCAGTGGAGTCCCCCAGAAGCGACTGCGGCTCAGGTTCCAGTCCACCATATTCTCCAGCCAGTTGCCAAAGCGGCCTGTACCGGTAGCGGCGGGTTTCCAGTTGATAGTCTTGTTCAGCTCTATCATCCGGTCTTTTACCGCGGTGGTTTTTATAAACCATGCATCCAGCGGGTAATATATTACGGGCTTGTCGGTCCTCCAGCAATGCGGGTAACTGTGCTCGTATTTCTCTACTTTAAAAGCGTTGCCGCTAAGTTTCAGCTTTACGGCTATATCTACGTCAACATCTTTATACTCAGGGTCGTTCTTATAATCTTTTACATACCTGCCACTAAATTCACCCATGTATTCGGTAAACTTACCTTCCTTATCCACCATAGTGAGGATACCCAGGTTGTGCTGCTTGCCCATCTTATAGTCATCTGCACCAAAGGCGGGGGCCGTATGCACTATACCGGTACCATCTTCTGTAGTTACAAAATCGCCCGTTACTACACGGAAGGGGTCGCCACCTGCTATTTCAGCGGTATTGCCCTCAAACGGCAGCAACTGGTCGTAACGACAGCCTGCTATATCACGGCCTTTAAATTCTGCAACTATCGTCCATGGCAAAACTTTAACCTCGGCAGTATAACCTGCGGAGTCTGCATTTTTGCCTTCTTCTTTAAAGTATTTGCCCAACAGCGCTTTTGCCAGCACTACAAGAGCAGGCTGGTGCGTATAGGGATTAAAAGTCTTAACCAAAACATAATCTATGTTTGGTCCCACAGTCAGGCCTACGTTACTCGGCAATGTCCATGGGGTAGTGGTCCATGCCATGAAGTGCACGGGCGCGCCATTAGCCGCAGCATCCAGTACAGGGTGCGCATGTGCTTTGAACATAGCCACCACAGTAGTATCCTTTACATCCTTGTACGTACCGGGTTGGTTCAGTTCGTGGGAGCTTAAACCCGTACCCGCTGCAGGGCTGTATGGCTGTATGCTGACGCTCTTGTATAAATAGCCCTTGTTGTGCAGTTCTTTTAAAGCCCACCACAGGGTTTCTATATATTTATTGTCGAAGGTGATGTACGGGTCGCTCATGTCTACCCAGTAGCCCATCTTCTCCGTAATGCTTTCCCACTCTCCTTTATAACGCATTACCGCCTCGCGGCATTTCTGGTTATATTCCTCTACGGTTATCTTCTTGCCTATATCTTCTTTGGTGATGCCCAGTTCTTTTTCTACGCCCAGTTCTACAGGCAGGCCGTGTGTATCCCACCCGGCTTTACGCTTCACCTGGTAGCCCTGCATGGTTTTGTAGCGGCAGACAAGGTCTTTTAAAGTACGGCTGATAACGTGGTGGATGCCGGGCATACCATTGGCACTGGGCGGCCCTTCGTAAAACACGAATTGCTCCGCTCCCTTGCGGCCATCCACACTTTTTTTGAAAGTATCTTCTGCCTTCCAGCGTTGCAGTATCAACTGCTCTATGGAAGGCATATTTAATCCTTTGTATTCTGCGTACCGTTCTGCCATTTGTCCTAAAGTCGTAAGTATTTAGTTTTTAGTCATTTATGAGACCCAACTAAACACACCTCACCAAATTCATTAAAAAATTAGGCGCAAAGGTAGGGAAAAATTTGGAATTATGAAAAACGGGAATGTGAGAGCGTTCAAAGCTATATTTAAGGCGTTTCTTTGGGAATGTTGATAAAATGCTGTAACGCAGTAATGCACAAATGTTTTGTTGCAATTACTTCCAGGTGCTTGTAAAATTAACAGACTCCCCTGTAGGATACGTAATAGTATATTCCAGGTTTACGGTTTTGCTGGCAATATTATACACTCCTATGCCATTTATCCACATCCCTACATTATCCGGATCCTGTCTTGGAATAGCAATAGTGTCTTTTTGTATATAGGCCAGTATAAAATCTGTAAACTGGCCATTCATCATATTTTCAATGGCTACCTCCCTGAGAATAGCACCGTTTGGTACAACATTTAATGTGTAGGTACCAAGTTGGGACCCATTTTCGGCCTCATCGTCGGCCAGCCATCCTGTTGTAAATTTTATCCTACTCTGTAGTTCACAACGTTCACCTTCAAAGCCATCGGGACAATAGCACGTGCCATCAATGCAGGTCGCGTTATTCATACAGGTGATATTTTTGCACGGGTCATACTTTATTTCACAATTCTTCCCTGAATAACCTGTTGGGCAGTTGCAAGTACCATCCAGACATTTTCCTCCATTCTGGCAGATGACATCTTTACAAAGGTCAATTTTCGTTTCACAACGCTCACCGGTATAACCTGAAGGGCATCGGCATTCACCCATTACACAGTAACCATTATGCAAACAGTTTATGTTCTTGCATGAATTCTTATTGCAGGACGTATAAAGTACTACAGTAAATATACCGAACAGCAACAGTGCAGAAAGAAATATGCTGTATACATTTTTCATATAATAGAGTTTATTTAAAAAACTAATATACGAAAAAAGATACTAATGCATTTAGTCCTTTTTAGTGTGTGTTATTGACAAGGTTAATTCAACCCGAAATATTCCTCCGCCTGCTTCGCTACCTCTGCACCTACTGCCAGCGATGCTGTAGCTGCGGGTGATGGTGCGTTGATGATGTGCAGCGCATTGCCATGATGTTTGATTTTAAAATCATCTATCATCTCGCCCTCGCTGGCCAGTGCCATAGCCCTTACACCGGCGCGGCCCGGTACCAGGTCATCCATCTGCAGGTCAGGTATCAAAGCCCGCAGGCGCTCCAGGAATAGCTTTTTGGAGAATGCACGCCTGTATTCGTCCACGCCAAAACGCCAGTGCTTGGCAAAGAACTTCCACGTACCGCCAAATGAGAATGCCTCTATAGTATCTTTTAAAGAGAAGTCTGTTTTGCCATAACCCTCGCGTTTGAAGACGAACACAGCATTAGGTCCGCATTCTACACCGCCCTGTATCATACGGGTGAAGTGTACGCCCAGGAAAGGGAATTGCGGGTTGGGCACAGGGTATATCAGGTTTCTTACCTTGCTCCTGCCTTTATCAGACAGGTCAAAATAATCTCCTCTGAAACCTATGATGGCAGCATCTGTTTCCGCACCTTCTTTTTTAGTTATCCTGTCAGACTGCAGGCCCGCGCAGGTGATAATGTTTTTTGCTTTAAAATTGCCACGGTTGGTGATTACTTCCGTTTCGCCATCGTGCTTGTTAAAGCCTGTAACGGTATGGTTTGTCAGCACACGGCTACCGGGAAATTTCTGTTCTATCAGTTCTGCATATTTACGCGCTACTGCTGCAAAATCTATAATGCCTGTACATGGCACCCATATACCCTCTATACCTACGCAATGCGGTTCTATCTCGCGTATTTTATCAGGGCCAATCAGTTCTATGCCTTCTACATTGTTAGCCTGACCGTTGCGGAACACTTTGTGCATATGGTCCAGCTCGCTCTGTTTCGTAGCAACGATGATCTTACCGCAAATATCATGGGGTATTTTATGGTCTGCGGCAAACTGTACCAGCTCACGGCGGCCATCTACGCAATTCTTAGCTTTGTAAGAGCCGGGCTTATAATATATACCTGAGTGTATTACGCCTGAATTATGGCCTGTCTGGTGGGCGGCTACCTCGTTTTCCTTTTCCAGCACCAGTATCTTCTTGTTGGGGAAACGTGTATTCAGCTTATATGCTGATGCCAGTCCCACTATACCACCACCCACTACTATAATATCAAACTCGTTGCTTGCCATAATTCCTTGTATTTGCGCCGCAAAACTAATATATATTGCTTTATAGCCGCTTGTTTTTTGTAAACAGGCTAAAGCAGGTCCCCGGAAGAGGACCTGCTATTTAACCACTACGCAATAAAAAAATCAATCGCAGTATTTATCGCACCATCAGCCTTGTAGCATGTGTCTGTTGTGTGTTATCGGTTAGTTTTAATATGTATGTGCCGCTTGCAATACCTGCCAGGTCTATGCCTGTAGTTATGCTGTTGATGTTTTCTTTTTGCAGCACCATTCTGCCCGTCACATCATATACCTGCACTTTGCACGGCAGGTATATATTGTTGCTCATATTGATGGTAGTAAGCTCCCGGGCAGGATTGGGTGCTATTTGTATATTTATAGGGTTGCTTGATATTTTATCTACATTGCTGGGCATATCCAGCATATCCAGCCTGTCCACATGCAGGGTAAATTCTTCGCCGCCTAGTGCCGTTACCTCCAGCCATACATACTGCCATGCTTTTTTAGGCGTGATAGAAAGAGTGTCCTTCATCCATGTAGTAGCTGTAATAGGATCTGTGTAGCCGGATAGGGAATCAGATGTTGTACTGTCGCTGGCGTAACCATAGCGTAGCGCGTTCATAGCTGCCTGGGTACCTGTGGCTGCTTTATAGCTTAGCGATATCCTGTAGGTTGTGCCGATGGTCATCGGCTTGTCCAGTTTGAATGTGATGATGTTACCATAGGGCGGGGCATATTTCATGATGGCGTAGTACCCCCCGCTCACGGGATTGCCCTGGCTGCAGCTACTGTTGCCCAGTTGTATGGTCGGTGCCGTGCCTGTAGCATTATTGCCGTCCATATTACTGTTGTAAGTTGCCACGGGCAGGTCTGTACACGCCGTGGTTGCCTTGTTGGGTTCAAAGCCACCGTTCACAAACTGTTGTGCAGATGTGTTAATTGTTGCGCCGAGCATTATTGCGCCACATAAAAGTAAAGTTGGTCTCATAGATATTGACTTTTTTAGAAAATGATAAATAAAAGGGGCTGGTACCATTAAGCTGGCCCCGGGTAAACGTTTATTGCAATTGCACTTAAAAGGACGAATGCTCTGATAGTATTGTTAGCGTATGGGGAAAGAAAATTTTAATGGCAATTTTTATGGGAGTTATTAATAACTTGTAGTTAAAATAAGAAATGGCTGACCAGGATGGTCAGCCATTTCTTATTTATTGAAAAGCCGTTTATTCTTGCGACATCAGCACTACCTGCCCAATATCCGCTTGCGGTGTTGTGAACCCCATGTATGCAGTTCACCTATCACTTTCTTTAGCGTCTTTCCATAATCCGTCAGCGCATATTCCACTGTTACGGGCATGGTGTCATATACAGTCCGGGACACCAGTTGGTTCATTTCAAGGTCTTTCAGCTCTTTCGATAGCATTTTGGCTGTTATACCTTCTATCTCCCTTTCCATTTCTTTAAAACGTTTGTTACCAAACATCAGCGATATAATGATGGGGAGTTTCCATTTACCGTTCAATATATCCAGGGCGTCGCGCACTGCCATAATGCGGTTGCCGCATTCGGTATGTTCCGCTGCTGAAGGACATTCTTCTGAAGTATGCTTAATCATTGTCTTTACCATATAGCTGCTTTACTATAGTAAACCGGTATCCTGTGGGATACTGGTATAAAAAGTATAGCAAATATACGGAGGTTTGCATTATAAAATCGAAAAAAATGAAAAGAGACAAAATTCTGTATTGGATTACTACCAGCCTGGTAGCACTGGGTTTCCTGATGGCCAGCATCATGTATTTAACTAAAAACGCTGAACTGATGGCCTCCTTCGCCTCTATAGGGATTCCTGCATACTTTGTAACTATATTAGGCACAGCCAAGTTTGCCGGTGCACTAGCGGTGCTCAACCCCTGGTCGGCAAAACTAAGGGAATGGGCATATGCAGGGTTTACTTTTGTGCTGATAGGTGCTACCTGGGTACATATAGCTACAGGGACTCCATTTGTTGCGCCACTGGTTAACCTGTTGCTGGTGGGCCTGTCTTACTTTTTTCACCAACGGGTAAAAGCCTGGAGGCCGCAACCCACTCTGGCATAAACATATAAAAAGCACGGGCTGCACATTGCAGCCCGTGTTACTTCTATTGTTTTTTCAGTTCAAGTATTTGCACTGTGTTAGCACCGTCGGTCGACTTCCATTTCTGGTATTTCTTTTCGTCTTTCACTATCAGCCAGGTTTTGTTCAGTTGGCTGCCTTCGCCTGTTATGGTAATTGATTCACCATTTTCCGCCTTGGTCCATTTAAAGGTGCTGTTGTCTTCTACCTTGTTCTCAAATAATGAATAGTTGATTTTTTTTACACCGGTATTGTTCTTTTTAAAAGTTATGTCGCCGATGTTTTCAACCTTTATATTCTGGCCTTTTCCTGTATTCGATTCATAATTTACAATGCTCCATTGCCCGGTAAATTTGGGTGAACAACTGCTTATGCTTAATACTGCCAATGCAACCAGGGGTAATCTCAGAGTCTTTATCATAAAAAATAGTTTAGTGTACACGCACATCCTTACAAAGCGTATGCCATATTGATAAATCTTTATTTGATTGAACGGGCCGTTACTAATTAAATTCAGGCAAACTGCCCCGGCTGGTATGTGCCCACTTCAGGAGGAAAGGCAATATTGATACGGTTATAACTGTTAATAGTAATTACCGCCATGTTCAGTTCAACAAGTTCGGCTTCTGTAAAATGTTTTGCAGCATCATTATACACTTCATCCGGCATTTTCGAGGCAGTAATGGCTTCCGCCCAGGCCAGCGCCGCACGTTCCCGCGGGCTGTAGAATGTTGTTTCCCTCCAGGCATTCAGCACGTACAGGCGTTGTTCATCTTCTCCTTCAGCGCGCATGTCTTTAGAGTGCATATCCAGGCAGAATGCACACCCGTTTATCTGCGATACCCTGAAGTATACCAGGTTTAGTAAGTTCTTTTCTATGGTTGATTTTGCCAGTAAACCATTCAGCGAGTACATGCTCCTTAATGCCGCTTGTCCCTTTTCGTAAAAGTTGAGTCTTTTTTCCATAATCATTATGTGTTTATACCATTATTACAATCGACATTCATACAATTGGACAAAAGTCAGAAAGTTTTTGTTCCGCAGTCTATTGTGCTTCTTTAATTGTTGCTTTTAAACCTTTGTTCCTTCTGCCTGTTATACAATGCTTAATATATAATATAGAACATGGGCGATCTGAAAAATCTGCATGGCGAAGAAGCCATCAAAAAACTAAAAGAAGTAGTAGCTAAAACAAATGTGTGCATGTTTTGTACAGAGTCAGACGGCAAACTGCCAATGCCTACACGGCCAATGGATACACAGGAGGTAGATGATGAAGGCAATTTCTGGTTCTTCAGCGGCAAAAGCAGTAATAAAAACAGGGAATTAGCGCAGGATGACACCGTACAATTATTGTTTACGCACCAGCATAGCGATTTTCTTTCTGTTACAGGGACGGTTGACGTTTTTAAGGATCATGCTAAGGTGGAGGAACTGTGGAACGGCCTGCTGAAGACATGGTTTAAAGAAGGAAAGGATGATCCGGAACTGACCTTGTTGCGTGTACGCCCGACTGAGGCTTATTATTGGGGCACTAAAAACGGTAAAATAGTTTCGACGTTGAAGGTAATGGTCTCGGCTGCTACCGGATTGCAAATGGATGGGGCAGTAGAGGGTAGTGTTAATGTAGAATAATCTGCACCTTGGCGATGTAATAATATCCCTGTTTACATTGCCTGAAGATATTTTCCCTGAGCTACCCTCTTTAATTGTTACTTTTAAACCTGGTATTAACAACAGGCAAAATGGACACGAAATTTGGTATAGCTATACATGGTGGCGCAGGCACAATTGTAAAAAATAACATGACACCTGCTATGCAGGCTGAATATGAAGATGGTCTGCAACAAGCTTTAAATGCAGGGTATAGCATATTGCAGAACGGCGGCTCCAGTCTTGATGCTGTGGCTGCGGCTGTTGTAGTGTTGGAAGATTTCCCTTTATTTAATGCTGGCCGGGGAGCTGTGTTCAATCATATAGGCAAACATGAGATGGACGCATCTGTCATGTTCGGGAAAAACCTTGAAGCCGGTGCAGTATGTGGCATCAGCAAAATAAAAAACCCTGTATTGCTGGCTAAGGCTATTATGCAACATAGTGAGCATGTAATGATGTGTGGGGCAGGGGCGGAAGAATTTGCCGCGCAGCATGGCCTGGCAACAGAAGATGAAGACTATTTTTATAATGAACTACGATACCGCCAGTGGCAGGAGTTGAAAAATACAGACAGCGTTGCCCTGGACCATAATGATAAAAAATTCGGCACAGTTGGGGCAGTGGCAAGGGATTCTATGGGTAATATGGCTGCAGCTACCAGTACCGGGGGCATGACCAATAAGAAATTTGGCAGGATAGGAGATACACCTATTATAGGGGCCGGTACTTATGCCAGCAATAATACCTGTGCCGTATCCTGCACTGGTCATGGTGAATTATTTATGCGCAGCGTGGTAGCTTACGATATATCCTGCCTTATGGAGTATAAAGGGCTTTCACTGAAAGAAGCCTGTGATATAGTAGTGCACGGCAAGCTGGTAAAGATTGGCGGCGAAGGTGGGCTGGTGGCTATTGATAGCCAATGCAACATATGCCTGCCTTTTAACAGTGAAGGTATGTACCGTGGCTACAGAAAGAGCGACGGTGATGCAGCTATAAAAATTTACAAAGACTGATATTAATTATTCATCAGCGCTATTGGTTATTATAGGATTACCTGCGAATTTTCTCGTTTTCAGGTCGTAGATATCCCCTTTAGACATAAGGTGAACTATGATATTCTCAACTGAAATGGGTTGCCCTATTTCTATATCAGCAATATTATTATAGTCTATAAATTTCCCGTCTATGATGGTAACGCTGCCGGAACCAATCGCCTTTAGTTCGCTGCCTTTTGATATGATGACACCTGTATCCTCGCCAAGGCCTATGCCAATAGCGCCCGGGAATGCAGCTACTGCTTGCGCCAGCCTGTTGAAACGGCCCCTTTTATCAAAATGGGAGTCAATAATTACATTCTGGATAAAGCCTAGCCCGGTAGTAATTTTCACCTCGCCTTTCAGGTGTGCAACATCTGCGCTGCCCTCGTATATCATGGTATAGCTCATGGCCATTGCCCCTGCGCTGGTACCTGCTATTACAAAGTGCTCGTTTTTGTAGCGTTCCTTTATTATATCCAGCATTTCAGTTCCGCCAAAAATAGATGATAACCTTAACTGGTTGCCGCCGGAGAACATAACACAATTACATTTCCTGATGCGTTCTATATTTTCAGGTTTCAGCGCGTCTTCCCTATTGCGTATGCGCATATGGCCTATATTGTCGCAACCGAGTTTAAGAAACGCCTCCACGTATTTTTCGCCCACTTCATCCGGTATGGACGATGCTGTGGTTATTACCTCAACTAAAGGATTATCGTGTCCTTTAATAAGATTTATGATGTTGCTTAAAATGCCAAGTTCGAAAAAGTTGAGCCGGTTACGTTCAATAATTCCTTTTTCAAGATCGGTGCCTTTGTCTTCAGCACCACCTACAGATACTAAAAAGCCTTTTGGAAAATCCAACTATACATAGATTTAATTAAGAAATAACACTGCAAAACTATGCCTTTATAATTATTATGCCGTGATAAATAACTTTTACGTACATTATAATGTTATTCGTGATTAAATGAAGATAGAAGATATAAAAGTGATGTGCGGCCCCAACTACTGGTCGTCAAGAAGGCATAAGCTTATTGTTATGCTGCTGGACCTGGAAGAACTGGAGGATTTGCCGACCAATAAGATAGCGGGATTCCCGGAAAGAATTAAGGCATTGATGCCCAGCCTGTACACGCACAGATGTTCTGAGGGCGTGCCGGGAGGCTTTTTTCAACGTATAGACGAGGGCACCTGGATGGGGCATGTGATAGAACATATTGCCCTTGAGCTGCAAACACTGGCTGGCATGGAAACCGGCTTTGGCCGTACGCGGGGTAGCGACAGGCACGGAGTATATCATGTAGTTTTCTCATATCATGAGGCAAAGGCAGGTATATATACTGCAAATGCAGCCGTAAGGATAGCACAGGCATTGGTAGATGGAACACCGTATGACCTGGAAAATGATATACAGACACTAAGAGAAATAAGAGAGCATGACAGGCTGGGCCCAAGTACAGGCTCTATAGTGGAGGAAGCCATCAGGAGGAAGATTCCCTACATCAGGCTGAATAAAAACTCGCTGGTGCAACTGGGTTATGGCTGCAACCAGGTGCGCATACAGGCTACCATTGCCAGCACTACCAGTAGTATTGCTGTGGAAATAGCCTGCGATAAAGAGGAAACCAAGAACCTGCTGGAAGCGGCTGAAATACCGGTGCCACGCGGGCGTATTGTATATACTGAAGAAGAGCTGCAGGAAGCCATAACAAAAATAGGTTACCCTGTAGTGACAAAACCGGTAAACGGCAATCATGGCAAAGGCGCTACAACCAATATAAGAACCTGGGAAGAAGCTACCGAGGCTTTTGAAGCAGCTAAAAAATATTCCCGCGCTGTTATTTGCGAGAAGTTCATTACCGGCCGCGATTTCAGGGTGCTGGTCATCAATTACAAATTTGTAGCTGCCGCTCTACGCACGCCTGCAAGCATTTGGGGCGATGGCGCAAGTACTATACAGCAACTGATAGATAAGGTAAATAGCGATCCGCGCAGGGGTTATGGCCACGAAAAAGTGCTGACGACTATTAAAATAGACAGCTTTACAGAAAACATACTGGAGAAAAAAGGATACACGCTGGATACAGTTCTTCCTAACAATGAAGAGTTGTGGCTGAAACCAACGGCCAATTTAAGCACAGGTGGCACAGCAACAGATGTTACCGATTTCGTGCATCCTACCAATGTATTTATGTGCGAGCGTATAGCCCGCATCATAGGCCTGAATATCTGCGGTATTGATATAATGGCTGACGACCTTTCCGTGCCAATAGTAGAGAATGGCGGTGCGGTGCTGGAAGTGAACGCAGCACCCGGTTTCCGTATGCACCTGGAGCCAACAGAAGGTTTGCCGAGGAATGTGGCCGAACCGGTGATAGACATGCTTTATCCCCCCGGCACATCGGCCCGCATACCTATTATTGCCGTATCGGGCACCAATGGTAAAACGACAACCACAAGGCTTATAGCCCATATTGTAAAGCAGATGGGCTATAAAGTGGGCTATACCACAACAGATGGTGTGTACATACAAAACCAGCTGATGGTTAAAGGTGATTGCACTGGCCCTGTATCGGCAGAATTTGTATTGCGCGACCCCACAGTAGATTTTGCCATACTGGAATGTGCCAGGGGTGGCATACTCAGGGCAGGGCTGGGTTTTCACAATTGCGATATTGCTGTTGTTACCAACGTGGCCGAAGACCATTTGGGGTTGCAGGGCATAGACACTATTGAGAAACTGGCCAGGGTTAAAGCTGTAGCAACCAATACGGTATTAAAGAATGGATACAGCATCCTGAATGCAGACGACGACCTTGTTTACGCTATGCATGAAGGCCTGGATTGCCATGTTGCATACTTCTCCATGGATGAAAACAATCCGCGGATAAAAGAGCATTGCCTGAAAGGTGGCCTGGCTGCTGTGTATGAGCACGGGTATATAACCATTTTGAAAGGTACCTGGAAAATAAGAATAGAAAAAGTGACCAACATACCGCTGACGTTTTCCGGCAAGGCGGAATTTAATGTGGCCAATGTACTGGCCGCTACACTCGCGGCATATATACGTGACTTTAAAACGGAAGATATAAGGCAGGCATTACAGACATTTGTGCCTTCCCCTGCCATGACACCCGGCCGTATGAATATGTTCCACTTCAGGCATTTTACCATTATGCTGGACTATGCGCACAATACACACGGCATACAGGCTATTGGCAAGTTTGTACATGCAATAGATGCCACGCTGAAAGTAGGTATTGTAGCCGCCGTGGGCGATCGCAGGGACGAAGATATTATTGCCGTAGGGGTAGAGTCAGCCAAGATTTTTGATGAGATCATCATCAGGCAGGATAAAAACCTGCGGGGACGTACTGAAGAAGAGATGATAGCATTAATGACCCAAGGCATACAAAGCGTAGATGCAAACAAAAAGATCACGGTTTTCCGCAAAGAGGCAGATGCTATAGACTATGCAATAAACACAGCGACCAAAGGTGCCTTTATAGTGGTGATAAGCGACGTAGTGCCTGATGCACTGGAGCAGGTAAAAAAATACAAGGAAATGGAGGATGGTATAGATATAACGGCTTAGAATAGTTATTGAGGTTAAACAGTTTATACTATTTGGCAGACACCATTTCGATATGTAGGTGGGTAGCCGTATTGCAATTTTTTTCACGAGTGTAACATATATCACCGTGCGGCCGTTTTTATTGCCCCATTTTTGGATTGTCAATAATAAAATCAAAGATATGGGGCCGCATTATTATAACGTAAATATTAACTGGAAGAACGACCGTAAAGGCGAAATGTGTTCGCCGGAATTGAACAGTGAGGGAGGTAATTGTATAGAGGTAGCCACACCGCCGGAATTTTCCAAAGGTATGCCCGGCATATGGTCGCCCGAACATTTGTTTACAGCAGCTGTGAGTAGTTGCCTGATGACTACTTTTCTTGCAATCGCGGAAAATTACAGGTTAACATTCAGTGATTTCTCGTGCCTGTCAAAAGGAAAAATGGAGCAGGTAGAAGGTAAATTTATGATGTCTGAAATAATATTGGAACCCGTTGTAACTATTACAGATGAACGGGACAGGGAAAAGACTGAACGGGTATTGCAAAGAGCAGAGGCGGCATGCCTTATATCTAACTCGGTCAGGGCTGTGGTGACAATGAATACAACAATAAAAATCGCGGAACTGCAATAACAGGATTAGTGTACACGCTTTTCTGGTGTTGGCAGGTGCTGAGAAAATATAGTTGTAACTTGCGGCATGATAGGGTCGTTAGTAAAGCTGCTGACTATATGTTTTATATTTCTTCTTGCCACCGGAACATGGGTAATAACAGGCAGCAAAAAGCGCGATGCCGGCAAGAGAACGATACTTGGATTAGGCATATTCCTACTGTGCAGTCTATTGGTTTTTTTCATTTTGCGCTAGGTGTTACGGGCTGCTTCAATATATTTCACTCTGCAGTAACCATGTCTAAAAATTGCTGAATAGGCGTTAATTGAAACCATAATAAAAAATAATAAAAACTAAATCTCACCCTTACTTTATTCGGATACCTTACGGTCGGTATAGGATACATATGTCATTTTTGGCACAGTGTTTGGTTATGCCTTTGTATAAAATCATTTTTATGAAAAGCAGGTACACGATAATCCAAATGGGCATGGCAGTGGTTACACTGTTCATGTTTAGTTGCAAAAACGAAAAAGACAATGTTGTTCCGAATGCTAACAACAATCCCAAACCACAACCGACATACTCGTCTGTAAATGATATGTTTAAGCAGATGGAAGTGAAGGCGAAGATTGTAACAATAGACGCATCTAAGACCGAATCCTTCTATGGCAATAGTGGCACGCGCTATATACTGCCTGCCAACAGCCTGGAGAGGATGGATGGTACAGCCGTAACCGGCAATGTAGATGTAACCGTACGCGAATTTCTGACTAAGGGCGATATGATATTCTCTAAAATGCTGCCCGTAAGCAATGGTATGCCGCTGATATCGGGCGGGGAACTTGACATTAAAGCATCGCAAAACGGCCAGCCATTACGGTTGAAGGACAACATGGTATTTACGGCAAACATTCCACAGGCACATGATGCTGACCCTGCTATGCAATTCTTTATGGGTGAACGTGTAGAAGGTAAACAAAACAATGTGAACTGGCAACGGCCCAACGGACAGGGAGGGCAAGGCAAAGGCAACGGCGTAATAGTGCTGGCGGGCGATACACTGTCATTATTTTCGGACAGTATGATGATGTGCAACGCAGACCGGTTTATGACCAATCCTGATTACAAAGAATTTACAGTAAACGTCAATGCTACGGGTGTTGCTATAGTCAATGACGAGGATGTCTATGGCTACGCTGTATATGACAACGCACTGGGCATGTGGCCAATGATACAGTATGCAGGTGGAAAAATAAATGAAAACCACGTACCTGGCATACCTGTGCATTTTGTAGTGTTTGCATTGATAGATGGGGAATTTTACGGAGGTATAGCCGCTGCTACACCCGAAGATGGCGGAGTGTATAGTGTAACACTTACTAAAACTGACGCAGCAACCTTCAAACAACAAATAAATGATTTGTAGAACATACAGCTAACATAGCGTGGGTGCATCGACATGTACCCACGCTACATCTATTATACCACAACATCTGATATGAATAGCTAAATAATGTGAAAGCTTAAATTTAATGGCATTTAAAAAATACAGCTTCCGCTGTATATGCCCGCATTAACTCAAAGAACCAAACTAATATATAGCACAGTTTGTAAGAGCAACTGTTATATATCCATTACTTTTGTGAGCAGACCACGAAGTACAACACATGACATATTATCAAAAGCACCTGGGGCGTCTGCTTGTAAAACTGGACCATTTACGCACAAAGCATATACGCCAACGGAACTTCCTGATTTTTGTAAGCTTTATAATAGGCTTGCTTTCAGCGCTGGCAGCAGTATTTCTAAAAGTATTAGTAGGCTTTGTAGAGCACCAGGCAGACCGCCTGAATGATCTGATGCACAGCAACTGGCTGACGGCTATTTTTCCGCTTATAGGCGTTGGTATTTCACTCTTCATGTTAGTGCGTGTTTTTAAGGGTAGGTTAAACAGGGGTATAGGCTATGTACTGAAAATAATCCTCACTGAAAAAGGCAGGATGGGCGTACAACATACGTTTGGCCATATACTTACATCTGCCGTAACAGTAGCCATGGGAGGCTCTGTGGGGCTGGAGGCGCCTATTGTGGCTACCGGCAGCGCCATAGGCTCAAATACAGGGCACGATTTGCGTATGTCTTACAGGAATACAACCCTGCTGATAGCCTGCGGTGCCGCAAGTGGTATAGCTGCCGTTTTTAACAGTCCTATTGCGGGCATCATTTTCGCGCTGGAGGTACTCCTGCTCGATTTCAATATACCGTTCTTTATTCCGCTGCTTATATCTACCGCTACCGCCACTGTTGTATCGCAGATATTATATCCCGAGAAATTCTTCGTTTTCAATATCGAATCGTGGGACATGAGTTCCCTGCCATTTTATATTCTATTAGGCGCTATATGCGGTCTCATATCTGTTTATACTACTAATGTAGTGGAACGTATAGAACATCGTTTTGAGAAAATGCTGCTAAACTGGAAGACATGGCTAAAAGGCAGCATCCCACTTTGTATCCTGATATTTATCATACCCGGGTTATACGGTGAGGGCTATTCTCTCATTACCAGTTTGCTGAACGGGAAAACTGAGCCGCTTATAGCACATTCGTTTTTTGCAGGCTTTGGCAATAAACACGTTGCTATCATTGTTATGTGCCTGCTTATTATTTTATTCAAATCTTTCGCATCCTCTCTTACCATAGCGGCCGGGGGCAATGGAGGAGTGTTCGCACCATCATTAATAATAGGTGGTATAACAGGTTTCCTGTTTTCTTATTTGCTTAACCTGACGAATTACTTTCATGTAAAGTCGCCTAATTTTATTGTTGCGGGTATGGCTGCTGTATTGGCGGGTGTTATGCATGCTCCGCTTACGGCAATTTTCCTGCTGGCAGAGATAACAGGTGGATACAAACTATTCATTCCGCTCATGATAGTTACGGCCATATCTTACTTTATGACCCGCAAGTACAAAAAACACTCCCTGTACCATAAAACACTTATTGAAAACAACCTGATACGAAAGGATTACCTTTCTGATGATGATGCCATTTAAAAATACCTCACTAACCTAAGTAATATGGTTGCATGAGGGTTGTAAATTCATCAGTATAGCTATTGTCAGCATTACGGATGTATATATGCTCTTCTGCAAAAGGCACTGCGGCATTGTTTACACAGGTCACTATTACACGGTTTGCCGGTTGCCCCACACGGGGGTGTACCAGCAATTTGGTTGAAACATGCCAATCATGTTCACGTAAAATAGCCTCCCATATATCCAGGCCTGTTACAGGCAACAAAACAGCCGAAAAGCCATTAATTGAAAGGTTATTTTTTATAATGGTGAACAAATCCCCGTATGTTAATGATACGGTATGTCTTGCGCGGTTACGTTGTTCATTATCGCCCAACAGGCTGTTATTAAAAAATGGTGGATTTGCGATGATACAATCGTATTTGTGTTCGTAAGCATAACTATTAGCATCTGTTTGCAGAACATTTATTCTTTCCGCCCACGGGGTATTTATAACATTCTCACGGGCCTGTAAAGCTGCGTGTTCATCAAGCTCTATAGCATCTATTTGCAGTTCATGGTACCTTTGGGCAAGCATGAGTGACAGCAGGCCCGTACCGGCACCAACATCCAGCAGGAGCCTGGTATCCTTACGCAGTTTTAGCCACGCACCTAAAATACAGGCATCTGTAGATACCTTCATAGCACATTTATCCTGGTGTATGGTAAATTGTTTAAAACGGAAATATGTATTGCTCATTTACCAGGCTGCTTTTGCTGTAGGGCTTACTAAGAGGTCAGCAAAATCTCCTGATAAGTATTTATAGTAACCTGTTATACCTATCATAGCTGCATTGTCAGTACAATACTGAAACTGCGGAATATGTGCCTGCCAGCCATTTTTCTCACACATTTCTGCAAAGGCCAGCCTTAAGCCGCTATTGGCTGATACACCGCCTGCTATGCCCAAATGCTGCACGCCATATTCTTTCGCCGCCTGTTCAAATTTTACCAGCAGCGTTTTTATTATAGTATGCTGTACAGATGCACATATATCATTGATATTATCTTCTGTAAAGGCCGGATTTTCTCTCTTTTTTTGGTTGAGGAAATTCATAACAGAGGTTTTAACTCCGCTGAAACTGAAATTATAGCCCGGTACTCCTGATATAGGAAATGGATACAGCAATGGATTCCCTTCTTTAGCCAGCTTATCTACAACAGGGCCTCCCGGGTATGGCAGGCCCAGCATTTTTGCTGTTTTGTCAAAGGCTTCGCCGGCCGCATCATCCAGCGTTTCGCCTAATACTTCCATATCAAGGTGGCTGCGGCACAGCACTATCTGTGTATGGCCGCCTGAAACCGTAAGGCAAAGAAAAGGGAACCGTGGGTGAGGCTCATCTATAAAATGTGCCAATACATGTGCCTGCATATGGTGTACAGCCAGCAAGGGCACATCTAAAGCCTGCGCATAAGATTTAGCAAAACACGCGCCTACCAGCAAAGACCCGATAAGGCCCGGGGCTTGTGTAAAGGCAACAGCATGAATATCCTGTTTCGCTACACCGGCTTGTTTCAGTGCAACATCTACTACAGGAATAATGTTTTGCATATGTGCGCGCGAAGCCATCTCCGGCACTACTCCCCCATACAGTTCATGTACCTTTTGGGTAGCAACAAGGTTGCTCAGCACCTTGCCATTGCTCACCACAGCAGCACTGGTATCATCGCAGGATGATTCAATGGCTAATATATTGATTTGCTTTTCCACCCTTATATTAAGATGTGCAAAGGTAGTATATACTAACTAATGAAAAATGTGGAACACAATCGGAACCTACTTCAACCTGCTCTTCAGCTTCAACAACCCATCCCGGGCGGGTATCATTATAATTCTATGCTATTCACATGAACTTTTCAGAAGGGTTATTTACGAGCGCAACCGGACAAAATACTGCCAACTAAACCTTCCTGGTTGAACATTGTTATAAAACCCGTAATTTACTATCGTATATTATCTCATTTGTGAAGATGAAATATTTATTAAAAAAATATTCATACCTTCGCGCAAAATTTGAATTTAATTTTATGAATTGGAACCCGGCTGGATTGGCAGAAGAACTTTCTACAACTACACAGAAACTTGCCAAAGGATATGAAACACTGCAAAGCATTGAAGAAGTAGAAGTAGGCACTACGCCTAAAGAACTGGTATGGAAACGTGACCACGTAAGCATGTACCACTACACACGCAACAGTAAACCAAAATGTGCAACGCCTGTGCTTGTATCTTTTGCTATGCTGAACAGGCATGACGTACTGGACCTGCAACCCGACCGCAGCCTGATGAAAAAGCTACTGGATGAGGGACTGGATATTTATATAATGGACTGGGGATACCCTACCAAGGCCGACCGTTACCTGACTATGGAAGACTACATAGACGGATATATGAACGACGCGGTTGATTTCGTACGTAAAACCAGTGGTTCGGAGAAGATACACAAAATGGGTATCTGCCAGGGCGGTACATACAGCATGATATATGCGTCACTGTACCCTGAAAAACTGCAATCGCTGACTACATATGTAGCACCGTTTGATTTTGCACCGGGTGGCAACTGTATGCTTTATACCTGGGCAAAATATATAGACGTAGATGCTATGGTAGATGCCGTGGGCACTATTCCGGGCGAAATGATAGACAGCGCTTTTGGTATGCTGAAACCAAGTATGAACATCAGCAAATACCTGGGTGTGCTGGATAGTCTGGAAGATAAAGCCAAAATGGAAAACTTCCTGCGTATGGAAAAGTGGAAAGGTGACCTGCCTGCTATGCCGGGCGAAATGTACCGCAAGTATATTAAAGACCTCTTCCGCGACAACCTGCTGATAAAAGGTGAATTTGAACTGGGTGGTCGTAATGTTAACCTGAAAAACATGACGGTACCTTACCTGAACGTTTACGCTACGGATGATAACATTATACCGAACGAAAGCACACTGCCTGTAATGAAAGCCATAGGCAGCAAGGATAAAGAAGAATATGCCTTCCCCGGCGGACATATTGGCGTGTTTGTAGGCAGTAAGTCTCAGAAAGAGCTGGCACCTGCTGTTGCCAAATGGGTAATAAAGCGTTGCTAATTTGCAAATAGCACTATCAATATTAAAAGGTGCACGGTATCGTGCACCTTTGTTATTTTTACATTCATGTTCGGAAAGAATAGCTCTTACATACCTAAGCACATAAAATTATCTAACGGCTGCAACATAGCTTACCTGGATGAGGGTGAGGGAGATACAACTCTTTTATTTGTGCATGGGCTGGCTGTAAACAGCAGCACCTGGCAAATGAACATAGAATACCTGAAACAATACTACCGCTGCATAGCTATAGACCTGCCAGGAAATGGTGACAGTGAAGGTGGCGATTATGCTTATGGTATTAACTTTTTTTCTGGCTGTGTGTATGACTTTATGCAGCAGCTGCAATTAGAAAAAGTAGTGCCTGTAGGACACAGCATGGGGGGGCAAATATTGTTGAACCTGGTTATCAATCACCCAACGGTTTGTACTAAACTTGTACTCTGCGCTCCCGCAGGTTTTGAAACTTTCAATGCTGTAGAGCGTACCATGTACCGCACAGGTATTCATCTTTTCGACTTCTTTTCTACTGAAGAAAACAGCCTGCGGCAGACCATCAGAACAAGTTTCTTCAACTATCCGGCACATATGGAGGATATGGTACAACAACTGGTAAAGCAAATGAAACAACAGCCGGTAAGCCAGTACAGGCGGATGATAGAAGCCTGCATAAACGGCATGATGGAAGAACCTGTGTTTGACAAACTGCATACCATACAACAGCCAACACTGGTGATATATGGTGAACGTGATGCATTGATACCTAACAGGCTGATACACCCTACCACCACGCAAAGTACAGGTGAGCGGGGTGCGGCTGAAATGCAGGATGCACAACTGAAATTAATACCTAAGTGCGGCCACTTCCTGCAACTGGAACAGCCTGCAGTAGTAAATAACTACATCAGGGAATTTGTACAATAATATTTATTTTTTCAGGCCCGGATATTTCATTTTCAGGCTGTTTAAAGTAGTAAGCAGGGTATTTGCTACTATGTAAGATTTGTACCAATTCTGGTCGGACGGTACAATATGCCAGGGAATATCGCCACAGTTATTAAATGCTGCTTCGTAGTATTTCATGTAATCATTCCAGCGGGCCGATTCATCAAAATCTTTTGAATTGTATTTCCACATTTTACCGGGAAGTGTCAGGCGTTCCTGGAGGCGTTCATGTTGTTCTTCCTGTGATATGTGCAGGTAGAATTTAAGTATCTGCGTGCCATTCTCAGCCAGCAGCCGCTCAAAATTATTAATGGCTACCATTCTTTTTTTAGCTGTTGCGTCATCCGTTATTTTATGTACGCGTGTTATAAGGATGTCTTCGTAATGAGAGCGGTTGAATACATGTATCATGCCTTTAGGCGGCACTACCTTATGTATCCTCCATAAAAAGTCATGCGCCAGTTCTTCTTCTGTAGGCACTTTAAATGAATGCACACGTATGCCGGTTGGGTTCATGCTGGTAAAAACATCGCGCACCAGGCCATCTTTGCCAGCGGCGTCCATACCCTGCAATATAACCAGGATACTGTGCTTTCCCTCTGCATACAGCAGGTTCTGCAACTCGTTCAGCTCTTGTAGTATAGCTGCCAGTTTATGCTTTGTAGCATCTTTGTCGTATCCGCGCGGTGCGCGTGTACTTATCGCTTTCAGCTTTATTTTAGCCATAGCCTAATATACTACATATCTGCGTTAAACAACCTGCGGTAAGCCTTAATAAATATAGCGCCCAGGTTTTTATGCGGGGGCATATAGTCATCAAACATTTCTTTTACCGGGCCGCTAGCTTTCTCAAAATGTACGCCCAATCCCTGCCATGTAGTTATCCAGTTAATATCTTTACCGGCAGATATCTGGTCGTTGATGGTTTTAATTATAGGCTCGTTGATGATCATTGCGCCTGTTTGCTTAGACGAAATAATATTTGCATTGGGCGCCTTGTTCAAAACTGTTGAAAGGTTGTGATACCCCCCGCAGGAACCCAGGATAACGATTTTATTTTCTTTGCTCAATCTTTCCAGCGTCAGCGGCAGGTGATAACTATGTCCCCTGTGCACCAGTACAGTAGGGTGAATATTCTTTTCTTCCATATGCGCACATAGTTTGCCTATCGCCACTTCGTCTTCCGGTTCTTTCAGCGGCATGTTGGCATATACTACTACAGGTTTCCCAGATGTAGATGTTATTTTCGTCCAGTACTCATTTTTTTCAATGTTCCATCTACCCTTATCACGGAAGTTGGTCAGGAAGCTGTTGTAAGACATCCTTCCGTCCTCGTCGCCATAAAAGAAAAACTGTTCGTACACAGTGCTGTCTTCTCCTGTTCCCACCAGGTTGTTGTATGGTACCATATTTATAGGGGGCAGCTTCAGCTTTGCAGACTGTTCCATAACAGCTTCGCTATTATCACTATTGCGTGTGCCTTCAAACAGGGTTGCCAGCAGGCCATATACAATCACGCCTTTTTTGCTGCCTTCCCTGTAAGATTGTTCGTAGTTATATTTCACTTCTTCGCGCAGGAAATCTGCCAGTGCGCTGTCGCGTATGCTGCCAAATGCGTCTGCTACATCCACTGCGTCTTCCAGGTCATCATCTTTGCCTTTGCCCAGCCCCGCCATAAAGTCTTTCATCAGCTGGGTCTTCTTATCAGGTTCTATAGTGGCCAGGAAATCGTCCAGTGTATTGTAACCGGCACACATACGTATAAACGTGCGGAATTTATCGCGGTTTACGGTATCCAGCAGCTCGTTACCTTTCATGCCGTTCATGCGTTCCATCATCCGCTTGAAGGTGCCTACGAAACTACTTGTATATATTTCATCCTGGCCATACACCATTATGAAATACAATACCTCCGGCGGCATACCCTCTATGCACCTGAAACGTACCGCAGGTTTTTCGTTATGCAGGTCGTTCATCTCGCGTACATAGCGCAGGCCGCGGTACTGCAGTTCGTCAGTATAGGTATCACCGCCCAGCGTAACATTTTCCAGCTTCAACCTTACCAGGTTCTGGTAAAACAAGTCTTCATTAGCCGTTATAGCATCTATTTCGGATATCGTCTTTTTCGCGAGGAAAATATCATTAAGAAAAGGCATAGCCCTTAAAGGAGATTTGGAATAGCGTGCAATCTTCACAATGGCCTGCACCAACGGGTCCGCGCAGCTTTCTACGGCATAGCGCATACTACTGGTAGATGTAGCATAGTTAAATACCTTGTTGGGCACCACGCGTGCTGCGGCTGCAATCACATCGCAGGCATAGGGGTGTGTGGCAAATTCGCCCAGCTTGTCTATCATCATTGCCGGCTCCAGTTTACCCATTTCACGATAAAGAAATTGCCTGTCGGGGTCTTTGGGGTCTAATAGCTGGGCGCTGTTATTCAGGGTATAAATATTCACATTGTTTTTTACAAAGGGTGTAATACGCCCCTGGAAATGTGCAATGATAATTTCTTTAAGGTTGGAAACATAACGCCTGTAAAAATATGCATCGGGCGAACGGTCTGCCAGGTAACGCCTCATCAGGTCATCCGCCGTTTGCAGGTACCTAAGTTTATTATTGTTTTCAGTACGTACATCCCAACCTGCGCTATCGGCGGGCAGGTTTTCTATCATCACCTGTACCTGGTCTATATCCCTGAGTATAGACTGTGTAAGCAGGCGTGTAAAAACACTGTCATCCTTTACTGTTATTACGCCGTCAGTCATACCATCAGCAGCATCAGCACGTACCTGGAACTCGTCTATGTGGCCCCGGCCGTTGTGCCAGAGCTGCCTGTTCAGCGGAATGGGATTAAGCAGGGTGTCAATATCGTAGATACTTACAACTACTTCTTCTTCGTCCTTATCTTTCTTTTTCCTTCTCTGTGCGTCTGCGGGCTCGCTTATCCATAATAAAAACAAGGCGGTTAAACCTGCGAAACGTAGTATTTTATTCCCCATTATACTTCTTTGGATATTAACGCACAAAAATACGTAAACAGCTGTTAAGCCCTTGTAAATAACAGATTTTAGCTATTCGTTCTTACACGGTTGATAATTTTTCGGCATACATCGGAAAGCCCTGCATAAACCCGTTTACTTCTGCACGTACTGTTTTAACAACAGAATCGCTGTCAGGGTTCATTATTACTTTATCAAGCCAGTCAACTATCATAGGCATATGTTCTTCCTTCAGGCCACGGGTGGTGACGGCAGGCACGCCTATACGTATGCCCGATGTTACAAATGGCGACCTGTCATCAAAAGGCACCATATTTTTATTAAGCGTAATATCTGCTAATACCAGTGCGTTTTCCGCCTTCTTGCCGGTTATGTTTTTATTGTGCAGGTCTATCAGCACCAGGTGGTTTTCCGTACCGCCTGAAACTACATGATAGTCTTTCGCCATCAATGCGTTAGACAATGCTTGTGCATTATTTATAACCTGTTGCGCATAGGTGCCGAATTCAGGTTGCAATATTTCGTGAAAAGCTACGGCCTTGGCAGCAATGGTATGTTCCAGCGGGCCGCCCTGTATGCCGGGGAATACCGCAAGGTCTAATAACTGGCTCATCATGCGTATTTCGCCTTTGGGTCCGGTTATGCCCCATGGGTTTTCAAAATCATTCTTCATCATGATAAGCCCGCCACGTGGACCACGCAGTGTTTTATGCGTGGTGGTGGTTACAAAGTGGCAGTGCTCAAATGGTGAGTTCAGTAACTTTTTAGCTATCAGGCCGGCTGGGTGCGATATATCTGCCAGTATCAGCGCGCCCACTTTATCAGCTATGGCACGTATGCGGGCATAATCCCAGTCGCGGCTATAGGCAGATGCGCCGCATATGATCATTTTAGGCTTATGTGCCATAGCCTTTGTTTCCATATCCTCGTAATCAATCAGCGCATCGTCTTTACGTACACCGTAGTGAAATGCCTGGTATAGTTTACCCGAAAAACTGACGGGCGAGCCATGTGTAAGATGGCCGCCCATACTCAAGTCCAGGCCCAGTATCACATCGCCGGGATTGAGTGCTGCCAGCATCACAGCAGCATTGGCTTGCGAGCCACTATGCGGCTGCACGTTTGCATATGTTACACCAAATATTTCTTTGGCCCTTTCTATGGCCAGCGTTTCAGATTTATCTACCACCTCGCAACCGCCATAATATCTCCTGCCCGGGTACCCCTCCGCATATTTGTTAGTCAGCACGCTGCCCATGGCGCGTATCACCTGTGCGCTGGCGAAATTTTCAGAAGCTATCAGTTCCAGGCCGCGGGTCTGGCGTTCCAGTTCTTCCTGTATCAGTTCAAATATGGCGGTATCTTTTTGCATCTGCTTGTATTTTGCTGCAAGGTAAGGCAAAGCTCGGGTAAAATAAAGGAGCGGAAGCTCCGCCAAGTATACGCGTCTATTTACCTCTATAGTGCTGTTCTGTCACGCAATTGTAATAAAGCCTCCTGTTTCCCGATTTTGCTATCGCTTTTCCCGATTTGAAAAGGTTATGAACTGTACTGATATTAGTTTTGCCTTATCAAATATCTAAAAACGACTAAAGAATAGCTACGATGAAGAAACAATTACTTACAGCACTATTGATTGGTACAGCAGTTGCAGGCAATGCGCAGGCGGTTAACGATACAGTTGTACTGGGTGCGGGATATGCAAACCAGGTGTGGTATAGCCTTGCAAATGATGAACAGGGTTCTTCTGCCAAAGATAATTGGGATATAGGTTTTGATGTAGTAAACATCATGTCATCCCTGCACATCAATACACATGGCGGGGCAAAACTGTGGAACTACCCGAAAGGTGACAAAACGGTGTTTGGCGCAACACTTGATACAAACGGACTGAGCACATGGTCAGAACGTTTCAACTCACCCACATCATGGGAAGCCGGTGCGATGGGTGCGTATGTTAACCCTAACGACCCGTTTGATGTTGACTGGGGTGTATATGACATCAACACACACATCATCAGCGGAGATTCCGTATATATCATCAAGCTGGTAAACGGCGACTTTAAACAACTCTTTATAGAGAAACTGGCAAGTGGTACTTTCCATTTCAAATTTGCAGACCTCGATGGTTCAAATGTTGTAGCAGAGCAGGTAAGCAAATCTTCTTTTACTGATAAAAGCCTGGGCTACTATTCTATAGTTGACAAGAAAACGGTAAACCGTGAACCAAACATGGATAAGTGGGAACTGTCGTTCATGCAATATGGCGACCTTTCGGGCACTACAATGATGAGGGTGACAGGTGTACTGCACAATCGTGACCGCAATATCCAGGTAGCCCAGACAGCGCCACTGGCAGATGCTGCTACTAACGTTAACTGGCAGGCACAGACTTTCCAGCCCGATATCAATACCATCGGCTACGACTGGAAAACATTTGACTTTAATGCAATGAAATACACTACAAACGATTCTATAGTTTATTTCATATCTATCGAAAAAGAAAATGTAGGGCATGACATTTGGAAACTGAGGTTTACCAACTTCGGAAGTGCTGATGGTAGCTTTGCTTTCAGCAAACAAAGGTTGCAGACTGCAAGCGTGAAAGACATAAACGGCGGTATCACATCTTTAGCTGTATATCCCAACCCGGTGAATGGCGGTGATGTACATGTTGCATATAATGTGCCCGCAGGCAGTAAAAACCTGGCGCTGACCGTTACAGACATTACTGGTAAAGTAGTATTGGCGCAGCAACTGGACAACAATTCAGGCCTGCACGCTTATACGATACCTTCAAATACGTTACGTAGTGGTATGTACATTGTTTCTGTAAGCAGCGTTGGTGGGCGCGTGCAGCAGAAGCTGGTTATCAACTAAGGCATATTTCTACTCAGATAAATCCCCCTGGCCGTAAAAAGCAGGGGGATTTTTATTTTAACAATCTTCTGATATGTCTTAACAGTCCTTCAACATTAGGCATTGTAATTTTGTACAAGAATTAAATGTGTGCCGATGATGGGAAAAATTACTTCTATAAATAATGCTAAGACCGGCTGGCAACTGTTGCGCAACCGCAAGACACTGTGGTGCATGATACGTGAGTCGTGGAAGGGAACTTACAGTATGTCTTTTTATACCAGCCTGGTAGTGGTGCTGGGTATTGCCTATGTATTTATCCCGCTTGATTTTGACTGGATACCTTTTATTGGATGGATAGATGATGGTTTTGTGATATTCCTGGTAATAAAAAGATTGCAGGCCGAAACGCAACGTTTCATAAGACATAAAGCAATGGAGAGAAAGCGGGATTGTTAATGCACCAACACATTAACAATCAACCGCACTACCATCTTGATTAAACACAATCTTAAAGGTGGTTCCTATGCCTACTTCGCTATCAACAGCAATTTTACCTCCCAGCGTTTCTACCTGTGTTTTTACCATATACAAGCCCAGCCCTTTGCCTTCTATGTCATAATGAAAACGTTGATACAACCCGAAAATCTGATTACCTGCCTTTGTAAGGTCTATGCCGGTTCCATTATCTTTAAACAGCAACACCAGTTTGCCATCTTTTATGGCGGATGTAATTTGTATGATGGGTTTTACACCCTGCCTGCCATATTTAATACTATTAGACACCAGGTTGAAAAAAATACTATACCAATAGCTTTTTAAACTACGAACTTCGTCTATAGCAGAAAAATCGCTAATGATTTCTGCCTCTTCCCTGCTATACAGGTTAATGATGCTATGCTTAACATCTTGCAGCAGCTCTGAAAAAACTATACGGTCTTTACGCTCATTTATATGGTTTTTGACCTGTAGCACGTAATTCAGGTCTTTGATAACAGTATCCAGTTTTTTTACTGAATGGGTAAGATGCCCCAGCATTATTTCTTTTTCACCTTCATCTGTACCTTCATGCTCCAACAGCTCTGCCAATCCCAGTATATTAGCCACCGGCGAACGCAGGTTGTGCGAAACCACATATGAAAACTGCTCCAGGTCTTTATTTCGCTGTATCAGTTCTTCTGTTATTTTTTCCTTTTGCAGTTCCGCCTCTCTCTTCTTTGTAGCGTCCAGTCCAAAACAAGACAGGCCAATTACCTCGTTGTTTTCTATAATTGGATATATCGAAAAACTAATGCAGGTATAAATGTCGTTTACATGGTATTCTTTCTCAAACTTCAGCAATTCACCATTCAGGGCGCGTCTGTAAGTTTCTTCCCAGAATTTTGCATCTTCAGGTTCCAGCCATTCCAGGAAGTCATACACTTTATCGCCTTGTTTTATGTCTATGCCATAAGCAATTTGCAAAGTAGACTTTAGTCGCTGATTGAAAGTGATGTAACACAGGTTCCTGTCAAGAGAATAAATTGCAGCATCTGTATTCTCTAATACTGCGCGCAGATTTAATTGGGATTCACTCAATGCAGCTTCTGCCCGATGCCTTTCTGTAATGTCTATATGCGAACAGACTATTTTGTCATCATGCGCGCCAAACTGTACTACTCTTAATAAAAACCAGCGCTTTTCTGTTAATGAGTGGCAAGGATATTCTAACTCGTAAGTAAGCTGGTCCTTGTTAAGTACAGACTTCATGCCTGCTAATACTCCTGCCGTCAATTCTTCCCCATTCAAAACAGCGCGTTCACATACCTCAAAATAATTGCTGCCGACAGACACCCTTTCCATTACGGTGGCTCCATTGTCCAAAGCGAAGTCCTCCCACGCTTTATTAATGGCAATAATTTTCCCATCGTTGTCCACAACTGCTATATGAGACCCTATTGAAGATAATATTCCCTTATTAAATGCTTCGCTATGCAGCAGTTGCTGTTCAATCTTCTTACGCTCTGTAATATCCTGGCAAGTACCTACCGCCTGCACCGCTTTGCCATGTTCATCAAAAAACACCTGCCAGTGTTCTATTACCTCCTTTACAGTACCTTTTGCTGTAATAATCCTGTGCTCAATTGAATTGGGGGTGCCATTTTTCAGAGATTCCGTAAAAGAGGCATTTACTTTTGCCGCATCATCGGGGTGTACATACTTCATAAAGGTTGTATGCATACCGTCAAAATCATCTGTATCCGTTTCGAAAATACGATATGTTTCATCTGACCATGTTACGGATAAATCCCGTAATTCTGTTGACCAGCTACCGGTTCGGGCTATTGCCTGTGCTTCTTTCAGCCTTGCTTCGCTATTTGTCAGTTTTTGATTAACAGCCAGCCTCTGGCGTTCTTTTTCAAATACATCCAGGGCAAAAGACATGTCGCCTGTTGCCTCTGTCAGCAATGCTATTTCGTCATCATTAAAGAAGTCTGCTTCAGATGCCTGTACGGTATATGTACCAATTATTTCCCCGCCTTTTCTCAGTGGCAATGCCATACAAGACATAAACCCTCTTTTCGCTGCATATTCGTGCCAATCAGTCAGGCAACTATCTTCAGCAACATTATTACATACATAATTCTTCCCGGTGAGTATTACCCTGCCTTGCAGGCTATCAATGGAGTAGGTATAATCCCGAAACAGTTCCATGTCTTCTTCGGGAAAGCCTGCGGCTGTCACTATGCTAATTACATTCTTTTTTGCAGGGTTTAGGATACTTACCATGGCTGCACAAAACTTGCCGTATTGAAGTGCTATTTTGCAAGATTCAGTAAAAACCTCATCCTCCGTTTTGGCCCTTACAATCATCTGGTTTACCTGGCTGATGAATGCGTACAGGCGATTGGCATGTTCCAGTTTTTCATATGCAAGGTGAGTATCTGTAATGTCATGAAATACATCTATAATGCCGCCTATGGCAGGGTCGTGCAGCATGTTAGTAACAGTAGAATCTACCCATCGCCATGTGCCGTCCTTATGCCTCATACGTCCTGCATGCCCCTTTACCGGTACGGCGGGATTAGCTAATGCTTCCTGCATTACCAGGCTTACAGGTATTACATCGTCCGGGTGCAACAAAGAGAATACGTCCTGCTGCATGGCTTCTTCCCGGGTATATCCCAATATTTTTTCTACAGAACGTGATATATATAATGGCTTACCCTCTGCCGAAAGCAGAACCATTCCATCTTCACAATAATCTATAATATAATGAAATGCTGATTTGCTGCTACTATTCTGCTCCTCGGTACTGTCCATAAAACTACAAGTGGTGTTACCAGTACCGGGCTTTAGACATATAGCCCTGCTATATAAATAGTAATGCAAAATTAACTTAAACTATAGACATTATAGTTTTAAAGTAAATAATGATGACTATACCAACAGGCAAAGCATACAAAAAGCAATATAATATTGCTATAAACAGTTAGTGCTCAAGTCGTTAGTTGATACCTGCTGTTTCAACATCTTTAGCAATCTTTTTTATAAGCCCCTGCAATACATTGCCGGGGCCAACTTCTGTAAATATTGTAGCACCATTGTTTACCATATGCTGCACGCTTTGCGTCCAGCGTACAGGTGCTGTAAGTTGATTGATAAGGTTGCGCTGTATCATAGCAGGGTCTATATATGGATTAGCATCTACATTCTGATATACGGGACAACTGGGGTTGCCAAAATGTGTAGCTTCTATCGCCGCCTGTAGTTCTTCTTTGGCAGGCTCCATAAGAGGAGAGTGGAATGCACCACCTACCTGTAGCACCAATGCACGTTTTGCACCTGCAGCTTTCATAGCCTCACAGGCCTGGTTGATACCTTCTATACTGCCACTGATAACTAACTGGCCGGGACAATTATAATTTGCAGGCACTACTACCTCGTCGGTAAACGTAGCACATATTTCTTCCACTTTAGCATCATCAAGGCCCAGTACGGCCGCCATGGTAGATGGATTTATTTCGCAGGCGCGCTGCATGGCCATAGCACGTTTATATACCAGTTGCAGTCCATCTTCAAAGCTCAATACCTTATTGGCGACTAACGCAGAGAATTCTCCTAGAGAGTGGCCGGCAACCATATCAGGGTGCAGGCTATCCTGCATAAGAAAGCTGATAACCGAATGCAGGAATATAGCAGGCTGGGTGACACGGGTTTGTTTCAGGTCATCTGCACTACCGGTAAACATCACATCCGTTATCCTGAAGCCAAGAATATCATTGGCTTGTTCAAACAATTCACGGGCTTTTGTATTGTTATCATACAAATCTTTACCCATTCCTGTAAACTGTGCGCCCTGCCCGGGAAATACATATGCGTGCTTCATAAGTAGTATGTTCTGGCGGCGAAAATAACACAATATGTCAATGCGACAATAGGATAATGCGATAATGCGGCAATGATTATGTACCTAAATTTGCACATTATCATATTGAGGCATTATCACATTATAACAAATGAACTGGATACCATTAACAGAAGAGGCGCAACTGGATACTATAATATCAGAAAGCAAAATACAACCCGTGGTTATATTCAAACACAGTACCACCTGTAGCATCAGTGCTATGGCAAAGGGCCGTATGGACCGCGAGGAAGCACCGGGTGGTGTGAAGTTTTACTACCTGGACCTGCACAGGTACCGCCCCATCAGCAATAAAATAGCGGAGATATTTCATGTGCACCACGAGAGCCCTCAGCTACTATTGATAAAGGATGGCGAATGCACCTACGATGAAAGCCACAATGGTATCTCTATGGCTGAGTTGGAAGAACAGATAGCTCAATAATTTAAACAGCTTTGCCTTTCCACTTGCCGCTGCGCAGGTACAGCAGGCAGCAGATGATCAGTACGCCCCAGTACACAAACTCTGATGCCCATGCCCACGCCAGTGACAGGCGCATACGTTCTATTACCACATAACAGTATAACACATAAGTACTGACACAGAGCACCTCTATCAGCAGGTTCACCCTTGTGTTGCCCGTGCCTACCACGCCGTTGAACATAACAGTAGCGGCAGCCATCAACACAGATGAAACAGCCACTATACGCAGGCTGGGTATGGCAAACCGCACCAGGTCTGCATCATCTCTATACAAAGACAGGAAACTATCGGGAAAGATGACCAGTATAGCTCCCAGGGCTACAGCGTATATTACTGCCAGCTTTATGCTGCGTATTATAACGGGTATCACCAGCCTTGTTTTGCCCTGGCCTATTACATTGCCCACAATCGTATTGCAGGACGACGCCAGCGCCCACAACCCGATACCCGCCACACCAAACACACTACGCAATATCTGGCTTACTGCCAGTTCGCGGGTGCCCAGGTGCTCTACATAAATGAAAAAGACCTGCCAGCCGCCAATGCTGAACATAAATTGTACTATAAGCGGAGAAGCTATAACCAGCGAGCGCCTGGCCATAACCACGTCAAACCGGCCGGTAGAGAATATGGGGAACCTCAGTTGCATTTTCTTAATGTAGAATATGCCAAACATCACTATACAAAATACCACCTCTGACAATACAGAGGCAACGGCTGCACCCATCATTCCCATTTCGGGCATACCCAGTTTACCGAATATCAGCCCGTAGTCAAAGACTATATTAATAGCTGTACTGGCCAATGCGCCATGCACCAGGTAGCGAGACTGGCCTGTGGCTATATAAAAAGAGTTGGCGAGCTGCGTCAGCAACAGGAAAGGCAACCCCCATGCCCTGATACTCAGGAATTGGATGCTCAAAGCCGAATTAGCTTCATCTTTCAGGTTATTGTTAAATATAAGAGGGGCCAGTACAGCAGATAGCAGCATCAACACGAGGCTGAACAGCAGGCACAGCATCATACTATTGGTAAATGTCCTGGCCACTCCGGTGTAATTGCCTTCGCCCGCCCTGCGCGATAGTTGCACCTGTATGCCACTGGCAAGCCCGCCACCTATCATAGACAGTATCAGGTAAAATATACCCGCCATGCCATTTACACCCAGCTCGCGCTCGCCCAGCTGCCCCAAGAACACCGTATTGGTGAGGAAGCTGACCTGCGGAATGAGCAGCGATACAGATATAGGCGCTGCCAGCCGGATGATGTCTTTATTGCTGATGGATAACTGCACAACAAATACTTGAAAATATGATACGTAGCTTGATTGATGGTATTATGTAGTTTTGCAAAAATAAGCTGCGCCGAACAACTAACCACTGCACCATTGTGCAAGTGTCGTAAAATTATTCTATAATTGTGTGCTTACTATGTCAGAGATTACTAACAGTCCGCTTAACGAGCAAATATATAAGCTGCATACCGGTGACAACCTGCTGTCGCAGATAGCCAAAGTGGTCATTGTATTAATGCCCAGGGGTATAGCCGTTGCGGGCTTCAGCGACCGTGGAGACCTGCTGATGATTAAGAACAACGAGTACAAAAAAGCTTTGCCACAATGGATAATAGATTTTTTTGAACACCAGTTTCTTAACGACCAGATGCTGTCTGCCCCGCACAAGGTAACATCTGTATTTATAGCTACTGAAAAGACAATGCTGACACCGGAGGTACTGTACAAGCCAGCCGATGCAGAAGCATGGCTGAAGAAGCTGTACCACGTGGAAAGCAACGAGATAATAACCACCCACCACCTGAGGGAAGATAAGGCTTATTACCTGTACGCCTGGCCATCGGCTATAAAAAGCCTGGTGAGCCGCTACTTTACAAAAGCCAGGGTATTACCTTTTTCTACCTACCAGTTTTATAAGCCTTTTAAGGCTGAATGCAGTATGCAGATGTGCCTGACCGCTGACAAAGTATATGCTACGCTGTACAAAGACAGGGAGCTGTGCTGGCACCAGGTGTTCAGCTACAAATCGTCTGAAGATATAGTGTACCAGGTAAACCATGTGGCGAAGCTGTTCGGCATAGACCCGTTGCAAATGGCGCTGCAATGCACCGTGGCCAACAAGGGGCTGGCCAACCATATCGCAGACCTGCTGCAGTTCTTCCCGGGGCTGAAAGATGGTACCGGCACGGTGGTAACCAATGAGCGTAGCTGGGTGAGCAATATTTACCTGATACAACAACTATACGCATGCGGATTATAGGTGGCGAGTTCAGTGGTAGAAGGTTCAGTCCGCCGACGAGTACACCCGCCAGGCCTACCACGGATATAGCCAAAGAGGGGCTATTCAATACCCTGCAGAACATGCTGGACTTTGAAGGCATAAAAACCTGCGACATATTTGGCGGTACGGGCAGCATCAGCTACGAGCTGGCATCGCGCGGTGCGGCAGACCTTACCCTGATAGAACGCGATACAGGCAATATCAATTTTATAAAAAAGACCGTGCAGCTACTCGGTATTGCAGACAGGTTCAACATAATAAAGGGCGATGTCTTCAAATTTATGAAGCAGAGTACGGAGCAATACGATTTCATATTTGCCGGCCCACCCTATGCGCTCGAAAATATTGATGATATACCCATGCTGGTATTTGAACACAATATGCTGGCAGAAGATGGTGTTTTTGTGCTGGAGCACACCCCGCGCAACGACTACCAGGGACATCCCAACTTTGTGAAGATGAAAAATTATGGCACCACGGTGTTCAGCTATTTTAAACCCCAAACAGCACAGTAACAATGGAGAAGATATGTTTATTTCCCGGTACGTTCGACCCCATAACCCTGGGACATGTTGATGTTATCAAACGTTCCGTGTCGTTGTTTGACAAGGTGGTGGTTGCCATAGGTGTCAATTCGCAAAAAGCGCCCATGTTCAGCGTAGAGCAGCGCATAGCCTGGATAGAAGAAATATTTAAAGACTACCCGCAGGTATCTGCTGCCAGTTATTCGGGCCTTACCATCAACTATTGTAAGGAAATAGGGGCGCAATATATGATGAGGGGCATCCGCTATATATCAGACTTTGAATACGAAAAAGCTATAGCCGATATGAACCGCCTGTTGACCCCTGAAATAGAAACCATCTTCCTGACCTGTGCTCCTGAATATTCTACCATATCATCTACCATCGTGCGCGATGTGATACGCAATGGGGGAGATGTAAGCAAGATAGTACCGCCCGAGGTGAAGCTTGATGTTACCCCGGGCAGCTAAGGTTTCCCTGGAATCCTGTTTGGTTTAATACCTACAGCATCTGTGCCAGCTGGATATTATTGCCGCAGGTGTCATCCAGCACGGCTATCATTACAGGGCCGGCCGTTGTGGGCTCTATACTGAATACTACGCCCAAATCTTTCAGCCGCTTATATTCCTGCTGCACATCATCTGCCGCGAAGGAGGTCCAGGGCATGCCCGCATCCTTCAGCGCTTTCTGGAATACCCTTGCAGGTTCAAAGCCCATCGGCTCCAGCAGCAGTTCTACGCCGCTCTGCTCTTTGGGGGACACTACCGTCAGCCACCTGTGTCCGCCCAGCGGTATATCCGTTTTCTTTATAAACCCTAAAACCTCCGTATAAAATTTTAGCGCCTTTTCCTGGTCGTCCACCAGTACGCTGGTTACATTTATCGATATCATAGTTTCTGTATTTAGTTCAATGCAAATATCACAGAAACACCTGTAGCAGCCTTATTCCCGATTGCTTTTGTACAATGCGCGGTATGCGGCGGGGGCATGGCCCGTGCCGCGTTTAAACGTACAGGAAAATGTACTGACGCTATCATACCCAACCTCAAAGCAAACCGAAGTTACATCACGCCCTTCCTGCAGCAGTTCTTTTGCCTTGCTGATGCGCAGGTCGCGCAGGTACTGCCTGGGTGTTACCCCATATACCTGCTGAAACATCCTGATGTAATGGAAGCGGGACATAAAAGCTGCTGCGGCAATTTTCTCCAGTTCTATCTTGCCGGAGTAATACTGTTCCATAAAATGTTTGGAATGCCGCACCTGCACATACAGGTATTCAGGTAGCCCGCTACGCTCTGCTACGAGTTCCAACTGCTGCCTGTAAAAATTACCATTGTGATATTGGCTGTCCATAACTGCCGGATAAAATTACATCTTTATACCCGCTTACTTTACGCGCAATACATTCAGTGCCTTTACCCATTTTTTCCGGTTGCATCGCTGACAGGGCTTGGCATGGTCCAGTTCTGCCACCTGCCCGCAATAGATGCAGGCGTATTTACCGGGATACTGTATCTCCTCGCTCGTATTGTTGTACTCTTTAGGTAATACGGGCATGCCATATTTTACCTTGTCGTCTTCGTAAAAAATAAAACTGACCATACCATTCGTTTCAAGTATGGCTACACGCACCTGCCCCAGGTGCTCCACATTGCACTGGCGCATTTCAGCCAAAAATTCATCTTTGGCAAATACGTGGTTGTTTTGGATAGATAATGCAAACACCCCATTCTCAATGATATACTGCGGGTCTCCCTCAAAGACAGACTCTATTTTTTCAGACTTCATGGCCATCCAGGTAATGAGCCTGTACACTGCAATGATAGAAACCAGTACCAGCAGGCAGGGTATGATGGCAATATCCTGGTTGAACATAGGGTCGCCGGCGGCAGAACCAAAGCTGATGATGATTGCCACCTCAAACAGCGACAGCTGCCGTACCCCCTTCTTGCCGGATACCCTTAGCAGCAGCAGTACAAACAGGAACATCGTCAGCGTCCGCACTAATATCTCTACAGCATAGTCCCACTGCATATCATTTATAAAAACTTGTTGCCAGTCTATATTCATACAGCCATAAACAACTATTTCGGCTAAATGTTATGGCATACCTGCATTCATGACATGGGAATCTCAACACTTTTTGCCATACTACGTTCTCCCGGTTGAAGGCCCGGCTGGTGGGGTACAGAATTACCTTTTTACAAACTGGGTATTATACACGCTGTTTATCCTCATTACATACATACCCGGTGCCAGCTCACTGATATTTAATACAGCTTCTTTTTTGCTGTCGCCTTTTTCTGCAATGAGCTTTTTACCCAGCATGTCAAACACTTCTACCTGCATTATTTCCTGCGTAAAGATGATGTTTAATTTATCATAAGCAGGGTTTGGCATTAGTGAAACAGTAGCTTGTTTACCTACTCCCGCTATGCCCACATATTGCGATGCCACAGCGTTGGAAGTCAGTTTTTTATAAGTAATGCTCCCGGCCGTGCAGGGATTGGCAAGCGGCATATCTATCCTGTAAATATTATTGCCAATCACCGGGTTCAGGTCAATATAGGTTGTATCAACCCCGGCTATGCCAAAACTGTCTATCGTATAAAAAGGGCTGCCGTTGTTGCTTCGTTTTACCACGTACCCTATGTTAGGAATTTCAAGGTAGCTGTTCCACGTCATAGATGCTGTCTGCGCGGTGTACCCGTTAAATACCAATCTTACTGTTTTGTGTGGTTTTGTTGAATCTATGATGGTTTCCCGGCCGCAGCTATCTAGTATGGTCAGCTTGTATTTGTAGCTCTGTGCAGCGGGGTTGGCAGTCACGTCTGTAAACCTGCCGGCACTTGCCTTAGCGCTGCCCAGGTATGTATAGTTGCCGCTGTTTTCCCTGTAAATTTTGTAGGAGTCTGCATATAGGGTACTGCCATCCCATACAATGATGTTGTTACCCGTAGTCGTATCCGTCAGCACCCCGCATATTTCAGGTTTGGGCTTTTGGGGACAGTCATACTTCATCACGGTCACCTCATCGTTTATTGCCCGGTCTGTATAGGCTACATAGGGCATATCATTATTGTCCAGCATCAGGTGCATGTAAAACATACCACCCAGTGAAAAGCCTGCGTTACCCACGGTTACCCATGTCGTACCATCATATTTTAACACCGTACCCTGGCCATTGTGCGTATTATCCTCGTATCCTATATAGGGCATGCCATCACTGTCCACATCAAAACCAGCTATGGCAAAAGAGAATCCCGAGCCGCCTATGGTGCGCCATTGCGTGCCATCAAATTTAAAGACGCTGCCTGTGTGGCCCAGTGAGCCATCATTCGCGGCTAAGTAAAGAGAGTCTTTGCTGTCGCAGATAAGTGAAACGGTATTGCCACTGCCTGTAGTGATGCCCGTGTTAGGCACCGGTACCCAGCTTGCGCCGTTATATTTCACTACATCTACTTTCATATTGCTGGCCAGTCCGCTATATGCCACATAGGGAGTATCATTCTTGCCTATGGCAATGGAAATAACATTGATATTTCCACCGGAAAATCCCGCGGCGCCTACCTGTACCCAGTTGCTGCCGTCATATTTCATTACATGCGCTGTCATGCCGGTAGATACATCCCTGTACGCTACATAAGGTGTATTATTCCCGTCAAACACCATCGATATATCCATTGCCTGCCCGGCAGAAAAGCCTGCGGTGCCTACCTGCACCCAGCTGGTGCCGTTATATTTCATCACGCTGGCCTTAGGGCTTTGCAACACCACATAAGGTGTGTCAAAATTGTCCACCAGCATCATTACATTGTTCTGGACACGCCCCGAGAACCCGGCATTGCCCACAACCTGCCAGTGTGTGCTGTCATATTTCATAACTGTGGTAGCGCCATTGCGGGTGCCATCCAGGTAGGCTATATATTTTGTATTGTTCCTGTCCACAGCCATGGTAGTGTAGGCCGAAAGGCCGTCAGAGATGGCGGGAGTGTCCGCTGGAACCCATCTTTTTTGCGCAGCAGACGGCAGGGTTATATACAATAGGGAGAAAGCAACCAATACAATTAACTGTCCGGATTTTCGCATCACATTATCGATTTAAAAATAAAATTCGGGCATAAAGATACGGGGATATGTTGATTTATTGCCATGCAGGTGTCCTGCAAAAATGCAGGTATCATACTGGTTTTGCCATTATAGAATGCTTTTTTGCTAGATAGTTCTACATGCCATGCGCAACATGTAAAAACACCTGGTGTTTCGCCAGCGGGCATTTCTGATAAGCATCATTTATGCTGCTGATGGTTATCATCTTTCATGGTAGTATGTGGCTATACTTTTGTTTCATCAATTAACAAAAAACCAATTTTTATGAATACAAAAATGAAATTCATCGCAATCATTTCGGTAATGCTCGGTGGAATAGCATTTACAGCCGGTGCACAGAAAAATAGTTTTTCCATTGGTGGCCACGCAGGGGTGAATATCTCTAAACTTTGCTGCGGCAGCATGGAAATAAACGATGACTACAAGTTTGGCGAGGGGCCCGCATTTGGCGTAACCGCGGCCTACGGTGTGAGCAAATACATATCCATTGCTGCAGAGGTAAACTATACTACTATGGGTGGTAAAAAGAATGGTATGCAGGCAGTAAGCGGTTATGGTAGCAATGGCAACTCTGTTTTGTATGCAGATTTCGATAACAAAACCGTGCTGAATTACCTGGAGCTGCCGGTAATGGCCCGTGTTACTTTTGGTAATAAATTTAAATACTATGCTAACCTGGGTGTGTTTGGCTCATACCTGCTTTCAGCTAAAAATGAAACTTCAGGCAACAGCGCACTGTATGCTGACAAAAACGGCAGCAAAAAATATGCTGAATCAGTGCTGTCTTTCAACAGCGATACCGATATCAAAAACCAGGTGAAGGATTTTAATTTTGGCCTGGTAGGCGGGTTAGGTGCGGGTTATACTTTTGGCAGGCATGGTATCTGGCTGGATGGCCGCTACGCCCTGGGTATGCCTAACATCAGGGAAAATACCAACGTTAACGGTGAAAACAGCACCGGCAGCATTATGGCTACATTAGGATATACTTTTATCATAAACGCCGGTAAATAAAAACACCGCAACCAACAATATAAAACTATGAGCAGGCAAGAATCGTTTAGCATCAATGGCGAGGCCCTACTGGCAAAAATTAAAGAACTGGTAGAGGAGGGAAACGTCAGGAAGATGACCATTACAGATAAAGACAATAAAGAACTCCTGTCGTTTCCGCTTACAGTAGGGGTAGTGGGTGTTGTGCTGGCCCCGGTACTTGCAGCAATAGGCGCCTTGGCGGCACTTATAGGAGAATGTACTATTACGGTGGAAAGAGAAAAGTAGAAGAGGATAATCCCGAAAAAAAGCGGGGTGGCATTATTGCCACCCCGCTTTTTTATATGCATATACTTGCATAGGTATACTATCTGCTGTTCGATATGTTCTGATAAAATACAACCCGCAATTCTTCCTTTGAAGGGAGGTAGGAGGGATGTATTAAATTCTCAAGACTCTGAAATAAATTCAGGGTGGCGGAGGAGTGGTTGGTCGGTGACAGCACAGACCAAGGGAGGTCTAATAGAAATAATTGCTATAAGAATTAAATCCACTAAAACCAGTAATAAATTCTTTTACCTGTTTATGATAATTTGATTGATTGATTCTCTTGCCTTCATATAATTCAGGATGGTCATCTTGGAATTTAAATAGGTCTTCGTCAGAATTTAATTTCAGTAGTTGTGTGGTGTTATGTATAAAGCCAATGTTCTCAAAATTTACTGGGTCAATAATAAATGGTATAACATTATCAGACAGAACCCAAGCAGCTCCCATCTCGTTCAAACAAACTTCGCTCTTTTTATAATTAGTTGTAATTATTTGAATTACAGCGGATGATTTGAGAATTGCATCCTTTATTGTCCCTCTAAAATCAGCACCACTTTTAGTTGTAGTGTCTTTTGCAGAAGTATAAAATATATCCTTCCGGTCAATGTTCATTCCCAGATTCAATATCTTCTCAACAAATGCGGACACAAGTTTTTCATCCTTGCTGGAGTGGCTTATAAAAATTTGATTACTCTTATCCAATGGTTTAAGACTTTAAACAAAAATAGCAATTATAAGAATGATGCTTGACAAAAGTTTGCAGTACTCTCATAAAGTAGAATATTTGGGCCAATTGAATTACAGAATACCATTCACAGAACAGCATCCTGTTTTTAGTACGACATGCTCCAAAGAATACATGAATAGCGCAGGTTGTAAAAAAAAACATATTATATTTTATATGATTCAGTAAAGTCTATATATTGTTCTTTAATGTCGATAATATCGTCATCTAGCTGTGAATCTAAGGCGTCTAAAAAAGTCTTTTGACTTTTTTCAGAGCGTACCCAGTTATTAATGTTTTCTAAGCCTGAATTACTCCGAATTATATTAACAGTACGTGTGTAGAAAATACTGATAAAACTTTTGACAAGGGAGTCTTTGTATTCTTTGTCGTTATAATAACGTTTGGAGTCATAGGTGCTTTTTCTTCCAGAATCAAATAACTGTTTTATTTTGTAGTAGGTTGTGAGATTATAAAACAAACAGACATTTGTAATCTCAATACTCCTTTTAGTTTTATTAATTGTATCCTCGAGATGTGCTTTTTCAATAGGGTCTTTCTGTGTTTGATTGAGCGTGTTTATTCGATCTTGAAGTGCCTTCTTTTGGTTTTTTTTTGCATCTTCGTGAATTTTATATACAAATAAGAGTTCATCAATTTCTATGTTCGATTTGTTAAACAAGATACCTGTAGTTGGGTGAAACAGGTTATTATAGGTTTCATTTAGAAGATATTGGTCAGTGCCATCGTTATCAAAAATTTTTGATTTTTTATCTTTTGCCGAAAATGGCTGTAATGAAAATCCGCACAATGCAAGTTGTGCTAACGTTTCGTTTGTGATACGTTGATGAGGGAACGTTTTAGGATGAGAAGGAACTTCTACACCTTTTTTTATATTAACGAAAATATTTGGTGAAGCGCAAGTCAAAAGCTTATTCTGTAAGTCAAGTTGTTCTGACCTGATAGACACCATATCTCTGCTAGATAGTGGGGTTTGTGTATTATTATAGATTTTAATTCTCTCACTTACAGTTTCGTGATTTTTTAAACCTTTATTGATTTCATATATTTTTGTTAGTACGAATACCTTTTTTAATTGTTCTATTTTTTCTGGCTCATCATTAATCTCAGCCTCACGTAGATATGCTCCTAAAGTACTTGAAGTTTGTGCTCCATTAATAATGGAAAAATCCTTTACGGTTAAATGTTCTGAATTGCTAACCGACATTGTGTCAAAAAAAGTGGATAGTATAGTAATTCCATTATTATAGTATAAGAATAAATCTGGTTCGTTTGATATTGTTTCAAACATTTTATCAAATGTCTTTGAGGTTTTTTTTAGAGACTCTCTTAAATTCTGTCCGTACAGAATATTTCTTCCTAAAATTGTATTAGAGTATTTGTTATTTAAAACCGCTAAGTCATAGCCACTTAGATTGCATAAAAGAGACTTAGGCAAATTACTATTGACGTTTGACCCCTTACCATCAATAAAATTATTAACGATAAAGTTGTTTGTAGTGTCAATCTCGAACCTTTCAAAAGGGACACTCATATTCAACGCTCCATTACTAAGTAATTCAAGTTCACTGTCGGTTATTACAATTTGACTGGCACGTTGATGTCGAATATAATTATCACTGCCACGATGTACAACATAATATGTAATATCATTTTTATATTGGGAATTAAAGTCTGTATTAGCTATTAACTCCTTTGTATTTCTACGTATATCCTTAGGTTTCTTTAGATACTGTTTAACAGTGCTTTCCATTTGTAGAAAACAGGTTTCAATTTCAGCTTGTGTTAGTTTTTGATTTTTAACCTGAACAATATGATATTTACAATCATCAATTTGTTTTTCTTCATAAAAGATATCAATTGAATCATCAGGTGGTGGAATGATTGATTGTGTGATAAATTGAATATGTTCACGGTTGTTATAGTCAAGTTTTTGAATGGAGTGAAAGTTTCTAAAAAGAATTTCAAACACGACTAAGGTGAACGCATCGTGCGGGATATTGAGTCTGACAATTGGATTTTTTGGTGGAAATCCTTGAAAAGAATCATATACTTCTTTTAATCTAGTTTCTATGGACACGAGTTAAGCATTTTTTGTAAGATATAATTTTTGCTATTAAAATATATATGTCTTTTATTAGAAAGGTGCTTTTTCTGTCTAAATAGAATACACCCAAACTGGTCTAAGCGTCCCGCTTAGACCTAAAAATATGAAGAGCATCCGCTCTAATAATCGACATTTTTACGTATCTTTGTTATAGATAAAACCCGCATACTACCATGCCCCACACATCAACCCACCCATATAAAATATTTAATACCACAGCCCCGCAACAAGCGGGGCTTTTTTCTGTTTTGTTAACTACGGAGATTTTCCCGTTTTACTTAACATTACTTAACAAAAATTTTCACAATGGGCTTATTATCAATCAATTATCAAAATACAATATTAACCATCAGTTAAACCCCCAAAACACATTACTTAACAATTTTAAGGCTACCACCGAACATGCATCTACAATACATCGCAAAGTCCTCCCTCACTGGGAGGGAGATAGAGGGAGGTCTCCTCAGCCCGGCAGCGCAGTAGCACCGCAGTCCATCCAGGGAGGCACCCCGAAATCAATGAAGCTTTTGATTTCGGCGCCTTTTCTTTGGTTCGTTTCTTTTTGCGTAAAAAGAAATGAACAAAAGGTGGGTAGAGAACGAAAAGAAGAAATTATTTATAGATGTCCCATAGACATTCATTATAACACAACACCCAACAGAAACCACTAAATTTGCTCAACAGCATGGCAACGAAGAAACTAACAAAAGCAGCAAAAACAGAAAGCCCCGCAGAAGACGTCATCTTCATAAAAGGTGCAAAAATGCACAACCTGAAGAACGTGGACGTAGCCATACCCCGCAACAAACTGGTGGTGGTAACAGGCGTATCGGGCAGCGGCAAGAGCAGCCTCACTATGGATACCCTGTTTGCCGAAGGGCAGCGCCGCTATGCGGAGAGCCTCAGCGCCTACGCCCGCCAGTTCCTCATGCGTATGGATAAGCCCAACGTAGATTATATACACGGCATATGCCCCGCCATAGCCATAGAGCAGAAGGTAACCACCCGCACCCCCCGCAGCACCGTCGGCAGCATGACGGAGCTGTACGATTACTTGCGCCTGCTGTTTGCCCGTGCCGGCCGCACTTACTCGCCCATCAGCGGGGCAGAGGTGAAGAAAGATACCGTAACCGATGTGGTGGATTATATAACAACACTGAAAAAGGGCGTAAAGGTGCAGATAGTAGTGCCGCTGGTTACGCACTACGGCCGCACCGTTACCGAAGAACTGAACATACTCATGCAGAAAGGCTTTACCCGTGTATATGCCAAAGACGGGCAGAAGCCCCTGCGTATAGAGGCCCTGCTGGCCGGTGAGGAAACCCTGCCGGAAAAAAACAACTACCTGCTGATAGACCGTATCGTCACCAAAGATTTTGAAGAAGACGACATCCACCGCCTGGGCGATAGTATCCAGACCGCTTTTTACGAGAGCGAGGGCGAATGTTTCCTGGAGCTGGATGGCGACGAGATAAAGATTTTCAACAACCGTTTCGAGGCCGATGGTATGACCTTCGAGGAGCCAACGCCCAACCTGTTTTCGTTCAATAATCCTTATGGTGCCTGCCCGCAGTGTGAAGGGTTTGGCATGGTGCTGGGTATAGATGAAGACCTGGTGATACCTGACAAAAGCCTGAGTGTATATGAAGGCGCGGTAGCCTGCTGGCGTGGCGAAAAAATGAGCGAATGGCAGAATGCCTTTATCCGTGCGGCTGCCAAGTACGACTTCCCCGTACACAAAGCCATCGCCGACCTGAACAAAAAAGAAATGGACCTGCTGTGGCATGGTAACGATAAGGTAAGCGGCATCCGCGACTTTTTTACCATGGTAGAACAGAACCTGTATAAGGTGCAATACCGTGTAATGCAGGCACGCTACCGTGGCCGCACTACCTGCCCAAGCTGCGAGGGTAGCCGCCTGCGCAAAGATGCCAGCTATGTAAAGATACAGAACACCACCATCGGCGAATTGATGTTAATGCCGTCGAGCGACCTGAATACATGGTTTGAGCAACTGGAACTGAACGAGAATGACACCAAGATTGCTTCAAGGATATTAATAGAAATAAACCAGCGCCTGAAGACATTGCTCGACGTTGGCCTTGGTTACCTCACACTCAGCCGCCTGGCCAATACGCTCAGCGGTGGTGAAAGCCAGCGCATACAGCTCACCAAGTTCCTGGGCAGCAACCTTACAGATTCGCTGTACATACTGGACGAGCCAAGTATAGGCCTGCACAGCCGCGATACAGAGCGCCTGATAAAAGTACTGAAGAACCTCCGCGACCTGGGCAACACGGTAGTAGTGGTAGAGCACGACGAGCAAATGATGCGCGAGGCCGACTACATAATAGATATGGGCCCGCTGGCCAGTCACCTGGGTGGTGAAGTGGTAGCGGCAGGGCCATATAAGGAGCTGATAAAAAATGAACTGAGCCTGACGGGACAATACCTGAGCGGCAATATGAAAATAGAAAGTCCCGTACTAAAGCGTAAGCCGAAGGGGGCCATCAGGCTTGAAGGCTGCCGCCAGAACAACCTGAAAAATGTGGATGTAGATTTCCCGCTGAATGTACTGTGTGTGGTAACAGGTGTGAGTGGTAGTGGTAAAACAACATTGGTAAAACAAACCCTGTACCCCGCATTGCAAAAGCATTACGGTGAGGGTACAGACAGGCCGGGGCTGCACCGCTACCTGGGTGGAGATTTAGACCGCATCACCCATGTGGAAATGGTGGACCAGAACCCGATAGGTAAATCATCGCGCAGTAACCCCGTTACCTACATAAAAGCCTGGGACGAATTGCGTAAACTCTTTACATCTCAGCCGTTGGCCAAGATGCGTGGGTTTAAAGAGAAACATTTCTCCTTCAACACGGATGGCGGCCGTTGCGATACCTGCAAGGGCGATGGTGAGGTGGTGGTGGAAATGCAGTTCCTGGCGGATATACACCTGGTGTGCGAAAGCTGCAAGGGCAAACGTTTTAAAGACGAGGTGCTGGATATAACCTACCGCGAAAAGAACGTGCACGATGTGCTGGAAATGAGCGTGGATGAAGCCATTATATTTTTCGCTAACGAAAAGAAAGTAGCAAAATCATTACAGCCTTTAAGTGATGTAGGGCTTGGTTATATAAAGCTGGGGCAGAGTAGTAATACGCTCAGCGGTGGTGAGGCACAGCGTGTTAAACTGGCTTCGTTTTTAGGAAAGGGTAGTGGTAAGGACACCATACTTTTCATCTTCGACGAGCCTACAACCGGCCTGCATTTTCACGATATTAAAAAATTGCTGGGCTCTTTCGACGCGCTGATAGAGCAGGGGCACAGCATCATTGTAATAGAGCACAATACCGATGTGATAAAATGCGCCGACCACATTATTGACATAGGGCCCGAAGGTGGTGCCGGTGGCGGGCATATATTGTATGCGGGGCCGCCAAAGGGATTGAAGGATGCAAAGGATAGCTACACGGGCAAATACATGTAGCTGCCTGCTTGCATTATCTTCAGGATTCTTTTTTGAAGATCAGCATAGGTATGTTCGTGATGTAGGAAAGGTTTTTTGTAATGCTGCCTGAAAAGAAACGCTCTAGTAATGAACGGTCCTGCCGGGTAAACATCACCAGCATACCTGGTTTTGATTTGGTGACGGCTTTCCACAGGTCTGCAAGCAGGGTTTCTTCTATATCCCTGCTGTGGTAATGCAGGTCTATAGCATACCCGAATTTTTTCTTTAGTTCTTTCTCAACCATGATTTCATTCAGCCATTTAAATGAATAGGACATGTGCAGCAATTCAACCGCTACCTTCATAGGTTTGGCAAATGCTACCACCTTTTCAAGCTCCTGCTGGTACTCACTCATGTCCGATGCATACAGTACTTTATTGATAGGCCTGGTGCGGTAGTTGGAGGGTACGCATATCACAGGCACAGACGATGTCATGATCAGCTTGCCGGTATTTGTGCCAAAGAATTTCTGCACGTTGCCTGCGCCCTTGGTTGCTATGCATATATAGTTGCACTGGTTTTTAATGGCATATTGTTCTATAGCATCCGCCACTCCATATACATGATGTACATCGCAGCGGTAAGCCCTGGGTTTTATCTTCATCGATTTGTATATGCTGGCCACCAGCGATGTTAAGTCCTCCAGGAGGTTCTTTTCATTTTCCTCTATATAGTAGCTATAGTTTGAGTCGCTCCAGGTAGTAGCCCGCAGTACATAGTGTACATGTAAAAAAAACAGTTCAGATTTTCTCTGTTCTGCCAGTTTTATGGCAAAACGTATTCCTGCTTTTGAATTGTCTGAAAGGTCTGTTGTAACCAGTATTTTTTCCATAACCTGCGGATTTATAGCAATATTACACAGGTTTCCCGGCCTGGCTGATGACCAAAATACACCCGCGCTTATGATATAGGTCATTTTTTATAGGTAGTAGCCATTGCTTCCCTTACAATTGTTGAGCCGGTTATTTGTATTTTTGCAGGATGAAAATTATACCAGCTGTCTTGTTTATTGCCCTTCTGGCATCTTCCTGTAGTGATAATGAACCAGGTGAGGATACACCTGTAAATGATGAACTTCAAACTAAAGTTCCGGCAGCAACAATAGATACACTCTGCTTTTTGCGCACAGGTGGTATCAATGATGTGGACAGCGCGTTTATAAAACTGATAGTAGAAAAAGACAGTATTGTCAGGGGGGATATGCGCTATCTGCCTAAAGAAAAAGATTCCCGCATTGGTGTAATACTTCCGGGCAAAATGCACGGTGATACAATGAACCTGGAGTGGAATTGCATACAAGAGGGCAGGAAATTTACTGTGCCGGTTTCTTTTATCCTGCGCGATGGTAATATCTACCAGAAACTATGGGCTTATGATAACGAGGGTGAAGAATACCTGCCCGATACCGCATCTTATGGGTTGATGTATAAACCTGTCGATTGTAGTTTATTTCCTGTTAAAGTTTATTAAACTTATTAACTGCAGGTTGACGCGGCACGAATTGTGAATTTTATTTATCAGGGATTAGTTATTTTAGTAGTATGAAAAAGTATATGATATTAACGATTGTATTATTGGGATGTGCAGGTTATGTAAACGCACAAACCAAGCGTGCTGTAAAGCAGGTTAAAAAGCCTGTAACTAATACAGTAGTTGATACCATGTGTTATATGTCTGTAGAGGATGGCGGTAAAACTAAAAATTCTGTAAGGCTGGCAATATCAGGCAGTAAAGTAGATGGGGAGTTAAGGTATTTTACCGAAGGGGAAAAAACTGCAGAAGGTGTGATAGAAGGAACGATAAAAGATGATATCATTACTGCTGACTGGATATTTAAAAAAGACGGCGAATACCTGAAGATACCCGTTAGCCTGAAAGTAACGCCAACGGGCGTATGGCAGAAACCAAGTGCTGTAAATGAAAAAGGTGAAGGTTACATACCTGATGACGCGCAGTTTCTATACGAATTCCCGAAAATTGATTGTAAAGATTATCCATCAAAACCTCTTGTGCACCCCAAAGACAAAATAAAGATATCAATCTACTAAGCGGTAATTGTATTACGCGGGATAAGATACTTTAAAACAAGACTGATAATTATTACCAGTAACGCTCCTATTACATTCAGCCAGAGGAATGATACGATGTTTGCTATGTAAATGGCTACTACCAGCGCTTCGGTAATAATAGCCGCAAAAAATACGGCATGGCCTCCTGTCTTCTTCATGTAAAACGCTACAAGAAATATACCCAGTATGGTGCCGTAAAACATGGAGCCCAGCACATTTACAGCCTCTATAAGCGAGCCCATTTGCGTAGCAAACATGGCTACGCAGATACTGAATATTCCCCAGAACAAAGTATGCAGCCTGCCGTAACGCAGTTGCTCGGTTTCTGTCAGTTCTTCCTTGCGGTTCAGCAGGTGTATATCCATCATAGATGATGTGGCCTGCGAGTTGAGTGCTGCGGATATAGAACCCCAGGATGCCAGGAATATAATAGCGAAGAGTAAACCCACTAATCCTTTGGGCAGGTTGTGTTGCACAAAATACAGGAAGATGTAGTTGGTATCGCCATTGTCAGCTGCAGGTGCCGCGCGGTTGATGTGTTGCTTGGCAGAATCCCGCATATTATTCAGTTCTGCCTGCGTGGTTTTGAATTCCTGTACCAGGGTTTCATTATTCCTGTCGTTGGCTATGGCTACTGCCTGTTGCCGGTAAACAGTGTGTAGTTGCTGGTACTCCGTTTCAATTCTTGTTGCAGCGGCAGGGTCTTTTTGTTCCAGCTTGGCATAGGCCTGCTGGTTGAAATAAACAGGCGCAGCCTGGAAGCTATAAAGGGCAAACAACAAAGCACCTATCAAAAGTATCCCAAACTGCATGGGGATTTTCACAAGGCCGTTCATTAGCAGCCCCATACGGCTTTCGCGAAGGTTTTTACCGCTGATATAGCGGCCTACCTGGCTCTGGTCTGTGCCGAAGTAGGAGAGTGCTAAGAAGAAGCCACCAATGATACCGCTCCACAGGTTGTATTTGTCTTTCCAGTCGAAATCTGTAGTGATGACATTGAGTTTGCCTGACTTGCCTGCTACATACAGTGCGTCAGATATATTCATATTACCCGGCAGTTGGTCAACAACCAGGTAACCCGCAATGGCCATAGAGGTAAGTATGATGAGAAATTGCAGCTTTTGCGTGTGCGCTATAGCCTTTGCCCCGCCACTATAGGTGTATACTAATAAAAGCCCGCCCATGATGACATTGGTCAGGTATATGTTCCAGCCCAGTATAGAAGATAGTATAATAGAAGGTGCGTAAATACTGATACCCGTTGACAGCCCGCGAGACAACAGGAAGAGGATAGATGTGAGTACCCTTGTCTTCCTGTCAAATCTTGTTTCAAGAAATTCGTAGGCGGTATATACATTCAGCTTGCGGAAGATGGGTATAAAGCTGATGCTGATAACTATCATGGCTATAGGCAGCCCGAAGTAGTATTGCACAAAGCGCATACCATCTGTATATGCCTGCCCCGGTGCGGATATAAAAGTAATAGCGCTGGCCTGCGTTGCCATAATGCCCAGCAGCACTATATACCATGGCATGTTTTTATCTGCTCTCAGGTACGATTCTGAACCACGCAGGTCCCGGCTTTTGTACACACCATAAATGATGATGCCGAAAAGTGTTACCAGTAAAACAATCCAGTCTATTGTACTCATGCCCAATGTTCAGTAAACCAATAATACAAAACTATCTGCAATAGCAGTACCGCCAGCACTGCTGCATACCATTTCCTCCAGTTTTGTGTCGGTTCGCCAGTCATTATTTTTTTATGTGTTGCTGTTGTGAAAGGTACGCAACTATCAGATTATCTTCCTGAAAGCGTTAAAACTTCTATGGACGATATACGGCTTTCAGCCATTAAGCATTTTACCGTGTCCTGCTCATAGTCAAAATACAAAAACCTGTCGAGACCCTCTCCTGTGTATGTTAATACAGGGTTAGAGCTTTTTGTAAAGGAAGCAGTGTTATTCCTTGTAAAACGGATGCCCATAAATTCTACAGTAATATCATCTATGGCAGTTATTGAAATAACGGTATCTACATACTTATATATCGTCTCAGTGTTACTAAATTGTTTAGGAGTATACCGGGTCTGTCCGTTCCACTTCCATGTCTTAGCCAGTTGCCTGGTGTACTTCTTGCCCAGGCGTTGTTCTTTATTACATGCCGATGTGAGAACGATTAACAAAAAGACTAAAAGGGTTATTACAGGTTTCATAAGGTTAGTATTATTATTTGCCTATTGAAATGAAATTACATAACAATCGTAACGCACCTGCATTGCCTGCGGGCAACTGACGAAAAAATGACAAACTTGTGTATATGTAGTGTCCTTTACCGTAAGGTGAATAAATGGTACTACCTTTCAACGGTTGCTCACCGGCATCGTTCATACTGAAGAGTGGTGTGTAACGCTCATCCCATTTTTCAGTAAAGTAGAGACCACGTTCCTGCACCCAGCCGTCAAAATCTGCCTGTGTTATTTTGTTGGGGTGGTTCAGTAGTTTATGTTCCGGTGTCAATACTTCAACCCTGGCGTCTTCTTCTGTAACACGGCTGCGCGAAAGTGCGAATGGATAAGGCCCTATATTTTTTGTATTCAGGTTCTGGTTGGTATTGTACTGCATTACCAATGTACCGCCGTTCTCTGTGTACTTTAATAATACGGGCATCCATACAGCAGCCTGCTCGTTTACATTAATAGCGCGTATGCCAACAATTACAGCGTCATATTTAGCCAGGTTGCTCAACGTTATATCTTCATTCTTCAGCACATCAACATTTATGCCTGCAAATTGTAATGCCTGCGCCACATCGTCGCCTGCCCCGGCTACATACGCTACACGTTTGGCATTGTTTTGCCAGGTACGGTTTAAAACGTTTGCGGATGCCTGCGTGTAATATTGCAGTGTAGGCAGGTGCTCATATTTAATGGTGTTTTGCGCTCTCTCAAATTTATCAGCACCATGTTGGATGTTTGCAAACATTTCAGCGCCGCCTTTTGATATGCTTTTAGTTTTAGCAGGGGGCAGTTGTACGTTTATTGTCGTGTCTCCACCCGCAGCCAGGTTAATGCCTTTTATTGAATGCGACATTGTCGGATTCATGAGGATAAGTGTTGCATTCTGCAATGTTTTTGCTGCATGAATATGTACGGTCGTGTTCAGTATGCCATCATCACCAAGGATATACATGGCTGAAGTAAAGTTGAGCCAGGCATCTGGTACTACCTTCAGTTGCTCAACAACATCGCCATGTGTAGGGTCCAGTGTTTTGTAAGATAATGGTATCTCTACTACGAAAGTTTCTTCGCCTATCATAACCCTGGTTGCAGCAGCCAGTTTATTCGGGGTGTTGGCAAGGCCTAATTCTGCCGGGTTGGGAATAGCAAAGTGTGCATTGCCCTTCTGTGGTTGTGAAAGCCAGTAGGGTTCTGTGTAGGGGGCATTGGCCGGGATTGTATAATTGCGTTTAAATGTTACCAGTTTATCTTCCGGCATAAACAGGAAGCAGGCGGTGTCATTTTCAAGGCAGGCAATGTCCAGCAGTTTTACTTTTACAGCTCCGCTGCGGCTGATGGCGTTGATGGTAAAAGGTACGTTTTCTCCTCTTGTAACTTCGGGTTTATCGGCAACTATTTCTGCCATAAAGCCCGCTGTGTGCAATATCAGTTGTTCCAGTTCTTCCAGTTTGCCGTATTTCCATTCATTGTCTTTTACACCTTTTACATCTTTGTACAAGGCAAGCAATGCAGGCAGGCTTTTTTCAGGATGTGTAAAATCGTACGCTTTTATTATAGCATCTATTTTATCGCCAATATCGTTACGGCCTATACGTCCCCATGTTATGTCTATCCCATCAAATATGGATGAATCGAACGGGCTGCCATCTACCAGCTGCAGGTATTCTGTTTGCACGCCCGGCACGCTGCGTGTGCCTGCGCCCTGGCTGCGGTGTATGCTGCGGCTGATGCCTGCCAGTTCTCCATAACCCATGCCCAGCAGGCTGTTGTATTGCCCCACATCCAGTTTGAATTGTTGGTCGCTGGTGGTATTACGGTCGCCAAAGCGGTAGGCGTTAAACAGTATGCGTTTAGGCTGCCATGGTTGTACTATTTTTAAATGTTCTTTGTATTTGGAAGCGTCGCCCGCTACCTTAAAGGCATTGTGCGCCAGTATTGCAGATGCTGCATGTTGTCCATGCCCTGCCTGCTCATTAGGCGGGAAACGGCATATGATCACGTCAGGACGAAAGCTCCGTATCACCCATGTCACATCGCCGGTAAGCAGTTGCTCATCCCAGTGTTTAAAAGTTTCTTCATGTGTCTTGGAAAAGCCGAAATCTATGGCACGTGTAAAATACTGTTCGGCGCCACCATCCAGTTTGCGCGCTTCCAGCAGTTCGTGCGTACGTATCAGGCCCAGTGCGGGGCCCAGTTGCGGCCCCAGTATATTCTGGCCACCATCGCCACGGGTAAGTGACAGGTATGCTGTGGGTATATGTTGGTCGTTTACCAGCCATGCCAGCATGCGCGTATTCTCATCGTCAGGGTGGGCAGCCAGGTACAGTACACGTGTCAGGTGTTTTAGCTGGTTCATTTCATGGTATATCTGTGCAGATGTTGCTGGGCGTACCTGTTGCGCCATTGCCAGTATCGAGAAAAAAGAGAATGCTAAAAGGCAGGTTGTTTTTTTCATAATAGTGTTGAAAATAATACACCCACAGTTTTTTACGGCTGTGGGTGTGAAAAAATATAGTAACGTTTTATTTACTTTTTAGACACAGCGTCAAGAATCATTTGGTTGTTGCGTTTTTGTTCTGCTTCGTATGGCCCGCCTTTAGAAGTTTCTATTGCTTTGTTGGCAGCATCTGCAGCTATGTCTTTCTTGCCCATTTTCTGTGCAATTTTAGCCTTCATGTGCCACATGTAAAATGCTTTGGGGTTATCGTTGGTAGCCTTGGTAACATACTCCAGCGCTTTGTCCAGGTTCTTACCTGTTTCGTAGTAGTAAACAGCAGCAGGGTAGTAAGGTACGGTAGGGTTTTCTACTGCTTTTACTATGTCTTTGTTGATACGCTCATCATTATCAGCCACAACAGGTATCGTTACTTTGGTGTTTTCCCATTTCAGGGTAATGTTACAAGTATTGAAAGTAATATCATCTATAGAGATGGTAAAAGTTTCAGTAGCATTAGAAACCCTGGTTGGTTTTACTTTGAAGCGTGCTATGTCGTCATCAGTTTTGTAGCCACCGGTGCCCCAGTTGCCTACACCTTTGTTCAGGATGATTTCCCACTCGGTAGCGCCTGGGATAGAATACAGTGCATAAGTGCCTGCACTAACCGCTTTACCACCAATCGTTACATCTTCGCCAAATGTAACACGAGTAGCACCGTTAGCGCCTGTGCGCCATACTTCGCCATACGCTACCAGTCCGCCGAATATTTTGCGGCCACGTGCAGATGGACGGCTATAATCAATAACCATTTCAGAGGTAGAAAAGCCCTGCGTGATTTTTGCAGTCGGGCTCATTGCGGGCAATTTCAGGCCCTGTGCAAATGATGTGGTAGCTATGCTTGCTACTAAAGCTAATGCGAGCGTAATGTATTTCATAATATATGTTTTAATAATAGATGCTGGCAAAAATAGCCTTCAATCATGTAGATACAAAAAAGTATTTCTCTATATGGCGTTAATAAATTTTAACAATTATTGACAGGTACTGTTTTAAAGGCGTTTACAGCTACATTTGCTGCCATAAATTATACTATGGATTATAATGTAAACCTGGCGGTACAGATACTGCCGCTGCATGTAGGCAAAGAAGAAGCTTATGCTATGATAGATAAGGCTATCGAAAAGGTACAGCAATCAGGACTGAAGTACGTTGTGTGCCCTTTCGAAACTGTTATTGAAGGGCCATATGGTACTGTAATGCAACTGGTGGGTGATATGCAGGAGGCAGTTTACGCTGCAGGTGCTAAAAACCTGCTGGTGAATATGAAACTGCACCGCAGCGTAGAGAAAGATATGGCTATTGAGGACAAAACCGGCAAGTACCAATAATAGATATTAAATTTGCCGCGATGAACAGAGCCGCATTAATACAAGCCATCCGCAGTAAAAAGTCTGTACTATGTGTAGGGTTAGATACCGACATGGAGAAAATCCCGAAGCATCTTTTAAAAGAAACAGATCCGGTATTTGCGTTTAACAAAGCCATTATAGATGCTACGAAAGATTACACAGTGGCGTATAAGCTGAATACTGCATTTTACGAAGCACAGGGTATTAAAGGCTGGGAGAGCATGGCTAAAACGCTGGAGTATATCCCTGGAGATATTTTTACTATAGCCGATGCCAAACGTGGTGACATAGGCAACACGGCAGAGCAATATGCAAAAACCTTTTTTCATACTTACCCTTTTGATAGTGTAACTGTAGCGCCTTACATGGGTGCAGACAGCGTGCAGCCTTTTATGCAGTTTGAAGGGCATTGGGCTATTGTATTGGGCCTGACGTCTAACAAAGGCAGTGCTGATTTCCAGCTACAGCAAAGCGGTGATGAACTGATGTACGAGAAAGTATTGAAAACTGTTGCGACCTGGGGTACGCCTGATAATACCATGTTTGTGATAGGTGCTACCCGCAAAGAACAGTTGCAACATGTACGTGCTATGCTGCCCGATCATTTTTTTCTCGTTCCGGGTGTGGGTGCACAGGGTGGCGATGTAGATACTGTATGCAGCAATGCTATGAATAAAGACGGTGGTTTGCTCATCAACGTATCGCGCGGGGTGATTTATGTAAGCGACGGCGAAGATTATGCTGAACGGGCAGGCAAGGCAGCAGCAGAATACCGGCAGCAAATGGCAAAGTATTTGTAAATTGTACTTGCAAAATGCAGGAGCGTTTATTACATACCGTATGGCAATACAGCCTGTACACACCATCGCTGAAAACTATAGATGGTGAAGTTATCACCGTTATTCACCCCGGCAGGTACAATACGGATGCGGGTCCTGATTTCCTGGAAGCTAAAATAAAAGTAGGCGATACCACGCTGGCAGGCCATGTAGAAATGCATGTATGCAGCAGCGACTGGGACAAGCATGGCCATGAACATGATAAAGCCTATAAAAATGTGGTGCTGCATGTAGTGTATGAGCATGACGCAGATACAGGTCCCGCCAATACACCGGTATTGTGCATAGCGCCTTTTATTGCAAAAGAGGTTATCAGCAAATACGAATACCTGGCTTATACAAAAGATAGCCTGCCCTGCGCGGCACACCTCCCTGGTGTAAAAGACATTACAAAATACAGTTGGCTTACACGGCTGCTGGCAGAGCGCTGGGAAGAAAAACTGGGCGACTGGCAGGAAGTACTGGATGAATCTGCCGGCGACTGGAGCAGCCTGTTGTATTGGCGGTTGGCGGCAAATTTTGGATTTAAAGTAAACGCAGATGCTTTTCTGGCATTGGCAAAATCGTTGCCCATTAACATCCTTGCAAAGCACCGCGAAAACCTGTTGCAGGTAGAGGCGCTACTTTATGGACAGGCGGGTATGCTGGAAGATGATATGGATGGTGTATATCCCAATGCACTGAAAACAGAGTATAGTTACCTGCGCAAGAAGTATAAGCTGCAGCCCATACCGGCACATAGCTGGAAGTATATGAGGCTGCGGCCTGCAAATTTCCCCACTATACGTATAGCCCAGTTTGCCGCGCTGATAAACCGGTCGGTGCACTTGTTTTCTGTGATTATAGAAAAGAGCACCATCAACGAGATGATGCCCTTATTTGATGTTAAGGCAGGGCACTATTGGGAAACACACTACAGCTTTGGAGAGGCTACCGAAAAAGATACTAAGAAGAAACTGGGCAAGTCGTCCATTCAGAATATCATCATAAATACTGTAGCGCCTATAAAATTCCTGTATGCCTCCCGGCAATCTACAGAAAGAGAACAGGAGCTGGCACTAAAGCTGCTGGATGAATTGCCCGCTGAAAACAACCATATCATAGATGTATTGGCCGCGCATAACTGGCCGCCTGCAAACGCATCCCAATCTCAGGCGCAGATACAGTTGTATAACAACTACTGCACAAAAAAGAGGTGCCTTGATTGTGCTATAGGGCTGAGTGTTGTTAAATCATAACCAGTCGAAGGTAATTGTCTTTTTCAGGTCGGGGTGCAGGCTTTCTATCACCGGGCAGGTCATAGCGGCACGCTCCAGTATCGTTTTCTCCTTGTCTGTGTAGGTAATTGTTTTAGGAAAATGGATGGTAACCTGTATCTCGCCCACCCTGCGTGGTTCCGGCACCATTATCTTTATAATATCGCATTCAACCCCGTCAATGTTTATGTCATGTGTCCTGGCGGCTATGCCCATGATTGTCACCATACAGGCTGCCAGGGATGTTGCCAGCAGGTCGGTTGGTGAGAAACGCTCGCCCTTGCCTTTATTATCAGGTGGTGCGTCTGTTTCTATTACAGTGCCTGAATTGGTATGTGTAGCCTCGCAACGGAGGCCCCCTTTATAAATAAGTTTGGATGTCATGCAGATAATTTGCGTTAAATTTACTTACTTTAAAATATAATTGCCATCCGGCACGTTTGTCACTGTGCCGGGTTAATGTAACTTGACAATAAACGATGAGTAGATATTTCTTCATACCTGTTTGTTTTTTATCTGCGTTATTGCTGTCTGTATCAGCATTTGCTCAAGTAGCAAACAGGGACTCTATACCTGTGCCGGTAAAGATAAAACGCCCCAAACCCGTAAAACATGAGCTAAGTGGCGGCGTAAGGCTGAATACAGATGGCTGGAGTCTGTTTATGGACAGGGGTAAGGTAAAAAGTACGGACCGTACTACGGACTATTATTACGATCTGAATTTCTGGCAAATTGAGTTTGGCGAAAAGAAGCATCCGCAGGAGATAAAGCGTACCAACACGATCGGTAGTAGTGTCGAGTCTTCAAAACCATTTATCTATGGTAAAGTAAGTAATTTCTATTCCCTGAAGGTAGGTTATGGCAAACGTAAGCTGATTGCCGGCAAACCAGAATTGAATGAAGAGGTAGAGCCCGGCCATGTATCTATACACTGGGTTTACCTGGGGGGTATTTCTATAGGGCTCGAAAAACCATACTATATCGATGTATTGGTAAACAGGGGCGGTGCCAATGTGCGCGAAACACTACGCTACAGTGATACTACCAAGGAAGACTTTCTGCAGCAGCACCTGGTCATAGGCAGTGCGGGCTTTGGCAAAGGCATTGGTGAAACTAAAATAGTACCCGGCATACATGGTAAAACAGGTCTGCATTTTGACTTTGCTACTAGCAAAAAGTCGAAGCTGGCAGTTGAAACCGGCCTGGCATTTGAAATGTATATACGTTCTATAGAGATGATGGCTAACCAGGATTCAAGGCCATATTTTTTGAATGCTTATGTGTCTTTCCAGTTTGGTAAACGTTGGGCACAAAAAAAGTAACTTTGCATCTATTATGCAGGAATTACCGGTTATTAGTAATGTAGAAAATACGGAAACACGTGTAAAGAAGCCCAACTGGTTGCGTGTGAAACTGCCTATAGGCGAGGGTTACCGCCATGTGCGCAGTCTTGTTGACAATCACAAATTACATACGATATGCGAAAGCGGCAATTGCCCTAATATGGGCGAATGCTGGGGGGCGGGTACTGCCACGTTTATGATATTGGGTAATATATGTACCCGTTCATGTGGCTTTTGTGCGGTAGCTACCGGCAGGCCCGAGCCGGTAGATTGGGATGAACCACAGCGCGTGGCGGAAGCCATACACCTGATGAAGGTAAAGCATGCTGTTATAACATCTGTTGACAGGGACGAACTGAAAGATGGAGGCTCTATTATATGGTACAATACTATAAAAGCCGTACGTGCATTAAATCCTGATACTACGCTGGAAACATTGATACCCGACTTCAGGGGCCAATGGGAAAACCTGGAGCGCGTTATAGAAGCTGCACCGGAAGTGGTATCGCACAACGTGGAAACGGTAGAGCGCATGACGCGTAAGGTGCGCATACAGGCCAAATACCACCGCAGCCTGGAGGTTTTAAGAAGACTGAAAGATGGCGGCATGCGCACGAAAAGCGGCATCATGCTGGGTATAGGCGAAGAAAAAGAAGAAGTGCTGCAAACATTGCAGGACCTGAAAGATAACGGTTGCGATGTAGTAACACTGGGCCAATACCTGCAGCCTACACAAAAGCACCTGCCTGTGATCAGGTTCGTACATCCTGACGAGTTCGCGTTTTATCGCGAGGAGGGTTATAAAATGGGCCTTGACTATGTAGAAAGCGGCCCTTTGGTGCGCTCATCTTACCATAGTGAAACCCACGTAATACCCGGTGAAGGCCGCAGGAAGTGGGAAGCTGAGAAAGCAATGGTTTAACATTCAATATTGATATTATTACAAGGGCTATCCGTCATGGATAGCCCTTTTGCTTTATCTTGCGCCTGTATGAATTTCATTTACAAATGTGCAGTTGCTATAGCATTGCTGGTGCCTACGGCCGCCACAGCGCAGGAATACTCCAATAAACAGTTGCGTAAACAAAGGCCCGATTACCTGCAGGTAGGTGTAGGACTGAACAAGGGTAGCATACGCGATTTTGCTACCTCGCCCATTACGTACAAAGGGGTGCTGGCGAACTATTCTGTTGCACGCCTGCGTATGGATACCGCAAGGGAAACGAAATTCACCACTCGTTTCAACCACGGAACATACAGGTATAAAAAAACGGAGGGGGTAGATGTGAGGTCTAAGGCATCTGTATATATATTAGATCTCAGCTACCAGAAGTTGTATCTGCTGCAAAAACTGTCAGGGAGGAAATGGAACGTGAAACTTGGCGGCATGGCAGATGTAAATACGGATGTACGGGTGAATGATGACCTGATGAATGCCGGTGTGGGATATGAAGTATTCAATACCTTTTTCCTGTCGGGCAAGGCTACACGTATTTTCAGGTATGAAGAGGCAACCCGAAAGAAGTTTCTCTTTATAAAATACAAACGCCGCCCGCATATATCCTTCCTGTCTTATCAACTCAACCTGCCTGTTATGAACAATACCATCCGGAATGGTTTTGCATATATTGGTAATGAAAGCCTGGATACTTCACCTTTGTTTAAAGGATATGAAATCAAAGCTTTTTCGGGCATACGCTTCAGTTCAGAACTGGCCTATACAAGGCAAATGCAGAACGGCAATATGTGGCGGCTGTCTTACTTCTGGGATGCTTATGCTGTGGGAGAGAAGTTCAACCGTCTAGAAATGGCCAATCACATACTGGAACTGTCCCTGTTGTTTCACCTGGATAAAAACATGCAAAGATGAAAAAACTGATGACGATAATAGCCGCCGCAGTGTTTTTCTCTTCCTGCGAAAAAGTATTGTTTAAAAAGAAAGTTGATACTGTAAACGCTGTAGAAAATTTCGATTACCTGTGGCAGCAACTTGATAAGCGTTATGCTTATTTTGACTATAAGAAAACAGACTGGAATGCAGTGTATGCGCAATACAGGCCAAAGGTATATGATGGCATGAGTGAAGACTCATTATTCAACGTAATGGGCGCTGTGCTGAATGAACTGCGTGATGGACATGTGAACCTTATTTCTCCGTTTAATATTTCTGTTTTTGATGTTGACCTGCTGGGGCCTGAAAATATAGATGACCGCATAATACTGGAAAACTACATAGGAACGGACAGGGTGATAACCGGCCCGTTCACGCACGATTTCCTGATGAACAGGAAGGTGGGATATATACGTTTGCATTCTTTCCCCGGTACGGTAGATGATGTGCAACTGGACTATATACTGGACAGGTATAAAGACACGCGCGGGCTGATATTTGACATCAGGCAGAATGGGGGCGGTGTTATCAATGATGCCTATACCATTCTCAGCCGTTTTATAGATAAAGAAACACTGGTGTACCGGTCGAGAGGAAAGACCGGTCCCGGGCATAACGAATTTGGTGAAGCAGAGCCATCTACCCTGGCCCCATCTTCCTCTGCAATAAAATACCTGAAAAAGATAGTGGTGCTTACAGACAGAGGTACTTACAGTTCAGGTTCGTTTTTCGCTATTATGTCCTCGGCATTGCCCAACGTAGTGATAATGGGAGATACGACCGGCGGTGGCCTTGGTTTGCCTAACGGCGGCCAGTTGCCCAACGGGTGGACATACCGCTGTTCCATTACACAAACCCTGGATGTGGATGGTAATAACTACGAAAACGGCGTGCCACCCCATAAAACGGTAATAGCAGATAAGCTGAGGCTGGCGCTGGGCACCGACGATGTGCTGGAGGCCGCTATGATAGAAATAAACTAATCTGCATGTGTATAGCAGGGTCAAAATTTCATTTTATCGGCTACAGGCTATATATTTGCGCTAAATACAGACAATCTCATGCCAAAAAAGATAACACCTACAGCTAAACAAAAGCAAATATTCTGGCTACATACCGCTATTTTCACAATAGCAACCATTATAACATGGATGGTTTATGACAATGGTGTAGAGGGTTGGGCATATCCATGGCCTGCATGGACTACTGCTGCATGGGGCCTGTCGCTGATAGGGCACTTCTGTGCAGTGTTTTTAAGTTATGAAGATCCGGGGCATGAGGACTTCAACCGCCAGCAAGCAAACGGTTAATACCATCAAATATATTTTACAGCACCCCTTGCTCTGCGGCAAGGGGTGTTTATTTTTACACATATTACGCGTGATATATGGACACCCAGAGATATAAATTATTGCAGGAAGAATATGACTCGCTGAAGGATGAACGGGCAAGAATAGATGTATTGGTAGAAATGGCGCTGGAAATGCGCAATACAGATGTGGACGAAGCCGCGCGCATGGCTGATGAGATCATTGAAAAATCTACAAGGCTGGGCTACCCGCGTGGGCAGGGCAGGGGGCATAACCTTAAGGGGTCCTGCTATGGCTTGCAGGGAGACTATGAAGAGGGAATGGAAGAGTTGCTGCTGGCGCAGGCCATAGCAAAGCAGATAAAAGATAAAAAGCTGGAAGCCCGTGTGCTGAACAACTTTGGCAATATCTACCGGGAAACGGGGGACTTTGCACGTGCCCTTAATTACTTTGAAGAAGCGCTGGCTATCAATGAATTGCTGGGAGACGAGGTAGCGGGCTCTGTAAACCTGACCAGTATTGCCCAGCTACTGTACGACCTCAATGATTTTGACAGCGCACTGGACTATGCCTTGCGTTGTATGCCCATATTTGAAAAAGCGCACGATACCAACCGGGTTATTACTATATACAACGTATTGGGCAATATCTATTTTAAAAGGGAGGAATATGAGGAGGCACGCAGCTATTTTGAGAAAAACCTGGCTACGACTGAAAAGGCATCTGCCGCGTATATCATAGCGCTGAGCGGTATGGGCAAGGTGTATTACAAAATGCAGGATTTTGATAAAGCCCGGCAGTGCCTGCAGCAGGCTATGGAAGAAGCTATAGTGCTGGACAATGCCGAGGTGCAGATTATCTGTAACTACTACATGGGCCGTATGCAGATGGACGAGGGCGATTTCAGGGCCGCACTCTCTTACCTGAATAAGGCTTTTGAAATGGCCGAAGATTACACCCGTAAGCACGATGTAATGAGCCTGCACGAAACACTATCTGTATTGTACGACAACATGGGCAATATACCCAGCGCGTTCTATCACCTCAAGGCGTATGAACAACTGAAGGAAGAGATATTTCAGCAGACTACGCTGAACAAACTGCGCAACCTGCAGATAAGGCAGAAAATAGAACTGGCGCAGAAAGAAAAAGAAGTGGCCGAGCGTACGGCACAACTGAAACAACAGTTCATGGCTAATATGAGCCACGAGATACGCACCCCGATGAATGCCATAGTAGGTATGACGCGCCTGCTGATGGATAAAAGTAAAAACCCGCAGCCTGAGCAGTTGAAGTACCTGAAGGCGATACGCCAGAGCGCCGATAACCTGCTCGTAATTATCAATGATATACTTGACCTCTCCAAGATAGAGGCCGGTAAAATTGAAATAGAGCATACAGATTTTGTGGTGCAGGAAATGATAGACAGTGTAAAAGATATGCTGCTGTTCAAGGCTGAAGAAAAAGGGCTGGAATTCAGGCTGAATATTGATGAACATATGCCCATAAGGCTGGTGGGCGACCCCACCCGCATCAACCAGGTATTGATAAACCTGGCGGGCAATGCGGTAAAGTTTACAGAGAAGGGTTATGTGAGTATCAGCGCGAGTGTCAGCAAGCAGGAAGGTGATACATACTGGATACGATTTGATGTGGCGGATACAGGAATAGGCATATCGCCTGATTATGTAGGCAGTATATTTGAAAGCTTTACACAGGCGGGCACTGATATAGCCCGGAAATTTGGCGGCACCGGCCTGGGGCTTACCATTTCCAAACAACTGGTAGGGCTGATGAACGGCCAGATATCAGTGCAGAGTGCAGTGGGGCAGGGTACGCAGTTTACTGTGATATTGCCATTGAAGGAATCAGACAATCAATTGCCGGTGGAAGAAATACCCATAGTGGATGACAGTATGAAGCTGGAACTGGCCAAAATGAAACTGTTGCTGGCAGAGGATAATGAATTTAACAGGATGGTGGCGGAAGATACATTGAAGAGCCTGCTGCCGGGCATTCATATAGACGTGGCGGTAAATGGCATGGAGGCCGTACAAAAAGTACAGTATGGTAACTACGATATTGTGCTGATGGATATACAAATGCCCGTGATGGATGGGGTAGAGGCAACGCTTGCCATACGTAACACATTGCCCGCCCCCGCAAAAGACACGCGCATTATAGCCATGACGGCCAATGTATTGCAGGAAGACGTGCAAAAGTATTTTGATACCGGTATGAACGCATATGTTTCTAAGCCTTTTCACCCTGATGAGTTGTTGCTGAAGATGGCTACAGTGATGAACGATGACGGGGCTGTGTACCAGTCTGAAACTGCTGAAACTCCCCAGGCTAAAGAGGTGAAGCTAAAGCCATTGCCGGAAAAGGTGACGGATATGCAGTTTTTGCACCAGTTTACAAACGGCAATACCGGGAAGATGGAGAAATACAAGGGGATGTTCCTGGAAAATGGGCCCAAGCTGCTGGCAAAGATAGATGAGGGGCTGGAAAGCGGTGATTATGCTGCTGTGAAAATTGCCGCCCATTCTATGAAGCCACAACTGTCTTATATGGGTGTAAAAGAAGAAATAAGCCACATCTTCCTGATAGAGCAGACCGCGGGGGAACAGGCCCACTATGAGCGCCTGCCGGCACTCGTAGCACAGCTAAAACGGGTTTGCGAAAAAGCTTTTGAGGAACTTATGCCACGCTAAATGGATATATCTGGTATAGATATTGTATTATTTAACGCCCAATTATGGGGTTTAGATTTTTTTTTATATTTTTCTACGAAATTGAATTCCAGAACACATGGCAAATAGCAACAAGCGGTACATTTTCCTGGTGGATGATGAGCCTATTCAGAACGAAATGCTGAAGGATTATATATCAGAACGTTTCCTGTACGATATAAAAATATTTGACAACGGCGAAGAAGCACTGGCCAACATGCACCTGCGCCCTGAAATAGTTGTGCTGGATTATCACCTGAGCGCGCACAAGCGTGATGCACAAAACGGCGTGGACATCCTGAAAAAAATAAAGGAAGGTTATCCTGAAACCCAGGTTATCATGCTATCCGGCCAGGATACACTGCAGGTAGCTATAGATAGTATGAAGTATGGTGCCTACGATTATATAGTAAAAGGTGAAACCGCATTCTCAAGAACGGAAAACGCATTGAACAATGTAAGCGAACTGCACAAGGTTAAAGTCATCAACAACAGCTATAAGAAAACGATCGTTTTCCTGGGTGTTATCATCGCTTTAATAATATTGGTAGCGCTATACCTTAACTTCTTCACCAACGCGTTTTCTCATACGTCAAACGTAGCAGGAATTAATTAAAAGCTAAAATATCTTAAATACATAACCGGCAGCACTTGTTCACTAACTTTGCTGCCGGACAATTTTTTTATACCAGATGCAACTTGCTGACAGACTGAACCGGGTAGTAGAACCACAAACCATAAAGATGGCCAAACTGGGCCGCGAACTGAGGGCGAAAGGAATAGACATAATAGACCTGAGCCTGGGTGAACCTGACTTCATAACCCCGAAACATATATGCGATGCGGCAACAGAAGCCATGGCGCAGGGTTATACAAAATATACACCTGTGGCTGGTTATGCTGAATTGAGGGACGCCATAGTGACAAAACTGAAGCAGGAAAACAACCTTGATTACAGTGCCGACCAGGTGATAGTTTCTACCGGTGCAAAGCAGGCTTTGGCCAATGCTATACTAAGCATCATCAACCCCGGCGATGAGGCCCTGATACCCACACCCTACTGGGTTACTTATAGTGCGCTGGTGCAACTGGCAGAAGGCGTGCCCACATACATACCCTGTGGTATAGCTGCCGATTTCAAACTTACACCGGCACAACTTGAGCAGCACATAAGCGATAAAACAAAACTGTTTATATTTTCTTCTCCCTGCAACCCTACGGGCAGTGTATATTCAAAAGAGGAACTGGCGGGGCTTGCGGCGGTGTTTGCGCGTTATCCAAACTGCGCCATCATCAGCGATGAAATTTACGAGTACATAAATTATAATGGCCAACACGAAAGCATAGGCCAGTTTACAGAACTGAAAGACAGGCTGATAATAGTAAACGGCATGTCTAAGGGTTTTGCCATGACAGGGTGGAGGCTTGGCTATATGGTTGGACCTAAAGATGTGGTACAGGCCTGTGAAAAATTGCAGGGTCAGTTTACATCAGGTACCAGTTCTATAACACAGCGCGCGGCTATTACAGCATTATTGGCAGATAAAGAGCCTTCCCGCAAAATGACAGCGGCATTCAAAGAGCGCCGCGATTTTATGTACCATGCTTTAAAAGACATTAACGGCATACGCCTGAACAACCCGCAAGGTGCGTTTTATGTTTTCCCTGATATCAGCTATTTCTTCGGCAAGTCTGACGGTGAAACAACCATCAACAACGACGAGGACTTTAGCATGTACCTGTTGCACAAAGCGCATGTAAGCACTGTTATGGGCACTGCTTTTGGCAATGCAGAATGTATCCGTATGTCTTTTGCTACCTCTATGGATAAGCTGGAAGAAGCTGTAAAGCGTATAAAAGCTGCAACAGAGCTACTCAGGTGATGTTATGCCCATAGCGCCTTCCTGTATGCTTATTTCTGCCAGCACGTCCACGTAAACGGAGTCCAGTTGTGCCGTTTCACGGCTGTACCAGTTCAGGCTGTTGGTGAATTCCTGCATGCTCACGTTATGATGGTTAAGTATAGACTTGTAGTAATAAGCCAGCGAATCCAGGTTTTTATTGGTGGTCTTATGGGTACTGTCATTTACCATGCTGCTATATACCTCTGCCAGGTGCAGGTCTGTAATAATAGCGGTCATCTTCTCCCGGGGCATGGGTGGTACCTCCTCCTCTTTGCAGCCGGGCATCACTATACAGAAAAACAGTAAAATTGCCAGGGCTCTTATCATTTTTTCAGGCTGTTATATTTTTGCGTATTAGGCACATCTATTTGAGAAAGCATAGTAATATACTGCGCCTTATTCGCCTCGGCCTGCTGGGCTACTACGCTGGCAAACTCATCGCTTTTTGCGTTAAAGAAAAACTGTAACAATATTGCCCCAGGGTTCTCTTTCTGCAGCTGGCTGAGCGTATTGATGCTGTTCAGTATCACCATTTGCGACTCTGCAGGTTGCTTATACATATTATCCAGCCCGTTGCGGTGCATAGAATACCATAAAGAACGGAATGCCTGGAAGCGTGGGTTCAGCAACTGATCGGCCAGCCAGTAGCGGTTATGGTTGCCTTCTACAGCTTTCCAGCCCGTAATGGTTTTACCCTGTTCCGGTGCATTGTTTACTATGTTCTGCGCCTTTTTGAAAAAGGGCTCTCCGGCTTTGGGGGCAAAGCTTTCATAATCCAGCCCTATCATTACATAAGCATAGTACGCCAGTATAGCGGGCAGGTTAGATACATACACGTTATTCCCTGTCACGCGGTTGTCGTTAAACTCCAGTGGCGCAAACTGGTTGTAGCTGAACTGTACATCTTTATCTACATGTTTTACCGTCTGGCTCATGTAGCTGCTGTTATAAATAGGGCGTGAAGATTGTATGGTGATGTTGGCGGCGAAACCATTCTGCACGCCGTTTAGTGTCTGCGTCAGGTTGATGAGTATGTTGCAGTTTATTTTTTCTGACGGTGCAAACTGGTCTTCCGTCCACTTGCGGGTATTCATAAATTCTGTAATGGCTAGTTGCATACTGCGGAATACCTCTTTGTCCTGTCCCTGCCCCTGTATCCCGTCAGACATGACCTTTACCGTACAGTTCAGTTCCTGTGCGGTAGCGCCTGTTGCCAGTGCCAGTATCAGTAATATATTATACAGTACTTTCTGCATATTGCCTGTTGGTTATGTGCTGTACTATCGCCTCGGCTATTTCTTTTTTGCTCAGCAAAGGTAAAGCCTTTTTAAAGTTGTCGCGGCCTATCAGCGTTACTTTGTTGGTGTCATGGGCAAACCCCGCACCTGCATCGTTCAGCGAGTTCAGCACTATAAGGTCAGCATTTTTTTGTTCAAGTTTCTTTAACGCGTTGGCCTCTTCATCATTTGTTTCCAGTGCAAAACCTATCAGGTACTGGCCTTCTTTTTTCTGCTTGCCCAGTTCTGCCAGTATATCTTTAGTCTTGTCCAGTTTTATATCTAACGTGCCGTCCTGCTTTTTTATTTTCCTGTCCGCTATTTCAGTTGGCTTATAATCGGCCACTGCGGCAGACATGATGGCTATATCGGTATCCGGGAAAACCTGTAAGCATTCTTTATACATTTCTGCAGCGCTTTCCACCCTTTTTACCTGCACCAGTGCGTGGTTAACATACAGGGATGACGGGCCCAGAACAAGTGTCACCTCTGCTCCGGCATCGGCCAGGGCATATGCCAGTGCAGCGCCCATTTTTCCGCTGGAGAAATTCCCGATAAAACGCACAGGGTCTATCCGTTCGTATGTAGGCCCGGCTGTTACCAGTGCTTTTTTACTCCGCAATAGCTGGGTGTTCCGCTTATCCAGGAAATGACTCACAAAAGTCACTATGTCTTCCGGCTCGGCCATGCGGCCTTCGCCCACCAGCCCGCTGGCCAGTTCACCATGCACCACGGGGATGATTGTATTCCCGTAAGATTTTACTTTGTCCAGGTTCTTTTTAGTGGCAGGGTGCAGCCACATATCTTCGTCCATAGCCGGGGCTATCAGCACGGGGCATGTGGCGGATAGATAAACCGCGCATACCAGGTTGTCGCACAGGCCACGGGCCATTTTGGCCAGGGTATTGGCGCTGCATGGTGCTACCAGCATTACATCTGCCCAGCGGCCCAGTTCTACATGGTTGTTCCATTGAGAGCCATCGCTTACACTGCTCAGCACGGGGTGTTTTGATACCGTCTCCAGCGCCAGCGGGCTGACAAATGCGCCTGCCGATGATGTGATGATTACCCGTACATCTGCACCGGCTTTTACCAGCAATCTTACCAGAACTGGTGTTTTGTAGGCTGCTATGCTGCCGGTTACTGCTAATATTATCTTTTTTCCTGCTAATTGCATATAGAACTGCTTTTCAGCCAATGCAAGGTACAGCTTTTCAGATGGTTTTTAACGTGACGATACTGTTAAATCATGCTTTTCATGACAATCCATTTATTCCCTTTTTTGAAAGTATTTAAAATTGCCTGTTCGTACATTTGACAATTCAATGACAATTGTCATGGGGATGAAAAACTAAATGTATGAGTGAAGGAACTACCTACAATAAATCAGAATTCATAAAGGCGTTGCGTACGAAAACGATGCCTGCACATAAACAACTGGAATCCGTACCGTTGTCAGCGGCTATAGTTAGCCCTGGTGTTACGCGCGACGAGTATGCACGGTACCTGGAGCAAATGTATGCTGTAAATGCTGATGCAGAACAGAACATATACCCATTGCTGAAAAATGTAGTAAGCGATGTTAATGACAGGAACAAAGCCCACCTGATAGAAGACGATTTGAAGGCATTGGGCCGCAATAACAGTTTGCCGGCAGATAAGCCTTTTACATCTAAGAAATCTGACATGACTGAAGCTTTTGCCTTGGGTGTTATGTATGTTATAGAAGGCTCTACACTGGGTGGCAGGGTGATATTGAAAAATATACAGCCCGCCTTGCAGCTTACAGACGACGGCGCCAGCTACTTTGCAGGTTATGGCGCCAATACCGGCCCCGCATGGGAATCATTTATGAATATACTGACCAACTACCCCGACAGCGAAGCCACAGAGCAGGAGGTAATAGCCGGTGCAGATTTCGCCTTCTCGGCTATATATGAGTATATGAATAGGTAGTTCTCACTGATATTTTAAAGTGCCATACACGGGGATGTGCGGCTTTTTGTTTTGAGGATGCGTACATGTGAGCCTCGATAACACTTCCCCTCTGTGGGAGGAGTTAGGGGTGTGTCGAGTCCCGGCGATAAATCACTCCTTTCTTCCCAAATGATGTTAGATATGTTCCGCAGGGCATATCTAACTAACAAATGAAAAGCCGTTCTGTGAACGGAATTCAGGATAGGAAGCTGGTAAATATTATTCAGCATTTCTCAACTAGTTCTTAGTTGCAAATAACTGCAACAGGGAATTCGGCAATAGCATTATAGTAAACACATGAAACCTCTTGTGATTTTATACTGCACGTATTTATAACGATTCGAGTTCAATAAGGTTCACAAAAAATGAAAGCCGCTTCTGTAGCGGCTTTTGTCGTTACACCCTTATTGGATATCGAACCACTATAAATTTATTGTGCGATACACTAAATTTACTTGTAAATAAACAAGATGAAGTATCTATTTTTAATAATCACTTTAATATCAAATATATCGTCAATGGCCCAGAATAATGTTGAAAAACAATCAATAATAAAGCAAATAGAATTGGATAGCTTTTCTAACCAGACTGCATTTGAAATGGCTTCAAAGATTATTGAATTAGCAAAAAATCGAAATCAAAATATAGCTGTTGAAATAATGAGGCTCAACCATTCTATATTCCTATACGTTGACGACAACCTTCCTGCTGACAAGCATAATTGGCTTAGACGAAAGGCGAATGTGGCAAAGCAATTTGAAGAAAGTTCTTTAAGTGTAAAAAATGACCTAAAGGAAGGGAATATGACTTTAGAAAAGACTTTTGGTCTTGATGAAAAAGATTTTATTGCTAAAGGAGGTTCAATTCCAATATTTATAAAAAACGTCGGAATGGTAGGAGTTATAACCGTTTCGGGTTTGCATGATGAAGAAGATCATAAAATAATTATAGATGCCTTAAAGGGTAAATTTTTTAAAAAAGAAATATGTCAATTAAACGGCTAAAAGTTTTACATCCGCCAAAAGTTGGTTCGAGAAAAATCCAATAAGGTTCACTTTTTACAGTGCAAGAGCGGAGTGCGAAGAGCGCTCCGCTTTTTTTTGAAATGAGCAATCGTCAATCACTCCAAAGAGTCCGCTTATGGCTCGTTTCTCTTCCGGCCAACACACTATTTGCTCTTAAATTTTAGCACTTCACTTCTCCAAAAAGCATTTATATCCTTTCCTTTAATTTCAAACAAGCTACAAATGGTTTCAACTAATTTTTCATCGTCATTGGGTGTTTCCAATAGTTTTTTAACCAGGCTTATTCCCCCTTTATCATAAGCTGCTTTACAAAAAACTGCGCCTGTTGTATAAAACGCAGCATATTGCCAGCCCCACTTTTTATTTAATATATCAGAGAAAGTTACGGTATCGCTTTTAGCCAATTCATCGGCCAGTACTTCAGCACTCTCTTCAAACGTTTTTCCGCCTTCCTGTCCACCTTTCCAGGTCGCAAAGCCTTCTTCGATCAGGCCATGCCGTTTAAATTCCGGAAGAATTAAATGAACCAATTCATGAGGATAATATTCTGAACCCGTTCCGCCTAAGAGTATCCGCATATACTTATCTCCGATTCCCGTTGTATAACCCGCTGCATAGAAGTCAAAATTTAAGAGCTTACCCATCTCATCTCCATTTTCCGTGATATAAAATTCGAAGGGTTTCCATCCCGGGAATTTATATTCTTTGGATAATTCATTGCAGAATTGATTTGCTTTTGTCGCAAGGTCACTGTTGAATTTGTGCTGTTGCGGATAAATGAAGGTTATTTTTCCTATTGTTTTCTTATTCCATTTTTCTGTAATTACAGGCAGTGCATTTTTAAGTCTCCATTCACCGTTTTCTTTTACAGCGTATAGTTTTGTAATGCACCAGGGGTTTGATTTCCGGTAGGCTCCTTCAAGACCTTCGGCTGAAAACAGAGTTCTGATGCCGTAATATTCTCCCTCTTGTGCAATTGATAAAATAGTAGGCTTAAAATAGTTGAGCAGCTGCCGTGATGGTAATTGATACAAGTAGGGTATAGAAAAGTCAAAGCCCTTGTATTTACCTTTTTCGGCATTATTCCAATAGGGGTTGTCATATAAACTGTCGGGTGTGGAATTCAAATAATTTGCCCAAAGCCCTGCAACTTCTTTTATCTCTTTTTTCGAGGTGTCTACTCTTGAATGAATTTCAACATCAATTTTTGTTTGCTGCCCGATGGTTGGGTTTGCAGAAAACAAAAAAAGAAGTAGCCATATTGATATTGTCGTTTCTTTCATTTGCGTCCTGTCTTTATTAAATGAGCTATGATGAACAAGTATTTGCGAAGGCAGGGAATTCATTGATTGTCCGGCCTGGCACAAATAATATTCTGTTGAAGTTAAGAACTAACAATCTTATCTGACCCGGATTTGCCGTGTAATTCTTAATATGGAGTAAAATAAGTCTGCCAATGCTATTATCAGATAATGATAATCATAAATTTATACGACCAACAATTGTAGATTTTCGAGAAAATGGTTCGATAAATGTTCAATAAGGGTCACACTTATTTCAAAAGCCGCTACTGCAGGCGCTTTTGAAATACAGTATAATTTTTTGTTGTTTATGCGGGAGTCATTTTCAATATAGATTGGTTCGAATCCAAAAGGCTTGTGCTCGGTGGTAGCGAAAGCCTTAAGTTATCAAGTTGAGGCTAAAGATTGATCCAATTCATTTTTTCAAATTACTATATTTGAAGCCCCTGGATTTATCAGAGACATTGCCACCACTGACCCTGACGGCAAAGTAATTGAAATTGCACAATACCTGAGAGACCCTTTAAAGAAAGTAAACTGATTTTAAAAACAAAGATGAAATGACACCAACTTTGACAAATGATACGAACATTTATTTACTAACGCTTTCTTAGCAGAAAATTAAATCAAACAAATAAAAATGAAAAACGAATTAAAAAATTGCCAATCTTGTGGAATGCCTTTAAAACGAGACCCAAAAGGTGGAGGAACAGATGCTGATGGAAGTATCAGCAAAATGTATTGTTCTTACTGCTATGCCAATGGTGAATTCATTTATAAAGGAAATAATGTAAAAGAATTTCAAGAATTGAACAAACAAAAAATGATGGAAGGCGGACATTCAAAATTCTTCGCTTGGTTATTTACAAGAGGGATGAAGCGATTAGGAAGATGGAAAAACAAATAGCATGTTTTCACAGCGGACAATAACTAAATATTTATAGAGTTCACTGCTTCTAATAAACTTCTTTAATTCCCTCTTCGTTGTGTGCAGCCAAAATCCTCAAATCGTTTAGGATTTGGTTCGAGAAAGGTCCAGAGAGGATCATGAAGCCTTCGCGAAGTGACAGCTTTTTACTTTGTTATTTTCGTCGATCAGGAGAGCTGCAAACATTTTTGGTGGCCGTTAAAGTTTTTCAAGCTGCGAAATTCGTTCAGTGATGTATTTCAAATTCAGGTGTCTATTTATTGATATTACCCAGTTCGGCGTAGTCTCTGACTACGTCGCAACGGAGGCAAATCTCCTGATTTGCTGAATTAGATATAAGGTTTATTGGCTAATAATAGTTGCTGTTTGCTGTGCCAGTGTCTTAACCTCGTCCAGTACAACTGCTACATTTTTTTCTTTCATGCGGTTTTCGTCATTTGGCCGCAACAGCCAATAGGTTTTGGAATAAAGAAGATGCCTGCAATATTTCTTAATTGTTTTTTCAAAAGCAGCCTGCGACTCTTTGGTAGAGCCTGAACCCAATGTAATGGCTACAGCATTTTTGTTGTTCAGGTTGCCGATTTTTTTTACAAATCCGCTGGTTGGCCAGTCCGGTCGCCAGTTGTAAGTGTTGGCGCAAAAAACATAAAGATCAAAGTCTTTGTCATTTAAGTTGGCTCCCTTTGCAACTTTTACTGTGGCAACAGTAGTGTAAATGCCACGCTCTGCTAATTGCTGTGCAAAGGTGTTGCATACCTGTTCGTCAAGGTTATATAATGGGTCCGGGTTATAAACAATAAGGGCTCTATTAGGGGCCTGGCTATTTCCGAAATATGTAATTGTATCACCTTTTGGTATTTCTACCCATATTGTTAATGCGGTCCATACGCATAATATAGTTATAGCTACAATAAGCATTACTCTTGAAAGTTTTTTCATTATATAAAGCTAAGTAAGCACAGGTGTCGGCTACTGACGGTTGTCAATTTACTGTATGATTTTTGTCAACTTTCATACAGGCTTTTTATTGTTCTGTTCAGTTCGGCGTTGTCTCTGACTGCTTCGCGTAGGAGGCAATTCTCCCGATTTGCTACATACTGTATTCCCATTCCTGCAAGTCACATCTTACATAATTTTTATTTGCTCATTTTGTTCATAAAGCGTATATTTGTTATGTTATAAAGCCATGCAATCTTCCCAATGATGCCCTTTTAACCAATTACCTTTTTAAAATAACAAACCATGAATTTAGAAAAGCAAACCTTCATCACAGCGTACCTGCGCCACCGCAGCGAGTACACGGCCTACTGCCTTGCCTTCAATCCCGAAAATGCAGCTGATTATAATGCTATCATGTCTGCCACCGCCAGCCTCATGGACGATCCCGGAGTTGGTGGTGTCATCCGGTCGGTTATAGATGGTATCCGCCAGGATGTTGAGCAGGAAATAAAGGCGCAACAAAAAACAGAACTGCTGACCATGCAAAGCAAGCGCGAGTTGCTGGCCCGCATAGCCCGTGGAGAAATGACGGCCGTACAGCATTACAAAGGTAAAGATTGCACCTACTGCACACAGATGGTACTCCCCACCATCAACCAGATGCTCAAAGCCATAGACCTCGACAATCGCATGGCCGGCCATTATTCAGTTGACAAGCGGGCGTTAATAGTTGACAATTCCCAATTGACAATTGACAGTACAGAAATGGAATGTAATACCCCGAAAGATGACAATCTTAGTCGCCCCTTTAGGGGGATAGGGGGAAACCCGCAACAAAAAGCAACAAATGAGCAAAACCCTCTCCCCGGGAGAGGGTTGGGTGAGGCCTCTCCGAAAAGTTTAGAAAACACCGGAAAGTTGCAACAAAATGCAACAAATATTCTTTTGGTAAGTGCTGCCACGAGTCCCATAAACGGTTAAGATGAGCTATCTGGGACATTGTTATACAAGCACATAGACGCGCTATGCCGCATGTTATTTTAATATGCCGGTTTTCTACGTATTTTCGGCTATATATCAATAAAGAGACATAACCCGGATGTATAAGAAACTTACAAGGCTTCCCTATATTGTTTGTTACCTCTGTGCCCTGGTGTTGGGTATGAAGCACCTGCGCGAACCGGATATATGGTGGCAACTGCTGAGCGGAAGATGGATGCTGGAAAACGGCGCAGTAACACGCACCGACATGTTTTCCTACACAATGGAAGGGGCTAAGTGGATAAACGTGAAATGGCTGTACGAAGTGCTGATAGCAGCTATGGAAAAACCCCTTGGCCCACATGCAGTCATGCTGTTGCAGGCGCTGGTTAATGTAGCCATTGTTTACCTGTTGCTGCGTTCCCTGCTGCTGCTGGCTAAACAGGTAGGCGGGCAGGTGTCCACCCTTTATTCAACAATTGCGGTAATACTTTTCCTGGCGGTGTCAGAGTTCAGGATGGCCGGCCGGCCGGAGATGATCAGCCACCTGTTCAGCGCAGTGTACATATTTGTATTATGGAATTCAAAGGGTTTTCAGTGGAAGCGTATCTGGGTACTCATACCATTACAATGCCTGTGGGCTAATATGCACGAAGCTTATCCTGTAGGTATGGCAATAACAGGTATCTACATTGCAGGGGGAGTTATTGCATGGCTAGCCATGGGGCGGCCAAAAGAATATCTGCAAAGTATTACAAGGCTCGTTGCCGTATTTGCAGGTATGGCCCTGGCCATATTGCTGAACCCAAATACAATCCAGCTATGGTTGCAGCCATTTGAAATATTCAGGCAACTGAAAGCCAACCAGTACACTACCGAATTGCTCTCTTATAAAGATGCATTGTATTGGACATTCCAGGCTAAAGTACACCTGGCCATGTTTGTATTAACCTGCCTGTATTGGGTGGTACGCGCCTGGCTGCATAAAAAGGGAATGAAGCAACTAACACTTACCCCTGTCCTGGCCGGATATCTTTTATCCCTGGTGGTGATGGAATACTTGTCATTAACGGCTAACAGGAATATTCCTTTTGCGCAAATCACATTCTTCCCTACCATACCACTGGCAATCACCTTGATGGTTGAGTTGCTGCGTATCAATAAGCAGGCATGGTATATCAATTTTGGCAGGAGAACAATGATTATTAGTACCCTGGCCGCTGTACTGTTTTATATCGCTACTGTTAGTAACAGGTACTATAAGTTTACAGAATCGCCCAACCGCTATGGCCTGCATATAAGCATACTGCACAACCCCGTAGGTGCAGCGGAGTTCATTAACAGGCATAACCTGCAGGGACCTGCATTTTCAGATTACTTTGTATCGTCTTACTTGCTATGGGCGCTATACCCCCAATTCAAGTCGTACATAGACCTGCGGGACCTTGATATTTTTCCTGCTGGGTTTTTTGATGAATACCTGGAAATGGTGCAAAGGCCATCTGCCTTTCACCTGAAAGATTCGGTATATAAATTTAACTACGTCGTGTTAAGTACTTCTCAGTTGTTAAGTGTGCAGCAGATGTTGTACTGGGGCAAGGGGTTCAACGTAGTGTATATAGACCCGGTATCCCTGATACTGGTACGCGATACAAAAGGGAATGAGCCGGTAAGCCATAGTAAAGATGCTACCCGTTTGTTCACATGGCCGCAGGAGCCAGTTGATCCCGGTTGGGCAGAGGCTATAACTAAACTCCTTAATCCCGCAGCGTCTTACGAGGAGGAAGAGGAAACATATGCGCCGATACATGCTGCTAAGTTTTACAATGCGGTCAGAAACCCGCCGATGTCCATAAAACTGCTGGGGCCTGCCATACAATCAGACCTGGCAGACAACCCTGAAGCATTAGCCCTGCTTGGCCAGTCATACATTATTTACGCGGATTATATGCAGACGAATGCTGACCGAAAAAGTAAACTGGACAGTGCAGGCATCTTTTACTTAAATGCACTGGAGCTGGATGAAAAATCAAGCGATGCACGCCTGGGCCTGGCAACATTGGCTATCATGCGCAATGACTTTAATAAAGCAAAAGAGCACCTGAAATATTGCATTGAGGCAGACCCCGGCAATGACTTTGTGTTTTACCTTGAGGGCCTTTGCTCTCGTGCATTATGGAAATCTAACGGCGATGGGAAATACCTGGATGAAATGATTGCCAGTATGGAACATTCAGCACGGTTGAACCCTGCTAATACCAGGGCCTACCTGTATATAGCAGAGGGATATGCAGGTAAAGGGGATATAAGGAAGGCGAAAGAGAATATGAGTGTAATGGATGATGCCAATGTGCCCCTGGCGCCTAATGAGAAAGAAATACTCTTAGCCTTAAAAAAGCAAATAGGTGGTTAAGATGTAAAATACTATAGTGCATTTGTCTTGCAGGGGGCTGAATTTATATCCATAGCCTGTGGCAGAAATTTAAAGGACCTATGTTAAACATATAGTTCTTAGCTTACTCTTTGCCTGCAAATAAAAACCATGTTTGTACTTGTAAATATTACGTAGAACTACGCATCCCTGAAAATCATTAATGAGTATTTTTGCATTAAATATTTTATAATGTTTATTGATCACTCTTTAATTTTTCACTTATGAGGATTATCTATTTTTTGATTGCCACATTTTTGTCCGGTATTTCAGCATCGTACGCACAGTCTATAGGGCCGGCTACGCTTAATAGTTCCGGAGGTTCCGCTACAGCGAGCGGTAATACTTTTGAATGGTCGTTTGGTGAAATGACCGCTGTTCATACAGCTACTGCTGCAAATATTATTGTAACGCAGGGTGTACTTCAGCTATTGGCAGGTCCATCACGAATAGTTACTGCAAAATATGCCGACGCGGCTATGTTGAAGGTTTACCCCGTACCTGCGCAGAATGTTGTTTACCTGCAGCCTGCATTTACAAGCGGTGGTACATTACAATATTCGCTGCTGGATGCCACAGGGAAATCTATTCTTAAACAGTCAGCAGGCTTAAAATCAGGCACTGAGCGGCAGTCTATAGATATGACTGCATTCCCATCCGGCAACTATATGCTGCAGGTTCAGTATGCTGATACCGATGTTCCCTACACAAACGTCTATAAAATTCAAAAGATTCAATAATTCAATTTTTTAAACAGATAATTATGAAACGGATTTATATATCATTTCTGATAGCATTCCTGTGCGTGGCACAGTACGCTTTTGCACAACCTGCAAAATTTAATTACCAGGGTGTTGCCCGCAATGCAACAGGCGGCCCCCTTGCCAGTCAAAACCTGGGTGTGAGAATCAGCATTATAGATGGCAGCCCTGCAGGTACTAATGTCTATACTGAAACCCATGCGGCAGTTACCAATGCCTATGGCCTGTATGTACTTGCAATAGGTAACGGTACACCCGTTAGCGGTGATATAAACACGATAGACTGGGGTAACGGGGATAAATTCATGAAAGTGGAAATAGACCCTGCAGGTGGCACAGCATATGCAGACATGGGCACCACACAACTGTTAAGCGTGCCATATGCCACCTATGCAAAAAATGCAGGTAGCGCAAAACTGGCCCTGCCATACAGCGATACACTTACACACTTATCATCTTTACTGAAGCTTGAGAATAATGGTGATGGTGCAGCTATAGAAGGCTATAGTAACAGCACTACCACCAGTGTTGCAGCAGTCAGGGGTGTGATAACAAATACAAGCCCGGGTGGTTTTTCAAGTGCCGTCAGGGGTATTAATAATGGTACCGGCGGCCTTGGTGTAGGTGTCTGGGGTTCGCAGGATGGTTCAGGATGGGGTGTGTATGGTACCACACCTAATGGTCTAGGTGTTTATGGTAACTCCTCGGCAGGTGGTACAGGTGTTTACGCAAACAGTAGTTCAGGTACGGGGCTTAGTGCAACAAGTAATACCGGCAGTGCCGCAACATTCGATTTGTTCAATAATGCCAATACATCAGATGTTGTAAGGGTGAGCACTATTGGCACAGGTAAGGGTATAACTGTTTCTATGCCCGCAGGTTCAGCAAGGGGTATTGACGTAGCACATGCCGGTGGAGGTGTAGCTGTTTATGCTGCAAGTACTACGGGTGTTGGTGTGCAGGCAGCAAGTACATCCGGAGTAGCATTACAAGCTACAAGCAACACAAACAGTGCAGCCAGTTTTACAAACACTAATAATGCGAACTCTTCTGCAACAGCCCGTGTAACTTCTTCCGGTACAGGTGGGGGTATTACCGTACAATTAACAAATGCCGGCAATGGCGCGCGTGGTATTGATGTTACCCATGCAGGTGTAGGCCCTGGCGTGTTTGCATCTACAGCCGGTAACGCTATTTGGGGTGTAACCAGTTCTATAAGCTCTGCCGGTGTTATAGGTGATAACACAAATGGTGAAGCTGTAGTAGGTCGCAGTTCTGGCGGCAATGGTGTTGGTGCCGTGGTAGGCCGTAGCGATGGGGCCGGTTATGGTGTGCGCGGCTTTAATACCAAAGCAGGTGTAGGCGTATTGGGCCAGTCTGGTATCAGTGCGGGTACCGGTGTTGGAGGCCGTTTCGAGCAGGTTAATGCTGCCAGTACCAATGACGCAGTGCAGGTAGACAATAATGGTACCGGTCATGGTATATACATTACCGCAAAACCGTCTGCTGCAAAGGCATCTTTATACGCTGTGAATACCGGTACGGGTTATGCAGGCTATTTCTCAGGTAAAGTACATGTAAACGGTACATTAAGTAAATCTGCCGGTACATTCAGGATAGACCACCCGCAAGACCCGGCTAACAAATACCTGGTACACAGTTTTGTAGAAAGCCCTGATATGATGAACGTGTACAATGGTAATGCCGTTACAAATAATTCAGGCTCAGTAACTGTTGAACTGCCTGCATACTTCCAGGCTGAGAATATAGACTTCAAATACCAGCTTACTGTTATTGGCCAGTTTGCACAGGCTATTGTTGCCGAAGAAATAAGCAACAACAGGTTTATGATAAAAACTGATAAGCCAAATGTAAAAGTGAGCTGGCAGGTGACAGGTGTGCGTAACGACCAGTACGCACAGCGTAACAGGATAATACCTGAAGTAGAAAAAGCTCCTGAAGAAAAAGGCTACTACCTCAATCCTGAAGTATATGATATGCCTGCTTCTCGCGGTATATTTACCAAGGCGGCTGACAATAAGCAAGAACCAGGTGCGGTGACAGGTGATGCTGACGTTAAGCTGGCATCTGGCAGTGAAACTAAAAAATAGATAACCGGAAGCATACATATAGATGATAGGCGGGATGCACATGCTTCCCGCTTCTCATTTAAGCCCTGATAATAACATCTGCACTTCTCATATTATTCATAATTTTAAGCTTAGATTTACGTTTGAGAAGAAAGTGTGTTTATGGATTTTCCGACTTATGTGCCGCAATCAGATGTGTTAAAGGAGTTTATACAGTTCTATTATTTCCTGGAAACAGAATATCAACAACCTGTCCGTTTTTTTGCTTTCCCTCATTACGACAAGCCCCTTAATATACATCGGGGTATAAAATATTCAATTTCAGATCGGGAGATTGCAGTTGATGGTGCCGGTGCATATAATCCGCAGATATTGTTGCAAGGGGTTTACCAGGAGCCGATACTTGTAAGGTTTTCCGGTAAGATTCATAAAATAACCATCATTTTCCGGGACGGGGGGCTCTGCAATTTTATAGACGAGTATTTTAATGATGTAGCAGCTGCACATTCACAGTTGTTTTCATCCTGGGGAAAAAAGCCTCATTATGCCACGTTTATGAAGGCATTTTTTGAAGCAGGGGAGCATAGGGAACAAATAAAAATCCTGGAAAATTTTTTGCTTTCCGTCTTAAATGTAAAGAAGGACTGGGAATTATATAAAAAAGCCAGTACGCTTATTAAAGATGTAGATAGTAATTATAAAATTTCGGAAATAGCCAGGCAGCTTTTCTTGTCTGAAAAAACATTACATCGCCTGGTTTTTAAGTATAACGGATTGTCGCCGCACAATTTTAAAAAGATCGTACAGTTCAGGCATTCGCTACAGACAAAGGTGCTTGCGGATAAATTTCAATCGCTGACGGACATAGCGTACAACAGTAATTACTATGACGCTTCATACTTTAATAAAATTTATAAATCACTTACACTGAAATCACCAAAGGAGTTTTTTAAGCAGGTTAACCTGTATTGTGATAATAAGGTTGTGTTTGCCTGGCAGAAAAATGTCTGATTTATACCATTTTTTTGGCCTGGTATAGTCATAACTTTATCATCAAAACAAAAATTATGAAATTCCTCACCATTTTATTTGGCGTATGCTTAGGAAGTGTGGTAGCATTCGCGCAACAGACAGGCAGCTTTAATACGACTATTACATTCAACAGTGAAACAAGGACACTGTCAAACTATGTGCCGCCGACATACAATGCCAGCCAGTCTTACACGCTTATTGTTGGGTTGCATGGCCTGGGTGACAATTCTACAAATTACAGGAATGCGCTGGTAGGCTCACTAGCTTTTGCGGCAGCTTTCCCCGATGCTATACTTGTATGCCCCGATGGCGGTAGCGACCAGGGTAAAGATTTTTACGCCCCGGCAGGTGATGAGGGAATTATACTGGAGGCTATACAATATGCAAGCGCCAATTATAATATAGATCCATCGAAGATCATTTTACAGGGTTTTTCTTTAGGTGGCAGAAGCGCGCTGAGGTATGGTTTAGACAATCCCACAAAATTTAAGGCACTACTACTGAATACACCGGCTATACAAGGCGTAAAAGAAGCTGGCAATGGTAGCGCTATTGTGCAGTATAATTTTGCAAACGCATCTCAACTGCCAATATATATTACAGTGGGTAAAAGTGATGCAATCTATGTAGAGCCTATCAATCTGGTTGTAGCACATTTGGTAGAAAACAATGCAGGCGTGGCATATAAACAATTTAATGGGGGGCACACCATTCCAAATTTCCAGGCATATCCATATTCAGAATTCTTCAACCAGCCATACAGTAGTGGCGAAGACGCAGGATTATACAGTGTGACAACGCCGGTACGTAGTTGTAACGGTAATATTTCTGCCACTGTTTTATTGCAGAATACAGGAAATACAGCGTTAGATTCTGTAGTGCTTGCTTATGGTATAGGGGCCAGCAAAGACAGTTTTACATGGAAGGGCAACCTGGCTACAAATGCACATACAAAAGTGACATTGCCTAATTACCAGGTGGGTACTGTTAATACCAATACCTACGATTTTCACGTTGATGTCGTTTCGCTGAACCAGGGTGTAACAGATACTTTTACAGACTTCAACACCGATACCGGAAAAGTACATGTAATGAAAACCGCATTGGCCCTGCCGTTTGAAGAAAGGTTCAACACAACAGCCGATATAGAGAAATGGGGTTTCAAGAATTCAGGCGACTACATCCTGCCTTTTGACTATACACAAACCGACGGTGCACCTTTTACGTTCAACACCATTTTTCTTTTTGACAACTCAGGCACAAGGGAAGAAATGCTGAGCCCTAACCTGAATTTTACAGGGCAGAGCAATGTTTATTTACATTTCAAGGTAGATTACAATTACACCAAGTACACGGCCGCTGTTTTAGGTATCGATACAACGTTTGCAGATACGCTGGAGGTATTGGTTTCTACTGATTGCGGAGCAAGCTATTCTTCTGTATTTAAGAAAACAGGTGCGGACCTGAGCGGCCATAATGCCCCGGTATTAAACCCATTAAACCTCGAACAGGTAGCATTGGGTGTGGATGCCGGTAAGTACAGGGGCTTTAATGTTGATGTTTCACAATATGCCGGCCAGGCTAACGTTCATTTCAAGTTTAGTTACATTTCAGCACTGGGCGGATACATATACCTGGACGATGTAGTAGTAAATAATAATCCTGCATCGGCTGAAAATGTTGCTATTGCACAGCCGCAAATAAAAGTATATCCTAACCCTGCAAGCGGTTTTGTAAATATTTCGTCAGTAAACGAGGACATTAACGAGGTACAGATTGTGAATGTGTTAGGACAGGTGATGTATAACATAAAAGATATAGCAGCAAATAACAAAACGATAGACATAAGCAACCTTCCCGGAGGTGCATATTGGATAAAGGTGCTGACCAACGAGCAGGAATTTACTGATAAGATTATTGTGCAATAATTAATACGATATTTAAAATATACTGAAAGGAGGTTGCAACTGCAACCTTCTTTTTATCTGTTAGGCTATGTCTAAGAAAAGGTGTTTCACCTAAGCCTCATAAAACTCCCACGCACTCTGGTAGGCGTTTATTTCCTGCGTATAGGTAATGAAATCAGCATAGAAAGCAGATTGGGATAGGGTAGCACTATCCCCAACTACAACCAGTTTTTTGCGTGCCCTTGTCATAGCTACATTCATACGGCGGATATCTGAAAGAAAACCTATTATGCCCTTCTCGTTGCTTCTCGTCAGGCTTACATATACAATGTCGCGTTCCTGTCCCTGGAAGCTGTCAATCGTGTTGACGGATATCTTATCTCCATACTTTTGCAGGCTTGGTGCATGCAGTAATTGCTCCTTCAATTCATATATCTGCTGTTTATACGGAGATATAATGGCGATGGTTGGTAACTCAGTTTCTTTATAATGCGCATCCAGCCCATCGCAAAATTGTATAAGGTGCCTGAATAGCAATGCCGCTTCTTCAGGATTAGACGTGCTCATGCCTTCTGCCTTTTCATCAAAGCCGCAGCCTGCGGTATCTATAAACGCTACGGCGGTATCTCCGGGAAATAATACATGCTGCGCTACAGCATGGTTAGCCTTTAGTTTATCTTCATAAAATACCTTAGACGGATATCGCATGATAAGTTCATTCATCCGGTATTGTTCTTCAAGCAAAGTAACCGATTCAGGATATAGCTGTACCAGCTTTTCCATCAATGTAGTGCGCAGGCCTTTCCGTGCCGCCTCTTCCGATTTTATAGTTGGTGATAGTTGACAGTGGTCGCCTGCCAGTATTACTTTTTCAGCTTTTAGTATGGGTATCCAACAGGCTGGTTCCAGTGCCTGCCCAGCCTCGTCTATTACTACAGTATGGTACTTCAGGTTACGTACTGTGTAATGCGCGGCACCTACAGGTGTAGCAGTTATTACCTGTGCTTTGGCTACCAGGTCATTCACTATATATTGCTCTGTATTGCCTACATCTTTCATTATTTTATGTGCTTCATCAAATAACGCTTTACGTTGCTCCCTTTCGGCCTTGCCGAAATTCCGCTTGTATTTATGCGCCATATTTTTGAAGTCGGAAGCCTGTTTTTTCAACCGCTTTATTTCCTTCATGGCGCTGTGTTGTGCCATTTTGCTATCCAGCGTTAGTGACATCAGCTTTTCTGACACCCGTGTAGGGTTACCCACTCTCAATACGTTCAGCCCTTCGTCAGATAGTTTTTCGCTCAGCAGGTCAACGGCAATATTGCTGGGTGCTACAACCAGCACCTGTTTATTGTCGTTTTTTATCAGGGCTTTTATAGCCTGTACCAATGTGGTGGTCTTGCCGGTTCCGGGTGGGCCGTGCACTATAGCCAGTTCATTTGCGGCCAGTATATTGTTTACTGCCTCCTGTTGCTTACTGTTTAGCTTTGGGTTTTGTACCGTTGTTGCTTTTGTATTGAATGTTGGCGGGGTTTTACCTGTAAGTATATTGATGAGCCTGTGTTCTTTACCCGTCAGCTCATCTGCCAGCTTCAATGCATTTTGCATCTCATCATAGCTATTGTCATCAAACAATAGGTCTATGCCCAGTTTGCCACTACTTGCCCATTCAGGCAGTTCATCTGTGCGTAAGGTTAATTTAAGCCTGTTGCCACCCTGGAAGGAAATGATACCTTCAACATTCTCCGTTCTGGCATCATGATTGGAAAACAATACTGCAGATGCGCCAAAGCGAAGCTGATGATTAATATCCTGGTGGGTAGTACGTTCTGCTTCTACAGTGATGTAGTCTGCTTTACTTATTTCGGTACCCCTGATAGCGATGGGATACCACGTAAACCCGCTGGCACGTCTTTCAGTTACAGATGTTGTCTCAATTAGTTTCTGGTAGGCTTTCCTGTCTTCTTCCCGTTCTGTTTTTAGCAGGTCAAGCAGTTGTTTGAAATAATCCATTTGCTAAGCACACAATACCAAACGTGAATTTTGGTGGTATTGCAGTATGATTTTTCACCAAATATAAAGAAACATAGCTGCTTGCCTTCGATAACATTTCATTCCTGTTATTGCCGCAGGTTATATATATCCGGGAAATACTGTACCTGCATCCCAACTACATCTGCCGTCATATAAACCACAAAGACCGGCACAGGTTCCTTTACTGCTTCGGTAATGGGCTTCTGGCCCTTACTGCACGATTTCAAGAAATTGCTGTCAACTTTCCCTGGCACCAGTATTTGTGCTAACTCTATTGGCTTTTCTATACGGATACAACCATGACTCAGGTAACGTTTTTGAGATGCGAATACAGATTTCAGGTTCGTGTCATGCAGATATACGCTAAAAGGTGAGGTGAGGTTAAACTTAATAATACCCAAAGCATTGTCGCAACCTGTAGATTGCCGGAGCGTGTATGGGAAGTTTTTCTTGCTCAATTTTGACCAGTTTATACTTCCGGGGTCAACCACTGTTCCGTTTGAGTTGAGTACCTGTATATTCATGGAGTTAAGTACGTGTGGATTTTTTTTACAACGCGGCAGCAATTCATTTATTGCTATGCTACGGGGCACATGCCAGTAAGGATAAAAAATAACCTGGTGGAGATAGGCGGAGAACCTGGGTGTCTTCGTGGCAGGCTTGCCGGCTACTATTTTCATGTCGAGTACCAGTGAGTCTGCGCTATGATACCTGAGTTGGGTGCTGGCGATATTGACAAGTATGAAGTCCCTGAATTTAAAGTGCAATATCCAGCGATAGATATTAAGGCTTTGTTGCAATTCCTGTTCTGCGTTAATATTACCTTCATCTATTGCCTGGTGCAGTGTGTATTTCAGCAATAAATAATTCTTGTCTGATGGCTCATAGCCTGCAGCCAGATTATAAATATCGTTAGCTGTGCGTATATTATTAAGATTGTTGACAATGCTATCCTGGTCTTGCGTATGAAAGCGTGTTGCGAATTCATTGTAACTCACTATCTTTTTTTCGTCGCGGCCAACTTTTAAATCTGTGAAGTAGGCCAGCAAGGCATCTGTAAGTAGTATTCTCTGTTCGTTTATGCTGTCTTGTTCGTACAGTTCGCGGTAGTGATAGTTGTATTTATTAAGACCGCTGTAGCGGCTGCTGTCTAATAACTTCCTGAATGTTTGTAATATTATTCCAAACCGGTCGTTGTGTATGTGACTAGTAAGCTGTGTTACACGGGGTACCAGTGCCGGATGCAGTAGCTTGTGTTCTGCACGAGCGCCTGCCGGACATAAGACAATGAAATAAAATACTATGCATGCATAGACTCTCATATAGGAAAATTGGTATGGCAAAACTAATACTGTCTTATTGTTATAAATATGACGTAAACGTCCTGAAAGGATGATGGTCATCATTCCCGGGACGGTGGAAAATAAAAAAGGCTGCAGTTTTGCAGCCTTCCTCATGTTTGTTTGTTCGTTTGTTTTGTCCGGCTCAAAAAAACTATACAAATTTTACCTGGCTACAAGCCCGCCATCTATAATTAATTCTGTACCCGTTATGTAACTGGCTTCGTCTGATGCAAGAAACAGGGCACCCATAGCTATTTCTGATGAAGTTCCCATCCTGCCCATAGGGCACATGTTTTTTATTATTTCATCGCTTCCTTCTACATTGGTGATGAACTCTGTCATCGGGGTCAGCACCCCACCGGGTAGTATTGAGTTGACACGGATATGATCTTTTGCAAATTCTACCGCCTGGTCTCTGGACAGCATTTTTAATCCTCCTTTAGATGCTGAATATGCAGCACCATTACCACCCACAACGCCGGCGATTGATGCAATATGTATTATAGAACCTCCTCCTGCTTTTTTCATGTACGGAATACAAACCTGCGAACCGATAAACGGCCCTGTTAAATTGATGGCGATGATTTTATTCCATAACTCATCGTTTGTAGTTTCCGTAGTAGCACCCGGGGGATAAACGCCCGCGTTATTTACCAGTATGTCTATCTTGCCGTATAGTTCTATTGCTTTTGCTACAACAGATTCCCAGTCTCTTCTTGACGTGACATCGTGAATTGCATGAACTATTTTCAAGCCATCTTTTGCAGCCTTTGTAACCCATTCCGCAAGTTTGTCGGCTTGGATATCTGTGGCTATGACAGACGCACCTTCCCGTGCAAATAATAATGCTTCTTCAGCACCCATACCACCCGCGGCACCGGTAACTATCGCCACTTTATTTTGTAGTCTATTCATAGTAATTTTATTTATAAGGCAAACCTACGGCTCTATTTACATCCGCTATATGATTTTGTTACATCGCGCCGGTGATTGTTGTCAGTTTGCCGCCAAACCTTTTTATATATTCGCGTTCAAGGTCTTCCCTATGTTCAGGCGCCGCAAGGCCAATCAATAGCCTGGCGCGCTGGTCCATATTTTTCCCGTACAGGTTTACAATTCCATGCTCTGTAACTACATAATGCACATGGCCGCGTGTTGTAACAACTCCGGCTCCTGTTTTCAGAAACGGCACTATCCTCGAAATGCCTTTACTGGTAACAGAGGGTAGTGCAATGATTGGCTTGCCGCCATCAGACAATGCTGCACCACGCATGTAATCCATTTGCCCGCCTATGCCGGAATATTGGTATGTACCTATAGAATCTGCACATATCTGCCCGGTAAGGTCTATTTCAATAGCACTATTGATAGCTACAACTTTGGGGTTCTTACGTATTACCGCGGTATCATTTACAAATGACACATCCATAAATGCTACCGCCGGGTTGTCATCAACAAAATCATAGACCTTTTTAGTGCCCAAAACGAATGTTGTAACGGTTTTCCCGCGTTTCACCTTTTTATGTTCATTTGTGATAACACCGGCCTCAATTAAAGGGATCAATCCGTCTGAAAACATTTCTGTATGTATGCCTAGTCCCCTGTGTGACGACAGGTAACTTAGTACTGCATCAGGTATGCTGCCAATGCCCATCTGCAATGTAGAGCCGTTTTCTATAAGTGATGCTACGTTTTCTCCTATTTTCATAGCACAGCTATCTGCTTTCTGTGCATAATTGATTTCCGGTAAAGATTGTTCCTGCCATATCATGGCTGCAAATGCAGAAACATGTACATGCCCGTCGCCATGAGTGCGTGGCATTTTGGGGTTTACCTGCGCAATTACTTTTTTTGCACTGCGGACAGCAGAAATAGCCGCATCAACAGAAGTGCCCAGTGAGCAATAGCCGTGTTTGTCGGGCGGGGAGACATGTACAAGTGCTGTATCTAACGGTAGAATATTTTTTTCAAACATGCCTGGTATTTCACTTAGAAACACCGGTACATAATCCCCGGAAGAACTGTTCACCCATTCCCTTACGTTTTCCGACACAAATAGAGAATTGAGCCTGAAGGTATTGATAACGGCTTCTTTTCTCCATGTTATATCCCCCAGCAGGCTGATTGATACCAGTTCTACTTCATCCAGCTCCCCGGCCCTGTTCAACAAGGCATTCACTAATGCGAGAGGTGTAGCGGCACTACCCTGAATGAAAACACGACTATTACTAGTAATGAGGCTGACTGCTTCGTCTGCACTGACATACTTTATATCCATATGGCAAAAATAAGTCTAATGCAGGATGGTGTACTGACCGAAATCATTTTAGCAAAGGTTGTTAGTCATCTATGTCTTATACCGGTGCAGGTACATTTGTAAAAACTTTGGCAAATGAAGCAATTACGGGTTGAATACAAGACATATTCATTAATTGATATTGCCGAATCGCTGCACGTAAACTATTATGATATACTGATAGCAATGATATTGCGGGCATCGGAAATGCTGGAAAACCTGAAAAGATTGGACATTCACGGCACTGCTCACCAGTACACTAAAACCTGTACAGACGTATTGAAAAAAATACAGGTGTGTATGAATGACCGCAAACAAGCTTTGTTGCCCTACATCAGCGACCTGTATAATAAAGATGCTGCAGGACATAATTGCGGTATATGCAGCGGCGCCTGTGATATTGGGCATCAATTTCACCTGATGCAGTTACACGAATCTCATAAAGAACTGACGAAAATGCTGTTTGAATTACAATACAGCGCATTGCCTCTGTATAGTAATATAGGCTATCCTGAAATATACCGGGAACTGAGAAATGAAATGTACCTGGTAGATACAATTGTAAAGGAGCTATTCTTCCTGGAGGAGAGCAATCTTGTTCCCAAAATCCTCGAGTCTCAAAAAAAGATAAATGTTCACCGCTACTGAGCCTACACAAATACCTGCAAGCACCAACGTTAAAAGCCAACCTACCTGCTATCATTGCGGGACATTATGTTTGCCTTCAGCCTCTCTGAGGCAGGATGATAAAGACTTTTGTTGCGAAGGTTGCAAGCTGGTTTACGAAATACTGCAGGATAACGGTATGTGCGATTACTACAATATAGCATCGCACCCGGGGCTGAGCCAGGTTAAGCCCCTGCGTACAGGCAAGTATGAATACCTGGACGATGAAAAGATAGCCAGCCAGCTATACCAGTTTACAGACGGGAATAACAATATTGTTACGCTCTTTATCCCCGGCATACACTGCAGCTCATGTATGTGGCTGCTTGAAAACCTTCACAGGCTTAATGATGGCATCACTAATAGCCGCATCGATTTCTCTGCCAAAGAAGTAACCATTTCTTTCAGGCAAAATAAAATTAACCTGAGGGGGGTAGCTGAATTGCTTGCTACCATAGGGTATGAACCGCAAATCAGCCTTGAAAGCAAAGAGCATGCTACAGAGAATAAGACCAGTAAAGAAACACTTTATAGGTTAGGCATTGCCGGTTTCTGCTTTGGCAATATTATGCTCATGAGTTTTCCAGAATACCTTTCAGCAGATGGAGCATTAGAATATAAATACGCACTGCTTTTCAGGATACTCAACCTTATACTTTCTGTGCCGGTGGTTTTCTACTCAGCATCTATATTCTTTAAAAATGCATGGGCTGGATTGAAACAACGTATGCTGAATATTGATGCGCCAATAGTATTGGCCATAATAATCACCTACGGCCGCAGCCTGTACGAGATATTTTCTGGCACCGGTGGCGGATACCTGGACAGTATGAGCGGTATAATTTTCTTTATGCTGGTAGGCCGTGTAGTGCAGGAACGTACCTACCGTAGCCTTTCTTTCCATAGAGATTACAAAGCCTATTTTCCTATAGCGGCGACAGTAATAGAAGGCGACAAGATAGTGAGTAAGCAAATTACAGAATTGCAAAAGCACGACGTAGTAAAGGTTTACAGCCAGGAGCTGATACCTGCTGACGGGATAATAGTAAGTGGTAACGCCTATATAGATTATAGCTTTGTAACCGGTGAAAACGACCCTGTAAATACTGCTGCCGGGCAGAAAGTGTTTGCAGGGGGAAGACAGTTGGGGGAGGCCATCGTTATAGAAGTGCATAAGCCGGTAACTACCAGTTACCTCACATCATTATGGAACCACCAGGCATTTTCGAAAGACAAAGGAGAACAGGATAACCGTGAAAGCCATATTCATACGTTAAGTAAATATTTTACCGTTGTGCTGTTTACCCTTGCGGCTATTACTGCCCTGTATTGGTGGGCGTACAATCCACAATTGATATTGCCCAGTGTATCAGCCATGCTTATAGTAGCCTGCCCCTGCGCCTTGTTGCTTACTGTTACATATACCAATGGCAATATACTTCGCCTGCTTTCTGATAACGGGCTTTACCTGCGCGATGCCGGGGTTATTGAACAGCTTGGCAGTATTAAACATCTTGTATTTGATAAAACCGGCACACTTACCAAAGGAGGAAGCCATTTCTCCAGTAAAGGCCATACGCTGACTGATGAGGAAAAGCAAATGGTTTTTGCTGTGGCAAAAGATAGCAGTCACCCTAAAAGCAGGCAATTGGCCGCACATTTCTTATCTGATAATACACTTACTGTTGACCAGTGGACTGAACATGCCGGTAAAGGGATATCAGCGGTTTGCAATGGGGCCAAAATCCTTATCGGCTCTGCAGCCTGGATTGGTGCAAATGAATATGATGACGCTGATGTATTGGTAAAGATCGATGAACGTGTCACTGCCTTTTACTGGCAGGCAGTAGTGCGGGACGAGGTGGGCGATATACTAAGTCACCTGCGTAAAGATTATGATATATCGTTGCTTTCCGGTGATAATGACAGGCACAGGAAAGTTTTTGAACGTTTTTTTGACAAAGGGGCTTTACATTTTGAGCAAACACCTGTGGATAAACTACAGTTTATAGAAGCATTACAGCAAAACGGGCAAAAAGTAGCCATGATAGGTGATGGCCTGAATGACGCAGGTGCTTTGAAGCAAAGTAATGTAGGTATTACCCTTGCAGATGACATCAACAACTTCAGCCCTTCTTGCGACGCTATATTACAGGCAAACAAGTTGCAGCAATTGCCGGCTTTATTGCGACTGGCAAAGCATAGCAAAGTCATCATTTACGCCAGTTTTATAGTTTCAATAATATACAATATAGCAGGTGTATCCATATCAATGACAGGACATATGAATCCTATGATTGCTGCTATATTAATGCCACTGAGTACAATCAGTATTGTATTAATAACCACTATAGCCAGTAATATACTCGCGGCAAGGTTAGGATTGTCAACCACGTAGGATTAATACTGATAATAATCATTTTTTGAACACATCCATGTCATAGAAACGGTGATAAGACGGTAATAATTTTGACTAATAATTAAGCCATTCAAATTATGACTGCACTCTTTGTACTTGTTATCATCAGTTTACTTATCGCAGTTACTTTCCTGGTTGCTTTCATCTGGAGTGTCAGGACAAATCAATTCAAAGACCAAAAGGGCTCCGCAATGCGTATGCTACTGGATAAAGAAGTAAAATAATTTAAAAGCAACACAATAATTATTCGCATGAATTCTTCAATTGACCAGGAATTTAAAGAACCGGGCATAATGCACAAAGCAGATGCCACCATTTCAAAAAATGGCGTTGATCATTTCTTTTATGATAATAAGATTGTAAAGTGGTTTACTTATGCCACCCTTTTCTGGGGTGTGGTAGGTATGCTGGCCGGTTTGCTGGCAGCATTCCAACTCGTATTCCCGGAGCTTAATTTCGGTACTGCGCCCACAACATTCGGCAGGGTAAGGCCCGTACATACCAATGCCGTCATATTCGCATTTGTGGGCAACGGTATATTTATGGGTGTGTATTATTCGTTGCAGAGATTGTGCAAGGCCCGTATGTATAGTGACAAACTGAGCAAAATACACTTTTGGGGCTGGCAAGCTATCATAGTGCTGGCGGCAATTACATTATTGGCAGGCTACACAACAGGTAAAGAATATGCTGAGCTTGAATGGCCTATAGATATATTGATAACACTGGTGTGGGTAGTGTTTGGCTGGAATATGTTTGGTACCATTATTAAAAGAAGGGAGCGTCACCTGTATGTGGCTATCTGGTTTTATATAGCCACGTTTGTTACGGTAGCTATGTTGCATATAGTTAACTCTTGGGAGATACCTTTTACATGGATGAAATCATATTCATGGTACGCCGGTGTGCAGGATGCACTTGTGCAATGGTGGTATGGCCACAATGCCGTAGCATTTTTCCTGACAACCCCATACCTGGGACTGATGTATTACTTCCTGCCAAAGGCTGCAAACAGGCCGGTATATTCTTACAGGCTTTCTATTATTCACTTCTGGGCTCTTATATTCATCTATATATGGGCAGGCCCTCACCACCTGTTATATACCGCTTTGCCCGACTGGGCACAGTCGTTAGGTACGGTATTCTCTATTATGTTGCTGGCTCCATCCTGGGGTGGTATGATCAATGGCTTGCTTACATTGAGAGGTGCCTGGGATAAAGTGAGAGAAGATGTAGTATTGAAATTCCTGGTAGTGGCTGTTACAGCATATGGTATGGCAACATTTGAGGGCCCGATGCTGAGCCTGAAAAACGTAAACGCCATCAGCCACTTTACAGACTGGACCATTGCACACGTACACGTAGGTGCTTTGGGCTGGAATGGCTTCCTGACCTTTGGTGTTATCTACTGGCTTATTCCACGCATCTTCAAAACAGGATTATATTCCATAAAATGGGCTAACTGGCACTTTTGGATAGGTACATTAGGTATCATATTCTATGCCGTACCTATGTATTGGGCAGGCTTTATGCAGAGCCTTGCATGGAAAGAATTTACTCCTGAAGGGCAACTCAGGTACCAGTTTATGGAAACAGTTACACAAATGCGCCCCTTCTTTATCATGCGTGGCATAGGCGGAACATTATACCTTATAGGTGCTGTAATGATGGTAGTGAACATTTGGAAAACTGTGAAAAAAGGAAGGGCGGTAAATGATGAAGCTGCTGTAGCCGCACCACTTGAGAAAATATACCAGGCCCATAGCGGCACCCACTGGCACAGGTGGATTGAAAGAAGGCCTGTACAAATGATGGTGCTCAGCCTTATAGTAGTAATCATAGGCGGGGCTATTGAAATCATCCCTACATTCCTGGTAAAATCGAATGTTCCTACTATCACGAGTGTAAAACCATATACACCATTGGAACTTCATGGCCGCGATATATATGTAAGAGAGGGTTGCCATACCTGCCATAGCCAGATGGTAAGGCCATTCCGCAGTGAAGTAGCAAGGTATGGTGAATATTCAAAGGCAGGAGAGTTTGTGTATGATCATCCATTCCAATGGGGTAGTAAACGTACAGGCCCCGACCTTGCACGCATAGGTGGAAAGTATCCTGACAGCTGGCACTTCAACCACATGTACGACCCGTACAGCATGTCGCCGGGGTCTATCATGCCTGCCTATCCCTGGTTGTTTACCAATAGCCTTGATACGTCTATTACCGGCGCTAAAATAAGGGCAATGCAAACGTTGGGCGTGCCTTATCCTGCAAAATATGATAAGATTGCCAATGCCGATGTTATGAAGCAATCTGAAATTATTATAAGCAGCCTTGCGAAGGACGATATCAATATTAAAAGCGATAAAGAAATAATTGCACTCATCGCCTACCTGCAACGTATAGGCACAGACATTAAATTACAACAACACACCGTTACATCAGCTAAATAATAACCAGATGAAATTTAAAACATATCTCGAACAGATAACAGGAGTTGGGGTCTATCCAATGTTGTCATTGATGTTGTTCTTCCTGTTTTTCTCCGTATTACTTGTTTGGGTGTTAAGGGCCAACAAGCAATATATCCATAACATGAAACAAATTCCATTCAGCAAGGATAAATAAGAAAGACTAATTGATAATGATTATGCGTACAAAATATTACAGGTATATAGCCACGAGTGCTTTATTGCTTGGTCCTGCTTTGGCTTTTGCAGCTCCTGAAGCAGCAGCCTCTTCAGCACAATCCGGTAGTTTAAATGTGTTGCTTATTGCATTGGTAACGTTGATATTCTGTTTATTACTGATAGCCGTGTTGTTGGGCAATGTGATACTATCCTTGCTGTCTGCATATAAGGATAAACTCAGGAAAGAAAGAAGTATAACCTCTTCTGCAAGTTCTATTGTATTGATGATAATACTGTTATTGTCAGCAAATGCAGCCGGTGCGCAAGAAGTGGCAGCGGTAGCTACTGCAGCTCCTAAAATAATAGCCGGTATGCCTGCGGCAGACTTTTACTTTATAATAGGAGTGATAGGTCTTGAATTGTTGGTTATCACGAGTATGTTAGGGACGGTGGCTATCCTTGTTAAAGCATTACGGGCCCAACCCGGAGAAGTAGGAAAAACAGCAGAAGCAAAAGTTGCCAGGACGCCATTCTGGGACCGCTTTAATAAAGCTGTTGCCGTGGAAAAAGAAACAGATATCATGCTCGACCACGATTACGATGGGATTAAGGAGCTTGATAATGATCTTCCCCCCTGGTGGAAATACGGCTTTTATTTGACTATTGTTGTTGCCGTAATTTACATGTACTACTACCATATAGGCGGTAACGGACCAAGCTCTTTACAAGAGTACACGGCTGAAGTTGCAAGAGGTGAGGAGCAGAAAGCTGCCTACCTGGCACAATCGGCAAATAACGTAGATGAAAATACGGTGGTGATGTTGGAGGGCCCTGCACTGGCATCGGGCGCAAATGCTTACCAAACAGCTTGTGCAGCCTGTCATGCTAAAGATGGCGGCGGCGGAGTAGGCCCCAATCTTACAGACAATTACTGGCTGCATGGTGGAAGTTTACAGGATGTATTCAAATCAATAAAATACGGCTGGCCAGACAAGGGCATGAAGAGTTGGAAAGATGATTTTTCTCCAAAGCAGATTGCGGAGTTAAGCAGCTATATAAAGTCGCTGGCCGGTACACAACCGGCTGCTCCTAAGGCCGCACAGGGTGAATTATATGAAGAAGTGAATGCAGGTGCAGACAGTACAAAAGTAGCAATAGATAAGTAGTAATATATGTTAACAGGAGAAGAAACATTCAGGGATAAGGTAGCGACGATAGATAAGGAGGGAAAGCGTCTTTGGGTGTTTCCTCAACTACCTAAGGGTGGTAGCTTGTACAAAGCACGTACCTGGCTTAGTCTGGTGTACCTTGCCGTATTCTTTTCCTTACCTTTCTTTAAGGTTAACGGCCATCCTGTATTCCTTATCAATGTGCTGGAAAGGAAATTTATACTTTTCGGACAGATATTCTGGCCTCAGGATTTTTTTATTTTTGGTATTGGCATGGTGCTGTTTATAGTGTTCATCGCACTGTTTACTGTAGTGTTCGGCAGGGTTTTCTGCGGCTGGGCCTGCCCGCAAACCATATTTATGGAAATGGTCTTCCGCAAAATAGAATACTGGATAGAAGGAGATGCGGCAAGGCAAAAAGTATTAGCAAAAGCTAAATGGAATACGGATAAGATATTGCGTAAATCATCAAAATGGCTGATATTCTGGATTGTCAGTTTTCTTATAGCTAATACATTCCTGGCATATATTATAGGTGTAGATGAGTTGCAACGTATTATAACAGAGCCGGTAAGTAAACATACGGGTGGCTTTATATCCATTGCTATTTTTACAACTATTTTCTTTCTGGTTTATGCCTGGTTTCGTGAACAGGTATGTACTGTAGTATGCCCCTACGGGCGGATGCAGGGTGTGCTGCTTGATAAGAATTCTATAAATGTAACCTATGATTACAAACGGGGTGAACCGCGCGGCAAGCTGAAAAAGAATACTGAGCGTGAATTGGGCGACTGTGTAGATTGTTCTCAATGCGTAAAAGTTTGTCCTACCGGTATAGACATACGCAATGGTGTACAATTAGAATGTATTAACTGCACGGCTTGCATAGACGCCTGCAATAAGATGATGAACGCCGTAGGGTTTGAGGGAGGCCTGATAAGGTACGCTTCTGAAAACAATATTACATCCAACACCAAATTCCGATTTACAAAAAGGATGATGGCGTATAGCGGCGTAATGCTGGTATTATTAGGCATACTCGCCTACCTTTTAGCCAGCAGGACAGATGTAGGTATTTCCTTACTGCGTACGCCAGGACAGCTATATCAGCAGGATAAGGGGCAGATAAGTAACCTTTATAACTACAGGTTGCTCAATAAAACTTATGAAAACAAAACACTGGTACTAAAACCTGAAAACTTTAACGGTACTATAACGCTGGTAGGTGAAACTACATTGTTGATACCAAAAGAAAATTCAGCATCCGGTTCTTTATTCATTACAATGAACAAGGATGAGGTGAAAGAAAGAAAAACAATTCTTAAGATAGGTATATACGAAGAAGGTAAAAAAATAAAAACGATATCTACTTCATTCCTGGGGCCGTTTACAAATAATTGATACTATTATGACTACAGCAAGAATAAGTTGGGGCACAAAAATAACGTTTCTATACCTGGGCTTTGTCATATTAATTGTGACGCTGGTATGGAAGTCTATGAAACAGGATTTTGACCTTGTGTCAAATGACTACTATAACGAAGAGCTGGCTTACCAGCAGGTAATCAACGCGGGTAAAAACCAGGCGCTGCTATCAGCACCCGTTATCATTAGCCAGGATAAAGGACGTATTGTTTTTGATTTTCCGGCTGAGTTCGAAAAGGTTATCCTGAAAGCCAACGTCCACTTTTATTGCCAGGCAACTACCAAATGGGATAAAACTTATGATTTTGAAATAGTTGATGGTCAATACAGTATTGCTGCAAGAGGCCTTCAGCCCACCTATTATGTAATAAAGCTAAAATGGGAACATAATGGTAAACAATATTACCAGGAAACCCCGATAAAAGTTAATACATGAGTACGGCTATAATCGTTACAGCGTTAATAATGGGTTTGACCGGCAGCCTTCATTGTGCAGGTATGTGCGGCCCTATAGCTTTGATCATGCCCTTCCACTCACTGGCAGGGGTAAAAAAATGGCTGGCCATCCTGCTTTACCATGTGGGCAGAATAACTGTTTATGCAGCATTAGGGGTGACGTTGTATTCATTTAAATCATTTTTCAACCCGGTTATACAACAGTATATATCCATAATCCTGGGTATTACCTTGTTGTTGGTAGGCCTGCTGACATTTATGCCGGGTAGCAAGGTTAATATATACTTTCCGTGGACAGGGTTTGTGCAAAAGAAACTTGGTAAGCTACTTGCAAGGCCTGGTTTGTCAACACTGTTTTTAACCGGTATGCTCAATGGACTGCTACCCTGCGGACTTGTATATATGGCCCTCTCCCTAAGTATGACAGCGCAAGGCCAGGCACAGGCCATCCTGGTCATGTATTCATTTGGAATAGGCACTATACCTATGCTGGTAGCTATTACAGTGTTGAAAAGCAGAGTGCATTTTGCTTCTTCGCGCATTCGCCAGCTGGTCCCTGTCGCACTGTTTTTTATGTCTGCTTTGTTCATTTTACGTGGTATGAACCTTGGCGTACCTTACCTCAGCCCTGAAATTTCAATTGAACATAACGAAGTGAAAGCCCGGTGTTGTCATAAATAATATATGTCAAAAAAGTAACCACAGTCATTGTTGCTGGTGACCATTGTTTGTGAACATAGATTGTATTAAGTATAGTTTTACTAAAAATAAATGACTATTGATTGTGGAAGTTAGGAAACAGGAACAGACCAAATACGAAATAAGTACCTGGCTACGCATGTTGGATTATCACCAACAGGAGAATATCCATATGAAAACCCGCATTGCCGAGGTTATAAAACGTAATGTAACAAAGGATGTATTGGACCGCCTGGAGAATTTTCAGAATTTATTTCTGAATAAAGACACTGTTATAACCTTTTTAAGAAATGATATTCAAAAAATAAACAACGAATATGCCGAGGGCGATATATATGTTGACCATATAAGCTCGCTGAGAAAAGACATGCAGAAAATGGAACTGGAGTTTAACCTTTTACGCCGCACATTTAATGAGTATATGCAAACACTCTCCTAATTCATCATTCGCTGCAATTTCTCTTTATTTGAAATAAAAATATCCCCCTTTATTATATCTATTATTTTTTCTTCTTTAAAATCACTCAGTGTGCGTATGAGTGATTCTTTTGCTGTGCCTGCCATAGTTGCCAGGTTTTCACGGCTTATATCTATAGCTATTTCTACCCCCGGTGCCTGGCTTTTGTATTTTTCATGAATGGTTAATAGTGCATTGGCTACTTTTTTCCGTAAAGAATTATAAGCCATACCTAAAAGCTGCTCTTCTTTATTTGCAATGTTTTTTGCTAACAGGCCAACGATTTTCTTTAAGGCTTCAGCATTAGTATAAATCAACTCTTCAAAACCCGCCCTGGGTATTACAGCTATATCACTCTCTTCAAGTGTTTCGGCAGTTTCCTTATATGGTGTATGCTCAAGTATAGCCACATAGCCAAAGAACTCGCCTTCGTTATATATAGCAGTTATCAGTTCTTTACCATCATCATTGGTTTTATAGGTTTTTACTTTCCCTTTTTGTACATAAAACAGGCGAAGTGCGTGGTTCCCTTCAGTATATATCACCTGCCTGCGTTTGTATTGCTGCGAGTCGCTTTCATTTGCCATAAGTTGCAGCATATCTTTGTTGCCCGCATGGCTTATTATATCTTTTATTCCCTGTGGCCCCTGACCTATGTCTTTATTTAAAAGGCTATTCTTTTTTAATCTTGCTTCAATTGCGTTTAATAGCTCCGTGCCATTAAAAGGCTTTGTGATATAGTCATCTGCACCCAGTTCCATGCCTTTTCTTATCTCATTCCGTTCTGCCTTTGCCGTCAGGAAGATGAATGGTATATTTCTTGTATCCGGATTTTTTTGCAGCATATGAATTACGCCATAGCCATCCAGTACAGGCATCATGATGTCGCATACAATAACATCCGGCTTAATGTTTATTGCTTCATTTACACCTTGCATTCCGTCTGCGGCTGTTGTTACCCTGTAGCCAGATAATTCCAGTATCTCAGACATGTTTTCCCTGATCTCAGTATTGTCTTCGATGAGTAAAACCTTTTTCATACTATTAGTTTGAATTAAATTCTATTGTAAAAGTAGTTCCTTTATCCTGTTCACTGTCGCATTTAATGGTACCATTCAATAGTTCTACATATTTTGCAACTATATGCAGCCCTAAGCCCGTACCTTGTATATTGGTAACATTAGCACCTCTGAAAAACCGCTGAAACAGGTGCTGCTGGTCTTCTTCAGAAATACCCATCCCCTCGTCGCTTACCGTCAATAGTAACTTGTTCTTATCACATTCAGTGGATACCCGTATGGTGCCGTTCTCCGGTGAGAATTTTATTGCATTTGACACCAGGTTCATTAATATATGATGAAGCAATACATGGTCTAAACTAAATTCTGTTTTGCCAATATGTTCATAAACGATATTCTGGCCATGTTTTAATAAAAGTCTTAACTCACTTATAAGCGCATTTACAACTTCTTCTATTTTTATGTCTGATATCCTGACCTGTATTTTGCCCTCCTCAATTTTTCCTACTGAGAGGAAATCGTTGAGAATATCGGTCAGCACATTGACAGATGATATAATCCGCTGAACGTGTTTGTCTCTTTTTGGCTGGTCCTCGGCTGAGGTGTATTGTGAGACGAGGTATATAGAGGATAGTATAGTGCTGAGCGGGGTACGGAATTCATGCGAAGCCATCGATACAAACCTTGACTTCAGTTCGTTAAGTTCCTTTTCTTTTTCCAGTGCTTCCTGCAGCGATTGTGTACGGCTGTTTACTTTTTGTTCCAGCTCGGCATTCAGCCTTACTAGTGCATCTTCAGACTCCTTTCGTATAGTAATATCACTTACAAACGCGATACTGAACTGGCCTGAATCATTTTTATAAGTGCTGAGGCTTACTTCTACAGGAAATTCCGCTCCGCCTTTCCTTGCTGCAAACAGGCTCATCCCTCTACCCATTGGCCTGCTGTGAGGATTATGCTGGTGATAATTGTCTCTATGCTCCTCGTGCCTTGACTGGTAGCGGTGTGGTATCAATACCTCTATTTTTTTCCCTACAAGTTCTTCTATAGTATATTCAAACTGGTTCAGTGCAAACTGGTTTACCAGTAAGATGGTCCCTTCACTATTTACAATAATTATCCCGATTGCGGCATTATTGAAAATAGCCGCAAATTCATAGCTTTTGCTGTCCACAGATATGTTTTATCAAACTCTAATTTACTATCAAAATTGAATATTTGCTAATGTTTAATAGCCAACCTCTACCTCTGTGGCGGTATTTATTTGAAATTTCCGGGGGAATAACATTTTAGCCAGTATTCAACAATGATACTTATTGTATTAGTTAACTCGGCATAGCCGGAAGGCTTTATGAAAAAACCTTGTACAGACATGGTATAAGCATCATATACTGCCTTTTTGTTGACAGAGGTAGAGAAGAAAAGGTAAGGAATGCACTTCTCGCTCAGGCCTTCGTTAGTATGTACCATTTTTCGTAACTCGAACCCATCTAGCATAGGCAAATTAATATCAGATAGGATGATAAATGGATAAATGGTCTCGTCTTTCAGATAATCCAGTGCGGTAATACCATCCGGGAAAAACACTACTTCATTGGGATAGTCTAGTTCTTTAAATACTATGGCAAGCAGTAACCTGTCGTCTTCATCGTCTTCTATAATGACTATTGGGCCTTTCTTATTCATTTTTTCTAATTACATTTATTGAAATATTAAAGAGCGGTGAAGCGAGATGCTATGCCGTTCCACTTGCAATAACATCCTATTATGATTATAGTTCATTTGCAGCTTAATTAATATTAAATATTTTACAATGTAGGTCTGATAATATCATGGAATATGTGCTATGAAGAAGTATATTCTGGAATGAAAAAGGGTCATACTAAAATAGTATGACCCTTTACTGTGTTGCTCCCCCTTCAGGACTTGAACCTGATACCCTGATTAACAATGGGGCAGGCCGCTATCTCTAGAGGCAAAAACAGATTTGGTGTTTTATGTGCCACGGATAAAATTTATTGCGAGTTTTAGTGCAACAGTTTTAGTTTATTAAGATTAGTTACCATTTTGGGTTCTAGCCCAAATATATTCACAAAATAAGATAGCTACTGACTATCACTGGCGTTTGTTTTTCTTTCCTGTTGGGTCATATAAATCCTTCATTTTCAATGTAAAGACGGTTCAGCTCTATTGGGATTTACTAAATGAGGCTCTGACAATTTTTCTGATCTGATCATGAAAGTAGAATACCCGATTCATATCCGAAGGTAAAGGTGATATATTTTCAAGTACGACCATACTAACTTTGGGTTCGGGATAATAAATAATCGTTGAAATAAAGCCTGGAACATATCCACTCATACTGAGTTCCAATATATCATCCAGGCGATCTACTTGAATGCCATCTGCGTATTTAAGTTCTCCCCACCTGTGAGGTCGTATAACAGTATGAGTGGTCATCATTTGGTAAATACTATCCTCTAAAAGATGTCCACTATGCAAACAGTACATCCATTTATCAAGATCGCAGGCCGTAGAAATCATGCCTCCTGCAGGTACGCCCATTATCGGCAAATCCAGTAAATGTAAAATATTATCTTCCTCATACTTTCCACTATCGGTTTCACGATGACCTTTTACCAGTTTTTTATTATTACTATTTCTGTCAGGACCAGGTGGCACTGTAGAGGATTTCATTTTGCAGCGTTCAAACATGTCTGCTGTTAATGCCGCATAGGTTTTGCCGGAAGTTTTCTCTATGATCTTACCTAATATCGAGTAGTTAATATTCGAATACAAAAATTCGCTTCCGGGTTGATGAGCAAGGTTTTTATCCCAACTGGTAATACCTGACGTGTGATTTAGTAATTGCTGAACCGTTACTGAATCTGCCCATATTTGTTTAAAATCCGGCAAATAATAATGGATAGTTTGATGAGCTTGTATGCGCCCGGCATGTATTTCCCTTAGTACTAAAGTTGCAGTAAATTGCTTACTAATAGAACCAATAAGGAACTGATCTTCGATCTTTAGGGCAGTCTTTTTAGTTAAATCGCTGTATCCATGGCTTTTCCGGTAAATAGAGTTGCCATTTTTTGAGATCAGGATAACTCCGTTAAAAGGTCTCGGAGCTTTAATCCGAATAAGCGAATCAATGGAATTGCTCAAATCAACTTGAGAGAAGCCGTATTGTGAAAACAGGAAGAGTAAAAAGAAGGCAGAAAAAAATATAAAATGCTTCATACTAAAGGATTGAATGCGAGAGTTTGGCTACCATGCAATTTTTGTCATCAAGCTTGTTATGCTGTATCATGAATTATCCGGTCGTAACCTGTATAAGGGCGTAACTCCATAATTTCAAAAGCAATTAAGTTTTTTTGCACCAAAGGTAATTTCTGTAATAATTCATGTGCCTGTGCTTTATTATCACACTCCAATATAAGAATGGCGCAGTTTTCTTCGTTGAAATAATGTTCCCGTAGTTGCTCTGTAAGGTACATTCTATACACATTTAGAGCCTCTTGCGCCAGTAGTTCCTTGCTTACAGTACTCCAATCTACATTCGGAACTACTTTCTCGATAGCCAATATTTTCATTTCAGATCATTTAAATGCAATTAATAATTAGAATAGATAAAACAGTATATAGCATGGTCTGTAATTATTCTATGTAAATCTCTCCTGCTAAATACAATTTAGCTTGTCCGCTTATCTCTATCCTGTTTCCTGAAAATTTGCATTGTAAATATCCTTCACGTTCGGAGAGCTGTATTGCTGACATTTCTGTTTTCTCCAGTTTTTCAGACCAATACGGGGCCAATGTTGTATGAGCAGATCCTGTTACAGGGTCTTCAATAATACCTGATTGCGGAGCAAAGAATCTTGACACGAAATCAACATCAATGCCTTTTGCGGTAATAATAACTCCTCTTGCGTTGAGTGCTGAAATCGCTTCCAATTGTGGCCTGATGTCTCTTACATCTGATTCCTTTTCATACACTAGCATATAATCCGTCTTACCTTTATAAGCTTCGATAGGTTGCTTGTCAAAGCAAAGTCCAATTTCACCTGAAACAGGTGTTTCATGAAATACGTCGACAGGAAAATCCAATGTCAACCAATCCAAATGTCTGCTTACATTTAGGTTTCCGCTTCTCGGTGAATAAAACTTTATAGTATCACCTGGATGACTTTCACAATTAAATAATACAAATGCAGCAGCTAATGTTGCGTGTCCGCAAAGATCAACTTCGACTTTGGGGGTAAACCATCTTATCTCGTATCGGCCATCATGCCTGACATAAAATGCCGTCTCAGCAAGATTGTTTTCCATTGCTATCTTTTGTAAAATATCGTCACTCAGCCATACGGCAAGAGGGCATATAGCAGCCGGATTTCCACGAAATAATTTATCTGTAAATGCATCGACCTGGTATAGTTTGTATCTCATCATCATATTTGTGTGTCAAAAAAATATAAAGTTTCACAACCCTATTTTGGAACTTAAATATACAATTATCACCTGGCGCGCTGTATTTCTTCGTTACTGTCTGATTTATTTCTTGACTTTACATTCACATTGCCGAATTTGAATGTAACACTTAAAGTTGCGATTCTGCCATCGTCATAAGAGTACTCTGTTGTTCCGTTTACTTTATTGGTTTGAAACCAGTATGCCTTTGCAAAAGGATCTTCAAATGTCAGGCCTATAACCAGGTTCTTATCCATCATCAGCGCCTTTATACCTCCTTCGAAGTTGGACATTTCTTCCCAACGTTTATAGTCTTTCTGCCTTGGGGTGTAATAATAACCGTGCAGATCTGCCAGCAAAGTTTTCTTTTTATTCAGGTAAAAAGAGTTGTTAACGTCTATCCAACCGTTGATACCATCATAAAAATTATCCTGGCCATATGCCTGCAATCTAAACCTGCTGTACTCTGCGCTGATGTTGCCATGCAACTCCCACCATTTAGCAACTGTATGGCTAAAGCCGTATGTGAAACCGTAAAAAACAGATTTACCTATGTTTACGCGTGTAAGAGAGGAAACACCTGTCTTGTCGTCAACAAAGTATAAGCGGTCCCAATAATTGAGTATACGGCTGGTTCTGATCCGGATGAAATGGCCGTGGTTGATAAACCACGACAGCTCAATAGTATGGTTAAATGAAGGCTGCAATTGTGGATTACCTTCTGTATACGAGTGCTCAGCATAATAAAACCGGAATGGGTTTAAGAAATTATAACCCGGCCTGTTTATTCTTTTAAGGTAAGAAAGCGCTACAGATTGTTTATCGTTGAACTTGTACAATAACTTTGCTGATGGGAACAAAGTGGTATAGCGGCGCTGGTTCACTTGCCCTGTAGCAGGCGTATAACCTTCATTCCATGTACTTTCCATCCTTACACCGCCCTGTATATCCAGTTTTTTCAGATTTTTTTGAACATTGAGATACAAGGCCTGTATATTTTCATCATACAGAAAACGATTTGCTTTACTGCTATCGGCCATATAGCCTTGCGCAGTATTGGTGTAGTACGAGAAAGACCCGTCGTTATTCACTATCGATGCTTTACCCCCAAGCCAAAAGTGAGCAAAAGAATATGGTAGCTCAAGGTCTGCTTTTATAGAACTGATGTTAACAGCCGATCCTGAATAATTCCTGTTTTGTGAGGGACGGGCAACTATTATTTGTTCTCCCGGATGGGTAGAAAGCTCAAAGTTTCTTTCCCGTTCCGTTTCTTGCGTAAAATAATCAATATCTATATTCAGTTTTTTTCCTGCACTGTCAATTTTCCATTCGTAATTCAGGTTTACAGTATGTTTCCCTTTAAAAACCTCATGTGTTGTTCCCTCCGTACGCATGATGCTGTCTGCTAATTCACCGGTACTATATGAATCGGTCCTTATATGTTCCTTATTATCAGCTCCCCCAAAACCTTTAGTGTAAACAAATCCCAGCAATGATTTTTTTCCTATTAGGTAATCGGCCCCTACTTGTATCCTGCTGTTCTTGTTACTGTATTCTATATCTGTTTTCTGAAAACTATGTTCTGCACCATAATACATATTTGCCCGGTTGGTATATACCCAGTTCCATGTACTTGTACCAGCATTTACAAAAGCATTGAACTTGCCTTTTTTGTACTGCAGTGCTGTATTGGCAGAAGGGCTGAAATAATGATTCCTGGTACAAGCAGCCGTTACACTTCCCCTAAAGCCCTCATTAACATTTTTCTTTGTTACAATATTGATGATACCGGAGTTTCCCTCAGCATCATATTTTGCACCGGGCGCTGTTATCACTTCTATTTTAGAAATATTATCTACAGGAATGGAATGAAGAAGCTGTATGAGGTCTTCGCCGGTAAGTTGTTGTAAACGCCCATTCAGCATTATTGCTACCCCCGATTTACCTGCAATGCTGACCTGACCCTGCATTACCTGTACATTAGGTGTTTTCTTCAATGCTGTATAAGCATCGCCACCAACGGCAGATGCGCTGTTCTCTACATTAAAAACGGTTCGATCGACTTTATTTTCAATAACAGGCTTTCGGGCGCTGATGCTTACTTCTGACAATGTGTTGTTGCCCGCCAATGTTATATTGTTCTGAAGGCTCGTACATTTTATCCAGGCAGATTTATAACCAAGTGCCTGTAGTTTTAGTAAGAATATTCCCTGCGCACCTTCTATACTATAATAACCTTTTTCATCTGATACAGTATGACCTATGAGCGAACTATCTGTCAAGTTGTGTATGCTGATCATAGCATCACTAACAGGTTGTTTAGAGTTGTTGGTTATATATCCATTAGCAGCCTGGCCCCTGGCTTCAAAGACAGTTGCCAGCAATACTGCTAACAGGCTGACATATTTGAATGTGTTAAGCGGTTTCACTAATTAAGTATTTTGATTGTTACGATTAGTATTCATTGAGATAGAATGCCCTGTTACGATGAGTGTATAGCCGCCGGTATTTCTGTACAGCAGTTTTAGTTTGTTCTTCATTTGGATACGCTTCCAGGTATTTTTCATAGTAGTACAGGGCCATAGAGGTATCGCCGGCCTGCAGATAGGCATCTCCCAGGCTGTCGCATTTACTTTTGTCGTCAGGGACTGTGTCCGTAAAATCAGGTTGGATTTTTTTACCCTGCTGTGCATTCGCAATCAGTATGCACGCACTTGCGCCGCAGGCAATCAGTAATTTGTTTAATAGTCTCATGTTTATACACTTTGTAGATATAAGCATGAATACCGAATACTATGCCAAATTACAGAACAGTTGATAGTACCACATTTGCGCCGGTGCGTTCATAAATGATATGTTCGCTGCCGGACACCTTTGTCCGGAAACGGACACGCTTTTCAATGCCTCTTTTTAAGGCTTTGGGAAGTTGAGCGTGAAAATGGTGCCGGTTTTGGATGAAGAACCGGCGCTGATATTGCCCTTGTGCAATTGCATAATTTGTTTAGATAGGCTTAGCCCTATACCGGTACCGTTTTTTTTGGTAGTGAAAAATGGCACAAATATTTTATCCTGTATCTCTTTATCTATTCCTTTGCCATTGTCTCCTATGGTCAGGGCAATATGGTCTGTACGCTCTTCTGCGGCTAATGTGATACATGGATTATCTGCATCATACAGCGCATCCGCCGCGTTGTAAATAAGGTTGAGTATTACCTGCTCTACCATTTGAACATCGGCTACTATGCATAGGGTGTGTGGAGTGTTAACGATTACCAGGCGGATACCGCGTTTTTGCAAGTGTCCTTCAGTAAGCAATTGCACATGCTCTATTATAGCGGCTACATATAAAACAGTAAAAACCGGTGAGGGCAGGTTGATAAGGCTTTTGTAATGATGCACAAAACTTATCAGTCCCAGGCTACGATTTTTAATAACTGACAGTGCCTCGGAAAGGTCATCCAATTGTTCATTGTCAAAAGAACGCTTGTCCACCATTTTGTCAAACTCATCTTTAACAGTATCAGACAGCGAAGAAATGGGTGTAATGGAATTCATGATCTCGTGGGTAAGAACTTGCAGCAGTTGCTGCCAGGCCTCTGTTTCAGCTTTGTCTATTTCGCTTTTTATATTCGTTATTAGTACCAATTTATGTTCATGGCCCTGCAATATGAAGGTGGTAGAACGGAACAGGAGTTTTAAACGTTCGTCTTTTATGATCAATTCAATTACCTCATTATCGCCACTTTGCAGGCGTTCAAACAATTCCGGCTTGCTTTTTTCCAGGTGCCTGATATTATCGTGGCTGGGGATGTTGAGTAATTGGTTAGCAGCATCGTTAATCAATTTTATTTCGCCGTTGTTATCGAAACAGATAATAGCTGTACTTAAGCTGCGTATCACGGCCTGCAGGAATGTGTATTGTGCTTCCTTATCTGTACGCGCCACTTGGAATTGGTCTACTATAATATTAAATGCTTCTTTTAACTCTTCAAAGCTTTTGCCACGTTTGTCGGCTGTGCTGTACCTGGTGAAATCTGCACTACGAATAGATAGTAAGAATGCTGAGAAATTCCTGTTACCGTTTTCTATATAACAGATGAGCTCATATACAGAGAAGCAAATTGCAAAAAACACAAGGATGCAAGTAATTATCCAGTCAGTATATATTATCGTAAGCAGGAATGTCGTGATCAAGCCCACTATAGCCAATATCCTGATTATTGTTGCCACGCGAAAATTACCTGATACCATATTTCTCCATTTTTCGGTACAGGGCCGCGCGACTCAGTCCTAGTTGTTTAGCAGCTTTACTGATATTGTCGTCGTTTGCCTGCAATGCCTTTTTTACTGTATTCGCTTCAATATTTTCCAGGTTCAGCGTATGTACATCAGCCCGTTTACTTAAGGGTTCCTTTAGCAGGAAATCGTCGGGTTTCAGCACACGATGGTCTGACAATATTACAGCCCGCTCCACAGAGTGTTGCAGTTCACGTACATTCCCCGGCCAGGAATAACGTTCAAGTTTTTGCTGTGCTTCCACACCCAGCTTCATGTCCTGTTTTCTGTATCTTTTACTGTATATGTGCAGGAAGTGATTAGCCAGGAGTGCAATATCCTCTTTGCGTTCCCTGAGTGCAGGTATATATACTTCTATGGTTTTTATACGGTATAGTAAATCTTCCCTGAAGCTGCCTTCGCTAACCTTGTCATATATAGGTGCGTTAGTAGCACATATCAGCCTTATATTCACCGGTATCTGCTTGTGAGAGCCCACGCGGGTTATACACCTGCTTTGCAGTGCCGTAAGCAGTTTTGATTGTAGTGTAATAGGGATATTCCCGATTTCGTCCAGGAATAAGGTACTGCCCGATGCAAGTTCAAACCTTCCTATACGGTCTTCTTTGGCATCTGTAAATGACCCTTTTACATGCCCGAACAGTTCACTTTCAAACAGTGTTTCACTGATAGCCCCAAGATCAACACTGATAATTGCTTTTTCGGCACGTCCGGAATAATTATGTATGCAGCGTGCTACAAGTTCTTTACCCGTACCGTTCTCGCCAAATATGATGACGTTAGCATCGGTATTGGCTATTTTCCTGATGAGGTTATGCAACTCCTTCATTTGAGGTGACGTGCCAATTAAGTCAGTAAAGGCCTGATTGATGTCTTCGTTTAATTGTTTGTTTACTGTTCTGAGTGTTGTTACTTCCTTTTTAGATTTACTCAACTCTAAGGCCGAAGATACAGTTGCCACCAGTTTTTCATTTTGCCAGGGCTTCAACACAAAATCCGTAGCTCCTTTTTTCAACGCCTGTACAGCCAGGTCTACCGTGCCGTATGCGGTGAGCATGATAACCTGTGGAGGATTATCCAGTTCCATTATCCGCTCCAGCCAATAGAGGCCTTCCCGCCCTGACGTATCGCTTCCGGAATAGTTCATGTCCAGCAAAACCACCTCATATTCGCCACTGGTTAACAGAGCTGTGATCTTTTTAGGCTCAGTAGATGTACTGACTTTGTTAAAATGACCTTTCAGCAATATTTTGGCCGAGAATAACACATCAGCATTATCATCGATCACCAGTATATTTCCCCTGGCATTATTCATCAGTATCTATCCTGTTTAGTATCAAAGATAGCTGCTGGGGAACGGATAATAAAAAAATGCCAAAACTGTTCATTTGCGGACAGTTTATTGTCCGTAAATGAACACGGGTTTAAAGTGAATTGGCGCTTTGTGCCTTTAAACAGTCTTTTGGAAAATAGGCACGGCATTGGCAGGTTTAAACGACAGGTGTACGATATTTACATTTATAATCGACTATTTTCAGCCGCTTGAAACAATATGATAAGAATACAGGGTATAGATAAGATTTACAGGGCAGGCAATATTACAACCATTGCTTTGCATAATATTAGTATCAATATCGGGCAAGGTGAGTTGGTAGCTATTACAGGTCCGTCTGGTTGTGGAAAATCCACTCTGATGAATATACTGGGTATGATTGACCGTCCCGATAATGGTTCTTATTTTTTTGATGAGGTCGTGGTGTCGTCATTACCAGAGAAGCAGGTGTCTGCAATAAGAAAGGATAACATCGGCTGTATATTCCAGAATTTCAACCTGATAGACGATCTCACTATTTTTGAAAATGTAGAATTACCACTCTTATATACTAAAATGCCGATAGGAGAACGAAGAGAAAGGGTTAATGAACTACTGCACAGGCTGAAAATATCACACCGCAGCAATCATTACCCACGGCAACTATCTGGCGGCCAGCAACAGCGTGTAGCTGTAGCTCGTGCCATTTGCAACCAGCCACGCATAATACTGGCAGATGAGCCTACGGGAAATCTTGATACCCGGAATGGAGACGAGGTAATAAAACAATTGTTCAGGCTTAATGATGAAGGGGTAACAGTTATTATTGTAACGCATTCACCACACTATGCTCAATATTGTAACCGTGTTATAAAACTTTTGGACGGCCAGGTATTTGCAGAAGAAGGCAAACATGAGGTGTATGTTTAGGAGCTATTTACTTGTAGCCATCAGGAACTTCAGGCAGGAGCGGTTTTATACAATACTGAATATAGCTGGGCTTGCCTTAGGGTTGGCCTCTATAATATTGGTTGGGCTCTGGGTGGAAGATGAATTGAACTATGATAAACATTTTCAGGATGCGGATAGGATATACAGGATAGAATGCTCTCTTATAACCGATGATGTACCACAGCCCATGGCTGCTACAGACCGCCGTATGGCGAGGCACCTACGGCAATATTACGGCCATGTTTGTAAGGCAGCGGCGGTATATAAAACGCCTACATTATTATCAGCAGGAGGCAAAACCAGTTTTGAAGAAAACGCATATTATGCTGACTCTTCCTTCTTCGATATTTTTTCATTTGAATTTATTGCGGGCGATGGCAGGACGGCATTAAATGATTCTCTTTCAATTGTCATTACAGATAAGTTAGCTAAAATGCTTTTTGGTAACAATAATGCTGTTGGCGATACGGTTTGGTTCAATAACACGAAAACCAAAGTAGATATGCAGCCACGTATAGTTACCGGCGTTATAAAGGAAAACAGGAAAGCTTCACACTTTCATCCGACCGTTATTTTCTCAAAACACGCCAACCTCGATGTATTCGAGACAGTATACATTTCGCTGCATAAGGGTTACACACCTGCTTATTTCAAAGAGCATATCTGGCAGCCATACTGTAAAAATATTATCGCGCCTAATTACCACTCGGAAAAGCAGGATATGAAGCTTGACAGGTTACAGCCACTAACCAGCATTCACCTTGGTGGCAATAAATGGGAAGATTTTGAATCCAATGGAGACTGCGTACTACTCTACATTTTTGCTGCTATAAGTTTTTTGATTCTATTGCTGGCATGTATCAATTATGTAAACCTAGCTACAGCAAGGTCGTTTAGCCGTACAGGTGAAATTATAGTAAGAAAAGTGTTGGGCGCTACAAGGCGAAATATTATTGCTCAATTTCTTATAGAAGCGCTCATTACATCGTTGGTGGCGTTACTTGTTGCATTCTCACTGGTAGAGATGGCGCTGGTATTCTTTAATGACCTTGCAGATAAACAAATTGTTCTGCACAGTATCAGCACAGGCAGCCTGCTGTGGATCTTTTCATTGACAATAATTGTTGGTTTGACAGCTGGTGCATATCCCGCATTTTTTGTTTCTTCATTTCAACCTGCTGCGGTGATGAAAGATATGCAAGGGAGCGCTAAAGAAAAGGCCCGTTTAAGACAGGGTCTTATTATTTTTCAATTTAGTATCTCTATAGTAATGCTAATAGCTACAATTACTATTAGACAACAACTGGGCTATGTGAAAAAGCAAGACCTTGGCTTTGATGCAACTAATGTACTGCTCGTCAGCTTTAACGATGAGAAAGTATATGCAGAACAGGAATCTGTAAAAAGGGTCCTTAGACAAAATCCGAGCATATTAGCCTTGTCTGCAACACACAATGTGCCGGGTGCCGGCCTCAATCACACATACATCAATTTCGAGCAAACTACAGGAAATAAGAGATGGCTTATAAACTCTATGTTTGTAGATGAGCATTTCCCACGCCTGATGGGACTGACATTTGTTGAAGGGGGGACATTTGATAGTAGTATGAAAGCTGATACGACTAATGCTTATGTAATTATTAATGAATCTGCAAAAAAGCAATTGGGATATGATGTAGCAGTGGGTAAAAAAATTGATGGCGGTAAGCATTATGGCGATAAACGGGGGCATATAATAGGCGTAGTTAAAGATTTTCATGCCATGTCCTTACATACACCTATTCAGCCAATGGCTCTAGTATTAGGCACATTAGGACGTCCGGCGGGTAAATCCAGGTATCTTATGATAAAACTTAGTCCCGGAAATACTGATCGTACAATTAACTTCATCAGGGGTACATACACAAGTCATGGGCAAGGTTACCCTTTTCATTTCACGTTCCTTGACCAGCAATTTAATGTCCAATACCAGAAGGAAGAAAAACAGGTGAAGTTGTTTAATGCATTCACGGCAATCAGTCTTTTTACATCCTTACTGGGATTGGTTGGCCTTGCAACATATTATATGAAACAGCGTAGAAAAGAGATATGCATCCGCAGGATATCAGGTGCGTCTGTTACGCATATTTTCTTTTTGCTTTCAAAAGACTATAGCAGGCTTATTATTATCGCATGGATTATCGCATGTCCCGTCTCCTTGCTGGTTTTGAGTCAATGGCTGGATACATTTGCTTACCATATTACTTTAGCTCCAACTACATTTTTCATCGCAGGGGGTGTTGTATTGATAATCGTATTACTTGCTGTGCTCGTACAAACATTATTTGCTGTAAGATTGAGACCAGCAGATGTACTGCGGTATTCATAGACGTAATGAGCTGAATAAAACAGTCTCCATGCTGCTAGCTTAGGCATGTTACAAAACTGTATTTGATATGTTCATCTCTTATACTAATCCAATAGTATTTTATCAATTTTCGAATGGATGCTTGTTGAACGTGTCCATGAAGGGCAATACGCCTGTATAAATTGCCCGGTCAACCGACCATCCCCTGTAAACGTTTCTTTCATGACCGCTCAATCATATTTTGGCAGTATATTCTCCGTCATAAACCAAGCGGTCAGTCCCAAAGAATAACACCAGCCCCTATACAAGTATATTACGCTGGTAACCAGGGCCCAGGTGGGACAAAGCGGTGGAGAATCATATATGCTGTATAACATTGCGGGAATGGATAATAATGTAACCATAAAGCTAGACAGTAATGTACATTTTGCACAAACAGCACCATATGCATTCCAGGCATTAATAACTCCATTCCGTGACCACAGGCAGAACACCTTGTACGGTAACCAATACGCTGTGTTTAATGCCGACGTTTACTTCCCTTTGTTCCAGACGCTGATACCTATAGAGACACCCCTGTCATTTATCAATCTGTTGCAGTTGGGCTTGTTCTCAGATATGGCAACCGCAAAAGAAAGCTGGCAGAAGCCACACAGTTATGCAAACTGGTTATGGTCCTACGGTTTGAGTGTCAGGAGCAAATTGGCAGGCTATTCATTAAGAATGGATGTCGCATGGCCGGGAACAACAAAAAGCCTTTGTGGTATTTTAGTTTGGGGAGTAATGGTTAGGAGTATTGCGGCCTGACTTCTAAAAACATCTGTATAAATGCTTATTCGTGAGGATTTTGTCAGAACAAAAATAAAAAAGGGTTATACTAATGTATAACCCTTTGATTACTAAGCTCCCCCTTCAGGACTTGAACCTGAGACCCCCTGATTAACAGTCAGGTGCTCTAACCAACTGAGCTAAGGAGGATTGTCTGTTGGGATTGCAAAAATAGTCAACTATTTATTTTAGCAAAATCTTTTTCTATAATCTTCCCAGATATTTTAAATTCTTAAGTATTAAACCCCTGTCAGTTCCAGAGTCGTATGTCTCTGCATACATGATATCCATCTTATTTAGCTGGTCCGTTCCGGGTTGGTAATCCTTATATATATTATAGGGTGGTAGTATCCCTTTGCGTATAGCCGGCAGGTTCGGTTGCGGCAGGCTATAGCCTACCCAGCTTTTAGCGCCTATTAACACTGTTACAATGTTGACAAAGAACTGCCCTGCATTTTTTACTTTAAACATTAATACAGGAAAAAATAGCAGTAACAACACAGATGCGCCAATGTCTGAAATACGCTTATTGCGTTGGCGGGCATAATCGGCCAGGTTATAACGTTTATCAAGCGTGTACAGGTCTCCGCTGGTGTGGCTTGAGTTGCTGCCCACAAAGCTGTTGCTACCCGGCAGGTGTATTTTGTATTCGTATGCTGGCCCGCACTGTTGCATATTTTGCAGCACTTCTTTGTATGTAAGGCCGTTAATGCAGAATATTACTTCCTCTACACCTGCGGTATATATAAAAGGCTGTAGTTCCGAAAGTGTAGCTATTGCGTTGGTTTTGTCAGCAGAGGGTTCTATACGGCCTGCTATATCCGGTGCGTAATGCACGTTTTTCAGCGTAGTGGCGGTTTGGTTATAGGCGGCTTCCGTAGCTACTATTACGCCTTTACCTGGTATCTGGTCGTAGGGTATGAACTTGAATATACCCAGCCTGTACAGCAGCCAGTGCAGGCCCAGCATGCTTACTGTGCCTATCATGGCAGAAAAGATAATAATGGCCCTTGAGTAGCGTAGCTCTGCCGGCAACAGGCCATAATATGCCAATATGGCTACGGTGCCCATGCCCATGCCCCGTAGTACGCGTGTGGCCCGGTAAGACTGGTCGTACACGCCATTCAGGTACAGGCTTAGTATCCACAATAAGATATATACAGGAAAAGTTTTCAGGATGGAACTTAGCGGTATAGGCAATATGTTTTTTACATGCTCTATCCAGAATTCGGTCATCAGGCTGAGTGTGGCCAGCAATACTATTGCGTCGAACAACGGCATACGCAGCACCTTCAGCACTTGTTTTACCATGCTTAATATTGCCCTTAGTACGATACCGATGTTTATAAGCATGATGAAAAGCCTGGCATTGGTAGCCGAATAATGTTTTTTTACAAACACAGACAGTGCATCGTTAAATATCCGTACGTGAGATATGGTAGCCTTGCGCGTACTTTCTCCCTTGTAGTGTATCAGGGTTGTTTTTGGGTAGTAAATATTCTTATACCCAGCTTTTTGTATCCTGTAAGACAGGTCAAAATCCTCGCAGTACATAAAATACGCTTCGTCAAATGCCCCGCCTATTTCTTTTATAACGCTGTGCCGTACCAGCATACAGCAGCCTGACAGCATATCAACAGCCGCTACTTCATCCTTGTCAACATGTACGGCGTAGTATTTATTGAAATAGGGCGACTTGCTGAAAATTTTATTAATGCCCGTAGTCTTAAATATGGCTACAGACAGGCTGGGGAAGGATTTTTTTCCATCGGGGGCGTACTGGCCTTTGCCATCTATCAGCTTTGGCCCGATAGACCCTGCTTCAGGATGCTGGTCCATATAGCCCACCAGTTGCTGCAGGAAGTCTTCCGGCATTACCGTGTCAGGGTTTACAAATAGTATGTATTCTCCTTTTGCTATGGCAACGCCCTGGTTGTTGGCTTTGGAGAAGCCTGCATTGTTTTTGTTTTCTATCAGTATCACTTCAGGATACTTAGCCCTTATCATGGCGCAGCTATCATCTTTCGAGTTGTTATCTACCACAATCACCTCTACAGCCATACCTTCTGCTGCCCTGAAAACAGAGTGCAGGCATACTTCTATAAAGTACTTTACATTGTAGTTGACGATAATTACTGATACCTTCATACGGGCTCCCGGCTGCATACCATTTGCGAATATACTTGCAGCATGTGTAAATAACGAAAAAGCAGCCGATACATTGTACCGGCTGCTGCATTTGCTCTCTCTCTTGATCTTTTTTTATTTTTTCAAATAATATATATGGGTGACAAATTTGTTGCTGTCTGTTACCTGTGGTGGCATAGCTACATATTCCTCTATGACCATAGGGTCTGTAATGCCATTTTCAGCAGCATGTTTCCCTATAACTTCATGGGCGGCGTAAATGCGTGAATATGGGCCGGTCAGTTTGATGACATAACCTTTGCTTTCCGGCACATTTACCATAGTCATGCCTGTTACCGGGCCACTTACAGGAAACGCAGCAGCCATGTCTGCCTGTCCGTTTGTTTCATCCCATTTGTAGGCTATGGCATGTGCATTTCCTTTTATGGAACTGCCCGCCGCTTGCCCAAGCGCAGTGTAAGACTGGCTGAAAAATGAGTCCATTTCGTTTATCTTGATTGTTTTACGGATTGTTGCAAAGCTGGTAGCAGGGAATGTAGCTTCTTCAACATTGAAGTTCATATTCATAGCACGTATTTCAGCTTTACCGCTTTCACAATAGTCTTTTAATAGCTTCAGGCCTATGTCAAATTGAGATTCAAGAAATGGTTTGCCAAACAATTTGTTTACACCGCGCATTAAAAAACCTGATTCAGCTTTGTAATACTGTGTGGCTTTTACATTACCATCTTCCCCCTCTACTTTTACCCAGCATTTGGCGGTGCCGGGCATTGGTTCTATAAATACCAGGTCATATTTCATGGTATAACCATCTACTTCTGTAATGGTCATATTGCCGGAGCCTGACTTCTTGCTGGTCCACTCTGATTTTTGCCCGGGTTGTGCTTCCGGCCCTGAAACAACGCTTACAATGGTTGAGTCCATTTTCTTCCAGGGGCTCCAGTTGTCATTATATTTCAGGTTGCTCATCTGGTTCCATACCATGTCTTTTGGTGCATTAATGGTTGTGCTGCGTTCTATTTCCACTACTGAGGGCGATACAGCGCACAGTATCAGGTACCCAACCAATAGTATTACTATCAGTATTAATAAAAAACGTAAGACTTTTCTCATAAGTATGATGATTTTAATGCTAAAGTATAAAAAATATATATGAGTGTATAGTGTTTAAGTTTTTTTGTTAAAAACTACCACAAAACTTAATCATAAGCACAGTGATTATTTTATAATGCAATACCATTGTACCTTTGCACCATGAAAAATATCCGGCACCTGGGGCAGGCAGACATTGAGGCGTTATTGATAGAGTGGGGGGAACCAAAATTCCGGGCTGCACAGGTATATGAGTGGATATGGAAAAAATTTGCCGGGGATATCAAGGACATGACCAACCTGTCTAAATCTCTGCGTGAGAAACTGGCAGCTGAATACTATATTCCTAAAGTACAGGTTCATCATAGCCAGTTCAGCAGTGACGGTACTATAAAAAACAGGCTGCAACTGCACGATGGTAATTATATTGAAAGTGTGCTGATACCCACAGACAAAAGAGTTACGGTTTGTGTGTCATCACAAGTGGGTTGTTCGTTGTCCTGTAAGTTTTGCGCTACGGGCTTCCTGCCGCGTAAACGTAATGTTGACTTTGATGAAATTGTAGATGAGGTGACACTGGCTAATGAGCAGGCGCTGAAACACTATGGCCGTGGCATTACCAACATCGTGTTTATGGGTATGGGCGAGCCATTGCTCAATTATAATAATGTACTGAAGGCTATTAATATCATTACTTCTCCGGAAAGTATGGGTATGAGCCCACGCCGGATAACGGTATCTACTGCAGGCATTGCTAAAATGATACAAAAGCTGGGCGATGACCAGGTACGGGTGAAACTGGCCCTGTCTTTACACGCAGCTAATGATTTGAAGCGTAACGAGATAATGCCTATTAATGAAACCAACAATCTGCGTGCGCTGGTAGATGCGCTTAACCACTTCTACAAACAAACCAAAAACGAGATTACTTTTGAATACATTCTCTTCAACGGCGTAAATGACAGTATTGCCGATGCCGATGAACTTGTAAAAATATACAGGCAGGTACCTGCAGACCTGGTAAATATAATAGAGTACAATCCAATCGAACAGGCAGACTTCAGCAAACCTGATGATGATAAGACCGCAGTCTTTATGCGCTACCTGGAGTCTAAGAAAGTGAATGCCAAACTAAGGCGTAGCCGTGGTAAAGATATAGATGCAGCCTGCGGGCAACTGGCCAATATAGATCATCCGGCAGCAAAATAGGGTTCCCTTATTTTATTAATAACCTGTTAACCGTTAACAAACTTCCTTGTTAACTATTCCCTAAGGGCAGGTTAACGACATGTGTTTTGTTGGAGCAGCGGACGTGCTTGTTGCATCTTTGTGTCAGCAAACGAAGCGAAAATATTTCGGGCGTTTCAAAACAAAAAAAACACACAGAACACATGCAACAAACTACACAACATGCCGCCAAGGCTGGACTACAAAAATCCGCAAATCAGAAGATTGGTTTATTTATCGCCATTTTAAGTTGTTTAGTATTAGCTGTGAATCTCTAAAAAATTCAATGTCCGGGCCTCACATTTGGTTTTTGTGATGATCTTCCGGAGGTGTAGTAACCCGGCATTGAATTTTTCAAAATAGTTCTCTCTTATCCTCTATATGTAACACGGCCCCTTGTCTAAGGGGCCATTGTTCTTTTATATTACTTCACAATTGAGAAACGTGCAGAACCTTGTATGCCCTGGCCGCTTAGCTTTATGATGTAATTTCCTGGAGGAAGTTCAGATACCTGTATACTTTTTATATAATTGGCAGAGGCATTCTTTTCTAACCATTGTTTTATAATTCTGCCCTCCATGTTATATAAGGCAACATAAAAGTCTTTACCTGCAGCAATATCTGCTCTAATGGTCAGCACTTCTGATGTTGGATTGGGGTAAACTGCAATAATGGTTAATTGTTCTATAGGCACAGTAATATTTGCCGGCCAATGTATCTCGTAGATATGTTGCTCTGTTGAAAAGGAGGTATCCGGTAAGTTATTATAAAGCCGATAAATCGAATGTTTTATTGTATCGGGCTGTTTGTATTGGTTGTAGATAATTTCCTTTAAGCTATGTGGTTGTATGCTTTTTTTATTATCGTTCCATGTGTACTCCAATACGCTTGTGGTATCATTGTCTGCATTATAATTATAATTTGTGAAAGCCTTTAGTTCATATGACGAAGTTGAAATGTCATAATTATGCATTTCAACGCGACTGGCCTTGACCCTCGTTGTATATATATCTAGTTTTTTAGAATTGGGCTGCCATACGTTATTTAGCCATTTGTAATACTCTGTTTCAATAAGTTTGTGACTGGTGTCATAAGTGTAAACTGTTTTTGATTTTTGTATAAAACTATGGTATCTGGGTTGCAGTTAATTCTTCTATAGACATCAGGATACTGTTCGAGTTATAGTAATAGAGATTTTTTTTATAGTTAGCATACTGTCCTGGCAGGGTGTCTTTGTATTGGAATAGTACGCTTACAAGATTCTGCAATGAATCGTACGAGAATAAGCGCCTGTTAGCAAAGCCCGGGTCGCCGGCAAAAACAAAGTTGGTATCATAAATTTCTATCAGTAAATCAGAAGAGTCGTATTTATATAGGTATGTCATAGTTTGTGGAATAGATTTATATTGCTCAACATATTCAGTAATGGCAGATATCTTCCCTGATGGACTGTACATAGTACCTCTTGAAAAACTTCTGTAGAACCAGACAGCGTTCTGGCCAATAGTTTTGCTATTGTAGGATATCTGTTTTTCAGCCGTATCGTACAACTGTATATATCTCATGTTAGGTTCCCATTTGCCATCATAGGCATAGGATGTATCATAATTAATAATGCCGTTTTTGAAATCGCTGCCGCGGGTTCCTGAATAAAAAAAGGTCCTGATGCTATTTGTAATTCCTTCATTTGAGTAAATAATTTTTTGAAGACGCCATTGCTGTGCATTTGCCGAAAGTGTAAAGATGCAGCAGGATAAAAATAATACGAGGTTTTTCATAGGTTAAAATTATTTACTTAAATATACAAAATAAGCCGTAGCATAAAAGTGCCACGGCTTGGTTTTACAGTAGTATGTCAAACGCAATTATTAAGGTTTTTCTATATCCTCCACCTTAGGTTCGTGCAGTTGTACTGGTTTGCCTTTTTTGCGCAGGCGCATGTTCAGCAGTTCTACAAGGAAGGAGAACGCCATGGCGAAATATACATAATTCTTCAGGTGCATCTCGTGGGCGCGTTCACTATCCCATCCTTCTACTATCAGTACCATACCCACCATTACCAGGAATGATAAGGCCAGCATTTTAAGGGTAGGGTGCTTTTGTATAAAGTCAGCTATTTTCTGGCTGAATACAAACATGATGAACATGGCTATGCACACGGCAACTATCATCACTTCCACATGTTTGGCTATGCCCACCGCGGTAATGATACTGTCAAATGAAAACACCATATCTACCAGTATTATCTGCCCCATGGCAGCGGCAAATGCCTGTGTTTTAACGCCGGTTTTGGGTATGTCTTCCGCGTCATCACCTTCCAGTTTATGGTGAATTTCTTTTACTGTTTTATACAGCAGGAACAGCCCTCCCGCCAGCATTACCAGGCTGGCAATATCAAAGCCCTTACCAAAGAGGGTAAACAACGGCTTGCCTTTTTGAGAAATCAGCCAGCTAAGCGCCATCAGCAATAATATTCGCATGGTTATACCGCCAACCATCCATACACGCCTTGCGGCAAGTTGTTTTTCCTTGGGTAGCCTGCCCATAATGATGGACACAAATATTACATTGTCTATACCCAATACTACTTCAAGTATGGTAAGGGTAAGTAAACTGATAAGCCCGTCTGCTGTAAATAATTCGTTCATTTAACCTTTGTTTTTATTGATGAGTCCTTTGCAAATATTTTTGGCTATGGCCGGCCCTTCGTAAATAAAACCTGTGTACACCTGCACCAAAGCAGCTCCGGCATTCAGCTTTTCTATGGCGTCCTCTGCTGTATATATGCCGCCAACGGCTATTATAGGAAAAGACCCTTTACTTTTTTCATGCAGGTATTTAATAACTGCTGTCGCCCTGGCTTTCAGCGGCTTGCCACTTAGCCCCCCTGCACCTATCGCCTCTACTTCTGTCGCCGGTGTGTGCAGGTTGCTCCTGTCTATGGTGGTGTTGGTAGCTACCAACCCCTGTATGCCGGTTGCCTGTACTATCTCTACTATATCGTCCAGTTGGCTGTCTGTCAGGTCAGGGGCTATTTTCAGGAGCAATGGCTTGGGCTTGCCCAGTTGCTCATTAATTTCTTTCAGCCGGTTCAGTATCCGCATCAGTGGTTCCTTATCCTGTAGTTCGCGCAGGCCGGGGGTGTTGGGGCTGCTTACATTTACCACAAAATAATCTACCACTTCGTACAGGTCGCGGAAACATGCCTCGTAATCATCCAACGCATTTTCATTGGGGGTTACCTTGTTTTTGCCAATATTGCCGCCAACTATAATGTGTTCCTTTTTGTGTTTTAATCTTTGTGCAGCTACTTCTGCCCCCTGGTTGTTAAATCCCATACGGTTTATCAGCGCTTCGTCTGCCGGCAGGCGGAATAGTCTCGGCTGTTCGTTGCCGGGTTGCGGCCGTGGGGTCACGGTGCCTATTTCTACAAAACCAAAACCCAGGCATGAGAGTTCATCTACCCAGCGGGCGTCTTTGTCAAACCCGGCGGCAAGCCCTACAGGGTTAGGGAATTTAATGCCCCAGAGTTCTTTTTGTAGCGACGGGTGTTTTACTGTAAAGCTGCTGCGCAAAAGCCAGCGAGATGGTGCAAGGCTATAGGCCCGCTTCAACCAGCCCATAGCTATGTAATGTACCTTTTCCGGGGGGATAGTAAATAATGCTTTGCGCAGTAGTTTATACATGGCCGCAAAGATAAGACATGACTCTTGTATGTTTTTTAACATTTTCACATCACTCATGTATCAACCTAACACTTATCTTTAAACCGGAATATGCGTGGAAGTTATACCCTCTTGAGCGTTTTATTATCATGGCTGGCACATACGATAGTATGGGCGCAACCTATGGAAGGTCATGTCATGGATGTGGCCACTAACCAGCCTATGCCTGGTGTAAGCGTTTTCAACATTCATACTGAAGAACGCATACAAAGTAGTAAAGACGGCCAGTTTACAATGAATATTGCCGAAGGGCAGTTGGTAGAATTCAGGAAGGACGGATATAAAGTACTGCGCGTGCGCATACCGCAGGGAAGGCGCCCCAGCTATTACAGGGTGATGATGCAAAAGACAGGTACGGATGTAGAAGACTATATGCATACCCGTGAGGCCGCGCCTGATTACAAAACCGACAGTATGCGCTACTATGCCTTGTACAAAGAAACCCTGGAATATCCCCGGCTTAAAGGCGTAGAGGCTATTCAGCACCCTTTTAGCGCTATGAGCAAGAAGAACAGGCAGATATGGGCTTTCCAGGATGAATACAGGTTTTACCAGGAACAGAAATATATTGATTATACCTTTAATCCTAAACTGGTCAATAATATTACCGGTCTGCATGGTGATAGCTTACAGTCTTATATGGAGTTATTCCGCCCCACTTATAACCAGTTGCGCAGCATGAGCGAGTATACCTATTACAACTATATAAAAACCACGGTAGAACTCTATAGGAAAAGAGGGCCCCGGGCACGCATGGTACCATCGCGTAGCAACCAGTAATTAAATCTTTGCAATAATGTCTTTGCAAATGGTTGTATATCAATATTATAGCGTCTCGTCTTTTTGGATTTATTTGTTAACCGCTTGTTAACCGTTTGTAAATAGCCGGTTAACAAGTGGGTGTTTGCAGTGTCAGATTGAATATAGTTTCCATCTTTGTATTAGTGTAATAAGTTTTACCAAAGGCAATTTTTAAGGTTTAAGAGAGAGTCAAAAAAAGAGGATTTTTTATACTAAAACAGTAGATTATGAAACTTGAAATCGCCCAAAAATTGTACAGCGGTAAGTATCGCGATGTAATGGATTTTGAGTATTACATGTCTGTTCTCGAAAATGGCTTTCAATTGTTACAGGAAAGAGCAACTAAACGTATGTGCAGCAAAAATGAGCGCGACGCAATGAGAATGGCACTGGAATACAACCTTGAACAAATGTTTTCTTAAACAATATCAACAAGACAAAAAATTTAATGCAGTGCCGAAAAGCACTGCATTTTTTATAAAGCTACATCCTGGAATATAAAAACAGGAAAGGCAGCCGTATAGCTGCCTTTGAAATATAGGGTCATTTTTCATGATTTGTTGGGTGGTATTATATGCACGTATTCATGATCATTCGGATAATGGATTACATACGGCGTAGGGTAGTTTTCATAGTTATTCAGGGTGATTGTTCATGCATGGTATCGGGTACGTTCATTATGATTTATAAGGTGGTATAGGTTGATGATGATTGGCTATATGATGGTATTGTATGCATGGTTTCGGGTAGTGTTTTGTGTGTTTATTCTCTGTTTGTGATACAAAGATGCCCCGGTCGCACACAGCGTGCAAATTATCATTACCGGTTAACGCCGTGTTTGCTATTAGTTAACAGCATGGTAACAATTTGCACACGCCGCTAAAATGAAATACTGTATTTTTAGAAATAAGAAATAGCATGAATCATGTACAATACATCCTTGCGGATGAGACCCATATAGACCTGCTGATAGAAGCCCGCATAATATTTTTTTCAGAACTTAATGGCCCTCAGCCGGAGGATGCTGTAACCGAACTGAGAGATAATATACGTGCATACCTGCATGTTGCAATAAAGGAGAAAACCTATGTAGGTATACTGGCCAAGTGTGGTAATGAAATAGCCGCCGCAGGCGGCATGGTTATCAGGCAGAGGCCGGGTAGTTTTGCTAATCCATCCGGTAGGGAGGCATACATAATGAGTATGTACACCGCTCCGCAATACCGTAAGCAAGGGTTTGCTACCCATATATTGAACAGCCTGGTAGACCGTGCAAAGGGAATGGGCATTGTTACAATAGAATTGCATGCCACAGCCGATGGCGAACCCGTCTATAAAAAATATGGTTTTAAACTACATACTGAACCCACATACAGATTGTATATAAATAAAAATTAAACAAGGCCGATGTCTTTCAGCGCCTGCTGTTCATCTCCTGTTATATAGGCGAATATTTTGTGCTTGTTTTTTAATGTCTGTACAAAGTATATCACGTCAAATTCAATGGCGCCGTTTGCATTATCTTTACGGGTGTACTCGCAGTTCCAGTGAGCTTTTACCATAGCGTGAAAGTCATCCAGTATCGTTATTTCTGTAGAAATGAGGTCCATAGCAGTAACGCCTATCTCCCGGTAAAACTTATAGCCTTCCGGTATCACTTTTCTGAATTCATTATCATTTTGCTTGCAGATAATACCCAGTGGACTGGCCTCTGTAAAACAATCTGCAAAACATTGTGCGGTAGCCTCTGTGTCCGGTTTGCCTCCCTGCAATGCTTCATTGAACCTTGCGGCGTAGCTGTCGAAAAACTCGTCTAATGTTTCAGTTCTGTTACTCATGATCTTTGCTTGGTTGTAGTTTCTAAACAAAAATATAGCAGTATTGTTGTTATGTGTATAGCAGTAATGCCTGAAATTATGACAACAGAACAGCGTGTACTGGAATGCTACAAAAATTGGGATAAGGCCATTGAAAACAATGACATAGAAGCCATGAGCAGGTATATGTCTGACGACTGGGTGTGCGTAGGCTCAACGGGTATTACCCCGAAAGCTTCTTTTTTAGAAAGCATACGTAGCGGTGATTTGCAGCATACTGAAATGAGCTCGGACTTTACTAAAGTAAAGGTATATAATGATGCTGCTGTAGTAGTAGGCCGTGGCGTTAGTGCAGGGACATACAACGGCCAATCATTTAGCTTGTACGAATGGTCAACAAGCATGTTTGTTTTGGCGGGTAACGACTGGATATGTGTGTTAACTATGCTCACACCCGCCAATAATGAAGATGCCTGACGTTATATTTCCCCCTTATTGTCGGTTTTGCACCCCCTATATATGCCGGATGTAGTACATCTTTGTATAGATATTATAAACACTTAAAAATAAATAACATGGAAAAACTAACATTTAAAGCAACCATCAACGCCCCGAGGGAAAAAGTATGGGATGTACTTTGGACCGACCAAACTTACAGGCAATGGACAAGGCCGTTCAGCGAGGGTTCACGTGCGGAAACGGACTGGAAGAAGGGTAGTAAAATACTGTTCCTGGGCGGCGACGGGCAGGATGGCATGGTATCTGAAGTTGCCGAAAATATCCCCAATGAATACATGTCTATCAGGCACCTGGGCATGGTAATCAATGGAGTGGAAGATACTACCAGCGACCAGATAAAGGATTGGGTCGGCGCTATAGAAGATTATACACTTACAGATGCAGGCGGTAAGACTGAATTAACAGTGAATATGGATATAGCTGAAAAGGAGAAAGACAACATGGCTAAGATATGGCCCAAGGCGCTGGATAAACTTAAGGAACTGGCTGAAAACAATAATTGATAGAAAATCATGCAAAAGCAGGAGTTTTCAAATACGGATGAGTATATAGCGTTATGGCCGGTTGATGTACAACAGATGCTGGAAGACGTACGCAATACCATAAAACAAATTGTGCCGGATGCGGAGGAAGCAATAAAGTACGGCATACCAACCTTTGTCCTGAACGGCAAAAACCTGGTACACTTTTCAGCATTCAAAAACCATATAGGTTTTTACCCCGCACCTACAGCTATGGAGGCTTTTGCTAAAGACCTGTCAGGTTATAAAACGGGCAAAGGCTCCGTGCAGTTTCCTATAGACAAAGCGATGCCTTTAAAATTGATAACAAAGATTGTAAAATGGAGATTGAAAGAAGTAGCAATGAAAACTAAATAAAGAAGCCGCCCATCGGGCGGCTTCAAAGTTCTGTTGAAAGAATCAGGCATTAAAGTATTTTCTTGCCCTTCATTGCTTCCTTTATAGCTGCATCCATTACACGTTCTGCAAAAGGGCGGCTCACTTCATTCAATTCCTCTGTTGCATGTTGCACTTTGTCTTTGTCGTTAGACGCTATGGCCGTATGTAATGCCTGAATATAGTTGTTGGTTGTATCTACTTCTTCTTCCGCCAATAGTTCCCTGTTTTTTACCAGGAAGCGTTCTGTTGTTTCTATCATCTGTTGTGCTTCTGTTACCGCCTCTACCAGCGCACGTGTATTGATGTCTTCTTTCGCATGTGTCAGTGAATCCATCAGCATCTGTTCTACATCCGTATCGGTAATGCCGTATTGCGGCTTTACTTCTATGCTTTGCGCTACACCGCTGCGCAATTCAGTCGCGCTTACTTTCAGTATGCCGTCTGCGTCTATCAGAAATGTTACCTCTACCTTGGGTAGCCCAGCCGGCATAGCCGGAATACCCGTCAGGTTAAACTCCGCGAGTTTCCTGTTTACGCTTACCAGGTCACGTTCACCCTGGTACACAGATATACGCATACCGCTCTGCGCGTCTTTCTGGGTAGTGTATTGCCTGCCTGCTTTGGTTGGTATTTTAGAGTTGCGGGGTATCAATACATCCATCAGTCCGCCCATGGTTTCTATGCCCAGGCTTAGCGGAGTGATGTCCAGCAGCAGCATCTCTGTATTGTTGCCTGCCAGTATATCTGCCTGAATGGCCGCGCCCAGTGCCACTACTTCATCAGGGTTCAGTTCATCATGTACCTGCTGCCCGAATACTTCGCTGATGCGTTGTTTTACCAGCGGTACGCGGGTAGAGCCACCTACCATCACCACCGCTTCAATATCTTTCGGTGTAAGGCCAGCATCTTTCAGGGCATTGTTACAGCTATCTATTGTGCGGTCTATCAGCGGGGTAATCAGTTGGTTAAATTCGTTCTTGGTGATGCTTACATCCTGGCCTGCAACTACGCCTTCAAATTGCTCATTTGTTGAAAGATGTTTCTTTGCTGCTTCTGCCGTCAGGCGCAGTTCCTGTGCAACCTCTTTATGGTTGTTCAGTTCTCCGTCTGTAAGGCCTATGCTTTTCTGCCAGTGCTGAGATAATATCCTGTCCATATCATCGCCGCCCAGGTAAGTGTCCCCGTTAGTAGATAATACTTCAAATATGCCATTCGTAATTTTCAGTATTGAGATGTCAAACGTTCCGCCACCCAGGTCATACACTGCTATGGTCTTTTCCTCATCGGGTTTCATACCTATACCATATGCCAGGCTCGCTGCAGTGGGTTCGTTTACAATACGCAGCACATCCAGCCCCGCCAGTCGGCCCGCATCGCGGGTGGCCTGTCTTTGTGCGTCGTTAAAGTATGCGGGCACGGTTATTACAGCCTTATTTACCGGTGTTTTTAATATGTGTTCTGCTCTTTGCTTCAGTTCTGCCAGTATCTGTGCCGACAATTCTATAGGCGTATAAAACCTGTCGCCTACCTGCACCTTTACCAGTGAGTCGGTATCATCATCCAGCACTTTATAAGCGAAAAAGTTACTGTCTTTGCTGATGTCTTTGTATGATTTACCCATCAGCCTTTTTACAGAGTATATAGTGCGCGATGGTTCTTTTATCAGTAATTCTTTGGCGCTGATGCCTACAGTTGTGTTTCCTGTTTCGTCAAAGTGCACTATAGAGGGTACCAGTGTCAGTCCGTCTATTTCCTTCAGGGCTATGGGCATTTTGCTGTCTTCGCGTACTACAGCTATCAGGCTGTTGGTGGTGCCCAGGTCTATCCCTACAATTATTTCTTCTTTTTGCAAACTTCCTGTAGAAAGGTTGATCGCTACTTTGCCCATTTTTATCCTTATTTTTCAGGTGCAAAGGTAACATAACATAGGTGGAGTAACTAACTTGCAACATATATGCACTGAATCTGTTCTGTTAATATTGTTGTAACATTTTTTATACTGTTTCGATATAAGTGCGTAGATTATTATTTTGTGTTAAATAGCTAATATGTTAATTCGTTTATCCGGTATAGCAGTTCTGTGTATAGCAATGCTGCTTGGCTCCTGCAACTTCAATAAAAAAGAGGATTGCATACTGCTGGATAGCAAAATAGCTATGACGAATGACTCTCTTTTGCAATATGGCAACCACTGGGGTGAAGAGCTGGAAATTTCTGTGAATACGCTCGACTTTTCAGGCCTGCGCCCTATACGCCTTGAAATGCTGGCGTTTATAGACAGGAAGCTGGTTGAGGTAAAAGAGATGGAAAATGTGGGCAAGGCAGATGAGTTGCTGAAAACAGAACTGGAATTCCTGGCTATTGAAAGAGAGATAGTAACAGAAAAATTGGCCGTTTTTGAGCGTTTTACTGATAGTGTTAAGATGGACCAGCTAAGTGCAGCCTACGCCGGTATGCAGCGAAGCGCCATAAAAGAGCAGGATATGTTAGAAAAACTGCATAAGCTCAGGGATGATTATGCAGAAAGAAATGGCATACCCAAATACATAGAGCGTTATTAGTATATTCTGCTCTTTCGGGTTTTCAGTCATATATATATTCCATTTATTTTCCTGTTGATATTACAGCGTTATAAGTCCCCAAGTTACCCACATTTGCCTGCCAGTCATGTATTTCGGCCTGTATAAACGCCTGAAATGTATATTTTTGTTTTCCTCGTAAAAAATTTACTGCTTTGAAGCTAAAGTCGTTAGATATAAAAGGGTTCAAGTCTTTCGCAGACAAGACCCATATCATGTTAGACCATCCCATTACAGGCATAGTAGGCCCTAATGGTTGTGGAAAGTCAAATATTGTAGATGCCATCCGCTGGGTGATAGGTGAACACAAGATCAAATCACTGAGGTCTGACAACCTGGAAGACCTGATCTTTAATGGTTCGCGTACACGCAGTGCGGCGGGCATGGCAGAGGTATCGCTCACTTTTGAGAATAACCGCAACCTGCTGCCTACAGAGTTTACAACTGTTACCATCACCCGTAAGTTTTATAAGAACGGGGAGAGTGAGTACCGCCTGAACGATGTTTCCTGCCGTTTAAAGGATATCCATAACCTGTTTCTCGATACCGGGGTGAGTAACGACTCTTACGCTATCATAGAGCTGGGCATGGTGGATGACATCATCAAGGATAAAGACGGCTCACGCCGCCGCATGCTGGAGCAGGCGGCCGGTATTTCTATATACAAAACACGTAAGAAGCAAGCCAAGCTGAAACTGGATGCTACCGAGCAGGACCTGGCGCGTATCGAGGATTTATTGTTTGAGATAGGCAATAACCTGCGCACACTGGAAAGCCAGGCTAAGAAAGCTGAACGTTTCTTTAAAATAAAAGCTGAATACAAAGAGGTAAGCATAGAGCTGGCCAAGGCATCGCTGGAACATTTTAACGAGCAGTACCGCGAGCTGAATGAACAGCATACCACGGAGTCTGACCGCAGGACGCAACTGGAAACGACTGTAACTCAACACGATGCTTCAGTACAGCAGGAGAAAGTGAAACTGGTAGCCAAAGAGCAGGAGCTGAACGGCTTGCAGAAACAGTTTAACGAACTGGTGAACAAAGTACGCCAGCTGGAAAGTGATAAACGCCTGGCTGCACAGAGAATTGAGCACCTGCGCGACAGGGAAAAAAACCTGAAAGAATTTTTATCGGGCGCCGATACACAGTTGAAAAACCTGGAAGAATCTATTGGTTTTGCTGAAGAGCAGATTAAAGAGGAAACCGGCGTGATGCAAAAGTTGCGCGACGAGCTGGAAGCGCTGCGTGGAGTGGTAGATGAAAAACGTGTGAAATTTGACGATAAGAAAATATTGCTGGATAGCCTGCGTGGCAAATACCAGCAGAAACAGCGTGACCAGTTTGATGCTGAGAAAAAAGTAGCCATTGCTGATACGTCTGTACAAAACCTGCAGCGCAGTATGCACCAGGTACAGGAGGAGAAGCAGCAGCGTGTTGACCAGATAGCACAACTGAACAACCAGAAAGAAGATACCGAAGTAAACCTGCAGGACCGCAGGGATGACCTGGAAAAATTGGTAAGCAGGCAGGATGAGGTGAAAGGGAAAATATTACAAAGCCAGGAGCATATTGAAAGCCTGCGTTCTGAACTGGTAGATGAGAACAGGATGCTGGATTCTAAACGCAATGAGCACGCCCTGCTGAAATCGCTGGTAGAAAGCCTGGAGGGTTATCCTGACAGTATTAAGTTTTTGAGCAAACATGCAGAGTGGGGCAAGAATGCGCCACTGTTGTCAGACGTGTTTGTGGTGCAGAACGAATATCGTGCCGCGCTGGAAAACCTGTTGGATAGCTACCTGAACTATTATATAGTGGACAACGTGGAAGATGCCGCAAAAGCGGTACACCTGCTGGACAATAATAAAAAAGGTAAAGCTAATTTCTTTATACTGAACCAGTTTCAGCAATACCAGGCTGCGGGCCATGCTGCGCCCGAAGGGCTGGTGCCTGCGCTCAGCTTGGTGAATGTGGATGAGCAATACAAGTCGCTGGCGCAGCACCTGTTAGGGCATGTGTACATCGCTCCTGATGAAACAGCATTGACCGCGGCAGGTGTTACCAATGGTAACATAGTAGTAGAGAAAACCGGTAAAATGGTGCGTGGTAAATACACGCTTGGTGGCGGTTCTGTAGGCTTGTTCGAGGGTAATAAAATAGGACGTGCTAAAAACCTGGAGCGCCTGGCCAAAGAAATAGAAGACCTTACAGCTACTACCGCTACGCTGAAACAAAAGATAAGTGATACGCAAAACCTGGTGGCGGGCTTCAACCAGGAGTTGAATGATAAAGCTATAGAGCAGACCCGCAATGATATCAATACCCTGCAAAACCAACTGGTAAACCTGGGTGATAAGATCAGCAACTTCGACCATTTAAACGCCCGTGCAGAACAGCGTGTGGCAGAACTGGAACAACAACTGGCAGATACACACGAAAGTATAGCCAGCACCAGGGATGCGTTGGAAGAAATAAACGAAGCCCTGCAAAGCATCACGGCAGAGATAGAAGAAGCTGATGCAGCTTTTAAAACTGCTGAACAGGAGTTTAATACGGCAACAGAACAATATAACCAGCAAAACCTGCAGTACACCAGGCAGCAGAGCAAGCTGGATAGCCTGAAGCAGGAGTTGAGTTTCCGCAGTAACCAATATAAAGACCTCCAGGCACAGATAACCAGCAATACAGAGTCGCTGAAGGAAGCAACACAACAGCTGGAAGCTACTGAAACGGTACTGAACAGCGGTGATACCGAACTGTACGACCTGATGAAGCAGAAAGAAACAGACGAGGCTGCACTCAACGAGAAAGACAGGCTGTATTACGAGCTGCGCAACGAGATTTCGGAGAAGGAAAGTTTCCTGAACCAGAAGCGTCGTGAAAAGGAACATGCGGAAACATTGCTGAACAGCATTAAGGATAAGCTGAACGAAATGAAACTGCAACTGGCGGGTATGAAAGAACGCCTGAGCGTGGAGTTTAAAGTAAACCTGGACGAGGTGCTGGACCAGGACCGTACCGGCGAACTTTCTGTAGAAGAGCTGAATGCCGAAGCAGACCGTATGAAGAAGAGGCTGGAGAATATGGGGGAGATAAACCCTACGGCCATAGAAGCATATACGGAAATGAAGGTTCGCTACGACTTTATACAGGAGCAAAAAGGCGACCTGGTAGATGCTAAAGTATCATTACTGGCAACTATAGAAGAAGTAGAGCTGACAGCCAACACAAAATTCAAAGAGACATTTGACAAGGTGCGAGAGAACTTCGTAACAGTATTTAAAACGCTGTTTACAGAAGAAGACCAGGCAGACCTGCGACTGACAGATCCGGACAATGTTGCGGAAAGCGGTATAGAGATATATGCACAGCCTAAAGGTAAAAAGCCAAGTACGCTTACACAGTTGTCCGGTGGAGAAAAAACACTGACATCTACAGCCTTCCTGTTTGCTATATACCTCATCAAGCCTGCGCCGTTCTGTATATTGGATGAGGTGGATGCACCACTGGATGATGCCAACGTAGGCAAGTTTACACAGATGATACGCAAGTTCAGCGACAGGTCGCAGTTCATTATGGTGACGCACAATAAGCAAACCATGGCATCTGTAGATGTTATTTATGGTGTTACCATGCAGGAAGCTGGCGTAAGTAAACTGGTACCGGTTGATTTCAGGAGCTTGAGTAATTAATTTGAGCTTTCAGGAGTTACCTCCTGAAAGCTCTTAAAAACGATACAATTTGATCGGGTAAATGCAAAAGCGGACCACAGGCCCGCTTTTGCATTTACCCCATGCTCCTGCCTTTTTTTTAACTGGTGGTATTGTTATGTAGCATTAATCTTCATACCCACTTTTGATGACAGTGAGCAATAGCTTAAAGCGTCCGTTAGGATCTACATGGCTGGGTGTATGGGCCGGTATCAGGATGCCCTGTCCTATTTCCAGTTTGCAGGATTTGCCGCCCACTACAATAATAGCACTTCCATCTATTATCTGAAGATAGGTATCGAACGGCGAGGTTTTTTCATTCAATCCCTCTCCACTATCAAAAGACATGGCATTTATAGAGCCGGTTATTTTCTTCATGATAGACTTACTGACCACTTCGTTATGCTCATATTCTATAAGCTCCACTATAATGTGCGCTTTGCCTTTTTCAATTTCGCCTTCGTGTTTTGGTAAGTCTTCCAGCTTTTTGGTATCCATAATGTTCAATAATTGATATTATCACAGTTCATTCGCTAAAGCAAAGGTCTGTCAACTTATACACAATTGTGTTACACAATTATGTCGATAAGCTACATAATTTACGGATTACAGTGCCTTGGGATAAACGCACAAAGATTTTGCCTGGAAATCGCGTTCTGTGTAGTCTCCGTGCTGCGTTGTAGCGGGGCCAAATATCCTGATTTGCTGGATGATAATCATCTGGCACTGTACTATTCACCCTTGTTGGTGTTCTTCACCAACAACCCTTGTGCAGGATTCTCTCTTACGTCGGTATTCTAACCAACCTAACTGTGGCTTACCAGCACAATATACACAAGATGACTTTTATACGCAATTTGGTTTGTGACAACACAAACCAAAGGGGGAATTATTATTAGATATAGATAGTAAAATATAAGCGGGCCTTGTGCCCGCTTTGGTAATTTATATACATTGTTAGTTAGTATTACTATTTAACGCGCTTGCCGCTGAACTTTTTAATTTCTGTAGTAGTATGGGTTTTACTGGGGTCTTCAGGAATAAAATAGGTTGTCATAGTGGTCATGCTATACGAAATTTCATTGGGAGGATTAAAACTGCCCTGTCCCTGTGTAGTTATAGCTACGTTTTTTACAGGGTATCTTGTTGCGTACATTGTAAATGTCATTGTTTCACAGTTCATTGTGACTGATATATCCTGGTCTGGATATGGCAGAATGACTTGATTAATATTTTTAGGATCTTTTGCAAACACACTCCCGTTACCGTTATCTTCTTTAAAGGTACCCAACATCCTGTTATGGCAGTTGGCAGGTTTCGATATATTCAGCTCAAAATCTTCTGACTTGCTTATACCTGATGCGTTGGTAGCTTTTACCGTTACTGTATATACTTTTTGGTCAGCGTATTCAGACCGTAGTTGCAGGTTACTGTGAAGGGTAGATTCGTGTATTTTATTAGAAAATTCATAACTGATATTGGCAGGCAAGCCGATTAGTTCAAACTTAATGTCCTCCAATTTTGCAGGAGCAGGGTTAATATCAAAACTTATATGCCCCGAACTGTCAGTAGCAATATTCAGGTGTTTCATTTCACTGATGGTAAACTCATTGGAACCGGGCGCCGTATTCGCTCCTGTATTTTCTTTCTTGGTACAATTGCCAAAAAGCAGGCAGGTACTAATAATAGCAGTATAGTATATAGTTTTCATAAGCTTTAATTTGTAATAAAGATAAATGTTAATAGGTTGTTCTTTGTCATAACAATGCATTTATAATGTAAAAGCCTGCAGCGTGCCGGTTTATAGACTTATTACATGAACGGGAATACTTTTTTAGAATCTTTTAAATCACCTGCCTATATTGGTAAAGTACCAGGATGGGCAGAAATACCATTACGAAGTAGTTCACTATAGGCTGAATAGAGCCTTGATGTGCGCAATAAATTCCTCCTGATGCTTTAAAGCTGTATGTTTTACGGGTTTAAATAAGATCCAGCTTTTGCCTTGCCGTTGAAATACTGCTGCTTCCTCTGCATCATTTGTAACCAGGCATATATCCGGCTCATCTTCTGATTTGTAGAACGCGAAATAATATGCTGCATTTCCAATTGTTTTGTTCGCAGCTATTTCCTCTTCCATGGCAACCGTCTCTTCTACTTCCGGCTGCTGCTGTTTCTTTCTTTTTTTCGGGCGTTCCGGGTACACTTTGCTTTCATCATAGTCAGGAACCATTAAATTGATAGTCCGTAGCAAATCGCTTTCGTACACGTCCTCCTCAACAGCGTATTTATCCTTATACTTCTGTATAATAGTTTTTCCCTGTCCTTTTTTGAAAGCAAATCTTCCTTTCAGCTTGTTCCCGTCCAGGATGACTGCGAATGTCTTTTCTTTTATGCCTGCAATAACTTTTTCTTCGACGACGGTTTTAGTGTCTTTTCTATTGGTAGTATAGGTGCCCCGGTCGAATATGTTTTTGCCAGGTACTTTCCCGGTTGGAATATCTTTTATTTTGCTCACCTCTCTTGGAAAGCGTATATCCATGCTTGGCACATAGTTTGAGCGCCACCTGAGGAATTTTCCTTTGGCTTCAAGGCAAATGTGAAATTTTTTTTCATCAACCTTGTAGATAATGTATCGCGGATGTTTTCCCTTTGGCATATCAAGCCTTAATGTTCAATAAAAGTACTGAAAAATTGCGCCACGATTTATCGGGAGAAACTTTCGCCCAAATTGATGAATAACACCATCAAGCTGCTCAAACCTTGTTTGATTCATAAAACCTTCATTTGTACCTCAGAATATGATGAAAATCATTTTTAGCAAGAATACATAGCTATATTTTGCATGCACGAATGCAGTATGATTTATCAACTAAAATGACCATTGCTGTATTTGAGTGTATAGTCATAAAAATACTCTGCTATGAAGATTAGAATACAATCGGCTAATGATGAAACGCAAAACAATGCAGGCCAAAAGAAATGGCAACGGGTAACCCTTTTAAGCATTCTCGGTTACGAAGGCCTCGGCGCACTTGCAGGTGGAATATTATTAGTTATTGCACCTGATGGCCGACTGATGGATATGCCTGTAGATATGATGCATGGCAGCTTTAAGGATTTTTTTATCCCCGGTATCATTCTTTTCCTGTTAGGCATACTTAATGTGATTGCTTTCTTCAGTGTATTGCTCAGGAAAAGGTCCGACTGGTTAATGGCAGGCCTTGCCATGGGTGGACTGCACATCTGGTTTTGGGTGGAAATTGCGATTCTGCAGGAGATTCACTGGCTGCACTTTATGTGGGGCCTGCCTGTGATAATAGGAGCGATTGTATCCGTTCCGCTTATCTTCCCGAAGCATTGGGACTTGCGGAAAACAGCCCTTGTTTGTGGTATACTTTCTTCTCTTTTGTACATAGCTATAAATATAATAGTTGCCATGCAATGGGATGCCTACAACTCAATCACACAAACGGTTAGTGAACTCTCTGCTGTTGAAGCCCCGACAAGAAAATTATGGATGGTGTTATGCACACCATATTCATTATTAGTAATGGCCTTTGCATGGGGAGTCTGGAAATCAGCAAATGATAACAGGAAATTACGTATTGCGGGTATTTTGCTAATGGTATATGGCGCACTTGGTGTAGTCTGGCCTTTCGCACCAATGCATCTGCGCGAAACTCTGGCAGCGGGCGGAGGGACATTTTCAGATACGATGCACCTGACACTTGCGGGTATTACTCAGGTTATATACCTGTCAGCACTGGTGCTTACCGCTCTCGCTTTAAACAAAGGCTTTCGTATATATTCAATATTGACATTTCTTACGTTGTTTATATTCGGTATCCTGACTTTTGGTGAAGCGCCCGGGGTCTCTGCCAATCAACCTACACCATTCATAGGTGTTTGGGAAAGGGTAAATATCGGGGTGTTTTTATTGTGGGTTATCGTATTGGCAATTGTTCTTTTACCCGGCGTCAGGGAAAAGCATGTATAGTCTTTCCCGTCGGCTCAACCGGAGTGTTCTTCACCAATAACTAACCACACGCGAGCGTTGCAGGTGAAGAACACTAACATGGGCGAAAAATTTCAATTCCGATGTCCTTTTAATTTATCGCCAATGCTTATTTTTGCCATGTGAGCATGACTGTAATGTTATAAAATCTCTTTCTAGCTTAATTCTTAAGCGATATGCTATTTGTACATAGCATATGTGTATCTATTGTTGAATTTATTAATAATCAAAACTAATTGGTCAACAGGAAATTGTTGCTCCTTGTAGTTTTATATACCGAAAAAATTATGTCAGAAATAATAAGTAAAAAAGAGATAGAACATTTCGTTCTTAATGGTTTTGTTCGCATTGACAATGCGTTTTCCCAGGAAATCGCCGATGTTGCTTTAGATATTCTATGGAACGACCTCCCCTGTGACAGGTCAGATCCTTCCACCTGGACGGAGCCTGTTATTCGCCTGGGTATGTACACACAGCCACCTTTTATTGAGTCGGTAAATACGTCGAAGTTACACGCAGCTTTTAACCGGTTAATTGGCTTCAACAATGGGCTCCTTGTACAAGTGTCGGAGCATTTCCTGTCAGGTTTCCTGTGGATAAGCAACCGAACGATACAGGTAAACATGTAGATGCAAGTTTCCCCGGTATTGACCCGACCATGGAATGGCGTATCAATGTCAAATCAAAAGGGAGGGCTTTGCTGATGTTGATTTTGTATTCGGATGTCAGCTTCAATGATGCTCCAACAGTCATATACAAAGGCTCGCATATGGATGTTGCAAGATTATTACATCCGTACGGTGAACGAGGACTTTCATTTATGGAACTTGCAAACAAGCTGGACGAACTACCACAAAGAGAAGAGATATATGCAACCGGTAAGGCCGGAACCGTTTACCTCTGCCCTCCTTTTTTAGTACACAGTGCACAGGCTCATAAGGGTAATACGCCAAAGTTTATGGCTCAGCCGCCGTTGTTCTTCCGCAATGAGTTAACCATTGAGAATTCATTAATTGATTACACGCCGGTTGAACAGGCTATTCGTTTAGCGTTGGGTTAGTGGAAAAATTTTAAGTGGTCAAGAGGTTGCAAAAAAGCAACCTCTTGACCATTGTTGCTGCTCTTCGTTGTTACTATACTTTTTTATGTGTTTTGTTGTTGCTGTTTACATCATTTTTACGTATATTTACATATGGTAAAGGTGCGAAATCTTCCTGGAAACTCTTTGAAAGCGAAGGTGAATGAGGTTGATTCTCACGCGAAACTGTGAGAAAAGGCAACAAAACACAACAACTAGGTCAACCATTTTCAGGATTTGCTCTGAAAAGACAACAAAACACAACAACTAAGTCAACCATTTTCTGGATTTGCTCTGAAAACGCAACAAAATGCAACAAATCACCCTCCCATTATACCACCACACACTAACCCTAAATTTGTATTTTGCACCCGGAAATGACACCTGAACGTTCAGCAAACATAGACCGCGTACTGAGCCTGCGCCAGCCAGACCTTGCGGTGGTAATGGAGGATATAGAAGACCCGCACAATGCCTTTGCCGTTATGCGTACCTGCGATGCCGTGGGCGTGCAGGATGTGTACCTGATCAATACAGGGGCGCGCAAGCACAAGAAATTTGGCAAGGCCAGCTCATCATCGGCCACCAAGTGGCTGACGGTGCACCGGTATGACAGTGTGGAAGAATGTATGCTGGTGGTAAAGGCGCGGTACAGCAGGGTGCTGGCCAGTTGCTTTGGAGATGAGGCTGTCCCCTTTCACGAGGTTGATTTTACACAGTCGGTTGCGCTGGCTTTCAGCAACGAGCGCGATGGTGTGTCTGACGAGCTGCTGTCTTACTGCGATGGTACGTTTGTTATTCCGCAGGTGGGTATGATACAATCGCTGAATATATCTGTAGCCTGTGCCGTAACCCTGTACGAGGCTAAACGGCAGCGTATGCTGAAGGGTTTTTACGATGGTACGCCCCGCCTTCCGGCTGACGAGCTGCATATACTATCAGAGAAATGGCGGCTGCACAGGCGGCAGACAGACCCCAAAGAATAAGCGCCGGGTGTACCGGCGCTCACAAGTCGTTATTCCAATAAGAGTGTTTTTTTGTATTAATTGCCCAGGTAAGTCTTCAGCAACTGGCAGCGTGATGCAGTGCGCAGCTTGGTTATTGCTTTGTCTTTTATCTGGCGTACGCGCTCGCGGGTCAGAGAGAAACGTTCTCCTATATCCTCAAGGCTCATGGGGTGCTCTACACCTATACCAAAGTATAGTTTTATCACATCTCTCTGGCGCTCTGTAAGCGTACCCAGTGAACGGTCTATTTCGCAACGCAGGGAGTCATAGTGAGACAATTCAGTATCTGCCGCGTCTGAGTTTGGATTTTCCAGTACATCCAGCAGTGTGTTGTCTTCGCTATCTACAAACGGTGCATCTACAGATACGTGCCTTGCAGCCACACCCAGTGTAGTTTCCACCTCTTCAGTACCTATTTCCAGCAGTTCTGCCAGTTCTTCGGTAGATGGTTCACGCTCAAACTCCTGCTCCAGTTGGGAATATGCCTTGCTTATCTTGTTAGACAGGCCTACTTTGTTCAACGGGAGACGGACGATACGTGACTGCTCTGCAAGAGCCTGCAATATAGACTGGCGTATCCACCATACTGCATAAGAGATGAATTTGAAACCCCTTGTTTCATCAAAGCGTTGTGCGGCTTTGATCAGGCCAAGGTTACCTTCGTTAATCAGGTCGCTGAGGGAGAGGCCCTGGTTCTGGTATTGTTTTGCAACAGATACTACGAAACGCAGGTTTGCTTTTGTAAGTTTTTCCAGTGCAACCTGGTCGCCTTGTTTAATCCTGATGGCAAGCTGCACTTCTTCTTCGGGGGTAATCAAATCTACTTTACCAATTTCCTGCAAGTACTTCTCCAGGGATTGGCTTTCACGATTCGTAATCGACTTCGTGATTTTAAGTTGACGCATAGACATAGGCAGAACTAAGTTTTTTTAAAAAAAAGAATAAACCCTTGCGGATCCCTTAAAAAAAATGTCATTACTAAGACAAATCTAAGGGTTAGCACAATCCAACCCAAAAAAAATTAAGAATACCTTAACACGATTTTTACAGAAGGTGATATGTGAATACAAAATATCTGGAGTGATTTTGATACAAAAATTTTGATTGTTCATTCATTTTTATATTATTGCAGCCTAAGATTGTCCAAATGAGTAAGAACAGAATAATGTATTCTTTAGAGTTCCCGATGCGGTGTTCGCCATCTATATTATATGAGTTTTTATCTACACCCGTCGGTTTGTCAGAATGGTTTGCAGATAAAGTTGACCAAAGGGATACTACATTCAGGTTCTCCTGGAACGGTGCGGAGGATGTGGCTTACCAGATAGACCAGCTTGAAAATGAGTATGTGCGCTACAGGTGGGACTATTATCCTGAAAATGAATTCTTTGAATTCAGGATAGAGCAAAGCCCGGTGACCAATGAAACCATACTGACCATTACAGACTTTGCTGATAAAACAGACATAAAAGACCAGGAGAACCTTTGGGAATCTCAGGTGCATGAACTGAAGCACCGCATAGGCAGCTAAAATGATGCAGGTAAACATATTGTCGCATCCACCCCTCTATGGGGTGGATTTTTTATATTGCATAAATGTTTTAACAGGATAGATAACACTGTTTGTATGGATGTCAATAGTATTAAAACCTTGTTTCCCGGCCTGGAGCAGGGATTGTACGAAGAAATGTTGCAACACGCCACAGTGAGGGAAGTAAAAGCAGGCGATACCTTGCTGAAAGTGGGGCAGACCATCAGGTCAACCATGCTGCTGGTAGAGGGTATAGTAAAGCTGTACAGGGAAGATGAAGAAGGCAGGGAGTTCTTTATTTATAACCTAAGCCCGGGGCAGGCATGCTCTCTATCTATGGTATGCGCCACACGGCAGGAAACAAGCGAGGTACTGGCAAAAGCCATGACAGACGCTACCGTACTGAGCATACCCATAGAGTATATGGAGCAGTGGATGGGTAAGTACAAAAGCTGGTACAGGTTTGTAATAACATCTTACCGTAACCGTTTTGAAGAGTTGCTGAAAACCATTGACGCCATAGCTTTCAGTAATATGGATGAAAGGCTGGAATACTACCTGGTAAAGCAGGCGGAGGCAACCGGTGGGGTTATTAATATGACACACCAGGAAATTGCCAATGACCTCAACTCATCGCGCGAGGTGATTAGCCGCCTGTTGAAAAAGATGGAAAATAAGGGATGGGTTATTATTCACAGGAGTTCTGTTGAGTGGATAAAGGATAGTTGAATTGCAGTGTGATTATTATCACCATTCGGCTATAATAAATGCTCCATATTTGCATCGCAATGGAATTAGCAGGTTATATAGCATCGCTGTTTATCGGTATTTCTTTAGGGCTGATAGGTGGTGGCGGCTCTATTTTAACCGTGCCTGTATTGGTGTACCTTTTTGGTATATCGCCCTTGGTTGCTACATCATATTCGCTTTTTATAGTAGGCAGCACCAGCGTTGTCGGCACGTTTAATAATTACAGGAAGGGTTTTGTTGATGTACGAACAGCATTGCTGTTTGGTGTGTTTTCTGTAATCACCGTTTTTCTTACCCGCAGGTTCATTATCCCCCTCATTCCGGCAGACATACCCATTGGCGGGAGCAGCATTTCATTTTCTGTACTCACGATGGTATTGTTCGCCATACTGATGCTTACAGCATCGGTAAGTATGATAAGGGGGCGGAAAGAAATGGCAGTAAAGGCTGAACGCAGGGGCATACTGCCACTTATGGCATATGGGGTGGCTATAGGGCTCATTACAGGCTTTTTGGGAGCAGGTGGCGGCTTCCTGTTAATACCGGCACTGGTTATGCTGTTGGGGCTGCCTATGAAGAAGGCTATAGGTACTTCACTCTTTATAATTGCTATTAACAGTACAATAGGTTTTATAGCAGACATAGGGCAGTATAATATAGACTGGCCATTGTTGCTAACAGTATCGGCCATTGCAATAGCGGGTATCTTTATAGGCGGTATGCTCAGCAGGAAGATAGATGGTGATAAACTGAGGAAACTATTTGGCTGGTTTGTATTGCTCATGGGTTTATTCATTATCATTCGTGAGGCCCTGGCATTTTAGGTATGCTCTGAAAGAAATGCTAAAATGCCTGGCCGGTAACTATTGTCACAAAACAAACCTTTGCAGCGCATCATCTTTGCAAAAACCTTTTAAATAAAGTAGTGATGATGGAAAAAAATGAAACAACGTTTATTGATGTAAGAACACCTGATGAATTTGCCGGCGGGCATATTGATGGTGCAATAAACATACCTTTAGACATGTTGCAGCAAAATATACCGGCGGTAGCTGCAATACCGGGACCTAAAGTATTGTATTGCCGCAGTGGCGGGCAGGAGCAGTATGGCCGTAAGCCTGCTGAAGCAGCACGGTATAGCCAATGTGGAGAATGGTGGTGGTATAGACGAGCTGATGCGGAATATAGGATAGTATGTCTTTTTTGTAACATGGGGGATATTACAAATGTCCCCCTTTTTTTGCGACTGAATTAGAAACATGATAGAATTGTTAAAGCAACCCTGGCCGTGGTATGTAGCGGGTCCACTGATAGGTTTGATTGTACCTGCATTATTATTACTGGGCAATAAACATTTTGGTATTTCGGCAAATCTCCGCCACGTCTGCGCTGCATGTTTTCCCGCAGATATCAGGTTCTTCAAATACGACTGGAAGAAAGAGGTTTGGAATATGTTCTTCGTTGGCGGTATTCTTATAGGTAGCATACTTACGGTGTTCTTCCTGGCTAACCCCGGCAATATAGTGGTAGCACCCGCATTGCTGGCAGAACTGAAGGTCTATGGCATTACCGATACAACAAATGTGCTGCCCACAGAGTTATTCAGCTTTGAAAGCCTGTTCACACTGAGGGGAATAATCATGCTGGTGGGCGGCGGTTTCCTGGTAGGTTTTGGCACAAGATATGCGGGCGGCTGCACCAGCGGCCATGCTATTATGGGCCTCAGCGATATGCAATGGCCTTCATTGGTAGCAACCATTAGTTTTATGGCTGGTGGCTTTATTATGGCAAATGTATTGTTGCCATTTATCCTGGGTTTATAAATCCTGATTTTAAAAAGATGAGTATAAAAGATAACATCCCAAATGGTGTATTGCCACCACATGTACAGGCAGAAGACAGCCACACGCTTACAGACTACGAGGTCCGTTCTTTAGACACTATGTGTGTTAACGACACAGCCCTGCAACATCCGTGGTGGTATAACCTTAAGTATCTTGCTGTTGGCATACTGTTCGGGATAGTGTTTGTAAAAGCAGAGATCATATCGTGGTATAGGATACAGGAAATGTTCAGGTTGCAGAGCTTTCATATGTATGGCGTCATAGGTAGTGCAGTAGTGGTAGGCGCTATATCTGTTGCGCTGATAAAAAGGTTGGGTATAAAAACTATTCACGGAGAAACAGTGCAGTTTCACAAGAAAAAGTTCAATAAAGGACAGGTGGCCGGCGGGGTAATATTCGGTTTGGGCTGGGCCATGACAGGGGCTTGCCCCGGACCGCTGTTCGCGCAGATAGGCACAGGTTTCTTTGTAGTAGGTGTGGTGCTGCTGAGTGCGATAGCCGGTACATGGGTTTATGGCTACTTTAGGGACAGGCTGCCGCACTAAAACACTAAATTAACAATCATCAGTGTATTATG